>NZ_CP174605.1:507500-1707500 GCF_051016085.1 Formosa bonchosmolovskayae
TGTTTCAGTTCTCCGGGTTTACCTCCTTGCGGATACTATATCTTCAATATAGTGGGTTGCCCCATTCGGATATTTGCGGATCAATTTGTATGTGCCAATCCCCGCAACTTTTCGCAGCTTATCACGTCCTTCATCGCCTCTGAGAGCCTAGGCATTCCCCATACGCCCTTATTTAGCTTATTGTACTTTTTGCTTTTTTAATGAGTTTGTTATTAATTAAAAGCTCGTAAACTTTAATTAATAACGAATTATTATTTAATTCAAAATATATCTTATATAGTATGTGCAATACTACATAATCAAATATTTTAATGTATTTTTATGTATCTTTTTCAATATGTCAATGAACGTGTGGCGAATCGCCACTGATAAATTATTATCAGCAGACAATTTTTGCCGTTGTGGAGAATATCGGAGTCGAACCGATGACCTCCTGCGTGCAAGGCAGGCGCTCTAGCCAGCTGAGCTAATCCCCCAATTACTAGTAGATAGTAATTAGTAGTTAGTAGTTAGTACTTATAACCACTACTCTAGCTTCTAGAATTTCCTTTATCTATTATATTTAGTAGTCTCAGGCAGACTCGAACTGCCGACCTCTACATTATCAGTGTAGCGCTCTAACCAGCTGAGCTATGAGACTCTAACTATAATAAATTGTTTTTTAAATTAACAGCTAAGAATAAACTATCCCTTTTCCTTTTTAATATCTTACTCCAATAGTCGTCTTTCTCTAGAAAGGAGGTGTTCCAGCCGCACCTTCCGGTACGGCTACCTTGTTACGACTTAGCCCTAGTTATCGACTTTACCCTAGGCCGCTCCTTGCGGTGACGGACTTCAGGCACTTCCAACTTCCATGGCTTGACGGGCGGTGTGTACAAGGCCCGGGAACGTATTCACCGCATCATGGCTGATATGCGATTACTAGCGATTCCAGCTTCACGGAGTCGAGTTGCAGACTCCGATCCGAACTGTGATAGGGTTTATAGATTCGCTCCTGGTCGCCCAGTGGCTGCTCTCTGTCCCTACCATTGTAGCACGTGTGTAGCCCAGGACGTAAGGGCCGTGATGATTTGACGTCATCCCCACCTTCCTCACAGTTTGCACTGGCAGTCTTGTTAGAGTTCCCGACTTGACTCGCTGGCAACTAACAACAGGGGTTGCGCTCGTTATAGGACTTAACCTGACACCTCACGGCACGAGCTGACGACAACCATGCAGCACCTTGTAAATTGTCCGAAGAAAAAACTATCTCTAGTCCTGTCAATCTACATTTAAGCCCTGGTAAGGTTCCTCGCGTATCATCGAATTAAACCACATGCTCCACCGCTTGTGCGGGCCCCCGTCAATTCCTTTGAGTTTCATTCTTGCGAACGTACTCCCCAGGTGGGTTACTTATCACTTTCGCTTAGCCACTCAGACCGAAGTCCGAACAGCTAGTAACCATCGTTTACGGCGTGGACTACCAGGGTATCTAATCCTGTTCGCTACCCACGCTTTCGTCCATCAGTGTCAGTATATTATTAGTAATCTGCCTTCGCAATTGGTATTCTATGTAATATCTATGCATTTCACCGCTACACTACATATTCTAACTACTTCATAATAACTCAAGATAACCAGTATCAAAGGCAATTTTACAGTTGAGCTGCAAGATTTCACCTCTGACTTAATCATCCACCTACGGACCCTTTAAACCCAATGATTCCGGATAACGCTTGGATCCTCCGTATTACCGCGGCTGCTGGCACGGAGTTAGCCGATCCTTATTCTTACAGTACCGTCAAGCTGCTACACGTAGCAGTGTTTCTTCCTGTATAAAAGCAGTTTACAACCCATAGGGCAGTCTTCCTGCACGCGGCATGGCTGGATCAGGCTCTCGCCCATTGTCCAATATTCCTCACTGCTGCCTCCCGTAGGAGTCTGGTCCGTGTCTCAGTACCAGTGTGGGGGATCCCCCTCTCAGGGCCCCTATCTATCGTAGTCTTGGTAAGCCGTTACCTTACCAACTAACTAATAGAACGCATGCTCATCTTTTACCGATAAATCTTTAATATTAAAGTGATGCCACTCTAATATACTATGAGGCATTAATCCAAATTTCTCTGGGCTATTCCCCTGTAAAAGGTAGATTGCATACGCGTTACGCACCCGTGCGCCGGTCGTCAGCGGAGCAAGCTCCCTGTTACCCCTCGACTTGCATGTGTTAAGCCTGCCGCTAGCGTTCATCCTGAGCCAGGATCAAACTCTTCATCGTTAAATTTTTAAGTCTTTCGACTATTACTTTTAACAACTAATGGAATTAAATGTTGGTACTCAAAATGGTTTATTCTTTTTTGTTGATAATAACCGTTTCCAGTTATTATCTACGCTGTCAATTCAATATGTTAATGAACTTATTTCTCTTTTTATTTCTTAACTCGTTTCCTCGTTAAGCGGGTGCAAATATAAAACCCTTTTTTTAATCTCACAATGTTTTTTTGAAATTTTTTTTAGACTCGTTTTTAAAACGTTTCTAACTCCATTAAAACAATCTGTAAAGAACTTTGTTTTCTAAAAACGTTGCCGTTTTTAGCGGGTGCAAACTTACACCCTTTTTTTGTTACTAACAAGCTTTTTTTTATCTTTTTTGAAACTAATCTAAATCTAATAAATAAAACTCTGTTAATGAACGTCTTGCTTTACTAAACTACCGTAGTTGTGTCGCTAAGCGGGTGCAAATATACCACCTTTTATTTCTATATAACTAATTTATTTACGGTTTATTTTGAAATAAATCGTAAATATTAGGTTACTAGATAGTTAAAACTCAAATTAATTTAAAGCGCCTAATAACCTACCTCGCTGGCGTACATATTCATTACTATAAACGAAGCTTTATTGCTTAAAATAAAGCGGTCTTCTATATAATTAAGTCTCCTATCCTCTTCCATATAATGACACAACGCAATTGATATATTCTAAATAGCATCATTATACTTATTAAACATATCGTTTTAGATTTATAATATACAAGCTAATCTTAAACTTTAGCGCTTTAAAATAAACTTCACCTGTTTATAGGTATATCATTTCTTTCACCACAACAATTAATATCGTCTATAAAGAATAACAAAAGAACTCACATATCTTTTATATTAAAGAACACCACAGGAGGATTCCATTATTACAACAGCTGTATGTATTACAAAAAGTAAGGTCTTTAATAAGCTACGTATAAAACGATACCTATACAATAAGAGTAAACCGAAATGAATAGCCACTTCCATGTCGTTATCCATTCTTCCTATTCCCCAATTTCACGAGATCCCATCTTTGCTGGATTATCATCTAAAATCCCTACGGTAAAACCTTCTCATAAAAAAAGAGCTCTCAATTCTGAAAGCTCTTAGTTCTATATTATATTATTATTGACTGGCAACTTTTACTCAATGTGCACAGCAACCACACTTACATAAAGAAGTTCCAAACTATTCCAAAGCGAATAGTTAAATCACGGTATGGATAGTTAGGCGCCGAATAATAATCGTATCCAGTTAATGGTGCATTAAAATGCTCGACTTTAAAATAGATACGTGTTTGCTGAATTTTTGCATTCAAGAAGAAATCTAGTCTAGGAAAGTTTCCATACTCGCGATCTGTCTGCACATAAAATTCTGCTAATAACGGATCGTATGCATTCATATAATAATCGCTAAAATAATTAAGTGTTACTCCCGTTTCCAAAAGCAAGGCCTTGCTAAAAAATTCGTTTCTATAATATAAAGTATTGCGTGTAATAAACTCAGGCATATTCATGACCTGGTTATCGTCTTGTACATTTTGATACATTATAGAGTTATCTAAAGCAAAATTTCCAAATCTAATCTCTTTATCTAAACGTACTCTTAAATACGTAATAGTCTCACTGTTCTGAAATGGTTTAACTCCACCTTCATCATCTTTAGCAAAATAGGCATAATCACTTACCGTAGAATAATCAACTGTTAGATTTAACAACTTATCAGATTCTACCTTAAAACTTAATTGCTGTGTTTTTTCTGTACTAAAATTAGTCTGCCAATTGTAGTTTAAATAATCACTTTGATACAATAAAAAATTATAGTTAGGTTGCGACGCATTATGATTAATTTCTGCACTCACCAATATATCGTCTGTGAACTGATACCCTGCCTTCCCCGTAAAATAGTTCCCCGCAAAGTCTCCTGTAACATTTAAGCCAGCATCTCCGTAAATATCGAATCCGCCAAAAGTGTTATGGTATTTACCACCAATACCTACAATATTACCTTTAATACGGTTGGTAATATGTTCGCCTTCCAAAATTACTATCTGGTCGTAACCATAGTTGTAGTTATCGTGACTTACATTAAATTGTAAGTCTCCCAAAAGCCTATTACTATAGTTTACCTGAAACTCGTTATAAAAATTTTCGAGTGAAGCACGATCGCTTAAGCTTGATGTTTTAAACGAATCACCAAAATAATCGCTTGCCGAAGTTTGATTAAATTGATAAGACTGATCATCGAACGACAATATATGATTTACATTTAAACTATGATTGGCCAAAGAATCGCTTGGTTTAACGATATAATATCTATGATCTAAATGAAAACGTTTCGCTTTTAAAATATTATCGGCATCTTCAAAATTTACATCGAACACACCACGATCTAAAAATTCAGGATCACCAGATTCGAAATAGCCCATACCTTCGGTAGTTAATCCACCGTTTTCTTCATTAGAAATATCTTGTGCTAGAAAATGAATTTTAGCAATGTAACGCTCACTCTTGGTTTTATAATTGGTAGTAAACTCGAAATCCCCAGAACTGGCAAGAATATGCTGATACTGCCCTAAAGATCGCAATCCTTTATAAGAAATAGAAAAGTTAAATTGTTCTGAAGTATTTACCGTAAAAAATCCCTGAGCAACCTGCCCTTGTTTGAATCCGGTTTTATAAAACAACTCGGTTAATGGTGTTGGCACATGGTAATATTTAATATCCTCTACTGTTCTGTACGAAAAAGACTTAGCTCTTGCTCCTAAAAGAGGCATGAGACGTTGCGACTTAAAATCGTAACTCAACGTGTTATACGTCTGCCCCATGTTAGAAAATGCCATAAGATTGAAGTTGTCTTTTCTTAAATCATTAAATTTATATTCTTTTTGAATCGACAAGGTGGTATCTACATAAGTCGTATCGTTTAAATTAGACACAATTAGATATTGTTCTATTTTAGCGATTTTATCTTTACCTTCTTTAGTCTTTGAAGTATCTATAGATTTAAAAGTTAACTCCTTTTGATTTGCAGCATCGTCTCTTTCTGTTCGATTTCCTCCACTTAGATTTTCAATTTGAGAATATGTTAGCTGAGTAAAACACAACAAAAAGAATGACAGAATGATTTGCTTCATAATTATTTTTTAGACCTTGCAAAGGTAAATACAAAATATGATATCAGTATATAACAAAACTATAATTTAAATGCTTGCTCTTAACTATTCAGAATATGAGTTTGAATGTGGTACAGATGAGGCTGGACGTGGTTGTTTGGCTGGTCCCGTTACAGCGGCCGCAGTTATTTTACCTAAAACATTTAAAAACTCCATATTAAACGACTCCAAACAATTATCAGAAAAAAAGCGTGATTTACTAAAACCTATAATAGAACTTGAAGCAGTTAGTTACAGCGTTGCACATGTTTTCCCGGATAAAATTGATGAAATAAATATTTTAAATGCATCTATACATGCCATGCAATTAGCGATTGCAAAATTAAAACCAAAACCAGAATTTATTAGCGTAGATGGTAATCGCTTTAAACCGTATTTAGATATTCCGCACGAGACTATAATTAAAGGGGACGGCAAGTATTTAAATATAGCCGCCGCTTCTATTTTAGCAAAAACGTATCGCGATATTTATATGAATATGATTCATGAAGAATTTCCAATGTATAATTGGAAACAGAATAAGGGCTACCCGACCAAAGAACATCGTGCAGCTATAAAAAAATACGGACCAACTAAATACCACCGATTATCTTTTAGATTACTCCCTGTTCAGTTAAAACTAGAAGTATAACTTCCTATATTTGTAAAAAAAACTTCATTTATGAGAGTGCTTTTCTTAGCCCTATTTTTAAGTCTATTCCTAATAAGTTGCGATACGAGCACAACCACGCATCATAGTCTAATTGAATTTGTTCCTGAAGAGGCTTCAACTTTAATTAAAACGAACAATATTGAAGATTTAAAGAGCAGTTTAACCAACAACGATTTAATTCAGGAGTTTAATACAACTCCGTTTTACAAGTCTCTAGAAGACATTTTAAAAAACACCACTGCTTTTAAACCAAAAGCAGAAACACTTTTTTGCTTCTCAAAAGATCAAGCAGACAGTTCTCAGGTTACCATAATTACCAAATACTCACCAGACCTTTTTAAATTCGACTCGTTATCGAAACCAAAACAGGAACATATAAAGTTTAATAATACCACAATTACAAAAACTGTCCTGCAAACAAAGACTTTGTTTAGCACTATAGTAGACAGTGTATTTATAGGTTCTACTTCAAAAAAAATTATAGAAAACAGTCTGAATGTAAAACCTGTAAGCGCCGAACTTAAAAGAATATATAACACGACTGCTACCGAAAAAACATTTGCCGTAATTTTAGATACGGAACATATAAAAGAATCGACCTTGTTTTTTAGCTCTGATTCTATTCCGCTTCAAAATTTCACCAAATATATTGCCTTAGACACAGATATTACTCAGGATCAAATTACGTTAAACGGAATTACGAAAGCACCAGATTCTACAAATCAACTTATTAATATTTTCAAGAATACTACGCCTCAGGAAAACAAAATGGCGCAAATTACTCCAGAAGATAGTGACGGATTTATGAGTTTTACCTACCAAGACTTTAGCAACCTACAAGCCAATCTCGTGGCATTAAACAACCAAGATCCACCAGAAACAAGTTTATTTGATAACACCGATGAAATTGGAGTAATATATAATAAGGACAAACGTGCTATTGTTTTACACAGTTTAGACCATATGGCAACCGATGAAGCCTTACTAGATTCTCAGGAAGTGTTAGAAGAGTTTCGCCAGATAGAAATTAAAAAATTTGAATATCCAGATTGGTTTGCACAGATTTTTCATCCTTTAATCAAAACAAAATCTGTTTCGTTTTATGCAGTATTAGATTCGTTTTTTGTCTTTGCTGATGATTTAGAGACGCTTCAAAACATCATTATTGCATTTCAGAATAATTCAACATTAAATAAACGCGATTTTTATCAGAGTATTACAGAAGACTTAAGCGATGCCTCTTCCTTAATGTTGGTAGGAAATTCTAATCTGTTGGGCGATGTTTTAGCATCTAATTTTAAAACAACAACTAAGATAAAAACCAGTGATTATAGAATTTCTGCCATACAATATATATACGATCATAATTTTGCACATTTAAATGCGGTGATCAAAAAGACAAGAACTAAGGTTAAAGAAAACTCGGTGAGCCAGGAACTGAATATAAAACTGGATGCCGCGCTATTAAATAGTCCGCAGTTTGTAACCAATCATATTTCTGGCGACAAGGAAATAGTGGTTCAAGATGTAAAAAACAACCTATACTTAATCTCTAATAAAGGTAAAGTACTTTGGAAAAAACAATTAGGTGAAGCTGTTATTGGAGAAATCTCGCAAATAGATATGTATAAAAATGGCCGACTTCAATTGGCATTTACTACAGCTCATCATTTGTATGTTGTAGATCGTAATGGAAAAGATGCTAACCCCTTCCCTATTAATTTTAAAGATCAGGTTACGCAACCTTTGGCCGTGTTCGATTACGACAATAATAAAAAGTACAGATTATTGGTTGTACAAGATCAAGGCGTGTTAATGTACGACGCCTTAGGAAAAACGGTTAACGGTTTTAACTTTAAAAAGGCGAGCCAAACCATTATACATAAACCACAACATTTTAGAGTACGCGGTAAAGATTATCTTGTTTTTAAAACCACCGATAAACTTTACATTTTAAGCAGAACAGGTCAGGTACGTGTTACGCCTAAATCTTCTTTTACATATTCTGACGAAGCCGTTTATATTTATAATAATAAGTTTACTACAACTACAGATACTGGAGATTTAATCCTTGTAGATACAAACGGAAAAGTCTCGAGCGAAAATTTAAATCTGGGTAAAAACCATCATATAGACGCAACCACGCGAACTATGATAACGCAATCCGAAAACAAACTAACGATTAGAGATAAAACTCTAGAATTAGATTTTGGAAGCTATACGCCTGCTAAATTGTTTTTAATAAACAATAAGATATACGTTACAACTACAGATTTACAAGCTCAGAAAATTTATGTTTTCGATAGCCAAGGAGAAGAAATCTCTAATTTCCCTGTTTATGGAACAAGTGCAATAGACATGGCGAATCTGGATAAGGATAAGCCATTAGAGGCGGTAACCAAAGGAAACGACAACGCTATAATTATTTATCAGATTAATTAAAACACATCCTAATTAACAGCTTGATTTTATTATAAAAACTGAAGCTATTTTAGTACTATTGCAACCCTTAATTTTTTAGATTAAAACACCATGATAAAACGTAACATTGCCACGATTTCGAAATTTATAATTCATAAAGTTGGAAATAAATTTAACGACACCAAAAATGCTTTTTCAGAGAGTGAAATACAATTTGACGAAGCGAGTTACGATTTAATGTTGCCATTTTTATTAAGGCCATTCGGATCTGTGGTGCAGAGTCATCGTTTTAATCACCATGCCAATATTAAACTGAACGAGATAAACACGTATGCCGCGGATATTTTTGCAGACGAAAGTAATTTTGTCGACGTATCGAAAAACATTGTAAAGCATTTATACGAGCAATCTAACTCTGTACAAATTAAAACAGGCGATGTAATTGTTGCCGTTTTTGAGGGTATCGAGTTTAACGAAATCGTAACCAATGCTGTGGGTATCTTTAAAATTGAAAATAAATCTAATTTCTTTCAAACCTATTTAGAAGGCAATAGTTACGACGTTGCTGTACAACAAGGAATAAACACTAAGAAAGTAGATAAAGGCTGTTTGATTTTAAATCAGACTGATGCTGAAGGTCCAATAGTGTTAACTGTAGACAACAATAATTACGATGCGCAATATTGGATAAATAACTTCTTAAATATAAAATATGCTAACGATTTTAATTCGCATACCCAGAATTACATCGAGCTATGTAAAGAATTTTCTACCGAAATTTTAAAAACCAGTTACGGAAACCAAGAGCAAAATATTTTTCTAGCAAAAACAGTAGACTATTTTAAAGAGCACGAATTTGTAAATATTGAAACTTTTAAAGAGGAAGTCTTTCAAGACGACAATCATAAAACCCTTTTCGACGATTACAAAAAGTCTTTTGAAGGCGAACAGGATTTACTTATACTAAATCAGTTTGATGTTGCCGAACCTGTAGTAAAAAAGCAAAAGGCGAAAATAAAAACAGAAATTAAGTTAGATACTCAAATACAAATTAAACTAGATATTGATGCGCCAGATGCAGCAAGCGAATATTTAGAGCGTGGTTTCGACGAAGAAAAGAAAATGTACTATTATAAGGTATTCTTTAATACTGAAGGATAATACATTTTAGCCTAAAAGTATTTAACTTTGCCCTTGTAATAAGGCAAGCGCATTTAAAAACAAATTCCACCCTATTAACACTAACAGTTGCATTAAAACAACAGACTAAAAGCATAATAAAATGACACAAGAAGAATTTTTAGAAAAAAATGTATTTGCTGGATTAACAAAGATTGAAGAAAATAATGGTGATTATTATTTCTCTGAAGAAGATTTTTCTGAAGTCTTAAAACAATCTGAACATTTTGGGATTGCTATATACGATATAAAAACCATGTTTAATGGTGAAGAGCATAAAACCATAAACCACGATATGTTTAGAAAAAAAGCTACCGATGTAAATTGGTATAAAAGAGAATTTAGCCATTTAAAACGCGAACAAGAAGGTATGCAGTACGCTGCAACTTATAAAGTTTCTAAGAAATTATTGGCGAGATAAATATTTAAATCTCATTCTAAATATAGAGTTTAGAATGAGATTTAGATTCGTCTATTTATTGTATAACAAATTCCGATTCAAAAAGCGTACTAAAGTGCTTTTTCAGTTTTGTTCTTACCTCTTCTTCATCCACTTCTTTTACACCTAACTCTACATTAAGAGACGTTACAGCTTTCCCGCGTATACCACAAGGAATAATATTATCGAAATACCCCAAATTAGCATTTACATTTAAAGCAAAACCATGCATCGTTACCCAACGGCTAGCACGCACACCCATGGCACAAATTTTTCTAGCAAACGGTGTCCCAACATCTAACCACACCCCTGTCTCACCTGGACTACGTTCGGATTTTAAACCATAATCGTTTAAAGTTAAAATAATAACCTCTTCTAAGAAGCGTAAATATTTATGTATATCAGTAAAAAAATTATCCAAATCCAAAATGGGATATCCTACAATTTGTCCTGGACCGTGATAAGTAATGTCGCCGCCTCGATTTATTTTGTAAAACGTGGCGCCTTTTTCTTTTAACTGTTCCTCGGTAAGTAACATATTAGACATATGGCCACTTTTCCCCAATGTATACACATGCGGGTGTTCTACAAACAAGAAGTAATTAGGCGTTGGAATTGTAGTCTCCTCTCTCCTATTCTTAATTTTTATATCGACGATTTGTTTAAATAATTCTTCTTGATAATCCCAAGTGTCTTTATAATCTTTTAAACCTAAATCTTGTAATTGGACTGTCTTATTCAATGGGTAAATATTTAATTTTTTAAAACGACTTTAAAATTCATTAATTCCGAATTTTTAATCATTTCTATGTAGTTCTGCGTAAGCGTCACGGTTTTCTTATCCTTACTAATTAAGGCATCCTTATTGGAAACCGATTTAATTTTCTTCGGGAAATGATAAACAAATGTATAGGTCATGGCTTTCATGGTTTCTTCACCTTCTCCCATCATACTCATTTCTTTGTCTAATTTAGCTATAGCTTCTTCCGAAGGTTCATAACCAGCTTTAAGTGTTCTTGAAAACCGCTTCCCATCAAAGGAAAAATCGATATGTTTAAGCATATCGTTAACCGAATTCGCTACTGCACTACCATCCATTTTAGAAAACTGAGGACTTCCTTTAGTATGAAACGATTTTGCTTTATCTATATTTTCTAAGATTTCCGGAAACTCATTTATAGATGTAAAAGCGGAACCAAAACCAAGGTTAAAAACATCTGTTTCATAATTAGACTGCACACGCATCATCATAGATTCTAAAGACTTTAAATCGTCTTGTTCCTCTTGCGATAACTTCGAAATACTATCGGACTTCTCCTTTAAAATATCTTTAAAATATATTATACTATCTACTTTTGGCTCTTTTTTATAAGCCTCTTCATTGCCTCCTATTTTTTTGATGGCAACCATAGCTTCACTCATATCGTAATTCATAAGAAACTCTCCAGAACCATCCGGATGAAACGTGATTTCTTCGGTATAATTACAACTGGTTAAAATAAAAGCTGAAAGGCAAATAAGGACTAAAAGAAAACGAGGCATTTGTAATGTATTATAAAAAATTATTATGCGTGCAAAGATACAACTTTATCGGTTCGGGCGATTTGAGAAGGCCTGAAGAAGTCTCATAAATAAAACACAATTATAGCTTAGACTCATGTTAAGGATGCCAGACAGCTTATAAAAAATGTTATTCCTCTTCTAACTCAACTTCTACACTTAAACTTTCAGGGTTTGTAACGTAGTCTTTAAAGCTTAATTCGGCAGTAAAACTTTTATGATCTTCACTAAACATGGCATTTTTTAAGGAGACCGATTTAATCTTTTTCGGGAAATGATAATTTAACGTATATGTAGATGCTGCAAGAATCATTTCCGAATCTCCTAAACTATCTTTTGTAGCTTCTAAAAGCTCACGATCTACTACCTTTACGGTACGTTTAAAAATATTTTTCTTGTATGTATAATGCACTTCTGTACCTTCTGCAACTCCCATATTACCAGCAGGACTAGTCTTTGCGGTGCCCTTATCATTTAACTCATTTGCCTTGCTAAGTACCTTATACATATCTTCTAGCTCGTCTACATCTTTAAATTCAGTATTAATATCGATTACCATTTTTTTAGTATTCGGATCCATTAACATATGCATTTTAAAATTCTCTAGAGCTTTCAATTGTTTTTGTTCTGCTTCAGACAATGTTGCAATACTATCTTTCTTGGCTTCTAAATAATCTTTAAAAACAATTGTAGAATCTAAAACTACATCTCCGGTTTCTCCCATGCTATCTGCTCCCATTTGCATAAGTTGGGAACCATCAAAAGAAAAAGACATATCGCCGCTTCCATCCTCCTTTATATGTATAGTTTCAGAAAACTTACAACTACTTAATACAAGTAATAGTATACAAACGCTTAATACATAGATTCTTTTCATGGCTAGATTCATTTTTTTCAAGGCAAAGATAACCTACTTATGAATAAAACATGGCCTCATTTTATTGTAATGACGCCACAACCATTAAAATCACTGAAATCAGGGGGCGTAAAAAACAGCTCCGGAATTAGCGTTTTGGATTATTTAAAATGACTAATGCTGCGATAACTCCAGGAACCCAACCACAAAGCCACAGTAGAAATACAATAAGTACCGATCCACATCCCTTACCTATTACAGCCAAGGGTGGGCAAATTATTGAAAGTAAAACTCTCCAAATGCTCATTTTAATTGATTTTATTTTGATTGATGATGTATTATTAAGACGCTCTAAATTTGAAATTGTTACACTTTAAAAAATCTATGTGGTATTTCGATAATATTATATTGATAGTGTTACCAATAGTAATTATCTTTGTGCGTTAAAAATTAAACATAACAACTTAATATGTCGCAATTATCAGAGCAAGAAATCGTAAGAAGAGAAAAGCTGACTAAACTTCGTGAGTTAGGAATTAATCCTTATCCAGCAGACCTTTATCCGTTAACCCACACAAGTAAACAGGTTAAAACCGATTTTGAAGAAGGCAAGAAGGTGATAATTGCCGGACGATTAATGTCACGTAGAATACAAGGAAACGCCAGTTTTGCAGAAGTGCAAGACAGCGAAGGCCGTATTCAGGTCTATTTTAATCGTGATGAAATTTGTACAGGAGAAGACAAAACCAAGTACAACACTATTTACAAAAAATTATTAGATATAGGGGATTTCGTAGGTATTCAAGGTGAATTATTTACCACCAAAGTAGGCGAAAAAACCATCATGGTAAGAGACTTTACTATTTTAAGTAAATCGTTACGTCCGTTACCTCAACCTCGTGTAGATACCGAAGGAAAAGTACACGATGCTTTTACAGATCCAGAACAACGTTACAGACAACGATATGCAGATTTAGTAGTAAACCCGCATGTAAAAGAAGTATTTATTAAACGTACCAAGTTATTTAACGCGATGCGTAGCTTCTTTAACGAATCTGGTTATTTTGAAGTTGAAACTCCTGTTTTACAACCTATTCCTGGAGGTGCAGCAGCGCGTCCATTTATTACACACCACAATAGTCTAGACATTCCATTATACATGCGAATTGCTAACGAATTATACCTAAAACGTTTAATTGTTGGTGGGTTTGATGGTGTTTATGAGTTTTCTAAAAACTTCCGTAACGAAGGAATGGACAGAACTCACAATCCAGAATTTACAGCGATGGAAATTTATGTGTCTTACAAAGATTACAACTGGATGATGGATTTCTGTGAGAAACTATTAGAACATTGTGCAATTGCTGTAAACGGAACTACAAAAGCAACTTTCGGGAAACACGAAATAGACTTTAAAGCACCGTACGCTCGTGTAACCATGGCAGATTCTATTAAGCACTTTACAGGATTTGATATTACTGGTAAAACAGAAGCTGAAATTCGTGAAGCCGCTAAAAACTTAGGTATTCAAGTTGACGAAACTATGGGTAAAGGGAAACTGATTGACGAGATCTTTGGTGAAAAATGTGAAGGAAACTACATACAGCCAACGTACATTACGGATTACCCCAAAGAAATGAGTCCGCTTTGTAAAGAGCATAGAGACAATCCAGAATTAACTGAGCGTTTCGAGTTAATGGTTTGTGGTAAAGAAATTGCAAATGCATATTCAGAACTTAACGACCCTATAGACCAACGTGAACGTTTTGAGCACCAATTAAAATTAGCTCAAAAAGGAGACGACGAGGCTACAGAATTTATAGACTACGATTTCTTACGTGCCCTAGAATATGGTATGCCTCCTACATCTGGAATGGGAATTGGTATGGACCGTTTAATCATGTTCTTAACCAACAACCAATCGATTCAAGAAGTACTGTTTTTTCCTCAAATGAGACCTGAGAAAAAACAAGTAGAAATGTCTGAAGACGAAAAATCTGTATTTAACATTTTAAAATCAAATTCGCCTATAGATTTAAATGTTTTAAAGACACAATCTCTATTAAGCAATAAAAAATGGGATAAAACGATTAAAGGATTAACTAAATTAGGAATAGCTAAAGTAGAAAAAACCGACGACGGGTTGTTTGTTGCTCTTAATGAATAAAAGCATGATTCAACTTATCTTTAAATATAAAGCAAAAGCATACCTATTATTTTGGTATGCTTTTTTATTACTCATTCATTTTGTATTAAAAGATAGAGTCCCACCGCTTATTTTCTTCTTTTATGCGTGTCCATTAATTATAATTATCGCTTATGGATTTTTAGTTTCGCTCTGTTTATATAAACACAAGATGCTATGCATAGCATTATTGTGCCTAAACAGTTTATTAGTGGTATACTGGTTTAATAACTACCATTACACTAACGAAAAGCCGCCCATAAATCAGAAAACAAGCACACATTCAATTTTTTATTGGAATATATCGCGACCAGATCACTTGCCGTTAGATATTATTTTTGAAAGTATAAAATCTTACAAGCCTGAAATTGTTGTTTTAGTTGAAGCCAAAGACATCTCTAAAACAGATATGGAAACCTTCAGAAATCATTATCCTACATATCAAATACAACAATTAAAAGGCGAAATGTTTATAGCTGTTAATGGCGAAATTCATGCTACCCAGTATAAAGACGTCTCAAGAGGCTCTAAATCTAACTTAGTCCGCGCGACTATAAATAACAAACCTGTAACCATACTTGTTACAGATTTATTAGCAAATCCAGCGCTTTCTAAGAAAGAAGATTTAACTAAACTACTAGCCACGGCAGAATCTAAACAGGTCGATTTTATAGTTGGCGATTTTAACACACCATATATCAGTTATTTTTTTAACGCGTTTAAAACTCAGTTCGAAAGTTTCCACGAGTACAATACGGGATTTACCGGTACCTGGCCAAGAACTTTTCCTATACTCGAAATCGATCATATTTGGCTAAATAAAAAATGGCAACCAATCACACTACACAAAGAATTTCACTCTAATTCGGACCATGGTTTCTTAATTGGCACCTATCAAATGAAGTTATAATTTCAGGTTTACTAATATACTTGAAACTATTAAAATGTGTTAAAATTTCAATTACAATTAAACCTAATTACAAAGCTTAGGTCTTAATAGTATAATTTTTTAACATAATTATCATGAAAAAAATAATGCTTTTAGCTTTAGTATTTATTTCTGTAAATGCTTTTGCGCAAGAAAAAAAAGGGGACCATCAAAGAAAAAATCAGAAAGAAATGCACATGCAGAAATCTGACCTTACTCCCGAACAACAAGCGACACTTTTAACGAAACGACTGACATTAAAGTTAGATCTTTCTGAAACGCAACAAAAGGAAATTTACGACTTAAATGTAACTCAGGCTTTTGATAGGTTAGCAGATCGCGAAGCTATGAAAAAAGCTAAAGAAACAGGGAAGAAACCTACAGAACAAGAACGCTACGATAGAATGGTTGAAAGACTAGACAAACAGATTTTAATAAAAAATCAGATGAAAAGTATCTTAAAGAGCGACCAATATGCGGTTTGGGAAAAAGACATGAGCCAGCATAAAAGAAGAGGACAAAAACGTGGAGAGAAAGCGGAAAACGGACCAGATCGTGAAAGACGAAGCTAATCGATACGCATAACATTAAAAACGGGCAAATCTTAATAGGTTTGCCCGTTTTTATGTCTGTTAAGTATTACAGTATTTAGTTTAGAAAATTTAATAAATTATTTCTCACTGCATAGGTAACCAGACCTACTACATTTTTAGATTCTGTTTTAAGCAGTAAATTATTACGATGCCCTTCTACCGCACGCGGACTAATACATAATATATCCGCAATTTCGGAAGTATTAAACTGTTTACAAATTAACTCTAAGACTTCTAATTCCCGGCTGGTTAAATACGATTTATCAAAATCACATTTTACATGTTTTCCTTTATGCATAAAATCATCGTGAATTAGCTTCATAACTTCATTAGAGTAGCAAAATCCAGAATGATACACTTCCTTTACGGCACTTATAAATTCTGCAGGTTTTACATTCTTAGGTAAAAAACAAGACACGCCTAAATGAATCATATTTAAAATACAAGGTTTAGAATTATAACTGGTTAAAGCCACAATCTTTAAATCCGGGAATTCTTTATGAATAATTTTAGTCGCTTCTACTCCATTAAGTTCCGGCATATTTAAGTCTGTTAATACCACATCCGGAAGTTTAGATGTCCTTAAATACGCAATTAATTCCTTACCGTTTGAGGCCTGATAATCCACAACCAATTCTTCATCACGTTCCAAAAGGAAGCAAATGCCTTTTCCAAATAACTGTACATCGTCGGCTAAAACAACGTGTATGGGAGTAGATTCCATTTTCTTTACATTAACTATAATAAAGACTTTATTGCCTATAATCTTGTTACACTATTTAATTCTTATCTCTTGAACATCTACGAGAACGTGATATATTAAAAATCTAAGAATGGTAACACTTGCTATTAATTGTTAGAAAGAACCTTTTAAAAGCTAAGATAGTAGGTTTACTATATATTTAAAAACTAATTGTATGATACACTTAAAAACACGTATAAACACCTAGAAATAAATAAGAAATTTCTGCGTATAAGAAATTAAAAGTGAATACTACCTGTAATTACAAACCTTTTAGAATTACAGTAAATGCCGTTACTTAATATATGGAATATCAATCAAACTCGGAGATATTTACAAAAAAACAGCCCCTTTAATATTACAAACCTAAAACCAAGAGCACATTCGTAGGTAAAAACACCTATTAGATATTCTCGTACTTATCCTCTAAAAAAAAGAGATGTATCGTTCTAAATTTGTTTTAAATGAATTAGTAATCTTTAAAATTTGGAAATCATGAAAAATCTCACTGCTCTATTATTTAGTTTGTTTTTAATAAACAACTTCTATGCACAAATTATCGAATCGCCTTTGGCTTTTAATACGGAATCGTCTGTAGCCATACAGCAGACCAAAGATTTGGCCGCTTTAACACATGTAAATACGTCTAAAAAAGCTATTAAAACAACAGGAGTAAATGCTACCTATATTAATAGCTCTGTTTTTACCGATAATGCTATGTATGTGAAAATTCTGCAACAACAAGCCGCACTATACGACGTAAAAAAGGCGAAAAACTACAAGCCAAAAACGAAATCCAGTTACGATGTGTTGTTTAATACTACACGAGGAACGATGACAGTAACCTATGATGATTCAGGAAAAATTATATCGTCTAAGGAACAGTACACCAATGTCGCTTTACCTAAAGCAGTTATAGTAAATATTATGAAAGCGTATCCAGAATGGAGATTTAACACCAACATATGCTCTATAGATTATAAACAAGATACAGGTCACGTTAGCACGTATAGAGTAAAAATATCTAATGGCAACCAATCTAAAACCATTAAAGCTGATGGTAAAGGAAACCTCATCTAAACCTTGTTGTTATAATTCTCCCCTACAAGATTCTTATTCAGTTCTAGACTAAAATTAAAAACAGCTACTTATGAAACGTATAGTATTTGGTGTATTACTTTTACTACTTAGCAGTTACACTATAAAAGCCCAAATAAACACCACAATGGTAGAAAAAGAATTTGCCAATTCGGAAGGTCTGAATGTAAAAGCTGTCTATACCGCAAGTGACAATAAGCAATCTGAAGCTGATTATATAATTATAAAATCTGATTTTGAAATTCCTGTTAGTTATGAGTCCTCTGTGCGTTCGTCGTCAAATCATAATTCCAAATCTAAATTAAACATCGCCTCAGAAGATTTAAATGCTATCAACCACAGTTTATTTAGATTACAATCGTTTTCTATTTTTACAGTTGTAGATTTAAACAGTTTACAAGTTGCGACCAATTTAGATGATATTAATTATGTGAGTCCAGATTTAAAAAAATTACTCCCTCAGGGCTTTAATCCCTATTTAGGTATGATTCAGGAGACCTTCAATTTTTCCCCATTCAAAAATTAAAACTATTATAAAACATAAAAAACAGGCTTTTCTAAAATTAGAGAAAGCCTGTTTTTGTGATATTAAAGTCTAATCTTACAAATTTATTTCTGTAATGTAGAGGCTACTTTATGCACTGCATTTATGGTAGCGTCCAAATCGGCATAAGTTAAAGCGTCTGTTATAAACCAAGTTTCGAAAGCACTTGGAGCAATATAAACCCCTTGTTCTAACATGCCATGAAAAAAGGTTTTAAAATTCTCGTTATTTCCTTTAGCAGATGTTTCAAAATCGACTACTGCTGTTTCTGAAAAATGAACAGAAATCATAGAACCCAGACGATTTATGGTATGTACAATTTTATGGTCATTCAATACCTTTGAAATTCCTTTATGTAAATATTCCGTTTTTTCTGCTAGACGATTAAAAACTTCAGAATCACTTTCTAAGGCTTTTAACATTGCTAATCCGGCCGCCATTGCTAACGGGTTTCCGCTTAAAGTTCCCGCCTGATACACCGGTCCGAGTGGCGCTAAATAATCCATAATCTCAGATCTTCCAGCAAAAGCACCTACTGGCAAGCCACCACCAATTACTTTTCCAAAGCACACAATATCTGCTTTTACATTAAACAACTCTTGTGCACCTCCGCGAGCCAATCGAAAGCCAGTCATGACTTCGTCAAAGATTAATAGAATGTTATGAGCATCGCATAACGCTCTCAGTTTCTGTAAAAAATCGGCTTGTGGCGGAATACATCCCATATTTCCAGCAACAGGCTCTAAAATAATACAAGCAATATCGTTTGGGTTGGCATCAATAATAGACGCTACATGTTCGATATCATTATATTTTGCTAAAAGTGTATCTTGAGCCGTTCCCTTAGTAACACCAGGACTATTAGGGCTACCAAATGTCATAGCACCACTTCCCGCCTGAATTAAAAATGAATCGGAATGCCCGTGATAACATCCTGCAAATTTTATAATTTTTTCTTTTCCGGTGTAACCTCTTGCCAAGCGTACCGCACTCATACAGGCTTCTGTTCCAGAATTTACAAATCTAATTTTATCAATATTCGGAACCATAGACACTGCCAAATCCGCAATTTCGGTTTCGATTTCTGTAGGTGCGCCAAACGATGTTCCTAATTTTGCCTTATCAATAATAGCATGAACTACAGGCTCGTAGGCATGTCCCAAAATCATTGGGCCCCATGAGTTAATATAATCTATAAATGTATTACCATCTTCATCAATTAAATACGCGCCTTTAGCTTCTTTTATAAAAAGAGGCGTTCCTCCTACCGCTTTAAAAGCACGTACAGGAGAATTAACACCACCAGGAATAACGTGTTCTGCATTAGCAAATAATGCACTACTTCTTGTATATTTCATTGTGTTTTATTTTAAGATTTCACGATTAATTCCTGTCCAACAGAAATAGTCGTTCCTTGTAATCTATTTAGTTCTTGAAGTTCTTTTACCGATATATTGTACCGTCTAGAAATAGAATACAACGTATCCCCTTTCTCTACAGAATGCACTTCTTGACTCGGACGTGATTGAGAACGTTTAGGCGCGTTGCCCGTAACCTCATCATCGTATGCATATAACTGATAACGTTCGATTAAGGAAATTAGTTTTTCAGGATATTTTCTATCGGTTGCATAACCTGCAGCTCGCAGTCCTTTTGCCCAACCTTTATAATCGTCTATATCTAAAAGAAATAAACCCGAATAACGTTTCCGTTCTGTAAGAAACAGCGAGTGATCTCTATACGAGTATTTTGCATCCTTATATTTTCTAAAACATTCTTGGTCGGCATCATCGTCGTGACGAATACTTGCACCTGTCCACTCATGGCACTTAATCCCAAAATGATTGTTAGCCTCTACTGCCAAACGGCCACGGCCCGAACCGGATTCTAAAATTCCTTGCGCAAGCGTTATACTTGCTGGAATTTTATAAAATTTCATCTCTTCAACTGCTATAGGTGCATAAAGCTGAATGTACTCGGACGTACTGCTAACCACTTTAGGTACCACTTCAACCTGAGTTTCTGCGGGAGTATCTTCATTCTTTACTTCCGATTTTTTAGATTGCTTACGCTCTACGTGTTCCGTTTTATGCTTTGCTTTCGAAGGTTTATACTTTCGCTTACGAGACCCACAACTAAACAATACACTCACTACCAATAAAAGGACTATTACTTGCTTCATGTATTTATACGATTTGAGGCATTTTCTTTTTCTTTAATATATTATTCATTCCGGGTATACCTTGTAATCCTCCTGTATGAATTACTAAAATTTTAGAATTCTCAGGAAAATATCCTTGCTTAATTAAATCCATAACGCCAAACATCACTTTTCCAGTATAAACAGGGTCTAGCGGTATAGTGTTCTGACGTTTAAAGGCATTAATAAACTGAACTAATGTTTCATCTATTTTGGCATATCCACCAAAATGATAATGGGTTATTAATTCCCAGTTTGTTTTGGATACAAACTTACTAATATTGTTTTGTAAAAAATCACCTTTTAAAGCAGGAAATCCTAAAATAGTCTGGTGAGGCTCACTACTATTAATAAGTCCTGAAATTGTACCTCCAGTTCCCACCGCACAACAGATATAATCGAATTCCGAATCTTCTGGGGTTAAAATATGTTCACAGCCTTTAACGGCTAAGGCATTTGTACCACCTTCAGGAATTAGGTAAAACTCACCAAAAGCCTCATATAAATCATGGATAAAGTTCTCGGTTTCTTTAAGCCTAAAATCACTTCTGGTAACATATTTAAACTCCATCCCACAAGAGGCTGCGAATTTAAGTGTGGGATTTAAATTTGTTTCTAAAGCTAATTCTTCACCACGAATAATACCAATAGTTTTAAAACCAGATACTTTTCCTGCATATGCTACAGCAGCAATATGATTGGAATACGCACCTCCAAAAGTTAATAGTGTTGTGTGCTCTTCTTCTTTAGCTTTTAAAATATTGTAATATAATTTTCGATATTTATTTCCACTAACAAAAGGATGTATCTCATCTTCCCGCTTTATGGAAAGACTTATATTACAATCGGAATTAAGAGTAACCGACTGATTTTCGATAATCGAAAGTTCTGAAGAAAAAAGCATAGCTAAATCTATTAACCTACAAAAGTAATTGAAATTAAAAGGTTAACCATAACTTTTTGTTGAAATTAGAAAAAAACAATGAAGATATTATACGATTGAATAACCATTAAAAACGCAGGTAAAAGCGCGTTCTAGGTTCTAGAATTCACTGCTATATTTAGCTGTCAAAATATACACTCATACATATTTCCTAAAAGAAAATGGAGGTCTTAATTTTAAGTAGTTGAGATTTTTTTCGTTTGAATAGGCTTCGCGTTCAAAAGAAATATTCCGGTATGCTGTATTCCAATTCTTATACTGAAACAAACGTATTAAAAATTCAAACCCATACCAGAGGTAAAATGGAATGATTAATAATTCCTTTTGTTGCTTAAGGTGAATACGCTCATGATTCATTACTACCGCGTTGCTTTTTAACTTGGCGTCTCTTAATATCACAAACGGATACAATGTAATACCTTGATAACCTTTGGGCGTTATCTTTTTAGAAATTAAAATCATAATTAGATCATTTCAAAAATCAATCCAAATTGCATTATCTTTGCAAAACATGAAAAAAATTATTCCCGTAGAAAAAGGCGATTACTACCTTACACCTGAAGGTTACCGCTGTTTTACCGCTCAATATCACCTAAAGCGAGGTTATTGCTGTAAAAGTGGCTGTAGACATTGTCCGTATGGATACGACAAAAAAACAGATTCTTTTAAGGATAAAAAATCTTAGTGTGTGTTGTTTTTTTAAAGCCCTTACGGATGTATTTCTTTAAGACGACTTACAACAAGTTATTAAAAGATCTGAATTACAGGCATGCTCTTCATCGTAAAAAAATCGTTAAACAGATGGGGTTTTAATCTATTTACACTCTCAAATTAAAAGGATTAAAAACGTGAAGAACGAAGATTCCAAGCTTTCTTTCGGTTAAAACACGTATGATAATTCTAGATGTAAGAAATCGTTTTCAATTGAAAACATTTAATTGAATTAACATTTATAGTATCGATTTTATTAGCAAGCTGTGGCTTTACTCCGTAATTGGTATGATTATTGTTAATAACAACTAAAGATATTAAGACTTATAAAGTCGCAACTTGTATATCAAAGAAATGTCAACACGTTTTAAAACGAAGTTGAATTAGAAACAAAAGGCTATATTTACTATACATGATGCAGTAGCTACATTATATTAAGAATATAGTAACACGGAGTGTCTTTAAATAATTTAATTAATTCGTTATAACTTAAACCTATGAAAAAACTCTTAAAATATTTACCAGTAGTATTAGTACTAATTGTTGTAAGTTCTTGTAGTTCTATAAAAGTAGCATCGGATTACGATAAAGAAACAACTTTTGACCAATATAAAACTTTTGCTTTTTATAAAACTGGAATCGATAAAGCCGAAATTAGCGATCTAGATAAAAAGCGCATTTTACGAGCTATTGAAGCAGACCTGACTGCAAAAGGATTTACTAAATCTGAAAACCCTGATATTCTAGTTAGTATTTTCACTAAAGCTAGAGAAGAAGTTAATGTGTATAATAACAATTATATGGGCTTCGGTCCTTATGGTTACGGTTGGGGTTGGAGTCCTTATTATTATAACGATTTTAATAACACAACAGTTACACGATCTACAGAAGGTACATTGTTTATTGATTTGATCGATGCCGAGAAAAAAGAATTAGTTTGGCAAGGTGTAGGTTCTGGATATTTAAACGAAAAAATGAATAAAAAAGACGAACGTATTCAAGAATTCGTTGGTAAAATATTAGAAAATTACCCACCAAAGCCGGAAAAATAATACTTTCCCTGAAAAAGAAAAGTAGTGCTGGGAACCTAGAAATAGGTTCCTTTTTTTGTTTAAAGATTCCTCCATTTTATTTTAAGACAGTTTTAATTTTCCTATCTTAAACCTAAGTGGTTTTATATTTACTAAGCACAGATTTAGTAAAATTACTCAATACAAGTGTACCACTGATTTTTGCACGCTCTAAAAGCAAAGTATCCCAATGGCCTGTATTTTCCCACATCACCATTTTCATGGCCTTTACAGCTGCTGGGTTATACGTTTTTAATTGTTGTACCAAAGTTTCTGCGGCTACATTTAAAGCTTCCTGATTATCAAAAACATCTGCATATAAACCTTTTTGTTTCGCCCAATTGGCATCGTAAAATTGCGTAGCATTAATGGTCATTTCAGACATGGCTATCACGCCTATTTTCCGACTAACCGCTGGTTCTATTACAAAAGGTCCGATACCTATACTCAGTTCACTTAATTTAATAGACGCATATTTCGTGGCTAAACAATAGTCCGCTGCCGCTGCAATACCTACACCGCCACCAACAGCTTTACCTTGCACTTTACAAATAATAAATTTAGGACACTTGCGCATGGCATTTATTACTTTGGCAAAACCAGAGAAAAAAAATTTTCCTTCCGCCTCAGTTTCAATTGCTATTAACTCATTAAAACTCGCTCCCGCACAAAACGTTCTTTCGCCCCCACTTTGCAAAACCACCACACTCACACTCGGGTTTGTACTAGCGGTATTAATTTCCGCTTCTAGTTTAGAAAGGAGCACGCTAGGCAAAGCATTATGCGACGGGTTATAGAATGAAATCGTGCTGACTCCTTCAATTACAGTTTGTGTTACAAATGGTTGTTCCATGTTTTAATGACCTAAATATTAGAAATCGAAGATACTGAAATTTTTAAATTGCAAATTAATATGCCTTTATTATCAGGAAGCAGTTAGTGGCTTTTACGTGATATACTCATTTGCAAACACTATAATTTTAAATCCTCTAAAGTTTCCGGAGTTGTAATTGGAGTGTCGTTATATTGCAATGTCCACCCCATAGAATTAGTTAAAACATAAAACTTAGACAATTCGCTAATCAATCTATTTTTAGAATTCTTCTTAAAATCTGAAGCTTCCACTTTTTTCATAAGCGATGCTTTTACTTTATTCTTAATCTTATTATAATCTTTGGCCTGAAACTGATTTAAAAAATCGGCCTGAATATCGTAATATTCAAACTCTGGATTAATCTTAACTTCCTCTTTTGGGATATACGTAATATTAAGAATTTTATTAACCTCATCAATATCGTAGGTAATTTTACTTAAGTCGTAAGCAATGGTTACATCTGCATTCACGACCACCAAAGCTCTTTTTTCGGCTGTCACCAAATACGGAAAAACATCTCTGGAATCTTTATATGAAAACACTTCGCTAAAATGACCTTCGGTAACGACTAATTTACCCACATTTTTAATTTGCTCCTGAATTAACATAGAGTTTTGTATAAGCTGGGCATCGTCTTCTTTCTTTTCATTACAATACCTAAGCGTAAAGAATAAGCAAATTGCAATTAGAATTCCAAAAGTTATATTTTTCATTAATTTAAATTTTAATGAAAGGTATAAAATATGTTCTGTAACACATATATATTAGAAATAAAAAAGTACCATATTTCTACTACGCTTTCAAGACTCTGAGATCATAAATCTATTTCGGATAATACAGTTCAATACTTTAATCTTAAAAATTAGAAAATCACTAGTGATTTTCTAATTTTTTGCTTATTTTGGTTTGTAATTTACATTTTAACCTCTTCAAAATAAATGAAACTTTTTATTTCTGCATTGCAATCAAATGTAAACTCTGTAAAAATTACCGAAGAAGCCCCACCCAGTGAATCAATTCTTTATCATTATACTTCCTTTCAATCTGCTCTCAACATAATTGAATCCGAAAAACTTTGGACTACACATATAAAATATTTAAATGACCTGAAGGAATTTCAGCATGCTGTTGATTTAACTCGAAATATTTTGACATTAAAGTTGAGAAACAATAAAAATGAGCTTGAAGTTTTCATTTATAAACTTTTATTAGACTGGATTAAAAACAAGAATGGAGCAAATACCTTTATTTTTTCTTTAACAGAAAAATCTGATTTATTAAGTCAGTGGAGAGGGTATTGTACAAAAGGAGGTGTTTCCATAGGATTTAATTATTCAAAACTCAAAGCTAAGTCTAAAAGTCAAGGTTTTCGGCTAGTAAAATGTGTTTATGATATAGAAAAACAGGAAGAGTTTATTGAAAAAATAATTAATGAAATTAAAGATAAATACACAAAAAATCACACGTCATATGTAGGCTCAAAAATTAATGAATTGTCTCAACAATTTTATAGTTCTTTTTTGTTAATGGCGACAAGACTAAAACATCCTTCTTTTAGGGAAGAAAAGGAGTGGCGTCTAATAGGTGGCCCTTTCAGTAATAAATTAGAAAAATTTAAATTTAGGTCTGCGTTACAAATGTTAATTCCATTCTATGAATTTGACCTGTTTTCAGATAAAAACTTAATGATTGAAAAAATTGTCATTGGACCAAATAAAGATCAACAACTTGCTGGTGATTCATTCCGACTTTACATTCACAAAAAAGAAAAAGGTTGGAGTCTTAAAAATTCAGAAATTCCATTTAAAGGTGAGTAATAAATATTTTATTCAAATACAGTAATTCACAGCTTAAATAAAACATTATTATAACACAAAAAAAAGCATCAACCCCGTTGTAACATAGTTGATATGCTTTACCGATTTTGATGCTTATAAACAGATTGATTAATAGCAATACTAAAATAAAAGTTATTTAAGTATTTGTCTATTTTTATAGACCATTAACACATAAAACAGATATAAAGCACAATATCAACAAGATATACCTGCATACTTCTAATATTTAAACGAAACCCACGGTAATTCTTTCTGAATCGCTGTAATTTTCTTATTCAAATTATTAAGAAATTTCTGATGTTGTTCTGAAGTTTCATTAAACGGTTTATGTTGTAATCCCGTCTGAATAGTCTGTACATCTTTCATTAAAACCGTTGTAGTTGGAGCAAGCCATGTTGCTTTAAACTTGTCCCAAATATAATCGATAGCAACCTGATTAGGATGAATTAAATCGGAGGCATAAAATCGATAATCACGAAGTTCGTCCATCATAATTTCATACGATGGAAAATAGTGAATTTGTTGACTTTTGTTAATTTCCAAAACTTGGTGAATGGCAGAAATAAGATGGGATTTACTTCGCGTATTTTCTACAAATCCATCCTTTGTATGCCGAATCGGCGAAACGGTAAAAATAACATGTGCCTCTGGATTCACCTCGGCTATAATATCTAGAATAGTTTGTAAAGACTCCTCCACTTCTGCGCTACGCAACAATTCCTTTTTAAATGCTTTTTGTGGTACTTTATGGCAGTTGGCAACTACAGTGTTAGATGCGATATGCCGGTACACCCATGCTGTACCCAAGGTTATTACAATGTGAGATGCGGTTTCTAGAAACTGTTTAGTGTTTAACACTGCCGTGTTTAAGCCCTTTAAAACGGCCGCTTTATCCAGTTGACTTAATTTAGAATGTGCATCGTAAGTCTGCCATATTTCATTCTGACAAAACAAATCAGCTTCAGTGTACACTTTATTATTTACAGCATGATGTAGTAATTGCTCTATAGCCTTAGGCTGAAACAAAACGCCAAACGGATTTTGAAGATTTTGAAATTTAAAGTAATCGAATTTATTTCCAATATTTTCTACAAAACAAGATCCCAATAACAACACCTTAGACTGATAATCGATTAGATTTTCGGTTTGTTGCTGTATTGGGATCTCGGTAAAAAATTTCATAAGTTAGGCCTTAACTACATAATTTTTAGCAGCTTCTAAAGCTTCTGGAATACCTTCAGGTTTTTTACCTCCTGCTGTAGCAAAAAACGGCTGACCACCTCCGCCTCCTTGAATAAATTTTCCTAATTCACGAACCACTTGTCCCGCATTTAGTTTATGACTTTCTACTAATGATTTAGAAATATAACAAGACAATAATGCTTTTCCGTTTTGTTCTGAACCAAAAACTAAGAATGCATTGTCTAAGGTACCGCCTAACTCAAAAGACAAGTCCTTAATTCCAGCCGCATCTAAATCTACTTTTTTGGCTAAAAACTGAATACCATCTATGGTTTCAATTTCGTTTTTAAGTTCACCTTTTACGTTTTTAGCTTTTTCTTTTAATAGTGCTTCTACTTGCTTTTTTAAATTTGAATTTTCATCCTGTAAATTCTGAAGAGCCTTTATAGGATCTTGAGCATTGTTAAGTAACTCTTTTACCTCAAAATAAATCTTACTACTATCCGTATAAAATTCTCTAACAGCATCGTTTGTTATCGCTTCAATTCTGCGTATTCCTGATGCTACAGCACTTTCGGACTTGATTTTAAAATGCCAAATATCCGAGGTGTTCTGTACGTGAGTTCCACCACACAATTCTATAGATTTACCAAAACGAATCGCGCGAACTGTATCGCCGTATTTTTCACCAAACAAAGCCATAGAACCTTCGTCTATCGCTTTTTGCATTGGAATATTACGTTGCTCCTGTAATGGTAATTTACCTTCGATTCGGGCATTTACGAAATCTTCTATATCTTGTAATTGCTCGTTAGTTACTTTAGAAAAGTGAGAAAAATCGAATCTTAAATGCTTAGAATGTACAGCAGACCCTTTTTGCTCTACATGCTCTCCTAAAATTTCACGTAATGCCTGATGTAATAAGTGCGTAGCCGTATGATTACAAGAGGTTCTGAAACGCTGTGTTTCATCTACACCCGCTTTTAAAACACTATTTAAATCTTCTGGAAGTTCTTTAACCAAATGGTAAACAACATTATTCTCTTTTTTAGTATCTAAAATATAAGTTACATTCCCGTTAGGCGATTCTATATAGCCTTTATCACCAACTTGTCCTCCACCTTCTGGATAAAACGGTGTTAAATTAAAAACAAGCTGATACATCGTACCTTCTTTTTTCGAAACTACCTTTCTATAACGTGTAATTTTAACCGGCGTTACCAAAGTATCGTAACCTACAAATTCCTGAATATCGTCTTCTATTAAAACAGTCCAATCGTCTGTAGACATTTCACTAGCCGATCTCGATCTTGATTTTTGTTTTTCCATAGCGGCATGAAAACCAGCTTCGTCCAATTCTAACCCTTTTTCACGAAGGATTAAAGACGTTAAATCGATTGGAAAACCATACGTATCGTATAATTCGAATGCTTTTTCTCCAGATACAACGGTATCCGAAGTATGTTCTATTACACCATTTAGGAGTACTAGACCTTGATCTAATGTTCTTAAGAAAGACATTTCTTCCTCTTTTATAACATTCTGAATCAGTTGTTTTTGAGATTTTAATTCTGGGAATGCCTCCCCCATTTTATTGCTAAGTACATTTACTAATCTATAAATAAATGGCTCTTTCTGATCTAAGAATGTAAAACTGTAACGTACTGCGCGACGTAATATTCTACGGATAACATATCCTGCACCTGTATTACTTGGCAATTGTCCATCGGCAATAGAAAATGCTACAGCACGTACGTGATCAGAAATTACACGAATGGCAACATCTACCTTTTCATCTTTGCCATATTCTGTTTTAGAAATGGTTTCTATTTCACGAATAATTGGTGTGAACACATCGGTATCGTAATTAGATTGCACACCTTGCATAACCATACACAAACGCTCGAAGCCCATACCTGTATCGATATGTTTATTAGGAAGCATTTCTAAACTTCCGTTGGCCTTACGGTTGTATTGCATGAAAACTAAATTCCAGATTTCTACCACTTGTGGATGATCTTCGTTTACTAATGATTTCCCATCTACTTTAGCTTTTTCTTCAGCCGAACGAATGTCTACATGAATTTCACTACATGGTCCGCAAGGGCCTTGATCGCCCATTTCCCAGAAATTATCTTTTTTGTTCCCCATTAATATGCGGTCTTCAGACACAATTTCTTTCCAAAAATCGTAAGCCTCCTGATCCATTGGAGTACCATCTTCTTTATCACCTTCAAAAACGGTAACATATAATATGTCTTTATCTATACCGTAAACTTCGGTTAATAATTCCCAACACCATGCAATAGCTTCTTTTTTAAAGTAATCTCCAAAACTCCAGTTTCCAAGCATTTCAAACAAGGTATGGTGATAGGTATCGTACCCCACTTCTTCCAAATCGTTGTGTTTACCAGAAACACGTAAACATTTTTGAGAATCGGTTAAACGCGTATTTGGCGGTTTCGCTTGCCCTAAAAAGTACTCTTTAAAAGGTGCCATTCCCGAATTAACAAACATTAACGTAGGGTCGTTTTTTAAAACCATAGGTGCAGACGGCACAATAGTATGACCTTTACTTTTGAAAAATTCTAAATATTTAGAGCGAATGTCTTGAGATTTCATATTATATGTAACAAACTGTTATTATATTGACTACTTTTAGGGAGTCGTTCTTTGTTTATAAAGTGCAAATATATTGTTAAATTCAGGTTTGCTTAAGGCAAGTCGTAAAATATTGTCATTAGTTTTTTAAATTTGTAACATAATTATTTTTACGATTTACTAGAACACCCTTGGTTTAACACCTTGTTTTTCCTTTATAATTGCAAAAATAGTATAAATTAAATAATGAGTAAGGTAAAATATTATTATGATCCTGAGACGCTTTCCTATAGGAAAATAGAGCGTAAAAAGCGTAAGACGTTTAAGTACATTTTAGGATTTATTACGGCTTCTGCCTTATTTGGATTTTTAACGGTTTTTGTAACCAGCCATTTTGTTGAATCGCCTAAAGAGAAAGCTTTAAAGCGAGAATTAACAAATATGAAATTGCAATACGACTTGCTAAACAAGAAGATGGATGAAGCCTCTGAAGTTTTAGCCAGTGTAGAAGACCGCGACAATAACATCTATCGTATTTACTTTGAAGCAAACCCCATACCTGAAGAGCAACGTAAAGCTGGTTTTGGAGGTATAAATCGATATAAAGGATTAGAAGGTTACGATAATTCTAAACTCATTATTGAGAGCAGTAAAAAATTAGACATCCTACAGAAACAAATTGTAGTGCAATCGAAATCTTTAGATGAAATTGCTAAACTAGCCGAAGACAAAGAAAAACTATTAGCATCTATTCCTGCTATACAGCCTGTAAACAATGTAGATTTAACACGAATTGCATCGGGTTATGGCTATCGTACAGATCCATTTACTAAAGCACGTAAGTTTCATTACGGCATGGATTTTACAGCCCCTCGAGGCACACCCGTTTATGCTACTGGCGACGGTACTGTACTAAGAGCCGATAGCCAATCGACTGGATATGGAAGACATATTAGAATTGACCACGGGTATGGTTATGTCAGTTTATATGCGCATCTTTACAAATATAACGTTAAGAAAAACCAGAAGGTAGAACGTGGCGACTTAATAGGTTTTGTTGGAAGTACTGGGCGCTCTGAAGCACCACATTTACATTATGAAATCTTTAAAGACGGCGAGCGTATAAATCCAACAAATTTCTATTATGGAAGTTTAACTTCTGAAGAATACAGTATTCTTCTAGAAAAATCTTCTTTAGAAAACCAATCTTTAGATTAATGCATATAGATTTACCTGATAAACGATATTACGGTATTGGCGAAGTCGCCAAAGCATTCGATGTTAATGCCTCTTTAATCCGCTTTTGGGAAAAAGAATTTGATGTGCTTAAGCCTAAAAAAAATGCTAAAGGCAACAGAAAATTCACTCCCGAGGATATCAAAAACCTTAAACTGATATTCCATTTGGTTAAAGAACGTGGTTTTACACTCGAAGGAGCAAAAACACATTTAAAGGAAGAAAAAAAGAAAACTTTAACTAACTTTGATATTATAGATAAATTGGAAAATATTAAAAGCCAACTTATTCGAATTAAAAATCAACTATAAAAACTAACACACATGAAAAAATGGTTAATTCCTGTAATCGTTATTGCTGCTATAGTAATAGGATTCTACAAATGGGGCGTGGGATTTAATAACACTGCAGTAAGATTAAATGAAAACGTAAGTGAAGCTTGGGGAAATGTACAAACATCTTACCAACGTAGAAATGACCTAATCGGAAATCTTGTAAAAACAGTACAAGGTGCCGCAGATTTTGAAAGATCGACATTAACAGATGTTATTGAAGCACGTGCTAAAGCGACATCTACAACTATTAATCCTGAGAACATTACTCCGGAACAGTTACAACAATTTAACCAAGCTCAAGGCGGGTTAAGCAGTGCATTATCTAGATTATTAGTATCGGTAGAGCGTTATCCTGATTTAAAAGCAAATCAGAATTTCTTAAAACTTCAAGACGAATTAACAAGTACTGAGAATACCATTCAGACTGCACGAGTTCGATATAACGAAGCGATAAAGCCATACAATAATCACGTAAAAACATTCCCAAATTCGATATTAGCTGGGATGTTTAATTTCGATGCTAAACCGTATTTCGATGCCGAAGCTGGTGCAGAAAAACCAGTAGATGTAGACTTCGATTTCAAATAAAAAACAATGGATTCTAAAGTAGAAAGATTTTTAAGTCAGAAAGAAGAAAACGAAATCGTTGAAGCTATTCGCGTGGCAGAAAATGAAACTTCTGGAGAAATCCGTATTCATATTGAAAAATCATCTTCCATAGACGTTTACGAACGGGCTATGGAAGTTTTTCATATGCTAAAAATGGATAACACCAAACTACAAAATGGTGTACTTATCTATGTAGCTGTGGAAGATAAAACCTTTGTTATCTACGGAGATAAAGGTATAAATGATGTGGTTGCTAATGATTTTTGGGATACCACAAAAGATGTTATTCAATCCCATTTTAAACAAGGTCAGTTTAAGGAAGGCCTTGTTCAAGGCGTGCTAAGAGCCGGAAAAGAGTTACAAGCTAATTTCCCTTGGGACGCTTCAGATATTAACGAATTACCTAACGAAATTTCAAACGGATAAATCGTGCAAAAATTAAAAAACACTTGGTTATTACTTACTTGGATTTGTATCGCATGCTGTACGTCGCAAATTGCAACTGCTCAATTTGATATTCCTAAAAAACCAGAACTTCAAACTAGTGTTTACGATTATATCAATTTATTATCTCCCGCAGAAAAAAGCAATCTAGAGACTAAACTCGTAAGATATTCAGACTCAACATCTACTCAAATTGTAGTGGCTATAGTTGCTACAACCAAAGGAGAAAACATCGGCTTATTAGCTCCTAAATGGGCGCAATCTTGGGGTGTTGGTCAAGCGAAAGAAGATAACGGAGTCTTTATCTTACTCGCTAAAGACGACCGTAAAATTTGGATTGCACCGGGTTATGGTGTAGAACATAAACTTACCGCTGGTATTGTTGGAGAAATTACACGAAACGTGATTATTCCCGAATTTAAAACCGGTAGCTTTTATAATGGATTAGATAAAGGATCTGACGCTATATTTCAGCTCCTTATGGGGGAATATCAAGGCGTAAGAGAAACTACAAAACAAGAAGGATTTCCTCCTGGATTAGCAATGTTCATGATTATTATGTTCATTATTTTCATGATTGCCATTTCTAAAAACAAACGCGGAGGCGGTGGTAGAAACGGAGGTAATCGCAGACCGACAAGTATTTTAGACGCTATTATTTTAAGTAATATGGGACGCGGTAGCTTTGGTGGCGGTTTCGGATCATCTGGTGGCGGTAGCTTTAGTGGCGGCGGTGGATTTGGAGGTGGCTTCGGTGGCGGTGGCTTTAGTGGTGGTGGAGCCGGTGGAAGCTGGTAATTGATTGTCATATTTATAATAAAACATCACTTCTTTTTTATATATCTGATTTCTTTACAGATCGTAGTCCGATGTTTTTTTAGTTATATTCTTTTTGATTAACTTTAAAATAAAGGCTATGTTCTTCAATTACTTCTTATAAATATTACATTATTACAGATTTGTTTTTCATAGCTAAACTTTATTAGTACTATACTTAATACTATTAAAAATAACCTTGTTATAATGAAAAAACATACCAATCTTATAATCAGCGGACTTTTATTAATTCTAATTTTGAGTCTTGAACTTATAACCGATTTTATTACCAAACTTACAGGCTTAGATTTTTCTACTTTAGCCAATCAACAACAAAATTTATTTATTGCGGTTGCTGCTTGGATTGCCATAATCGTTTTACGTATACTTAAAACTAGATTTTTAAAACGTTATGACATTTCTGAAGAAGATAATCTGCACTCCAGAAAAGTGTATACGCAGTTTAATATTTTAGAAAAAGTAATTATTTTTATTATAATCATAGTGGCCATCGGACTTATTTTATTGTCCTTTGAAGGCATTAGAAAAATTGGTGTCGGACTTTTTGCATCTGCCGGAGTCGCAGGGATTATACTGGGTTTATCGGCTCAAAAAGTAGTTGGTGCATTACTTGCAGGAATTCAGATTGCCATAACCCAACCCTTTAGAATTGATGATGCTGTGGTGGTTGAAGGCGAATGGGGATGGATCGAAGAAATTAACCTAACCTATGTCGTTGTTCGCGTTTGGGACAAAAGACGATTGGTTTTACCTTCGTCCTATTTCTTAGAAAAACCGTTTCAGAATTGGACTAGAAATAATGCCGATATTATGGGAACCATTTTCTTATATACAGATTACAATATTCCGTTTAACAACTTGAGGGAAGAGCTTACTAGACTTTTAAATGCTTCCAATTTATGGGATGGAAAAGTAAATGTACTTCAGGTTACCGAATCTAAAGAAACAACGGTAGAATCTAGAATTCTAGTCAGTGCAAAGAACTCGCCTATGGCGTGGGATTTACGCGTACACATTCGTGAAAAAATGATAGAATACATTCAAAAAAACTATCCCGATAGCTTACCTAGAACACGTGTGGTTATAGAGAACAAAGCAATTAAGCCCGATTAATATCTCCCCATAAATCTGAAATAATTTGGATGCATTAGAATTAACTCTTTGCCCCCATACTATTAAATTTCCAGCTAAAGCCTATTAAAAAGTATTGTTGTAACACATTGCTTTCGCTATCCTGTATATAATCTTCATTTACAACTCGACTGGCATTTGTATTTTGATTTAAGATATCGTAGGCCTTTAAGGTAACATAGCCTTTATCGTTTAACACAGAATAAGACAGTGTACTATTCCAAAACCAAGAGCTCTTTTGGAAGCCATCTGAAATATTTGAATTATAATTAAAATTCATATTATTTCTCCATTCGAAGTTATTCAGTAAATACACAGCAGTGTTTAATTTTAATCTATGAATAGTAAAAGCAGTATCGTTAAAACTATCTAAACTATAAGTACCTTCTGAAAACTGAGCCGAATAATTAGACTCTAATTCTACAGTATCCGTTATATCGTAAACTACACCTAAAGAAGGTGCTAACGAACGTACTGTACTAGAATACTGCACATCATTATTAAAATTGACATTACGTTGTAAATTTGGACGTACGCCGGCAATTATTTTAAGGTCTGAGATAGAATCTAATTTTATTTTTTGAGACATACTCACCACCATATTTACATTAAAAGCCCCATCTACATTTACATATGTAGTTGTTTTTATCAAATTCTCATCTACTTCCGACTTACTCACTACTTTATTGTCTACTACATTTAAATTAACATATCCAAAAAATCCAAATCCTTTACTATAACTATTTGTATAAAAACGTGTGTTAACTCTATGGTTTTGGGTCATTTCGAGAGCCGGATTACCTTTTATAATATGCAACGGATTACTAATATTTACATAAGGTTGAAGCTGTGAAATGGATGGCGCTTCGTTTCTTAAACGATAATCTGTTCTAAAAGACATTTTAGATTTTACATCGTATCCTATTCTTGCATCCATGCGTACCTGTGCAAAATCCTGATCAAAATTTAATTCTGGACGAAGCATATCTTTAGACGATAAGTTTATAAAATCGTATCCCAACTCGGTTCTAAAAGACCATTTTTCACCACGATACCGCAGTCCCACCTCTGGCGTCGAGGTTACATTTTCATTTTCGAAATCTGTACTCTGATCAAAATTAAAATCACTGTATGTCTGCGACGTTTCATCAAAATCAAAGGTAGATAACTTGCTCTTAGAAAGTGTATTTCTATAGTTATACTCCATATCTAAAGACATTTTATCTTTTAACACAGGTTTTCTAAAGCGTATAGATGAATTTGTTTGTGTTTCTGAAAGGTTTCCATCGCCATACTGGTTTCTAATATCATCACTAGGTTCGTCTCCATAGTAATTCGTTTCTGATAACAAATACTTATCAGAATCGCTATTTTTTAATTGCCCTCCCATTTCAAAACGAATAAAACTTCCTTTTTTACCAAGACGTTTCGTCGCTCTTAAATCTGCAGTAAATACATCAGAATCGTTTATGCTATTTATACTACTAATAGATTTATTGGTGATGTCTCTATCTTCATTAAAAGACTCTTCTTCACTTAGCCAATTACTCGTACTCTTATTGGCTTGAAATCTTGGTCTGAAAGATAGTAGTAACGTAGAATCTAATTCTGTTTCGTAAGAGACGTTGGCTTTATGACTTTGATTTGTTTTAATCGTGCTAGATTCGCTCGATGTGTAGTATGTGGTCTCTGGAAGAAAGATCTCCTTATCTACTTTTCGTCTATCTTCAGAATCGCTTCTCGCGTAAAAATAATCTGTATTAAACTCGTTATACTTTGAAGGCGCACTATTAAAATTCGCACCAACATTTTTAGATGTTATAATTCCATTTCCTCCTGCCGAAAATCCTCTGTCTCTCCCAAAAGTATCATTAAGTTCGGCATTACTAAATCCAGGAGCATTTATGTTATTTCCCCCGGCCAATACACTAACTCTACGGGTATCGTTAAACCTATTGTAAATACCAGACATTTGATAACGCTCATCGGTTCCTCCGGCAGCAGACAAACGGCCAAATTCTCCTTTATTTTTATCTTCTTCAATGGTTAAATTAATCGTCTTGCTTTCTTGTTCTCCAGCCTCACCTGCAAAGGCTTGGTCTTTTGTTTTAGTATCTACTATTTGAATTTTTTTAATGATATCTTTCGTCAGGTTTTTTGTTGCAATACTTGGGTCATCTCCAAAAAAAGGTTTTCCATTAACCAATACATTATCTACTGCAACTCCATTTACTGTAATTGTACCGTTTTCATCAATTTCTACTCCGGGTAACACTTTTAATACGTCTTCTACATTCGCATCTTTCTTTGTTTTAAACGACTTGGCATTATACTCTAACGTATCCGTTTTAAAGGTTATTGGAGCTGTAGATTTTATTATTATTTCATCTAAAGCATTATCTTCAGTCTGTAACCTTAATGTGGGTAATTTTATAATTTCGGAATCAATTTCAATCACTTTTGTATAGGTTTTATATCCCAAATAAGACATAAAAACATTTAATCTATCGTCTGGGGTTTTACCCTCAATTTTAAATTCTCCTTTCCGATCGGTTATACCATAGGCCACTAAAGAACTATCCTGAATACGCTGTAAGTAAACCGTCGCGGCCTCTAAAGGCTCGTCCAAATCCTCTGCATAAAGGATTCCATTAACTTCAAAGCGTTTGGTTTGTGAAAATGATAAAAATGAAACTAAGCAAAATAAAAAAATAAGGAAATACTTCATAAAACTAAATACTTTTCTCTACTTGGGAGATTACAACTTACTCACTAAACAATTGATATAAAACAATTAGTCAATCTTAAACATAGAATTATAAAGATTGAGAAAGGTTAATATAAACCCCGACATATTTTATATGAGAACGCAAGATAAGGATATCTTACAATATGCAAAAAGCCCATTCTTATTTAGAACGGGCTTTGAATACTGACTATAACAATACGTTTATTTTTTACGCATATATACACTTACGGGCACACCATTAAAATCGAAATGCTCACGTAATTTATTTTCTAAAAATCGCTTATACGAATCTTTAACATACTGTGGTAAATTACAGAAAAAAGCAAATTGAGGTTGCGGTGTAGGCAACTGTGTAATAAACTTAATTTTTACGAATTTTGCTTTATATGCTGGTGGTGGATAGCTTTCAATAATAGGCAACATCACTTCGTTTAAAACGCTTGTTTTAATTTTCTTAGATCTGTTTTTATATACTTCTACAGCGGTTTCAATCGCTTTAAAAATACGTTGCTTATTTAATACCGAGATAAACACAATTGGCACATCTGTAAACGGTTCCATCTCACGACGAATTTGTCTTTCGAATTCTTTAGCCGAATTTGTTTCTTTTTCTATTAAATCCCACTTATTAACAAGAATTACGATCCCTTTTCTATTGCGTTCTGCCAACCAAAAAATGTTCTGAACTTGACCGTCGAAACCTCTAGTGGCATCTAAAACAATTATACAGACATCACTATGCTCGATGGCACGTACACTTCGCATTACAGAATAAAATTCTAAATCTTCTTTTACTTTAGACTTACGACGAATTCCAGCCGTATCGACTAAATTAAATTCGAATCCGAAACGATTGTATCTGGTGTCGATAGAATCTCGTGTGGTTCCTGCTATATCTGTTACAATATAACGCTCCTCACCAATCAAGGCATTAATAAATGATGATTTCCCTGCATTAGGACGACCAACAACAGCAAAACGAGGTAACGGATCTTCTTCCTCCTCTTCTTCTTGCTCTGGTAAAGCGTCAACTAGAGCATCTAATAAATCTCCTGTTCCACTACCATTTATACTTGCAACCGTGAAATATTCACCTAAACCTAAAGAATAAAATTCTACAGCGTCTTCGGCACGTTTTCCATTATCTACTTTGTTTACTACTAAAAAAACAGGCTTAGTTACTTTACGCAACAACTTCGCCACATCTTCGTCCATTCCTGTAACTCCTGTTTCCACATCAACCATAAAAATAATGGCATCTGCTTCTTCAATAGCTAAAACAACTTGTTTATCGATTTCAGCCTCGAACACATCATCACTTCCTTTTACATATCCTCCTGTATCGATTAACGAAAATTCTTTCCCGTTCCAGTCACTTTTCCCGTAATGTCTATCGCGAGTAACTCCACTTACTGCATCTACAATGGCTTCACGTCGTTGTATTAAACGATTGAAAAATGTTGACTTCCCAACATTTGGTCTTCCTACTATGGCTACTATATTACTCATATACTTTTAATTGTCTGCAAAGGTAGTGTTTACAAGTTTAAGAAAAAACTGTATTTTCACGCATTCGCTAAAGATTTACAAAAACATGATATTAGATAACGACATTGTGCTTCGCCCTAGATTTAACATAGATTTACCTCATGTTAATGAAGCTATTTTATCTGATTTTGAAGCTTTAAAAAACACACAAACAGATTTTGTGATCTCTCGTGTAGATAATCATGTTTTTATTCGAATTCCGAAGCATAAACAGCACTTTTGGTCGCCACAATTACATCTCGAAATTAACGAATTAGAACATAACACTTGTAGACTCCACGGGCTTTTTGGCCCCAATCCAACCGTGTGGACCTTCTTTATGTTTCTACATTTTATAGTGGTAATGCTTTTCCTTGGATTTGGTGTTTGGGGATATTCTAATTGGGCATTACACACTTCTTACGGCTTACAATTGGGTGTTTGTATAGCCATGATTGTACTTTGGTTTGCACTCTATTTTATAGGACGCGCTGGCCGAGCAAAAGGTAAAACCGATATGAAACTTTTACACGATTTTATGAAAAGTAACCTAAAATTATAACCTTTTATTTCTGATTATACCCAAAACGACGTAATTGCTGAGAATTAGAACGCCAGTTTTTGTTCACTTTTACATATAGTTCTAAGTGAATTTGTTTCCCGAAGAATTTCTCTAAATCTTTTCTTGCTTCAACTCCTACGCGTTTTAAGGCCGAACCTTTATGACCGATAATGATTCCTTTTTGGGTTTCACGTTCCACCATAATTACCGAACGTACACGAATAATTTGTTCTTCTTCAAAAAACTCTTCCGTATCCACCTCAACGGCATAAGGAATCTCTTTTTTGTAATGAATTAAAATCTTTTCACGAATGGTTTCATTTATAAAGAAACGCTCTGGCTTATCGGTTAATTGATCTTTTGGGTAAAATGGTGGCGAATCTGGAAGTAATTCGATTATACGATTAAAAACTTCTGAAACATTAAAACCTTCTAATGCTGAAATTGGAAAAATTTCGGCATTTGGCACTTTACTGCTCCATAATCCCACTTGCTCTTCTAATTGACCTTGATCGGATTTATCAATCTTATTCAATAGTAATAGAACCGGTATTTTTGCCGATGTAATTTTATCGAAAAAGGCTTCATCCTTTAACTCTGTTTCTCCTATTTCTACCATGTACACCAAAACATCTGCATCTTCGAAAGCAGATTTTACGAAGTCCATCATAGACGATTGTAATTCGTAAGCTGGTTTTATAATTCCAGGAGTATCCGATAAAATAACCTGAAAATCGTCTCCGTTTACAATACCTAAAATACGATGACGCGTGGTTTGTGCTTTAGATGTGATAATCGATAATTTCTCACCTACAAACGCGTTCATTAGTGTTGACTTCCCAACGTTTGGATTACCTATAATATTTACAAAACCTGCTTTATGATTCATCTTTTACTGCATTTTAGTGATTGCAAAGTTACAACCTTGGTTTATTATATCCGCTTTTACGAACATAATACTTTATTTTCAATTCAATTTAAAGGAAAAAAGCGACTAAGACTGCTCTTAATCGCTTTAAAATATTAGATTTTAATAAGATTACATCCCTATTAAACTCATAGCTTGCTTTAAAATCTCTGGATTACTAGAAATCCAACTCATTAATTTCTGAGTTAATTCTGGATTATCCATAACGTATTTCATTAATTGACCTTTAGCATCAGGGTTTTTAGTGATAAAATCTGTAACCTTGGCTTGCGTTTCCGGATTAGACTTTAAATACTCTGTTGCTTTGGTTCGTAAAGGAGATTCTTTATCGATTAAAGCTTCTTTTACTTTAGTTTGTGCTTCTGGATGACTTAAAAAATAAGATTTCATCTGGTCGGCACTCATACTAGAGACTGCGTTTGTAGCGGCTGTTGTTGTTGTCGACTTTGTGGAGTCACAGCTAGACAATGTTGCAAAACATAATGTAATAGCTAGTAGTAATACTGATTTTTTCATGTGAGTTAAATTACTGGTAAAAACATATAATTAAAATACTATAAAAATTTATATGTTGAATAAATAATTACACTTCAAAACTATTTGTTCTTAAGCATCTTTAAATACATCTGCTCTACTTTGGTTCTTGCCCAAGGTGTTCTTCTTAAAAATTTCAAACTGGATTTTATAGAAGGGTTTTCTGTAAAACAGCGTATTTTAATATTATAGCCCATATATTCCCAACCGTAATGCGCTTCCAGATCGACTAAAATCTGTTCTAGTTTTACACCGTGTAAGGGATTATTTGGTTGACTTTCCATAACTTAATTTCTTCTATCTCGCGTTCTTCGGCCAGAATTAGAAGCACTACTTTTAGTTGAACTTTTACTAGATCGGTTGCTTCCGCCTCCTCTAGGACTTCTATTTCTAGCGCCTCCTTGTTTAATTGGTTCGGTTGATGCATTTGGGTCTGGCTCGAAACCTTCAACAATCTCTATTGGAATTTTCATTCCGATTAATTTCTGAATATCTGTTAAGAAAGACGTTTCGTCTGCACTTACTAGCGATAGTGCTTCACCACTCGCTCCTGCTCTTCCTGTTCTACCAATTCGGTGAACATAATCTTCAGAAATGTTAGGTATTTCAAAGTTTATAACGTGAGGTAAAAGCGGAATATCTAATCCTCTGGCCGCGATATCTGTTGCAACCATTACACGAATACTTCCATTTTTAAAACCTTCTAAGGCTTTTGTTCTTGCACCCTGACTTTTATTACCGTGAATTGCTGCGGCTGTAATTCCCGAAGAAATCATTTTTTTAGTCAGGTTATTAGCGCCGTGTTTAGTTCTTGTAAATACTAAAACCTGTTGCCAGTTTCCTTCCGAAATTAATTTAATAATCAGCTCCGTTTTCTTAGCCTTAGCCACGCGATATACTTTTTGTTGAATAACCTCAACAGTCGTATTCTCTGGTGTAGCCTCGACAGAAATCGGATACGTTAAAATACCGTTCGCTAATTTTTTAATGTCCTTAGAAAAAGTTGCCGAAAACATTAAATTCTGACGTTTCTTAGGAATTAACTTAATTATACGCTCTATATCTCTTACAAATCCCATGTCTAACATGCGGTCTGCCTCGTCTAAAACAAATATCTCTACACTTGCTAAAGACAATATATTCTGATTGCACAAGTCCAATAATCGACCTGGAGTGGCTACTAAAACATCTACACCACGTTTAAGCGTTGCGGCTTGTGGTTTTTGATTAACACCTCCAAAAATAACAGCCGATTTTATATCTAAAAATTCGCTGTATTCTTTTACGTTCTCAAAAATCTGAGCTGCCAATTCTCGTGTTGGCGTTAATATTAAGGCGCGCACTGGGCGGTGTCTCTTTGTTGTTCCTTCGCTTAAAATTTGAAGTAATGGTAATGTAAAACCCGCGGTTTTACCTGTACCTGTTTGTGCCGATGCCAATACATCCTTCCCTTCTAAAATGGGTGGAATTGCTTTTTGTTGTATTGGAGATGGCGTGTCGTATCCTTTTTTATTGATTGCTTTCAATAAGGCATCAGATAGGCCTAGTGAATTAAATGACATACATTAGTATTGAAGAAAATGACATCCTATTTATTATGATATCATTCTTTATGAAGTTGCAAAAGTACGTTTAATTTTTCATGAATAGCATTATTTTAAGAAGACTTACTAAATCCCAATTCAAAGCACATTACTTAAACCACTAATTATTAGTCTGTTTTAAACGTAAGTCACCAACCAAGCAGTGTTAAAAAAATGAGTTTTTAAGACCTGAAAATCATAATTTATTAGTAAAAGCATAAATCGTAATCTGCTTTTACAATATTCATAAAAGAGTAAAACATCCGCTAAATAAATCGTATTTTTACAGTCCGCTTATCAGCTTTAGAATGTGTATAATTCTGAAGTTAAATATTATAATATCATGCATAATTTAATTCAGAAATACAATATTCCAGGCCCACGTTATACCAGCTATCCAACCGTTCCGTATTGGGATAAAGACGGGATTACTCTAGAAAACTGGATTTCAACAATTAAAAAATCTTTTACTGAATCTAATACCACAGAAGGCATTAGCCTGTATATTCACCTACCGTTTTGCGAAAGTTTATGTACGTTTTGCGCGTGTAATAAACGCATTACAAAACAGCATAGTGTAGAAGTGCCTTATGTAGATATGGTGTTAAAAGAATGGAGCATGTATTGTGATATTCTAGAAAACAAACCAAATGTTAAGGAAATACATTTAGGTGGCGGCACACCAACATTTTTTTCGTCTGAAAATTTAGCGAAATTAATTCATGGTATTTTTAAAACAGCCCATAAAGCTGAAGATTTTGAATTTAGTTACGAAGGCCACCCCAACTACACCACCAAAGAGCAACTGCAAGTGTTATTCGATTTAGGATTTACACGTAATAGTTTTGGTATTCAAGATTACGATCCTAAGGTACAAAAGGCGATTCACCGGATACAATCTTTTGAAGCCGTAAAACGTGTTACCGAAGATTCTCGTGCCATTGGTTACGACTCTGTGAGTCACGATTTAATTTTCGGCTTACCATTCCAAACCGAAGAAAGTATTCGAGAAACCATTAAAAAGACAGTCGAATTAAAACCCGACCGTATTGCATATTATAGCTATGCACATGTGCCGTGGATTAAAGGAAACGGACAACGCGGATTTAAAGACTCAGACTTACCACAGGATAACGAAAAACGAGCACTGTACGAACTAGGAAAGCAACTCTTTTTTGATGCGGGTTATGTAGAAATTGGTATGGATCATTTTGCTTTGCCTACAGATAGTATGTACGTGTCTATGAAAAATAAAAGTCTGCACCGTAATTTTATGGGATATACTTCTGGAAAAACAAAACTCATGATTGGTTTAGGCGTCTCGTCTATTAGCGATTCTTGGTATAGTTTTGCACAGAATGAAAAAAGTATAGACGATTATTATGCCCGTTTAGAAGCTAATGAATTACCTATATTTAAAGGGCATTTACTATCTACCGAAGACTTAGTGGTGAGACAACACATTCTTAATATTATGTGTAACCTAGAAACGTCTTGGAAATCTCCTGAGATGCAATTACAAGCATTACCAGAGATTTTATCGCATTTAAAAGAAATGGAAGCAGATGGTATTCTAGATATTTTTGAAGATCACTTAATTGTAAAAGAAGAAGGTCGCATGTTTATTAGAAACATTTGCATGGCCTTCGATTTAAAACTGCATGAAAGCAAACCAGAAACCAAATTATTTTCAATGACCATTTAACCTCATGCTTTAAAAAAAAATTATTAACTTACTTTCTCAAAATGGTAAATACATGAAAACGAAAACAACTTTTATTTTAGGGCTATTAAGTATTAGTGCAGGAGTATTCTTGCATTATTATCTTCAAAATGATGCATTCGATTTCTTTAAAGGTATTGCCTTTGGAAGTGGCATTGGTTTATTATTAACAGGACCTTTTGTTAAAAAGAAGCACGCTTAAATACACGTATACTTATATCACATATCATTTATCACTCACTATAAAAGGGAAGCAGTTGCTTCCCTTTTTCGATATTTAATCTAAAGCATTTTGTCACCTCCAGTGTATTCATTTAAATCAAAAAAACATCTAATACCATCCTCATTATTGTCTTAAAATTGATAAAATTACAGTTCATAAATACATGTTCAATATTTTAAAATATTATCTAATGAAATATTCAAAATACGTCATACCTGGAGCCTTAATCGTGTTAACCGCTATAATATTTACATCCTGCGCAACAATTCCTAAAAACGCAGAAGCTGTTAGCCCGTTTAAAAAAGAAAAATATTTAGGTAAGTGGTATGAAATTGCACGACTAGATTTTAAATTCGAAAAAAACCTAAATAACACCACTGCAAATTATTCTATTAATCCAGATGAAACCATTAAGGTTGTCAATCGAGGGTATAATTATGAAAAAGAAGAATGGACAGAAGCCGACGGAAAAGCAAAATTTGTAGATAGTGACACTATTGCAAAATTAAAAGTATCTTTCTTCGGTCCGTTTTATTCGGGATATAATGTCATTGCCTTAGCCGACGATTATAAGTATGCGCTTGTAGCCGGTAAAAATTTAGAATATCTATGGATTTTATCTCGTGAAACAACAATTCCTGAAGATATTAAGCAAGAGTTTTTAAATCAAGCCAAAGCTATTGGTTATAATACCGAAGATCTCATTTGGGTAGAACACACTAAATCATAAATTTATCTTAATTTATTTCTAATTTTTTCGCATATTTATTGGGTTACAATTACATAGCTTTTTCAATTTATTATTGAAAGCGCAATTAATGTAACAACGAATCAATAAAACCAACTTTATGAAAAAATTAGTAGCAGAATTTATAGGCACCATGTGGCTTGTATTAGGCGGATGTGGTAGCGCAGTATTAGCTGCAGGATATCCGGAATTAGGAATTGGATTTGTAGGAGTCGCGATGGCTTTTGGTCTTACCGTTTTAACCATGGCATATGCCATAGGCCATATCTCTGGCTGTCATTTAAACCCAGCCGTCACCATCGGACTTACAGTTGGCGGACGTTTCGACAAAAAATACGTTGTGCCTTATATTATAGCGCAAATTCTTGGAGGAATTTTAGGAGCCGGAATTTTATATCTTATCGCTTCCGGGAAAGCAGGCTTTGAGCTAGGTGGCTTTGCTGCTAACGGTTATGGCGAACACTCTCCAGATGGTTATAATATGATGTCTGCTTTAGTCACAGAAATTGTGATGACTTTCATGTTTTTAATGATAATTTTAGGAGCTACACATTCTAAAGCGCCAAAAGGTTTTGGTGGTTTAGCCATTGGTTTAGGACTAACCCTTATCCATTTAATTAGCATTCCTGTTACAAATACCTCGGTTAACCCTGCAAGAAGTACAAGTCAAGCCTTATTTGTTGGCGACTGGGCTTTGAGTCAGTTATGGTTATTTTGGGTTGCCCCTATTGTTGGAGCAATAATAGCTGGTGTGGTTTACAAATTTATATCTCCAGAAAAAACAGTATAGATTTTATTAAAATTTTCAGAAAAGAATCTACTTTTTAACTCACAAAGCGTTGGTTAAAAAGTAGATTCTTTATTTTTATGCCTTTCCTTCATTAAAATAGGATAGACATGGGTAAGAAAACAGATCATATAGCGCCACATATAGAAGACTTTATTAAAGAGCAGCATATCTTTTTTGTGGGAACAGCGGCCACTGAAGGGCGCGTTAATATATCTCCTAAAGGCACAGATAGTTTTAGAGTTATTAATAAAAACAAAATAGTTTGGCTTAATTTAACTGGAAGCGGTAACGAAACCGCAGCACATCTGTTACAAAACAACCGCATGACTATTATGTTTTGTGCGTTTGAAGGCAAACCTCTTATTTTAAGACTTTATGGAAATGCAACCATTTTTCACCCAAGAGACGACGCGTTTCAGAACTATAGCGATTTGTTTCCCGATGCTATTGGCTCCAGACAAATTATTGAAATGGATGTAGATTTAGTGCAAACCTCTTGTGGCTTTGGTGTGCCTTTTATGGATTTCAAAGCAGAGAGACCTACTTTAGACCAATGGGCAACACAAAAAGGACCTGAAGGTATTGCACAGTATTGGATTGATAAAAACACAAAAAGTATTGATGGTTTTGAAACTGAAATTATTAAATAATTATGAGCTATACACATATTGCTATCCACGTTACAAAAACACCAACTACTAAAGATTACATAAATTTCATCACCACCTCGGACGCCACAATTCTATCCGATTTTAAGGATAAAAAAGGTACATTTTTATCGGATGACACCTTAGACGAGTTTATAAATGATGAATTATTACATGATAAATACACCTTAACTGCAGACTCTAAAAGAAAATTATTAACGCTTTCGAGTGGGGAACGCAGAAAGGCATTATTCGATCATCTTTTAAAAGGAGACATACAGTTTTTGGTGCTTGTTAATCCGTTTGATTCTTTAGATGTTAATAATGTGACCTCGTTAAAAGAGCGCATAATTTCAATTTCAGAAAACGTTCCAATTATTCAATTTTTTAGTAGAAAGGATGAGATTCTACCCTGCGTTCAATACATTTTAGACTATAAAGATGGTGCATACACTACACTGCCTATATCCACATATTTAAATCAGGACGATAACGATGTGGTAGCACTTACAGCCCCGCTTCCCAAACCCATTTCTAAACAGGTAAATGATGTCCCTGAAACATTAATAGAATTGAAGAAAGTTAATGTATCCTACAACGACAAACCAATTTTAAAAGACATTAGTTGGTCTATTAAGCAAGGTGAATTTTGGGAATTAAAAGGGGCGAATGGTACAGGGAAATCGACTCTTGTAACGATGATGATTGGAGACAATCCTAAAGCATATGGTCAGGAGGTATATCTGTTTGGTTACAAACGTGGTTCTGGCGAAGCTGTTTGGGATATAAAACGCAACATCGGTTACTTTACGCCAAGTATGATGCATTTATTTAAAGGACAGCATACAGCCTTAAATATGGTTATTTCGGGACTAAAAGATAGTATTGGTTTATATCAGGTACCTACAGATTTAGAAGTCAATTTAGCGAAACAATGGTTACAGTTAATAGGCTTAGACACGATAAAAGACATCAATTATTTCTACCTATCGGAAACTAATAAACGTTTAATTTTAATTTGCCGAGCGATGATTAAACACCCGCCTTTAATACTATTAGACGAACCCACTGTTGGTCTAGACGATAAGGGCGCTATGGTTTTTATACGTTTAGTTCAGAAAATTGCAAAAGAAAGTAATACAGCGGTACTTTATGTGTCGCATAAAACAGAACCCGAATTAAAACCAACACATGTTTTTGAATTAGAACACACGGACCAAGGTTCAATAAGAAAACTAATCACCGCTACTTAGAATAGCATTGTAAATGGCAGACACAATATCAAGTACGACAGCACGTATTCCTAAACGTATTTTACCCCTTATTATAATTTCTCAATTCTGTTGTACCTCGCTTTGGTTTGCTGGAAACGGCGTTATGGACGACCTTATTAAAGTCTATCATTTAGATGCTTCTGTATTAAGTTTCCTAACCTCTTCGGTACAATTTGGTTTTATAATTGGGACATTTGTATTTGCCCTTTTTACAATTTCAGATCGGTATTCCCCGTCTAAAGTTTTTATGATAAGTGCGGTACTAGCTGCTTTTTTTAATCTCGGATTAGTCCGCCAAGGCCAAACACTCACCATTTTATTACTGTTACGATTTTTAACAGGCTTCTTCCTCGCTGGGATTTATCCTGTGGGAATGAAAATCGCCGCAGATTATTACAATACAGGCTTAGGAAAAGCCTTAGGGCTTTTGGTTGGTGCATTAGTTTTAGGCACGGCATTTCCTCATCTTTTAAGCACTGTTACCCAACACTTACCATGGGAAACAGTTATTTACACTACCTCACTACTTTCTTTATTTGGAGGTCTCATTATCTTAATCTTTGTGCCTAATGGTCCGTTTAGAAAACGTAGTACAAAAATCGATCTTTTGGCCCTCACTAAGCTTTTTAAAAACCGAGCCTTTAAAGGTGCTGCTTATGGCTATTTTGGACATATGTGGGAATTGTATGCCTTTTGGGCATTTACTCCTATTATGATAAAAACATATAACAACCTACATCCCGAAGCCCATTTAAATATTGCGCTATATTCTTTTTTAATTATAGGAATAGGTAGTTTAGGTTGTGTAATTAGCGGCTGGTTATCTACAATAAAGGGCCTTAAACCATCTGCTTTTTTTATATTATTAGTCTCTGCTATATGTTGTTTAGTATCGCCTTTAAGTTTTCACTTAACGTCTAGTCTGCTGTTTATCATCTTTATGATAATCTGGGGAATGTTTGTTGTTGCAGATTCTCCCCTCTTTTCTACATTAGTCGCTCATAATACAGCGTCTCATGCCAAAGGTAGCGCCTTAACTATTGTAAATTGTATTGGATATGCCATTACCATAGTAAGCATACAAACCTTAGGATTCTTACAGACTATATTAACTCCAACGTATGTGTATATAGCATTAGCTGTAGGTCCGATTATAGGATTACTAGCTTTAAAAAACGAGCGTACACAAGTTTAGACATAGCTCTTATTTATCCTTTTTATACACATGCGGATTTTCGACAATTCCCTTTTTAAACACTTTTCTAAGACTCATCCGTAAGAATGAATCGACCTTTAAAATCTGATTGGTTAATTTTTGCTCAGGGCGTCCTCTAAACGTAGTAACATGAAAGGAATCTGTTGTTTGCAACGGACTGTTTGAAAAGTAATAATTAGACACACATTGTCTCGAAGCATTTGCTGTAACAGGACTTACAGAATGCCATGATTTTTTATGGGTAGCCATAACAACTAATCGGTTGCATTTAGAATGCACTATAGTCTGAGGCGATTCTAGTCCGTTTGGCCAAAGCTCTAAATGGCCACCATTATTATCGTGCCAGTCCGGGGACACGTAATATAATAGATTTAACACACGCCAACGACTTCTGTCTTTATCATGAGAATTATCTAGATGCGGATTTAAAAACTGTCCGTTTTGCATAGCTGAAAGTCCACCAGCATATAAGTTTTCATCTGGATACAAATCATCTATGTCGCAAATGTCACTGACTAATTTCACGATCGCCTGATCTTGAAAAGCATAAATAACTTCTTCCAGAATAGGATTATATTTATCCATTTGTGCGGCCACATGTTTGTATTCACGTAAGCTTTTTTTAAGCACCATGTCTTCTGCCGAAGGAAATTGATTGTGAATTTGGTCTACAACATCCTGAGGTAAAATATGATCTAAATAAAAATACCCTATTTTATCTTTTGAAGCTTCATACTGCCGTTTTAAAACGTCTTTTTCGGAGGTTAATCGTTCTAGAATTAGTTTAGACAAACTGTTTCTATCCATAGCATATTCACTCATTTTAATTCAGTTTAAGCGGTCTAAAAAAATTATAGTTTGATGGTTCCTAAAGCGGATTCGCATTAAATGTATCCCCTTGAGACACATCTCCAGATTCGAATCCTTTTTTAAACCAACGCATACGTTGTGCAGAAGTACCATGTGTAAAAGAATCAGGCACCACACGACCAGTCGCTTGTTTTTGCAAACGATCGTCGCCAATAGCATTTGCCGCATTTAAAGCTTCTTCTAAATCTCCACTTTCCATCATATGCGTCATTTGCTGAGAGTGGTGTGCCCATACTCCTGCAAAATAATCGGCTTGGAGCTCTAAGCGCACAGAAAATTTATTGTATTCTGTTTCGCTAAGCTGACTTCTTAACTGTTGCATTTTATCTGAAATCCCCATAATTTTCTGAACATGATGTCCAACTTCGTGAGCAATAACATAGGCTTGTGCAAAATCGCCAGGAGCATTCATTTTACGCTCCATTTCATCAAAAAAGCTAAGATCTAAGTATAATTTTTCGTCTCCCGGACAATAAAAAGGCCCCGTAGCACTAGAAGCAGCACCGCAAGCAGAAGCCACAGACCCCGTAAACAGCACTAAAGTTGGTTCGCGATAATTAGTTAAAAGCTGATTCCAAACATCTTCGGTACTCGCTAAAATAGTGGTACTAAATTGGGCTAACTCTTCGTCTTTTTCGGTTGGTTGATAATTAGAAGACTCTGTTTGTATTGGTCCTCCACCTAAAAAATTACTAAATAAATTTAACGGATTATAGCCTGTTACCACAGAAAACAGCACCACGATTCCCACGACGATTAAACCCTTTTTAGAGAATAACATTTTCACTAAAGGAATTAATAGCATCGGACTTATTCCTCCAAAACCACCTCCAGATCTTGGTCCGCTTTGACCTCTTCTATCTTCTACGTTCGAACTTTGTCTTCTGCCCTGCCATTTCATAATGCACTAGTAATTTATTGGTTGGTTAATTTTTATAATTATTTTAACAAATCTACACTACCTAGTTTAGATGTACAATATAAATTTAAAAATGATTATAACTAAGAATCAGAGCTGTACAACTGTCTAGGCTTAATACCCTATAATAAATTAAAATCTAATTATTTTACGGGACCTAAAGGCATTACCACTTTTCTGTATACTTCGTTTAATAAGGTACCAACTCCCGCGTAAATAGCAGATGCTCCGCAGAATATGCCTTCGTAACCTGTTATGGTTCCTATGAGTTCGCTCCCGGTATAGCGTCCTAAAGCCAATAAGAAAAATAAGATGGTTAAACTTCCAAAGACAACCTGAAGGGCTTTACTAATTCTTAAGGTTCCGATAAAAAACAGACCTGTAAAAATTCCCCACATAATAAAATAGGCAATCATTCCTGAAGTCGATGTGCCTTCGTAAATGTCTAATTCGGGCATTAATAACAACCCGACTAACGTGAGCCAGAAAAAACCGTACGAGATAAAGGCGGTCATTCCAAAGGCATTATTTTTTTTGGATTCTAAAATTCCAGCAACAATTTGTGCCGATCCGCCGTAGAATATCCCCATGGCTAAGATCATAGAATTTAGTTCGTAAAAACCAGCATTATGCAGGTTTAATAATACGGTTGTCATCCCAAAGGCTAGAAGCCCTAAAGGACCTGGATTTGCTGAAGTGTCTTTAATAATTGTTACTGTAGAGTTTTCCATTAGTTTAGTTCGTTTTTAATATTTATATTCTGATTTTAATGTCATTTTTGTGACGCGTGTCTTTTACAACACCATTAACAATATACAATTGTAAAAGACTCAATACAGAGATAATCTCAAAAATAACGGTCAAAAATTACGAAATTTATACATATATATTATATTTAATTTAGAGTTTTTAATCAGATGAAAAAGTATATTTCCAAAAACAATAAACAGTAATGCAAAACATAAGTATTTTAGGATGTGGCTGGCTGGGTTTCCCCTTGGCAGAAGCATTAGTAGCCAAAGGATATTCGGTAAAAGGATCGACTACTACAACTGCTAAATTAAAAGCTTTAGAATCGGCTAACGTTTCACCTTATTTAATACATAGTGACAACGACAGCATACCTTCGGAATTTCTAAACTCAGATATTTTAATTATTCTAATTACCTCGAAAGATATAGACGCTTTTAAACGGCTGATAGCACAAATAGAAACCTCATCAATCCAATCTGTAATATACATCAGTTCAACTTCGGTTTATCCGAATTCCAACAGCGTTGTTACTGAAGAAAGCCCCACAAATGATAGTCCGTTAGCTCAAATTGAAAACCTTTTCAGACATAATACCTCTTTTCAATCGACCATTATCAGGTTCGGCGGGTTGTTTGGTTATCACAGAAAACCGGGAAACTTTATTCGTTCCCATAACACCATACCCAACCCAGAAGGCTTTATAAATCTTATACATCAAGACGATTGTATTGGCATATTACTGGCTATTATTGAACAAAATATCTGGAATGAGACCTTTAATGCATGTGCTGACTCGCATCCCAAACGTGCAGACTTCTATATTAAAGAAATGGCTAAAGTAAACCGTTTACATCCCATTTTAGATCCAGAATCTGAAAACACCTATAAAATAATTAGTCCAAAAAAACTCATATCTGTATTACATTATACCTTTAAATATTCTAATTTAATGGAATATTAATTCTTAAAAAACCACTCATTAACTCGTCTATGCATAACCACACTTTTAAATCCGTATTTCTAATCGCTGTTCTATTTCTAACACAGCTATCATTCGCACAAGTTTATAAAGATCAATTTGCACACACCTTTTCTATCGTTGCTAAAGATGTTAACACAGGAGAAATGGCTGTTGGCGTGCAAAGCCATTGGTTTAACGTAGGAAGTATCGTCGCTTGGGGAAAATCGGGTGTTGGAGTTGTAGCCACCCAATCGTTTGTAAATCCGGCTTACGGCCCTAACGGATTGGAGTTAATGCAAAGTGGCACGTCTGCGAAAGACGCTTTACAAACCTTAGTAACACAAGATGAGGGTCGAGATTTTCGTCAGGTCGCCATGCTAGATATTAATGGTAGTGTAGACGCTTTTACAGGCGCCAATTGTGTAGCATCTGCGCACCATATTGTAGGAGATAATTTTTCTGTACAAGCAAATATGATGCTTAACGACGCCGTTGTGCCTGCCATGGAACATGCTTTTAAAGCGCATAGTAATTTACCTTTGGCCGAACGGATTGTTAAAGTATTACAAGCTGCTCAAGCTGCAGGCGGAGACATTCGAGGGAGACAATCGGCGGCATTAATTGTCGTTGGACCTAAACTGGCAGCAAATGCTTGGCAAGACAAATTGGTTAATTTAAATGTTGAAGATAGCGCTGAACCTTTAGTAGAATTAGAACGCTTATTAAAAGTGCATAAGGCGTATAATTTTATGAATGAAGGCGATTTGGCTGTAGAGCATGGCGATATGGAAAAAGCTATGAACGCTTACGGCACAGCACAACGGATGTTTCCTGAAAATTTAGAGATGAAATATTGGACGGCGATTGCCATGGCCAATTCAGGACAATTAGATGATGCTTTACCTATTTTTAAATCTATTTTCGAGAAAGATAATAATTGGAGAACAATGACAGAACGTTTACCCAAGTCTGGTCTATTAACGGTTTCTAAAAACGAATTAGATCGTATTTTAAAACTCTAATCTCTAAAATTACAAACTAAAAAAGCCTTTGTTATATAAGTTATAACAAAGGCTTTTTTGTTGATTAAAAGGTCTTAATACTAAAACCGCTATTCTTTAAAATTTGAAATTCCAGTTTCTAACCATTTCTGATATTCGGTAGCGTCTGGAAGATACGCCACAGGTTCGATTAATTTCTCTTCGTCGTGATCTATAATCACATAAAACGGTTGCGAATTAGATTTGTATTTTACAGTTTGTAATTCACTCCATTTCTGTCCGATATACTTTAATTTCTTTCCCGGTTTTAATTGAGATTCTACCACATCGCCTTCTTCAAGCGGACGTTTATCATCTACATACAAAGAAATCAGTACCACATCGTTTTTCAAGATGCTTAAAACTCCTGGTTCTGGCCAAACGTTTTGCTCCATCTTTCTACAATTTACACAGGCCCATCCCGTAAAATCTAACATTATAGGTTTACCCACTTGCTTTGCGTAAGCCACACCTTTGTCGTAATCGTTAAAGGCCATAATATCGTGAGGCGCTAATAAATGTGCACCATCTGGCAATTCGGCATGCGTTGCTACACTAGCTCCTCCTCCGAGTTTAGAAAACCCAACCCCGTAAGGCGATTCGCTATATTCTTGTGGTGGCGGGAAGGCACTAATAAGATTTAAAGGTGCTCCCCAAAGCCCAGGAATCATATATATTGTAAACGACAATACGATAAGGCCTAAACTTAATCTTCCTACCGAAATATGAGACAAGGGAGAATCGTGCGGTAATTGTATTTTTCCAAACAAGTAAAATGCTAGTGTTCCGAAAATAGCAATCCAAATTGCAATAAAGACTTCACGTTCTAAAAAGTGTGTTTGTAACACCAAATCGGCTTGAGATAAAAATTTGAAAGCCAAAGCCAACTCTAAAAATCCTAAAACCACTTTAACCGTATTTAACCAGCCTCCAGATTTTGGCAAAGAATTTAACCATCCCGGGAATGCGGCAAACAATGCAAATGGCAATGCTATAGCCAACGAGAATCCGAACATCCCGATTATTGGTGCTAGTCCTCCTTTAGAAGCAGATTCTACTAAAAGTGTTCCTACAATTGGTCCAGTACAAGAAAATGATACTATGGCTAAGGCTAAGGCCATAAAGAAAATTCCAACTAAACCACCACGATCGGCTTGAGAATCGACCTTATTTGCCCAAGAATTTGGTAAAACAATTTCGAAAGCACCTAAGAATGAGGTTGCGAAAACCACTAATAATATAAAGAAAATAATATTAAACCACACATTGGTTGCCAAAGCATTTAAAGCACTTGCTCCAAAAATACCCGTTACTGCAGTTCCTAACAACACATAAATAACTATAATACTAACCCCGTAAATTACAGCATTTTTAATACCCGCTGCCTTTGTTTTACTTTGTTTGGTAAAGAAGCTCACCGTCATAGGAATCATAGGAAACACACAAGGTGTTAACAAAGCCGCAAAACCCGATAGAAAAGCAATAAAAAAGATAGACCACAATCCTTTATTAGAAGCGGCTTTCTCGGTAGCTTCAATGGTGTTCTCTAATTTTTTTTCTTGTGTATTTTCTGTAGCAGTGGCTTTAGTTCCTGCAGTAGCAGACTCATCAATAACAAATTCTAATTCGACTTCTGTAGGTGGCAAACATCGCGTATCGTCGCACACCATAAACTCGACAAACCCATTTATGGTTTTAACGGGTTGAGACAACTTTACAAGCTGTACAAACTCCGACTCGCCTTCAAATAATTTAATTTTCATTTCGAAAACAGGATCATCTATAACATGTCCTTCTCCCTCGGTAGTATTCCCTTCTAAACTAAATGTTTCTTCAGAATTATCGTAAATAAAAGTTGTTGGAATGGGACCACCTTCTGGTACAAATTGAGAATACAAGTGCCACCCAATATCTACGTTGGCCGTTGAAATTAATTTATATTCGGTATCGGAAACTTTCTCTACAGTAGTCGACCATTTTACAGGATCTAAAATTTGAGAAAAAGAGGTTAAACTGAAGGTAAATAAGAGAACAAGTAAAAGATGCTTCATAATAACTGAAAAGTAAAAGAGATTTAAATGACTGGTCTTAAATAAGACCTTTTGGTATTTTCAATATGCTGCAAATATACGTCTACTACTAACAAAACACCCATTCCTTTATAAACTAATTAACGTTTAATATATTAACCAGAATAGTTTTATTGGGATTTACAGTAGCTTATAGTTCAAGATGAGGAAATGTTTAAAGTACAAAGCAAAAAAAACAGCCCTAGAGAGCTGTTTTTATTTAAGTATAAACTAAAATACGTTTAGAATTTATTTCATGCCTTTCTTCTTAACACCAAAACGGTATTGCAATCCTGTCATAAGAAAACGTTGCTCGTCGGATAAACTATACTCTCCTCTTAGCATCCAATGTTTATTAATCTGCATATTAAACCCCATTTGAAAGGTCACCGTTTGAAGAAGTTCTTTTTTAATTTCATAATCTACTCTAGTTGAAAATAAACCACTTTCGTTTACTCTTTCTTCAATTGTAGTTAAGGCTTGGTTTTGAGCTTGCAGTTTAATTTTTTCAGCAGGAGTTGTACCTTCAGCATCTATAAGCTCTTGATTACTCGCAATTTTTGCATCTACCGTTTGGTTAAATGTCGCGTCTAATTCCGGAAACACTTCATCTAGCCCGATTCCACCAGCATTTCCATCTGCACCAACAAAATCACGATACATAACTCCCGCATAAGGCGCTATAAAAAAGTCTTTGTTTTTTTGAGATAACCCAAAACGATATCCTCCTCTAGCCGATAAGGTTGCATATCCCACTTGATCTTTTAGCAATTCTGTATCTGTAACTGAATAATTAAAATCTGTACTCAAGAAGTAGTTATTCCATCCAAAAACTAAAGTCGCACCAATACCGTATGTTCTGGCATCAAACTCCACTTCCGATGAAAATTCTGGCAACTGCAAAATAATTTCTCCTGTTGCATCTTTCCATGTTGGCTGTAGTGCCACTTGCGTTCCTCCTGTTACCGAAGACATTAATCCATAAACACTAAGAAAAGGTAATACCCAAGCATCTGCTCTAAAGTTCAAACCATTTGTAGTTGCACTTACCTGAGTAAAATTTAGAGTTTCTACATTTAAAACATCAGAGAAATCTCGACCTCCAATTTCCAAACCAAATTCAGTAATCTCCAAATCCATGTACACGTTAACATAGTTTAAGTTAACCCCAAAAGGAAGTTGAAGTTGATCACCATACCCTTTATCGGTAACTTTTTGCCCCCAAACCGGTAAGACATATGGGTATATTATAGAATCTTGTTCTTGAGGTGCCATTTCTTGTGCTGTCGCTTGAAAAGGCAAACTAAAAATTACTGCTAATAACAGGATGGAAAGTTGTTTCATTCTGGTTTAAAAATTAATTAATTGGCTTATTATTTTTCTTTCATGCTAGTTTATATGTCAATCTTTTTCACCACTTGTTATGATTTAACAAGCAGTATTAGATTAAAATAATCTATAGCACTTGGCAGAATCTAAATTGGTGCTAACATCTTAAATAGCCACTATAACTAAGGTTAATTGAACTTTTTAATATTTTTTCACATTTCAAAAATAATTTAAAAGCGTATTATAAAAAACTATTGCACATAAAAAATTATAAAAATCACAAATACCTCAAATCTCTAAACCTTAAGAGACTAAATTGTACGGCGCATATTTAGTGATGAAAGATGAACAAGCCTTCAATTAAATCTATTTAAAGCAAGTAAAATAAAACTAATAAGAACTATTTGTTTAAAGTCTAATACGACTCAAACTATTTAAACCTAATTCACTCATTTATAAATAGTCAATAATTATATTTGTTTTTAAATACAAAAGTATTTGTCGCAGATATAATAGTCTACCCTAATCCTTATGGCTAATAACCCCAAATCCAAAAAAAATAAATGAAAAATTTTAAGCGCGTAATTATTTTAACAGTCACCGTATTAGCCTTTATGTTTTCAACGTCTTGTAGTAGCGATGATGGTGCCCCGAATGAAAACACTTTAGTAGGTACTTGGAAAGAAATCTCTGTACAACAAAAAGAGTATTTAAATGGCGATTTAATAAGTGATACCATAACAAGCCCGGAAGCAGACGACGTTGTTTTGATTACACTTAGATCCGACAATACATTTACGTCTAATTCTAATACGCTTGGCGAAGTAAGCTCTGGCACCTATAGTATAGACGGTAATACGATAGCTATAATTGAGGACGACCTAGACATGGACGCCCAGCAAGTTGAAACAACATACGAAGTTACTGGCGATACGCTTTACTTAACCGGCGAACAAGAAGTGAGTTATAACGAAACCTCTTATAAATTTGAGTTTAAAATGACACTACTCAGACAATAAGTACATGCGATCCAGATGGACTTAATCATGAGCATGTTATGAGATAGTTTCGCATTTTTATAGATCTGACGAGCACGTAAATAAAGAAGCTGAGAACCTATTAACACTACCTTATATCTCTAAACATTTATTTAATTATATTTGGATACATACAATGGGCGTAAATGCACTTGTGCGTTTACTTGTATGTTAGCAAAATTAAAAAAACAACAGAGAGATTAATATGAAAAACTTTATAATCTTATTGGTTACATTAATAACCACACTTACATCAACTGCTCAAGACATTACAGGTCAATGGAATGGTGTTTTAAAAGTCCAAGGAACACAATTAAGACTTGTGTTTAATGTTAAGCAAACTAAAAATGGTTTTAGCTCAACAATGGACAGTCCAGACCAAGGAGCAAATGGTATTCCTGTTACAAATACAACGTTTGAAAACCCGAAAATTAAATTTGAAGTAACTAATGCTAGAATTGAATATGATGGAGAATTAAGTGGGGATGAAATTATTGGAACTTTTAAACAAGGAGGACAAGAATTTCCTATGAATCTATCCAGAGAAGCAATCAAGAAAGAAATTGTAAAGCGACCTCAAGAACCGATAAAACCTTATCCATATTATTCTGAAGATGTAGTATTTGAAAATACAAAAGCTAATGTTTCATTATCTGGAACATTAACTTTACCAAAGAAGGGCGGAATTTTTCCAGTCGTAATTTTAATTACAGGAAGTGGACCACAAAATAGAGATGAAGAACTATTAGGACACAAACCATTTTTAATAATTTCAGACTATTTAACCAAAAATGATATTGCAGTTTTACGATATGATGACAGAGGAGTTGGACAATCAACAGGGGATTTTAAAACTGCAACTTCTGCAGACTTTGCAACTGATGTTGAAAGTGCTATTGCATACTTAAAAACAAGAAAAGAGATTAAGAAAAATAAAATTGGTCTAATTGGACATAGTGAAGGTGGCTTAATTGCACCTATAGTTGCTTCAAAATCAAAAGATGTAAATTTCATAGTATTATTAGCAGGCACAGGAATTCAAGGAGATAAACTGTTACTACTTCAACAAGAACTAATTGCCAAAGCTAATGGTGTTTCAGAAACAGAAATAGAGAAAACAATACAGAACAATTCAAAAGTATTTGAAATGGTTGTAAAGTCTAATGACAATCAAAAATTAAAAACCGACCTGACAAATCTACTCAATGAATTGCTTGAACATGAATCAAAGGATGAAATCCCAAATGGAATGACCAAAAAGGAATTTGTTTCAATGCAAGTAAATCAAATTGCAAGTCCTTGGATGGTATACTTTATGAAATTTAATCCGATCACAACATTAGAACAAGTAACCTGTCCTGTTTTAGCTGTAAATGGAGAAAAAGATTTACAAGTTCCACCAAAAGAAAATTTAATAGCCATAAAAAATGCTTTGACAAAAGGGGGAAATAAAAATGTAACTACAAAGGAATTTCCAAATCTGAATCATTTATTTCAAGAGTGTGAAACGGGTTCTCCAAATGAATACGGAACTATTGAACAGACATTTTCACCCATTGTATTAGAAGAAATCACAAAGTGGATAAAAACACAAACGAAATAAAAACTTTGCACAACAAAGTACTGCGGTAAAAAAGCATTAACTTTTCACTAAAGTACTTCTATATGAGTCATCATATATTAAAGCCCGTTTTTTACTCTTCACTTTTGTTTACTATCCGCTCCTAAAGTTCCGGACATACACTATTGGCTTTACAAGCATTTAAGAGCTACAGAAAATGCAATTAATTTATACAACAAAATACCATTTCATTTATCTTTAGACTACAAAACCCCAAATAGGGTATCTCAATTATCAGCTTAAAGCCAATTTTTAACTGTAGCCGTATTTTCGGGACTAGACATTGAATCCGAGCATTATGAAAATTATTATTATTATTATGAAAAAAGCCTTACTTATTTTAAGTATATTATTTACATCTTTATCTATTTCTCAAGTTCAAATTGGTTCTGATATTGATCCTTTAAATGCTCTAGGACAATTTGGAAAAAGCGTTAGTATGTCCTCAAGTGGTAATATAGTGGCTGCTACTGGTGGAAATACTACTACAAATAAAAGTTTTGTGCGTGTATTTCAAAATAATTCGGGTGTCTGGACTCAATTTGGTTCTGATATAAATGATATAAATAGCGAAGATTGGTTTGGAAGAAGTATAAGCATGTCATCCGATGGTAATAGAATAGCTATAGGCATACCTTTGAGAGATATAAATGGAACAGACTCTGGAGCTGTAGAGGTATATGAAAATTTGAGCGGTACATGGACTCAAGTAGGTTCTGACATATTAGGACAATCAGAAATTGAAAATTTAGGACAATCTGTTAGTTTATCTTCGGACGGCAACATATTAGCCATTGGAATACCCGAACACAACGAATTTTCGAATGGGACTAAAACAGGAAGGGCTGTGATTTATGAATACGTAAATGGACAATGGAGTCAGATAGGTTCAGATATTATGGGAGAAAATGCAGGTGATTGGTTCGGGGACAATATAAACTTATCATCAGACGGAAGTACTATCGCTATAGGAACTTCAAGGAATAGTGAAAGTCAATCAAATTCAGGAACTGGTCAAGTTGAAGTCTATAGGAATATATCTGGAGTTTGGACACAAATAGGTTCTGATATAAATGGTTTAGTAAATGATTATATTGGAGAAAGTATAAGTTTGTCTTCAGATGGGAATATCGTTGCTTTTGGAGCACCATCTAGCTATGGATTTAGAGGTAGTGCAAGAGTATATAAAAATATCGAAGGTATTTGGACTAAAATTGGTGATGATATTTTAGGTGAGTATTCGACTGATTTTTGCGGTTCTACACTTAGCTTATCTTCTGACGGTAATATATTAGCAGCAGGTTCACCTTTAAATTATGAAAATGGAGGACAATCAGGTCATGTACGTATTTTTAAAAACATATCAGGTAATTGGACTCAAATAGGTTCAGATATAGATGGGGAAGCAGCCAATGATTTAAGTGCTGAAAAAAATAATTTAAGTTTATCAGCAGATGGCGGAATTGTTGTTATTGGAGCATGGCAAAATGAAGGCGGTTTTTCTACTTATGGTTCTGGCCATGTTCGGGTTTTTGATTTATCTGAAGTTTTATCTGTAGATAGCTATGTATTAGAAAATACAAATGTCTATCCTAACCCAACAAGCAAGGTTTTCACAGTTCAAATGGATAAGAATATTCAGTTTATAAAACTAAGTGTTTTTAATACTTTAGGAAAGAAAATTTTAGAATCACATCAAAAAGAAGTGAATATTGAAAATCTTTCAAAAGGACTTTATTATGTGAAAATAAAATCAGATAAAGGAGAAACGACAAAAAAAATTATAGTGAATTAATTATAAAAACTTGCTACAACAAAGTACTGTGGAAAAAAACAAGTAAAAAAGCATTAACGTTTCACTAAAGCACTTCTTTATGAGTCATCATATATTAAACCAGATTTTGCGATAGCAAAAACCTGTTTTAGAAGCTTATTACACACAGCTATTAAAGCCAGTTTTTCACTCTACCCTTTTATTTACTATCCGCTCCTAAAGTTCCAGACTTACCTTATTGGCTTTACAAGCTTTATCGGCTTTAAAAAATGCAATTAATTTATACAACGATATACCATTTCATTTATCTTTAGACTATAGAACACCAAATATGGTATATCAATTATCAGCTTAAAACCAATTTTGAGCTGTTTATATATTTCAGGACAAGACATTATGAAACTATGAGATTGATTTTATTTTTTTTACTTTCAATCCCAAGTATATTATTTGCTCAAAATATCAGCGGAACTATTTATGACGATGGAAGCACACTTGAATACGTAAGTGTTATCAATATCACCAAGAATTTCGAATCATTTTCTGATGCTAATGGATTTTTCACAATTGAGGCTATTGAAAATGACACTATATTATTTTCTTCCTCATTTCATATTGATAAAAAAATCTTAGTTACCAATGATTATTTGGACAAAGAGGTCACCATTCAATTAGAACAAAAAATAAATAATCTTGAAGAAGTAATAATAAGTAACTATTCTTTTGATGAGGATCAATTTAATTCAAATTTTAAAAATCAAATATTATATGATCTTGACCATAATATGCAGGCTTATGAACAGCCATCGAATGGGAATGTAGATTTTAGAAAGATTTTTATACGTGCAGACAAACTTCTGAGTAAAGACAAAAAAAATAAGTCTTCTATAACACCTAATTATATTACCTATTCTGAATTAAAATTACTTTTTTTAGAACACGAGTTTAATAATGAAAAATTGACAGATGTATTAAAGATAAAAGAGGAAAACGTTGACCTATTCATGGACTTTTGCAGAGGGAAAATCAAAAGTGAATTGCTTGAGGAAAAAAACAATTTTTTATTATTGGACAAATTGATAGATTTATCAACGAAATTTAAAAAACTAAGCGCAGAATAACTATACCCAATAAAATACTGTGGTAAAAAATATTAACGTTTCACTAAAATACTTCTTTATGAGTCATCATATATTAAAGCCAGTTTTTCACTCTTCCCTTTGTTTACTATCCGCTCCTAAAATTCCGGACATACACTATTGGATTTTCATGCGTTTATCGGCTAAAAAAAAATATAATTAATTTATACAACGACATACCATTTCATTTATCTTTAGATTATAAAACACCAAATATGGTATATCAATTATCAGCTTAAAACCAATTTTTAACTGTAGCCGTATTTTCGGGACTAGACATTGGAAAAAAACATCGCGATAAAATCAAACTTTAAAAAATGATTGGGATTGCTGTCTTTTTTATAGTACTCGGAATAATTATAAGATACGGAAAAATGTACTTTCTGATTGCAGGTTATAATACTAAGCCAAAAGAAGAACGTGCGAAATTTAATGCTGACGGAATTGCAACTGTATTTAGGAACTCAATGTTTGGAATGGCAATAATTATGATTATCGGATATTTTTTGGCTAATTGGCTGAATAATCCTGATATTGAAAATGTGACATTTTTTGGAGCAATTTTGATTGGAATTCCATATTTAGTAATTAAATCAAATTCAGATAAATTCAAAATAAAATGATTACTGAAAACTCTCTATTTTTAATTCCATTTAGTAGCGGACTGATTTTTATTGTTGTCGGAATAATTATGTATAAATTTCCGCCAAAAAAAATTAATGGAATTTATGGCTATAGAACTTCAAATTCAATGAAAAGTCAAGAAAGGTGGGATTTTGCTCAAATTTATTCCTCTAAACAAATGATGAAGTACGGAGGTTTACTTTCTTTATCGGGAATTATAGGTTTATTTTTCCAACCGAGCGAAAAAACTTCGACAGTTTTAGGCTTGGGCTTTATGATTTTAATGGTAATTTTATTATTAGTAAAAGTTGAGAAAAAATTAAAGGAAGAATTTAAAAATAGTGAATAACAACGCACCACAACAATGTATATAAAACATAGCTAATATAGGCTTTTCGAGAGGTTTGTGTGTATTTGTCAAGACCGCCAAATTTTTAAATTTGGCTTTTAATAAAATAAAGATAAAAAGAAAAATTTAAAAATTCGGCTCGTGTATAATCCGAAACGATAGCGTCTTTTTGCACGCTACGTTTCATATACGGAGACGTTGTAAACCATATGAGGAAAATCACACTACATAGACCAAAAGAGAGTTTCAACAAGAACTGTACGTATGAAATATTGGTCGGAAAAAGAACTCTGACTGAATTGAAAAATGGAGAGGAAAAAAGTATTGAAATCCCGAATGAATTTAAGAACGAAACTTTGAAAGCTAAAATTCAGTGGTGTGGAAGTGAAAAAATGGAATTGAGGAATTTAACTGAAAACGATAAAATAATTATCAGCGGAAATAAATTTCTAAACAGAAAACTTCCATTTTTTGGAGCAATGTTTCCTTTAACCGGAATAATGATTTTTAGTACTAAAAATATAATTTCAAAAAATATCGGAATTGGAATTTTAATGATATTTCTTGTTGGCCTAATTGGAACATTGACAATCGGAAAAAACAAATGGTTGAAATTGAAAAAAGAATAAAAACACGGTTTACAACAAAGTACTGTGGTAAAAAACAAGTAAAAAAGCATTAACGTTTCACTAAAATACTTCTTTATGAGTCATCATATATTAAAGCCAGTTTTTCACTCTTCCCTTTGTTTACTATCTGCTCCTAAAGTTCTGGACATACACTATTGCCTTTAAAAATGCAATTAATTTATACAAGGACATAACATTTCATTTATCTTTAGTCTACAAAATACCAAATAGGTTATATCAATTATTAGCTTAAAACCAATTTTAACTGTAGCCATATTTCAGGACTAGAAATTAAAAAATGAACTACAAATATTTAACACCTCCTGAATTGAATTCAAAAGTCAAGCTAAGACAAATTCATTTTAGGTTTGATAAAACTCGTATATTTTCATTTTTAAGCTTTCCTATAGGTGATATTTGTTCTTTGTATAATAATTCTATTAAATCTCAAATTGAAAAGGATTTAGAATTCCAAAATAAAATTAAAAAAACACCATATCCAACAGAAATAGAAACACCTGATGATTATTCTGATTTGAGAGAGAATCAATTTATAGATCAAGAGGCTCATCAGCTAAATTCAATGAACAGTTATTTAAACCAAATGACAGCCGTATTTATTTGGTCACTATTAGAGCAAACTGAAAATAAATTAATTAACTATATAGAAAAAATTAAAAAAGAAGAAAATCACTCAGGGTTTGGTAATTGGAAAGACAGAAAACAATATTTTAAGGATTGGAACATAGAATTACATAATTTAAATAACTACAATACTGTTCTCGAATTACAAAAATTTAATAATAAAATTAAGCATCTAGGAAAAGTAGACAGTGAACTTTCAAAAATGCCAACTTTTAGAAATAAATTGAATCAACCACTTGAATATATTACAATTCCTATTGAAAAATATCTTAATAGTTTTTATACATATCTTATAGACCTCTTTTGTGAAATTGAACATAAATTTTTTGAGTATAAATTAAATGAAGACTATAAAAACTAAAGGTAACACCGGCTAAACTTCATGTGGGTTTTGTGCTAACCTCAAAGTTCTGTGTATATTTACTAGGTCGCCAAATCTTGTTGATTTGGCTTTGTGAAAACCAAAGAAACAAAACCAAACAAAAAGCTTCGGCTTAGTGCATGTTCGAAAATCTTGTCGATTTTCACCCGCACAAAGCCTAGACAAAACCGTTGTAAATAATGCCGAAAAAACTCATAACGAATGAAATACGCTGAATTTAATATCGACACGAATAAAATAGAATTTTTGAACTCTGTTCTCGGATTTGAGAATGTTCTAATAAATGGAAACAAAATTTCGAATAAATTTTCTATAACAGGAATTGAGCACAAATTCGAAATAAACTCTAAAAATTATATTTTAAAATCTAAAGCTAAATTATTTGCAAAAGATGGAATTAACATTCAACTCTCTGAAAATGGAGAACTAATCGAGAACATAAATCTTGAATATAATAAAAAACACAGATTATATTGGATGGTTTTTGGAGTATTTTTTGGTTTACTAGGTTTTAAACTTGGAAAAATATTAGTTGAAACTTTAACACACTAAAAAAAAACAACTAATTAAAACTGAATTTCGATTTTAGCATATCTAATCTTGAATTTAAAAGTTGAAAATCTGAATTAATTAGTGGAACTGAAAAAAACACTATTTACAACAAAGTACTGTGGTAAAAAACAAGTAAAAAAGCATTAACTTTTCACTAAAGTACTTCTTTATGAGTCATCATATATTAAAGCCAGTTTTTCACTCTTCCCTTTGTTTACTATCCGCTCCTAAAGTTCCGGACATACACTATTGGCTTTACAAGCGTTTAAGAGCTACAGAAAATAAAATTAATCTGTAGAACAACATATTATTTAAATTATCTTTAGACTACAAAACACCAAATAGGGTATATCAATTATTAGCATAAAACCAATTTTTAACTATAGCCGTATTTTCGGGACTAGACATTATGAAAAAAACTCTGATATTGTTAATAATCCTGCTGACTTCAAATTTAGTTGAAGCACAGTTTATAAAAGAAAAATCAATAAGTGCTCAAGTTGGATATGGACTGAGCGCACCAAATAATGGGGCTGATGATGTTGTAGACAATGGTTTTTTTGCTCAAGGAGAATTAGTCCTAAAAGTAAAATCTTGGATTGAATTCAGACCATATGCCGGTTTTATATTTACCAATTCTAATGGAGAAGACCTTAATGGTAATCCCACGAATGAAAAAGGGGAAACAAAAGCCTTTTTACTTGGAGGAAAAGTAAGAGTTCGTGCACCAATTCCATGGGTGGCACCATACGTTGAAATTGGAGTTGGAACTTCAATTGGAAAATTTGAAACATTAACCGCATTTGATAATATTGATAAAAGTGGAATTATTTACCATGTTCCATTTTCATTTGGACTTGAATTAGGAAAAAATAATAATGTTGATTTAGGATTTGCTTATTATATACAACCGTCTGTTGAACAGTATGCAGGAGCCTTTGCGGTTGGAATAACATTTCCGCTGAATAATATATAACGTACCACAACAAAGAACAGGGGCAACAAACGACACTCTCCCTTATAACATTTAAGAAATACCTTATTTTGGTACCGTTTAATATTTAAGGCGCTTATAGGCCGTAAATTGAGCTGTATCGAACGTTACAGTCCGCAGACCTAAACGTAGGAAGCAATTGCAGAACGGATTGGAACCATTACATTAAAAAGTATAGCATAGAGACATCCTTTTGAAAACATTCAAAATGAGAAGCTATATTTTATTTTTATACCTATCGGATTTCTAAAACCAGTAATTCCAAATTCTTAAAAGGTCAATCTTAAAATTGAAGTAAAAAACAGTACTCATCCATAATATTAGATACAATAGACAACTAAATTGTATCGCTTCCAAAAGCATAACAAGTGGCTAAAAAGACCTATTCCATACTTATCTGTAACCAAACACAATAAAAAAAGGCCTCACATTTCTGTGAAGCCTTGTAAACTTAGTAGCGGGAACTGGACTCGAACCAGTGACCTTCGGGTTATGAGCCCGACGAGCTACCTACTGCTCTATCCCGCGATGTAAATCCTAAAACACCAAACTTAGCTTTTAACTTTCAGCTCATAATACTGATCTTGTTGTTTCGGACTGCAAATATACGACCCTTTTTTGATATAACAAGCATTATTTCAAAAAATATTTAAACTAATTTGCAGTGGCCTGAAAATCCGAAAGTTCGCCTTCTAAAAAAGAGACCTGTATCTCTATTGGATTACAACAAACCTCACAATCTTCTATATATTGTTGCTTAGAAACTCCTGTATCTAATAGCATAGAAATGGTTTCCCAACAATGCGGACAAGTAAAGAAATGTTCGAACATACGTGATTATATATTATTTTCAAGGACTACCTTAGTTATGGTCTGTAATGACACTCTCATTCTCTATATCTATAGACAAATAGCCTACAGGCATACGGTCTGTAAAGCTATAATACTCCTTATTAAAGTCGTTTTTCTTTAACATTAAAGTGGTTAACTTATTTAGGTTGCCTATCGATTTTGGCAAGTATCCAGTAAATTTATTGTTGGTGATAATTAATTCTTCTAAATTATCCATCTGGCCTAATTCTATCGGCAGTTCTCCTTCAAAGTCATTGTCATGTAAACTTAGGTGCTCTAAGTTTGGTAGGCTACATAATTGCTTAGGAAAATATCCTGTAAAATAGTTTCTTCCCAATTGTAGCATTTCTAAGTTTTCTAACTTCGCGTAGGTCGATGGCACATTTCCTTTTAACTTATTATGGTATAAGCTTAAAAACTGCAACTGTTTTAGGTTTCCAATTTCGGCAGGCAAATACCCTGTAAATTCATTTAAGAATAACTCTAGGCTTTTAAGATCCCTTAACTGTCCTATAGAACGTGGTATTGGTCCGCCTAATTTATTAGACGCTAAATTAAGTTCTTTTAAGTATCGTAGTTCACTAATACTCGAAGGCAACTCTCCTCTTAAATTATTACTTGGTAAATAAAGGGCCACCACATGATCGTCACTAATAGTTACACCGTACCATGCTTCTGTGGGTTCATTTAAATTCCAAGGAATTTTCCAATGTTCGCCATCTGTGGCGTAGTATAAATTAACAAGAGCTTTCTTTTCACTAAGCGGAATGTCTGCCATAGCAAAAAACGATGATAATAAGCAAATGCAAGAAAGTAGAATTGTTTTCATATCTAAAAAAGTTGGGCGCTACAAATTAACACAAAAAATCAGCTTAACTCCATTTTTTTTCGACGAACAACAATATTTCTTAACTTCCTAAGGTTTCAAGTTCCATTTGCACATCTTCCCAATCCGACATTAATGCGGTGAGTTTCTTTTTCTTCTTATTATAATTATCAAAAAAACCAGGTTTTGTAGACAGTTCATCGTAGTTAGAAGCGAGGTCTAAATCTGTTTTTTTAATCTCTTTTTCTAATTCACTAATTTGAGATTCTATTTTACTCAATTTATTATTTAGAGATTTTAATTTCTTCTGATCTTCATAAGAGGTTGCCGATTTCTCTTTTGGCTGATTTTTAACCACATTACGCTTTTCGACTTCTCTTAAATTCTGAACGTTTCGTTCTTCTAAATAGAAATCGACATCGCCCAAATATTCTTTTAGTTTATGGTCTTTAAATTCTACCACCTTATCTGTTAAATTCTGAAGGAAATCACGATCGTGAGATACAAGTAGCAACGTTCCCTCAAAACGTTTTAAAGCGTCTTTAAGTACGTTTTTAGACTTTATATCTAAGTGATTGGTTGGCTCATCCATGACCAAAACATTAAAAGGCTGTAACATTAATTTGGCCAATGCTAAACGGTTTCTTTCCCCTCCTGATAATACACGTACATACTTGTCGGCTTCTTCTCCTCTAAACAAAAACGATCCTAAAATGTCACGAACTTTACTTCTGTTCTTTTCATTTGCCGCATCAATCATGGTATCTAAAACGGTTTTATTTCCGTCTAAATACTCGGCTTGATTCTGAGCAAAATATCCGATTTGCACATTATGTCCCAGTTTTAAATGGCCGCCATGCTCTAACTCACCAACTATAATTTTAGCCAACGTAGATTTCCCTTGTCCGTTTTGTCCAACGAAAGCGGTTTTACTATCACGCTCGATATGCAAACTAACACCCTGAAGTACTTTTTTATCGCCGTATTCTTTAACAATATCATTCGCTTCAACAACCACTTTTCCAGGAGTAACAGATACCGGGAAATTTAGAGTCATCACACTATTATCGTCTTCATCGACTTCAATACGATCTATCTTATCTAACTTTTTAATAAGCGATTGTGCCATGGTAGCTTTAGACGCTTTAGCACGGAACTTCTCGATTAGCTTTTCAGTTTGCTCAATTTGCTTTTGCTGATTCTTTTGAGAAGCCACTTGCTGATCTCTAATTTCCTGACGTAAAACTAAAAACTGAGAATAGGCTTTCGGGTAATCGTAAATACGACCTAATGAAATCTCTATGGTTCTATTAGTAACATTATCTAAAAACATCTTATCGTGAGATACAATAGCGACGGCTCCAGGATAATTTTTTAAGAATCCTTCTAACCAGATAATAGATTCTATATCTAAGTGGTTAGTAGGCTCATCGAGTAATAGAATATCGTTATTTTGAAGTAATAACTTAGCTAATTCTATACGCATTCTCCAACCTCCAGAGAATGTATCTGTAAGTTTATCGAAATCTTCACGCTGAAATCCTAAACCCTGTAAAATACGTTCTGTATTTCCTTGGTAATTATAACCTCCAATAATTTCGTATTGGTGTTGTAAATCGTTTAAGTCGATCATGAGTTGGTGATACGATTCACTTTCGTAATCCGTACGAGTAACAAACTGCTCATTTATATACTCCATTTTCGCTTCCAATTCCTTTATTTCTGTAAAGGCCTGATACGCTTCTTCTAAAACAGTACGTCCTAAAACAAAATCTATGTCCTGTCTTAAAAATCCTATTTTTAAATCTTTATCTGCCGAAATCTGACCAGAGTCTGGTTCTAGATCTTTAGATAAAATTTTCAGCATGGTAGATTTTCCGGCACCATTTTTACCAATTAAACCAACCCGGTCTCCCTGACCTAGTTTAAAGGTAATCTCTTCGAATAAATATTCACCCTGAAATGAAATAGATAAATTATGAATGTTAAGCATAGAATTGTTACAAATGTTACCAAACATTAAGCGATTAAATCTTAAGTTTGTGTTTTAAAATTGATTGCAAAAATACATTAAATAAAATGTTTACAAAAGGATCGAAACTATATAGTATTTTCACAGGTGCTTGTCCGAAGTGTCATCAAGAATCTATGTACGTAAACAAAAATGCGTACGTGCTTTCAGATACTTTAAAAATGCATGAGCATTGTTCACACTGCCACACCAAATACAAAATAGAACCTTCCTTCTTTTATGGCGCAATGTACGTAAGTTATGCCGTAGGTATAGCTTTTGCCGTGGCCGCTTTTGTAATTAGCCATTTATTTTTAGGATCTGGCCTGGTAACCGCCTTTATTGCCATAGTTTGCACGTTAATTGTCTTTATGCCAATAATTATGCGTTGGTCTAGAAACATTTGGATAAATATGTTTATGAGCTACAATAAAGATTTAGTTAAGAAATAGAAGCATAATCAGATTCATATCTTTTTATATCTATTTCCGTATCCAGCTCACCGCCATTCTCGATCGCATTGTATAGTTGCTTAGCCACATATGGTCCAATTAAAACACCACGAGAGCCTAAACCATTTAATATAAACATATGCTTATGTTCGGGATGAGCGCCTATTAAAGGTCTTCTATCTTTAACTGTAGGGCGTACACCGGCAACCTGATCTACAATTTCAAAATCGCATGTTATAAAAGATTTTAACTTGCTTAGCAACTGGTTTTTCCCAGCCTCTGTTGTATTATTGGTTTTATCGTCTCTTTCGTAAGTCGCTCCAACTTTATATAAATCGTTACCCAAAGGCATGACGAATACGCTAGACTTAAGTAAAAAATTTATGTTTAATTCTGGCGCATGAATAATAAGTAATTCGCCTTTTGAACCTTGCAAAGGCAAATAATTAAAAAACGGATTCTGTTTTAAACCAAAACCTTCTGCAAAAACAACATGTTTTATCTTGTAATCCTGATACATAAAACCAGACGCTGTAGGCTCTAATGCCTTATACAAGAAAGGACGTTCTACTAGTTCTCCATTACGTTTAAGATAAGCGCGATAGGATGCCATTAAAAGCGCCGAATCTACTCGTCCAGTTTGAAGCACCTCGCCAAACCCAAAATCGGCATTAATATGCGCGTTGGTGTTCTTTATTAATGTTGTTGAAATAAATTCGCCCACATTAACTTTATCGGATGCCGCGAACCAATTATTTTGTTCTTCTGTAGATACAAATCGGCGATACACCGGAAGTTTATAATCTACCGTTATATTAAGTTTAACTTCTAAATTTTTATAAAATGGTAAGGCTAATTTTAATTGTTCCTGACTTTTCCATACTGCTGTAAATCGTTTTAAGACTACGGGATTATACATCCCACCAGCAACTGTAGAAGACTGTTGAGATTGATTATCGAAAACCAAAACAGACTTATTATGCGCTTTAGCTTCTTCTATAAAAGAAAGCCCTGCGAAGCCACAACCTACTATTAAATAATCTACTTCTATCATTTGGTAAAGATACTATGAATAAAAATTGAGTTTATAAAAAAAGGCTCACAAATTGCGAGCCTTTTTCTATATTATAATGTGTCGTAATTAGTATGACCACATATCTAATTCGAAGTTTCTAATATTTTCTTTAATTCTATCAGATTCTAACAACTGCATTAACGCATTATCTGCGATATATTCTTTCACTTCTCTGTCTCCAAAAACATTTTCTTCTTTAAAGATATAGCCGTTAAAACGTCTAGAGTTTAGGATAAGATCGAATGAAAAAGGTACGGCGCTGTTATTGCTATTAAACGCTTTAGCTTCATGTAACACTTGTCGAGCATCTGGATAGAAAATCCAAAACAACGGAATTAATTCTGGTGTTTCTGCATCTAAAAAGTTAACATCTGGCGCAACTGGAGCAATACCTAACAAACGGTATTTTAACTCTGACTGACGTTTATCGAAATACCATAAACCTTTAATCCAGTATTCAGTAATATCGTAAGACGAAATTTCTCGTCTTCTTATGTACTGTTCGTCTACTCTACCTTCGGCATTATACTGCTCGTAACCCACATCTGTTGTATCGACTAAAGCTAATGCATCTTGAATATCTCCTAAAGTTCTTTTTGTTGTAAAGTAAGAATCGTCGTAAATATTTTTGATTTTCCCTTGCTTAATACTTCTTAAAAGCACATCGTAAAGCGAACGTCTGTTACTTCCAATATTATTTGTATCTACAGGATAGTACAATGGAAAATTAACACGCTCGTCTAATACAATTTTTTCCCAAACCATTTTAGAATACAATACATCTCGATCGTCTACATAGCCATATTCTAAGGGTCTATCACTGTCTAATGCGATTTGAGCACTAGTTCTCTGACCAATTTCCTCAGGGCTTTTTGCGTTTAAAATGTTCATTTGAGCAAAGGATGCTGAAGCGACCATTATACAACCAAGAGTTAATAAAAAATGTTTATAAGTCATTGTTTAAAAATTTAAAATATTTTGCGAACCTTTACAATTTAAATGTTTCAATTTTAATTAGATAGTTCTATTAAGATCGGAGATACTTTTTTCAATTTGTAAGATGAATTACCGCTAATTTGAGCTTTAATATCAAAAATTGTTATACCGTCTCCACGTCTTGCTTTACGCAAAGCAGCACTTGCTTTACTATTAAGTTTAGTACCACCAACTGTAATGGTTGGTTGTCCTGGAATTTTAATTTTAAAAGAGGTTACTTGTAACGGTAAATCGAAATCGAAATCGTCTAATTTCGCGCCAATCGTTGCAATCTCTAAGTTGTTACGTTGCATAGTAACGTTACCATCTTCACCACGAATAGTTCCTGTTGGACTTGGAATATCTTTAATTCTAAATGTTGCATTATCCGACACACCATTTCCGTTAGGCAAAGTACCATTAACTTTAATAGTTACTTCTCTACCTTGTCCAGGATTCATTACATATTTCCCTACTCCAGATGCTTTCTTTAATCCCGGTGCACTTGCAGTTACTTTATTATCTGCAATACCAGCAAAAGATATAGTCATTGGGTTTGAAACTCCACGGTATACTACATTCATTTTATCTGCAGAAATTGTAGCAGAATTTGGCATTGGAATAGTAGCGAAAGTAGATTTAACAGGAACCTCGACAGGCTCTCCATCTTGCATGAATGTTAATTTACCTTCAATAACATGCTCTCCAGGGTTTCCTGTTCCGATGTTAAGCTTCACCTTACCGTCTTCTACAGTATACTGAGATTCTGATAAAGGTTTACCATCTAAAGTTAATTCTACTTTATTTGGTCTTGTAGATCCATCTTTACGTCCTAAAACAATGTTACCATCAAAGGTTTCACCATTAAAGTAAGCCGATTTAGAAGTTTCTAAAAGCGTTGTATAATTTGTCATAGAAGCTTCTGCGGCTAAAGAACCCGCTAACATTCTATTTAAAATTTCTGAAGACGTACTTTTAACGTCTGCTTGTAATTGTGTAATTTTTGTTAAAGAGGCTACTAAAGGAAATCCTTTATAGTTATAATCTAACCAATCTATTTCTTTACCATCTCTATTTGTTACCGGTGCTGTACTAAACTCCTTCTCTACATCTGCTGCAATAGGAGCTAATTTAGGATCTGATTTCAAGATTTCTGAAACTCCATCTCTAAAACTTGCAATTTTATTTAAGAATTCTTCTCCTTCTGGCTTATAACCATCTCCTTTAAAGAAATAGTTATCTAAGAAGTCGGTCTTATCCATTGCTTCATAATCCTTAGGATCATCAGTTTTAGCAAGCATCTTAGTTTTTAAATCGGCTAAATAAGCATTAAAATCAGTTACTAAATTTTTAACTTCTCCCGCTTTAATCTTTAGTGATTTAAATTTTTCTGGTTGTTCTTCTGCTTTCAAATCCAAACTTGTTAACAATGCTTGATTTCGCACTGTAGCCGCTTGATTAGAATTTTCCAGCTTTTCATTCATAGAACCAAATGCTGAAAGCACTTCTTTTGACATATTCAACGCTAGCATCGCGATGAAGATTAAATACATCAAGTTTATCATTTTCTGCCTTGCAGATAAATTTCCTCCTGCCATTACTAATTAGGATTTTAAGTTATTAATTATAGAACTTTATATTCTAATCAGATTATTTTTTATTCATTGCTGTAAGCATGCCACCATAAACACCATTTAAAGATGATAAGTTAGACGCTAATGATTCCATCTGTTCTTTTAATTTCTGAGCGTTTTCAACAGATTCTTTGTTGATTGCAGCTTGACGACTAGCACTTTCTAATTGAACTTTATATAAACTATTTAAAGATTCCATTTGTGAAGCCGCTATAGACATTTCTTCACCATACTTTTTAGTAGAAGCAATTGAATCTACCGCTGGGCCAATACCTTTTGCAGCACCTTCAAAATTTCTAATACTAGAACCTAAGCTAGTCATTAATTGAGCATCGATTTTAGCATCTTTTAATAAGTTATCTAATTTCTTAGATAATAAACCTTCTGCATCTGTTGGTTCAGCTACAACTTTTTTACTTTTTACAGTTGGTGTTCCTCCAGCTAATTCTGGATATACTTTAGACCAATCTAATTCATCATCTACTGGTTCAAAAGCAGAAATCGCAAAAATAATTGCTTCGGCAACCAGTCCAATCGTTAACATTACGTTACCCGTTAAAGGCCCTAATTCGAAGTGAGTAATTTTAAATAATGCACCAATAATTACTACAGATGCTCCAAGCCCATAGGCCATGTTAATGAATTTCTTAAAACCTTTTGATTGTGCCATAATTTCTAAGTTTTGGGTCTTCCCCTGTTTGGTTGATTAATATTGTTTTTTTTCTCGGGTATTAAATTATCTACGATTACTAGTAATATCTGTTCCCATATAATCTTGAACAGTTCTAAAACCAATATAACTTCTTGCAGAATCTGCATACTCGTAATCTCTTGAACTTACTTGTAAGAAATAGGCAACATCTTTCCAAGAACCTCCTCTAACTACTTTACGTTGGTTGTTATTATCGTTAACACTTGGATTAATGGTTGAAGAATATTCGTAAGATGCAGGATCGTAAGAAGAATTTACCCATTCTGCAACGTTTCCGGCCATATTATATAAGTTATAATCGTTAGGCTCGTAAGATTTTGCTTCAACAGTATACAAAGCTTGATCTGCCGCGTAGTCTCCTCTTAATGGTTTAAAGTTTGCTAAGAAGCAACCTCTATCATCTTTGGTATAAGGACCTCCCCAAGGATATGTTGCCGCTTGTAAACCGCCACGTGCAGCATATTCCCACTCTGCTTCTGATGGTAATCTAAAAGAGTTTACCAATTGTTTGTCTTTACTTTTTTGATGCGAATTTTTATATAATGTTCTCCATTGACAGAAGGCATTAGCTTGTTTCCAACTCACACCTACTACAGGATAAGCTCCGTAAGCTTCGTGCCAAAAATAGTCGTTATGCATTGGTTCGTTATAAGAATATGCAAAATCTCTAATCCAAGCTGTAGTATCAGGATATACTTTAATCTCTTCCTGCATAACCACATCGCTACGCTTAAGATTTCTATCTTTAGCCGCTTTCTGAATATCTAAGTAAGAAAATTGAAATTTAAATTTGTTTACATCCCAAGTACGTTGCCCATTGTAAGACTCTTCTAAAGGAATATGCATCGTATCCATAACCTCAGCATAAAACTCGTCTGGATATTCAGCTTCATCATAAATAAGTTCTACACGCTTATTTAATTTTCTTCCTTCGTAACCTGTTGGTCCGAATCCACTGTAATTATCTAGCATGTATTTTTCGTACACCGTCATACTTGCTGTGTCTACATCTGTAAAAGCGTACTCACCAATACCTCCATCTTCTGGTGTGCGCCCTACTTCATCTGCTAAGATTGCAAGTTTTGTTCTAATAATAGAATCGCGAACCCAGCCAACAAATTGTCTGTATTCACTGTTAGTAATTTCCGTTTCGTCCATATAAAATGCACGAACAGTTACTGTTTTTGCCGGTGCGTCTTGAATATTTGCTAAATCGTCGTCTGCTTTCCCCATTATAAATGAACCACCAGGAACAAGTGCCATCCCGTAAGGTTTTTCAGGATGCCATTTCTTACCTCTAACCCCAATTAGCTCACCTTTGTCGCCAGAACCACAACCAATTAATACTGCTAAAACGACCGTTAATAAAATAATTTTTCTCATATCTATAGCAAACTTTTAGATTCTAATTGGAATCTAAATTTTAAAAGTGTAAACATATTTATATATTTTCTAATAAGCAATTATTCTGAAGAAAAAATGGGCGTTTAGTCGATAAAACCTGACGTTTAACGATATTAAATACATTTCATCTGATTTTATTATGTATTATACACAATTTTTCTGATATGCTTTAAACCACCTCTCCGGAATTTGATTATTACATGCATCTAAATAATCTTGATGCATACATGGTAATAACGTATGTCTCTTTAATTTATTATTAATTTCATTTAAAAATGGAATCTCAATCCACCATCGCCCAGTCTTTATACTTTTGTAAAAAATAAGCTCTTCAGAATCGACTAACGTTATAAATTTCTGATAGATAGACTCATCTTTAAAGTCACTATCGTCTACTCTATTATTTAATCCTTCTATAAAATACCAAATCATTTGAGAGATTAGTCCGCATGTAATATCGTCGTCTTTAGAGGGATTATATTCAAAAATACCCAAAGCACTCACTTTATTACTGATACCTGCATACCTAGTAATGGCACAAATTTCTTTACCGTCTAAACCGTTGGGAGATACTTTTTGATTTAAACTCACTTCCGAAGCTTTTAAAGATCCCATATCTACAGTCACAATATTGGCATCGCGCATAACAGGCTCTACTAAAGTAATATCGTTAGACACTTGCCCTAAACGATACGCTTCAAAATATAAGGTTTCCATTAAATCTATTTGCTCTTGCGAATTAAAATAGGTTTGGTAACCAATGGCCGCGTAATTAAATAAATTATAAGGTTCCTCTAAAACAATCTTTCCTACAAAACTATCATTCTTAATAGGTTCTGTTAAATCTCCTAAATCGAACTTACTATCTACATTCACAATGTTTACCATTGGAATAAGATTATCGAATGCACGATACATAGGATAGGTTAGATCTTGACTGCCGCCTAAAACTAATGGAATTATATTTAATTTCACTAATTCTGCAACTGTTTCTTTTAACGCAAAATACGTATCTTCTACAGTTTCACCTTTATGTATATCTCCTAAATCGGCTATAGTTGTACTCCAACTACCAGGGAACAACTTATACAAGGCATTACGGATTTCGTTTATATTAAAATCTTCACCTATATAATTAACAGCATTTCTATTTTCTAAAACACCTATAATTGCGACATCCACCCCCTGAAGATTGGGCATGCCGTCTTGTTTAGAATGTATTTTTAATTTTTGTCCGAATGCTTGTGGCGACAATAACTCGTTATGTGCCAAAACAACTTCGGGTACAGGAGCCAGAAAATTAAGGTCGGGCATGTATTATTTCTTTTTAACAGTAGTTGTTTTTTTAGCCACAGCTTTCTTCTTTGCTGGTGCTTTTTTCTTAGCAGGCGCTTTCTTTTTCGCTGCTGTTTTACGCTTTGGAGTTTTAGCTTCTATTAAAGCCATGGCTTTTTCTAGCGTAATTTTAGTAGCGTCGACAGTTTTATCTAATTCTACTTTTATTTTACCTTTAATAACATTGTGTCTTCCCCAACGTGCTTTCTCTACACGAATTCCTTCTTCTTCCCAGTTATGAACGACTTTATCAATTTCTTTCTGGATTTTTTCTTTAATTAACGTTACAATATCATCGTCGGATAAATTATCCCAGTCGTATTTCTTGTTTACGTTAATAAACATGTTATTCCATTTAATAAAAGGTCCGAAACGTCCTTTTCCTTTCTGTACTGGTAAACCGTCGTACATATAAATTGGCGCATCGGCTTCTTGCTTCTCTTTTATTAAAACAATCGCATCTTCCAATTCTACACTTAAAGCATCTACGCCTTTAGGTAGCGACACATAGGTTTCTCCAAATTTTACATAAGGACCAAAACGTCCGTTATTTACAACCACAGGAAGTTCTTCGTAAACACCTAAATCTTTTGGTAACTTGAATAAATCTAAAGCATCTTCAAAAGTAATGGTGTTTAGCTGTTGGTCTGGAGATAAACTTGCAAAGATTTTATCTTCTTCTTCGGCTGCTCCTATTTGAGCCATTGGTCCGAATTTCCCTAAACGCACACTTACTTGACGGCCTGTTTTAGGATCTGTACCTAAAATACGCTCGCCAGATTCACGTTCGGCATTTTCTTGCACATCGATAACTTGAGGATGGAATTTTGTATAGAAAGCCTTCATTAGCTTAATCCAATTTTCTTTTCCTTCAGCAATATCATCGAAATCCTCTTCTACTTTTGCTGTAAAATTGTAATCTAAAATACTTTCAAAATGATTAACCAAAAAGTCGGTTACTATCATTCCAATATCGGTAGGTACTAACTTCCCTTTATCCGATCCTACTTTTTCGGTAAGAAGTTTATCTTTTACTTGTCCTGCCTTTAACGTAATTTGTGTATACTCACGCTCTACACCTTCAACCATACCCTTTTCAACATAGTTTCTATTCTGAATTGTAGAAATAGTTGGTGCATAGGTAGACGGACGACCAATACCAAGTTCCTCTAATTTCTTTACTAAAGAAGCTTCAGTATATCTATAAGGTGGTCTTGTGTAACGTTCGGTAGCCGTTATAAATTCGTTTAAAAGGGTTTCGTTAACCTTCATAGCAGGCAACATCCCTTCTTGTTCAGAATCTTCGTCGTCGTTACCTTCTAAATAGACCTTTAAAAATCCATCGAAAGTAATAACTTCTCCGTTTGCTGAAAATAATTCTTTATGTGTTGAAGCCGATATTTTAACATTTGTACGTTCTAATAACGCTTCACTCATTTGCGATGCGATTGCACGTTTCCAAATCAGTTCGTATAAACGGGCTTGGTCGCGATCAATATCTACAGAATGTAATGCAAAATCTGTTGGACGAATAGCTTCGTGAGCCTCTTGCGCCCCTTTTGCTTTTCCTTTATAGTTACGTTCTTTAGCATACTTGGTTCCGTAAGCATTTTCAATTTCGGCTTTCGCTCCTTTTCTCGCTTCGTCGGATAAGTTTACACTATCTGTTCTCATATAAGTAATAAGACCGGCTTCGTATAAACGTTGCGCCATGGTCATGGTTTTACTTACTGAAAAATATAATTTACGTGCTGCTTCTTGTTGAAGTGTTGATGTTGTAAATGGTGCAGCAGGCGATTTCTTAGCTGGTTTTTTCTCTAAATCTTTAACTTTAAAATCTGCTGAAGCATTACTTTCTAAAAATTTAAAGGCTTCTTCTTTTGAAGCAAATGTTTTTGGAAGTTTAGCTTTAAAAGTCTGTCCTTCTTCGTTAGAAAATTCGGCATCAATTCTATACGATGCTTCGGCATTAAATTCTTGAATTTCGCGTTCACGTTCTACAATTAATCTCACAGAAACCGACTGTACACGTCCGGCAGATAAACCACCTTTTACTTTACGCCATAACACTGGAGATAATTCGTACCCTACAATTCTATCTAATACACGACGGGCTTGTTGCGCATCGACTAAATTGTAATCTATACCACGCGGATTCTCAATCGCTTTTTGAATAGCTGTTTTTGTAATCTCGTGAAAAACAATACGTTTTGTTTTGTCTTTATCTAATTTTAAAGTCTCGGCTAAATGCCAAGCAATCGCCTCACCCTCGCGATCCTCATCACTTGCTAGCCAAACCATTTCGGCTTTCTTAGATAAATCTCTAAGCTTTTTAACAACTGCTTTTTTATCGGAGGAGACTTCGTATTTTGGACTAAAATCACCTTCTACGTCTACACCTAATTCTTTAGATGGTAAATCGGCAATATGACCAAAACTAGACTCAACTTTATAATCTTTACCTAAAAATTTTTCGATCGTTTTCGCCTTTGCAGGTGACTCCACTATTACTAAATTCTTCGCCATTTCTATTTTTTTGGTGCTGCAAATGTATGGCAAAAAAGCAACATCATCCTAATTTTATCAGCATTCAGTAAGACGAAAGATCGGAGATCATCGATTTTTAACCTAAAAATATTCAACTTAATTATCAATTCTTTACGAATTATATAGTGGTTTCAATAAAAACACTTTCTTCTTCGGAATTCTCGAAGCCAATTACTTCTTTATAAATTATATACAAAGGTAAGTACGCAAACGACAACGTTGCGAATAACCCAACAAAACATAATAGCATACCTACCATTTCTGCAAGAAATCCACAAACAAGCATTAATCCGAATGTAATTAACCATTTCTTGTGGCCCAACTTAAAACTTGCCTTTACAATATCTGTAACCCTTGCTTCTGGGTTAAAAGCAAAAACGACAGTAAAAAAAGAGATAGGCACTATAACGTAAATTAAAGGAAACAGAAATAACAAACTAGCTAACACACTAATCGCAAGACTTACTATAGCCAACTTAATCAATTTCATGAAATACGCTTTTTTAAAATAGTAGAAATAATCATCTTTAAGAGATACTCCCAAATCTTTTTGCTTACAAATTCTATAAAAAGCAGACATTAAAGCAATACTTACAGCCGAAGCTACAATCCCGAACACAATAAAAAACAATCCGATAAAGATTAAGAAGGACACATTCACATCTTCATTCTGACCAATTAATTCAGGATCTACACCTAACATTAAAAGAGGAATATATACGATACAATATAAAGGAAGGATTGCCGCTATAGATATTAATATGGTAATTAAACCCTGTACCCAAACTTTCTTAAAAAGCTCTATCGCTTCACTAAATAGTGCTCCGAAATCTAAAGTTTTCGCTCGATTTACTTTTTGCTCAAATTCTGATAAAAACATGTCTCCCCTTTTTAATTTTGGGATAAAGGACGTATTTTTTAACACAAATACAAGAAAAATTAAACTGCCACTTTGTCAGAAACATATTTATAATTGTATATTTGCAAACTTATTGACTGATAATTATTTTCAGGAGACTTATGGAGAAGACAATTGACGAAAGTAAACAAGGAGAATCCCTTGTATTAGAACAAAAAAAAGAAAATACCCGCAAACTATTTATAGAAAGTTACGGCTGTTCTATGAATTTTAGCGATAGCGAAATAGTAGCTTCAATTTTACATAACGAAGGCTACAATACCACCCAAAAATTAGAAGACGCCGATTTGGTTTTAGTAAACACCTGCTCTATTCGTGATAAAGCAGAACAAACCGTACGTAAACGTCTAGAAAAATATAATGCCGTAAAACGTATTAACCCAGGAATGAAAGTTGGCGTGTTGGGCTGTATGGCCGAACGTCTTAAAAGTAAATTCCTAGAAGAAGAAAAAATTGTAGACCTTGTTGTTGGTCCCGACGCTTATAAAGATTTACCGAATCTTTTGGCCGAGGTTGAAGATGGTCGCGATGCGATAAACGTGATTCTTTCTAAAGAAGAAACCTATGGAGACATTTCTCCAGTGCGTTTAAATAGCAATGGTGTAACTGCTTTTGTATCGATTACTAGAGGTTGCGATAATATGTGTACATTCTGCGTTGTGCCATTTACTCGTGGTCGTGAACGTAGCCGTGAGCCACAAAGCATACTTGAAGAAATTAACGACTTATGGAGTCGTGGCTTTAAAGAAATTACCCTTTTAGGCCAGAATGTAGATAGCTATTTGTGGTATGGTGGCGGACTTAAAAAAGATTTCGACAAAGCAACAGACATGCAAGTGGCAACAGCTGTTAATTTTGCAAAGCTTCTAGAATTGTGTGCTAAAGAGCAACCTAAAATGCGTATTCGTTTTTCTACATCTAACCCTCAAGATTTAACGCTTGATGTGGTTGAAACTATGGCGAAATACAAAAACATTTGTAAGCACATACATTTACCTGTACAAAGCGGAAGTAACCGTATTCTTAAAGAAATGAATCGTTTACATACACGCGAAGAGTATTTCGAGCTCATAAACAATATTCGTCGTATTCTTCCAGACTGCTCTATTAGTCAGGATATGATTACAGGGTTCCCCACAGAAACCGAGCAAGACCACCAAGACACTTTAAGTCTTATGGAATTTGTAAAGTATAATTTTGGGTATATGTTCTATTATTCTGAACGTCCAGGTACCTTGGCCGAGCGTAAAATGGAAGACGATATTCCGTTAGAAGTGAAGAAAAAACGCTTAGACGATGTGGTTCAATTACAACGTAAACACAGTGAATTCCGTACCAAAGCGTATGTAAACACTGTAGTTGAAGTCTTGATTGAAAGAGAATCCAAAAAATCAGATCAGCAGTGGTCTGGACGCACATCTCAAAACATTGTCGCCGTTTTCCCTAAAGAAGACTATAAAATTGGAGATTTTGTAACTGTTAAAATATTAGATTGTACCAGTGCAACATTAATAGGAGAAGCCATTGGGCTTTCAAACTTATAATTACGACACTTTAATTATTTATTCTAAAAACTAAGACCTAAAACTTAATTACCAAATGGAATCAGTTCAAGCTATAAAACAACGTTTCGGAATTATTGGTAACAACCAAAAACTTAATCGCGCCATAGAAAAAGCGATACAAGTTGCGCCTACAGATATTTCGGTCCTGGTTACTGGAGAAAGTGGGGTTGGAAAAGAAAGTATTCCGAAAATTATTCATCAGCTATCTCATAGAAAACACGGTAAATATATTGCAGTAAACTGTGGTGCGATTCCGGAAGGCACAATAGACAGTGAACTTTTCGGTCACGAAAAAGGCGCATTTACTGGAGCGACACAAACACGTTCTGGTTATTTTGAAGTTGCCGATGGCGGGACAATTTTTTTAGACGAAGTTGGAGAATTACCGCTTACCACCCAAGTACGTTTATTACGTGTATTAGAAAACGGAGAGTTTCTAAAAGTAGGTTCTAGTCAGGTACAGAAAACAAATGTGCGTATCGTTGCGGCCACAAACGTTAATATGTTTGAAGCCATAAAAAAAGAAAAGTTTAGAGAAGACTTATACTACAGATTAAGCACTGTAGAAATTCACTTGCCTCCTCTACGAGATCGTTCTGAAGATATTCATCTGCTTTTTAGAAAATTTGCTAGTGATTTCGCCTTAAAATATAAAATGCCTACCATTAAATTAACAGATGAAGCCACACTGGAATTATTAAAATTTAGATGGAGTGGTAACATTCGACAGTTAAGAAACGTAGCAGAACAAATTTCGGTTTTAGAAGAAAACAGAACCATAACCGGCCAAACCATTCGTGGCTATTTACCTAATGCAACTTCCAACTTACCGGCTGTAATCTCGAATACCAAATCGGAATCCGATTTTAGTAGCGAGCGTGAAATACTTTATAAAGTATTATTCGACATGAAAGCAGATTTAAGCGATCTTAAAAAATTAACTGCAGAGTTAATGAAACACGGTAACGATAAAGATGTACAAAAGAATAACGAAGGCCTTATACAGAAAATATACGGTAACGAATCGGATGCCGAATACGACGACACCGAAGACGATTTAGAAATTCTTTCTATCCCAGAACCAAGCTCTACGTCTTTGGTAGATACTAGCAACATGAGTGCCTTAGACAAATACCATTTTGCTGAAGAAATTCAGGAAGAAGAAACGCTATCCCTACAAGACAAAGAATTAGAGTTGATTAAAAAATCGTTGGAACGTCATCAGGGAAAACGTAAATTAGCCGCTGCCGAATTAGGTATTAGCGAGCGCACCTTATACAGAAAAATAAAACAGTACGACTTATAGATTATGGCTTTAAAACACTACTTTATATTATTTTTAGTCTCTATTAGCGTAACGGCCTGTGGAGTATATTCTTTTACTGGAGCAAAAGTAAATGCAAATACAAAAACATTTCAAGTAAATTATTTTCAAAATAATTCCACTTTAATCGAACCGGGTTTAGATCTAGATTTTACCAATGCATTAACCGATTTGCTTTTAAACCAAACCAATCTTTCACTTGTAAAGTCTAATGGCGATTTGGTTTACGAAGGCGAAATTACAGAATATAGAATTTCTCCAACCACAGCAACTGCCGATAATACTGCAGCACAAAACCGATTAACCATTTCGGTTAATGTTCGGTTTTATAATAAACAAGACGAAGAGTCTGAGTTCGAAAAACGCTTCTCATTCTTTTATGATTATGCAGGAACCTCTCAGTTAGTAGGAACACAAAAAGTTACTGCCATCGATGAAATTTTCGAACGTTTAACTCAAGATATTTTTAACGCGTCTTTAGCGCAATGGTAACAATGAAAAGCACCGAATTTACACATATATTACAGTATCCGGAAGCTTTACAGTCTGAACAAGCAGAAGATCTGAAAACCATTATAAATGAGTTTCCATACTTTCAGCCCGCGCGTGCCTTATTCTTAAAAGCACTTAAGAAAAAGGAAAGTATTACATACAATCAGGAATTAAAAACAACGGCAGCCTATACCACAGATCGTAGTATTTTATTCGACTTTATTACTTCGAAGGCATTTGTTCAAAATGAGATTTCTCATTTTATAAAACAAAACACATCGCATTTAAACGATATTGAAGTTGATGTTGAAGATATTTCTGTAAATAAAAAGACGTCTATAGACAATGTGCTTACACAACATATAGATGAAACCGAAGGCGTTTTAGATCCTGAATTATTTCAGCCAAAGATAAAACCTGCTAAACTTGTCCATTTTACAGAAGACCCTTCTGAAGCGATAAAAGAAGACACTGTAAAAGAAGACCATATAGAAGTCGACACAGAAGCCGAAGAAAAGACGGAAACGGAAGATCAGAAATCGTCTCCAGAAAAAGTTTTGGAACTGGGAAAACCATTAGACTTTAACACGGATGAAACGCATTCGTTTAACGAGTGGTTAAAGCTTACCACATTTACTCCTGTAAACAGAACGACACCCAACACGACTGAGCCTAAAGCAGAAACAAAACCGGAGAAGAAACAACCACCACGCGAGCCAGAAATTGCAAAAACGCCAACTCCGGAGCAGGCTAAAAAGTTTGCTTTAATTGATAAATTTATATCAACAAATCCTAAAATAGATCCTAAAAAATCTGCAGGAACCTCATTAAATTTAGCCGATTCTCATCTCATGCAACCAGAAGCATTAATGACCGAGACATTAGCTAGAATTTATGTAGAACAAAAAAATTACAAAAAAGCAATTCAATCTTATAATATATTAAGTTTGAAATATCCAGAAAAAAGTGGTTTCTTTGCTGACCGAATTAAAGCAATAAAACAAATACAAGAACAAAATAAGAAATCCTAATGAGTACGTTTACAATATTTTTAGTCCTAATCGTAGTAGTAGCATTTTTATTAATCGTAGTAATTATGGTACAAAACCCTAAGGGAGGTGGATTATCTTCTTCTTTTGGAGGAGGTGGTTCTCAACAAATTGGTGGTGTAAAGAAAACTACCGACTTTTTAGATAAAAGTACATGGACATTATCAGCGTTAATGTTAGTTTTAATCTTACTTTCTAATGTTGCAATAAACAGAGGAACAGGAACTTTAGAATCTAAAGCGTTAGACACAGAATCTATGTCTCAACCATTACCTACTGCTCCAGCGGCACCAGCAACTTTACCCGTTGATCCAACAGAAGACGCTGCTGAGTAACAAAAAACGACTCCTATTTATAATATTAAAATGCCAACTTTTACAGTTGGCATTTTTTGTTACTGAAAGTTTGTCATACCCCTCGAATTGGCACAATTTTCGAATGTATTTACACATAAAATATAAACTAATTAAAATCATATAATAAAATGAGTAAAGTAAACATCAGACCACTTGCAGATCGCGTTCTTGTAGAACCACTTCCTGCAGAAACTCAAACAGCATCAGGATTATTTATTCCAGATTCAGCTCAAGAGAAACAACACAAAGGTACCGTTGTTGCTATTGGCACAGGTAAAAAAGATGAACCACTTACTGTAAAAATTGGAGACACTGTACTTTACGGTAAATACTCTGGTTCTGAATTGAAATTAGAAGGAACAGATTATTTAATGATGCGTGAAGAAGACATCATGGCAATTATCTAATTTTTAATTTTCCTACGATAGGGAAATCCAACAAAAAATTATTACAAAAATCAATAGTAAGCAAGACAGTTTAGAGCAAATAGCTTAAAAACTAATGTTTATAGAAAAATATTATAAAAATGGCAAAAGATATTAAATTTGATATTGAAGCACGTGACGGTTTAAAACGTGGTGTAGACGCTTTAGCGAATGCAGTAAAAGTAACATTAGGACCAAAAGGTCGTAACGTAATTATTGGACGTTCTTTCGGGGCACCAGTGGTAACTAAAGATGGTGTTTCTGTAGCTAAAGAAATCGAATTAGAAGACGCGCTTGAAAACATGGGGGCGCAAATGGTAAAAGAAGTAGCTTCTAAGACTAACGACTTAGCAGGAGACGGTACAACTACCGCTACTGTTTTAGCTCAAGCTATCGTTAAAGAAGGACTTAAAAATGTTGCTGCAGGTGCAAATCCAATGGATTTAAAACGTGGTATCGATAAAGCTGTTGAAGCTATCGTTGCAGACCTTGCTAAACAAACACAAACGGTTGGAGATTCTTCAGATAAAATTAAACAAGTTGCTGCTATTTCGGCTAACAACGATGATGTAATTGGAGATTTAATTGCTCTTGCATTTGGTAAAGTTGGTAAAGAAGGTGTTATCACTGTAGAAGAAGCTAAAGGAACAGATACATATGTAGATGTTGTTGAAGGTATGCAGTTTGACAGAGGATACTTATCGCCTTATTTCGTTACAGATAGCGAAAAAATGATCACGGACTTAGATAATCCTTACATCTTATTATACGATAAAAAAGTATCTACAATGAAGGATTTATTACCAGTACTTGAGCCAGTTGCTCAATCAGGTAAGCCTTTATTAATTATTGCTGAAGATGTAGACGGAGAAGCGCTTGCAACATTAGTAGTAAATAAATTACGTGGTTCTCTTAAAATCGCAGCGGTTAAAGCGCCTGGTTTTGGAGACAGACGTAAAGCGATGTTAGAAGATATCGCCATCTTAACGGGTGGTACTGTAATTTCTGAAGAAAGAGGATTTACTTTAGAAAATACAACTATCGATATGTTAGGAACTGCAGAACGTATCACTATCGATAAAGACAACACTACAGTTGTTAATGGTGCTGGAGATTCTGAAATGATTAAAAATCGTGTAAATCAGATTAAATCTCAAATCGAATCTACTACTAGTGATTACGATAAAGAAAAACTTCAAGAACGTCTTGCTAAATTAGCAGGTGGTGTAGCTGTACTTTATGTTGGTGCTGCAAGTGAAGTTGAAATGAAAGAGAAAAAAGACCGTGTAGACGATGCTTTACATGCAACGCGAGCTGCTGTAGAAGAAGGTATTGTTGCCGGTGGTGGTGTTGCCTTAGTTAGAGCTAAAGCTGTTCTTGCAGCGATTATGACTGAAAACTTAGACGAAACTACAGGAATCCAAATTGTAGCACGTGCTATCGAAGCGCCTTTAAGAACCATTGTTGAAAATGCTGGTGGAGAAGGAAGTGTTGTTGTTTCTAAAGTGTTAGAAGGTGAAGGTAACTTTGGTTACGACGCTAAAACAGAAACGTATGTAGATATGCTTGTTGCAGGTATTATAGATCCTAAAAAAGTAACACGTATCGCATTAGAAAATGCGGCTTCTGTTGCAGGAATGATCCTAACTACAGAATGTGCATTAATCGATATTAAAGAAGATGCTCCTGCTATGCCTCCAATGGGTGGTGGTATGCCAGGTATGATGTAATCTAAAAAACATCACATAACACTAAAAACCGAAGTCTTAAGGCTTCGGTTTTTTTTATGATGTAAATTCTTTAAATATCTTTTTTAAGTTGCTTCTGATAATAAAAGGCTGGAAGCAATAACAACAAGAGTATAGGCTGAATTAAAAAACGACGAATATTAAACAAAATAAAATAGTTATTCTGTTCTGCGTTATTAATCAGGTATAAAAATAGTAATATTAGAATGGCGTAGGCAACCGCAAATAACATGGCCGAAAATTTTAAAATCCCTCGATCTTTAAAAACAACATAAATTATCCCTAACGACAACACTGTATTTAAAACGTATCTTAACGTTGTAAATGCTATTAATTTAATAGTTTCAAAAACTGGCGCGTCACTATACAAATAATCATTTTTAAAGAACTCTAAAAACGGATCGTAAAACAATCTAGCCTCAAAAGCTCGGATTAACACCAAACCAAGAATCAAGATAAAGATTAAACTATAACGCTTTACTTGGTACATGCTCTTTTTTTTGTTTAACAAAATAGTTCACCCAAATTACCCACAACATAAATACCATTCCATAAATAATTAACGGAAAAATTACCCCGTGTAATAAATGTTCCAACTCCGGGTAATAGTACAAACCTATAGTTAACACACCTATTCGCAAGATGTTGGCGATATAAATAATAAGACTCCCTGCTACTACAAACAATAACGTATTCTTTAGCGAGGATGCAAACGACACTATAAATGCAATAAAAAGTATAATAACACTTACAGCATTACAACCTTCAATTATTCTAACAATATAATCACCATTAAACAATAAACGCACCCAAGGTTCTCCTGCATGCAATTCGATTTTAGCATGGTAACCTATTACATTTAAAAATGCTTGAGACTGTTCCGCCACATAATATGTTATATAGTCCGGCTGAAAGCTAGTGGTTTTAGAATAATCTAAATACCATTTATACCCCATAGCCATCACAAAATAACTGATTAAGAATGTCAGAATAAAGCGAATTACAGGTCTATATGTTTTAAATAACTTAAGCAAGAGGTCTAAATATTTATGGTGTTAAATTTATAAAAATGAAGTTCCAAAATCGTCGCATTTTAAATACTTTTACAAAAAAAATAAAACTATGTCTTTAGCATCTTTAAAACCGCAAGTTGAAACTATTCTTTCTAATACTAATAATACTGTAGACGAGCGCTTATTAGCTGTTTGCGAAATTTTAGAAAAACATGTCGATTATTATAACTGGGTAGGATTCTATTTTAAAAATGGCGACAAAAACGAACTGAAGCTAGGACCTTATGTAGGCGCACCTACAGACCATACCATTATTCCGTTTGGGAAAGGTATTTGCGGACAAGTAGCAGTAAGTAACGAAAACTTTGTGGTTCCAGATGTGGCCGCTCAAGACAATTACATCGCTTGCAGTATTACGGTAAAAGCCGAAATTGTTGTGCCTCTTTTTGTTAATGGCGAGAATGTTGGACAAATAGATATAGACTCGAATACACCAGATCCGTTTACAGATGAAGACGAGCGCTTCCTAGAGTTTGTTTGCGCAGAGGTCGCAAAGATACTCGTGTAATAGTCCGTAATATATATCATAAAAAAAATCTCGACCTCATTCTAAAAGAAGGATGTCGAGATTTTTTTTGTATTAAACTATATGCTTCAACAGGGAACTGAGATTAATCTTGCAATCGCTACATTCCTGTTCTTATCGCTTCTACAGGGTCTAATTTAGAAGCTGAAATAGCAGGCAACACTCCAGAGATAAGTCCTATTAATGTAGATAGAGAGAACCCAATAAACATATTCCAAAACGATAAAATAAACTCAAAATCATCGACTACCTGAGAGGCAATTAGGGCTACAATCCACACAAAGGTTAGACCAATTAGTCCACCAATAACAGCAAGAATAATAGCTTCGAATAAAAACTGAAACAATATAAATCTGTTTTTTGCCCCTAACGATTTCTGTATTCCGATAAGGTTGGTACGCTCTTTTACACTAACAAACATAATATTTGCGATTCCAAAGCCACCCACAAGCAGGGAGAATCCACTAATAATCCAACCGGCCAAATTCATAACACCAATAATATTATCTATAGCATCGGTCATTCCTGAGAGTTTATTTATAAAAAAATTATCAGGCTCATCGGCTTTTAATCCTCTATATGCTCTAAAACGCTGTCTTAATACTTGCTCGAAAGCTTCTATATCTACGCCAGGTTCAGGCTTAATCACAACAGCTCCAGGAATACCATCGGAACCTCCGTTGGTAAATTGCCTAACAAAATTAGAGGGCAAATAGGCTTTTTCGTCTGGCGAATCAAATAGTGAAGCACCTACTTTTTTAAGCACACCAATAACTGTTACTTTTCGTCCGTAAATACGTATTTGCTTACCAATAGGCTCTTCGTTATCAAATATATTATCGGACAGCTCTGCTCCTATTACAATAACTGGTGCACCGGTAGACGATTCTGATTCGGTATAAAACCGGCCTTTACCAATTTTTAAATCTTCAATATCGTAAATACCATAAGACCCTGGCGATACATTTACATTGGTAATTGTGTTATCCTGGTATTTTATGGTTTCAGAATTTCCAAAAATAATATAGGCACTCGACTTAATATTTGGAATATTTCGATTCACAAACTCATAATCGGCATTTTCTGTTTGCGGATAACTATCGCGTTGCCACCTTGGCACTTCTGTTGGTCCGAAAGAAAATTTAGTTAAGTATATGGTGTTTTTGTCTAAACCAGACAACTGACTTTTAATACTTTGATCCAGAGAGTCGACTGCTGCCAATACCGCAATAATTGAAAATATTCCAATAGTCACCCCCAACAAAGACAAGAATGTTCTTAATTTATTATTTCGTAAAGCATTTATAGCAAACGCAAAACTTTCTTTAAAAAGTCTGAAATACAAGATCATTTAGAAGTGCTTTTATTAAAAATTTGAGATTTTAAAGATAGGACGTTTTAATTATAGATTTGTTACAAAAAAAATAAAAACAAAACAGTAAACAAACTATATATTTTTTAATGTAAATCCGTACTTTTGCGCATTAATATAACACAACACTAATGAGTAACGAGAAAACAATCAAATCTGCATTAATTTCAGTTTTTAGCAAAGATGGTTTAGAACCTATTATTAAAAAGTTAAACGAACTAGGTGTAACCATGTATTCTACTGGTGGTACACAGGCTTTTATAAACGATTTAGGAATAGACGTTGTACCTGTAGAGGACGTAACATCTTACCCTTCTATTTTAGGAGGACGTGTAAAAACATTACATCCAAAAGTTTTTGGTGGTATTTTAAACCGTCAAGATAATGAGCAGGATGTTGCTGAATTAGCAGAATTTGAAATCCCTCAAATAGATTTAGTTATTGTTGATTTATATCCGTTTGAAGATACAGTTGCTTCTGGTGCTAGTGAACAAGATATAATTGAAAAAATTGATATCGGTGGAATTTCATTAATTCGTGCCGCTGCAAAAAATTATAAAGATGTAGTTTGTGTATCTTCTGTAAATGAATATGCTTCGTTTCTAGAACTTATTTCTGAGCAAAACGGAACACTTACTTTAGAGCAAAGAAAAGATTTCGCAAGAAAATCTTTCAACGTATCGTCTCATTACGATTCTGCAATTTTTAATTACTTCAACCAAAATGACGAAGACACAGTATTAAAAATTAGTGAACAAAACGGTCATGTGTTACGTTATGGGGAAAACCCACACCAAAGAGGATTTTTCTTCGGAAAATTTGATGAAATTTTCACCAAACTTCACGGTAAAGAATTAAGCTACAATAACCTTTTGGATGTTGATGCTGCTGTGAATTTAATTAACGAATTTAAAGGTGACAAACCTACGTTTGCCATTTTAAAACATAATAATGCTTGTGGTGTTGCACAACGCGATACTTTAAGTGAGGCTTATACAGATGCTCTTGCAGGAGACCCTGTTTCTGCTTTTGGTGGTGTTTTAATTTCTAACACAGAAATAGATTTAGCTACTGCCGAAGATATTCATACTTTATTTTGTGAAGTTGTAATCGCACCATCTTTTAGCGAAGATGCTCTTGCACTTTTAAAAGGAAAGAAAAACAGAATCCTTTTAATTCTTCACGATATCGAAATGCCTAAAACAAGCGTAAGATCTTGTCTTAACGGTGTTTTAGTTCAAGACACAAACAACATTACAGATCGTTTAGAAGATTTATCTAAAGCGACAAACAATAATCCTACCGATAGCGAGTTAAATGATTTAATCTTTGCTTCTAAAATATGTAAGCACACCAAATCTAATACTATTGTATTAGTTAAAGGTGGACAATTATGTGCTAGTGGAACAGGACAAACAAGCCGTGTAGATGCACTTAACCAAGCCATACACAAAGCACAATCTTTTAACTTCGATTTAAAAGGTGCGGTTATGGCAAGTGATGCTTTTTTCCCTTTCCCTGATTGTGTAGAGATTGCAAAAAATGCAGGAATTACTGCTGTTATTCAGCCAGGTGGTTCTATTAAAGATCAATTAAGTATCGATTATTGTAATGATAACAACGTATCTATGGTATTTACAGGTACACGTCATTTCAAACATTAATTTCATTACTTTTACGACACCCAATTTTTTAATTAAAGCAAAAAAAGACATATAACGCATGGGATTTTTTGACTTCCTTACAGAAGAAATAGCTATTGACTTAGGAACAGCCAATACACTTATAATCCATAACGATAAAGTTGTAGTGGATAGTCCTTCAATAGTTGCTCGCGATCGCGTTAGCGGTAAAATCATTGCCGTTGGTAAAGAAGCGAGTATGATGCAAGGAAAGACGCACGAAAACATTAAAACAATTCGCCCGCTTAAAGATGGTGTAATTGCAGATTTTGATGCGTCCGAACAAATGATAAGTTTGTTTATAAAAAACATTCCTGCTTTAAAGAAAAAAATGTTTACACCAGCGCTTCGCATGGTTGTTTGTATTCCATCCGGTATTACCGAAGTAGAGATGCGAGCAGTAAAAGAATCTTGTGAGCGTGTTAACGGTAAAGAAGTTTATTTAATACACGAACCTATGGCTGCGGCCATAGGTATTGGTGTAGATATTATGCAACCTAAAGGTAACATGATTGTAGATATAGGTGGTGGTACTACCGAAATTGCAGTAATTGCTTTAGGTGGTATTGTTTGCGACAAATCGGTAAAAATTGCTGGAGATGTCTTTACAAACGATATTATATATTATATGCGTACGCAACACAACTTATATGTTGGTGAGCGTACTGCCGAAAAAATTAAAATCCAAATTGGTGCAGCTACCGAAGATTTAGAAATTCCGCCAGACGACATGAGTGTTCAAGGGCGTGATTTACTTACCGGTAAACCAAAACAAGTGCAAATTTCTTATCGTGAAATCGCTAAAGCATTAGACAAATCTATTCTTAGAATTGAAGATGCTGTAATGGAAACCTTATCACAAACACCTCCAGAATTAGCAGCCGATATTTACAATACAGGAATCTACTTAGCAGGTGGAGGATCTATGTTACGTGGTTTAGACAAGCGTCTGTCTCAAAAAACAGACTTACCTGTTTACATTGCAGAAGATCCGTTACGTGCCGTTGTACGTGGTACTGGAATTACACTAAAAAACTTACCTAAATTTAAGAGCGTCTTGATAAAATAGCTTTAAAGCATGCAGCAAATTTTAAACTTTATAATACGTAACAAAAACTTTTTGTTGTATTTGCTGCTGTTTTCATTGTCTGTGTTTTTGACAATACAAACGCATTCCTATCATAAAAGTAAATTTATAAATTCTGCTAATTTTTTAAGCGGCGGAATTTATACGCGTTTAAATAATATCAATCAGTATTTAGATTTAAAAACGCAAAACGAAAATTTATCTGAGGAGAATGCAAGACTTCGAAATCGGCTTCAAAATCATCACTTATCCATCGAGGAGGACTTTGTAGATACCACAAGTTTTAATGGTACCTACTTGTTCAGACCGGTGCGTGTTATTAAAAACAGCTATTCGGCAACAACTAATATCTTGTTAATAGATAAAGGGCTTAACGATAGTGTACAACAAGATTTTGGTTTAATTACCCCTAAAGGAATTCTTGGAATTGTAGATAAAACAAGCAACAATTATGCTACGGTTATTTCTATTTTAAACTCCAAAAGTAAAATTAGCGCGCAACTTAAAAAAACAAATCATTTCGGAACTCTAACTTGGGACGGAAGATCCCCAAAAACGGTTCAACTTATCGATATTCCTAAAATTGCCCCAATAGAAATTGGAGACACCATTGTAACCTCTGGACGTTCTGTAATCTTTCCTAAAGGTATTCAAGTAGGAACCATTGAAAGCTATAACTTAGACGCTGCCGAAAATAATTATGAAATAAATGTAACCTTGTTTAACGATATGACAAATATTGAACATGCGTACATTATAGAACATTTAGATGCACCCGAGATTAATAACATACTAAATCTATCCAATGAACAGTAGCGTTATATCTCAAGTTTTTAGGTTTATTTTACTTGTATTCGTGCAGGTTGTTATTCTAAATCATATTAATTTTTTAGGATACATTAACCCGTATATCTACATTTTATTTATCGTACTTTATCCGATAAAAAACGACCGTATCGTATTTTTATTACTTAGTTTTTTACTTGGTATTTTAGTCGATATCTTTTCAGATTCTGGAGGTATTAATGCCGCCGCTTGTGTAACGATAGCCTATTTAAGACCAATAGTTTTAAAATGGTCTTTTGGAACCGTTTACGAACACCAAACCATAAAGTTCAACAATGTAGATTTTGGCTCTAAACTTATGTATATAAGTATCCTAACGATTATACATCATTTAATCCTTTTTCTTTTAGAAGTTTTTAACTTTTCTGATATACTTTTAACACTCCAAAAGACGTTATTTTCTAGTATCTTTACCATTCTTCTGTGTATTATAGTTACTATTATTTTCAGCAAACGTACTAAATGAGGCAATTTTTATTATTTTTTACCATAATTACGGTTGGACTCGTATTTATTTCTCGGTTATTCTATCTTCAAATCTATAGCTCGCCGGCAAATAATTTATACGATGATAACGCTATCCGTAAAGTTTACGATTATCCAAAACGAGGCTTTGTTTACGACAGGAACGGTACGCTCTTAGTATCTAACCAATCGTCTTACGACGTCATGGTGATTCCGCGTGAGGTAAAAGCATTAGACACTATTGAATTTTGCAACTTATTAAAAATTGACAAAGAGAAATTCATAAAAACATATAAAAAGGCGTACCACTATTCGCCACGATTACCTTCTGTTTTTGTATCTCATTTATCTAAAGAAGACTATGCCGTTCTTCAAGAAAAAATGAGAAAATTTGAAGGTTTCTACATACAGAAACGCTCTCTTCGTCATTATGAAGCTTCAATTGGAGCAAATGTTTTAGGTGATATTGGAGAAGTAAATAATGCCATTATTAACAAACATCCCTATTATAAAATGGGGGATTTAATTGGTAAGCAAGGTATTGAATTGTCTTACGAAGAAGAATTAAGAGGTAAGAAAGGAATTAAATTCATTCAAAAGAACAGGTTTAATAAAAATATTGGTCCGTATAAAGATGGTAAATTCGATACCTTACCAGATCCTGGTAAAGATATTAAAATCACCATCGATGCAACCTTACAAGCTTATGGCGAGCAATTAATGCAAAATAAGCATGGTGGAATTATAGCCATAGAACCTAGTACAGGTGAAATTTTAACTATGATTTCGGCCCCCACTTACGACCCGAATTCTTTGGTAGGAAGAAAACGCTCTCAAAACTTTACAAAACTTTACAGAGATTCCATTGCAAAACCTCTATACGATAGAGGTTTATTAGCACAATATCCTCCAGGTTCACCATTTAAAGTATTAAATGCACTTATTGGATTACAAGAAGGTGTTGTCACTACAGAAGAAAAATTCACTTGTAATCACGGGTATAGTTACGGAAACAGGAAAATGGGTTGCCACGCTCACGCCAGTCCTTTAGCGATGAATATGGGGATTTACGAATCGTGCAATGCCTATTTTGCCAATGTATACCGCAGAATAATTGAAAAATACGATACGCCTTACGAAGGAATGAATGTTTGGAATAAACACGTGACTAGTTTCGGATTAGGAGACTACTTGGGGTACGACCTTAAAATTGGTAGCCCAGGACGAATTCCTAGTGGAGATTTTTACGATAAATGGTATGGTAAAAACAGATGGCGCACCACCTTTACGCTTTCTAATGCTATTGGACAAGGTGAAATTGAGGCTACGCCAATCCAGTTAGCTAACATGGTTGCGGCCATTGCTAACCGTGGTTATTTTTACACGCCTCACATAATAAAATCTATAGAAGGTCAGGAAATAGACGCGCATTTTACAACACCAAGACACACTACTATAGACAAAAAGAATTTTGAACCTGTAGTTCAGGGAATGTATGATGTATACAATAAAGGTACCGCTTCTCGATTACAAGTTGAGGGTATCGAAATATGCGGAAAAACAGGAACGGCCGAAAACTTTACAAAAATTGATGGCGTAAAAACACAACTTACAGATCACTCTATTTTTATTGCTTTTGCACCTAAAGACGATCCTAAAATTGCGATTGCTGTTTTTGTAGAAAATGGATATTGGGGAGGAAGATTTGCAGGTAGAATAGCGAGTTTAATGGTCGAAAAATATTTACGCGGTACAATTACAAGGACCGATATGGAAGATTGGATTTTAACGCATAGTTTAGAGCACGAATACCAAAAACCATATTCTGGCGAGCCATTCAAAATAAATCGAGGGACAACTTTAGAAACTGTAGAACGCGATTTAAAAAATCAAGATCACTTACTTCCACCTAAATCCTAGTTATGATTAGAGAAACTAATAGACATTTTTCTTTCGACTGGACCACAATTATTATTTTCATGATGCTTGTTGGTTTCGGGTGGGTAAATATTATATCGGCTTCTCATGTAGGAGAAACTATAGATTATTTAGATTTTTCTCAACCTTTTGGTAAACAGCTTATGTTTATTGGCTTAACCATAGGTTTAATTATTATTATTTTAGCCATCGAAGCCAAGTTCTATGAACGTTTTGCCAGCGTGGTTTACGTAATATCCATGCTCTCCTTAATTGGACTCTTTATTTTTGGTAAAAATGTAAATGGAGCACAGTCATGGTATGGTATTGGTGGGATGACCATACAACCTAGTGAGTTTGCTAAAGCAGCCACAGCACTAGCTGTAGCCAAATATGTTAGTGATTTACAAACCGATATAAAACGCTTCCCAGACCAGATTAAAACGTTTATCATTATATGTATACCCGCGTTTTTAATCCTCTTACAAAACGATGCCGGGAGTACTATTGTTTACGGCGCATTCTTTTTTGTATTGTATAGAGAAGGTCTACCTCAGATTTATTTAACCTTGGCCATTAGCGTTATTCTTATTTCTATTTTATCCTTAAAATTCGGTCCGGTTATCACATCCATTGTAGCGGCTACAGTTGTTTTTGCACAGTATTTTTTAAGCAAAAAGAAACCTGTTATTTTACAACCTATAATTATCACTCTAGCTACAGTTGTAATGTCTGTTGGTGTTCATTTTTTTTATGATAATGTATTACAAGCGCATCAAAAAGACAGAATTAGTTTATGGCTTAGATTAGAAAACGACACCGATAAATTAGCAGCAATGCGTCGTGATATTCTGTACAATTTATACGAGTCTGAGAAAGCAATTAGCTCTGGCGGATTTTCAGGACGTGGATTTATGGAAGGCACACGAACCACAGGGAAATTTGTTCCCGAACAACACACCGATTACATTTTTAGTACAGTAGGCGAAGAATGGGGATTTGTTGGTAGTTGTATGGTGGTTATTTTATTTGTCTTGTTAATGTTACGAATTCTTCATCTTGCCGAATTACAAAAATCGCAATTTAGTCGTGTTTATGGCTATTCGGTAGCTGCAATTATGTTTCTGCATTTTATGATTAATATTGGTATGGTTATGGGACTTATCCCTACCATTGGTATTCCTCTTCCCTTTTTTAGCTACGGCGGATCTGGTCTTTGGGGCTTTACCATCTTACTTTTTATCTTTGTAAAATTAGACTCGAATAGGATTAATGAATGGTAACAAATTGCCGTTATTTAGTTTATGTAAGCGAATCATCATCTTGTCTAAAAAAGACAAAAATATAATTGCGGTTTGAGGCCAAAAGATTAATTTTATACATAACTTCGTTTGTGATATTGTTTTTCAAATATGCTATTATGACCAGCAACTTTAAATTTCTCATCTTCTTTATCTGTTTTTCATTTCAAATTCAAAGTCAGAATTTGCCTAAAGAATTTACTATAAAATCGGAACAGGGCAATTTAAATATTGAACAGGCGCTTAGTAAATATCTTCAGTTCGAATCTGTTAGCGGACATGAAAAAGAAGCTGGAGACTGGTTAAAAGGTCTCTGTGAATTAAACGGATTGCACATAAAAGAAATGGGGAATTCCGACGGGAATTATAACTTCGCGGCATCCATTTATCCTTTAAATAGTGGGTTACCTAACATTATTTTATTAAATCATATAGATGTGGTTCCTGCAGGAAATATTACCAAGTGGGAATATCCACCATTTTCGGGTGCAATTACAGACACCGAAATTTGGGGACGTGGAGCCTTCGACAACAAAGGAAATGGGATCATGCACTTATTTAGCGTAATAGAACTGTTTCAGAAATATGGCGATAAACAGATGCCTTATAACGTTACCCTTTTGGCTGTATCTGGAGAAGAAACGCAAGCTCCTGGAGGCGCTACTTTTGTTGTCGAAAACTTTTTAAAAGAACTACATCCCATAGTCGTTATAGGCGAAGGACCACCAGCCTTTAACTCCGTTTTAAAATCCGATCCAGAACAAGTGTTATTCGGAATCTCTATTACACATAAGCGTCCGCTATGGTTAAAATTATCCTTAAAGATTAAGACCTCTGCACATGGTTCTATTACACCAATAAATTATGCCAACAAAGGCATGATCGAAGCGCTTGATAATCTTATAGAAAAGAAACAAGAAGTGGTTTATAACGACATAAACATTAATATTTTAAAGCAATTAGGGCAGTTAGAAAAAGGCGCACCTGCGCTCGCTTTAAAGCATCCGAGACTTTTTAAAGCCTTACTTGTACCTCAACTTAGAAAAAAACCTGAGTTGTTTTCATTATTTTCAAATTCTATTACCTTAACTAGCGTAGATAGTAATAACGAAGTGATTAATGTGATCCCTAATGAAGTTACAGCCTTATTAGACTGTCGTTTATTACCTAGTCAGACTAACGAAGAGTTTCTTGCTAAAATAAAAAAACAATTAAAGAATAAGGATATTAAAGTTGAAGTGATTCAGCAAATGCCTATTACAGAGCCTTCAGACGATAAAACGATATTTTTTACCAAAATTAAGGAGGCTTTAAAAAAGAATTATCCCGAAGCGCATTCTTTAAGTGTTTCTGTTCCTAATTATAACGATGTGAGCTTCTTTAGAGCGCAAGGCATTAACTCGTATTGCTTTACACCTATCCAATTAGAACGTCATTATTTAGAACGTATTCATAATACTAACGAACGCATTCCACGTGGGACAATTAGTAAAGGACAACAAACATTCTTCGATTTTATTGAAGGTTGTTTATTGCTTTAAATAGTAATTTATAATGCAACACAATTACGCAACATAAGTAATATAATTATTCAAACAGGTTTTACGAATACCTATACTCTATAACTTTTTAAATCTTACCACAAATGAAAGTAGCCTTTTTCAGTACTAAATCTTACGACATTACCTCTTTCGAAAAACATAGTAACAGCGCTCACGACTTTACTTTTTATGAAAGTACATTAAACACAAAAACCGTAAAATTAACTCAAGGATGCGATGCTGTATGTGCTTTTGTAAACGATCATTTACACGAACGTACGATTAAGATGTTGGCGGAATATGGCGTAAAATTAATTGCTATGCGATGTGCAGGTTTTAATAATGTAGATTTAAAAGCAGCCAAAGCCGCTAACATTAAAGTGTTACGTGTTCCTGCCTACTCCCCTATGGCTGTTGCCGAACATGCTTCGGCATTAATTTTAACCTTAAACAGAAAAACGCATAAAGCATATAACCGCGTACGTGAAGGTAATTTTTCTTTAGAACGACTTACTGGGTTCGATTTATATAATAAAACCGTTGGAGTGGTTGGAACTGGTAAAATCGGACAGTACTTTATTAAAATCATGCAAGGCTATGGCTGTAACGTTATTGCCTACGATCTTTATCCTAACGATGCCGTAAAAGCTCTAGGCGTGAACTACGTTACTATGGACGAACTATTGGAGAGATCGGATATTATTTCGCTTCACTGCCCATTAACAGAGGACACGCACCACCTCATTGGAAAAGAGGCGTTTTCTAAAATGAAAAAAGGGGCCATGTTAATTAATACCAGCCGTGGTGCTTTAATTGATACTAAAGAAGCTGTTGAAGCTCTAAAAAATAAGACTTTAGAATATTTTGGAATTGATGTTTACGAACAAGAAGAAAAACTGTTTTTCCGTGATTTATCAGAAAACATTATCATGGACGATGTAATCTCTCGTTTAATCTCTTTCCCTAATGTTTTAATTACATCTCATCAAGGATTTTTAACACACGAAGCCTTAGATAAAATTGCAGAAGTGACCATGAAAAACTTAACAGATTTTGAAAACGGTGTAGAAACTCAAAACGAAGTTGTTCTCAATTAAGTAAATTTACCCCCACTTTACAAATCTTAAAAACTATTATCATGACACTAGGAGCGTTTTCCATCAGTTTAAATGTAAAAAATATAGAAGTATCTAAATTGTTTTATGAAACTTTAGGTTTTACCGTTTTTGGAGGCGATATAGAGAAGAACTACCTAATTATGAAAAATGGCGATACCTTAATCGGGTTATTTCAAGGCATGTTCGATACCAATATTTTAACTTTCAATCCGGGATGGGATCAAGATGCAAAAACGCTAGATGCCTTTAACGATGTTAGGGATATTCAAAAAAAACTTAAAGATAAAGGTATAACATTATCTTCGGAAGTAGACGAATCGTCTACAGGTCCAGGAAACATTATAGTTATGGATCCAGATGGTAACCCTATACTTATCGATCAGCACGTTTAGAACCCGCCAAACAAAATCGGTGTTAAATATTGCAAATCAATTATTTAAAACCAATCTGTTTGCTAAATTGTAGATTATTAATTTACAATAGAAAACGGTGAGCATGAGGCGACATAATTTTTTACGAGTTGGTATTAAACACCTTCGTTTTTTACCTGTTTCTTTGGTTAGCTTATGCTGTTCTTTCGGCTTAATAGCTCAAAATTTAGAAGTAGAATCAGTAAAAAAAGAGGGGTACAATAGAGTTACAGGGGTATCAACTTTTAGTCCGTTAAATAATCTAACCTACACACAGCAGACTCTGGACACACAACATTTTGCTCTTGGACACTTTAAAGTGCTTAGTAATGCCGTGACATTAGAACCTTTTGTTAACCTACAATTAACAGCTACAGGTGGCACAGTAGAACAACAATCGTTTTTTAGTCCGTTACCACCAAACATCCATCTGTATTATCGCGCCGAGATTTCTTATGCCATTTCAAATTATCTGCAACCCTATATGTACACGCAACATTTAAGTTCTTCTATAAATCAGAACCCAGGGATAGACAATGACAACTTACGTTTAAATCCGTTTTTTATGCAATCGGAAATTGGCACAGGTATAAAAACAGAAGTAAAAGGTTATTATATAGAGACAGGAGTTAGAACAATGACAAACCCTACTTTGGATAGTCAGACTTCGCAAACCCAAGTATTCTCTAAGTTAAGCACAAGATTCTAGACATCGTATTGAAGTAATATTATAACCGATAAGAGTTAAAAAAGCGGTGGTTTTATCTTATCTTTATAAGACAATAATTATGACAAATTAGTCATTTACTCATATTTTATCCGTCTCTATGAAACTACTATTAACAGGTGCTACTGGTTATATTGGCAAACGATTATTACCCGTATTAATCGCGCAGGGACATCATGTAGTGTGTGGAGTTCGCGATCCGAAACGTTTTAATCCGCCAGAATCTCTTATCGCTTCCATTAGTGTTATTACTATTGATCTTTTGGATGAAGCGAGTCTAGAAAATATTCCAACAGATATTGAAGCCGCTTATTATTTGGTACATTCCATGTCGGCATCTAGCGATTATCAGGATTTAGAGAAACAATCTGCCATATATTTTAGAGAGGCCATTAATAAAACCAATGCAAAGCAAGTTATTTACTTAAGTGGTATAGTTAATGGCGATCAATTATCCGAGCATTTAAATTCGCGACAAACCGTAGAGCACGAACTTAACAAAGGAACATACTTTTTAACCACGTTAAGAGCCGGAATAATTATTGGTTCAGGAAGTGCATCGTTCGAGATTATTAGAGATTTGGTAGAGAAACTCCCCGTAATGATTACCCCAAGATGGCTAAACACCAAATGTCAGCCTATTGGTATTACAGACGTTATTTCATTTTTATGCAAGGCCTTAAACCACAAAGAAACTTTTGGGAAAAATTTTGATATTGGCGGTCCTGATATATTAACTTATAAAGAGATGCTTTTACAATTTGCGGAAGCGCGCGGACTTAAACGCTATATCTATATTGTGCCTGTAATGACGCCTCGCCTGTCTTCTTATTGGTTATATTTTGTTACCTCAACTTCGTACAAACTTGCAATTGCACTTGTTAATAGTATGAAAGTTGAAGTCATTTGCAGAGACAACCGAATTAACGATATTCTAGACATTACACCAGTATCTTACAAGGAAGCCCTAAGTAAAGCCTTTAAAAAAATTGAAACCAACGAGATTATTTCCAGTTGGAAAGACGCTTTAAGTAGTGGTACCATGAATATAAATATGTCCGATTTTATACAAATTCCAACACACGGATGTTTTATAGACAAACGCGAGAAAGCATTTGCAAATAGAGACGAGGCTATCGATCGCATTTGGCGAATTGGAGGAGAAACCGGATGGTATTATGGAAATAGACTATGGAAATTAAGAGGCTTTGTAGATAAACTTTATGGTGGTGTAGGATTACGACGCGGACGTACGCATTTAGACGAATTATTCCCTGGTGATGCCTTAGATTTTTGGCGCGTTTTATATGCCAATAAAGAAGAAGGTCGATTACTTTTATTTGCCGAAATGAAACTTCCAGGTGATGCCTGGCTAGAATTTAAAATTAAAGACAATACTTTAGTGCAAACTGCAACATTTAGACCTGTAGGTTTATCTGGACGCTTATATTGGTATAGCGTATTGCCTTTTCACGGATTTATTTTTAAAAATATGCTAAATAGCATTACAGCATAAACACAACTTTTACAACCGATTTACTTTATGACACTTACCCTATTTTGGTTTCGACGCGACTTAAGATTAACAGATAATATAGGCCTTTTTGAAGCTTTAAAAAGTAACACTAATGTTCTTCCTATATTTATTTTTGATGAAAATATTTTAAATGAATTAGATGCTGAAGATGCTCGTGTTCAATTCATTCATGCCTCTTTAAAAGATATTAATAAGGAACTAAATACTTTTAAATCGTCTGTTTTATGTTTAAAAGGCAAACCCTTAGACATTTGGAAACAATTGGTTAAAGATTATACCATAGATGCTGTATACACCAATACCGATTACGAACCTTATGCTACAACGCGAGATGCAGAAGTTAAAGCCTTTTTAGCTGAAAGCAATATTGAATTTCATCAGTTTAAAGATCAAGTGATTTTCGAACCTAACGACGTTTTAAAACAAGACGGGAATCCGTATACAGTATACACACCATATAAAAATAAGTGGTTAGAACATTTTCAAGGTGTTTCTCTTCTTGATGAACCGCAATTTAAAAATTTACATCGGCACGTATTTGACTTCCCTAGCTTAGATTCCATCGGATTTAAATCGTCTTCTAAAGAAGTAAAATCCTTTAATCTAGAACAAATAGGCGAATATGCAAAGTTTAGAGATTTCCCGAATAAAGATATTGGGAGTTACTTGGGGCCACATTTACGTTTCGGGACAGTAAGCATTCGGGAAATTATTTCAAAATTAAAGCCGGAAGACAACACTTTCTTAAGCGAATTGGTATGGCGCGAATTTTTTACTCAAATTTTATTTCATTTCCCAAAGGTGGTTCATCACAATTTTAGAGATAAGTACGACGATATAGCGTGGAGAAATAACGAAGATGAATTTAAATTATGGTGCGAAGGTAAAACGGGTTACCCAATGGTAGACGCAGGTATGCGCCAATTAAACCAAACGGGATATATGCATAATCGTGTGCGTATGGTTACTGCGGCATTCTTATGCAAACATTTACTAATTCATTGGACTTGGGGAGAAGCATATTTTGCAAAGCACTTATTAGATTACGAATTAGCCTCTAATAATGGAAACTGGCAATGGTCTGCAGGAACAGGTTGCGATGCCGCTCCATATTTTAGAATATTTAATCCGATTACACAGCTGGAAAAATTCGATAAAAACTTAGAGTATGTAAAAACATGGATTCCCGAATTTGGCACCGATGCATATCCTGACCCTATAGTAGATCATAAAGAAGCTAGAGCGCGTGCTTTGGAAACGTATAAAGTTGGAATACGAAATTAATTCGAAATAGAAGAATCCCTTAATACTTTATAGGATAAAAATGTAGATACTTTTTTATAAGCTAAGGCAAAAACTATGTGAGAAAGAGAAAATTCTTCACTTATTTCATATACTGCTTATGATACTTTTTAGGGACATTTAACATACCAAAACACTCTCCATCTTCCTTACCTAAATGCTTATGATGTACTTTGTGCGCTTTTCTTAGTCCGATTAAGTATTTATTTTTAGTCTTACTAAACCACTTAAAGCGCTGATGTATTAAAACATCGTGAACTAAAAAATAAGCGATACCATAAAACATAATTCCCAAACCAATAAAAAATAAAACATTTAGTTCTGGATTGATCCCGAAATAGAGTAATGCAATACTAGGAATGGCAAAAATGACAAAAAATATATCATTCTTTTCGAACACATGTGGGTATTTTGGCTGATGATGGTCGGCATGTAAATACCATAAAAAACCATGCATAATATATTTATGCGTTAACCACGTTATGCCTTCCATAACTAAAAAGGTGGCTAGAGTAACACCAATATATATTAAAATCTGCATCATTATTTATTTGAATGTTTTTTAATATTAAACAACATAATCTTCTTATAGTCTTCTGTTAAATTCGCAGTTTCTATATGCTTATTCACAAACGCCCGATCTTCGTCGATATTATCATAATTTAAAAAACTTGGTGCGTTAAGCTGACAAAGTAATCGAACGTAACGTCCTTCTATATTATTTGGATTCTCGCTAATAAAATCTTCTAAAACCTTTTTGCCTTCTTTAAAGTGATTTAATTTTCTAAATGGCCAATTTGTAAATTCTGCTTGTCGCATAATGGCCGACGCCAAATACGGTAATTTAAATTCACAGTTTACATTATCCATTTCGTCTATAAACAACATGAGTTCATCTTCCGTGAGGATCGCATGAAAATCGGCCCTTACTTCGGGCATGTCGCTACAGTTGCTTTGAGGATTCACAGTTAAAAAAAGTATTATAAGTAGGGTTTTAAATAACATTGAGTTTATATCTTATATATGCTTTGGTTAAAATAACCAATTTTAACGGATTTGAGATACGAATTCGCTCATATAATAAAGTTTTTGAATCTGCACGCTTTAATTTATGAAGCAATTTTAAATAATATTTATAAGCTAAATAAACACCTAACCGGCTTTCCATTGGTAATTGCACAATACCTTTATAGGCTTCATCGAAATCCGATTCGATATCTTTTATAATATCTTCTTTAGCCAAATTAGTCAGTCCATTTTTATTCACATTTGGAAAATACGAACGCCCAAGGATCTCTGTATCGTCTTTTATATCTCTTAAGAAATTTACTTTTTGAAATGCAGAACCTAAGTATTTGGCAGCACCTTTTAAGGCATTAAATTGAGCCTCGTCATTGTTTACAAACACGCGCAAACACATTAAGCCTACAACATCTGCAGATCCATAAATGTAATTCTTGTAAGCTTCATCGGTATCGTATTCTGTAACCTTTAAATCGCATTCCATACGTTTCAGGAAATCTTCGACATAGGTTTGCAGATTATAATTTCTAACCACCTCTTGAAACGCGTTTATAATGGGATTTAAACTTATTTTACGTTCTAGAGCTTTATGATAATCGGCAACAAATTCATAAAACAACTCTTCTTGCTCATAGCCTTCAAAAGAATCTACAATCTCATCTGCATAGCGTACAAAACCATAAATGGCATAAATATGTGGTCTAATTGAGGGCGCAAACAATTGAATACCCCAAGAAAATGAAGTACTATATTCTTTAGTAACAATCTTACTACATTTTAAACTAGAGGTATCGAAAAGTGCTTTCATGATTTAGAATATTTTGAAATTAATTCGCTTACAATTTTCCCTGAAATTAATGATGGAGGTACGCCTGGTCCTGGCACTGTTAATTGTCCGCAGAAATATAAATTATCTACTTTTTTACTCTTTAATTTTGGACGTAAAATATGGGTTTGCAATAACGTATTTGCCAATCCGTATGCATTCCCTTTATAAGAATTATAATCGTCTTTAAAATCGTTCACACAGTACGATTCTTTAAATAATATATGAGACCTAACGTCGCTACCAATGGTATCTTCTAATCGGGTCATTAGTTTATCGAAATACTTTGCTCTTATCTCTGGCGTATCTTCTAAATCTGGAGCAATAGGCATTAAAAATATTCCCGCTTCTTTTCCTTCTGGGGCAGCAACTGCATCTGTCTTACTCGGAAAACTCGCATAAAACAAAGGTTTCTCTGGCCATGTTTTGGTATCGTAAATGGTTTCGGCATGTGCTTCGAAATCGGTATCGAAAAACAAAGTGTGATGAGTAACCTTGTCTATAGGCTTATCGAAGCCTACAAAAAATAACAAGGCAGAAGGAGCAAATGTTTTCTTATCCCAGTATAATTCCGAGTACTGTTTAAAGGCTTCTGGAAGTAAGGTTTCGGTATGGTGATAGTCGGCACCACTTAATAAGATATCGCAAGGATAATCTTGCTGTGTAGTTGTTACACTTTTAACCTGCTTACCATCTAAATTAATAGCTGTTACAGATCTGTTAGTTTCGAATTTCACACCTAGACTCAATGCTAATTTTTCTATACCTTTTACAACTTCGTACATACCACCCATAGGATGCCAAGTCCCGAGTTCGAAATCGGCATAGTTCATAAAATTATAAAACGAAGGTGTATTGCTTGGTTTTGCGCCCAGAAACAACACTGGAAATTCTAATATTTTTTGAAGTGACTTGTTCTTTACATAACCAGCCACCTGATTTTTTATTGTTTTTATAAATGCTCCCGATTTGGTAATGGTTTCCCAATTAACAATCTCGAAAACACTTTCGCCTGGATTATAAACTAGGTCTTTAATTGCAATATTATAGTTGTCTTCAGACTTTTTCATAAACTTCTGAAGCGCTTTACCGCTATTGGGTTCTATAGTTTCGAACGTAGATTTAATTTTTTCTAAATCATCTTCTATGGCGATAGATTCGTCTTTATTAAAATAGACTTTATAGGCTGGATTTAATTTCTTTAATGCATAAAAATTGGTTGTAGAGGTTTTAAAATCGTTGAAAAAAGATTCAAAAACATCGGGCATCCAATAAAACGTAGGACCAATATCGAATACAAAACCATCCTTTTTAAACTGTCTTGCACGACCACCTATGGTATCGTTTTTTTCGAGTATGGTAACATCGAAACCAGCTTGTGCTAAATAACAGCTTGCTGATAAGGATGAAAATCCAGAACCCATTATTATTACTTTTTTCTTCTTCATTTGAATTTTAAACTTAGACTTAAAATAATCTGACAACGGAAAAAAATTGCCGTTGCCAGATTAACTACTAACCAACCTATGTATTTTTAATGTAATTTAATAAATTAATTTCTAATTAGTTAGGTAAAAGCACACGATCTATAACATGAGCTACACCATTAGAGGCTACTACATCTGCGGTAACAATATTAGATTGTCCTCCAGTCGCATCCTGAATAACATAAGTAGATCCCGAAGCCACTACATTTAAATTATTTCCTGAGAAAGCAGTTTCTACAGAGGTTTCAGATAAATCAGCTGCATAAATTTCTGCAGGCACTACGTGATACAGTAAAATGTTTTTTAATAATTCCATTTCTTCAGCAGTATCAAAGTCGTCTAAACTATTAAAATCTTCTCCTAAGGCGTCTAGTAAAGCCACAAATGCATCGTTAGTTGGTGCAAATACAGTAAATGGACCTTCACTATTTAAAGTATCTACTAAATCGGCCTTAATTACGGCTGCTTGTAAAATAGATAAGTTATCATTTCCAACTACAACTTCTACTAAAGTTTGAGCGTTAAGCATATCAATAATGGCTTGAGGTAGCAAAATTTTGTCAATGATATGAATGACCCCGTTTGAAGCTTCAATATCTGCAGTCGTTACCATCGCGGCATTTTCTGTAGCATCTTCTAAATGTACACCATTAGACAAGTCTACCATTACTGTTTCTCCTTGTACAGTGGCTACTTCTTGATTATCTGAAAGCTGATCAGAAGTTACGGCTGCTCCAGCAACAACATGGTATTGTAAAATTGTAGTTAACATCGCTTTACCTTCCTCAGTATCAAAATCAGATAAACTATTAAAACCATCTAATTGAGTTAATAAGTCTACGAAAGCCTGATTTGTTGGTGCGAATACCGTAAACGGTCCGTTACCACTTAAAGTAGATACTAAATTACTGTCTGTTCCCGTATCGGCTAAAATTAATGCAGAAACTAAATTACTAAGTTCTGGAGTGTCTTGAGCCATTTCTACAATATTACGGTCTTCCATCATTACATCATTATTATCGTCGTCGTTATCACAAGCCACAATAATAAATAAGCTAAAAAAAGCTACTAGGTATTTAAAATTTGTTTTCATGTCTATCTTTTTTATTGTTAAAGTTATACAAATCTATATATTATATTTTATTTGTCCAACTTAATTTAAAATAAATTAGACAAATGAATTTTAACAAAATTTCTGTTACGCGTTATTTTTGTTTAACTTTGCCCAACAAATACTTAGACATGAGTAATTATACTATGGCGCAAATAGTGTCTTTAACAGGCATTAAATCGCACACATTAAGAAAATGGGAAAGTCGTTACAACTTTCTAGAACCACAACGAACAGATACTAATATTAGATACTATAGTGATGAGCAATTAAAAAAACTATTGAATATTAGCATTTTAACTCGTAATGGATTCAGAATATCTAAGATTGATAAGATGTCTGAAACTGAAATTAATGAGGAGGTTTCTAAAATTGTATTGATTGGCTCGTCTGAAGATGAGGTTAGCGCTTTAATACTTAGTATGATTACTTTAAATGAAGACGAGTTTGACGCCACTATAAATGCCGAAATCCTTAGAACGGGCTTAATTAGTACAATTACTGGACTTATTTACCCATTTTTAGCTCAGGTGGGCGTGCTTTGGGGCGCTAATAAAGTGATGCCCGCACAAGAACATTTTATTTCGAACTTAATTAGACAAAAAATATTTTCGGCTATAGAATTATTACCCAAACCATTACCTAACGCTCCAAAAGTTTTACTCTTTTTACCAGAAAACGAAAATCATGAATTGGGATTGTTACTGGCCTCTTATATTGCGCAAAACATAGGCTGGCGCGCCTACTATTTAGGACAAAATGTACCGAATGAAAATATTAAAATGGTTGTAGATATTACACATCCAAACGTCATGGTAACCATGTTTACCACACATACTAAGAAATCTGTAGAATCTAGACTTAAAGGATTAACGGACGAATTAGACATTCCTATAATTGTTTCTGGGTATATTGAAAACCCTGAAGATTTAAAATTAATATCAGAAAACATTCATTATTTATTTAAACCAGATGAATTTATTCCGCTTTTAAAAGACATTGAAGCTAAGCATTTAGTAGATAATGCTTTAAATTAGACTTTATTATTTGAATGTTTTAATAATTCTGAAGCGAAAAACAATATCGTTAGTTCGCGTTAGTTTATCGCCTCCATTAACTACATTATCCTCATTCGTATAGTGATAAGCTAAGCTACTTTCTATTTTAAAATCGGGATTAAATTGATATCCCAAACCTGGAGTTACACGAATTACATCATTAAATTGAGAGGTACTAACCATATTAAAGAACCCTTCTAAAGCCACAGGTATGTAAAAACCTTCTCCTTCTCCAAACAGAATACCTTCTAAATTAAAGACTGCCTGAACTTGATATCTAAAACGCAAACCAAAAAACTGGTTGTTAGGATCGTTAGAAAACACTAAGCGTTCTTCAAACCTAAATAACTGTTTAAAAACAACTCTAGGACTTACATTTACTGCCAGTTGGTAACCCTGAAAAGGTCTAACCTCGAAAGAGCCATAATCTTCATTATCTTTTGTAGTTAAAAAAAACAAGGCGGTTCCAAAAAGTAACTTTTCGTTATGCTTAAACTTTTTAAAGATGAGTTTGTCGAAATTTTTCTCGAACGACCCTTTTAAAATTATACGGTGCCAACTTTTTGGCATAATGGTTCTATAACCAATATTTCCTATAAATTTCTGACCATCTCCCATATTCCAAGAAGGATCAAAATCAAACCAGACTTGTTGCGTAAACTCGCTATCGTCTGTAACAGTATTCTCCTGATCTTGTGCATTTAGCTGTTGCATAGAAAGCACAAAAACAACACTTAAAACGCTCCTTAAAACCAAAGGGCTACATACCAATTTAAAGGATGTCACTATATCTGCTAATCTATTAAGCATTACATTTCATTTACCAGAGCATTAAAAAACAATATATTTTTAGAATATTTAAAAATATAAAAACAAGTCGCAAAACTACTTAAGATTTCATTAATTTTAAAACAATAAAATCATTTGGCCTTTAACATTCAGTTTGCGTTAATTCGTCCAAAACGTTAAGAATTCCTTAAAAAACTAAATATTTAAATTATATTTATCCCGATTTAAACTCTTAACCATAAAACTTATGAATTTAAAAAGCGCCTTTTTTAGCTTTATATGTTTCATTTTTGTGTCTCAGCTTTCTGCTCAAGTAACGACCACAACCACTGTTTCGGCAAACAGTACGGACATTAGTCTGAACTTAGATTTAGAGGCTGTATCTTCTGCTTTTGGCGAATCTAAGGATTTAGAAGATTTCGAAAAAAAATTAAACGATCCCGAAGCTAAAATTTCAAATTTAGATTTAAATGAAGATGGAGACGTCGATTATTTACGTGTAGTCGAAGTTTCAGAAAAACAAACCCATGTTATAACAATTCAAGCGGTAATAGCGAAAGATCAATTCCAAGATGTAGCAACAATAGATGTAGAAAAATCGGGAGAAGACACTACAGTATTAGTCACTGGAGACGAGTATATTTATGGGGCCAATTATTACATTGCTCCATTTTATAACGTAGTCCCTCCTATTTATGGATGGTTTTGGGGCCCATATTATAATCCATGGATGTCGCCTTGGTATTGGGGATTTTATCCGCCATACTTTAGACCATGGAGACCATTCCCACCACATATATATCACAACAATGTGCATGTGCATATTAATAACCATAACCGCTACCATCGCGATCATTTAAAACGTAACCATAGAGCAAAACACTTACAGAAATCGGTGAGCCATAAAGATCTTCAGAAGAAATTTCCTAACAAATCTTTTAAGGATCGTAACTCTGGAATGACTAACAAACGTGATTTTAACTCTAGTACTAAAGCACGCTACAATCAATCTAATTATAATAAGATAGACCGATCTAGATCTACACGTCCTATTAGCCGACCAACATACTCTAGACCAATGACTAGACCTGCAGGTAGATTTAGTGGCTTTAGACGATAATATTAAAACCAAACACTATAATTAATAAACATGAAAACAATGAAAAAATACCTAACATTATTTGTTCTTAGTATTTTGCCTTATGCCATGATGGCGCAAAATGAAGAAAAGCAAATTGATCTTGATGCTATATTGCTTTTTGATCAAATGGGAGAGGCTATTGGAGAATTAAGTTCAGTATCCTTTCACTTAAGTACGACAAACGAAGTTTTAAATGCAGACAAAAAAGTGGAAACAGCATACAACGAGTGTGATGTTAAAATGGTAGGTCCAGATAAAATGGTAGTAAAACAACATAGTAAAGATAAGCACAGTGCTTACTACTATAATGGTGAAGTGATTACCTATTATTCTTTTAAAGAAAACAACTACATTACTGTTGATGCTCCGAATAACATTATCGACATGATTGATTTCATGCATGATAATTTCTCTATGGATTTCCCTGCAGCTGATTTTTTCTATCCAACTTTTACAGACGATATCATAGAAAACTTTAATTCTATTACCTATGTAGGTTTAGATTTATTAGGTGGCGAAGAATGTAACTTAGTAAAAATTGAAAATGAAAATGTAAGTGTACAAATCTGGATTTCTGCAGAAGCACACACCCTTCCAAAGCAATTTGAAATTACTTATAAAAAGAAGGACAATTTGAAGTTTAAAGGCACTTTTAGCGATTGGCAACTTAACCCTGAATTACATTCAGATATTTTCCAGTTTACGCCTCCAGCAAGTGCACGATTAATTAGCGTTTTAATTGCTCAATCTTAAAACCAACTAAAAAATTAAAAACATATCTCATGAAAATTCAAAATATACATACTCACATAAAAATAGGTTTAGTGGTGCTTTTATTGGCATTCTTAAATCCTATAGATTTACAAGCACAACGTTTTAACCGTGGTGGCGGTGGCGCTTCTAGAGGTGGAGCAACAGCTCATCGTTCTACGCCTTCAAGATCAATAAGCAAACCTAGTACGTCTGCTTCACGTACTCGTTCTAACTCTAGTATTAATGGCGGATTTAATAAATCGTCTTCACGTAATCTTCCTAAAAAATCAACTGCTACGAAATCGAAATTACCTTCGAAAACGACAAATTCAGGGATTAAGTCTAAGAATACTAATATAAGGAATAAGAAAACATCTAATATTGGAAACAAAAAAACATCTAATATTAAAAACAAATCTGGAAATAAGGTTAATGTTAAAAACAATAATGTCAATATTAATGTAAATAACAGCAGACACAATACCGTTAACAGAAGAAATACAGCTGTTAGACATAGCCCTGTGCGTTACAACCGTCCGCCTTACCGTTACGGAGGTCGCGGATATTACTGTCACAGACCATACTACTACCACCCATACCGTCCGTTTTACTGGGGACCAATGTGGCACCCATGGGGTTACTTCATTACTACTTTAGCGACTACAGCTATTATTGTTAGTGTAGAGAATCAAAAATACCACTATGACAATGGAGTGTATTATGTAGCCGAAAATGATGGTTATACAGTTGTACAAGCTCCTGTTGGTGCAACGGTACAAACATTACCTAAAGAAGCAGAAACCGTAGAAGTAAATGAGACCACAAATAACTATTACTATGGTGGTGCATACTACGAAAAAAGCGATGAAGGTTATACTGTAGTACCTGCAACTGCTGGAACTATTGTACCAAGTTTACCAGAAGGTGGTGAAGAAACTAAAATTGGAGATCAAACATATGTTCAATTTGGAGACACGTACTACCAACCCGTACAAGTAGATGGTAAAGACATGTACGAAATTGTAGAAGTTAAAGACGAAGAATAATTCGTTACCTATTAAAATACCAAAGGCGCTTAAATTTAGTTTTAAGCGCCTTTTTTTTATTTACTTTTCTAAGTGCTAATCCACGAATTAGCAGACTACCAAAGATTCTTTTTTATAAAACTGGCCTTGCCAAGTATTGCGTTCTGCCAGTTTACGATCTATTTTATCCACAATTTCAAAGTTCTTGAGGCCGTCCCATTTAGGAGCTATAAGTAATTCCTGAGGCGACTGACTAATAAAGCGTTCAATAATTAGATCTGGCCTAAGCACACTAATAAACTCGGCGATAAACTCAATATATCCATCTTGAGTGAACAAATCAAATCGTTCAGGATTGTGCTTATATTGGTGAGCCATAACTGTACCTTTTACTATTTGCAAATGATGTAGCTTTAAAGTATCAATAGGCAATTCTGAAATTATTTTGGCATGTTGTAATAAATCTACTCTAGACTCTCCTGGCAATCCCATAATAAGATGAGCACCTAAATGCAACCCCTTGTTTTTACATCTCTCGTAAACAGCAATAGTGTCTTCGAAAGTGTGGCAACGATTCACGCGTTTAAGAGTACTGTTTAAGGTGCTTTCAATTCCGAATTCTAAAGCAATATAATGTGTTTTAGCCAATTGAGACAAGTAATTTATTATCACATCAGAAATGCAATCTGGGCGTGTGCCTATTACTAAACCAATCACTCCAGGTACACGAAGCGCTTCATCGTACATGGCCTTTAAAGAATTAAAATCGGAATACGTATTGGTGTAAGCTTGAAAATAGGCTAAATATTTTTGCGTTTTATTCCGTTTAGAAAATCTAGAAATGCCTTCTTCTAACTGCGAAGTAATACTGCGATCGGGTTCGCAATAGTCTGGATTAAATGTGTTGTTGTTACAATAAGTACAACCACCATAGCCTTTAGATCCGTCTCTATTTGGACAAGAAAAACCAATATCTAATGCTATTTTTTGAACGCGTTCGCCAAAAGTTAATTTTATAAACGAGGAATAATCTAAATACCGTTTGCCTGTAATTTGCATAAAAATTAAAATAAAGGCAAAACTAGCAAGATTCTATAACGTAAAATATGACATAAGTCTTACTTCAAAAAGAATATAATCTCCAGCGTTCTATCTATCAAAAGCATACATGCTTTTCACTAATTTAAAATCAGTAGAACATTCTAAAGGTATAAAATAATCCAATTGCCAAGCTTGAGTCCGTTTAGCTTGAGCATTTGTTGCGGTATCCCAAGGCGGATACACACGAAACCCCCGTTTCCCTTCCTTGGCTTTAGACGACACCAAACCCTTAGCAATTCCAACAGTTTTAGGAATAACGAACTGTCCCGATTGCTCACCTTTAGACACGTTAATTACATAAAAATCGAAAGCATCATTTTCAGAAAAGGGTTGTGTAATACCTTCCGAATTTCTATTCCAAAACGTTACAAATTGCCCTACTTTTTTAGGTGTAATTTTTGCCGTTCTGCATAAAACACGGGCTCCATTTAAATTAAACCGACACGCTTCGTAGTGCAAGCCTTCTTTTTCTGTTTCAAAATGAGACAGCTCCAAATCTGCAGGAACATATAGTGATTTTTGTATGTGGTTTATAGTGGGAGTCATGTAGCAAATAGAATTAAAAGTAAGATAAATCCTTAAATTGCAGTATAAAAATGCTCTAACTGTATCTAAGCCTAATTAGTTATTTAAACTCCAGTTATAATCTTTATAAGTCACTTGGGCATTGTCATTAATTTTAACCGTACTGTAAGTATCTAAAAAATCGATGATGCCTTCCGCTTCAAAATCTTCTGCAAACCATTCAAAAATCTTAGAAATTTCGATAGCCTCCTTCGTTATTGTATTTTTCGTAGTATCATTAACAAAACGATAGGACGCTACTTCTAATTGGGCATCTAAACGATCTGCAGTATAGGCTTCATTTAATAAAATTGGGCAAGAATAAGACGCACAGTTTATAGCAAAATGAATGCGAGGTTCGTCTACCTTACGAAGTATATTATGTTCTATATAGCCTAAACTATACGTTTTATTATCAATAATTATAAATGTTTTATCCCAAGGATCTTGAATATCTGTTATACTTTTAACGCCAGGATTATCTAAAATTAGCTGAACAGTAAACGCATTATACGCGTTAATCCAATAGGCTAACGTTTCTTTTTCAGACCAAAATTCTGAAGGTGCATTAGATTTTAAAATATCAAGATAATCGTGCAGTGCTTTCTCATCGGTTTTAAACCCTTTATAATCAACCTTACCTTCTTTGGTAACATATTTAGAAAGTAACGCTGTCCACTGCGCATGATCTACTGCTATTACAGCTTCATAATCATTAACTACACAGCTTGTAAAAGCATTGCAACCTACATTTATCTCGTTGTTTCTAGAGAAGCCAATTACAGGTATAAAAAGTAAAAATATAAAGAAGTGTTTCATGAAAGTGCTTTATTAAAAAGACGAAAAACATAACCTTTACTAACAATTATGTGTTTTATATTACTAAAATAGTAATCCTAAAGCATATCCACATTATAAGATACATCAAATTATGAAAATAGATAAAAGACACTCAAGATTTTTATAATGTTAGGAACAAATAAATGTTACGTCTATCTTGTAGATAATAAATTCCTGAGCTAAAATTCCGCTTCTGTTAGGAATTGAATTTTAAATAATAACCGTTAACTATGTTTATATTACATGCTAGTGAGCCGGATAATTTGGCACATTACTTAAAAAAGAATGATTGGATCTCTAAGGATGCGACCTTATTATCTTTGACCAAAGCTGGCGAAGGAAATATGAATTGCGTGTTGCGAGTAACTACAAATACGGACTCTTTTATTATAAAACAGTCTCGTGGGTATGTCGAAAAATATCCTGAAATAAAAGCTCCAGAAAATCGTGTGCTTACCGAGGCAGAATTTTACACAAAAATAAGTACTGCTCCAAACCTTGGAGATCGGATGCCAAAGATATTAGGTTTAGACCCTACAAATAATATTATGATTTTAGAAGATTTAGGACATGCTAATGATTTTAATCTCATTTACAAATTAGACCAAAGTATATCTAATGACGACATCACCGTTCTAGTGCATTATTTAAATGAATTACACCAACGGTTTTCTAAATTAGAAGCTAATGATGAATTGGCGAATTTAGAAATGCGAAAATTAAATTACGAACATATTTTTCACTATCCGTTTTTAAAAGACAACGGATTCGATTTAGATACCATCCAGGAAGGTCTACAAGGGTTAGCTACACCTTATAAAAACGATGCTATCCTTAAGGAAAAAGTAGAATGGCTTGGAACACATTATATGGCAAACGGGCACTACCTCCTGCATGGCGATTATTATCCAGGAAGCTGGCTACAAACAGCAGATGGTATTAAAATTATCGATCCAGAATTTTGTTACTACGGTTTAAGAGAATTCGATTTAGGGGTGTTTATCGCACATTTACATTTATCAAATCAGAACCCAAGCATAATCGATAAAATTGCGACAGAATATAATAATTACCATGAGCTAAACCCGGCCATTCTAAATGGTTTTATTGGGGTAGAAATTATGCGTCGCCTTATCGGATTGGCACAATTACCATTGCAATCTGATTTAAAATACAAACAAAAACTATTAGCATTCGCTTATCAATTAATAACAAACTAAAGATGAAATTTTACGCAATTATATTTTTTTTACTAATCAGTAGCAGTATCAAGGCACAGACTAAGGTTTGGTTCGACACAGATATTATGATAGGCATGCCAGACAAACGCCCTCGTGAAGTAGACGATGGGATTACATTAATTATGGCCCTAAAACAACCACAAATCGAGATTGTAGGAATAAGTAATATTACCTATGTAGACTATGGTTATGATGTATTAAACAAAATTTTAAATTGGCATAATAAAGGCGAAGACATCCCAGTATATAAGGGTTCTAATTTGGCTAACGATTTAGGAACCGAAAACGATGCCACCAGAGCGCTATACCAAGCTTTAAAAAAGGAAAAACTGACCATATTAGCGCTCGGGCCAATGACTAATATTGCGACTTTAGTAAAAAATCATCCGGATATTATTCCGCAAATAGAGCGTGTTGTTATTTGTGCCGCACGAACTCCAGATTTACCATTTAATCCAGGACACGGAAAACTTAATCTTTTCGATTATAATTATGAGTTTGACACCGCATCTATGACCACGCTCCTAAACACCGATATTCCTTTAGAATTTGCAGGATACGAGCCAAGTTCTTATACCTTTATTGGTAACGTAGATTTAGCGAGTTTAGACTTAACAAACGAAGCCGATAAATGGTTATTTGATATCGTACAACCTTGGATGGAAGTAAATGAAGACCTTTTTGGTATTCGCGGTTTTATTCCTTTCGATTGCTCTACATTGGGTATAGTAACGCATCCAGAATATTTCACATATTATGAAGACATTCCAATACAAGAAACGTATAAAAAGAATGATGCTTTAGTAATCCAACCAGATACACCTTCTAAAAAATTCTTAGAAGTGTCTTACGATTTTAAATCTAAAAGGACAGTAAAATATGCTCGTCGTGCTTTATTAGGCTTTGAGGAAAAAATTCTAGAGACTTTGAGTGCTACAAAATAATTAGACCAGTCTAAACATAATTCTCTAGCTGAGGTTCCCAGCTATAACTGTTATATTTAAGAGCATAGGAATTATTTTCTATGCTCAATACAGTTTTTAACATATATCGTACACCTTTTAATCCGCCAAAGTCTCCTTGATACCAGAACAACAGCTTTGAGGTCTGTATGGTTTTTGTTTCACTGTTAACTGTAGTTTCCGAAGATAGAAAAGCATACATCGCATCGTCCAATTGCTGATCTAGTTTATCTAAGGTGTAGAAAGCGATAGGCGGACAACTTTTCGCGCCACAGTTTAATGCAAAATGAATACGATAATCGACAGCACGAACAGCTAATTTTTTAATTAAAGGCGCCACAAATAGATTTGGTAAATATCCTAAACTCTTTTTCCATCGGTATTTTCTTAAAATACCATGCTCAATATCGTCTAAACTAAAATGCGTTCGTGCAATTGTAATGGTTTTAACCTTAAAGATGTGCTTGCCTTGCGTATGATCGCGACCTGCTAAAATCTGAAAATAGGCATTGTAAATATTTATCCAAAACGTATTCTTTTCTTGATCTGTAGATAACTGAGAATACAATTCTGTTAAAGCCATACGACTTAATTCATGCTCGATATCACTGCTATCTTTTTTCGTTTTTACACATAGCAACAATGTTTCAGATAAGGTTAGCAAACTTTTAAAAGGCTTCATAGACTCCAATTCAACAAGGCATTTAAAATGTAAATATTGCACTTTAATAATCGAACGAACGCTGTCCTCACTAGCAAAACTTACAATTCCCAAATACCGATTTCCAGATTAGTCGGAAGAAAATTTAAACTTGACTCTTTTTATTCTATATAATCGAATTTTAAAATATTACCTCGATCTTTCTTGCCTTCATTAGAAATATACAAATCGCCATTCTCGGTAAAAAAGATGCCTTCTGGCTGTATAAAGTGAGGATAATCTAAAGTGTATTTATTTAAGATTTCGCCATCGGTATTCATTTCAACCATAAGTTTTCCAACCGACGAAATAACAAATAACGTATTGGTTTTAGGATGCATTGCTAAACCACTCGGAGCAAAATCGTGTTTCTTATTATCGAATTTAAAATCGTCCTTAGAAATAGTATATACCGGAGTTTTGTTTAAAGTATGCGTTTGTAAATCAAACTCGTATATTACATTTTTATCGTCGCCATCAATTTCTACTTCTTCTTTACAAGCGATTAATAACCTATTATTTTTTTCATCGAAATAGAGACCTTCGGTATCGTATTTTTCAGATAAAAACGTTTTATATTTTTCTACTTTAGGTTTCTTTTTAAAATCCTTAATCTGGTAAATCGTACCATTAGATTTAAGCACATAAACAATGTTTCCATGAATGGCTAAATCTTCATAATCCCCATCTTTTCCAAACTTATAGCTATCTTCTACTTCTTTTGTATTTAAATTATACGCATATAATTTACCCTCTTCATCGTTAACACTTAATATCTCGGGAAAATCTAAAATTGAAATCCCAGAAATCTCAACCAATTTCTTAGGCATCTCCCAAACATTCGATGGCTTATTTAAACGGTATTTTGTAAAGGTTTCTGGTTGAGATTTAGAATGATCGCAGGTTATAAAAAAGAAAAGAGAAATAATATATTTAAACATAGTAAGGAGTTTAAAATTAGGATTTGTAATGTAAATTTAGTGTTTACTTCTTGAAGAGAAAACTAAGCAATATAAAATTAAAAATATAGCTTTAAGTAAAAGTCGTATAGAACTGTTTACGCATTCCATCATAAGAGAGGCAAACGGATTCTGTATGGATTTTAGAAACTAAAAAAGCGAAGATAAATTTATATCTTCGCTTTTTTATATGTCGTAAGTACAGGATTATTTCTTGTTTATTTCCAATTTTTCGGCAAAATAATCGCAAAAATCTTTCATTGTTGCCGTCATTTTTTCATCTTGAGTTGCACGTTTAAAGGTATCGCTCATAGCCACTAAAGTTTGATGAAAAAACACCTTCATTTCGTCTACAGGCATATCTTTAGTCCATAAATCGATACGCAACGACTCTTGAGCTTTACTATCCCAAACCGAAAGCATCATCGCTTTAGCCTCTTCATTTTTAATACCACCATCCTCTGCTGTCCAATTTAATTTTTCTGGAACACGGTTGTCGTCTAATTCTACTGTTAATTCTATGGTTGATTTATTAACTGCCATTATTTTCTAGGTTTAAATTTTGAATGATTAAAAATATCTTCAGAACTCATATTTAGCATGTCCTTAAAAGATACTTCGCTATTGTTATTCATATACGCTTTTACAATTTGCCAGCCTAAATACACGCCTATTTTAGGTGGCGATTCGTTATCGATTTCGGCCAAATAAAACTTAGAGAATGGTGCTGGATTTATAAAACGTCCTGGTAATTTTGAATCTGTACTAAACAATAATTCGCGCTCTACAAAGTACTGCCAAATATAGGATTCGTTAGTTTCAGCCCATTTTAATTCCTCTGGTGTATATTCTATTTTTTCGGCATCGGTTTTAAACGGAATCATAAGATCTTTAAAATATAGACGTTTTCCTCCCGCAATCATTTCATCTAAAAGCGTCTTATTTTTAACGGGTAATAGATACCGATTTGCATACGCATCGGCTAAATCTACTACAATCTGCTCTTTGCGAAATCCTGCTCTAATATATTCTTGCACGCCTAAATAAAACTCATGTTCTGGTCCTAAATAGGTATCTAAAGCAATTAAATCTATAGAATCTGTAACGATCACTTTATTGCGATAATCTACATACGAGGTGGTACTAATAACACGTGGCGCTTTAAACGCTGGGTAGTAAAATTTTAAATGCTGAAATAATGAAGAAATTTCTGCTTCTACATCTTCTAAAGATGGATAGGCTTTAATTACAGCTTCAGATAATTCTTGCTGTAACGTATCCTGAATTTTATCCATCCAAAAGGCGTCAGGATACGATTTTGAAAACATAAAAGGATAATTCGTCTTTAAACCTTCTAAATCGTCGGGAGTTGCTTGAGAAAACTTGATGTCGAAACGCTCGATAGTTACCGGCATTTCAATATTTGAAATTTCATCGGTTACTTTACTATCATTTTTACAAGAAACTACAGTGATTATTACTAAAAGGAAAAAACTTAGATATTTCATATAAAACTAGATGCCGTTAATTTTTATAACTTAAACGTTTCGTTTATTTTTGTTAGGCAAAGGTAAGATTCTTTGTATTAAATCCTCGAAAAATGCAAACAGAAAAAATTGTAGATCACATCGTTAATTGGTTAAAAGAATATGCCGTAAATGCCAAAGTAAATGGTTTTGTAATCGGAATTTCCGGCGGGATTGATTCTGCCGTAGCCTCTACATTATGTGCCCTTACAGGTTTAGATGTTTTATGTATAGAAATGCCTATTCACCAAGCACCTAGCCATGTGTCTAGAGCTGTAGAACACATTAAACAACTTAGCGATAGGTTTGACAATGTTAGTGATACACGAGTAGATTTAACTCCTGTTTTTGAAAGTTTTAAAACCGAAGTCTCTCTAGAAGGTGAAGAAGCCACAGTAGCTATGGCACTAGCAAATACAAGAGCCCGTTTACGCATGTCTACCTTATACTACTACGCTGGATTACAAGGCTTATTAGTTGCAGGGACAGGAAATAAAGTAGAAGATTTTGGGGTAGGTTTTTACACAAAGTACGGAGATGGTGGTGTAGATTTAAGTCCGATAGCCGATTTAATGAAATCTGAAGTTTACGCCCTTGCAAAAGTTTTAAATGTACCAAATTCTATAATTGAAGCCGCGCCAAGCGATGGTTTATTTGGAGATGCAAGAAGTGACGAGGACCAAATTGGAGCATCTTATCCAGAATTAGAATGGGCTATGGATATGGCAGACAAAGGGAAAACTGCCAACGATTTTTCGGGACGAGAAAAAGAAGTTTTCACCATATATAAACGATATAATACCAGCAACAAACACAAAATGGATCCGATTCCAATATGCTCAATACCAAATAATTTGAGATAAAATACCGCTTTAAACAAATACTTTTTTTATATTTACAGTGACTGGGTTCAAAATCGAATCTGTTGCCCCAACAGTCTTATTTATATTTAAAACATCTAAATTATGATTAAACTGCTGGTAGCCGATCATCACCCTATTATTAGAAAAGGGTTAGAATTATTATTTTTAACATCGCCTGTAATCCAAGTTGAAGGCGGTGTAGACGATGGAGAATCCATTTTTAGTTTCCTAAAAAACAACAGCATAGACATTTTAGTCTCTGAAATTGACTTGCCTAAACTAAATGGAATTACTGCTTTAAGACGTTTAAAAAAGGAATATCCTAATGTAAAAGTCTTAATTTTTAGCACACATCCAGAAGACGTTTACGCCATGAGCGCTATTAAAGCTGGTGCTTCCGGATATATTTCTAAAACAGCCAACATCTTAACACTTCGCGAAGCCATCCTTAAAATTAATCAAGGTGGTATTTATTTAAGTAACGACCTCACCCACCGCTTAGCATTTGGAGAACGTGTAAACAGAACGGGATCTTTCTATAAAAAATTATCTACCCGCGAGGTTGAAGTTTTAAAACTGCTCTCTACAGGAAAGAAAAATAAAGAAATCGCAAAAGAATTAGACATTAACGAAAAAACAGTAAGCACCTATAAAGCGCGTTTAATGAAAAAGCTGAATGCCTCTAACTTAGTCGATTTGCTTAACCAAGCAAAGCTATTAGAATCATAACACACGGGTTAGCTTTCTAGACAACAACATTTTAAGTCCATAATAATCTTTAACTTCCTCAAGAATATTTCGATTAGTATCATGCTTGTTTTCTAAAGTTGATTGTTGAAATTCTAGTACTTTCTGATCAATTAAAAAACAACGTAAACTTAAAATAGTTTCGCTTACTAATTGCGCGACACTTTCTGTTTTCGATTTAGGAAAGATATTGTTACGTTCCCAATCGTGTAATGTATGTCTTTCGTCTTCCATTAGTATACTCGTGATTTCTTGAGACAAATGCTGGTCTACCGTATTCACAAATTGCTCTAAGACAAAATCTGGATTCAGATTTAATTTTTCAATAATAGCATAATAAAGCGTTTTAAACGTCTCGTTCCCAAATTGCATTTCATCTTCTTGAAGATCCAAGAAAATTTTCTCGAATACTTTAGCTTGTTGCACTACGGGCTCTAATTCTAAGTCGCCTTTTTCATTTTCTTTTAAAATTAAATCTTCGAAATCCTCTTCTCTATTTCCATAAAGCAATAGAATTTCAATAATTTTTCGTTCTAAGATATATTGTACATCAACCTTATTATTAGGTTGATCTTCATTTCTTATCACTTCAAAAAAATCTGGAGGTGGCTCTTGGCTACTACCATAGCCACCGCCTCCATAACTACCACCGTTGCTACTGTTACTGCTTCCACCAGATGATTTTTTAGAATCTTTACTTCCCATTTGGGCTAAAGAACTAAACAACACAGATTCGCTAATATCCATAATTCTAGCACATTCTTGCAGATACACTTCCTGCTTTATGCGGTCTGGAATTTTAGAAATACTCTGTATAATATCTCGAATGGTTTCTGCCTTTTTTATCGGATCGTTATTTGCTTCCTGAACCAATAAGCCTGCTTTAAACTGAATAAAATCTTTAGCATTTTCTTCTAGGTAAGCGCGCAGTTCTTCTTCGGTATTCTGTCTTGCAAAACTGTCAGGATCTTCCCCCTGCGGGAAGGTACACACACGTACATTCATCCCTTGTTCTAGAATTAAATCTATCCCACGAATGGAAGCACGCATTCCTGCAGCATCGCCATCGAACAATACCGTAATATTTTTTGTTAATCTATTTATTAATCGAATCTGTTCTGGAGTTAAAGCCGTTCCAGAAGAAGACACTACGTTAGTAATCCCCGTTTGATGAAACTGAATCACATCGGTATATCCTTCGACTAAAAAACAATTATCCTCTTTGGCAATACTTTGCTTGGCGTGATAAATTCCGTAAAGCACTTTACTTTTATAATAAATCTCACTTTCTGGTGAGTTCATGTACTTAGCAGCCTTCTTATCATTGGTTAAAATACGTCCACCAAATCCTAAAACGCGCCCACTCATACTCTGAATAGGGAACATAACACGACCTTTAAAGCGGTCGAAGTATTTCTCCCCTTTTACGATAGTTAGTCCTGTTTTTTCTAAAAATTCTAACTTATAACCTTTTTTTAAAGCCTCGTCCGAAAACCCCTGCCACTCGTCTAACGAATACCCTAAACCAAATGCCTTAATCGTTTCTGGAGTAAACCCACGTTCTTTAAAATAACTTAAACCAATAGCCTGACCAGCATCGGTTTTATGCATAACTTTCTGAAAATGGGTATTGGCAAACTCACTAACCAAATACAAACTTTCGCGTGTATCTTGTTTTTCTTTTTCTTCGTTAGTTTGCTCGGTTTCTTCAATTTCTATCCCGTATTTTTTAGCTAAATACTTAATAGCTTCAGGATAGGTAAAATGCTCGTGTTCCATTAAGAAAGCCACAACGTTCCCACCTTTGCCACTAGAAAAATCTTTCCAAATTTGCTTTACTGGAGAGACCACAAAACTTGGAGAACGCTCGTCACTAAACGGACTCAAACCTTTATAATTACTACCTGCCTTTTTTAGCTGCACAAAATCGCCAATAACTTCTTCTAGTCGGGAAGCTTCAAATACAGTGTCTATGGAAGATTTTGAAATCAATGCAATTGGGTTTTAAATGATGAAAATTATGATGCAAAGATATTTAAAAGTAATTAGGATACTCTGCTTAATCCTGTCATAAAAATTAAATTATTATTTCTTACTTAGAATGAGCTACTAAGCTCTTTTTCTAATAAAATCGTGCTCTAATTCTAACAGAAAAATACAAAATTTTAGAATTTAAACACTAAAATCGTAATGTGCAATATTATAATAGTATAGTATTTTGGTAAAAATTTCACATATTGGATTATATCAAATGATTAACTTAGTCGCTTAATTTTACTAATATCTAAGAATGAAAAATCGTTATCTTAATTTTCTTTTAGTTTCATTTATTTTAACAGCTGTGAGCTCGGTTTCTGCACAAGAAAAAGCAGGGCCAGTTTTTAAAGACGGTGAAGCTCAAATTGTAGACGCATTTAATAACCCAAAAGAATGGATTCGCCATGATCTTTGGGTAGAGACTGAATTCGACACCGATGGGGATGGTAAACCGGACCGTATGCATGTTGATGTTACACGTCCTAAACAAACAGAAACCGAAGGTTTAAAACTTCCTATAATTTACGAATCTAGTCCGTATTACGCAGGTGTCGCTACAGATGTCCCTGGTTTATTTTGGGATGTAAATCATGAAATTGGTGCCGAAGAAAAACCACGTGTACATTCAAACGTCATTCGTAAAGGAAAACGTCCTATAATTTCAAATTCTCAAGTAAAAACGTGGGTGCCACGTGGCTATATTGTAGTACACTCTTCGTCTCCTGGAACAGGATTATCTCAAGGTTCTCCAACAGTTGGTGGCGATAACGAATCTCTAGCTCCAAAAGCGGTTATCGATTGGTTAAACGGTCGTGCAAAAGGATATACCACTCCTGATGGTAACGAAACTGTTGAAGCATTTTGGTCTACAGGAAAAGTAGGTATGACAGGTACGTCTTACAACGGAACGATTCCTTTAGCAGCAGCAACAACTGGTGTAGACGGATTAAAAGCCATTATCCCGGTAGCACCAAACACATCGTATTACCACTACTATAGATCGAATGGTTTAGTGCGTTCTCCAGGTGGATATTTAGGAGAAGATATCGATGTATTATACGATTATATACATAGTGCTGGAGATGATGCTTCTAAAGCCTATGGAAACAGAATGATTCGTGATACCGAAATGAAAAATGGTATGGATAGAAAGACTGGAGATTATAATGATTTCTGGGCTGGTAGAGATTACATACACGATTTAGGACCGATGAAAGCGGCACTTTTAATGTCTCACGGTTTTAACGACTGGAATGTTATGCCAGAACACAGTAACCGTATCTACCAAGCAGTTAAAGCGAAAGGGCTTCCTGCACAACTATACTATCACCAAAACGGGCACGGTGGACCACCTCCTGTGTCTATGATGAACCGTTGGTTTACTCACTTTTTATACGATATTGATAATGGTGTAGAAAATGATCCTAAAGCATGGATTGTGAGAGAATATGATGATAAAAGTAATCCTACCGCTTATGCCGATTACCCAAACCCAGAAGCTAAAATGGTAACATTGCATTTACAAGCTGGAGGTAATAAAGCAGGAGCATTAAGTACAAAAAATCCAGGAAAAAATGCTCAAGAAATCTTAATTGACGATGCCAGTTTTTCTGGAGATTCTTTAGCTGCTTTACCAGCATCTGCACATAGATTATTATATGTAACACCAAAATTCAAGAAAGATGTCCACATCTCAGGATTAGCTGAAATGAGTATAAAATTAGCAAGTAGTAAACCTGCTGCAAATTTATCTGTTTGGTTGGTGTCTTTACCTTGGAATACAGATAAAAAAGCTCCTATTACAGATAACATAATTACTCGTGGTTGGGCAGATCCTCAAAATTCTAAATCTATTAGAACGAGTGAACCTTTAGTTCCTGGTGAATTTTACAACCTAACATTCGATCTTCAACCAGATGATCAAGTAATTAAAAAAGGACAACAAATTGGTCTTATGATTTTCTCTAGTGATAATCAGCATACAATTCTACCTAAAGCAGGAACAGAATTAACTATAGACTTAAACGAAACATCATTAAAATTACCAATAGTAGGTGGCGAAAATGCCTTTAAAAAAGCTACTCACTAATAGTGCTCCCTAATTGTATTAATAGCAAAAAAGGCTTCAATTAATTTTGAAGCCTTTTTAATTTTTGTTTAATCCATATCGAACCGTAAACCTACAGATATATTATTCTGGTCGAAGGCTTGATTTTTAAATATAGGAGACAAATCGTATTTAGCATATAACCCTACACTCCCTAAGGACACATAACTACTAATCCCGTACACAAAACTGTTTACTGCATCGTAATCTTTATATTTCTTTTTTTGATTATTTCCATCTTCCTTATATTTAACTTTTTGAAGTGATGAAATATTAAATCCTCCGTAGCCACCAATTCCGAATTTAAATTTTTTGTGGGTCGAATATCTAAAATAATCTTTCTTTTCAATTTTCTTAGATGGACCAAATTCAAAATGAACGGGAAATACTAAATTCGTTGTTCTAAATTTTGATTTTCTCACCTCAAAAGGAAATTCTTCAAAAACAACCTGATCGCCATCTTCTCTAAAATACATATTATCCTTAATATCTAGTTTATTCCATTGTAACGAGAATCCGTATTTTAATCGCATAGCATTAGAGTTTTCGAACACGCGTGTTTTCCAAGCCCAACCTAGCTCTACAAAGCCAGAACCACCAAGTTTATAGGGCGAATCGTTTAAACTTTCACCTTCAATTAGTGCATTATTAAACCCGATTGCAAAAACCAAATCGCTTGTGGTTCGCCTATCAAATACAGGAGTAGGTTTAACCTTTCTTTTACCTAAATAAATAGCGTTCTGATCTCCGGATAAATCACTTTTATAATTCTTACCAAGTATAAGTACATAACCGCCTTGAGCAGTATTACGCTCTAGCAAATCAATTTTATTATCGATTATAGCCACACGGCTCTCTATGTTCAAAGCACGTTTTTTAGCAACTTCTTTCTTTAAGATTTCGCCTTCCTCCATAGTAATATAAGCCGCATCAACTTTATTGTTAATAGCCTCAACTTCTTGCCTCAACAGCTCTTTTTCCTCGTTTCTAATCGCCTCTTTTTGAGTTTTCAAAACTTGAATACGCTCCGTATTCAAAGAATCTTTCACCTCTGTATCCTGAGCAACACTAAGTTGAGAGACTAAAATTAAAATGAGTGTAATTGTTAATTTGGTAATGGTGTTCATACTATTCGTTTTTTGATTAATGATGATTGATTTTGATGAAATTTGTTAATCGTTGCGTTCTACAACAGCGGTTTTAACCTTTACAAATCCTGATTTTACGGCCTCGAAAACTTTATCTCTAAAACTATGCTCGATATCGTTTTCTACATTTTCTAAAAGCGCTTTCGAATCGACTGTGCGCTGACTCTCTTTTAATGCGTTTTCAGAACTAATTTGCTGTTCCGCTTGTTGTAATAAGTCTTCGATATAATCGTTACTAACGGCTTGTTCTTCCAGCGCTAAAGCAGCGTTGGACAACGCTTTTCCTGGTGTAGAATTTAATATTTCTGATGTTTTCAATTCCTCCTTAGTATCTGAACTTTCTAGTACTACGGGAGTATGCTTTTTGCTTGTATTTGAAAAAACAGTTTTAGGAATACTAATTTGTTTTGAAGTTTTTAAAACTTCATCTTTTGGAATCGAAACAATAATGTTGTCTAAACTTGACGCAGAAGAATCTATGACCACTTTTATATTTTCAGTAGGAATTTCTACCTCTACGACTTGTAAATCTGGATCGGAATTAGACTTAAACATCCATGTACTAAGTAATAGCACACCTATAAAACTCGCTGCAATGGCCATAAACCAATACGATTTAAACACAGGTGTTTTTTGCTGAGTATCTAATTGAGATTGCAATTTGTCCCACGCATTAGAAGCGGGCTGTAAACGGCGTTCTTCTAGAGACGCTTTTATTTTATTTTCGAAATTATTTGATGCCATAACTATCGGAATTTAGTGCATTTACCTGCTGTTGAAGCAACTGCCTTGCTTTATACAATTGCGATTTAGAAGTCCCTTCTGAAATGTTTAGTAGTTCGGCAATTTCATGATGTTTATAACCTTCTATAGCGTACATAACAAACACCATTTTATAACCTTCGGGCAAGCTATCTATAAGCATCTGAATATCTTCAACTGCAAAATTATCGTCGCTAGATAACGGAGAAACATCTCCTGCTTCTTGTTCAACTTCGGCAAAAACGATTTGCTTTTTTTGTCTTAAAAATGAAATAGACTCCCGAACCATAATTCTTCGAATCCACCCCTCAAAAGATCCTTTGTCTTGAAACGTATGTAATTGTGTAAATACTTTATAGAAACCATTCAGCATCACTTCTTCGGCATAGTGTACATCTTTAATGTAATACCTGCAAACACTAAGCATTTTGGGCGCATGACTACTATACAACGTTTGCTGAGCTTCACGGTTGTTTTGACGCGCTTGTTTTATAAGCTGATTTTGGTTTTTATGCAACTGAATGACTTTCAAAAGCGGTTTCATTTGGTCTTCTATTTATAAAGACGCAAAAACAAAGTAAAAGGTTGCCTGAAGATTTTATTTTTTTCTTTCGATGACATAATTCACCATTAAAATCAATGATGATTTGTAAGCCGATTCCGGATAAGGTTCTAACATTTTTAAAGCTTCTTCCTGAAATGCTTTCATTTTGGTTACGGCATAATCCAGTCCGCCCTGCTCCTTTACAAAAGCAATCACTTCTTTTACGCGTTTAGCATCTTTGTTATGGTTTTTAATAGAATTAATTAACCATTTACTGTCTTTTTTAGAGACTTTATTGAGCACATGAATTAGGGGAAGTGTCATTTTTTGCTCTTTAATATCTATTCCTGTAGGCTTACCTATTTTTTCTTGACCGTAGTCGAATAAATCATCTTTAATTTGAAAAGCCATTCCAATAAGCTCTCCAAATTTGCGCATGGTTTCTACATGAGTAGATTCTGGTTTAACCGAAGCCGCACCTAAACTGCAACATGCAGCGATTAAAGTTGCCGTTTTCTGACGGATAATTTCGTAATAAATATCTTCTGTAATATCTAACCGTCGTGCTTTCTCTATTTGAAGTAATTCGCCTTCGCTCATTTCACGAACGGCAATAGAGATAATTTTAAGTAAATCGAAATCGTTATTATCTATAGACAATAATAATCCTTTAGATAGTAAATAATCGCCAACAAGAACGGCAATTTTATTTTTCCAAAGTGCATTTACAGAGAAGAAACCGCGACGCCTATTACTATCGTCCACCACATCGTCGTGTACTAAAGTGGCGGTATGTATAAGTTCGATAACCGAAGCACCTCTATAGGTACGCTCGCTAACCTCACCATTAGACACCATTTTAGAGACTAAAAACACGAACATAGGTCGCATTTGTTTCCCTTTTCTATTTACAATATAGTGGGTAATTCTATTTAGTAAAGCGACTTTCGAAGACATAGAAAGTAAGAACTTTTGTTCGAAAAGTTCCATTTCGTAAGCGATGGGTTGCTTTATTTGCTCTACTATTTTCAACTAGAAATCTTAGGGATTAGTAATCTATACAAACCTAATAAAAATGAATGTTATAAACTACATTTAAAATGTGCATTAACGTATTTAAATCTGGCGCTATAATTAGCTTTTATTCGCCAATTGCCCGCAAGCAGCATCGATATCTTTACCTCTAGAACGTCTAATGGTTACCGTAATGTTGTTTGCTTCGAGTACTTTTACGTACATATTTATAGCATCGTCTGGAGCTTGTTGAAATTGTCCGTCGTCAATAGGATTATATTCTATTAAATTGACTTTACTCGGAGCAAATTTACAAAACTGAACAAGCGCATCGACATCTTTTCTTTTGTCGTTAATTCCTTTCCAAATTACATATTCGTAAGTAATTCGACTTTTGGTTTTACTGTACCAATATTCTAAGGCTTCACGTAAATCGGCTAAAGGGAAGGTTGCGTTAAACGGCATAATTGAGGTTCTAACCTCATCGATTGCAGAATGCAGAGACACCGCAAGTTTAAACTTAACCTCGTCGTCTGCCATTTTTTTAATCATTTTTGGCACACCAGAAGTAGACACCGTAATACGTCTTGGAGACATCCCCAAACCTTCTACATCTGTAATCTTATCAATAGCCTTAATTACGTTATTATAGTTCATAAGTGGTTCTCCCATCCCCATAAACACAATATTACTTAGTGGTCGGTCTTGATACAATCTACTCTGATTATCTATAGCAACTACTTGGTCGTAAATTTCGTCTGGATTTAAATTACGCATACGTTTTAAACGCGAAGTAGCGCAAAACAGACAATCTAAACTACATCCCACCTGACTAGAGACACAAGCGGTAGTTCTGGTTTTAGCAGGAATTAAAACAGACTCGACAACTAACCCATCGTGCAACTGAACCGCATTTTTAACTGTACCATCGCTACTACGTTGCATGGTATCTACCTTTATGTGGTTAATTACAAAATTATCCTCTAACATTTGTCGGGTCTCTTTCGAGATGTTAGTCATATCGTCGAAACTATGAGCGCCTTTACTCCATAACCATTCATACACTTGGTTTCCACGAAATGCTTTATCGCCTTGAGATTCGAAAAAATCTCGAAGTTGATCTTTAGTTAATGCCCGAACGTCCTTTTTCTTGTTTGCCATAATACTGCAAAAGTAATTAAATTGAAATTAGCATATTTAGTCTATTTAGACTTTTAATGCTATAAAAAAAGCCTTGATGAACAAGGCTTTTAAATATTTTGATTTGCTATAAGTTAGATAATTAACATCGCATCACCATAGCTATAAAATTTATAACCTTCTTTTATCGCTTCTTCGTAAGCACGTTTAATAAAATCGTGACCTGCAAAGGCAGACACCATCATTAAAAGTGTAGATTTTGGCGTATGGAAGTTTGTGATCATACAATTCGCGATACTAAATTCGTAAGGGGGGAAAATAAATTTATTTGTCCAACCATCAAATTCATTTAACGTACCGTGAGACGATACAGAACTTTCGATAGCGCGCATAGACGTTGTACCTACGGCACATACACGACGCTTATCTTTAATTGCTGTATTGATAATGTTTACCGCTTTTTCTTCGATAATAGCTTCTTCGCTATCCATTTTATGTTTCGATAAATCTTCTACTTCTACCGGATTAAATGTTCCTAAACCAACGTGTAGTGTTACATCTGCAAATTTAACACCCTTAATTTCTAAACGTTTAAGTAAGTGCTTAGAGAAGTGTAAACCTGCTGTTGGAGCTGCAACTGCACCTTCATTTTTAGCATAAATGGTTTGGTAACGCTCTTCATCTTCTGGCTTTACCTCGCGCTGAATATATTTAGGAAGTGGTGTTTCTCCTAATACTTTAAGTTTGTTTCTAAACTCGGTGTAAGAGCCATCGTATAAGAAACGTAATGTACGTCCTCTAGATGTTGTATTATCGATAACTTCTGCAACTAAAGTATCATCGTCTCCAAAATATAATTTGTTTCCGATTCTTATTTTACGTGCTGGATCTACTAAAACATCCCAAAGACGTTGTTCTTCGTTTAATTCTCTTAATAAAAACACCTCGATACGCGCTCCAGTTTTTTCTTTGTTTCCAAATAAACGAGCTGGAAATACTTTCGTATCGTTAAGAATCATCACATCATCCTCATCAAAATAATTAATAATGTCTTTAAACTGTTTGTGTTCAATAGTTTGATTTTTTCTATCCAAAACCATTAGACGTGACTCATCTCTATTTTCGCTAGGGTCTTCTGCTAATAATTCGTCTGGTAGAGTAAAATTAAAATGTGATAATTTCATGTTCTGATATTTTATTTTTAAATATTATGGCTGTTAGAATACTTCTAATTTCATAATATCGTTATAAGGAACGGCAAATATACAATCTGAAGATAGGCCTTGTCAAGTAAATCGCTATTTATTATTGATTTAATCGCAAAATACTTCTCAAAACAGACTTTATTTTTGAATAATTTTAGTTATTGATAATTTTGAAGCCTATTTTTTCTAAATCACTCCAAAATTCTGGAAAAGATTTTGAAACCACTTCGGCATCATTTACGCGTAATTTCGTACAAAGTGCTAAAGGAGCAAATGCCATAGCCATTCTATGATCGTTATAGGTATCGATCGCTACATTTTCATTTATGGTCCCCGAAGGTTCTAACACAAGTGTTTTATCGGTAACATATACTTGTCCGCCTAGTTTTTCAATCTCTGTTTTTAAAGCTTCTAAACGATCGGTTTCTTTAATTTTAAGCGTATGCAATCCTGATAAATCGCACGCTATTCCCAATCCGAAACAAGTGACTGCAATAGTTTGAGCAATATCTGGAGCATTCACTAAATCGAGTGTAATCAGAGTGTCTTTAGATACTTCTTCCACTTTATGAATTGAAATCGCATTGTCCTTAAACGTCGTTTCTACACCAAATTGATTGTAAATAGATGCTAAAACAGAATCGCCTTGTAACGACGTTTCTTTATACGACGACAAGGTAATTAAAGTTCCCACAGGACTTAAAGCTACAATACTATAGAAATATGATGCCGAAGACCAATCACTTTCTACGATTAGAGTTTGTTTGTCTACCGCATCTGTTTTGGGTTTCACCGTAATAATCTGACCTTCAAATGCTGCATCAATACCTAATTGATGTAATAAATTCAATGTCATTTTTATATAAGGTACAGAAGTAATTTCACCATCTAAAGTTAATTTTAAACCATTTTCTAAAGAGGATCCAATTAACATTAATGCAGAAATATACTGGCTACTCACATTCGCTTTAAGCGTTACTTGATTTTGAGTAATTTTTTTACCTGAAATTTTTATAGGAGGAAACCCCTCGTTTTCAACATAAGTAATATCTGCTCCAAGATCACGTAAGGCATCAACTAAAATTTTAATCGGACGCTCTTTCATACGTTTCGATCCTGTTAGCGTTACCGATTTCCCTGCTTGACTAGAAAAGTAAGCCGTAAGAAAACGCATGGTTGTACCTGCATGATGAATATCGATAACATTGTCTGTAGACTTTAACGCCATTTGCATGACATCTGAGTCGTCTGAATTTGAAATGTTCTCTAAAGAAATATTTGGAAATAAAGCCTGTAAAACGAGTAAGCGATTCGATTCACTTTTAGAACCTGTAATGGTAACTTGTAATGGTTCTTGTATAATTTCAGACTGCTCTAAACTAATATTCATTATATACTATTTTAATTTTTTATTATTGTGATGCCTGTCGTGATCGCGCTTGGTTTTTAAGTCTAATTTCTTATCGAACGCCTCTTGCAGGTTAACTCCTGTTTGATTTGCTAAACAAAGCACTACAAAAACAACATCGGCTAACTCCTCGCCAAGATCTTTATTTTTATCGCTTTCTTTTTCACTTTGTTCGCCATAACGTCTAGCAATAATTCTTGCCACTTCTCCTACCTCTTCGGTAAGTTGTGCCATATTAGTAAGCTCGTTAAAATAGCGAACACCATGTTCTTTAATCCAAGAATCTACGGCTAATTGTGCATCTTCAATATTCATTTGTAAGAGTTTATGTAAAGTTGTCAAATATGTAACTTAAAAAACAGATAAAGACTTGACAACTTGTTTACTTTCCTGCGTAAAACTACTATTTTATTTATTTTATTCTTAAAAAAGCAGGACTTATTCTATTCTTTTAGGACTATATTTTGGTTAACACCATTTTTTCAGATTCCTTATTAATCATCATCCCAAAAAAAGATTTAAACTGTTCGTAATCGTTAGTAAGAACAAAGGTATTGTTAAAACTATAATTTACTTTAAACACAACCATATTTTCATTATTGGTAGATAAATAACTAAAATCGCCTTGCCCTCCATTAAATTGTACTTTAACACTTTCTGGAACAGTTTCTAGTTTGTAGCCTTCAGGAATCATAAACGCAATATTATAACTGTATTTTTTGGGATGCTTAAATTCGATAGGAAATAAACGTTCTTCTTGTTTAAATACATTTTCTGTTTCTGTAAAAAACAACATAGGTGATACATAAATCTGATCGCCAATTTGTTCTGCTGCACTTTCTAAATTATACTCATAAGAATACTGAATAATAGATTTATTAAGATCGTCTTCATCTTTTATTATATAATTTGAAATCTCTATTTCACCTTTATTCAATTCCAAATCTCTAAGGCGTTCATCGTCTCCCATACTTTCATACATACTTCTAAAGTTCATAACATTTGCATTGGTTAATCTTACCATAACACGCCCTTCTGCGCTTAAATCTGTTTTAAGCTTAACTTGTAAAGTACAAAGTTCTTCGGCCTTTAATTGATTCATTAAATTAACCCAAGCCGAACTTCCGTGTTCTCTTACAATACGTCCTTGCCAGTTTAGTGCGCGTGACGGCAATACATTGGGCATTGCGTATTTGTAGGTCGCATCTAGTAATATTAATTTATCTTGTAGTTCTACAGCTGTAATTACATAATTAAAACCATTACGTGTAGGGAACAATGGGATTCCATGACTTTTAGTACTCACTAACACCGGATTTGCAGATATTCCAGCATAACGTAACATGGCGGTAAGCATTAAATTTATATCGGCAACATTTCCCATACCGTCTTTATACGCTTTTCTAACACCCTTTTCTGCATAATCGCCATAGTACTCGTTCCAAGCAACTTTAGATTTTACAAAATTATAAATGAGATTAATACGATCGGTCTGATTTTTAACATCAGCCAAAAGCGCATCGATATCGTCTTCAAAGTATCCCGATTTAGATAATTGTCCGCCAAAATCTTCGTGATCGTAAATGGTTTTGGTTACACTTTCCCAATCTGTTGAATATTTTTTAATATCGCCATTCGGACCTTTATACATGGCATACTCCCAGTCTACTTTAGAACGGTACACATCTATATTGTCTACAAAAACTTCCGTTTTTAAGGCAGGAATATCTACTAAACTAGCCTGATAAACGGTTTCGTTAAATTCCCATTGAGAGGTATCGAAAGATGATTTTGTAACTTGGGTAAAACCAGCGCCTTCTGTAACTCTGCTCTTACTGGTTACGTTTTCTATTCTATTAACTTTATTTTGCTTAACAATAGGCACATATGTAGCCTTTGGATTTAGGTGCTGATTAAAGTAAAAATATTCTGGAATACTAACTTTGGTTTCTAATTTTTTAACAGGAATATCGTATTGATATACTTGATCGTCTATACTTAAATACGGCGATTCCTTTCGGTACTGAAACTCTACAATACACCCATCTGAAATGTTAGGCATTGTAAACTTAATTTGTTTCCAATACTTATTGGTTGCTTCTTCGAATATATTATCCCTATCTAATTTCTCATCTTTAATTTTACCATTAACTAAGGTGTAGGTGTATCCTTTTAATCCGTTTACTTGCTCTCCTTTAGAATTATTATCGGGATCGTAAAACGGTATACTTTGTGTGGCCCAATCTACACCCTCTTTATCGTAAATTTTTATACGCTTCTGAACTTCGGTAACGACTACAAATCCTATTTCTTTGTCGTAATTAAACTTAACTTCTTCGTTTAAATACAAAATCGTGGCATGTGCATCTGGATCTTTAGCATTGTTAGTTTCTTTTAGTTCTTCTTCCGAGACTTTTCCAAATCTGTAATCTTGGGCAAAACAGACTTGGAGGCTTAAAATAAATAGTAGGTTAAATAGTAATTTCATTGGGTTTAAATATTAATTAATAGAACAATTTTAGCATTATCGAGTTTGGAAACCGTGATCCAAAAATCTCTATACGCCTGGTAATCCTCTTTAGGATATAAGCCTTTGTTATAGGTTAATTTTCGGGTATATGTTAGAGAACCGTTTTCCTCTTCTTTTATGGATGAATAATACGAGCCAAATTTTGTTTCTAGAGCCACATCTTTCTGTAGCGCTTCAACGGCCAATCCGTCTTCTAGATGAATTTGATAGGAATCTGTGTCTATAAAACCACGCTCTATTTGAATAGGCATGGTGCGGTTAGTGTATCTTGGCGGAACATGAACCAATTTATTAAACACATTAGGTGCTAACAACAATCTTTTACCCGATTTGGACCCATAATTTCGCGCCGAAACCGATACGTTCTCTGTAAACTCAATATCTCGCTTATTGTTAGAGTAAGCGACATCCTTAATCTCTAAATCATTAATATGATCCCAATTATCTTTAAATCTTAATTTCTGATTTTTCTCTGTATCCTCTTCCAAACCGCGAGCTCCACGATATTGGGTTCCGTAGGATTTGACCTCAACATCAGCGTCAAAACTTCCATCATTATGTAATTGAATGTTAGCTGAAGTGTGTAATAGATTTTCTTCGGTTTTATAAATCTTAGTATGCACAATTTTACCACCCTCTGGAGTTATAATTAACGCATCTCTATCGTCTGTAAAATTAGCAATATATCCAAACGGTGTTTTCTGACTCGTACATTCTAACCAAACATATCCATCTTCTGAAGGAATGGTTAATACCGCATGATTACCTTGCGTGCTTGAAAAATCCTTATCTATATTTTTAATCTCTTCACCTCCATAAATTAAAGCATAATAAGACGGCACTCCCACTACATTTAACAACGCATGTGTATAATTTGAAAGCGCTTTACAATCGCCATAACTCAATCGATCTACATCTTTAGCCAACATAGGTTTCCAACCACCAATTCCTACTTGCACACTAATGTATCTGGCTTTCTTTTGAAGATAATCATACACAATTCTAGCTTTTTCTTCGTTGGTAGATGCTTCTGCTGTTAATGCTTTTATGGTGGTAATTACACCTTCCGGAAGTTCTTGTGTATCGGCAAGCAAGCTTTCGTAAACCCAGGCACCAAAATCTTGCCAATTGGTATTTATGCCCTGAACACCTTTCATATCGAAGGTTTGCATAGCAACTTTTAAGCGCGGGGCGAACGTATAAAAATCTGGGCTATACGCTTCTGGTTTAATTGCCTTTAAATGTTCTGCTACAAAATGATAGTCCCCTTTTTTAGTAATATTATACCCATTAAAATGTTCTTCTTTTAAAGCTAAAGGCACATCGGTATCGTTTATAATTTGATAAGATGTATGTAAAACACTAGTATAATAGGCTTCTAAAGGCGACCACGAAGGAAGAAATGCAGTCATGGAATGTTCTACTTCCGAAATATAATCTATGGTATATGGATAAGAAACCGATTGGTGTTCTAAATACTTTATGCGATCGTCGTTATAAATAGAAATGCCATCGGCACGCGCAGCATCGTTAAAATCTTTTTCCTTATAACGTTTCACTTTATTGCCAGAAGCGTCATAAACTGTCGCTTCTAATGTTTTTATTTTTGTAGAGCTATCGTAAGGTTCGTAGGCATAAGCTTTGCTATCTCCAGACGCGTTATAGATCGTGACTGTGCGATGGGTTTTAATCACCATCTTGTTATAGTTAAGTATATGTATTTCTACAGCGTTTGTTTTAACTAATACATTTGCATTTTTTGCTAAGGTTGCTTTTAATATAGGATTAGCGCTAAAACTAGATTGTGCAGGTAGTGATGCTGTTAGACCTATAAAAAAAAGGCTTAACATGTATTTAATTAACATAATTTGGCAAATTTGGGCTTAATAAATTTAACATTATTTATTAATAAAATCTACCTAAATCCTATTTATTCCTTGTTTTTAGAATCAATAATAATAGTAACTGGACCGTCGTTAATTAATTCTACTTTCATATCTGCACCAAACTCACCAGTTTGCACGGATTTCCCGAGGTCGGTTTCTAATTGTACCACAAAAGCTTCGTATAATGGAATAGCGATATCTGGTTTTGCGGCTTTAATATAACTTGGTCTGTTACCTTTTTTTGTAGACGCATACAGTGTAAACTGACTCACCACAATAGCGTCTCCTTCACTGGTGATTAAAGATGTATTCATCACACCAGCTTCATCTTCAAAAATGCGCAGATTCGCTATTTTTTTAGACAACCATGCAATGTCTTCTTGAGTATCTTCGGCTACAATTCCTAATAAAACTAAAAGTCCGTTAGATATATTCGCGACTTTATCGCCCGCAATTGTGACGCTAGCTTGTGATACACGTTGAATTACTGCTTTCATTAAAATCCTTCTTGATCTTTATCCCAAATATCGGTTCGATAATGTTCTTCTTCGCCTTCTACAATTTGCACATAACTTCTGTAGCGAGAAAAAGAAATCTCGTCACGATCTAAGGCATCCTTTACAGCACATTTTGGCTCTTCTATATGCAGGCAGTTATTAAATTTACAATCTTGTTTTAAGGCAAAAAATTCAGGAAAATAATCTCCTATTTCTACCTTTTCCATATCTACAACACCAAAACCTTTAATTCCTGGCGTGTCTATAATTCTAGCATCGAAACTTAAGTCGAACATCTCTGCAAATGTCGTAGTATGTTGCCCTTGCATATGTTGCGAAGAAATCGCTTTTGTCTTTAAATCTAAAGTAGGTTCTAAAGCGTTTACCAGTGTAGATTTCCCTACTCCAGAGTGCCCAGCAAACATGCTAACTTTACCTAGCATTAATGCTTTTACTTTGTCTAAATTCTTACCTGTTTCGGCAGAAATCCCAATACATTCATAACCTATTGCCCGATACACAGATGCTAAATAACGTACTTCTAGAATAGTTTTCTCGTCGTAAACATCTATTTTGTTAAAAAGCAAAACAGTTTTAATAGCATAAGCTTCGGCAGTGACTAGAAAACGATCTATAAAACTGGTAAGCGTAGGCGGATTATTAATAGTTATTAATAAAAACACCTGATCGATATTAGATGCTATAATATGTGTTTGCTTAGAAAGATTTACAGATTTACGAACAATATAGTTCTTACGATCGTGAATGTGATGAATCACTCCTGTAGTAACATTATCCAGAGTTTCTATCTCAAAATCGACCAAATCTCCAACAGATATTGGATTGGTACTCTTAATACCTTTAAGTCTAAATTTCCCTTTTATACGGCAGTCGTAAGTCTCACCGTTTGGTGTTTTTACGGTGTACCAGCTCCCTGTTGATTTATATACTGTTCCTGTCATGAACTACAAAGATGCCACAAAAATTGAAGACTAAAAAATAATTTAATTAGTACAAAAACAATTGTGTTAGTTTTCATTAATTTTTAACCCTGAACTTATGAATTGATTATTATTTATTGCTCTGTTTTGTTTTATGTGCTTTACAGAGGTAACGGCACAAGTGGAATACAAAATTATTACATCTGTAGAATCTATTGTTCCTAACGGAATAGGACGATCTCGCTTAATTTCGTCTGTCGATGAACGTGATTACAAAGATTTCACATCTGAACAAACTACTGAGGAATCCAAAAGAAACAAATCTGATCGCGGGGATTTACGCGTGAAGAATTATGAAGAAACTAAACTTTTAAATTTCTATAATGTTGCCGGAATTCGTTTTCAAAATATCGCTTCTAATGATGCTGTAGTGAGCTCTAAAATAAACACCATGACTGAAGAAGGTTGGGAATTGGCTTTTGTAAGCAGTGCTGTTGAAAGCGATGCAGGAACAAACGATGGACAAGGAATTTTTATAACGCGTTATATTTTTAAAAGAAATAAATAAAACAGACTAAAAAAGGGCCCGCAATTGCGAGCCCTTTTGATTATAATATAAACAATACAATCTTATTTATTGATTATTTTTTCTTGGTGATTGATAGATTCTTGGTGAATTGCCTTGAACATTTTTAAGATAAATTCTTCACTTAAACCATGCTCTTGCCCTTCTAATACCATCGCTCCTAAAATTTCATTCCAACGCTTACTCTGTAATACAGATACGTTTTTCTGACGTTTTAATGTTCCAATACCATCTGCAACAACCATACGCTTACCTAAAAGATCGATAACTTGATTATCGATGATATCAATTTTAGCTCTTAAATTACTTAAAGCTGTTAAATAATCTGCTTCAGAATCTGTTTCTTTTCTAATTTTAAGATCTTTCATAATCTGAACAAGAACAGAAGGTGTTACTTGCTGTGCCGCATCACTCCAAGCATTGTCCGGATCGTAATGTGTTTCAATCATTAAACCGTCAAAGTTTAAATCTAAAGCCGTTTGACAAACATCAAAAATCATATCACGTTTTCCTGTAATATGTGATGGGTCGTTAATTATTGGTAAATCTGGGAATTTAGATTGTAATTCAATCGCTAATTGCCATTCTGGATTGTTTCTATATTTTGTTTTCTCGTAAGTTGAAAACCCTCTATGAATAACCCCTAAATTTTTAATGTTAGCTGTTGCTAAACGCTCTACAGCACCTAACCACAATGCTAAATCTGGGTTTACTGGGTTTTTAATCAATACAATTTTATCTGTTCCTTCTAATGCATCTGCAATTTCTTGAACGATAAATGGGCTAACTGTAGAACGCGCTCCAATCCATAATAAATCTACGTCGTGTTCTAAAGCTAATTTTACGTGTGCTGCATTTGCTACTTCGGTAGCAATTTTCATTCCTGTTTCTGCCTTAACACGTTGTAACCATTTTAAACCTAAAGCACCAACTCCTTCGAACATTCCTGGTCTAGTTCTTGGCTTCCAAATTCCTGCTCTAAAATAGCTTACATCTGTATCTTTTAACTCATTTGCAATTTTTAATACTTGCTCTTCTGTTTCTGCGCTACAAGGACCTGCGATTACTAATGGGTGATCTAATTTTAAATCGTCTAACCAGGTTCTTAATTCTTTCTTGTTTTCCATAATGTTACTACTTTTTAAGCAATTCCTTTTAAAATATCTTTAATGCGATTTGTGTTTCTCATCTCGTTAAAAATAGCTTCAAAGTCATCTTTCTCTAATAAAATTTTAAATTGATTAAGGTTGTTAATATATTCATCTAATGTCTCAATAACATTAGTTTTGTTTTGTTTAAAAATGGGTGTCCACATATTTGGTGAACTTTTTGCTAAACGCACTGTCGATGCAAATCCACTCCCCGCCATATCAAAAATATCACGTTCGTTACGTTCTTTATCGATTACCGTTTTCCCTAACATAAAGGAGCTAATATGCGATAAGTGCGACACATAGGCTATATGTTTATCGTGCGATTCTGGATTCATATATCGAATACGCATACCTAAATCTGAAAACACACGTAAAGCACGTTCTTGCAATTTAAATGCTGTTTTCTCGACTTCGCAAATAATGTTTGTTTTGTCTTTAAACAAACCATTAATCGCGGCTTGAGGTCCTGAAAATTCTGTTCCCGCAATAGGATGACACGATAAATAATTTCTTCTATTTATATGATGTTCTACCTTATGACAAACATCTAGTTTGGTAGACCCGACATCTATTACCAAAGTATCGTCAGACACTAAATCTAAAATCTTTGGAAGTAATTCTACCGACGCATCTACAGGAATAGATAAAATAACGAGGTCTGCATTTTTAACAGCATCTAACGTTCCTTTTTCATCTATTAAACCGCTTACTAAAGCTTGATTAACATGATCGGGATTTTTATCTACACCAATTATCTTAGTTTCTGGATGCACCTTTTTAAGGTCTTTTACCATACTCCCACCAATTAGACCAATACCTATTACTACTATATTATCCATAAGTATTTAGTTTTGAGTTCTAATTCGGGTAATTGCTTCTTGTAATTGCTCTTCTGATGCACATAACGAAAAACGAATATAGCCTTTACCTTGACTTCCAAAAATGATTCCTGGAGTGATGAAAATTGAATTATCATATAAGATTTTATCAATAAACGATTCGGCATCTACACCCGCTGGTAATTTAGACCATACAAATAAACCTGTGGTACTCTCGTCGTAAGTACAACCTAATAAATCTGCAAGTTCCCAAACCAGTTTACGTCGTTTTTCATAAGCCACATTTAGGTTTTTAAACCATTCGTCTGTACTTTTTAAAGCTTCAATAGCACCTTTCTGTATGCCGTAAAACATTCCAGAATCCATATTACTTTTAACTTTTAAAATAGCGCCTAAATGTTCTGCATTTCCTAAAACCATTCCAACGCGCCAACCTGCCATGTTAAATGTTTTGCTTAACGAATTAAGCTCTACACATACATCTTTTGCTCCTGGAACACTTAAAATACTTCTAGGATTGTTGTTTAAAACAAAACTATATGGGTTATCGTTAACAATTAATATATCATTACGCTTGGCAAAAGCAACCAAATCTTGGTATAAGGCTTCGGTGGCATTTGCACCCGTTGGCATATGCGGATAATTAACCCACATCACTTTTACTTTACTTAAATCTGTTTGCTCTAAAGCATCTAAATCTGGTAACCACCCGTTGGTTTCATCTAAATCGTAAGTCACCGCTTTCGCTTCAACTAATTTAGTAACCGATGCATAGGTTGGATATCCTGGATTCGGAATTAAAACCTCGTCCCCAGCATTTAAAAAAGCCATAGAAATATGAAGAATGCCTTCTTTACTTCCCATTAAAGGCAAAATTTCTGAAGCCGGATCTACATTTACACCAAATTGTGCTTTGTAAAATGCGCCCATAGCTTCGCGCAATTCTGGCAAACCTTGATAACTCTGATATTGGTGTACATTTGGGTATTTAAAACTTTCGGTAATAGCATCTACTACACGTTGTGGTGGCATTAAATCTGGGCTTCCTATCCCAAGATTTATTATCGGTTTCCCACTTGCTTTTAAGGCATTTACTTCTCTTAATTTTTTAGAGAAGTAGTATTCCTCGACCGTTTGTAACCTGTTTGCTACAGTTATCATAATTTTGCGTTTTTATATTCGCCAAGTACTTTAAATTCCTTCACCATAATATCTAATATGGATTTTGCTTTCTCGAAATTGCTATATTTTAAGAATGTTACATCCACAAAAAATGCATATTTCCAAGGGGTTTCAATCTTTGGTAACGATTGTATTTTAGTTAAACTCATTCTACAATCGCTAAGTACATTTAAAACACTTGCTAAGCTACCGCGTTTATGTTCTACCACAAATCGGATAGACGCCTTAGTAATTTCACTTTCATCTAAAACAGAATTCTGTGTTTTTACTATTACAAATCGCGTTTCGTTTTCTTTTATCGTCTGAATACTTTCAGCCAAAATTTCCAATCCAAAAATTTCTGCAGCCGTTTTACTTGCAATAGCTGCAACTCCCATTAATTGGTTTGTTTTAATACGCTCCGCAGTTTCTGCTGTATCTTTATCTTCTACCAACTTAATATGCGGGTAATCTTTAAAGAAAATTTTACACTGCAATAAAGCCATAGGATGCGAATACACTTCTTTAATGTCTTCTATTTTCTGACCTGGATAAGCCATTAAATTATGCTGAATATCCAAATAGTGCTCCCCGATTATATGAAGATTAAACTTATCTATTAACGCGTAATTTGGTAAAATTGATCCAGCAATGGTATTCTCCAGAGCCATAACCGCCACATCACTTTTTTTACTAATAAGATTATCGACCACAGCGTCGAAAGACATGCATTCATCAATTTCTACATCGTTATCAAAATACGTTTTAGCAACGATGTGATGGAATGATCCCTTTATACCTTGAATTGAAACTGTTTTTACCATATATAAAAAAAGTCTCGATTTTCATCGAGACTTTATATTAAATTTATCCTTATAAATTACACATACAACGCCTCATTCCTCTTGCTAAAAAAGAAATAGAAAAAATTAAAATATGTGAAACTTGTATTTTGCATATATTGCTTTTGTGGCCACTAAATTAGATAATAATTTCACATTACAAAACATTTCAATTATTTATTTTGATTTATCTATATAGTTTTAAAGAAATTAAGGTTATTCGTAAAATAAATTATATAATGTTTACTTTTGAGTAAAGTATAGTAAAATGTCAATAAAGGTAGAAGAACTTAGTAAAGTGTATGGTACTCAAAAAGTACTAGATAATATTTCGTTTTCTGTAGGAAAACCAGAAGTTGTTGGTTTTTTAGGACCAAATGGTGCTGGAAAATCTACAATGATGAAAATTTTAACCACTTTTATAGATGCCTCTTCAGGTAAGGCTGAAGTGAATGGCTTTAATGTTCAGGAAAACATGAATAAAGTGCAACAGAGTGTAGGATACCTTCCCGAACACAACCCGTTGTATTTAGATATGTATATTAAAGAATATTTAGCGTTTAACGCAGATATATACCACGTCTCTAAACAACGTATTGCCGAAGTTATTGAACTCACAGGTTTAACGCCGGAATCCCATAAAAAAATCGGTCAGCTTTCTAAAGGATATCGCCAACGTGTGGGCTTAGCAAATGCCTTACTACACGACCCTGAGGTATTGATATTAGACGAACCTACAACGGGTTTAGATCCAAATCAATTGGTGTCTATTCGCGAACTGATTAGAGATATTGGAAAAACAAAAACGGTTTTTCTGTCTACCCACATCATGCAAGAGGTTGAAGCCATGTGCGACCGCGTAATTATTATTAATAAGGGGCAGATTGTTGCAGATAAGAAGTTAAAAGATTTACAGGCAGGAAAAGCTCAAGTTGTTTTAGTGGAGTTTGATTTTCGTGTAGAAGATGCGTTTTTACTCCGTTTACCACATGTTACTTCTGTAGCCAACACTTATGGATTTGTATATGAAATCACTTTTGCAACGGCTGAAGATATGCGTCCGAAAGTATTTGATTTTGCCCATGACAATGAATTGAAAATTTTTCAACTGACTCAGAAAAACGAGAGTTTAGAAGAGCTATTTAGGACAATGACACAAGATTAATTAATCTTCGAAATATAATTGTCCTTTAAATTTTACATCGACGTCTATAGTTGCAGGTCTGTTTTTAGATATTAAATCGCCCGTACTTACTAGCTCTCCGGTTAAGGATTCTTGCGGATTAACAATAATATCGTTACTACCTCTATGGTAAACATTTACGGTATTTGCTATTAAATTGGCGCCCTCAAAGCGTCCGCCTCCAGCATAAAATCCAACCGATAGTGTATTAGAGTTTCCAGATATATAATACACCGAAATATTATTAGACACCACATCTAATTCTTCTACGTCTACTTGTAATCTAAAATCGCCCACAGTAAAAACTTCGGAATTATTATAATCTTCCGAGAACAGTTCTAGTTTATCAAGTGTTAGAACACCTTCAGATTTTATTTCGAACTGCGTCGAACTTCTAATTACATTAAAATATGGTGCTGTTATCGTAATCTTAGTAGGATCGTAATCTCTAAACAAGTTACACGTATTGTGATCTGTTAACTGTAATTCACCAGCGACAACTTTAACCTCAACATCGTTCATTAAGTTTTCGCCAGTTTCGATAAGCGCTTTTAATTCTGCACCCTGAATTATAGTTAATTCTATATTTCTATTCACTAGAATTTTTTCAAAAGCATCTAATTCTATCGTTTTTGAGATGATTGTTCCGCTTGTTTGAAAACAATCGTTAGCGCTTTCGCTATCGCAAGAGCATACAAATACTACTAATAATATGGCTAATATCTTTTTCATCTTTTACAACCGTATTCCTACTCCAAATTCTACACATTCTGCCTTTGCTCCATGCGTTTTCAGCGTAACAGCTCCGAACCATTTTTCTCCAAAATACCGTTTTAATCCAACTCTTAAATACGTTTGGCCTTCAAAATCGAACGGATAATACACGTAGTACCCCACTTGTGTTTCGATAGACATTTTATTTATAAATAGCTCGTGACCTACAAATAAACCTACACGTTTATAATCGGTATCCGCATCTATATTTCGTTCTGGAAAAGCCACCGCATTATATGCTATTAAATCTTTTAAGAAATTAGAAAAAAACACATCTGTTCCCACTTGTACCGCACTTTTTCTAGACAACCGCTTGTCTGCATAAGCAGAAAGCACATAAAAAGCAGATTGGCCCATGCCGATAACATCACTTTCATTAACACCACTACGAAAAGCCAAATTATATTTTATAGGCTGCGTGAATTTTTCTGTAACTTCAGAATGCACAAACTCAGGATCTTCGTCCTCCAGATTATAAGTCACCCCAACATTAAGTGCTACCGTATTAATACTCGCATTGGGCGCCACAAAATTAGCATTAGAATAATGAAGAAGCGATAGGCCGGCCTGAATTCCGAAACGGTCAAAAATACGTTCGCGCTTATAATTCACCATAAAATACGTTCCACTTAAAATAGTCGAACCAAAAGCTGTATTCTTAAAATTATCGTGTTTATCGTACGGATTGGTGTTATAAGCTAGACCTTGGCCAATGCGCAACATTAAATTCCGTTTAAAAAAATAGAAATTGTAATGTGCGTAAACCGCATAATTATTGCCTAGAGTTTCATTTTTTAAATTCTGATACGAAAAAGACACTCCATATTCCGGGTAATTATAAGCTTCTTGCCAGTCTTGATTACCGAATGTCTTTTTATTCCACCCCACAATTACACCTTCCGGATGTCCCTGAATAAGGTGTAAAATACTATTATTATGAAGGGCAATATTGCCTCTAAAATAATTGACATCTACATAAGATGAATTTGTTGTCTCTTGTGAAAACATTATAGATGAAATCGCAAAACACAGTAAAAGTAGTAGGTGCTTCATAAAACTATTTGAGGGTCAAAAGTAACAGATTTATTAAAACAACGCAGACGCAATGGCTTTTATATTATCACTTTTTCCCATAGAATAGTAATGTAAAAATGGAACGCCAGCGTCTTTTAATTCTTTAGATTGCTGAATAGCAAATTCGATTCCGACTTGTCTCACCGCTTTACTATCTTTACATCCTTCTACCGCATCGATTAAATCTTCTGGTAAATCGATTTTAAAAACTTGAGGTAAGATTTGTAGATGACGTTGTACAGCGATTGGTTTAATTCCCGGAATAATAGGAATAGTAATCCCGATAGCTCGCGCTTTTTCTACAAAATCGAAATATTTCTGATTGTCGAAAAACATCTGTGTTACCACATAATCGGCTCCGGCATCTACCTTCGCTTTTAATCGTTTTAAATCTGTATTTAAAGATGGTGCTTCCATGTGTTTTTCTGGATATCCAGCCACACCAATACAGAAATCGTAATTATGTTCTACTTTAATATCGTCGTGAAGGTATTTCCCTTGATTAAGATTAGAAATTTGCTCTACCAATTCACTAGCATACTTGTTTCCGCCTGGAGTAGCTTTAAAATACGATTCGTCTTTACGCGCATCACCACGCAAAGCCACCACATTGTCTAAACCTAAATAATGACAATCGACTAAAACATACTCGGTTTCTTCTTTTGTAAAACCACCACAAAGTAAATGCGGAATAGCATCGACTTTATATTTATGCATAATTGAAGCGCAAATACCAACTGTTCCAGGACGCATACGGGTGATGCGTTTATCTAAAAGTCCGTTACCTTTATCGACGTAAACATACTCTTCGCGAGACGTAGTAACATCAATAAATGGAGGTTTAAACTCCATTAACGGATCTATATTATTATATAAATCTTGAATATTTTTACCTTTCTGAGGCGGAATAACTTCAAAAGAGAATAATGTTTTTCCGTTGGCTTGTTTTATGTGATCTGTAACTTTCATTATTTAGTCAATGCCTTTTTAATCGTTTCGTAGTCTTCCTTATATTCCCAATATATAAGTCGACCATCCATGTAATCTGTTAATATAAAATTTTCACTAACCGATTTAATGCGCGAAATTGCCACCGTTTTTTTAGTAAAATTTTCGGCTTCTACGCGCTCACTAATTTCTTTATTATCAGCATCGAAACCATGAACAATACTATGGCCACCCAAATGTAATTCTATGAATTTCTTACTCATAATTATATCAATTTAATCGGCCAGATTCGGACTTAGCCACTTTTCTGCTTCTTCGTTACTTATACCACGACGCTTCGCATAATCTACTAACTGATCGTTGGTGATTTTACCCAAACCAAAGTACTTCGCTTCTTTATTTGCAAAATAATACCCACTTACACTGGCTGCAGGCCACATGGCTAAACTATCTGTTATCTCTACTCCAATTTCTTCCTTCACCTTTAAAAGTTTCCAAATGGTTTTCTTTTCTAGGTGATCTGGACAAGCAGGATATCCCGGTGCTGGACGAACACCCTTATAGGTTTCTTTAATTAAATCTTCGTTAGAAAGTGTTTCACTAGAATCGTAACCCCAATAATTTATTCTGATTTCTTTATGAAGATATTCTGCAAAAGCTTCTGCCAAACGATCGGCTATGGCTTTTATCATAATCGAATTGTAGTCGTCATGATTGGCTTCAAATTCTTTTGCTAAATCTGCTGTCCCAAAACCTGTACTTACACAGAAACATCCCATGTAATCCTGAATTCCGGTGTCTTTTGGAGCAATAAAATCGGATAAAGCAAAATTAGGAACGCCTTCGCGCTTATCTAATTGCTGACGTAAGGTTAAAAAGGTAACTTTAGTTTTTCCGTCTTCATCATAAATCTCAATATCATCGTCATTAATCGTGTTCGCAGGAAACAACCCAAAAATGGCTTTAGCGCCTAATAATTTCTCATCTAACACGCGTTTCAATAATTCTTTAGCATCGGCAAACAATTCTGTGGCTTGCTCGCCTACCACCTCATCGGTTAAGATATCTGGATATCTTCCATGTAAATCCCAACTTCTAAAAAACGGACTCCAATCTATAAATTCTTCCAACTTTTTAAGGTCGAAATCTTGAATAACTTGAATACCCAATTGATTAGGCTTTACAATTTCTGATGTATTCCAATCAATTTTAAATTTACGCTTTCTCGCATCTTCTATCGTAACGAAATTTTTCTTTTTTCCGCGTTTTAAAAACTGTTCACGGAATTTTTCGTACTCCTCACGAATCTGTTCTTTGTACACTTTATTATCTGCTCCTAACAAATTACCTACTACAGTAACTGCTCTAGAAGCATCGTTTACATGCACAACCGCATTTGTATAATTAGGAGCAATTTTAACTGCAGAGTGTGCTCTAGAAGTTGTTGCTCCACCAATAAGTAATGGAATTGTAAACTTCTGACGTTCCATTTCTTTAGACAGGTACACCATTTCGTCCAGAGACGGTGTTATTAATCCGCTTAATCCAATGGCATCTACATTCTCGGCTTTTGCTCTTTCTATAATTTTTTCTGGTGGCACCATAACACCAAGATCTACAATCTCGTAATTATTACACCCTAGTACAACGCTTACAATATTTTTACCAATATCGTGAACATCCCCTTTTACGGTAGCCATTAATATTTTACCAGCAAACTCTTGTTTTCCGTCTTTTTCTGCTTCAATAAAAGGCTGTAAATAAGCCACAGCTTTTTTCATGACACGTGCAGATTTAACAACTTGAGGCAAGAACATTTTTCCGCTCCCAAATAAATCTCCCACGACATTCATTCCTATCATTAAATGACCTTCGATAACATGAATAGGTTTCTCACTTTCTTGTCGCGCTTGCTCTACATCTTCAATAATAAAAGCGTCGATACCTTTTACCAGAGCGTGCGTAATTCTATCTTGCAATTCGTGACTACGCCATTCTAAGACTTTATCGCCGTCTACCTTCTTATCTCCTTTTACAGTTTCTGCAAAATCTAGTAAACGCTCTGTCGCATCATCACTGCGATTAAATAATACATCTTCGACATGCTGCAAAAGATCTTTCGGAATTTCGTCGTAAATCTCCAACATGGTCGGATTTACAATTCCAATATTCAGTCCATGTTTAATTGCGTGATATAAGAATGCTGAATTTATCGCTTCACGCACTACCGTGTTTCCTCTAAATGAAAACGACACATTACTCACGCCTCCAGAAACACTTGCATGAGGTAAATTCTCACGAATCCATTTTGTGGCATTAAAGAAATCTAAGGCGTTTAAGCGATGCTCATCCATTCCTGTTGCTACTGGAAAAATGTTTGGATCGAAAATAATATCTTCGGGTGGGAACTTCACTTTATCGACTAAAATATCGTAAGAACGCTTACAAATGTCTATTCTACGCTGATACGTATCGGCTTGTCCATCTTCATCGAATGCCATAACAACCATGGCGGCACCATAGCGTTTTACCAATTTTGCATGATGAATAAATGCTTCTTCACCTTCTTTTAAACTGATCGAGTTAACTACCGATTTTCCCTGAACCACTTGAAGACCTGCTTCAATAATATCCCATTTAGAACTATCGATCATAATAGGTACACGAGCAATATCTGGTTCTGACGCAATTAAATTCAAGAATTTTACCATGGCTTCTGCACCATCTAACATTCCTTCGTCCATGTTTACATCAATAATTTGCGCACCACCTTCTACTTGGTCGCGGGCAACATCTAAAGCTTCATCGAATTTTTCTTCTTTAATTAATCGTAAGAATTTTCTAGAACCGGTAACATTAGTTCGTTCTCCTACATTTATAAAATTACTTTCTGGAGTCACGATTAATGGCTCTAATCCAGAAAGACTTAAATATTTAGGTTTGTTATTTTTTGACATGCTGTTTTTTCTTTTCGATTCTCAATTAAGCGCTAACAACGGCTTGTCTAGGTTTATATTTTGCAGCAACTTCTGCAATTAATTTAATATGTTCTGGCGTTGTACCACAACAGCCTCCAATAATATTAATAATATTTGCTTTTAAGTAGTTCTCTATAAGTTCTTGCATTTGCTCTGCAGATTGGTCGTATTCACCAAAGGCATTAGGCAATCCTGCATTGGGATGCGCAGAGGTATAGAAATCTGTTTCGTTAGATAAACGTTGTAAATACGGCTGTAATTGATCGGCTCCTAAGGCGCAATTAAATCCAACACTTAATAATGGAATATGAGAAATAGACAGTAAAAAAGCTTCTACAGTTTGGCCGGACAATGTTCTTCCAGATGCATCTGTAATGGTTCCTGAAACCATAATAGGAATTTTAATGCCACGTTCTTCTTGCACTTGATCTATTGCAAACAATGCCGCTTTCGCATTTAACGTATCGAAAATGGTTTCTACTAAAAGCATATCTACACCACCATCTAACAACGCTTCTGTTTGTTGATGATAGGCTTTTCTTAATTCTTCGAAAGTTACTGCACGATATTCTGGACGGTCTACGTCTGGAGATAAACTTGCTGTACGGTTTGTAGGCCCAATACTTCCAGCGACAAATCGTGGCTTATCCGGATTTTCTTTCGTCATTTCTTCAGCTACTTCTTTTGCAATTCTGGCCGATTCGAAATTAAGTTCGTAAACCAAATCTTCCATGTCGTAATCTGCCATTGCAATAGTTGTTCCCGAGAAGGTATTGGTTTCTACAATATCTGCTCCTGCTTCGAAATATTTTCGATGAATAGCTGCTATGGCTTGCGGTTGGGTTAACGACAATAAATCGTTATTTCCTTTTAAAGATGTTGGGTAATCTTTAAAACGTTCACCTCTAAAATCTTCTTCAGAAAAATTATAACGTTGCAACATGGTACCCATAGCACCGTCTAGCACTAAAATACGTTGTTGAATGGCTTGATAAATGTTTGACATTTTTGATGTTTTATATCAGTATGTCATCAGGAAAGAAAGGAATTTCTCTTGGGTTATCTGCCCCTTTGAAAGTGATTTCATTGAGTAGAATGTAGCACCTTCTTTAAGTGTGGTAAAGGGTTGCTAAGGCTTCACCGGGTCTATCCCTCTGCCTTTCGTGATAACGAATTATTATGGTTATGAACTAAGCTACAAATAAAAGTAATAATTTTTTATTATCCTCATTTTTGAAGCAATTATTATGCTAATTCTCGAATAAATCCGAAGATAAATAACGATCTCCACGATCGCAAATTATGGCGACTACCACACCAGATTCTAAAGTGTCTATAATTTTTAAAGCGCTAGCAACAGCACCTCCACTACTCATGCCTCCAAACACACCTTCTTCTTTGGCTAATCGTTGTGTCATAATTTTAGCATCTTCTTCGCTAACTTCAACCACTTGGTCGACTTTAGTTTTATCGAAAATCTCTGGCAAATATGCCTCTGGCCATTTTCGAATACCTGGTATTTTAGCTCCATCTTTAGGCTGTGCACCTACAATGGTAATAGTTTTATTCTTTTCTTTAAGAAAAGTAGAAACACCCATTATAGTTCCAGTAGTTCCCATGGCAGACACAAAATGAGTTATTTCCCCATTGGTAGCCTCCCAAATTTCTGGACCTGTAGTTTTATAATGCGCTTTCCAATTGTCTGGATTTGAAAACTGATTTAGCATAAAATAACCTTTTTGGTCACGTAACTCGATAGCTAAATCCCGAGCGCCTTCTATTCCTATTTCTTTAGGGGTTAGAATTAACTCTGCCCCATAGGCTCGCATACTTTTTATGCGCTCTTCAGTAGAGTTTTCGGACATGACAAGCACCATATTAACGCCCAATAAAGGAGCTATAAAAGCTAATGCAATTCCGGTATTTCCACTAGTCGCTTCAACTAAAGTATCGCCTTTTTTAATATCACCACGTTGTAATGCTTCGTTAATCATATTAAACGCGGCTCTATCTTTTACACTACCTCCTGGATTATTTCCTTCCAACTTAAGAAGTAGTTTAACATTAGGATTATTGTGTAAGTGCTTAGCCTCTACTAAAGGTGTTCGACCTATTTGATCTAAAATGCCTTCTGTTTTAATCATGCTTACGCGATCTAATATTAAACTCTTTTTGATAGGTTAAAATTGAACCTTGAGGCACTGAAACTGTTACACAAACATTCGCCCCAATAATAGTGTCGGCACCTATAACAACATCGCCACCTAAAATGGTTGCGTTTGCATAAATAATAACATTATCCTCTATAGTAGGATGACGTTTTGTAGCAGACAAACTCTTTTTAACTTGAACACCTCCCAAAGTTACCCCTTGATAGATCTTAACGTTGTTTTTAATGATCGAAGTTTCTCCAATTACAATTCCTGTAGCATGATCTATAAAAAATGAATCTCCAATTTCTGCACCAGGATGGATATCTGTACCTGTAATACCGTGGGCATATTCACTCATCATTCTAGGAATAACAGGCACTTTAAGGTTAGATAACTCATGACTTAATCGATAAATTGCAATGGCATAAAAACCAGGGTAAGCCAAGTATACTTCTTCTAAACTTTTAGCTGCAGGATCGTTTTGCTCGATCGCAATAGCATCTAAATCTAAACGACGTCTAATACTAGGTAAGTTATATTTAAAAGTCTCCCAAATTTGAAAAGCATTATCAATCTCTAGTTTTTTGCTCATTTCAATGAACAAATTCTCTAAATGTTGAAGCTCTGTTGCCGGTTCATCGTCGAACATTACATAAAACAAGTGTTTTGTAAATGTTGCAATGGAGTCTTTTAGTCTAACATTATATGTCTTTGAAACCAATTTATTTTGCAATTTTGTATCTTCTATCATAAAAACACATCTTTAATTTTAAATAACAGTCGGATTTATTTCAACTAATTTACAGTCTATTTTACAAAACGACTAATTTAAAACCAGATTTTATACAATAGCTTGAACCACTGCTTTTGGAGCTTCTTTACGTGTACCATCAAAACCATCAATTCCACTTACCGTTGTGTATTTAAGCACATACTTTTTACCTGGATTAATAATTTTATAAGCCGATTGACACATTAAAGTTGCCTCGTGGAAACCACAAAGAATTAATTTTAACTTCCCAGGATACGTATTTACATCTCCAATAGCGTAAATTCCAGGAATGTTTGTCTGATAATCTAAGGCATTATCTACTTTAATAGCATTTTTTTCTATCTCTAATCCCCAATTTCCGATTGGTCCTAATTTTGGAGACAATCCGAATAATGGAATAAAATAATCTGTATCTATTGTAAACTCTTCATCTGCTTTTTTAACAGTCACGCCTTCAATATGATTTTCTCCAGCAACGCCAACAACTTCTGCAGGTGTCACTAAATTAATCTTTCCTAGAAGTTTTAATTCTTGAACTTTTTCTACAGAATCTAAAGCACCACGGAATTCGTTACGTCTGTGAATAAGCGTTACTTCTGAAGCGATATCCGCTAAGAAGATACTCCAATCTAGAGCAGAATCTCCTCCACCTGAAATAACAACACGTTTATTTCTATATTTTTCCGGATCCTTAATAAAGTAATCTACACCGTGATCTTCGTAATTTGCAATATTTTCAATCAGTGGTTTTCTAGGTTCAAAAGAGCCTAAACCACCTGCAATAGCTACTACTGGTGCTTGGTGTTGAGTGCCTTTATTTGTTGTAACAATAAACGATCCATCTTCTTGTTTCTCTATAGTTTCGGCACGCTCTCCTAAGGTAAACCCTGGCTCGAATTGCTTCCCTTGCTCTAACAAGTTTTTAGTTAAATCTCCAGCTAATACTTCTGGAAATCCAGGAATATCGTATATCGGTTTTTTAGGATAAAGTTCTGAACATTGCCCACCAGCTTGTGGTAAAGCATCAATTAAATGACATTTAAGTTTTAATAATCCTGCTTCAAACACAGTAAATAGTCCTGTTGGTCCTGCTCCTATTATTAGTATATCTGTTTGTATCATTTTGATAATTTTTTACTGAAATAACGTTTTTATTTTTTTTTATAACGCAGGTGATAACTCGCGTAATTCTGTTTTAATTCTATTCAAGCTTGTGCGTTCATTAACGACTTCTCCTATTACAATTATAGCAGGAGAACTCAATTTTTGTTGTGTTACAATCTCTTGTATAGAATTAATGGTTCCTATACCTGTTTTTTCATTGGCATACGTTCCATTTTGTATAATAGCTATGGGAAGCTCATGTTTATTTTCACTTTTAAACACTTGCACAATTTCCGTTAATTTACTCATCCCCATCAAAATGACTACGGTTGCAGACGATTTGGCTGCTAATGCAATATCTCCAGAGATTTCGTGATTCTTAGTCGTTCCCGTGATTACCCAGAAACTTTCGGAAATTCCGCGCTTCGTTAAAGGGATTCCTTGATTTGTTGGTACTGCTAAAGCAGAGGACATTCCAGGAACAACATCTACTTCTAGATGATTTAATTTAGCATATTCAATTTCTTCTGCACCTCTTCCAAAAACAAATGGGTCTCCGCCTTTTAGACGAACCACATGCCCAAAACTTTTTGCACGTTGTACAATAAGTTCATTAATTTGTTCTTGTTGATATGCGTAACACCCTTTGCGTTTCCCAACGAAAATAACTTCCTTAGTGGTTGAAGCATATTTTAGTAAGTCAACATTTACAAGTGCGTCGTACAAGATAACATCGGCAGATTCAATTGCTTTTACCGCTTTAATCGATATTAAATCTGGATCTCCTGGACCGGCACCTACTACCGTTAATTTAGGTATGTTGTTAGTTGTTTGCATGGACTAATTCGCGTGATCTAAAAACGTCAATGGTGTTAAAAAAAGCTTTGGTTTGGTTAATATATGTGGTTGCAAATTCTTTATTCGGTTCGTTTTTATTAATCTGGTAAACGAAATCTGAAAAACTATTTTTTGTATCTAAAGTAATTTTATTGGTCTCGATAAAGGTATCGTCGAATAAGCTAATAATATTGGCTTGAGAATTGGTTTTAACATCTTCCGAAAGCAATAAAGCCTTGGCTGCATTTACATTTGCCGTATATGCTAAATAAATCGCATCTGCCCATTGTTCTGTAGATTCGAATACCTCATCGGCTTTTTCTAACTTCTCTTTAGCTTCTAATAATAACGTAGCGACCAAATCGATTACAACACCTGCACATTCTCCAACACCTACTTCTTGCTTATATTCTTCACTTGTTCCCCAATCGATAAAATCGCTTGGCTCTAAGTTTTCAGTATCAGACAAGGTTACTAAGAAATTATAAAAATATTTCTGTCCCTCACGACGATCGTAATATTCTAAGAATGACTCATCAGGATTTCCATTCGCCTCAAAATCGTCTAAAATTAAACGCAAAGCTTGTGGCCCTCTTTTAGAAGGTAATTTGATTACTTTATCTGAAAAACGTCCTTCTCCGTTTCCTAAAACACCTCCGCCTAATAACACTTGTACTGCAGGAGCAACAAGTTTATCTTTGGTACGAATAGACATACCTTGAAAACCAATATGCGCCATATTGTGTTGTCCGCAAGCATTCATACAACCACTAATTTTAATAGTGATATCCTGATTATTGATGTATTGCGGATATTCAGAATAAAGTACTTTCTCCAACTCATCTGCCATTCCTGTACTACTAGCAATACCTAAATTACAGGTATCTGTACCTGGACAAGCCGTGATATCTGTAGTCGCATTATATCCTGCATCTACAAAATCTAAAGCTTTTAATTCTTGGTAGAAAAATGGTAATAGTTCTGCTTTTACGTGACGGATTAAAATGTTTTGTCTTAAAGAAAAACGTAACTCATCGGCCGCATAATTTTTTATTAAAGCTGCTAATTCTCTAGCTTTATCTGTATAAAAATCACCTAACTTAATTTTTATTCCTATAGCAAATAGCCCCTCTTGTTTCTGAGGAATTACATTTAAGGCTCTCCAACTGTTATATGCATTCTCGTCTTCAATATCAACTTGAGGTACTGCAACATCTGCAATTTTAACAGCATCGTCATTGGCTTCAATATGTACTTCTTGATTAGATAATGCCTTTTGCTCGGCTTCAACTAATTCTAAAAACTTCTCTACGCCATATTCTTTTATTAAAAATTTCATACGTGCTTTCATACGTCTAGCACGTTCACCATGACGGTCGAAAATACGCAATACACTCTCTATTAAAGGGATGATTTTATAGGTAGGTAAGAAGTCATAAATTAAATCTGCACTTCTTGGTTGAGACCCTAAACCTCCTCCAAGCATCACTTTAAATCCGCGCTCACCATCTTTAATTTTTGGAATAAATCCTAAATCATGGATATAACTTAGCGCTGTATCGGCATCGGATGACGAAAAAGACATTTTAAATTTACGTCCCATTTCTTGACAGATTGGGTTACGTAAGAAAAATTGAAATACAGCATGCGCATAAGGTGTTACATCAAAAGGTTCGTTTACATCGATTCCCGCTGTTTCACTGGCTGTCACATTTCTTACCGTATTACCACAAGCTTCACGCAACGTAATATCGTCTTGTTCCAATTGCGACCACAATTCTGGAGTATCGTCTATACTAACGTAATGGATTTGAATATCCTGACGTGTAGTAATATGTAATCGTCCTGTAGAAAAACGATCTGAAACATCTGAGATTCTTAACAACTGATTCGATGTTACTTTACCATAAGGCAATTTAATACGAATCATTTGCACGCCTGCTTGACGTTGCCCGTAAATACCACGAGCTAAACGTAGACTTCTAAAACTCTCATCTGTTAGACTGCCTTCATTGAATAATCGAATTTTTTTCTCTAATTCGATTATATCCTTCTCTACAACTGGGTTTTCTATTTCTGATCTAAAACTTTGCATGATTGTTTCTCATTTATTGAAAGTGAATTCCACACTCTCTATTTTGTAAGGCTTTGGTAGGGTCAAAATAAAATTGGTTTTTCGGAAGATCTTGCTCTACGATATAAGCATCTAAATCTTCATCTGACCAGTAATAAAATGGGCTGACTTTTAAAACACCATCTTTACTCCAGCTTAAAATATCTTTAGACTTTCTATACTCCGTTTGTCTAACACGAATATTTGTAAACCAAAGCTCTGGCTCTTGTTCGGCTAGAGCTCTTCTAAAAGGCTCTAGCTTTACAACTTCTGTAAATTCGGCATGTTTTGGGCTGGTTACGTCCGGGATTCCTATTGTTGTTTCAATTGCCGATTTACTCAACATAGGCTCATATTTTTCAACATTTAAGTTGAATGTATTTATTAATGAACTAGCGTGTTCATAAGTTTCGGGCGTATTAAATAAGGTATCGCACCAGATCACTTTTATATTATTATCTTGTTTTGATATGCTACTTAATAACACTGCAGAATACACTCCAAAACTTGTTGTAACTATTTTTTTTTCAGTTAAAGCTAATGCCCATTCAATTATTTGTTGAGGGCTCTTATCTTTTAATTCTTTATTCCAATACGTAATATCTATAGTACTATCCAACATAATATCATCTTTTTCTTCATTACCTCTATTACCCTATCGGTTTAGTAGGTTATTTGACAAATGTATATGTTGTTCCCAACATATGCAAACTAATTTTAAAAAAATAATGTTAAACTAAATCGGCTAACGACTTATTATTGAAGATATCAAGTGTTTTATCTCGCACTTCTGCCATTAAAGTATGTACGCCACAAAGGGTTTCATCCGGGCAATCGTCGCATTTTTCGTAGAAATTAAGACTTACGCATGGCACCATAGCAATGGGACCTTCAAGCGTCCTCATTACTAAAGACATTTTAATATCTTGAGGAGCTTTTAGCAGATAATATCCTCCATTTTTCCCTTTTTTAGACCCTAACACTCCTATTTTTCGGAGTGTTAGCAAAATACTTTCTAAAAATTTTTGTGAAATATTCTCACTTTTAGAAATCACACTTATTTGGACAGGCGTATTATTTTCTTGTCGCGCTAAAAATAAAAGGGCTTTTAACCCGTATTTGGTTTTCTTTGAAAGCATGTTGCAAATATACTGCTTTTTAAAATTTAATTTAAAGCTTGATCCAGATCGTTTATAATATCGTCTGTATGCTCTAAACCTACAGAAATACGTACCAATCCGTCTGTTATTCCCGTTTCCATTCTATCTTCTCTACTTAATTTACTATGCGTGGTAGAGGCTGGATGCGTAACAATAGTACGTGTATCTCCAAGATTTGCAGATAGCGACAGTAATTTAATCTTGTTTAAAAATGCACGACCGCCTTCTACACCACCTTTAACTTCGAACGCGATAATATTACCACCAAGTTTCATTTGCTTTTTAGCGATCTCGTATTGCGGATGTGATTTTAAAAACGGATATTTTACTAAAGACACATTATCATGACCCTCTAAAAATTCGGCTACCTTTAATGCATTTTCACAATGTTTATCTACACGAACAGCTAAAGTTTCTAAACTTTTAGATAATACCCAAGCATTAAACGGAGATAATGCAGGACCTGTATTTCTTGAGAATAAATAAATTTCACGAATTAAATCTGCACGACCAACGGCCACTCCTCCTAATACACGCCCTTGACCATCTATTAATTTTGTAGCCGAGTGAATCACAATATCTGCACCAAATTTAATTGGGTTTTGCAAATAAGGCGTAGCGAAACAGTTATCGATAACCAATAAGATATTATGCTTTTTAGCAATTTTACCCAACAACTCTAGATCTATAATATCTACTGCTGGATTAGTTGGACTCTCTGCATATAAAATCTTTGTATTTGGCTGAATTAAGCTTTCAATTTTATCTGTGTCATTTACATTAAAGTATGATGTTTCAATATTCCATTTCGGAAGAAACTTAGTAAACAACGCATGTGTAGATCCGAAAACAGAACTTGCAGACACAATATGATCGCCACTACTTAATAGTCCTGCAAACGTTGAAAACACAGCAGACATACCCGTAGCAAACGCGTAACCACTTTCGGCACCTTCCATTTTACACACCTTGTCTATAAACTCCGAAGTATTCGGATTTGTAAAACGGCTGTAAATATTACGTTCTTTTTCTTCTGTGAATGATGCACGCATATCTTCGGCATCTTCAAAAACAAAACTTGAACTTAAATATAAAGGTGTAGAATGTTCCAAAAACTGAGAACGTTCTGTTTGGGTTCTTATGGCTTCCGTTTCGAAATGGTTATCTTTCATAATACTAATACGTGTTTTTTTCTGTTAATCTTAAAATATCTCCAAATACACCACGGGCGGTAACTGCTGCTCCTGCTCCTGCTCCCTGAATTACTACAGGCTGATCGCCATAAGATTCGGTGTAAATTTCGAAAATTGAATCGGATCCTTTTAAAGATCCTAATGGCGAACTTTCTGGTACCGATACTAATTTCACTTCTAATTTAGCACCTTTTTCATCGGCTAAATCTCCGTGTAAATCGCCTATGTATCGTAATACATGCCCCGGTTTTTGTTCGTCTTTTATGCTTTGATATAAATCGTCCATTTCTGTGAACGATTTTAAGAACGTACTCGCATCAATACTTCTTAGATTTTCAGGAATTAAATTCTGAATATCTACATCGGTTATTTCATTATGTAAATCGAGCTCTCTTGCCAAAATTAACAATTTTCTAGCAACATCGTTCCCACATAAGTCTTCTCTTGGGTCAGGCTCTGTAAATCCTTTATCTACCGCCTCTTGTAACACTTTAGAAAACGGTTCATTTTTAAGCGAATAATTATTAAACAAGTAGCTTAAAGACCCCGAGAATACACCTCTAATTTTAGTGATATTTTCTCCAGATAAATGCAAGAGTTTAATCGTATCAATCAGCGGTAAACCTGCACCTACATTTGTTTCGTAAAGATAGTTTTTCTGATTTTTAGCAAGCACTTGACGTAATTCACTGTAGAATTTAAAATCTATAGTATTCGCTATTTTATTAGATGAAACAAGATCGAACCCTTGTTCAACCAAAGGAATATAATTTGAGACAAAACCAGCACTTGCTGTATTATCAATAGCAATTAAATTTTCTAAATGATGTTTTTTAGTATACTCTACTAAACTCTCGAACGTATAATCTTTCCCTTTTTCCTGAAGTGTATCTCTCCAATTAGAATCGATTCCTTTTTTGTTGAAAAGTGCTTGTCTTGAATTCGCAATTGCAAAAATATTCAACTTAATACCTTTACGTTTTTCAATATCGCTAGCTGAAGCTATAATCTGATCTATTAATGTACCTCCAACTAACCCATGACCAAAAATGGCCAAGTTTATTTTTTTAGAAATTCCGAAAATCTCTCCGTGAATCACATTTAAGGCTTTATGAAGCTGAGATTTTCTAACCACCAAACTCACATTCTCACCTGTTATTGTATTATTGAAAAGTAACGGAACAATCTGATTTTTTATTAATGCATTAAACGGTTTGTGGAATGTGCTTAAATCTTGTCCAACTATTGAAATTACAGCGACATCGTCTATAATTCCAATTCTATTTACATCTTGCATATAGAAATCGGTTTCGAATTCACGTTCCAAAGCAATCACTGCCTGCGATGCTTTATTGGCATCGACCACCAGTCCTAAACCACGTTCAGAAGATCCTTGCGAAATAATACTCACACTAATATCGTTTGCACTTAAGGTTTTAAAAACACGTGCATCGACACCAACCTTTCCTAATAAGCCACGACCCTCTAAATTAATTAAAGCTACATTATCTAAAACCGATAACGATCTAATCCCTTTAGAAGCTGTTTTTGCTGTTATTAAAGTTCCTTGATCACCACTATTAAATGTATTTAGAATACGTAGTGAAATATTTTTCTCTAGTAGCGGAATAATCGTTTTGGCATGTAAAACTGTGGCTCCGAAATTGGCTAATTCGTTTGCTTCTGCAAACGATAATTCTTCAATCTTTTTAGCATCTGGCACTAAATCTGGATTCGCTGTATAAATTCCGTTTACATGGGTGTAATTTTGCAATTCCTCAGCATCTAAGAAATTCGCTAAAAGCGCTGCCGAATAATTACTCCCGTTTCTACCTAAAGTTGTTGTTTTATTATCTTTATTAGAAGCGATAAAACCTGTAATTATATTTACTGTATCTCCGTTATGTTTCTTAAAATGTTTTAAAACATTTTCTTTAGATACTTTAGTATTGGGTTGTGCATTACCAAAACTATCGTCTGTTTTAATAAGTAATCTAGAATCTGTTGCATGGGCTTTTACACCACGAGCCTTAAGAAGTTCGGCTACCAACTTAACCGACAATAATTCGCCCTGCGCTAAAACTTCATCTTTAATTTTCTTACTATAATCCCCTAATAATTTTACACCTCCAAAGACTTTGTCTAAAACTGAAAATTCTTCAGAAAAATCTATTCCTGGATAAGGTTCTATTTGATAGGCTTTAAATGCTTCTAAATCTTTTTTATAAGATTCGTCGTTTTTTGCTTTGTCTAAAATAATTTCTAATTCGTCTGTTGAAGAACCTCTAGCCGAAAGCACAACAGCTATTTTTTCGTCGTTCTTAACCTTATTCTCTATTATATTAAGTACCGTTTCTAGTCCTTCTCCGTTAGCGAGAGATCTCCCTCCAAACTTCAAGACTTTTAAACGTTTATTTTTCAACTCCGGTTTAAATATGCCTTCAACAATAGTTTCTAATTGCTCAAATTCAATTAAAAACGCGTCATGTCCATGATCGGAATGAATTTCGTTATACGTTACATTTGGATGTGTAAGCGCTAATTTCTTTTGGGTTTCACGATTTTCTTCAGCCGTAAAAAACAAATCAGAATCTACTCCAACTATCGCAATATTAGACTTGATAACATCCAATACATTTACATCTTCAGACCGTCCTTTAGTCACATCAATAGTACGCAATAATTGATTCATTAATCGATATGCAGAAAGCTGAAAACGTTCCTGCAATTTATTTCCATGATGTAGCAACCAACTCTCGACATTAAAGATTTCTAAATCTTCATTCTTACTTCTATGAAAACGCTCTTTAAACGATTTTGGAGTTCTATAACACAACATCGCATGCATACGTGCATCGTGAACGGGATTACTAGAATTAGTTAAAAACTGCTCTTGAATTTGACAATTAGCAATAAGCCAATCTGTAGACTTCCAGTCGGTTGCAACTAGAATTAAATGCTCTGCCAAAGTTGGGTGCAACACGGCCATTTCCCAAGCAATTCCACCTCCAAGAGAGCCACCAATCATAGCAAAAACAGAATCTATTTTTAATATTTTAAGCCCTTTTAAAAAGATATTTGCCATATCGCGAGCTACAAAATCTTTATAATTTTCTATTACAAATCCATCGTATCCATTCCCTGGAATATTGAAAGAAATAACGGTAAACTTCTTGGTATCTATAATTTTATTATCGCCAATAAGATCGCTCCACCAGCCTCCTTCACCAGCAACATTACTGTTACCCGTTAAGGCGTGATTTACTAAAACAATTGGTGCTTCGTGCAATGGTTGTCCAAATACCTCGTAAGAAAGCGTAATTGGCAACACCACACCACTAATGGTTTTATAAGCATCTAAGGCAATAAATTCTAAATTTTTCATGTCGCAATATATAAAACTAGTAATTAAAAGGGCTTAATTTGAAAGAAACTGTTAAGCGTTCTTAACCGCTTCGAAGGCTTGTTTTAAATCGGATTTTAAATCTTCTAAATCTTCAATTCCCACAGATAAACGTACTAAATCTTTGGTCACTCCCGACGCCGCTTGAGCTGTTTCGTCTAACTGCTGATGCGTCGTACTTGAAGGATGAATAATTAAGGATTTGGTATCTCCTATATTCGCTAAAAGCGAGAATATTTGAGTTTTATCTGCAATTATTTTTGCTGCCGCGAATCCACCTTTATGTCCGAAAGTAACCATTCCACTTTGACCTTTTGGAAGATATTTATCGGCTAATGTTTTATATTTACTGCTCTCTAAACCTGGATAATTTACCCAAGCAATTTCGTCTTGAGCTTCCAACCATTGTGCTAATGCTAGAGCATTCTCACTATGTTTTTTAATACGTAACTCTAAAGTTTCTAAACCTTGAATAATTTGAAACGCATTAAACGGACTTAAAGCACTACCATAATCACGTAAGCCTTCTATTCTAACTTTAGCAATAAACGCGGCTTCTTTTAAAACCTCGCTATATACTAAACCATGGTAACCTGCAGATGGCTCTGTAAATTCAGGAAATTTTCCGTTTGCCCAATTAAACGTTCCAGCATCTACAATAACACCACCTAAACTTGTTCCGTTTCCGTTAATGTATTTTGTTAACGAGTGAATAACAAGATTTGCACCGTATTGAATTGGATTTAATAAGGCAGGAGAAGCCACTGTATTATCTACAATTAACGGAATATCGTTTGCCTTAGATACTTTAGAAATTGCTTCGATATCTAATACATCTAATTTCGGATTTCCTAGAGATTCAATAAAAACAGCTCTTGTATTATCTTGAACTGCAGCTTGAAAATTTTCAGCATCCGAAGGATCTACAAAAGTGGTAGTAATGCCGTGTCTTGGTAATGTAACAGCTAATAAATTATATGTTCCACCATATAAACTACTAGAGGCTACAATATGGTCGCCAGCTTTTAAAAGAGTTAGTAATGTTGTAGAAATGGCTGCAGTACCAGAAGCGGTAACGACTGCGGCTAATCCACCTTCAATCGCCGCTAAACGTTGTTCTAAAACATCGTTTGTAGGATTGTTTAATCGTGTGTAAATGTAACCTGGTTCGGCTAAAGCAAATAAGTTTGCTGCGTGATCTGAATCGTTAAAAACATAAGACGACGTTTGGTAAATTGGCACTGCTCGTGTTCCTCCATTTTTAGTAACATCGTGACCTGCGTGTAATGCTTTTGTTGCGAATTTTTGAGTACTCATTTTTCTTTCTTTTTGAGTTAATAAATTAAAACTAAAAGTCAAATGCACCCTTTTACAAGGCGTACTTAATAGAAAAATGTTAAAAAGAAATAAATACAAATTACCATGAAAGTAATTTCGTTTAGTTATCTATCCAAATCGCCGATAAATGAATCGGTTTTTAAGTAGAATTTAGCACCTTCTTTATAAGTTAAAGGGTTGCTAAGGTTTCAGCGGGTCTAATCCCTCCACCTTTCTTGATAACATTTCAATACGTTATTGAACTTTGTGAGTACAAATATTCAGTTAGAAAAGTTGATTTTCCAAATTATTTAGAACATTTTTATAAAATTATCTTTTACCACCACTATTTTTAGCTAAATATTTATCTTTTATAATTTGGCCTACAGGTCTGTTTTCAATTTTACTTTCTAACCACGAAATAATATCTAAATACAAAAACGCACGTTTTTCAAACGGATGGTCTTCATAGGTTTTTAAGGTATCTCTTAGTTTTATAAATGCCTTTTTAATATCTTGAGGGTAAACATCTTGAAGCCCCTTTATAAACTTTATCATTTCTTTTTGCACCTCGTGCAAATCGTTCATCTTGATTAAAAATTTGTACGTGCTTTTAAGTAATGCATCGATATGATAATCTAAGCCCGCCTCGTAATGTGCCACCAAATTTAACACTCTTGAAAAGCATAATAAATCTTCGCGCATCGATAAACTTTTATTCGAAATAATTTTATCTAAGTAAGCGATACATTTTTTATTATCTCCAGCACCGAAATATAGACTTGCAAATTTATAGTAGAAAATCATGGCGTGATGCTCGTCTATTCGATTAGAATATTTCTTTAATCCCAATTCAATTTTAGGGATTAATTCCAAACCATCTTCAAAAGAACCGTCAATAAAATGCAAATTCACTTTATGAATATTTAAATATAAAAAGGCTAAAGCTTCAACATTTTCATCTTTTAAGAAGGTTTTATCATTCACTGTTTTTTCTAAACGCAATAAGGCATCTTCAAATTTATTTCTACTTCTAATAAAAAATAAAGCTTCCAAGAGGTAATTTTTTCCTTTTAAGAAAAACACAGGATTTAAATTAATCATTGTGGGATTCTCGTAAAACAAATCCACCCATTTCGAAGCATATTTGTAACAATTTTTAAAATCCTGAGTCAAGAAACTATACCACAAGTAAGCATTATATAACCATAATTTTTCCCGAAACCCTAGATCTTTAATATCGTATTTGGGTAATCTTTTATAGAAATAAGTAGCAACCAATTCCCCTTCCTGTTTATTTCTTACAGAACCTGTTTTTAAATAAAGTCCGTATAACTGAAGTGATAAATTAGATAATTTACTAGCCACCACATTTAAAGCACTAAGTTCTTTAGCCTGCACCGTAAGCTCGTCTGCACGACCTCCTATACTTCGCGTAATGTACTGTGATTCAATCAGTTTTTCAAACTCAACAATCTCAAAAGCTAGATTTTTTTCTTCATTCTGAATCGCTAATTCTTTCGATTTATCAAGAATTTTTAAACTCTGTTTGTATAATCCTTTATGATATAAAATGGACGCAAAATCCAATTGCTCACGAATTTGAGATCTAATATTTTGATGCGATGGGTTTAATTTTAAACTAATTAAAATCTGTTTGTACAAGTGCGCCTTAACGTTGGCCAATTGTTGTTTTTTTACATCTCCATTTTTTAAAATAAAATCTTCATCGTACACAGATAATTTATCGAGGATGTTAAATAAGTTCAAAAACTTAGAATCGTTATTTACACCCAACCTTCCTACATAAAGTTTAAACTGTCGTTTTTCAGACTTGGTTAACGACTTTACAAGTAAAAATAAATTATCTTTTTGGTCTTTTATCATCAAATAATAAGTATTATAATGTGCTGATTTACAGTTATATAAATACATTTAAACACGTTTAAACGTCGTAAAAGCACAATTATGAAGTATTGTTTAACAAAAGTATAATATAAATTCGTAGAACAATAAGAAATTAAACTTAGATATATGTCACATTCTAACATTCAAATATTTGACACAACGTTACGCGATGGCGAACAAGTCCCAGGTTGCAAGTTAAACAAAGAGCAAAAATTAATAATTGCTGAAAGACTTGACCTTCTAGGAGTTGACGTTATCGAAGCGGGTTTTCCTGTGTCAAGTCCTGGAGATTTTGCTTCGGTTGAAGCCATTTCAAAAATCGTAAAGAATGCAACAGTTTGTGGTCTAACACGATCTGTAGAAAATGATATTAAAGTTGCAGGTGAAGCATTGCGTTATGCAAAAAAAGCTAGAATCCATACTGGAATTGGAACTTCTGATTCTCATATAAAATTTAAATTTAATTCTAATCGCGATGCCATTATCGAACGTGCTGTAAGAGCCGTGCGTTACGCAAAAACATTTACTGAAGATGTAGAGTTTTATGCCGAAGATGCAGGACGAACAGATAACGATTATTTAGCTAGAGTTTGCGAAGCTGTAATTGCAGCAGGAGCAACTGTTTTAAATATTCCTGATACTACTGGATATTGCTTACCTAACGAATATGGTGCTAAAATTAAGTACTTAATGGAAAACGTTAAAGGTATAGAGAAAGCCATTTTATCTTGCCACTGCCATAACGATTTAGGCTTGGCCACTGCCAACTCTATTGAAGGTGTAATTAATGGTGCAAGACAAATAGAATGTACTATTAATGGTATTGGTGAACGTGCAGGAAATACGGCTTTAGAAGAAGTAGTTATGATTTTAAAACAGCACCCTACTTTAAATTTAGACACAAACATTAACACCTCTTTATTATATAGTACGAGCCAGATGGTATCGGAACATATGGGAATTTATACACAACCTAACAAAGCTATTGTTGGAGCTAATGCATTTGCCCACAGTTCTGGAATACATCAAGATGGAGTGATTAAAAACCGTGAGACTTACGAAATTATAGACCCTAAAGATGTTGGCGTTACAGAATCTGCTATTGTGTTAACAGCAAGAAGTGGTAGAGCGGCATTGGCTTATAGAGCTAAAAAAGTAGGCTACGAATTAACTAAATTACAGTTAGATGTAGTGTATGCTAATTTCTTAGATTTTGCAGATATCAAAAAAGAAGTAGACGATTCTGATATTCATCAAATCATTGAAACAAGTACTATATATAATCAAATTATTTCGGCTTAAAATATTAGGCTAAAAGTCTATTTTTATCTTTGTATAAAATAGCATAAACTTAAAAAATGAAAAAGACATTATTCGATAAAGTTTGGGATGCACATGTGGTAGACGCTATAGAAAACGGACCACAAATATTGTACATAGACAAACATTTAATACATGAAGTGACAAGCCCACAAGCTTTTAATGAGTTAAAAGACAGAGATATTCCTGTATTTAGACCCAACCAAATTGTGGCCACAGCAGATCACAACACACCAACAACGAATCAACATTTACCAATACAAGATAAATTATCTAGACATCAGCTTGAGCAGCTGTCAAAAAACTGTACCGAAAACGGAATCACACTTTTTGAATTAGGTCACAAATACAATGGAATAGTGCATGTAATGTCGCCCGAATTAGGTATCACACAACCTGGGATGACAATCGTATGTGGAGATAGTCATACCTCTACACATGGTGCATTTGGAACAATTGCTTTTGGAATCGGTACGAGTCAGGTTGCTCAGGTTTTTGCTAGTCAATGTCTACTTTTAACCAAACCAAAAAGTTTACGCGTTTCTGTAAATGGAAAATTAAAAAAAGGCGTACTTCCTAAAGATGTTATTTTATATATTATTGCTAAATTAGGAACAAACGCTGGTACAGGATATTTCTGTGAATACGCAGGAGATGTTTTTGAAAATATGAGTATGGAAGGCCGTATGACGGTTTGTAATATGAGTATTGAAATGGGCGCTCGTGGAGGTATGATTGCTCCTGACCAGACAACTTTCGACTATGTTGAAGGTCGTGAATTTGCACCTAAAGGTAAAGATTTTGAAGATAAAGTAGCATATTGGAAAACATTACCTACAGACGAAGGCGCTGTCTTCGATAAAGAATATGTCTTCGATGCCGAAGATATCGCACCTATGGTAACATACGGAACAAACCCGGGTATGGGGATAAAAGTTACAGAAAACATCCCTACACTTGACGATGCTTCTTTTGAAAAATCATTGAAATATATGGATTTCAAAAAAGGCGAATCTCTTATAAACAAACCAATTAATTTTGTCTTTATTGGTAGTTGTACCAACTCTAGAATTGAAGATTTTAGAGTAGCTGCCGAGTACATAAAAGGCAAACAAAAAGCACCTAACGTTACAGCCTGGCTAGTTCCAGGTAGTAAATTGGTGGAAACTCAAATTATTGAAGAAGGCTTAAAAGACATTTTTACAGATGCAGGTTTCGAACTTCGTCAGCCTGGCTGCTCTGCCTGTTTAGCCATGAACGATGACAAAATTCCGCAAAATGAATATTGCGTCTCTACATCAAACAGAAATTTTGAAGGTAGACAAGGTCAAGGTTCAAGAACAATTTTAGCAAGTCCTTTAATCGCTGCTGCGACCGCCGTAGAAGGAAAAATTATTGACATTACAAAACAATTAAACTAAATGGAAAAGTTTACAACATTTCAGTCTAGAGCCATTCCATTAGACATAGAAAATATAGATACCGACCAAATAATTCCTGCTCGTTTCTTAAAAGCAACAGATAGAGAAGGATTTGGAGACAATTTATTTAGAGATTGGAGATTTAATAAAAACGGAGATTTAAACGAAGACTTCCCTTTAAACAACACCACCTACATGGGAAGTATCCTTGTGGCTGGCGATAATTTTGGTTGTGGTTCTAGTCGTGAGCATGCCGCTTGGGCTATAGCCGATTACGGATTTAAAGTGGTAGTATCGAGTTTCTTCGCCGATATTTTTAAGGGAAATGCACTTAACAATGGTATTCTTCCTGTACAAGTAACTCCTCCATTTTTAAAGGAATTATTTAATCATATAACAACAGACCCAGAAACAATAATTAGTGTAAATTTAGAAACGCAAATCATTTCTATAAAAGACACAGATTTAAAGGAGTCTTTCGATATTGATCCTTATAAAAAAACCTGTCTGATTAATGGTTACGACGACATCGATTATTTATTAAGTAAAAAAGAAGATATTTTAGCCTTCGAAAATAAGGCATAACTATTAACTTGTAACCATTATCAATTAGTTGGCCTAATAGCAAACTAAAAAATAATTCTTATGAAACTAAACATAGCAGTATTAGCAGGAGACGGAATTGGACCAGAAGTCACTGCACAATCTATAAAAGTCCTAAAAGCCATTGCATTAGAATTCGATCATTCTTTTAGTTTTAATTATGCTCCTGTTGGTGCAATAGCTATCGATGAAACAGGAAATCCTTTACCTGAAGCAACTCTAGAGCAGTGTAAAAATAGCCATGCCATATTATTTGGTGCTATTGGAGATCCTAAATACGATAACGATCCTTCTGCCAAAGTACGCCCAGAACAAGGTTTACTTGCTTTAAGAAAATCTTTAGGGTTATATGCAAACATTAGACCTGTTAAAGCTTACGATACACTTTTAAGTAAATCGCCTTTAAAAAAGGATATTATTAAAGGTACAGATATTAGTATTTATCGTGAACTTACTGGTGGTATTTACTTCGGAAAAAAAGAAATAAGTGCAGATGGAGATACAGCTTCAGATTTATGCGAATATTCTCGTGTAGAAATTGAACGTGTTGCACATTTAGCATTTAAAGCCGCTCAGTCACGCAGAAAAAAATTAACGTTAATAGATAAGGCAAACGTATTAGAAACGTCTCGTTTATGGCGTAAAGTGGTTAAAGAGGTTGCTACAAGCTACAAGGATATAGAATTAGATTTCTTATTTGTAGATAACGCTGCTATGCAAATGATTTTAAATCCGAAACAATTTGATGTGATCTTAACAGAAAACATGTTTGGAGATATTATTAGTGATGAAGCTAGTGTAATTGGCGGATCTATTGGCTTATTAGCTTCAGCGTCTGTTGGAGATAAATATGCTATGTTCGAACCTATTCACGGGTCTTATCCGCAAGCGACAAATAAAGGTATTGCAAATCCTATTGCTTCTATTTTATCTGCAGCCATGTTATTAGATCATTTCGATTTAAACGATGAAGCGGATTTAATTAGAACTGCTGTCGATAAATCGTTAGCACTTCATATTACAACACCAGATTTAAACACGAAATACGATAATATAACAACCTCTAAAGTAGGTGATTTTATTGCTGATTTTATTAGTAATCCTAAAGATTCAAATCATAATTTTTCTAATATTCACTTAGGACAATCTACCATAATATAATTACAGTATTTTATATAAAGTAAAAGCGTCTTAGTTTATAAACTAAGACGCTTTTTTAATTTTACTCTGTTTTATACTGCGTTTATTCAACAATAAACTTACCTTTCATTAAAGCGTAATGTCCAGGGAAACTACATAAGAAATCATAAGTTCCAGCTTCAGGAGCATCAAATTCAATAACATCTGATTCTCCACCACCAAGTAATTTAGTGTATACTATAACATCTTCAGAACCTTCAGGTACATAATCATGATCTGCTGCAGAAGCCGCTTTAGAGGCAAAAGTAGATAAGTCAACGCCTTTATTAAGAAGCACGAAATTATGCCCCATTACATTCTTTGGCATTTTACCTGTGTGCATCAAAGTTAATTTCACTTTCTGACCTGATTTAACTTTAATTTCTTTTAAGTTAAAAGTCATTTTATCATCTCCATGAAGCATAACTTCTACAACACCATCTGCTACTGTTGCCGTATCTGGCGCCACTGTTGTTTCAGATTTAGCCGCAGGTGTTTCTGTTTCTGTATCGTAAGAAAAGCTTTTTTTCTTTTCTTCTTTCCCTCCACAATTCATTAAGAATGCAGAACTTAACATCAATACCGATAATTTTAAGTATTTCATAGTTTTGTTTTTAAAGTTTGTTTTAAAGTTTCGGAAATTTAAGGCTTATTTTATCTAATCCCAAATTATGAATGCTTCCTAAATGGGTGTGTTTTTTAGAATCGTCTGGCACATAAGTTCCTGCTTCTACTTCTCCACCAATTTTTTTATAAGCATCCCTAAAAGACATTCCATCGACTACTAAAGTATTAATATTATCTACCGTAAATAAGAACTTATATTTCTCGTCGTGTAAATCGATATCTTTCACTTTAACTTGAGCGATAGAGAAATTAAAAATGTCTAGAATGTCTTTCATATCCTCTAGAGCTTGAATCATATTCTCTTTTAACAACTGATAATCGCGATGGTAACCACTAGGTAAATTATTAGTAATTAATACCATTTCTGTTTGAAGCGCTTGGATTTTATTACATTTTCCACGAATTAATTCAAACACATCAGGATTCTTTTTATGTGGCATAATACTACTTCCCGTTGTTAGCTCGTCTGGGAAGGCTATAAATCCAAAATTCTGACTATTATACAAGCAAATATCCATTGCAAAACGCGATAATGTATTTGCTAAACTTCCTAACGAAGCTGCAATTGTGCGCTCACTTTTTCCACGACTCATTTGTGCCGCGACAACATTATACTTTAATGTTGAAAAGCCCATTTCTTTAGTTGTTAATTCACGGTCTATAGGGAATGAACTTCCATAACCTGCAGCAGAACCTAACGGATTCTGATCGGCTACTTTTTGAGCCGCTTGTAACATATACACATCGTCTATTAAAAGCTCTGCGTATGCAGAAAACCAAAGTCCGAAAGATGAAGGCATAGCCACTTGTAAATGCGTATACCCTGGCAATAACGAACCTTTATGTGTTTCGGCCAACCCAATAAGTGTATCGAAAAACGTTTTAGTTTTCGTTTGAATGACTTTTAATTCTTCTTTAAAATATAGCTGAAGCGCCACTAAAACTTGATCGTTTCTAGAACGTGCTGTATGTATTTTCTTCCCTACATCGCCTAAAGTCTTGGTTAACTCAAATTCAATTTTAGAATGTACATCTTCAAAATCTTCTTCAATAACAAATGTGCCGTCTTCAATCTGAGCTTCTAAGACATTTAATCCTCCAAGTAATTGTTTTAACTCTTCTTCAGTAATAATGTTTATACGCTCTAACATGATGGCGTGTGCTTTAGAGGCAATCACGTCGTATTTAGCAATATGTATATCTATTTCTCTATCGTTTCCAACAGTGAATTGTTCTATCTTTTTATCGATAGTAAGACCTTTGTCCCAAAGTTTCATAACTATATGTTTTTATATTTTAGATTGAAGCCTAACTTCTCACTTAAATAATTAAAGTATTTTTTCTAATAATTGAATGTAAATTGCAATACCTTCTTCAATTTCATTTAAGTAAATAAACTCATCTGCAGAATGCGATCTCGTACTGTCTCCAGGACCTAGCTTTAAAGACGAACAGGTTAACACGGCTTGATCGGATAAGGTTGGTGATCCGTACATTGTACGACCAATTTCAACTCCTGCTTTTACCAATTCGTGGTCTTTAGGAATTGAAGACGAATTTAAACGTAAACTTCTTGCTTTAATCTCTGTACAAGGCGATTCATTCACTAAAATATCATTGATTTCTGCATTGGTATATTTATCGTTTACGCGTACATCTATAACCAAATCAACCTCAGCCGGAATGGCATTATGCTGTTTACCTGCTTGAATTTGAGATACCGTCATTTTAACATCGCCTAGAGCTTCAGAAGATCTTTCGAACTTATAATCCTTGAACCAATTAAGCACTTCAATAGTATTATAAATGGCATTATCGTCATTAGGATGCGCCGCGTGACTTGGCGTTCCTTTTACCTTAGCATCGAAAACCACAAGACCTTTCTCTGCAACTGCCAAATTCATTAATGTCGGCTCCCCAACAATAGCAACATCTATTTTAGGAATTATAGATAACATACTATTTAAACCATTTGGCCCACTACTCTCTTCTTCGGCAGAAGCGACTATCACCAAATTGTATTTTAAGTTCGGTTTATTATAAAAATAGGTAAAGGTTGCAATTAGAGAAACCAGACAGCCTCCTGCATCATTACTTCCTAATCCGTATAGTTTACCATCTTCTACAATGGCTTTAAACGGGTCTTTTGTATAAGCCGTATTGGGCTTTACCGTATCGTGATGCGAATTTAAAAGTAAAGTGGGTTTGCCTTCTGTGAAATCTTTATTTGTTGCCCATACGTTATTTTTTGTGCGGGTAAACGGAATATCCTTTTGAATGAACCAAGCTTCTATAAGCTGTGCCGTTTTATCTTCTTCCGAAGAAAAAGATTGGGTTTCTATCAGGTTTTTAAGCAATAATATCGCTTCCTCGGTTAATTGTTGCGTTGTCATTAGGCTTGAATGGTTGTATGTTTTGTGTTCTGATTAAATAGCATTTCTGGTTTTCCCAAACACACTTTGTGTACGTGATTGGAAATGGCATGAAAACAATTATCTAGCTTGGGAAGCATCCCATCTGTAATCACACCATCTGCTTTTAAAGTAGCGTAATTGGATGTATTAATATCTTCTATTACAGAATTTGCATCGTCAACATCTAACAATACACCGTCTTTCTCGAAGCAGTAATAAAGTTCTACTTGGTACAAATCTGCAAAAGCAATGGCTAATTCAGACGTAACAGTATCTGCGTTTGTATTTAATAATTGTCCGTTTTCATTATGTGTTATCGCACAAAAAACAGGTGTAATATCGTTCTCCAAAAGCACTTTAGGCACTTTAGTATTCACGCGTTTTACATCACCTACAAATCCGTAATCTATAGTTTTTACCGGACGTTTTTCTGAAACAATTACGTTTCCATCTGCTCCAGTAAATCCAACACTATTACACTTATTAGCTTGTAATTGTGCAATAATGTTTTTATTGATTTTTCCGCCATAAACCATCGTGATTATATCTAAAGTATCGGCATCTGTGATACGTCTTCCATCTACCATTTGCACTTCGATATTCATAGATTTCGCCATTTTAGTCGCTAATTTACCACCACCGTGGACTAAAATTTTTGGTCCTTCAATAGCAGCAAAACCTTTTAAAAATTCAGCTAAAGCGATATCATCATCAATAATATTACCACCTATTTTTACAACTTTTAGTGTTTTCATATTATAGATTTTCTAAAATTTCTTTCATAACAATTTGTGCAGCGTACGTTCTGTTGTTGGCTTCTTGCATCACAACCGATTGATCACTATCTAAAACGGCATCTTCCACTATTACATTTCGTCTAACCGGCAAACAGTGCATAAATTTAGCATGTCCCAATTTTTCTTTTGTAATCATCCAGTTTCTGTCTCTATTTAAAATTTGTCCGTAGTCCGTATAACTACTCCAATTCTTGGCGTATACAAAATCGGCATTTTTTAAAGCTTCTTCTTGATTATGATTAATTGGTGTGTCTTTCGTAATTTCAGGATTAAGCTCATAGCCTTCAGGATGCGTTATAGTTAAATCGACATCCATTTTTATCATCATTTCAACGAATGAATTGGGTACCGCCTGTGGCAATGCTTTAGGGTGTGGCGCCCAAGACAAGACCACTTTTGGGCGTGCTTTTTCAGATAATTCTGAAATTGTAATCGCATCTGCCAATGCTTGTAACGGATGTGCCGTAGCGCTTTCCATATTTACAATAGGCACAGTTGCGTACTTTTCGAAGCTGTTAATTACCATTTCTGCATAATCTTTATCTCTATCCATTAAGCTTGGAAAGGCACGCACAGCAATCATATCGGCATATTGAGAGATCACAGCAGCCGCTTCTTTTACATGTTCGGAAGTTCCGGCATTCATAATTGTACCGTCTTCAAACTCTAAATTCCACGCATCGTTTACATTTAAACTCATGACATCCATTCCAAGATTTTTCGCCGCCTTTTCTGTACTTAACCGCGTCCGTAAACTCGAATTAAAGAACAACATCACTAAGGTTTTATTCTTACCCAAGTGTTTATGTTCGAAAGGATTCATTTTTAAAAGAATCGCTTCTTTTATGGTTTCTGAAAGATTTGAAATATCTGATATTTGCGTGTATTTTTTCATGCTAAGCTAATTCTGTTTTTAAAGCCTCAAAGAATATGTCTAAGTGTTCTTTTTGAATCGTTAATGGCGGAAGTATTCTTAATAAATTAGGATTTTTTGCACTTCCAGTAAATATATGATGGTCGAAAATAAGGTTTTTTCTAAGGTCTGAAATCGGAAAATCGAATTCTAATCCTAACATTAAACCACGACCTTTAATTGATTTTAATTGTGGTAATTGGCTTGCTTTTTCAAGAAAATATGCTGAAATTTCTTTAGTATGCGCTAGCAAATCTTCAGCTTTAAGCACATCTAAAACAGCAATAGAAGCCGCACATGCTAAATGATTTCCTCCAAAAGTAGTTCCTAATAATCCAAATCGTCCTTTTATATCTGGATGAATTAAAATACCTCCAATAGGAAAACCATTCCCCATACCTTTTGCCATAGAAATAATATCTGGCGTAATGTTATGCTTTTGAAATGCGAAGAAATCTCCCGTTCTACCAAAGCCCGATTGTACCTCGTCGGCAATAAAACATGCATTATACGCTTTACATAATTTCTCAAGTCCTTGGTAAAATGCGGTTGTACTTTCGTCTAAACCTCCAACACCTTGAATAAACTCTATAATTACAGCACAAACATCGTTATTTTTTAACGCTTGTTCTACACCTTCTAAGTCACCTAATTCAAAAAACTCAACATCTTGTTGGGCATTTAATGGCGCTACAATTTTAGGATTATCGGTTGCTGCAACGGCGGCAGAAGTTCTTCCGTGGAATCCATTCTTAAAGGCAATAATTTTAGATTTTTCATTATGAAAAGATGCCAGTTTCAATGCATTCTCATTCGCCTCTGCTCCTGAATTACATAAAAATAACTGGTAGTCTTTACATCCTGAGAAGTCGGCTAATTCTGCTGCTAATTGTTCTTGCAACGGATTCTGAATGGCATTGCTATAAAATGCAATCTCTTTTAACTGACGCGTTAAACGGTCTACGTATGTTGGGTGTGCATGCCCTATAGAAATTACAGCATGACCACCGTATAAATCTAAATACTCTACATTTTTGTCGTCGTAAACAAAAACGTCTTTCGCTTTTACTGGGGTAATATCGTAAAGCGGATATACTGGAAACAAACTCATATTTGTTCTTTTTTAATGTTGCTAATTTTATTGTAAGACGCTACCATTCCCTGAATTAAAGACGAACTTAAACCTTTGTGTTCCATTTCGTTTAACCCTTCAATAGTACAGCCTTTTGGCGTTGTAACCTTATCGATTTCTTCCTCTGGATGATTCCCAGTTTGGATAAGCAAACTAGCTGCGCCCTCGCAAGTATGCATCGATAATTCTTGAGCCTCTTCGGCATCGAAACCTAATTGAATTGCTGCTTGTGTTGTGGCACGAATTAATCGCATCCAAAAGGCAACACCACTAGCACAAATAACCGTTGCAGCTTGCATCTGACTTTCTGGAATAATTAAGGTATGCCCTAATCGATTAAAAATAGCCTGAGAAATCTTAATCCGTTTTGCTCCCTGCGTATTACTACAAATACAGGTCATAGATTTACCCACAGCGATTGCTGTGTTTGGCATAGCACGAATTACAAACTGATTTTCGCCAACAACGCCTTCTATTTTTGGGATTGAAAATCCAGTAACAGTTGAAATTAACACATGTTTTTCTGTTAAATACGGTGTGATTTCGGCTAAGACTTTTTCAAAATGAGCAGGTTGAACCGCAAATATTAAAATATCCGATGTTTTTGTTGCTTCAATGTTATCACTAGTAATAGTCACATTTGTGTACCCATTAAATTCTTCTAGTGATTCTAAATTTCTTTTGGTTAAATAAAGAGTAGTAAACGCATTATCGATAATTAAACCTTTTGCGATAGAATGCCCTAAATTTCCCGTTCCGATTATAGCAATTTTCATATGGTTAGTGGTTTTAGAAGTAAGTAGCTTTTAATTGAACCCCTTCGGTTTCTTCAAATCCGAACATTAAATTCATATTCTGAACCGCTTGTCCTGAAGCGCCTTTTAACAAATTATCAATCACGCTTGTCACCAATAATTTATCGTTGTGTTTATGTAAATGAAGGATACATTTATTAGTATTTACCACTTGTTTTAAATGAATATCCTCATCTGAAACCACTGTAAATTTAGCATCCTTGTAAAATGATTTAAACAATGTTTTTGCGTCTTCTAAAGTCCCTTCGTATTTCGTGTAAGCTGTTGCAAAAATCCCTCTAGAAAAATCACCACGATTTGGCATAAAAATGATTTCTGAATTAAAATCACTTTGTAATTGCTTTACCGACTGATTGATTTCCCCCAAATGCTGATGTGTAAAAGGTTTGTAGTACGAAAAGTTATTATCTCGCCACGTAAAATGTGTAGTTGCAGATAAGGATGTTCCGGCTCCTGTTGCCCCCGTTACAGCATTAATATGCACATCGTCTTTAAATTTCCCGTCTGATGCTAATGGTAATAATGCCAATTGAATTGCCGTTGCAAAACATCCTGGATTTGCTAAATACTTCGCATTAACAATAGCCTCTTTATTTAGTTCCGGAAGTCCGTAAACGAATTCCATACCGTTAAAATTTGCATCGGCTTCTAATCTAAAATCGTTACTTAAATCGATAATCTTAGTCGCATCAGAAAAGCTATTATTTTCTAAAAACGCAGTAGAATTTCCGTGTCCTAAACATAAGAATAACACATCTACCTCGGCATTAATGCTATCTGTAAATTGTAAATCTGTAGACCCAATTAAATCTTGATGCACTTTACTCACCGGATTTCCGGCGTTAGACGTGCTGTAAATAAAATCGATATTTACCTGTGGGTGATACATTAGTATTCTAATCAGTTCTCCTGCAGTATAACCTGCTCCTCCTACAATTCCGGCTTGTATCATGATTTCTTATTTACGAGTTGGTATATCTTATTCTGGTTTCCAAGAATTTTTATAAATCCTTTAGCGTCATCTGCTGTCCATCCTTTGTTCTCTTCACCATAACTAGCAAATGTAGAATTCATTAAGTCGTGTTCAGACACGATTCCATCTAAAGAGAAATGGTAAGGCTTAAGCGTTACAACAACATCTCCTGTTACATTTTCCTGACTACTAGATAAGAATGCTTCCATATCTCGCATTACAGGATCTAAAAACTGACCTTCGTGTAAATGCATCCCATAGAAACTAGACAAGTAATCTTTATGTTGCATTTGCCATTTAGTAAGAGTATGCTTTTCTAATAAATGGTGTGCTTTTACTGTAATTAAAGCTGCGGCAGCTTCAAAACCAACACGTCCTTTAATTCCAACAATAGTATCTCCAACATGAATATCTCTTCCTATGGCGTATTTTGAAGCAATTTCGTTTAGAGCTTCAATATTTTTTTCTGGAGCGGCTTCAGTTCCGTTAAAGGCAACAAATTCCCCTTTTTTAAAGGTTAATGTCACTTTTTGCTCGTCTGTTTTTTCTAACTGAGACGGATATGCTTCGCTAGGTAATGGTTTCTCTGAAGTTAATGTTTCTTCTCCACCTACACTAGTTCCCCACAATCCTTTATTTACAGAATATTTAGCTTTTGCCCAGTTCATGTCGATACCATTGGCAACCAAATAATCGATTTCTGTCTGTCTAGCTAATTTTTGATCTCTAATAGGTGTAATAATTTCAATTTCTGGCGCTAGGATTTGAAAAATCATATCGAAACGCACTTGGTCGTTTCCTGCTCCAGTACTTCCGTGAGCGATATATTTTGCATCGATGCTTTTTGCATACTCTACAATTTCGATGGCTTGAATAATACGTTCTGCACTCACAGATAACGGATATGTATTATTTTTTAATACATTTCCGAAAATTAAATACTTCACTACTTTTTGGTAAAATGTAGCTACGGCATCAATATTTTTATAAGTAGAAACGCCCATTTTATAAGCGTTACTTTCTATATGGCTAATTTCTTCTTTAGTAAAACCTCCGGTGTTAACACTTACTGCGTGTACATCGTACTCTTTTGATAAACTTACTGCACAGTATGATGTGTCTAAACCTCCACTGTATGCTATTACTAATTTTTTCATTTTACTATAATTTAATTACTTCTTATTTTATTTGACCTATTTCCTTGGCAAAACAGGCATTTACATAATATCTAAAATTTAATTCGTCTCTCAATTTCCCTAATGTCTCAAGCTCTTCAACCAATACCACCGACATTTTTGATAAGGTAACATGAGTCATCCCCAACAATTCATTGTAATAATGAACTTTAGTAGTTTGAGCTATTGAAATTAAAAAAGTTTCGTTAAAGTATTCGGTTAGTCTAGCCATAAGTAATAAACCGAGATTATATTGCCTATAATCACTATCGACCCACAGTGATGATCTTTCGTATATTAAATGCTCTTTAACCTGATGCTCGTGAACAAAAATGTGTCCGCAAATACGATTATCTTTAGTTAAAATAAAGCAACCATTTTCAACACGTTTCTTAAGCATTTCTACACTCACATAATACAGTGTAGGAAGCACTCTAGATCGCTCTGAAATAATCTCTAAAGATTTATTAGAAAGTTTATAGACCAACTTAAGCTCAATGCCTTCTTCCTCGCAAAAGGTTTCGGCCTGTGCAATCACTTGATCAATTTTAATATCTGTATCGACTAGTATATCCATTTTACTTATAATGACTGCTTATTTGGTCAGACCCCATTTTATTTACAAAAACTACACCAATATTATTTATTTTGCTTTTTTAGAAATAAATGTTCCTTAATACTTTTTAAACGCTGAAATACTTTAGATTTTACTTCTTTTTGATCTTTTGGAGGTTGTTTATCTGGATCGTACAACATTCCTGTACATAAACACATCTTTTGTTCTGTACGCTGTAAAACATCATAATTCTTACAGGTTTGGCACCCATCCCAAAAGGTTTGATCGTCTGTTAATTCTGAAAATGTTACAGGTTTGTAACCTAAATCGGAATTCATTTTCATTACAGGTAAACCTGTAGTAATACTAAAAACTTTTGCTTTTGGAAATTTTTTTCTAGAGTGTTCAAAAATGGCATGTTTAATATCTTTTGCTAACCCTCTATTTCTATAATCAGGATGAACAATTAGACCAGAATTGGCAACAAATTTACCGTGTCCCCAAGCTTCTATATAGCAAAAACCAGCGAACTTACCATGATCTAAAGCGATAACAGCATTTCCGTTTATAATTCTTTGTATGACGTACTCAGGTGTTCTTTTTGCAATACCCGTACCTCTAACTCTAGCAGAATCCGCTATGGTTTCACAAATAATTTCTGCATAAACAATATGCGACTTGTCAGCAATAACAATTTCCATTTTTTAACTCGTATTGAATGTCTTTAATTTATTTTTTCGATAGCTGAACCGGACTCACCTTAGTTCAATAAAATTATAAAATACCCCTAAGGGCGACGGACAAAAATACGGCGCATAGGAACCCTGTTAATTGAAATATTAACTTTGTTTAAATTTACTATGATAAAAAATTTGGACACTATGAAAAAATTAAAATTACGTAAAAAATTTGCTTAAACTGAAGATTAGAAGCGGCGGCGCGGTGCACTTGCGGGCAACCTGCGTAATACGTAACGTATGTTATTTTTTAAATTTTCCATGTTGTAAAGCTATAATTTTAATTTGAAACGAGCAACAACAATTATCCGTTTATTGACGAAAATTATTGATTCTCTTGCTTTTAGATACTTTTATTTAAAATAATTCAAAAATTGATACATATACTACATTATAGAAAATAAAAACCCTCTAAAACGTTCAATTTTAGAGGATTCGTAATGCATCATTAAACGACGCGCATATTACCGAATTTAAACTAGTTTTTATAAATAAAATTTCGCTTAGAAACTTCTGTCGATGTCGGAAAATCGCTTGGCACTTCTAATTGAGTAACTTTCCCCGTAGCCGCCCATTCTACTCCTCTATTAAATAACGTAATAAACCCAACACACTCGAAGGCGTTTACATCGTGACCTAATGTGGTGTGAAATATTCTTCCTTTTTTATAATCTATTGTCATCACCACAGGCTCCTTCTGCTCTAGAGCTGGGTCTTTTAATGTCGATACAGCTGTAGATAAAATAGTAACATTATTAGCTGGTCCGCGCATTAAAGCATAACATTCGTCGTCTGCATGCATCCATACTTTTGGTAAACCTTTAGTTATTGGATGTTCCTCGTTATAGTTAGTCACCGGAAAATCTTCTCGTTTTCCGTGCTTACCTCCTGGCCCAGGGCTATAATCTTTTTTAGGTTGTCCATTTTTATCTATATACAAGTAAGGTCCGCTTTTCTCTGAACGACCGCCCCAGCCACCAATTCCAATCATTTCATTATATGCCTCCCAATCAGGAAAACTATTATCTGCGGCATGTACACTTACAAAGCCACCGCCTTTAGCTATATACTTTTCAAACGCCTGTTGTGTTTTTTCTGGCCAAGGCGCTGCTTTATATCCAAAGTTTGAAATGACTACATCATATTTTGAAAATTTAGGATTAAAGTCTGGATCTGTCTTTGGTTCCCCTTCAACACCTGGAGCAACATTAGCGTAATTTAACCAATCTTTATGTTTTTCACTTTTGGATAAAAACTTTGTTCTCGCAATATCTACCGCAAACAAACCGGTCTCTTCTAGGTACTGCTTCATCATAATGGTTGACTTTGGCCAAACCGCATGGTTATTCTGACCATCGACAATTAATACTTTTATTTTCCCTTTAGCTTCGTTCACCCCATACGACTGGGACATAAAACAAAGACTTAAAAATAATAAAACGAAATGCTTTTTCATATTTCTATTGATAGATTAAATTCCTAAAATACTTTTTAAAAATGATTCATCGGGTTTAGCCCCTGCAAAATCATCGAAACTACGCTCTGCAGCTTCAATAATATGTTTCTGAATAAATGGAGCACCTTCCCTAGCGCCTTGATCTGATGATTTTATACAGCATTCCCACTCCATCACGGCCCAAACATCGCAGTCGTATTTAGTTAATTTAGTGAAAATACTTTTAAAATCTACTTGACCATCTCCTAAAGATCGAAAACGACCAGCACGGTCTTGCCAATCGGAATAACCACCGTAAACACCTTGTTTCCCAGACATATTAAATTCGGCATCTTTTACATGAAACGACTTAATACGCTCGTGGTAATAATCGATAAACTTTAAATAGTCTAACTGTTGCAATACAAAATGACTTGGATCGTAAAGAACATTGGCGCGCTTATGATTTCCCGTTGCTTCTAAGAACCGTTCGAAACTCACACCATCATGCAAATCTTCGCCCGGATGAAGTTCATAACAAATATCGACACCTTGTTCGTCGAAATGATTTAAAATGGGCAACCAACGTTTTGCTAATTCTTCAAAACCCATTTCTACTAAACCTTGTGGCCGCTGTGGCCAAGGATATACAGTATGCCATAGTAAAGCTCCAGAAAATGATGCATGCGATTTTAAACCTAATCGTCCACTTGCCGTTCCCGATTTTTTAACAAAGTCAATTGCCCATTCGGTTCTAGCTTTTGGATTATTTTTATATGCATCTGGTGCGAAGCCATCAAACAAGGTATCGTAAGCCGGATTTACAGCCACTAATTGACCTTGTAAATGGGTTGATAATTCGGTAATTTCTAATCCGTAAGAATTAACTTTCCCTTTTAATTCATCGCAATACGTCTGACTCTCGGCAGCCTTTTCAATATCGATTAATCCTGTTTCCCAAGTGGGAATTTGTATTCCTTTATAGCCTAAGTCTGCTACCCATTTACATAAATTGTCTAAAGTATTGAACGGTGCCTCACTTCCTGCGAACTGAGCTAAAAAAATTGCGGGTCCTTTTATTGTTTTCATATACTAGCTATCTTCATAATAGAAGAAATTTATTCCTCGAAGTTGTTAAAAAAATCGAGTACGTTAATTATTTTAAATTTTCACCCAAGACGCATTATGCTTATCGCTTTCTACTGCAGCATATATAAACTGCATCCCACGAACACCATCTTTAACAGTTGGATAATCTGGTTTTTCGATAATTTCATTATTTAACAACGCCATAACATGTGTTGCAAAATTTTTATAAATAGTAGCAAAAGCTTCTAAATATCCTTCTGGATGCCCCGCAGGTATACGCGACACAGCCAGCGCTTCTTCATACAAACCATTACCGTTTGGTGTAAAAACTTTTACAGGATCTTCGAGCCAGTGTGTGATTAACTGATTTGGATTTTCCTGTTGCCATTCTAAACTTCCTTTTTCTCCATACACCTTAATAGCTAAATTATTTTCTTCGCCTAATGCTATTTGAGAAATAGACATGGTTCCTTTTGCACCATTATTCATACGTAGCAATAAATTACCATCGTCGTCTAAAACACGGCCTTCTCCAAATGTTCCTAAATCGGCTGCTAGTTCTTCAATTTCTAATCCCGTTATATATTCGGCTAAATTTCCAGCATGAGTACCTATATCTCCTAAAGCTCCACCAATACCAGATTTAGCCGGATCTACACGCCAAGACGCCTGTTTTTGTCCGGTTTGTTCTACAGCTGTAGACAACCAACCTTGTAAATATTGTACTTGTATCTTTCTAATTTTTCCTAAATCGCCTTTGGCAACCATAGCTCTCGCCTGCTTTACCATAGCATATCCCGTGTAATTATGTGTTAAAGCGAAAATTTTACCACTTTTTTCTACACACGTTTGCAGTTCTATAGTTTCATCCAATGTTAACGTCAATGGCTTATCGCAAACAACATGAAAACCATGTTCTAACGCTAATTTCACGGGCGCAAAATGCATGTGATTGGGCGTTACTATAGAAACAAAGTCCATGCGAACATCTTCTGGCAATTCTTTTTCCGTCAAGATCATTTCTTCAAAACTTCCATAGCACCTATCTTCTGGTAGATATAATGCTTGTCCTGATGCTTTAGATTTTTCTGCATTACTGCTAAATGCACCACACGCCAGTTCGATCATGCCATCTATTGACGACGCTTTTCTATGTACATCTCCTATAAATGATCCGGTACCACCACCTATCATTCCCATTCTTAATTTTCTTGCCATACTAAATTATGCTTGTTCTTTTTTATTTCTTTTTTTCATATAAATATTCAACCCTAAAAAGGCCACAATAAGAATTGCAGGCAATATAGACATGGTACGTAACGCCTCCGAAGCATTAGCATCATCCATTAATTTCCCCATAATTGGTAAAACTAAAGATACAGAAAACATTCCTGCTCCTCCCATTATCGAGAGTCCTAACGCCCCTGTTTCCGGCAAATATTCTGCAACAAACCCCAACATAGTCGGCCAAAAGAAGGTTACACCAACGGCAAATACTGCTGCTGCAACAAACGTCATACCGCCACTTGTAATAGTTAACAACCATAAGCCGATAAACGTAAATATTGCTGAATATAATAACATACCCGACGGCTGTAATTTATGCACCACTTGTCCTGCAAACAGTCTACCTAACGCCATAATTCCGTTTATAAAAGCAAGGACTAAAAGTGGCACGGCTACAGATTCTTTTAAAAGAGATTCTATACGTTGCGTTGTCCCTAATTCTGATGCTGCGGTTAAAAACATGCAAAACACCATAAAAAGGAACAATGGCTTACCAATACTAGCGAACATTTTTTTGTTACTAATCCCCATTTGAACGCGTTCTGTTACAGGGAATTTTTGTCCGAAAAACAATATTGCATATAAGATTAGAGGCACAAACAACGTTGCAACCATAATTTGCCAGCTTAAACCTAAAACATCCATGACTAACCATCCTACAATGGAGCCAATAACGATTCCTCCTGGAAACCAAACGTGAAATCTATTAAGCATTTTAGTTTTTTCGGATGTGTACATCGATGCGACCATTGGGTTTAAAGCCGCTTCTACCATTCCATTTCCAATACCTACAAACAACGTTGCTAGAAACAACGAACTCATGGAATCGGCTAGAATAGTCCAAACAATACCCACAGCATGCATGACAAAGGCAATCCATGTAATTTTTTTAATCCCGATAAAATCTACCATTGGGCCTCCAAAAATCATAGCTAGCGTAAACCCGAAAAATGCGGGCGTAAAAGCATAACCAATTTGCTCTAAGGTTAAACCTATGCCCTCTGGGCCGAAAACGGTTTCTAATCTTGCTCGAATAGCAAAAGTCATTGCTGTTGTAATTAGAGCCAAGCAACTCCCAAGAAAGAGTCTTTTCTTATTAATCTCCATTATTATGTCTGTGGTTTAGTTAGTTTGTACAAAAAACAAAGGAATAGCCGCTTATATCTAAAACTCGTGTTTAGTGAGATGAGATGCAATAAACCGAAACAGACTATCTTGAAATTTTCTACTTAGTGAAAATAGAAAATAGATTTTGAAAAGAGGTGTATATTAATTCAGTGAAATATTTTAAACACATTCTGGATTTTCTTCCGTAAGCTTTAATCTATAAGCTTTTGGCGAACATTTTTCATGTTTTTTAAATACCGTTGCGAAGTACTGACTTGTGGCAAAGCCACAGGTGTATGCAATTTCTGCAATGGTTAATTCTTGATTTTCCAAAAGCATTCTTTTAGACAAATTGAGGCGCTTCATCATTAAATAACGCATGGGTGTTACATTTGTTAAACGCTTGCAATGGTGCGTAAAGCGTGTTACTCCAACACCTGCAGATTCTGCCATTAGTTCGACAGTCCAATTTTCGGATAAATTGTTTCCTAATTCATCTAAGAAAAATTTCACACTTCGAGAGCTATCGGTTAATTTTTCATTTAACACAATATCTTCGGTATTTAATAAATCGAACAACAGAATAAGTAAGTAATTAACTAGTAGTCTAATTCTTGAGGCGCTACTTCCATTAACATCGGTATCAATTGCTTTATTTATTCTAACAAAACAGTCACGAACTTTTTGATCTGTTTTCCAAATAGATTTTTCATTCTGTCTTAAAATGGCAGTCAACCGATCTAAATCTTTAGGAACCAAAGTCACCCAATCTGGCCACACCCATTCTTGATGCGGTCTTCTCACGCCTAAATCGATAATTACCCAGTAGAATTTTCCCATACCTACATACGGGTTTCCAACCTTATGAGCTTCCCATGGACGCGTAATTGTTAAGTGATTAGGAGTAAGTAAAACTTCTTTATTTTCCTGAGCATAAGGCATCGTACCTGATTCTAAAAAATGAAATTCGATTCCTTCATTTCTATGCCAGTCTAATCCCCAATCTTGAGGCTCGCTAGCATCCCAGTACCCAATACTATTTAAACCCAACGTATTCTCGTCTAATCGATCGCCAGGATAGGTATGTCTGGCGAGAGCTTTAAATTTTATTTTTTTTCGATTAAACGCATCAAGTAATGGCAAACAAGTGTCGGCATGATAAACTACGCCGTAAGCTTTATAGGGCTCGATATTTATTTTGTTTACTTTCACTGAAATTATTTGAATACAAGTGCCATGCAAAATACACCTTTTTTGCGAATTATAAATTTTAGCTTTTATAAATCACGAAATACTCAAATCATACACCTCATTTGTATTAGATTGTATGAATTCTTTCAGTGGCTTTGTATAAAGATAAATTACTACTAATTTTACATTTTAACATTCAAAATATCGAAATAACAACTACACTCCCTTAACTATGAATTTATTTAAATGTTTAGTAGCTTTCTTGCTATTAACTCAATCTGCTCTATTACATGCGCAATCTACAATTGGCGGTACCATTTCCGACAGCAACAACCAGCCCGTATCCGGGGCAACTGTTGTTATAAATGCTAAGCCAAATGTTTATAGTATTACCAATACTGAAGGTGCATTCAAACTTGAAAATATTCCTGCTGGACAATACACCTTAAGCATTTCCCACTTAGGATTTAAACCTATTAAAGAAGACATTGAAGTTCGTGATAATGACTTGAATTTTTCATTCAGTTTAGAGACAGATTTACTTAACCTTCATACCGTTATTATTACAGGGAATTTCACCCCTAAAGATCAGTTAGAATCTAGCACGTCTGTAAGTACACTCGATGCTGAACAAATACAAAAAGTATATCCTAGAGGTACAGCAAACCTATTAGAAAACATACCAGGAACCTTTACCGATGCATCTGCCGGAGAGGTTTTTACAAAAGTGTATACGCGTGGTATTTCTGCGGCTGCAGAAGACGACATGGGATGGTACTATGTATCGCTACAAGAAGACGGATTACCAGTTAGTTTGGTACAACACTCCTATTATAGCCCAGATATTTTTAATCGCGTAGATTTAACCACAAGTAAAGTGGAAGCTTTACGTGGCGGTAGTGCATCTATAACGGCAATGAATGCGCCTGGCGGTGTTTATAATTTTATCTCAAGAAATTCTTCTGAAGATTTAAATGGAGAAGTGCAATTACAAACAGGCGTTCAAGGTGAAGGCAATATGCTTTATAGAGTAGACGCTGTTTTAGGTGGTGCCTTGGGTAATAATTGGTTTTTTAATTCTGGTGGACATTACATACACGATGAAGGTGCAAGAAATACAGATTTTACATTTAGTAAAGGTGGACAGTTTAAATTTGACCTTACGAAAGAAAATTCACGAGGTTATTTTAAACTATACGGAAAATACCTCAACGATTATACCAACAGATATAACGGTGTAGCCGCAACAAATTGGGACAACCCAGAAGCTGCTTACGGTCAAGACTTCAATAACTCTGCATTGTTAATGCCAAGTTTTGATGCGTCTATTCCGGACGGTCGTAATTTAGCAGAAGGCGGTACAAATAGTTTTAATCCGTCGAACGGAGTTCATGCAAAAGATCTAGCGGTTGGTTTCGATTTATTTCAGAACTTAGGAAATAACTGGTCTATTAAAAACAACATGAAGTTCTCTTCTAAAAGCGCAAATTGGCAAACCGCAATAAGTAATGTCTTTGTGTCTATTAGCGATCCTACAGCCTATTATTTAGTGAGTAACGGAAATCCGTTTCCTGTCGGACAAATTGTATTTAAAAACGCTAACTCTGGAGCTGAATTAGCACGCATTGACAACAGTGGTATTTTCTCAGGTAATTCTTCAGAATATTTAACAGATGGCACACTACCAAACGATGCCATTATGGGAACATCTACTTGGTATAAGGATAATACTGCAGATGAATTTATGCAACAATTAACACTGAATAAGACGTGGGACACACACGACTTAAATTTTGGTTTTGCTACAGGATTTTCGGACACGTCGGTATTTACACAAGGAAGCTTTGCTTTTTCTACCTACGAAAACAATCCGCAGATGCTACAAGTTACCTTAGAGAACCCAGGAGCGCCTGTTATGGCATTATCAGACGAAAATGGAGTTAGTAATTATGGCGGATTATTCTTTACAAATAGTCGTGCTAAAATTACTCAGGTTGCTGGATTTGTAAACGACCACTGGGAAGTTTCAGACAAAATACAACTTGATTTGGGTGTACGTTTTGAATCTATTACGCATGACGGAAGTAACGATCGCTACGCGCCATTTACACAAAATGGAGGGTTAGATCAAGATGAAACTACCGCTTACGACAATAATATTTTAGCACCAACAGGAGAGGTAGACACGTTTGACTACACTTATAATTATGTCTCGTATTCTTTTGGTTTAAATTATAAATTAACTGATGACGCATCGCTATTTGGAAGATTATCTAAGGGAAATAAAGCTCCTGAATTAAATTATTATTTTAATAATTATGCCAATGTACCTATTAATCAAGCGGGTGAAGTACAGAAAATTAATCAAGTTGAAGTTGGGCTAAAATCTATTTTAAAAGATTTTTCTTTTACCACCACTGTTTTCTGGAGCGAATTAAAAAACATTGGAATCTCTAACTTTGAATACGATGGCGATTCTGGTCGTATTTTTTATACACCAATTCTATTTAACACCTCTAGAACCTTAGGTTTAGAATGGGAAACTATTTATAAACCGTTCCAAAATATTGCATTCCGATTTAATGGAATTGTTCAAGATCCTAAAGCCAGTACATGGAACCTTTATGACGCTGCAGGAACCGTAGACACCGCAGACGATAGTACTGTAGACTATTCAGGAAACACTCTACCTTTTAACCCGAAACTAATGTTTAATTTCGCTATTGAATATAACAGAAATATAGTTTCTTCTTTTTTAAAGTGGAGATACACTGGAAAACGAGAAGCCAATGTAGCTAACGCATTTCAGCTTGATGCCTACAGTGTTTTTGATGCCGGTTTAGGTTATCAAATAAATAAAAATTTAAGCGCTAATCTTTTAATGACCAATATTTTTAATTCGGATGGTTTGGCTAATTTTATGGGAGCAAATTCATTTGGAGCGAATGCTAACGGTGCGACTTCAGAGTTTATAGAAAACAATCCTGACGCTGGTTTTATAGTAATTCCTATTTTACCTCGTGCCACTTTACTGCAATTAAACTATACGTTTTAAAAGGTTAATAGCATAGAATATATAGCATGTATACGTAATACAGACTAGTATAAAATTTAAAAGGCAGAACCACCGTTACAAGGTTCTGCCTTTTTTATTACACATCTCCTAGCGTTACAAAACCAATTAAATTATCGTGTTATCTATGGCATTTTAAGTTGCTATTTACATGTAACTACATCTTCAAATATTATATTTCTACCTGCTTTAGTTATGCGTAAAACACTTCTAATTTTAGTTATACCTAGCCATAATCTAGCCTTATTTAGACACAGAACCATTGGTTTTTAAGCAGAAAAAGTTGGACTTACATCCAACTTCTCCACTTATAAATTCAAATAAATAATATTATTTTTCGTTCTCTAACTCTTCTAGTGTCCAATAATTCTCACGGTCTGCAGACTCGTCTCTTGCCGTTTTAACCGTTCTTCTAGAAACATTATCTTCGTCGTTCATAGCTCTAACATAGCTTAAGACATCTGCAATCCACTGATCGCTATTATCTTTTAACGGCATCATAATTCCATATTCTTCACCTTCAATAGGGCCTATTAAACCGTTTAATAAAATTTTACTTAAAATTCCCTTATCGCCTTTCACACGTGCACTACCAATTAAAGATGGTGCTATAAGCTTTCCGCCCTCTGTAGCTATACCTTTTAAATCGCCACCATGACATGTTACACATAATTGTTGGTAAGCATCGTAACCTTTTACAATACCTAGTCTAGCCCCTAGGTCGCGTCCTGAAATTCTCTTTTTAAGCTTTGCGAGTTGAGAATCGTCTTTCTTTAAACTTTCGGCTACAGCATGCGAAATAATTTCATGATCGCCATATTTCTCATTAATAGAATTAAGTAAATCTGTTGCTTTTTTATCCTTACTATAACGTAAACTTAAAGCCAATTGGTTCACTACGTTTACATCTGCATCGGAAATTAGCTTTTCTAAATTTTGAAGAATATCTGTATCTCCTGCTTTTAAAAAGTTTTCACTTAATCGTATTGCTGTAAGCCTAACGCGGTAATCTTCGTCTTGTAATTTTTCAAGAATTAAAGTCTTATCAATATTATCTAAACCTTCAAGTGTCCAAAGTGCTGTAACACGTTCTAAACCCAAATCTTTATCACTATTAAATAATCCATCCATAAAAGATGTATTATCTCGAGCGATAGCTTGTAACTCAGGAATAACCGATTGATCGCCTCTTAAAACAATTAGCTTTTGAGCTGTATTACGGTACCAACCGTTACGATGACTTAAATATTTGATTAGTTCTGAAGCTTTCTTTCCTATTAAGTTTGGTTTCTTGTCAAGTTCAATATCTTCATGTACAATTCTATAAATTCTTCCTTTTCCAATATTTTTATCTAATTCTTTACGCACAATAACGGGACGTAAAAAACTTCCTTCTTTGGTCCAGTTGCTTTCTTGAATAATACCGCGATACATGTCTACAATATAAAGCGCACCATCCGGACCTGTTTTTGCTTGTAAAGGTCTAAAGTTTAAATCTGTAGACGCCATAAATTCTGCTTTATCGTACGCGTTATAAACGACCTTTTTACCATTTTCGTTTTTAACTTTAGCTCTACGAATAAGTCTTCCAACCGGTTCTGGAATAAACAAATCTCCATATGTTGATGGCGGTAATTTATGTCCTCTATAAATTTCTTGTCCTGCAGTTCCTGTAAAATGATTAAGCGTACCGTCTTCACGCAATCTTTTCGTTCCGCCTTGAACATCTGGAGTTCCAACAATTGGCCAAGGTTCTACAAAACCTTCGGCAAGTCTACCCTTTGCGTTAAACTCTCCGTATACTGGTGGTTGCTGAAACCCATAAGCCGGATTTTCACTACCTGCAGAAGAATAATACATATTTCCTAAATCGTCTTGTGTAAGTCCCCATTGCCCTCTACTAGGCATACTTTCTAAAGAATCTACTTCGACTTCACCATTGCTTTTAAACCTAAATCGAATGGGATTATATGTTGTATATAACCAATTATCTAAATTCCAGATAAGTCCACTTTGCTGATGTTCTAAATTCCCTCCACGACGGTTTGGATTATGGTACACACGTTCTTTTTTATCGGCTACACCATCGCCATCAGTATCTTTATAGCTCCATAAATCGTACGAATATGTTTCGTTTACAATCAGTTCGTTTTCTAACGGAAGAATCATTCTTGGTAACAACAGGCTATCAATAAACACGGTACTCTTATCCATTTTACCATCGCCATCTAAATCTTCTAACAATTTAATTTTGCTAATAGATTGATTGGTTCCTGTACCATCAACATCCTGCATATAGGTATTCATTTCAGCCACGTACATTCGTCCATTTCCATCCCATGCTATAGTTACTGGCTCATCAATCATGGGTTCGCTTGCAACGAGCTCTACTTTATAACCTTCGGGCAAGTAAAATGTTTTCATACTTTCTTCTGGCGACAGAAAATCGGCAACAGCTTCTTTAACAATTTCGGGCTTCTCGTAAATTTTATCGACATATTCTTTTTTCTTACAGTTGAAAAAAGTCAACAAGACCAGTATAAATACACTAGATTTAATAATTCTCATTTTGCTAAGGTTAGTTAGTTTTTAGGTAATATTTTAAGATTTTATGTTTATAATTCACTATAAAACATAAAAATGAATCTCAAATATATACATATAAAGGTTTATACTAGTGCATAATTTTTCAGTGAAGAAAATTGCACTAATATAAACCTCTGTATAAAATTATTTAAGCTTAGCTTTTAAATAAGATGTATTATATTACTTATTTACAGTATATAATCGGTGCTAATAAAATTGGATGCTTTAGTATCAAGCAATTCATTTAAAATAGCATTATTGTATGTATTATCTTTTGAAGCTACAAACGTTCTAATTGAGAACGATCTTAAAGCATCATGTACACTTAATGTTCCTACAGCAGAATCTTTTCTTCCTGTAAACGGATAAACATCCGGTCCACGCTGGCAGGAACTATTTAGGTTAACACGACATACTAAGTTGACTAAAGTGTCGACCAATGGCGCTAACGTCTTAACATTCTGACCAAAGACACTCACTTGTTGTCCGTAATTAGATTCGGCCATATCATGTAAAGGCTCTTGAATATCTTTAAAAGACAACACAGGAACTACTGGTCCAAATTGCTCTTCTTTAAATACACGCATGTCTTTACTTACAGGAAACAACACTGCTGGAAAAATATAATTTTCTGTAGTTTTTCCTCCTTTTTCATTTAGAATCGTTGCACCTTTTTCTAAGGCATCATCAATTAACTCTTGAATATAAGCAGGTTTTCCTGGTTCTGGAAGCGGTGTTAATTTCACACCTTGATCCCATGGATTTCCAAATTGTAACGCATCTACTCTAGCGGCAAACCGTTTATTGAATTCTTCAACAATATTTTCATGAACATAAAGTACTTTTAAAGCCGTACAACGTTGTCCATTAAAAGACAAGGTTCCCGCAATACATTCGTCTATGGTTAAATCTAAATCTGCATCTGGTAAAACAATTGCTGGATTTTTAGCTTCTAAACCTAAAACCAAACGCAATCTGTTTTGTCTTGGGTGACTATCTTGAAGTGCATTTGCAGACGTACTATTTCCTATTAAAGCAAGTACATTTACCTTTCCAGTTTCCATTATTGGTGTAGCAACTACACGTCCGCGACCATAAATAATATTTACAACGCCTTCTGGAAAACTATTTCGAAACGCTTCTAGCAAGGGTGTCATTAATAACACACCATGTTTAGCAGGTTTAAAAATTACTGTATTCCCCATAATAATGGCAGGAATTAACAGTGCAAAAGTTTCGTTAAGCGGATAGTTATAAGGTCCCATACACAACACAACGCCTAAAGAACCACGTCTTATATGAGCGTAAACGCCATCGTGCTTTTCAAATTTAGCACTATCGCGATCTAGTTGTTTATATTCTTCAATAGTGTCGTAAATATAATCTACTGTTCTATCGAATTCTTTTTGAGAATCTGGTAAACTTTTACCAATTTCCCACATTAGTAATTTCACGATATCTTCTCGCTTGGTTTTCATTTGTTCTACAAACTTTTCCATGCAAGCAATACGATCAATCACTTTCATTGTTGGCCATTCGCCTTGACCTTTATCATAGGCTTTACAAGCAGCATTTAAGGCTTCTAATGCTTGTTCTTTTCCCAGTTGAGGTATTTTACCAAGTCGTGTTGGCTTATATTCTGGAGTAGATGATACGGATGAATAAACATCTGCCGTATCTCCCGTCCATTTTTTTAATTCACCACCTACTAAATATGTATTTTGATTAATTTCAGTTGTAACTTTATATTGATCCGGAATCTCTAAAAAAGATGTGTGCATAATATAATTTTAATTTACAGTTAAGTTTAAAGATAACTCTTTAATCGTATTTAGTAGTTTACAAAATAGTTAAGCTTATACTAAAAACTGAAACAGGTCTGGATTATCGTTTAAATAGTCGCCGTAAAAGTTTCTCTGTTTCATTTTAGTAATTAAGGGTCCTAAATCTTTAGATGATTTTAATTCGATACCAACTACTGCCGAACCATTTTCACGATTGGTTTTTTTGGCATACTGAAAATAGGTAATATCATCGTTAGGTCCTAAAATCTCGGCAACGAACTCTTTTAATGCTCCAGCGCGTTGTGGGAATTTCACTATAAAATAATGCTTTAAATTGGTATATAATAAAGCGCGTTCTTTAATTTCGGCTGTTCTGGTAATATCGTTATTACTACCACTAATAACACAAACCACATTTTTACCTTTAATTTCTTCGGCATAGAAATCCAGAGCAGAAACACTTAAAGCACCTGCTGGCTCGACCACAATTGCATCCTTATTGTAAAGTTCTAAAATGGTTTCACATATCTTACCTTCGGGAACAGTAATCATGTCGTCTAAATTCTGCTTACAAATAGCAAACGTTCTGTCTCCTACTTTCTTTACTGCAGCACCATCAACAAAATTTTCGATGGTTTTTAATTCTGTGTTATAACCGTTTTTTATAGATGTTTTCATAGAAGGTGCGCCTTGTGGCTCGACTCCTATAATTTTAGTATCCGGAGATAATTGCTTAAACACTGTAGATAAGCCTGAAGCTAATCCTCCACCGCCAACGGGAACAAAAACGTAATCTAAAGGCGCATTAATCTGACTTAATATCTCAAGACCAATGGTAGCTTGTCCTTCTATTACTTCTTGATCGTTAAACGGATGAATAAAAGTTTTATTTAAACGTTCACACTCTAACATAGACGCATGGTATGCATCGTCGTAAGAATCGCCAACCAAAACAATTTTAGTATATTCTTCACCAAACATTTTTACCTGCTCAATTTTTTGATTAGGTGTTGGTGAAGGCATAAAAATAGTACCTTCTATTTTTAACAATTTACAGGATAGAGCCACACCTTGAGCGTGATTCCCTGCACTTGCACATACAATACCATTTTTCATTTGTTCTGGAGTTAAAGACGACATCCTGTTGTATGCCCCTCTAATTTTATAAGAACGAACTAATTGTAAGTCTTCACGCTTAAAGAGCACATTGGCGCCAAAACGTTTAGAATATTGTAGGTTTTGTGTTAAAGGCGTAGAAACAGCAACCGATTTTAAACGCTCGGCTGCTGCTTGTACTGCTTTTAAACTTGGAAAATATGTTTTGTTTTCGGTTTGCATAATTGTATTAGGCTAACACTGAAGCGTCTTCTTCTACTTCAGATTTTATTGTTTTCATTGCTGTCATGGCTGCTCTTAACGATTTTCCAATCGCTTCAATAGGATGATTTCTAATAGCATCGTTTACTGCAATTAATTCAATATTATCAACTTCGTTAGATGTTGAGTATGGCTTACCAATTACATCAGTTTTAATTCCTTTCATGAAATCTACTAACATAGGCTTAGCGGCATGGTCGAATAGGTAACATCCGTATTCTGCTGTATCAGAAATAACACGGTTCATTTCGTAAAGTTTCTTTCTTGCAATTGTATTCGCAATTAAAGGCAATTCATGAAGTGATTCGTAGTATGCAGATTCTTCGATAATTCCAGCGCTTACCATAGTTTCGAAAGCTAACTCTACTCCCGATTTCACAATAGCAACCATTAAGACACCATTATCGAAATATTCTTGTTCTGAAATTTTATCTGAAGTTAATTTAGTTTTTTCGAAAGCTGTTTCTCCTGTTGCTTCTCTCCAAGTTAATAAATTAACATCGTCGTTTGCCCAGTCTTCCATCATGGTTTTAGAGAAATGACCAGAGATAATATCGTCCATATGCTTTTCGAAAAGCGGACGTAAAATATCTTTTAATTCTTCAGATAATTTATATGCTTTAATTTTAGCTGGGTTCGATAAACGGTCCATCATAGTTGTAATACCACCATGCTTTAAAGCTTCAGTTACAGTTTCCCAACCATATTGAATTAATTTAGCAGCATAACCTGGCTCTATACCTTCTTCAACCATTTTGTCGAAACATAAAATAGATCCTGTTTGTAACGCCCCACATAAAATAGTTTGTTCCCCCATTAAATCACTTTTAACCTCAGCAACGAAAGACGATTCTAAAACTCCCGCTTTATCTCCTCCTGTTGCCACAGCATACGCTTTAGCTTGTACTAAACCTTTTCCTTCTGGATCGTTTTCTGGGTGTACAGCAATTAATGTTGGCACTCCAAATCCACGTTTATATTCTTCACGTACTTCTGTACCTGGACATTTAGGAGCAACCATAATAACAGTTAAATCCTTACGTACTTGAGTACCTTCTTCTACGATATTAAATCCGTGAGAGTAAGATAATGTTGCACCTTTTTTCATTAAAGGCATTATAGTTTCTACAACATTAGTATGTTGCTTATCTGGCGTTAAGTTTAAAACTAAATCTGCCGTAGGAATTAACTCTTCGTATGTTCCAACAGTAAAATTGTTTTCTGAAGCGTTCACAAAAGAAGCACGCTTTTCTTTAATTGCAGCAGCACGTAAAGCATAAGATATATCTAAACCAGAATCTCTCATGTTTAATCCTTGGTTTAATCCTTGTGCGCCACAACCTATAATGACGATCTTTTTACCTTTTAATGCAGTGACACCATCTTCGAATTCTGAAGACGACATGAAACGACATTTTGATAATTGTTCTAATTGATTTCTTAGTGATAAGGTGTTAAAATAATTTGCCATTGTGTTTAAATTAATTAAATGCTGTTAGCATTTGTGATATTTTCATTTCTTCTTTGGTTACTGCAATACGTCCTGAACGTACAAACTGCATAATGCCGTAGGCACTAAAATCGCGATATAATTGTTCGATTTCGTTTCGTTTTCCTGATTTTTCAAGAACAAAAAACTCTTTATTAACCGTTACAATTCTCGCATTACTATCTTTAATTATATTTTGAATTTCGCGTTCTTCAAATAATAAATCCGATTTTAATTTAAACATACAAGACTCCTGATAAATTGTTTCTTCGTCTGTATGGTAATACGCTTTAATAACTTCGACTTGCTTTTCTATCTGACCAACAATCTTCTTAATTCGGTCTTCTTTAAGTTTTACTACGATAGTAAATCTTGACACGCCTTCTATTTCTGAAATAGAGGTGTTTAAACTTTCAACATTGATATGTCTTCTTTGAAAAATCGCCGAAATTCTGTTTAAAAGACCAATGTTATTCTCGGTATAAATCGAGATGGTATATGTGTTTCTATTATCTTCCATAATTAACTTAATCTAATATCTGAAACTGAAGCTCCTGTTGCTATCATTGGGAAAACGTTTCCTTCTTTTTCTACACATACCTCTAAGAAATATGCCCCATCGTGGTTCATCATTTCTTCTACTGCACCTGCTAGTTCTTCACGTTTTGTAATACGTTTAGCTTCTATATAATACCCTTTAGCAATCGCTACAAAGTTAGGGTTTGTCATTTCTGTAGATGCATAACGTTTATCGAAAAACAACTGTTGCCATTGGCGAACCATTCCTAAAAACTCGTTATTTAAAACCACTATTTTTACAGGTACTTTTTGCTGAAAAATAGTTCCCAATTCTTGAATATTCATCTGGAAACCACCATCACCAATAATAGCAACCACATCACGATCTGGCGCAGCCATTTTCGCTCCAATAGCCGCTGGTAAAGCAAAGCCCATAGTCCCTAATCCTCCAGAAGTAATATTACTTTTGGTTTTATTGAATTTTGCATAACGGCAAGCAATCATTTGGTGTTGCCCCACGTCTGAAACTATAGCCGCATCTCCTTTAGATTGTATGTTTATCTGATTTATCACTTCCCCCATGGTTAATCCTTCTTTGGTTGGGTGTAAATCGTTTTGAATTACTTTTTCAAATTCGGTAGCATATAAATCCTTAAATTTCTGATGCCATTCTGTATGCACGTTTTCGTTTAAAAGTGGTAACAATGCAGCTAAACTTAGTTTAGAGTTACCTAGAACTGCGACGTCCGTTTTGACGTTTTTATCGACTTCAGCTGGATCTATTTCAAAATGAACAATTTTAGCTTGTTTTGCATAGGTTTCAAGATTTCCAGTAACACGATCGTCAAAACGCATACCAATTGCAATTAACACATCGCACTCGTTGGTTAACATATTTGGCGCATAATTACCATGCATTCCCACCATACCTATATTTAAAGGATGATCGGTTGGTACTGCTGAAGCTCCTAAGATAGTCCATGCAGAAGGTATTCCTGCTTTCTCTATAACCGCTTTTAATTCGTCTTCCGCCTTTCCTAAAATAACACCTTGTCCCCAAACAATCATTGGTTTTTTAGCACTATTAATTAAGTCTGCCGCTTTTTTTACAGCTTCGCTGTCTATTTTACAAGACGCTTTATAACTACGTACCGAAGTACATTTTTCGTATTTAAAATCAAACTCTTCGAACTGAGCATCTTTAGTAATATCTACAAGCACAGGTCCTGGTCTGCCACTTTTAGCAATATAAAATGCTTTAGCCATGACCTCAGGAATATCTGCCGCTTTTGTAATTTGGACGTTCCATTTAGTTACAGGCGTAGAGATCCCCACAATATCGGTCTCCTGAAACGCATCGCTACCTAATAAATGTGAAGCGACTTGACCAGTAATACAGACCAACGGAGTCGAATCTATTTGAGCATCTGCGATACCTGTTATTAAATTTGTAGCCCCTGGACCAGAAGTAGCAATAGCGACTCCTACTTTTCCAGAAATACGCGCATAACCTTGAGCCGCATGGGCAGCACCTTGTTCATGACGAGTTAAGACATGATGAATTTGATCTCTATATTTATAAAGTTCATCGTAAACCGGCATAATAGCTCCTCCTGGATACCCATAAAGAATCTCAACACCTTCGGCCAACATACATTTTATGATGGCTTCACTACCCGAAATACGCACCGTACTCTCCGTAGCTGTCTTAGTCGTTTTTACTGTTTCTGTGTTCATAGTAAAAAATTAAAATTCATCAGTCACGCATCCTTTTGATGCAGACGATACTGTTTTCGCATATTTATATAAAACGCCGCGATCTGCTTTTAATTTTGGAGCAACCCAATTTGCGCGTCTTTTATCTAATAACTCCTCCGAGATTTCAATGTCAATTGTATTATTTTCGGCATCGATAAAGATTATATCTCCATTTTCTACCAATGCAATATTACCACCATCCTGAGCTTCTGGGGCAACGTGACCCACTACAAAACCATGAGAACCTCCAGAGAAGCGTCCGTCGGTAATCATTGCCACATCTTTTCCTAATCCAGCACCCATAATAGACGATGTAGGTTTTAACATTTCTGGCATTCCTGGCGCTCCTTTCGGACCTTCGTAACGAATAATAATGACATCGCCTTTCTTTACCTTACCGTTTTTGATACCCTCATTAACTTCGGCTTCACTATTAAAAACGTTAGCTGTCCCTCTAAACGACAGTCCTTCTTTACCAGTAATTTTGGCAACAGCACCTTCGGTTGCTAAGTTTCCAAAAAGAATACGGATATGTCCGGTTTCTTTAATTGGATTATCTAGCGTTTTTATAATCTCTTGTCCTTCGATTAAATTAGGAACATCTTTTAAGTTTTCTGCTATGGTTTTCCCAGTTACGGTTAAACAATCGCCGTGAAGCATACCGTTTTCTAACATGTATTTTAATACGCCAGGAATCCCTCCAACACCATGTAAATCTTCCATAGAATATTTACCACTTGGCTTTAAATCTGCCAATAAAGGGGTGTTGTCGCTAATTCTTTTAAAATCTTGTAAAGTAAATTCAATTTTCGCCGCTTTAGCAATGGCTAAAAAGTGAAGTACAGCATTGGTAGAACCTCCTAAAACCGTTACTAATCTAAATGCATTTTCTAACGATTTTTTAGATACAATGTCTGAAGGTTTTATATCATTTTCTAATAAATAACGTAAAGCTTCACCGGCCTTAACGCATTCTTTTTCTTTTAATTTATCGTCTCCAACAGCTGGTGTAGACGAGTTAAATGGTAACGACATTCCTAAAGCCTCGATTGCCGATGCCATAGTATTTGCAGTATACATTCCCCCACAAGCACCTGCTCCTGGACATGCTTTGTGTACCACTTCTTTAAATTCTGAATCGCCGATAGTTCCGGCTACTTTTTTTCCATAAGCTTCAAAAGCCGAAATAATATCAAGCTTTTCTCCTTTATGACAACCGGAAGCAATAGTCCCTCCATACACTAAAACAGAAGGTCTGTTTAAACGAAGCATTCCTATTAAAGCACCTGGCATATTTTTATCACAGCCTACAACCGTAACTAAACCATCATAGCTCATTCCCTCGACAACAGTCTCGACAGAATCTGCGATAATATCTCTAGACACCAAAGAATAACGCATTCCAGGTGTACCGTTAGAGATACCGTCACTAATCCCAATGGTGTTAAAAATTAAACCAATTAAATCTGCATTTTGGGTTCCTTTTTTAACATGTGTAGCTAAGTCATTTAAATGCATATTACAAGGGTTCCCTTCGTAACCTGTACTTGCGATACCAATAAATGGTTTTTGTAAATCTTCATCTGTTAATCCTATAGCGTGCAACATCGCTTGAGCGGCAGGCAATGAAGGATCTTGAGTGATCGCGTGACTATACTTTTTTAAATTTTTCATATGTTTTAAAAGCTTTTGCTCTAAATTCTAATCTGTTTGAGAGCTCTAAATTAATTTTTTGTCAATTTTTAACGAATTTAGTCCGACAGCTTTAGACTAAACTCATTTCTAATATTACATATCTAAACACCTATAATACAGATGTTTAAACACTATTATATATGATGTTCAATGCCTTCTTTTTTTGATAAAAAAATCAACTTTTTCCAAAATAAACGTCGAAATCACTATTCAGTCCAAAAAACGGCTCCTTTTCGATTTATTTAAAACAGATTTAACGCAAAAAAGCCTTCCCAAAAAAAAGGAAGGCTTTTATTATATTCTTAATACATATTCCCCCCAATATCCTCACGAACGAATCACAACGACAGGAATAGAAATATATATTATAAAATTTTTCATATATAAACCAAATATCTTAATTCTTTGAATAGTAACCTATAAAAAAACAAAATATTTGATGTATTTGTTACATATTAAACTCTAGGTAAATCGATACCTGTTTTAAGAGGTAGATTAGATTCGCCCATTAAGTACTTATCGACATGGTAGGCCGCTTGTCTCCCTTCGGAAATTGCCCAAACAATTAACGATTGTCCGCGACGCATATCTCCTGCAACAAATACTCCAGGCACGTTAGACATATAATTGTTTGTATCGGCTTTAATATTGGTTCTAAAATCCATATCTAGCCCCAATTGTTCTGGAAGTGTTTTCTCTGCTCCTGTAAACCCTAAAGCCAACAAAGCTAAATCGCAATCCCACGTTTTTTCTGTTCCAGGAAGTTCTTTTAATTGCGGACGCTCGCCTGGTTTAAAAATCCATTCTACCTCGGCAGTAACTAATCCTTTTAAATTTCCGTTTTCGTCGCCTAAAAATTCTTTAGTTGAAATACTGAAGAAACGCTCCACACCTTCTTTATGAGATGTACTTGTACGCAATTTCATTGGCCAATATGGCCAAGGCTGATGCGCTGGTCTTCCTTCTGAAGGCTTATCTAAAATTTCAAAATTGGTTACAGATTTTGCACCGTGACGATTAGAAGTTCCAATACAGTCTGATCCCGTATCTCCACCACCAATAACAATGACATTCTTACCAGTAGCCTTGATTTCGTTTTCAAATTCTTTGGTACCGCTAACGCGTTTGTTATTTTGCTTAAGGAAATCCATAGCTTGAACAACCCCGTTTAATTCGGCTCCAGGAATTGGCATACCACGTCTTACCGTTGCACCACCACATAACACTACAGCATCAAAATCCTTTTTAAGTTGTTCTGAATCTACATTCTTACCAACGTGCGCATTGGTTTTAAACACGATTCCTTCTTCTTCCATAACTTTAATACGACGGTCTATGATTTGTTTTTCCAATTTAAAATCTGGAATTCCATATCTTAATAAACCACCAACTTTATCGTCTCTTTCAAAAAGCGTTACCAAATGTCCGGCACGATTTAATTGTTGTGCTGCCGCTAAACCTGAAGGTCCGCCACCAATAACAGCTACCGTTTTACCAGTACGGTTTTTTGGAGGATGCGCTACAACCCAACCTTCTTTAAAGGCTGTTTCAACAATTTGTTTTTCAATATTCTCGATAGTTACAGGGTCTTCATTTATACCCAATACACATGCTTCTTCACATGGTGCAGGACACAGTCTACCTGTAAACTCTGGGAAGTTATTTGTAGAGTGTAAGATTGCCGCAGCTTCTTTCCACCTTCCTTTATATACTTTATCGTTAAAATCTGGAATTAAATTACCAAGTGGGCAACCACTATGACAAAATGGAATACCGCAATCCATGCAACGCGCACCTTGATCTTTTATATGAGGTTCTGACAAAGGAATTGTAAATTCCTTATAATCTTTAATACGATCTTCAACTGGCTCGTACCCTTCAACTTCACGTTTATATTCTAAAAATCCTGTTATTTTTCCCATAATATCTATTGCGTTACAAGGTTTTCTTGTTCTAATTTAATTAAAGCCTGCTTATATTCTTCTGGTAAAACCTTGATAAATTTAGGCAAGTATTGTTCCCATTGCTCTAAAATACGTTGTGCTTGCGGACTTAAAGTAGCGTTATAATGATTAGTAATTAATGTTTTTAATATTGTAATATCTTCTTCTAAAACCACTGGATCTAAGTTAAGTGCTTCAGAATTACAGTTATTAGTAAACGTACCTTTTTCGTCTAAAACAAAAGCAATTCCACCACTCATACCTGCTCCGAAGTTTCTTCCTACTTCACCAAGTATTACAGCAACACCACCAGTCATGTACTCACAACCATGATCTCCAATACCTTCAACAACCGCTTGAGCTCCTGAGTTTCTAACACAGAAACGCTCTCCTGCTTTACCATTAATATAAACCTCTCCAGATGTGGCTCCGTATAAGGTTACGTTTCCAGTAATTACGTTATCTTCAGGAACAATAGTTGCTTTTTCAGGAACCTTAATAATTACTTTAGCTCCAGATAATCCTTTACCTAAATAATCGTTTGTGTTTCCATTTACAATCATTGTTAAACCTTTTGTAGCAAACGCTCCAAAACTCTGTCCTGCCGAACCTGTAAAGTTTAAGTTAAGGGTGTTTTCTGGTAAACCTTGAGCTCCGTAAATTTTTGAAATTTCGTTACTAATTACAGCACCTACTGCACGATCTATGTTGGTAATTTTAAAATCTAAATACGTTTTCTCCTTACGGAATAACGCTGGATGCGCTTTATTAATAATTTCGAAATCTAAGTGCACATCTAAATTATGCTCTTGCTTTTCTGTATTATATAATTTTACGTAAGGTTCTGTTTTTACTCTGTGTAATATTGGAGTTAAATCGATTCCTGACGCTTTATAATGTTCGATAGCTTGGTTACGATCTAATTTTTGAGACTGTCCAACCATTTCATTAATAGTTCTAAATCCTAATTGCGCCATAATTTCACGTAATTCTTGAGCTACAAAATACATGTAGTTAACTACGTGTTCTGGCTTTCCTTTAAATTTCTTACGTAATTCTGGGTTTTGAGTTGCAATTCCAACAGGACATGTATTTAAGTGACACACACGCATCATGATACATCCTGAAGCAACTAACGGTGCTGTTGCGAAACCAAATTCTTCGGCTCCTAATAAACATGCTACAGCAACATCTCGACCTGTTTTTAACTGACCGTCACATTCTAAAACGATACGGTTTCTTAAGTCGTTCATTACTAAAGTTTGTTGTGCTTCAGCAATTCCTAATTCCCACGGTAAACCACAGTGTTTTAATGAGGTTAATGGAGATGCTCCTGTTCCACCATCAAAACCTGAAACTAAAATAACATCGGCTTTTGCTTTGGCAACGCCTGCTGCTACTGTTCCAACACCAACTTCAGATACTAATTTTACGTTTACTCTAGCTTCTCTGTTAGCCGATTTTAAATCGTAAATTAACTGAGATAAATCTTCAATTGAATAAATATCGTGATGTGGTGGTGGTGAAATTAATCCTACATAAGGAGTCGAATTACGTGTTTTTGCTATTGAAGGATTCACTTTTGGCCCAGGTAATTGTCCACCTTCTCCAGGCTTAGCACCTTGCGCCATTTTAATCTGAATCTCTTTTGCACTTGTCAGATAATTAGAGGTTACTCCAAAACGCCCTGAAGCGACTTGCTTAATTGCACTGTTTTTCCAATCTCCATCAGGATCTTTATAAAAACGCTCTTGATCTTCTCCTCCTTCTCCAGAATTACTTTTTCCACCAATACGGTTCATGGCGATGGCTAAATTCTCGTGTGCTTCTTTACTAATAGACCCATAAGACATTGCTCCCGTTTTAAAACGTTTTACGATTTCTGTCCAAGGCTCTACCTCTTCTATAGAAATTGGATCGTAGTTTGTAAATTCGAATAAACCACGAATCGTCATTAAATCTTTCGATTGGTTATTTACAAGTTCTGCGTATTCTTTATACGTCGACTTTTTATTAGTACGAACAGACTCTTGTAATTTAGCAACAGTTAACGGATTAAATAAATGCTTCTCTCCATTACGTCTCCATCGGTACTGACCACCAATTTCTAAATCTAAATTAGCATCTACTTCACGTACCTTATAAGCACATTCGTGACGTAAAGAAATTTCTTTTTCTATTTCGTTTAAACCAATACCTTGAATACGCGTTGCTGTAGTTGGGAAATATTTCTCTACAACTTTGGTATTAATACCTATACATTCGAAAAGTTGAGAACCACGGTAAGAGTTTAAGGTCGAAATTCCGATCTTATTCATCACCTTTAAAATTCCTTTTCCAACAGCAATATTATAATTAGAAATTGCTTTTTCGAAATCTAATCCCGTAATATCTTGTTCTTCCAATTGTTTTTCAACAATTTCGTTAACCATATACGGGTTAATTGCACTTGCTCCGTAACCAAATAATAATGCGAAATGATGTACTTCACGAGGTTCTGCAGACTCTATAATTAAACTAATCTGAGAACGCTTTCCTCTTTTATACAATGCGTGATTAACATAAGAACATGCTAATAAAGCAGGAATTGGCGCTTTGTCTTTGTTTACATTTCTATCTGAAAGAATAATAATATTGGTTCCAGAATCAATTGCTTTTTCGGCAGTATCTACAATAACTTCTAAACGATCTTCTAATCCGTTAACACCTTTAGATACATCGTATAAAATTGAGATTGAAGTTACTTGATAGTCTGGACTCTTATCGTGATATTTTATTTTCTCTAAATCTTGCTTAGAAATTACAGGATTTTGAATCTTTAATTTACGACAGTGATATTCATTAATTTCAAAAATATTAGTATCACTTCCTAAAGTTAAACTAATATCTGTAATTAACTCTTCACGAATACCATCTAACGGCGGATTCGTTACTTGCGCGAATAACTGCTTAAAGTAATTGTATATTAATTGCGGACGCTCAGACAAAATAGCAATTGGCGTATCGCTACCCATAGAACCAATTGGTTCCTTACCACCTTGAGCCATCGGCTTAATAATAGTATTTAAATCTTCCTGAGTATACCCAAAAACACTTTGTCTTACAACTAAATCTTCTTCTTCGAACACTACAGGGTCTGTACTGTAAGGAATATCTTTTAAGTGGATTAAGTTTTTATTTAACCATTCTCTATACGGATGTTGCGTTGCAATCTTCTCCTTAATTTCTTCATCGTTAATAATACGACCTTCGTCCATATTAACTAAAAACATTTTCCCTGGCTCTAAACGTCCGTGGAATTTTATGTTTTCTGGTTCGATATCTACCACTCCTGTTTCAGACGACATAATTACAAAATCATCTTTTGTAACTGTATATCTAGACGGACGCAAACCGTTTCTATCTAATACTGCTCCAATATAACTTCCGTCGGTAAATGGAATAGATGCAGGACCATCCCATGGCTCCATTAAACACGAGTTAAATTCGTAGAATGCTTTTTTAGCATCGGACATAGTGTTGTTTTTCTCCCATGCTTCTGGCACTAACATCATCATAACTTCTGGTAATGAACGTCCAGTCATTAACAACAACTCAACAACCATATCCATAGATGCTGAATCTGATTTTCCTTTTAATATCGTAGGAATCACACGTTTAATATCGTCTCCAAACCATTCGCTCTCCATGATTTCTTCACGAGAAAACATACGAGACACATTTCCTCTCAAGGTGTTTATCTCACCATTATGACACATATAACGGAAAGGTTGAGCCAAATCCCATGTCGGGAATGTATTGGTAGAGAAACGTTGGTGTACTAAAGCCAGTTTAGCATCTAAAAGCGGATTTAATAAATCTAAGTAGTACTCTTTGATATCTTCAGGAACTAATAATCCCTTGTATATTATAGTTTTGGTCGATAAACTAGGGAAGTAAAAGTAAGAAGACTCAGATAATTTTGAATTATAAACAGTATGTTCAGCAATTTTTCTTGCAGAAAACAACTTTAAGTTAAACTCGAAATCGGTTTGTTCCGGGTTATTTTTACCAACAAATACTTGTTTAATAAAAGGTTCACTAGCCGCAGCTATTTTACCAATTACATTATTATTAACAGGAGCATTACGCCATCCTATTAATTTAAGTCCTTGTTCTGCAATACATTTCTCAAACGTGTCGATACAAAAATCACGCTGATTATCCTTTTTTGGCAGAAACATATTACTTACCGCATACTCTCCACGAGCAGGCAGTTCAAAATCACAATATTTTACAAAGAAGTCATGAGGTATATCTATTAAAATTCCAGCACCATCTCCTGTTTTTCCATCTGAACTCACAGCTCCCCTATGCTCCAATTTCACTAGAATTTCTAATGCTTTATGGATAATATCGTTAGATCTACTTCCGGTTAAACTACATATAAATCCCGCGCCACAATTGTCGTGTTCAAATTCTGGCAAATACAGCCCCTGTTTCTTCAACATAATCATTAATATTTTAGTTAATTTTTGCTACTAGCAAGCACTAATATAATAGTATACTTATAACTGTAATAATCGCGCTCAAACTTTTATGACATTATAGGTATACTTAAACTTTTATTTTCGTATTGTAATTAATTAGCAATGTAATTTACGAATTCATTATTGTTTACAAACCACAAAAACGCAAGAAATTTAATATTTAGTAAAACTCTTCTTAACGCAAGCATAATTTAAATGCATTTTACTCACAAAATTTAATAAATCTTTCAATTTTTGCCAAAATAAAATTTTTCAAAACAGGTTTTTCTTAACAATTATTTAAGATACCCTCATTTTTTGAGGGGTAAAACTGAATTAATCATAAAAATTAAGCTTGACCCCCTATTTTTTTACCGGTGTAAAATCTTTTTACATAGATTTGAATCGTTATTAACTCAACAAATCAATATTTAATATGAAAAAAATCTTTACACTAGCACTGCTTTTTGCTACAATTAGTATTTATGCTCAGGACACAACCGTTGAAGTCGAAGAAAAACCAAAATTTAGTATTAGCGGTAGCGTTGATGCATATTTCCAAACGTACTTAACTGCTCCAGACGACCAAGAGCAATCTTTCGGAACAGCATTTGCCAAGAAAAGTGGATTTGCTTTAGGGATGGGAAATGTAATTCTTTCTTACCAAGGTGCAAAAACAGGAGCTGTACTTGATCTAGTAGTTGGACCAAGAGGAGAAGAAGCTACTTTTAACAGTAACATCGTTGATGGAATCGTTAATCAAGCATACGTTTACTGGAATGTGTCTGATAAAACAACATTAACATTTGGACGCTGGAATACATTTTTAGGTTACGAAGTTATTGCACCTGCTGCAAACTTTAACTACAGTACATCTTACCTTTTCTCAAGCGGGCCATTCTCTCACATGGGTTTAAAAGCCGACTTTGCCCTTTCAGAAGATTTAAGCTTAATGTTAGCTGTAACCAACCCTTGGGATGTTAACGACACGTCTGCAACAGGAGAATACGCTTTAGGAGCGCAATTAGGATATAAAGGACAATACTTAAACTTATATTACGATAGCGGAAACAATGACGGTTTAGGTTTTGAAGTAGATTACACAGGAGGTTTCGATTTAACAGATGCTTTTTACTTAGGAATCAACGCAGCTTATAACGAAAATGATGGATCTGGTTTCTACGGTACTGCATTATACCCACAGTTTGCAGCTACAGATGATTTTAGCTTAGGATTAAGAGGTGAATTTTACGGAAGATATTTTGACGCCGCTGATGTTGAAGATGAAACCGTAGTTGCATTTACTCTTACAGGAAGTTATACAATTGACAACTTAATTATTAAGCCGGAAATCAGAATCGATTCTTGGTCTGACGCTACACCTTACTTAGATAACGACGGAGAAGCTACAGATAACTTAGCGGCATTTACCATAGCTGCTATCTACGCATTCTAAATAAAAGTGCGAATACTTGAAAAGACAACCACGTCTTAATTTTCACTAACTACTAACCCCTAATATTTTTTATTTATGATGTTATTTTTAAACTCAACACCTGCAGTACAAGATGCAGCCACAGTAGCCGCTGCTGTTAAAGACGATATGGGTATGCTTTGGATGCTTATTGCAGGTATCTTAGTATTCTTCATGCAAGCAGGATTCTTTTTAGTAGAATCTGGAATGACAGATTCTAAAAACGCAGTAAATATTGCCATGAAGAATTTCTTGGATATTGCTGTAGGATCTTTAGCCTTTTGGTTTATAGGATACTCCTTAATGTACGGTGCAGATGTAACCGAAGGTGGATTCTTTCACTGGAGCGGATTTATATTCTCTCAAGGTCCAGCCGATTTATTCTTTCAAACAGTATTCGCTGCAACAACAGCAACTATTGTATCTGGAGCAATTGCAGGACGTACTAAATACACAACATATGCTATTTTTAGTATCATACTAACCGCTTTAATCTACCCAATCGCTGGTGGATGGGAATGGAATGGCGGTTGGCTAAACGCTGCATGGATGCCAGCTGAATTTATCGATTTCGCAGGATCTTCTATTGTACACTCTGTAGGAGGATGGGCTGCTTTAGTCGCGGCTTGGATGGTAGGTCCAAGAATTGGAAAATTCCTTAACGGTAAACCTGTAGAAATGCACGGTCACAACCAAATGTATGCCACTTTAGGGGTATTTATTCTTTGGTTAGGATGGTTCGGATTTAATGGTGGTTCTCAATTAGCTTGGGGAGGCGACGATTCTGTTGCAGCTTCACAAGTTGTTTTAGTTACCAACTTAGCAGCATCTGCTGGAGCATTAAGCGCCTTATTATTCACTTGGTTTAAAAATGGAAAACCAAATTTATCAATGACATTAAATGGAGCTCTTGCCGGTTTAGTAAGTATTACTGCTGGTTGTGGAAACATGACTGAAGGTGGAGCTGTATTAGCTGGATTAATTGGAGGTATCCTTGTCGTACTATCAATTGGTTTTATTGAAAAAACTTTAAAAGTAGATGATGCCGTTGGCGCAATCTCTGTACACGGTGTAGCCGGAGTTTGGGGAACCTTAGTTATTGGACTTTGGGGTGTAGACGGAGATACTGGTATTGGATTACTTAATGGTGGTGGTGCTTCTCAATTATTAGCACAAGCTATAGGAGTTGTAGCTTATGCGTTTTGGGCAATCGTATTATCATACGTATTCCTTACTATTATAAAGAAAACATGTGGTGGATTAAGAGTAACTGAAGAAGAGGAAATAGCAGGACTTGATATTTCTGAACACGGTTCTATTGCTTACCACGGAAAAAGAACAAGAGAATTTGAATAAATAAACCTCATGTTTATATCACCTAATAAGATGTCTTGTGCGAGCAAGGCATCTTTTTAACGTAAAAAAATTATCAAACAAATATAAAATCAAAAATTTATGAATACATTCAAATTAACTAAAATGAAAAACCTTATTTAATTATGAAAAAAATCGAAGCAATTATTAGAAAATCTAAATTCTCTGAAGTAAAAAAAGCACTTCACGGAATCGGTGTTAATTTTTTCGCATACTGGGATGTTACCGGTTTAGGAAACGAGAAAATGGGACATGTGTATAGAGGCGTTAGCTATAGCACTAGCGACATTCAGCGCAGATATCTTTCGGTAGTCGTTAACGACGATTTTGAAGACATTACAATTCAAACCATATTAAAATCTGCAAAATCAGGAGACGTAGGAGATGGTAAAATATTCGTGTCAGATATTAAAGAATGCTACAGAATACGAACTGGAGAAAAAGGAGGAGAAACTTTAAAATAATTAATCAAAAAACTTAAACATGGAAGTATTAACTATCAATAATGTATGGATGATGATCTGTACAGCCCTAGTCTTCTTTATGCACCTTGGGTTCGCATTTTTAGAAATAGGCTTAACACGTCAGAAAAACACACTAAACATACTTTTTAAAAATATTTTTATTATTACTATAGGTCTCTTACTTTATTGCTTAGTAGGATTTAATTTAATGTATCCAGGAGAATTTAATGGCTTTTTCGGATTCGCAGGATTTGGATTAGACTCACCATTAACTCCAGAAGGCGCATTAGACTTAGCATATAACGAAGGTTATACCTATTGGACAGATTTCTTATTCCAAGGGATGTTTGCCGCAACTGCCGCAACTATTGTTTCTGGAGCTGTAGCCGAACGTATGAAAATTGTACCATTTATGATTTTCGCTATTATATATGTAGGTTTTGTTTACCCAATTGCTGGTTCTTGGAAATGGGGTGGCGGATTTTTAGATGAATTAGGATTTTACGATTTCGCAGGATCTACTTTAGTTCACTCTGTAGGAGGATGGGCTGCCGTAGTTGCAGTTTGCTTATTAGGCCCACGTATTGGAAAATTTCAAGATGGGAAACCTCAAGCGATTCCTGGACACAACATTCCTTTAGCTACAGCAGGTGTACTTATCCTTTGGTTAGGTTGGTTCGGATTTAACGGAGGTTCTGTTTTATCTGCAGATCCTGGATTAACATCTTTAACATTAGTAACAACGTGTTTAGCGGCTGCTGCCGGTGGAGTTGTATGTATGCTAGTATCTACAGCCATGTTTAAAAACTTAGACTTAACGATGTTTTTAAACGGTATTCTTGGAGGATTAGTTGGGATTACTGCAGGTGCAGACCAAATGAGTCCTACAGATGCTATCCTTATTGGAGCTGTTGCAGGAGGATTAATTGTATTCGCTGTAAGTTTTATTGACAGATTAAAATTAGACGATCCGGTTGGGGCCATTGCCGTACACTTAATTTGTGGTATTTGGGGAACTTTAGCTGTTGGTATTTTCGGAGAATTAGCCGGAATGGATCAATTTGTTAGTCAATTAATAGGAGTAGCTGTTTACGCTATTTTCTGTATAATTACTTCTTTCATTATTATCTTTACACTTAAGAAAACAATGGGAATCCGTGTTTCTGAAAAAGAGGAATTAGAAGGATTAGACGCTCACGAACATGGTATGGATGCCTATCCAGACTTTAGAATGAACGAACATTAAACATCCATTTTAATACAATATACAAGCCTTTAGAATTAGTTTTCTAAAGGCTTTTTTAATTTTTAATTTTTATTAACAACATGTAATTTTGATATTCTAATATTATACGTACTTTTGCCTCTTAATAACGAGGAAAGATTTGACTGATTGCAACCTCCATAAAAAATGCTAAAGGACAGTATTTACTTCCTGAGACGTTTTCGTCAAATCCCCTCCATATTTAATAATTTAAATTAGATTATGGCATATTTATTTACCTCCGAAAGTGTGTCTGAAGGACACCCAGACAAAGTTGCAGATCAAATAAGCGACGCTTTAATAGATAATTTCTTAGCATTCGACACCGATTCTAAAGTCGCGTGCGAAACCTTAGTTACTACAGGACAGGTTGTTCTTGCTGGCGAAGTAAAATCTAAAACCTATTTAGATGTTCAGAAAATTGCAAGAGACACCATTAATAAAATTGGTTACACCAAAGGAGAATACATGTTCGACGGCAGTTCTTGTGGTGTGTTTTCTGCAATCCATGAGCAATCAGACGATATTAGCCGAGGTGTAGACAGAGAAACAAAAGAAGAACAAGGCGCAGGAGACCAAGGTATGATGTTTGGTTACGCAACAAGCGAAACTGAAAACTACATGCCCCTAGCTCTCGACTTATCACATACATTATTAAAAGAATTAGCGCTGTTAAGACGCGAAAATAAAGACATTACTTATTTACGCCCAGATTCTAAGAGTCAGGTTACTATTGAGTATAGCGACGACAACGTACCGCAACGTATTGATGCTATAGTAATTTCTACACAACACGACGATTTCGCAACTGACGATGCAATGCTTGCTAAAATTCGTGAGGATATTATTAATATTCTTATCCCTCGTGTTATTGCTAAATTACCTGAACAAATTCAAGCGTTATTTAACGATAGCATTAAATACCACATTAACCCAACAGGGAAATTTGTTATTGGTGGACCTCATGGTGACACCGGATTAACAGGTCGTAAAATTATTGTAGATACTTATGGTGGAAAAGGTGCTCACGGTGGAGGTGCATTCTCTGGAAAAGACCCAAGTAAAGTAGATCGTAGTGCGGCATACGCAACTCGACACATTGCTAAAAACTTGGTTGCTGCAGGAGTTTGTGAGGAAATTTTAGTCCAAGTTTCTTACGCTATTGGAGTTGTAGAACCTATGGGAATTTATGTAAACACTTACGGAACTTGTCCTTTTAATATGACAGATGGAGAAATTGCAAATAAAATCTCTAAAATATTCGACATGCGTCCGAACGAAATAGAAAAACGTTTAAAACTACGTCAGCCTATCTATAGCGAAACAGCCGCTTACGGCCACATGGGAAGACAGCCAGAAACTGTCACAAAAACTTTTACACAACCAAATGGAGAAACTACAACTTTAGATGTGGAATTATTTACTTGGGAAAAATTAGATTACGTAGATGTAGTAAAAGCGGCATTTAACCTTTAATACATTTATACCTTATTATATAAAGCCATTTTCTTAATTGAAAATGGCTTTTTTTATTTTTACACTTCGCATTAATACGCTACTACTGCGAGACTCTACTGTATTACCAAACCCAACTTTATAAATTAAACCTAAGCAGGCTTTCTTAAATACAAATAATATGTAATTCTATTCTCTACTTAACTCGTACACCTAAAAGAAAGAATACCTTCTTATATGTTCTTTTAGTAACGCTTAGAAGGATGTATAATACAATCTGGAAACTTATAATGGAACAAGCATTTTATTCTTCTCATTCCAGTGCGGTAGAAAAATACCGCCTAAATCCTGTTCTCGACTCCGCTCTAATATCATAGAGAAGTAATTCCTTTAAACGGTCTTCGAGCGTAGTCGGGAAACGTATACAATAGTGGCTCAACCGTAAAAGTTGGGGAGAATGTTATCTTTGAATAAAAAATGTTTAGATTTTGAATATAGAATTAGCCCGTTATTTATTACCAGAAGGCCTATTAGAATATTTTGATATTGTTTCTGATAAGAGCACATCACAAGAAACGCATTTCTACCTAGAAGAGAAAAATATACTTCCTCAAGAATATCAGTCAGAAATAGCGCAATCAAAAGGTTTTTTGTCAGAGATCACTATTGAAGATTTTCCACTTCGAGGAAAACCGGTACTTCTGCACATAAAAAGAAGACGTTGGACACTCGTTGATACTGGCAAAATCATAAAAAGAGATTGGAATTTGGTTGCTAAGGGCACTCGGATTACTAACGAGTTTGCCTCTTTTTTAAAAGAACTCTCTTGATAATCACCCTGTAAGCGCTAAACGCTTTGGTGATTATTATAAGTTAAAAGGAAAAACACTTCAGTTTCACTATAAAAATCATCTTAGTGACTTTAAGGATTGGACACAAAAGGATCACGCTAGTGATTGGTTACTCTACGGCAAAAATATAAGTAAATATTTAAGCCTAGATGAGACCTCACTTTCTAATGGAGAACTTTATACCATTGTAACCAATAAAGACGCTCATGGTAAAAAAGGAAGTATTGTAGCTATTGTAAAAGGTACCAAAGCACAGGATGTTATCGATGTGATTAACCAAATTCCTTTAGAAAGACGAAAAATGGTTAGGGAGGTGACTGTAGATATGGCGGGAAACATGAATTTAATCGTAAAAAAATGTTTTCCAAAAACAGACATCGTTACCGATAGGTTTCATGTTCAAAAACTAGCTTCAGAAGCTGTTCAAGAGGAGCGGATAAGACTAAGATGGGAAATCATAGAAGCTGAAAACAAAGCCATTGAAGAAGATCGAAATAAAGGAAAAGTATATCAACCTGAACTTCTTTCTAATGGTGATACGCTCAGACAATTATTAGCTAGAAGCAGATATCTATTATTCAAATCAAAGGCTAAGTGGACGGTAAATCAAATAGAAAGAGCTGAGATTCTATTTGAACGGTATCCAACAATTGAAAAAGCATACAATCTTGCTCAGGATCTAAGCTATATTTTCCAAACTAATACTAGCAAAAGTATAGCAAGATTAAAATTAGCGCATTGGTATGATAAAGTAGAAAAATCAGAATTTAAATCCTTTAATACGATTGCCAAATCAATACAAACGCACTATGACTCTATTTTAAACTACTTTAATAATAGAAGCACAAATGCTTCGGCAGAATCTTTTAATGCTAAAATAAAGGAATTTAGAGCGCTGTTTAGAGGAGTCAGAGATGTTAAGTTCTTTCTCTATAGATTAACTAAATTATATGCATAATTTATACGGCTCCCCAGAAATATAACTTGATCCACAATAGTACCCAGTAAATCTTAACACCTAACGTAATTCGTGGTAGTTTTTAAGCATAAAAAAAGCAAGCTATAATAGCTTGCTTTTTTGTGGGGAGAGTAGGATTCGAACCTACGAAGACGTAGTCAGCAGATTTACAGTCTGCCCTCGTTGGCCGCTTGAGTATCTCCCCAAAACCGGAGGCAAATATATAACTTTTTTTAATATTTCAAACAAAAAAAGGATGCTTTTTAAGAAGCAAAATATTAACCTCTGAAAATCAATAATTAAGATTAAAAAATATTTTATTTTAATCCGGTATTATTTTAATTAAAGCGAATAAACCGCTCTTAAAGTAACATATCTAGGTTGTATATAATAATCTGTTGCACTAACCGAAATGTCTGAAACACTACTTTGACTCTGTGTTTTTGTATTCAGTAAATTGGTAGCCTTCAATTCGAATTCCCATTTACTGTCTTCATCTTTTCTATATGCTAAAGATGCATTCCAAAATTCGTAATCATTTAAAGAGCGTTCTTCATTTCTAAAATCGTTATACGTATAATCCGTTTTAAAAGTCAATACTTTCCATATTAAGGCATCAAACTCCACACGTGGCGACGATGTAAAAAACTTGGTACGCGTATCGCCTTGATCGCTATCTTGGATGCTATAATTATATCCGATTTCAAAATTTGGTGCTTCATTAAAATTCGAACGCAGTTCTAATCCATAATTTTGAGTATAGTTTTCGTTTACAGATCTGTTGTTTTGGATAAATTGATTAAACTTAGAATAGTTAAACTGTCCATTTGCCGAGGTTTGAAACTTCCCAAATCGTCTCTGAAAACGACCGCTAGCCGAAACCGTTTCGTCTGCATAAGCCGAATTAAAAGGAGAATTAGAACGTATTACACTTTCAAAATTGGTAATATTTCTAATGTTATCTATACTCTTATTATAGTTAACGTTAGCAAAAACATTAGTATAATTGAACAGATTAAAGCTAGAATAAGACAAACGTACCGCATGAGAAATAGCATTATCTAAGGCTTCATTCCCACTAAAAAAGGAGTTATAGCTGTTCATTACTAGTCCACGTGCCAATTGTGTAACATCTGTAAATTGAGTTTGCATACTGTAATTTAAAACCAAACGTTCGGTTTTTTTAAACTGCAGTCGAACATCTACATCTGGCAAAATTTTAAAGAAATCATCTTTATACTTTTCGCCGAATTGAATATTATTACTACTATAAGAGTGTACGGATGCTCCAGGCGTAAAAGTAAAGATACCCGACTTTACCGTATAGTGAAGTCCGACATATAAATCTGAAAATGAATACTGTATATTATTTTCTGATAAACCGTCGTTAATAGTTGGTGTAGGATCGAAAACAGATTCATTATCTAGCACCTGAAAGATATTAGAATTAAAATTCTGATGACTATAAATCGTTCCAACAGTAACATTTAGATTACTTTTTGCATTCAGAACATTAAAGTAATCTACTTTCGCATCGACCTGATTTGACTTCACACGTTTATCCTGATTAACATTATAATCTATTTGCTGATTGTCTAATCCTAAGGCATCACCTGTAGTCTCGTACGTTGCTTTATTATCTATTATCGCATTATAAAAAGGATCTTCGTCTTGCCAAAGGTGTTGTACTTCTGTCGCAAATATGTGTTTTTCGCCTAAAGTATAGTAGTAATTAAAATTTTGGTTGATACTAAACGGACTAGAAGACTCATATTGCATGGTGTTTCCTAGCACAGAAGATGTCTCAAACTGATCCTGAGACTCTTGTGATATTCTTGCCATAACATCGTAATCTAATTGATTATCTGAATTAGGCTTGTACCCTACACTAAGTTTTAGCATTCCTAAATCGCTACGTTGTTTGGTTTTACTTTGAGTAACCTCATCCGGAACTCCCAATTCGGTATTGGTATACGTAATACTATTATCGATCTGCATCCCAATTCTGCTACTAGAAAATATACCAAAACCACTAAAATCTAAGGTTTCGTTTGGAGAGTAACTAAAATTAGCCGCTCCAAATTTTGTTACTATATCCTGTGCCCTATTATTCTGAAGAGATAAAAACCCTAAACTATTACTTCCTAAATTAATATTTGTCCCACTAGATCTGCTAGGGGATTTAAATCCTCCAGTAAAGTTGAAATAATCTCGTCTGGAAAAAGCAATTTCCCCGATATTATTTAAATCTCCAATAAGATTAATACTGTATTTAGGGCTGTAATAAAACAATTTAGGCTGAATAATATACAAGCCATTCTCATCGGCTATTCCAGAACCTCCTGTGATATCTCCGAACCAGAAATTCTTTTTACCCTCTTTTAATCGGATGTTTATCGCAACATTTTCAGAATTATTGGTAACACCACTTAACTGTCCTACCTCTGCAAAATTCTTTAAAACTTCAATTTTATCTAATGCATTAGATGGAATATTTTTTGTTGCCAATTTAGAATCGCCATCAAAGAAATCTTTTCCATCGACCATGACCTTACTCACTACATTACCTTCTACTTCAATTTCTCCATCATCATTAATCTCGACACCAGGCAACTTTTTAAGGACATCTTCTAATTTTCGTTCTGTCCCATTCTTAAAAGAATCTGCATTGTATATAATGGTATCTCCTTTAACCGTAACTGGCATTTCGTAAATTAATTCTATCTCATCTAATGTATTATCGGCATACATAACAAATGTTTTATTAACATCTTTATCTGTTGTTTCTACAACCATTTGTTCTGTTCTCATCCCAATATAACTCACTTGTACATTATACGTTGAATTTTTAGAAATGGATAATTTATACATCCCATTAGGATCTGTAATCCCATAAGATTCTAATGCTTGGCTTTCTGTATTTATTGCAATAATATTGGCCAACTCTAACGGGTTTCCTATACTATCCTTAACAATTCCTTCCAATTTTAATTGTCCGAAACCTAAGTTTACAGCAAGTAGAAATACTAGTACTAATCCTTTTTTCATGATCTAATTATATCTTCTTAAATCTAAATATTAACGTCTACCTCCCCCACCTGGGCCACGATTACCACGCATTTCACGCATTTCTTCTAACTTCTTTTTTACAATTTGGTCGTACTCTGCTTGTGTAACTTCTTTACCTTTTTTAGGTACTTTGATTTCGTCTTTTTCTTTAGGATTTAAAACAATTTTAGAACATAATATGGTTGTTTTATCTGTACTAACCTCTAATATTAACCCTGGTAATCCCCAAAAATCTCCTGGACCTTGATTAACCGGTATTTGTGGCGTGTACCAAGCGGTAACTATAACTTCTTTTGGCTTGTTGTCTTCTTCCTTATTTTCCTTAGAATCTTCACCACGTCTTGGACCACCAAAACTTGGCAAACCGGTTTGACTCGCTAATTTAACAGCTGTTGCCTTAAATGCGGTATACTGACCAATTTGTTTAGATTCGTTTTCCATTTTCCAAACTAACTTTGGCAAACTGTCTTTTATAAGAAATTGTTTTCCATAAAATTCCTGATCTACAATAACTTCATTGGTTTTAATATTTTTATACTTGGCTCCAGCAGACATATCCAATCCTCTAAATCCTCTACCTCCTGATGTTGGAGATTCTAACTTTTCTTCTTCCTTATATATAGACTCCGAACGGTTGAAGGATAAAATATATGTTTTTTCGTACATAGATTTTAAACGCTCTTGTATTCTTTTTTTCTGTTCTTCACTCATTTGCCTGTCTCCAAAATCTGGCATTTCTGCTGTTGTTTTAGACTCATAAACAGCCTGTCCGTGAAAATCGGCTTGGGCAAATACGTGTGCTGAAAAGGCAGTGCATAAACACACTAAGAACATTCTAAAAAATTGTGATTTCATATCTAATTGTAATTATTCCGGGTTAATATGTTACTGTAAGACTTTCCTTTTTACAAATCGTTTAATGAAATAGCCTTCTTTTTTATTTTTTTTATTAGTTTGAATCCATTTTAACACAACGCTCTCTTTTGTTTTCATAAATAATTGGAGACATTTTTATTTTAAGTTATTAAAAAGTTAATGGAAAACAACTATAGAACATTCTCACATAATAGGAGTAATTTAACTTTATGAAAATAAAATCAAGAACGCTTATTGCTGGCTCTATTATCGCCTTAATAGCCTTAACAACGATGCAAGGTTATTTAACTTTTAACACGTTTGATCTGAGAAAAAACAGTTTTGCTGTAAATTCTAGAACAAAAATTGGGAGCATTGTAAAAACACCATATGTAGACTCGTTATCATGGCATTACAGAATGGATTTTGTAAAAAAAATTCCCGAATATAGAAATGGAAAAATAACAAAAGAGGAATTAATTTTAGAGCTAGAAAACGCAGCTAAATCTAGAAACCCAACATTCAAAAAATATTTTAAAGAAGGTGCCGAACATTTTAAATTAGACCCCCGCGTTTTATTTAAAAAGGTAGCATCGTCGCTAGAATTAACTCACGAAGATGGCACTACAGAACAAATAATTATTGAAAGTGATAAGTCTCCCACTTTTTTATTGGGAACAGATTTCCCAACAGATGAAGGTTATTTGATTAATGCTTGGAATTGGACTTTTGACGAAGATTTTATTAATAACAACAATCAAACAGAAAATGTAATTATAACGTATAGAGCGAGTCTTTATATGAAGATTATTGATTTAGATTGGATTATTTTCAACCAACTTATAGGGTTGTTTTTAATTGCTTTTTTACTTTTTGTTTTCGTCGTTTTGTTAGTGAGTTATTCAATTAGAAATTTATTAAAACTAAAACACATTTCTGATGTTAAAACTGACTTTATAAACAATATAACACACGAATTAAAAACACCTCTAGCAACACTTTCTATTGCCACTAAAACCCTATCAAGTAAATTTGCACAAGACAATAAAGAGATCGCAAAAGTATCTATAGACACCATAAACAGGCAAAATGTAAGACTCCAAAATTTAATTGACCAAGTTGTAGATAATAGCTTGGGATATAATGATATTAAATTAAATTTAGAACAGGTTAACTTAACCGATTTTACCAATGAAATTTGCGACGACTTTTCGTTAACTCTCACAAATGACATTCAGTTTTTAAGATCGATAGAAAACACCCAAACCTTAGCACATATAGATCCGTTTTATATTAGTACCGCAATCATTAACATACTAAATAATGCGATAAAATTTGATGGTACAGTAATTAAATTGACTTACAAGATTACAGACCATTATCATGTAGTTACTATTTCGGATAATGGAATTGGTATTTCTAAAAAGAATAAATCACTTATATTTGGGAAATTCTACAGAATAAACGAGCAAAATAAACACAGTTATAAAGGCTTGGGATTGGGTCTTTATTATTGCAATCAGATTATTAAAGCGCATCACGGGACTATAAGTGTTAAAAGTGAAGAGCATGAAGGCTCGACATTCTGTATAAAAATCCCTTTGAACCATGGAAAAGAGAATTTTACTAGCTGATGATGATATTGATTTTGGCACGACCCTAAAACAATATTTAGAACTTAATAAATTCGAAGTTATTTGGGCAAAGAATGGTGTTGAAGCATTAGACTTATTTAAAATGCACACCTTTGATATTTGTATTATTGACGTGATGATGCCTAAATTAGATGGTTTTAATCTGTCTAAAAAATTCTCCAACAGAAATCCAGAAACACCATTTTTATTTGTAACAGCTCGAAAAACTAAGGAAGATCGCATTAAAGGGTTAAGCCTTGGAGCAGACGATTATATTACGAAACCTTTTGAGGTGGAAGAATTAATATTACGAATTAACAATATTATTAAGCGTACAAAACAAAACCAAACCATTACTTTAGATGTCGATAAAAATGAAATTATAGCAATTGGGGCTTACACATTCGACATTGACAATCTCTCCTTAACCATACGGGATAAAAGTTTTAAAATCACCGAAAAAGAGGCGCAATTAATATTCTATTTTTACACTAATAAAAACACCCTTATTCCAAGAAATGAAATACTTGCTAACGTTTGGGGGCACAGCAATTTTTTTTCCGGACGTAGTATGGATGTCTTTATATCCCGAATCCGAAAACACTTTAAAGAAGACAAAAACATATCTATAATTAGTGTTCGAGGTGTTGGATTAGAATTTAGAATCACGAATTAATTGATAACATACAAGACATAAAAAAGCAGCTAATTAAAAATTAGCTGCTTTTTTTTTACAAAGACACTCTATCTACTAGGCAGTGTTTATTATTTCTTCACAAACTTTTTAACTGCTTTTTCACCCTTGGTATTTTTTATACTTATAAAATACATACCGCTAGGTAAAGTAGAAACATTAATGTTATCTAAATGAGTTTTTTCACTCATTATTCTTTTTCCATTAATTGTATAAACGTCTAAGCTTTCAATAGCTTGACCACTAACATGTAATGTGTTTTCTACAGGGTTAGGATAAATTCCTATAGTGCTAGAAAATTCTAAATCTCCAACACTTAAAGCAGGGTTACTTTCATACACAAAATCATCAAGATATAAACTATCAAATGTCGTTGCTGCATTATATTTAAATACAATGTATTTATCTGTCCCTGTATAGGCATCAAAAGTAATTAGCTTTTCGTCCCACGCATTGTCAGTCATATCTTCATCAAGAAACGTTACATAAGAAGTAAACGTTGAAGCATCTGTAGGATCTGTCATTGTACCAACTTCTAATGCCCCATTATTATCGTCGTAAACTTGAAATTTAATTTGTTTGGTGGCATCAAAATCAGTTAGCATTGGTGTAATTAAATACACACCTGCAGTTACATCATTTCCACTATATAGTTTAACACTGACAGAACCACCTTCTGCTGCTTGAAAAGTAGAGTACCTTACATAAGGGCTTGTCGATTCTGGTGTAATTAAACTAGACCAGCACGGTACAATTTCTTCGTTATTATTATACCCTTCAAATCCATAAGAATAATCGCCCGTTTCTGGCGTACAAGCAGTTGTAAATGTAATTGGTCCTATCCATGGCGAAGCACTATCTTCATTACAAATAGATTTTACATAAATTTCATAAGTAGTATTTGATGCTAAAGATGTATAATCTGCGTTTCCAACATTTATGGTAGTTGCTGTTCCAGTAGTTGGCTCTCCTGTTTCTGCCTCTTGAACGACATATTCCCAATTAGATTGCGTTCCAACAAACTCCCAACTTACATCTACCGAATTAGCGGTAATATTCTCTGCAATAATATTATATACTTCAGTACATGCTGGCTGATCTGTAATAGATACATCATCTATATATATTGCAACACTCGAAGCAGCACCAGCACTATGTTTAAACACCACATATTCATTAGTACTTGCGGGTAAATTAACAGCGTACTGAACAAATTCTACACTTGATCCGCCTCCAGTAATAACTGGAACTGCTGTAATCTCTTTAAATGTACTAGCATCTAAAGGATCACTCATCGTACCAATTATAAGACTTGCATCTATATTCGCATTAGATTTTTTAGCATAAAATTCAAGTCTATGAGCGCCGTCGTTAACAATTGTATTTTGAGGCATAACTAATAAAACTTCAGCCAAAGGATCATTTCCTGTATTAAAAATAATGGCATTCGATGGCGAATTTGAATAAGAAGTCGAATTATTTACTTCTACTAAAGGTGTTCCTGTAGAAGTAACATTTTTAGTCCAACAAAATGGAAAATCACCATCTTCGTACGAATCAAAATTTTCAGAAAAATTAGCCGATAATGGCGCACAAGCTGTTCTTGTATCATAAGGTCCGAACCAAGTACTAAATCCTGTTCCTTCACTACCCGTGGCATCGCAATTAGCTCTCACAAAAACGCGATAAGGACTATTTGGAATAAGTGCATTGCCTTTAGAATCTAAGGTTATAGCATTTGTAAGGGAGTTGGTTACTATAGGTGTTTCTAAATCAGGGTTAAAATTTAAATGGGTTTGAACCACAACCATCTCCCATTCGGTTTGCACTTGGGTATCCGGAGTTATTTCAAGATCAAAGGAAGTAGGCATTATATTAGTCGCTGCTAATTCTAGAGCTTCAAAACAGCTTGGCTGTGTAGTGACTACAATATCATCTAAATAAATAATTTTATTATAAGTTTGTGTGGTTTCCGGCTTAAATGCTAAATATTTCGCAGAGGCATGAAGTGGAATGTTTACGTAATATAGTGTATAATTATTAACATCATTAGATGAGCTAGATAACGCCACAGAAGTTAACTCTTCAAAGGTATTTTCATCATCAGGGTTTGACATTAAACCAACTTTTAAGGCTACATCCGTTCCATCTGTTGCATTTACCTTTGCCGCAAATTCTACTCTATGCATGCCATCAGCAATAATATTACTCTCTGGAGATATTAACAATAAATTATCATCAGCGCTAATTCCAATTTCATAATAATTACTTGGGGAATACGATTGGGTTTCACTTGACTTAACCTTAAATACCGGTTCTGTTCCTGTTGAAGATGCTATAGTAGACCAACAATAAGGAACTTCTAAGTCCGTTGGTAAGGCATCAAAATTTTCAGAAAAGTCATCGACAACGTCGCACGTGGTTCTAAAAACAGTTGGGCCAACCCAAGAACTATTCCCGTCTGAACCACAACTTGATCTTACATAAAACTCGTAAGCTGTATTACTTGTTAAACCCGACACTGTAATAATATTCGAAGTCGCTTCTACCGACGTCGCTGCATCAGGATTACCTGTCCCTTCTTCTTGTACCACATAATTCCAAGTAGAAGCTGTAGATGTCCATGCCGCATCTATAGATACACTGCTAGGGTTTGAAAGAACAACTGCTTTAGGCGGATAACAGGTTATTGCAGTAAAGTCTATTTCAATATTCGCTCTATTATCGTCTAAAATTCCAGCTGGAGGGTCTGCAGGATCTGGATTATTAGTATTATTACCATAATGTAAAACACGACCCTTTGCTGCATCTGAATTTAGATCATGATTAATAAAATCGAAACTATCTTTCCCTTCCTGATTTTCGTCTACAACAATAACAAGATTTGCAGTATTCGAGTAATTAAAAGGAGTGTCTAATATTAAAGAAACTTCGTTATTATACGTTACAAACGTACCCGAAAACACTTGTGTAAGGCTCTCTAAAGGCAACCAACTTGCATTAGTTGCAAAAACATCTTCACTTGTTTCCGCCATATATACAACAATATTATTCGAATTCTCTAAAGGCCCATTGGTATAAAATGTGATTTTAGAAATGTCTCCTGCTTGATTTATTTCAGATTGTAAATAAATATTTTGAGAGTAGGAATAATTATCGTCCGGATCTATCGGAGACTCCTGGAATGTATTAGACGTTAAGCCTAAGGTGGCATCATTAATTGAAACGGTTTGTGCAAATGCATTGAAGCAAAACAATAAAAATGTAAGAATTAGGTAATTTTTTCTCATAAGGTTTAAACATTAAGGTTAATCTAGCTCTATATGGAGACCATTTAGAATAAAGCATAAACATATCCACATTCAGTCTTTTAACAAAGTTGTTTATAGTTAACGATAAGTTAACGGTAAAAAAATACAAGGAAAACTAGTCCTTATTTTTGAATCTTTATAAACTAAAAATGATGATATGATAAAAAAACTACTATTCTTATTCGCACTTTTATTGTGCCCAATTTTAAATGCACAAACAGACGAAGCCAGTACCAATTCCAAAGTGCTACTGCCTTCAGCCACTTACAATTGTGAAAATGAAGTAACTGGCGATTTTTTTGGATTTACTAAATCTCCTGAATTTACATGTACTGAACCTGGATATGACAGTTGGACAGATGCTTGGTACACATTTACCCCTACAAAAACAGGTAAATATTCAGTTGAAATTGAATCCTTAAATACTTCCGATAATTATGTTAGAGTAAATATATTTACAGGTATTCCTGGAGCCCTTACAAGCCAAACAGGCTGTTCTACAAGATATTATAGTAATACTTTTAATAGCGGTCAAACTTACTACATAAATGTTAGAGGTGCCGACCCAAGCATTAAATATCGTTTATGTGCTTACGAATTCCCAGACGCGCCATCTAATGACGAGCCTAGTAACGCCGATGTTTTATTAGAGTCTACTTTTGATGTTTGTCAGAATCCAGCAGTTGGTTATACAACAGAGGCCTCGCATTCATCTGAATCTATTTGTAGTCCAACTAATGCAGATGTATGGTACACATTCACGCCTGGTGAATCAGGTGAATACACGTTTAAGACTTCACTTATAAATGGATCTGCAAGAACCTATATTTCTATTTATGACGGTACTCCTGGCTATTTAAATGCATTTCCAGAAACAGTAACATCGCCTACTATACAGTGTGAAGATGTACTTTTAGCCGATTTAACTGCTGGCAAAACCTACTATATTAGCGTTACTGCTTTAGATTCTTCACAAGCCATTTATTTTGAATTGTGTGCTTACTTATCGCCTGATGCACCATCGAACGATGAGTGTACAACACCTCTTCCATTAACGGTTGGAAAAACGTTTGAAGACAATGAAATTATAGCAACAACGACTTCGGCCTCTGTAAATGCTGAAAATTCAAATTTCCCTAATTGTGGAACTTTAGATGATTTTGGAATTTATGGGAAAGATGTTTGGTTTTCTGTAGTTGTTCCTGAGTCTGGTAATTTCACTATAGAAACAAGATTAGATCCTACCGAAACTCATTTGTCCGACACCGCTATGGAAGGTTATACAGGATCATGCGGTGTGGAAAGTTTAATTCCTTTATATTATAATGAACCTGCGCCAAATACTGGAATGGCACATTGTAACAATCAATTTGTTGTTGGTCTTAACCCTTGGGCCGGAATTTCGTATACAGATCTAACTCCTGGAGACGTAGTCTTAGTAAGAGTTTGGGGATGGTCTTATCAGTTTGGTAAATTTAGAATTTCTGCCTACGACGAATCTACATTAAGTAACGAGACTTTCGACCTAGATGGTTTAAAATATTACCCTAACCCTACTACCAATGTTGTAAATATTAGTTACAAGAAAAATATTGATAAGGTAGTCGTTAATAACTTAATGGGTAAAACGGTACTTACGGAAAAATCTAATTCGACATCTGTTGCCCTAGATACTTCTAATTTGGCAACTGGAATTTACGTAGTAACCGTACATTCTAACAATACCATAACGCATTTTAAAATAGTGAAAGAATAATTTTTTCCTATTAAGAAGTTTAAAGCACCCTAATTTAATAATTAGGGTGCTTTTTTATTTGCAAAGAGTCTTTCAATTTTTTGTACTTTTCAAATATGAAATTCTTACTATACGCTTTCCTATTTTCAACGCTATATGTACATAGCCAAGCTACTATTAAGGTTACTTTAGAGAAATCGCAACCGCTTAAAGTATCCTCTTTAATCGATGCCGATGCGTTGGAAACCCTTTATTTTATTAATCAGAACGAATTTTCTAAACAAACTACCAAACACACTTTACATTACACCAACCTACAATTAGGCAATATACACACGGTTAATACATTTAACCCTTTACGCTTGAACTTGTTCTATCAGAATTTTAATACAATTATTATTTTGGATAATCGTCTAGCCGAAATTTTCAAAATAGATTTTAATACCATTGCACCATACAGAAACCCCTCACATGTTTCTACCGGATACGATACCACTTTGTGGTTATTTAACGATAACACACAGCAATTAGAGCTTTTCGACTATAAAACTAATACTTTAAGAGCCTCTACAACACCTGTAAATGCTGAAGTTTTAGATATTGCAAGTAATTATAATTGGTGCTGGTTATTGACTAACGAATATATTTATCAATTTAATTACGTAGGTTCTTTAGTGCAAAAAATTAAAAATGAAGGTTTTACCAAATTAGATGAAAGCAACGAGAATATAGTGCTTCAGAAAAAAGATGAATTATTTTATTTAAAGAAAGGCACCACAAACTTCCTTAAAATAGAACTACCAGATTTATTAATAAAACAGTTTTTGCTTACCAATGAAACCTTGTATATTTACGACCTGAAAACTCTGAATCAATTCCATTTAAAAACAATTTAAATTATGCACGTAGCAATAGCCGGAAATATTGGCGCTGGAAAAACAACGCTAACTAAATTACTTGCTAAACATTTTAAATGGGAAGCTCAATTAGAAGATGTTGTAGACAACCCGTATTTAGACGATTTTTACAACCAGATGGAACGTTGGAGTTTTAATCTGCAAGTGTACTTTTTAAATAGCCGTTTCAGACAAGTGCTTCAGATTAGAGAAAGCGGAAAAGATATTGTTCAGGACCGAACAATTTATGAAGATGCTCATATTTTCGCTCCTAACTTACACGCTATGGGCTTAATGACCAATCGTGATTTTGAGAACTACCGCTCGCTTTTCGATTTAATGGAATCTGTAGTTCAAGGTCCTGATTTATTAATTTATTTAAGAAGTTCTATTCCAAATTTAGTTGGACAGATTCAAAAACGTGGTCGCGATTACGAAAACTCTATAAGCATAGACTACTTAAGTCGATTAAACGAACGCTACGAAGCTTGGATTCATGGCTACAATAAAGGAAAACTTTTAATCATTGATGTAGACAATTTAGATTTTGTAGATAACCCAGAAGATTTAGGTTACGTAATTAACAGAATTGATGCCGAAATAAACGGTTTATTCTAACGTATTACTGAATAAACCCACTCTCTCTAGCATGGTCTATAGCTTCCTTGCTAGAATTGACTAATAAAGCTGGAGTTGTTTTATACGATTCAAAAATACCTTTTACACGTAGCATTTTTTCTTTATGATCTACAGATCTTAAATAGATAGCTAAGATACGCTTAGGAAATAATTCTGCAATTTCTATGTAAATATCTGCGTCGTGCTCTCCACTATCTCCAATAAGAATAAAATTTAGGTCGGGATACATTTTAAGGATATTTATAATTTCCTTTTGTTTTTCAGGCTTCTCACTTGCTTTTTTCCTTTTGAAAATACTATTCATACTTCGCAACAAAATTGGCCCTTTGGGAAAATTGTTGGTCTTCAAAAAAAACTCTAGGTAGCGATATAAATTCCACGGACTATGACTAACATAAAAAATAGGATTTGCATTGACCCCCGAACGTCCTTTATGTAACATATGATAAAATTCGGCAGCACCTTCTAAAGGAATACGTTTAAAGGCTCCTTTAAAAAAGGTATTTATTAGCACTCTCCATTTTAAGAATGATGCAACACCAGTATGAATTATAGTATCGTCTATATCACTAATTACTCCAAATGCAACAGACTTAGAAGGAATTAAAATTTCGGCAGGAAAACGATTATCGTTGGTTATTTTCCGCTTAATATTCACATCATTGTAAGACGCGACAATTTGCAACCAGCCTTCATCATTTGTTAAGTCTTGTAAATTATCAAACGTTTCTTCCGATTTAAAATAACCATGAGCATCGGTTTTCACCTTCACGACCTTATCATTTGGCAACCGCAAATTTAGCTCGATATGTTTAACCTCATCACTTTCAAATCGTTTATACGTATTTATTAAAAGTTTAAACAACCCTTTTTGTTGCAAATCTATAGTTTCATCTTCTAGAGCTCGACCGCGCAAATAAAAATGCGTATTGGTTCCATAGCTCTGAAATGCAATAATTTGTAACGGATCTTTTTTGAACATATTTAATTATAAAAACTTAGTGTAAAAATACCGGATTATTACCGAACCTTAAATTATAATCCATTAAAAAAACCGTCTAAAAATCACTTTCTAGACGGTTTTTTAATAACTAAATTAATTTTCTATTTTTTACGAATGAATTGATTTACATCTTCCCCTTCATAAATTATTGTTTCAACGACTTCTTTTCCATCTACGGTTTTAAAAGTAGTTACTTCTGCGATTTTTTCTCCTGCTTCATCAATATGAATTTGAACCTCTTTTCTAACGTCTTGAATTAGTTCTGTCGGAGCTCCAATATTACTTTGGTTATAATCTGCAATATTATCTGATGTTAAAGCAATACTTGGTGCAATAACTAGGGCTACAACCGACATTAATTTTAATAAGATATTTAAAGATGGTCCTGACGTATCTTTAAACGGATCTCCAACGGTGTCTCCTACCACGGCAGCTTTATGTGCATCTGTTCCTTTTCTACCTTGCTCTTCTATGGTCTTTTTAGCATTATCCCATGCTCCACCAGCGTTAGATTGAAAGATAGCCATTAGCACACCACACGACGTCACTCCGGCAAGTAATCCTCCTAACATTTCGGCACCACCAATAAAACCAACAGCAACAGGAACTGCTATAGCTAATAATCCTGGCAACACCATTTCTCTAATTGACGCTTTGGTTGAAATATCGATACATTTTCCGTAATCTGCGACACCATCTGCTTTATCAAAAATAGCACGATCTTCTACTGAAGCTTTGGTCATATCTGAATCGTACTTACGCATAACGCCTAAAGCGGCTTTTAGCTCAGGAATATCTCTAAACTGTCTGCGTACTTCTTCTATCATTGCCATAGCCGCACGTCCCACAGCATTCATAGACAACGCAGAGAATACAAAAGGTAACATGGCTCCAACTAAAAGTCCTGCCATAATACTTGGATGAGACACGTCTATAGCAATTACATTTGCCGTTTTCATAAAGGCTGCAAAAAGCGCTAAAGCTGTTAAGGCTGCAGACGCAATAGCAAAACCTTTTCCTACTGCTGCAGTCGTATTACCTACGGCATCTAATTTATCTGTACGTTCACGTACTTCTTTTGGTAATTCTGCCATTTCTGCGATACCACCGGCATTATCGCAAATAGGTCCATAGGCATCTACAGCTAATTGAATTCCTGTATTCGCTAACATTCCTACCGCTGCAATAGCGATTCCATATAAACCTGCATAATAGTGTGAAATAATAATCGCTGCCGCAATTAATAAAATTGGAATTGCAGTAGACATCATACCAACACCTAAACCTGCAATAATATTTGTAGCAGAACCTGTTTCAGATTGTTTTACTATAGACATTACTGGCTTTTTACCAGTAGCTGTATAATACTCTGTGATTTTACCAACACCAAGACCAGCAACTAAACCGGCAACAGTAGCCATAAAAACACCCCAAGCTCCAAAAGGTAAACCTTGAACCGTCTCTGGAATTAATGAACTAATTATAAAATAAGACGCTATTACCATTAAGCCTGCAGAACCAAACTCTCCAATATTTAATGCCGTTTGTGGATTTCCACCATCTTTTACTTTTACGAAGAATGTTCCTAGTATAGACATTACAATACCTACAGCTCCAAGAACTAGTGGTAAATATACTGCGCCTAAACCATCGAATTCAGGAGTGATAATAAAAGCTCCTAATACCATAGTACCAATAATAGAACCAACATACGATTCGAATAAATCGGCTCCCATACCTGCAACGTCACCAACATTGTCTCCCACATTATCTGCAATAGTAGCAGGGTTTAACGGGTGATCTTCAGGAATACCTGCTTCTACTTTACCAACTAAATCTGCACCAACATCTGCCGCCTTAGTGTAAATACCTCCACCAACACGGGCAAATAAGGCTATGGAAGATGCTCCCAACGAAAATCCTGAAAGTACGTTTAATACCATAGATAGGTTTTCGGCACCTGGCCACATGTTCTGGTACAACATAAATAAACCACTTAAACCTAAGATACCTAAACCAACAACTCCTAGTCCCATTACAGCACCTCCGGCAAAGGCAACTTCTAATGCCCTTCCTAGCGATGTTCTTGCTGCCTGTGTTGTTCTTACATTGGCTTTGGTTGCGACTTTCATCCCAATGAATCCAGCTAAAGCAGAACAAATAGCTCCTACTATAAAAGATAAAGCTACCATACCACTAGATCCAACCTCAGAAACACCTTTAAAGTATAACAGCACGGCTACAGCGGCCACAAAAACGGCTAAAACCTTATATTCTGCTTTTAAAAATGCCATAGCACCATCTGCTATGTTTTTGGCAATACGTGACATTTTCTCGTCACCTACTTCCTGTTTAGATACCCAACCACTTTTGAGAAAAACAAAAATTAATGCGAGAATCCCAAATATTGGTAAAAATTTTACTAAATATTCCATATTTCAATAATAATTTATAAAAGTTAGTTAATTATGTAACTATAAATTTACCAAAATAATGGATACAAAAAAACCACATTTGTCATGTTTAAATGTGGTTTTTGATATATTTTAAAAAAAATATTTAGATTTTAAAATCTCCGCGCTCTTTATGCTCGCTTTCGTTATAACGATCCACACATTCGTGGTATACTTTTAAAGCAGCAACAGCATCACTCCATCCACCTGTGTCTACTTTCTTTTCTTCTAAATCTTTATAAACTTGGAAAAAGTGCTCAATTTCTTTTAAACGGTGTGGGTTTAAATCTGATATATCGTTTTTGTTATTCCAAATAGGATCTGAAACAGGAACACAAATAATTTTCTCATCCGGTCCTTTTTCATCGGTCATATGGAATACTCCAATTGGTCTCACTTCCATTACCGTCATTGGGTAAGTTGGCTGATGTCCTAGTACAAGTACATCTAATGGATCTTTATCTAATGCTAAAGTTTCTGGAATAAAACCATAATCTCCTGGATACATCATAGAAGAAAATAGCATTCTATCGAATCTGATTTTATGTAATTTAAAATCATATTCGTATTTATTCCTACTTCCTTTAGGAATTTCTATTAATACATCAAAAGTTTCGTGTTTTTCTGGACTCATATTAACTATGTTTAGTGTAGGTAAATGTACTGAACCCTACAATTATAGGCAACCTAAAAATGAATTGATTTTTATATAATCAGAATTAAACCATTCAAAAATGATAATTCCTACAATTTAAAGCCGTTAAATTAAAAATAGAATCCAAAAGTACCTGTAACACCAAAATTACGGGCGTCTGGGTTTTCTAAGTAATTTCCTCTAAAGTTAAAATCTATTCTAAAAACTTTAAAGATATTTCCTATTCCAAAACTGTATTCATAATACACTTTATCGCTAGGTGCACGGTACGGCACATCTGATGCGCTCAAAGCTATATTTTCATCAGAAATTTCTCCCCAAACTCCTCTTAAACCTACAATTTCTCTAAGATTTAATTTACGAAGTAAAGGAATTCTAGAGAATAATCTTCCGTTAAAATTATGCTCCATATGTGCAGACACATAAGTATCTGTAATAAATTCGTAATAGTTTAATTGTGAAAAGGTGTTGTATATAGAAAAATAAGCTTGGTTCCCAGGCACCACACTTAATAAGCCTAGTGGCACTTCCCCAAACGTTTTTCCAGCCTCGACAGTAGTTAACAATCTTCCAAAGCCGCCAACCTGCCAGGGCTGCGTATAAGAAAACTGCACTTTGGTATAGTCGAAATCACTTTTTAACAAGTTTTTCTCGCCATGACTTACTTGTGCAAACAGAGTTGCAAAGTCATTATTGGCTCTTGCACGCTCTACACCATACCCCGTCATGCGCCTATTAGGAAAATAAGTAACCGAAAGCGCTGTTTCGAATTGCTTTATTTCTGAAGCCACTTCGGTATACGTATCATCTATATAATAATCTAAATTAAAAGCATCTGAAGCCGAACTCAAGGTTCTAAAATCGGCTCCTAACCTAAAGACTACATTCTTTATTGGTTCCAATTCGAAGGCCAAACTAGTCAGTTCAATATTCGATAATTTATCATTAGTTCCTTTTGCAAATAATGCCGACGACGCTAAACTACGCCCTAGCACATCTGTAGATGTTGTTAAACTTGCACCAATTTGTTCAATATCTTTTCTATGTCCTCCAGAGATTATAAATCGGTTTTCTTTATTAATTAACCATTTTCCGGAAATTCCATACTTTATTTTTTCATCTCTAAAACCATAAGCTCCAAAACCTTCTAAACGCCAAGGATCGTTTGCGCCAAAATAGGTTCTTCCTCCTCCTCGAATTCGCAACCCTTCAACTTCATTATATCCAAAGGTTGAAAAAATAGGACCGTAATCCATGTTTAACTGATCTAACTCGACATACCCTGAAGCCAAAATGGTTCCGGCACTATACAAGCGTTTAAATTTCTTTACGGTTTGTAAAGTATCGAGCATTTTATAAACCCCTTTTTCGTCTTTACTTAAGGTTTCTTGCCTATTAGCCTCCCAAAACTCATCGTCTCGATTATAGGTGTCTTCGTTATACTCGAACACCTCTTCGTTATAAAATTCTTCTGCACGTGGTTTATCGAACACGTAATTATCGTAAAGCGTGGTACGTTTCCCGTAGACTCCTCGGGCTTTTTCCTTTTTCTTAAAGGCAAAATCCGACATAAAATAGTCGCGTTTTATAAGAAATATAGAATCGTTTAAAACATCAAATTCCTGCTCTATATAAATTTCTTTTACCCAATTTATATTCGCACTTTTTGAGGCTTGCATGTTTATTTTTTTAATAGCAAACGTAGAATCGTTCACCCAAAAATCGCCTTTAAAGGTTAGCTCATTTTTACGACGCGGATAATAAATAATATTATAACACCATTTATTATCGATAAAGGCACTATCGGACAAGACGTAATTATATACATTTATTCCCGTTTTAGATAGCGGACTTACAAAACTCTTATCGAAGAATTTAAGATAGTTTTCGTAAACATCGTACTGAGAATACAGGTCTTTAATAAAATCTAAAATGAATTGATTATTACTAAAACCTGACATTTTATTTCCTTTTAAAACATCGCGTTCTTTAGAAGTTACATTGTTACCATATACTTTACTTGATGATTCGTTAACAAAAATGGGTAAGTATGTTTTTCCGGTAACATTAGAGGTATCTACAGATTCAAAGATAAATTCCATACCCTTAAAAATTCTGCTTTTCATTAAAGAACTGTCTATGGTATTTAAATCGAATTCAATTTTTTCATACTTCTGGTATTCATATTGATCGAATTTCTGGAGTCCATTTCTCCGTTTGTGTTCCCATATTTTTCTTAAAATATCTATTGCGGGATTATTTTTTTTAGGTTGTTTTCCGGTTACAATAACCACTTCGTCTAACTGTGCAGTTTCTTCTTCTAAAACAACTTTTAGGTTGTAATTAGCTTTTTTAGATAATGGAACATCTTGGGTGATATAGCCAATAAAAGAAATGGAAAGGGTATCCCAATCGGAATCGGATTCCATGTAGAATTTACCATCCTCGTTGGTAATGGTTCCTTGAGAGGAACCTTTAAATATAACGTTAGCATAAGCTACCGGTTCGTTATTTATGTCGTAGACGTTACCACTAACTTTTGTCTGAGCTAGTATGGATAAACATCCGAGGAGGAAAAATGTGAGGCTAAGTCTTAAATTCATAGTTAAAAAAAAACTTCACCAGCAATTAATCATGTTGATGAAGTTTTAATTATGCAATATAATGCAACTTATTTCTTATACATTACCTTTTTGACAGCTTTAACAACTTCGTCGCTATTAGGTAACCATTCTGCCAATAATACTGGCGAATAAGGTGCAGGAGTATCTGCAGTATTTATTTTTATAATTGGTGCATCTAAGTAATCGAATGCTTTTTCTTGCACTTGGTATGTAATCTCTGTAGATACATTTCCAAATGGCCAAGCTTCTTCTAAGATTACCAATCTATTTGTTTTCTTAACAGATGTTATAATAGCATCTATATCTAACGGACGTACCGTACGTAAATCGATAATTTCACAAGAAATTCCATCTTTAGCTAACTCGTCTGCAGCAGTGTAGGCTTCTTTAATAATTTTACCAAAAGAAACGATAGTAACATCTGTTCCTTCACGTTTAATATCGGCAACACCAATTGGTAGAACATATTCTCCATCTGGCACTTCACCTTTATCACCGTACATTTGTTCACTCTCCATAAAAATTACTGGATCGTCATCACGGATAGCCGCTTTTAAAAGCCCTTTAGCATCGTATACATTAGAAGGTACAATGACTTTTAAACCTGGAGTATTAGCAAACCAGCTTTCGAAAGCTTGAGAGTGTGTTGCTCCTAATTGTCCTGCAGAACCTGTTGGTCCTCTAAATACGATTGGACATTTAAATTGTCCACCAGACATTTGTCTGATTTTAGCCGCATTGTTTATAATTTGATCAATTCCAACTAACGAAAAGTTGAAGGTCATATATTCTACAATTGGCCTGTTACCAGTCATAGTAGAACCTACAGCTATACCTGCAAAACCTAATTCTGCAATAGGTGTATCGATAACACGTTTTGCACCAAACTCGTCTAACATTCCTTTTGATGCTTTGTATGCACCGTTGTATTCAGCAACTTCTTCACCCATTAAGTAAATGCTCTCATCTCTGCGCATTTCCTCACTCATGGCTTCACAAATCGCTTCTCTGAATTGAATTGTTCTCATGTATCATGTTTTATAAGACCACAAAAATAACAATAAATGCAAAACTTTCGATAAAAGAATTCTTATTAATTTATTAAATTGAAAATAAAATTCGCAAAAGCACTTACACTGTGTTTCAAAAATCAAAATTGCCCCGTGCATTTACTCGATTCCCATCCCTTTTTCTCTTCTTTTTTAAACAATAAACAGTTAAAATATATAAATACAATTTATACAAAAGCCACTTTTGTCCTAGCTCTCTAATTGTAAGAATAGATTACGAAAATCAAAGAAATCTGCGAGCATATTTTATATACCTTAACATGTGCTTGGTGCTATAAAACCCATAAATATTATTGGAGTAACTAAAGACTTCTAACTTTATAAATTGTAATTAAAGAAAGTCGTAATTAAATATTATACACGTTATAAACAATTCTGTAATAACATATTTGCTAATTACAAGCTCTAAATTCCACATTTAGCAATTTTTAACTCTTTTTTTTACATTTTTACTATGCACGCATAGTAAAATTAAAATAAAATTCAATAACTTCGTAACCAAATAAAACTATACTTAATATATAATAACAAATAAATATTATGAAAATATTAGTGTGTATAAGTCACGTTCCAGATACGACATCAAAAATAAATTTTGCAGAAGGAGATACTAAATTCGACACCAGTGGTGTACAATTTATAATTAACCCAAACGACGAGTACGGTTTAACACGAGCCATGTGGTTTAAAGAAAAGCAAGGCGCTAGTGTAGACGTTGTTAATGTTGGCGGACCTGAAACCGAACCCACTTTACGCAAAGCCTTAGCACTTGGTGCAGATGGCGCTATTCGCGTTAATACACCTGCTTTAGACGGTTATGCTGTTGCAGAACAGTTAGCAAAAGTAGCAAAAGACGGTGCCTACGATTTGGTTATTGCTGGTCGTGAATCTATAGATTATAACGGTGGTATGGTTCCAGGAATGATTGCGGGATTAATAGACGCTAATTTTGTAAACACTTGTATTAGCCTAGAAATTGATGGTACTAATGTAAAAGCTATTCGTGAAATTGATGGCGGAAAAGAAACCGTATCCACATCTTTACCTTTAGTTATAGGTGCACAAAAAGGATTAGTTGAAGAAAGCGATTTACGTATTCCTAATATGAGAGGAATTATGATGGCGCGTAAAAAACCATTAACTATTCTTGAACCTATAGAAGCTTCTACTGAAACTGTTTCTGTGAAATTTGAAAAACCAACCCCTAAAGGAGCTGTTACTTTAATATCTCCAGATAATTTAGACGAGTTAGTTAATTTACTTCACAACGAAGCTAAAGTCATTTAATCACATTTCAATACCACAAAGAATTTTTTCTATTGAAATTTAAAATCAAAACATTATGTCAGTATTAGTATATACAGAATCAGAACAAGGTAAATTTAAGAAAGTTGCTTTCGAAGTAGCATCTTACGCCAGAGCTGTTGCCGACCAATTAGGAACGTCGGTTACTGCAGTTTCTATTAATGCAGAAGATCCTTCAGTTTTAGGAACCTACGGTGTCAGTAAAGTATTAAATATTACCGATGAAAAATTAAGCGCATTTAATGCAAAATCTTATGCCAACGTTATTAACCAAGCAGCCGATGAACAAGGATCTAAAGTTGTTGTTGTAAGTTCTAGCGCAGATAGTAAATATTTAGCACCATTATTAGCAATCGCTTTAAAAGCAGGTTACGCTTCTAATGTTGTTGCTGCACCTTCAAGTGTTTCTCCTTTTACAGTAAAACGTACAGCTTTTACCAATAAAGCATTCAATGAAACAAGCATAAGTACAGATATTAAATTAATTGGAGTCTCTAAAAATGCTTTCGGAATACAGGAAAATGAAACAGAGGCCGAAGTTACTAGCTATTCTCCATCTATTCCTGAAAACGGCGTACATGTAGAATCTGTAGATAAAGCCACAGATAAAGTAACTATCGCAGATGCAGAAATTGTAGTTTCTGGAGGTCGCGGATTAAAAGGACCTGAAAACTGGGGTATGATTGAAGATCTTGCCGAAGTTCTAGGTGGCGCAACAGCATGTTCTAAACCCGTATCAGATTTAGGTTGGAGACCACACGGTGAGCATGTTGGACAAACAGGAAAACCTGTCGCATCTAATTTATATATTGCTATAGGAATTTCTGGAGCCATTCAGCATTTAGCAGGTATTAACGCTTCTAAAGTAAAATTAGTAATTAACACAGACCCAGAAGCTCCTTTCTTTAAAGCTGCAGACTACGGAGTGGTTGGTGATGCTTTTGAAGTTGTACCAGCACTAATCGAAAAATTAAAAGCGTTTAAAGCACAAAACGCATAAATTTTATTAACTTGTTACTACAATCAAAGACTGTTTAAAAGACTCCTACCCTTCAAATTTCACTTAAAATTTAAAGGAGTTCGCCTATTTTCATTTTCTAATTTTAACAAAAAACTAGAAATAGGTTTGGTAAAGTCCTAATTTAAACAGTCTTTTGTGTTTTTAAATTATGAGTTTAGTTAGACTTAATATAAAAGGTATTTCATACAGCCAGACGCAAAATGGCGCTTACGCTTTAATACTCAATGAGGTAGACGGCGACCGCAAATTGCCAATCGTTATTGGAGCATTCGAAGCACAATCTATTGCCATAGCTCTTGAGAAAGAGATAAGGCCTCCACGCCCATTAACCCACGACTTATTTAAGAATTTTTCCGACAGATTTGACATTACTGTTAAGCAAGTCATTATTCACAAACTGGTAGATGGCGTGTTCTATTCTAGCTTAATTTGCGAGCGCGATAAAATTGAAGAAATAATAGATGCACGAACAAGCGATGCCATTGCCTTGGCTTTACGTTTCCAAGCCCCTATTTTTACTTATAAAAACATTTTGGATAAAGCAGGTATTTACTTAAAAGTGAATCCTGAAAAAGAAAATGAAGCATCCGATAATGATGATGTTTTAGTTGAAGATTTGATTGCTGAAGAACATGAACAACCATCTGCTCAAGATGTTTATAAAAGTAAAACTTTAGACGAATTGAATCAATTATTAACAGAAGCAGTCATGAATGAAGATTATGAAAAAGCTGTTAAAATTCGAGATGAAATTTCGAAACGTTAAAGTCCATTTATATATATGAAACAATTTTTATTTGCCATTGCTTTTATTTTTTCCGGATTGTTTATAAGCGCTCAGGCACAAAGCATAGAAAAACTATGGCAGCTCGAACAGCTTGAAAGCACAACTAAAGATTCCACACAAACGGCAAATAAAACTTTAGAATCTCTAAACCTAGAAGACGGAGAATTCGATATTACATTTAAAGATCAGGATTCAATAACGGCTAGCGGAAATTATATGCTACAGAATAATCTATTGGTCTTTTATTATAATACGCCTAGAGATGATATTCAGCATTACAAAATTTCAGAATTAACAGATTCTACCTTAGTGTTTTCAGAATTAGAAAACACCTATTCCTTTAAAACCTCACTTGCTGTATCTCCGAGTGCCATTGCCACTGCAAAAACAGATTCTATAATTCCTAGTCAAGGTTTTTCTACAAGTAGTTTACTTCGTGGTTTACTTGGTATGCTTGTTTTATTAGTTATATGCTACTTATTAAGTACCAATAGAAAAGCTATAAACTGGAAAACCATTGGAGCCGGACTTAGCGCACAGGCTATACTCGCTATTGGTGTTTTAAAAATTGAATTTGTTCAGGATGCTTTCGAATTTGTTGGTAAAATATTTGTCAAAATTCTTGAATTTACCCAAGCTGGAAGTCAGTTTTTATTAGGAGATATGATGAATGTTGATAGCTTTGGTTTTATTTTTGTCTTCCAAATTTTACCAACCATAATATTCTTTTCAGCCTTAACATCTGTATTATTTTACCTAGGTGTCATTCAAATAGTAGTAAAAGGAATGGCATGGGTATTAACAAAATTACTTGGTATTTCTGGAGCAGAGAGTTTAAGTGTTGCAGGTAATATATTCCTAGGTCAGACCGAAGCACCTTTAATGATTAAAGCGTACTTAGAACGTATGACCAAATCGGAAATACTCCTCGTTATGGTGGGTGGTATGGCTACCGTTGCAGGTGGAGTTTTAGCGGCTTATATCGGATTTTTAGGAGGTGAAGACCAAGCCTTGAAAATATTTTACGCCAAACACTTGTTAACGGCCTCTGTTATGGCGGCTCCTGGTGCGATTGTAATTTCTAAAATGCTATATCCGCAACAAGAAAAAATTAACTCCGAAATTGAAGTCTCTCAAGAAAATATAGGATCAAATATATTAGATGCCATAGCCAACGGAACCACAGAAGGTTTAAAACTTGCTGCTAATGTTGGAGCCATGTTATTAGTTTTTGTAGCCTTTATTGCTATGATAAATTACGGTTTTGGTAAAATAGGATTAATTGGTGGATTGAATGCATGGATTGCAGAAAACACACCTTACAATGCTTTCTCTTTAGAGTTTATATTAGGCTATCTTTTCTCTCCTTTAATGTGGATTATTGGTGTTGCAAAACAAGATATGGCACTTATGGGACAATTGTTAGGTATTAAACTTGCGGCTAGTGAATTTGTAGGTTACATCCAGTTAGCTGAGCTTAAAAATATTGCAAATCCGATTCACTTTAAATACGAAAAATCCATTATTATGGCTACTTATATGTTATGTGGATTTGCCAATTTTGCTTCTATAGGAATTCAGATTGGTGGCATTGGCTCTTTAGCACCTGGACAACGTAAAACCCTATCAGAATTTGGAATTCGTGCTTTAATAGGAGGGACAATTGCATCGTTATTATCGGCTACTATTGCAGGTATGATTATTGGGTAAAAGCGCTCTATTATACTGTGGACATATCTCTGTAAAAGAGGAAAACCGACAAACTATTTATAATTTAGATTTAGATTACTTCTATAATAAAGCATCCTTTTATTAATTTTGTAATTATTAATATTTCTTCCCTATTGGGAAGACGGAAGATGGGCTTATGAAACAATATTTAGACCTTATAAACCACGTTTTAAAAACAGGAAACGAAAAGGGAGACCGCACAGGAACGGGAACAAAGAGTGTATTTGGATATCAGATGCGATTTGATTTAAGTGAAGGTTTTCCAATGGTTACAACCAAAAAACTTCATTTAAAGTCCATTATACACGAGTTACTTTGGTTTTTAAAAGGAGATACTAACACCAATTATTTAACCGAAAACGGGGTCAAGATCTGGAATGAATGGGCCGATGAAAATGGAGATTTGGGGCCTGTATACGGACACCAATGGCGCAATTGGAACAATGATGAAATTGACCAAATTAAGGAAATTGTTGAAACCTTAAAATCCAATCCAAATAGCAGACGCATGCTGGTCTCGGCTTGGAATCCTTCGGTACTTCCAGACAACTCAAAATCGTTTAGCGAGAATGTTGCCAATGGTAAAGCTGCATTGCCACCTTGCCATGCTTTTTTTCAGTTTTACGTTGCAGATGGTAAATTATCGTGCCAATTATATCAACGTAGCGCAGATATCTTCTTAGGCGTACCATTTAACATTGCTTCCTATGCCTTATTTACTATGATGATGGCACAAGTATGCGGATACCAAGCAGGAGAATTTATTCACACCTTTGGAGATGCACATATTTACAGTAACCATTTTGATCAGGTTAAGTTGCAATTAAGCAGAAGTCCTAAACCGCTACCCAAAATGATATTAAATCCTGAGGTAAAAGACATCTTCGATTTTAAATTCGAAGACTTTAGTTTAATCGATTATGATCCGCACCCACATATAAAAGGTGCAGTCGCTATATAAAAAAAAGTGTTTCTAAATTTAGAAACACTTTTTTTTTATATTATAATTTTAATACGCTGTTCTCTGCTGCTGCAAAATCATTCCATACTTGGTCGTCTGCTTCACTTTCATTTGCAAATGTCCCATCTACTAAATACCTAAATTCATAAGAATTATCTGCATCTAAACTTACTGCCCCTTTAAACGTTCCGTTTTTCAACTTTTTTAAAGGATTAGCACTAGCATCCCATTCATTAAAACAACCAACCACAGTTACCTCTTTTGCATCTTCAGCAGGCACAGTAAATGTAACTTTACATACAGGCTTGCTTTTTAAATATTGTTTTGAAATTGCCATAAATATTATTTTTTAGTAATATAAAAGTAAGAAAGAATTTTCTATAATGTTACTAATAATTATCTCTAAGACAAATAATTATGATTTTCTTAAAAAAAATTTGAATCTGACTTAATGTTCCAAATTAAAATGTTATTTTTTGTTATTATTATTAGTTGAAATTTAATCAAAATGATTTCAGCTTTACAAAAGTTTCAAATATTGTAGTAGAAGTAGTATTTTTACACCACTAACACGTTTCAACCTATGTTCGGTACTAAAAAAAGAGAAATTCCTCAAATAGACAAAGAGCAATTAGAGCTTATAAAACATGCTCAAAAACGCATTAAACAGAAAAAAGGGCTGTACACGCACTTTATTCTGTTTTTAATTGGTTCTGTAGCCGTTATTATTGCCAATTTAGGTCTTCATATAGGAGAAACCTTTAGGCCTTTAGGCACAGATTGGTTTGTTTTAGTTATCGCTGCGTGGGCTGTGTTTTTAATCTATCATGCGTTCAACGTATTTATTATTCATCGTTTTATGGGGTCTAGCTGGCAACAGGAACAATTAGATATTCTTGTAGCAAAACAGAAAGCGGGTATAGAAAAGTTAAAAACGAAATTACCAAATACAGAAACTTCTGCCACTCCCCTTTTAAACAAAAAGAAGCCCCTGAACCAAAACTTAACCCTTATTGTTGCGGCTTCAGAAAACAATGCTATAGGAAAAGACAATCAGTTAATCTGGCATTTACGAGACGACTTACAGCGTTTTAAATCCTTAACGTCTGGCCATTGTATTATCATGGGGCGTAAAACGTTTGAAAGTTTCCCAAAACCTTTACCAAACCGCACGCATATAGTGGTTACAAATCAGCAAAAATACAAAGCGCCACATGGTGTTATTGTTGTGCATAACATGGACGATGCTTTAGACGCTGCATTAGAAGATAAACATCCTTATGTAATTGGTGGAGGAGAAATTTATAAACAAGCACTGCCTTTTGCAGATCGCATTGAATTAACGCGAGTACACAGCACGTTTGAGGCAGATACGCATTTCCCAGAATTAGATCCTAAAGTGTGGCGAGAAATCCAAAATATTCATCATCCAAAAGATGAAAATAACGATTATGCATTCTCATTTATAACTTACGAACGCATTTAATACCATTCAAATTTTAAACTCTGTTAATCTTTGCAAGTTCTTTAATTAGTAATTTCTGTAAATTTGCAATATGATAAAAGAAATTCAGCTACGTCTTTCGCTTCAAGAGCAAACGAGACAACAGGATAGTTTATGGCTTCAGTCTGCAAAAAAACTAGATATACCGAAGGAAAAAATATCAGGAGTTAAAGTACTTCGTAAATCTATAGATGCGCGAAAACCTGCTATTATTTTCAATTATAAAGTTGCCGTTTATATTAACGAACCTCTTCCTGAATCTTCTGCTTACACCTTCGATTATAAAGATGTTTCTAATGCAAAACCTATACATATTATTGGTTTCGGTCCTGCGGGAATGTATGCTGCTTTACGTTGTATTGAACTCGGTTTTAAACCTATTGTTTTAGAACGCGGAAAAAACGTTCAAGACAGACGTCGAGACTTAAAAGCAATTAATCAAGACCATCACGTCGATGAAGATTCTAACTACTGCTTTGGTGAAGGTGGAGCCGGAACGTACTCAGACGGAAAATTATATACACGTAGTTTAAAACGAGGCGATGTACGCCGTATCTTCGAAAACTTAGTGTACCACGGCGCAACCGATCAGATATTGGTCGATGCTCATCCACATATCGGGACAAATAAACTGCCAAAAGTGGTGACAAATATCCGTGAAACCATTTTAAAGTATGGTGGCGAAGTTCATTTTGAAACACGAGTAACAGATTTTAAGATTACTAATAATAAAATAAAAGCCATTCAACTGCGTAATGGTGAAGAACTAGCAACAGAACGTGTTATTCTTGCAACCGGGCATTCGGCTAGAGATATATTCTACCTCCTAGATAAAAAGAAAGTTGCTATAGAAGCAAAGTCCTTTGCCATGGGTGTTCGCGTAGAACATCCGCAACATATCATAGATTCTATTCAGTACCATTGTAGCGGAGACCGAAACGAATTATTACCAGCGGCGGCATATAGTTTGGTACAGCAAGTAAATGGTCGTGGTGTTTACTCTTTTTGTATGTGCCCTGGCGGATTTATAGTTCCGGCAGCCACAGCAAATGGAGAAGTTGTGGTTAATGGGATGTCGCCATCAAAACGTAATAATGAGTTTGCTAATTCTGGTATTGTAGTTGAAATTAATGCCGATAGAGATTTGTTTAAATACGAACAGTTTGGAGCGCTTAAGGCTTTAGAATATCAAAAAGATTTAGAAAAATTAGCCTTTACCTCTGGCGGACGAAACCAGACAGCACCAGCACAACGTCTAACAGATTTTGTTGAAGGTAGATTGTCTTCAGATTTAAATCCGACCTCCTATCAGCCAGGAATAAAAAGTGTGCCACTACACTCTTTATTACCTAAATTAATAGGAAAGAGCTTACGAAAAGGTTTTGAATCCTTCGGACAGAAAATGCATGGATATTATACTGCTGAAGCTAATATTATTGGAGTCGAATCTAGGACCTCATCACCTGTGAGTATTCCAAGAACCGATAAATTAGAACACCCACAAATAGAAGGTTTATTTCCTTGCGGAGAAGGTGGGGGTTACGCCGGAGGAATAATTTCTGCCGCTATGGATGGTGAACGCTGTGCTGAGGCTGCGATTTTAGGTTTGTAAATTTTTCTCGCTTTAATTATGTCTGAGAAATAAAAAATGCTAAAGGCAAATTATACTGTCCCGCAGACCCTATTTTAAGTCAAGAACGGTTGCGAGCACGATTACTGTTTCAAATAGCGAATAACTTAACCGAAGAATTTAAAGACGAACGTGATTTCAAGGATAACAATCTTATGCCGGCGAGAATTTATGTATAGAACCTTATTTTTACTACGATTATGGTTCGAATATATAAACCAGTTTCTAAATAATACGTGTTGCATTCTTGATGTAAGCCTAGTTACAATTAGAGGTCATGTAATGTTTACTGGTAATCCTGCCAAAGTGATTAACACCATACATAACAGCTAAAAACAGCAAACCTTTCTAATCTAATTTTTATTCTTATTTTTACAAATTCAAAATTAAAACTATGAACGCATATATATTTCCAGGACAAGGAGCTCAATTTTCAGGAATGGGTCTTGATCTTTACGAAAACTCCAAAGTCGCACAAGAATTATTCGAACAAGCTAACAGTATATTAGGTTTTCATATTACCGATATTATGTTCGAAGGTACTGCAGAAGACCTTAAAGAAACAAAAGTAACACAACCTGCCATTTTTTTACACTCTGTGATTCTTGCAAAAGTTTTAGGAGATAACTTTAAGCCAGAATTGGTTGCTGGACATTCTTTAGGAGAATTCTCTGCTTTGGTCGCTGCTGGAGCACTAACTTTTAAAGATGGTTTAAAATTAGTATCTCAACGTGCTTTAGCCATGCAAAAAGCCTGCGAAATAGCACCTAGTACTATGGCCGCTGTTTTAGGTTTAGAAGATAATATCGTAGAAGATGTTTGCGCATCTATAGATGGTGTTGTGGTTGCTGCAAATTACAATTGCCCGGGTCAATTAGTTATTTCGGGAGAAACTACAGCTGTAGAAAAAGCGTGTGAAGCGTTAAAAGAAGCAGGAGCAAGACGTGCATTATTATTACCTGTAGGTGGCGCATTTCACTCTCCAATGATGGAGCCTGCTCGCGAAGAATTAGCGCAAGCTATAGAAAACACAACTTTTAGTAAGCCTAATTGCCCGATATACCAAAACGTAACAGCTACTGCCGTTACCGACGAAAATGAAATAAAGGCAAATTTAATTTCGCAATTAACTGCTCCTGTGCGCTGGACACAATCTGTACAACAAATGATTGCAGATGGTGCAACTCATTTTACAGAAGTAGGACCTGGAAAAGTATTACAAGGTTTAGTAAAAAAAATTGATAGAACTGCAGAAACAGCATCTGCAATCTTTGAAACTGAACAAAATTAATGAAGCGTTCTAGAACTCCATTCATTTTAGGCTTAATCGCCCTTAACATTGCCCTCGATCAGATTTCTAAATTTGTAGTTAGGGCTTACGTTACACCTTATAAAAGCACCGAATTACTTGGCGATAAATTTATTTTAACCAACGTTGAAAATTCTGGAGCCTTTTTAAGTTTGGGAAGTGATTTAAATCCGACATTGAAAAGTATTTTTCTACTAATCTTACCGATAGCTGTATTAGCCTATGTAACCTATTACATTTTAACCCAGAAGGATTTGGATAAATTTTCGGTTATTGGGTTCTCATGTATTATTGGTGGAGGTATCGCAAATGTATTTGATCGAATTTTATATGGATCTGTAACCGACTTTTTACATATTGACTTAGGAGGTGTTTTTAGAACTGGTGTTTTTAATGTTGCAGATATGTCTGTTATGTTAGGAATGGGACTACTCCTCTATTCAAATTTTATCGTAAACAAGAAAGCAAAGCAAAACGCATAAAAAAAGGCCTTAAGAATAAACTTAAGGCCTTTTATTTTATTAAGCTTGAAGGAGACATTCCTCGCAATCTTTTATTTCTCCGTAATACGTTTCTCTGTATTTATGTAGTGTTTTAAACGGTATATTTAAAAACAACATTTTAATATACGTGACTTTAATTTGTAAGACTCCCATTTTTTTGGTGAACCTCGCTTCATTCTTCGTTTCTCTTTTTACTGTAATCAATTTCATTTTATCAGATTTCATTATATGCCGAAGGTACTTAAACGAATATATAAAACCTAGATAACCGATCATTACCCTATCATTTAACTATAGAATTACATTTTTTTCAACGAAATCCAAATATTGTTAAAAATATCTCATTGATAATCAAGACAAAAACAGACGCTTAACAAATAGAAAGACATAAAAAAACCTTCTCTACAGCATTTTGCAAAGAAGGTTTTTACTAAATTAACACTAATTAATTTACTTATTTCTAATTTTCTGTTCCCATTTCCAAGCCGATTTCATAGCATCGTCTAATGTTAATTCAGATTTCCATCCCAATTCATTATTAGCCTTTTCTGTATTGGCATAAGCAGAAATTACATCACCTTCACGACGAGGCGCTATTTTGTAATTTAATTTCTCATTAGAAACACGTTCGAAAGCATTAATTACTTCTAATACAGAGCTTCCAGTTCCTGTTCCTAAATTAAACACTTCAAAATTAGATTTATTATTCTCTTCTAATAATCGGTTTAAAGCAATAACATGCGCTTTTGCTAAATCTACAACATGAATATAGTCACGAATACAAGTTCCATCTGGCGTTGGATAGTCGTCTCCAAAAACAGATAATTGCTCACGTAAACCCACTGCCGTTTGAGTAATAAAAGGCACTAAATTTTGAGGAACTCCTATTGGTAATTCTCCAATTAAAGCAGTCTCATGTGCACCTATCGGATTAAAATAACGTAAGGCAATCGCATTTAAATTAGGAATCACTTTACAGCTATCTTTTATAATCTCTTCCCCAATCTGCTTTGTATTACCGTAAGGAGACTCTGCAGGTTTTACTGGGGCATTTTCTGTAATTGGCAATTCATCTGCTTGGCCATACACCGTACAAGACGAACTAAAAATAAAATTAGCGTCTTTTAATTTATCTAATTCTTGTAACACATATACCAAGGTATTTATGTTATTTTCATAATATGAAAGAGGATTACCAACACTTTCTCCAACCGCTTTACTCGCTGCAAAATGGATAACTCCATTGATATCGCTATGCGCTTTAAAAAAGTTTTGAACGTCTTGTTTATTTCTTAAATCAAGTTCTTCAAAAATAGGTTCTTTCCCAGAAATACCAGAAATACCTTTTAATACATCTCTTGAAGAATTTGAAAGATTATCGATCACTACAACGTCATGACCTTCATTTTGAAGCTCGACTACGGTATGAGATCCAATAAACCCAAGACCTCCCGTAACTAAAATTTTACTCATTGATAAATGCTTTTACTTTTGTGGTTATATATTCTATTTGGTCGTCGTCTAATTCGGTATGCATAGGTAAAGAAATAACGTCCTTAACCAATTGGTTTGTTACTTTAAAATCAGATTCATTATAACGCTCGTCTAAATACGCTTTTTGATTATGTAGTGGTATTGGATAATATACACCACAAGGAATATCATTTTCGTTTAAATACTTAGCTAAAGCATCACGATCTACTCCTGTTACTTTTAAGGTATATTGGTGAAAAACATGATTATCTTCTGCTCCACTTCTAAAAGGTGTAACAATGTGTTTTTCATCTTTAAAAGCTTCATCGTATTTATCCGCAGCAGCAATCCTAGCTTTATTATAAGCATCTAAATTTGGTAATTTAGCCCCTAAAACAGCAGCCTGAATAGCATCTAAACGCGAGTTTACACCAACAACATCGTGGTGGTAACGTTCGTACATTCCGTGATTAACAATACCACGAATGGTATGCGCTAAGTCATCATTATTAGTAAAAATGGCTCCACCATCTCCATAACAACCTAAATTTTTAGAAGGGAAAAATGAAGTTGCAGACACATCTCCAATAGTTCCTGCTTTTACCTTAGTACCATCTTTATATGTATAATTCGCTCCTATGGCCTGTGCATTATCTTCAATAACAAATAAATTATTTTCTTTTGCAACAGCCATGATCGCCTCCATATTAGCACATTGTCCAAATAAATGTACAGGCACAATAGCTTTGGTATTAGGTGTAATGGCTTTTTTAACAGCTTCAACATCTATATTAAATGTATCCGGCTCGACATCTACTAAAACAGGAGTTAACTGTAATAAAGCAATCACCTCAACAGTGGCCGCAAAGGTAAAATCTGTAGTAATAACTTCGTCTCCAGGTTTTAGACCTAAACCCATCATTGCAATTTGTAATGCATCTGTACCGTTAGCACATGGAATAACGTGTTTTACACCTAAATACTGCTCTAAATTTTTCTGAAATTCGTGAACCTTTGGTCCATTTACAAATGCTGTAGTTTCTAAAACTTCTTGAATAGAATCGTTTACAACATCCTTTATTCGTGCATATTGACTTTTTAAGTCAACCATTTGAATTTTTCTCATTTGAAAGAAATTAAGGCCCACAACATCAACGTGTTCGAACCATGAATATTAATAAATCCGTTTGGGACATTATGCTTACGAAATTACGAAAATCAGGGACGTTTACCAATCAAATTATGCCAAAGAAATACTATTTTTGTTTCAAAGCATTTAAAATTTGAAAATTATATATAATCTTTCCATTTTCTTAGCTAGTCTTTTACTTCCATTAATAGGCTTCTTTAATTCTAAAATAAAATATGGCGTAATAGGCAGACGAAAAACCTTTAGCAAATTAAAGCAACATATTTCTAAAACAGATAAAACACTGTGGTTTCACAGCGCTTCTTTAGGGGAATATGAACAAGGATTACCCGTGTTTTCTGAAATAAAAAAACACTATCCAAATCATAAAGTCATTCTTACCTTTTTTTCGCCATCTGGTTATCAAATTAGAAAAAATTCGCCATTAGCAGATTGTGTTGTATATCTGCCATTAGACTCTAAACGTCATGCTAAAACGTTTCTAGATTTAGTACATCCTGATCTTACCATATTTGTTAAATATGATATCTGGCCTAATCTTTTAAGCGCATTAAAAAAGAGACAGGGACGTGCCATATTAATTTCGGCATTGTTTAGAAAAGAGCAATTATTTTTTAAACCTTACGGTTCTTTTATGAGAGATGCGTTATTTGCTTTTGAGCACATTTTCACGCAAGATGAAGCTTCTAAACACCTCCTACATTCTATAAATTACAACGCGGTAAGTATTTCTGGAGATACACGTTTCGATAGGGTTACTAATCAATTAAAAACCGATAATTCTTTAGACTTCATCGCGACATTTAAAAACAACCAACTCTGTTGTGTTGCAGGAAGTACTTGGCCGGAAGACGAGAAACTACTTGTAAACTACATTAATACTACGGCGCCTAGTACTGTAAAATTTATAATTGCGCCACACAATATAAAACCCAATCAGATACATCAACTTAAAAATAGTTTAAAGGTTAATACCGTATTGTACTCAGAAAAGGATAAAGTTGATTTATCTACTGCACAAGTCTTTATAATAGATACCATTGGTATTCTTACTAAAATCTACAATTATGCAGATATGGCATACATTGGAGGCGCCATGGGAACTACAGGATTACACAATACGTTAGAAGCCGCTGTTTTTGGTGTACCCGTTATTATTGGAGATAACTACGAGAAATTTCCTGAGGCAAAAGCCATGATAAAAAACCAAGGGATGTTTGCTGTAAAAAATCAAGAAGAATTAAATCAAATTCTAAACAAACTGACAAATAATACTACGTTTCGAGAAGACTCAGGACGAAAAAACGCCACATACATTCACAAAAATGCCGGAGCAATAGACCTGATTTCTAAATATTTGACTTCAAATACTTCAAATTAATGACTTTTATTGAATTTGTTAAAAAAATTAACATTTAAGATTTAATGATTGCCAAGAAGTTATTACCTTGGCAGCATAAAAATTAACAAAACACTAAAATCATGAAAAAACTAATTTTAAGCGCAGCTCTTGTATTTGCTCTAGGAACTACCTTTACTTCTTGTAGAGACGTAAAAGAAAAATCTGAAAGTGCAGGAGAGGCTGTAGAAAACGCTGCTAAAGAAACAGGAGATGCTTTAGACAATGCTGCTGATGCAACTAAAGATGCTGTAAACGATGCTGTTGATGCTACTGGAGATGCAATGGATGACGCAGGTGATGCTGTTGAAGGTGCTAGTAAAGATGCGAAAGACGCTGTAAAAGATGCTGTTGACGCAACTGATAAAGCTCTAAACGATGCAGGTAATGCTGTTGAAGGCGCTACTAAAGATGCTGTAAATGCAACAGACAAAGCAATGAAAGATACAGGTAAAGCTGTTGAGGGAGCTACAAAAGACGCAAGCGATGCTGTAAAGAAAACAGCTAACGATGCTAATAATGCTATCCAAGGAAAATAATTCACATTTTCTTTATACAAAAAAAGCCCTTGTAAAATTTACAAGGGCTTTTTTATGATTTAACTTTATACCTACTATAAAACTAATGATGCCAATTTATACTTTCTTTTAAATGGTGCTATTTGTTTTTTAATATCCTTCTTATAAGATTGTAAAGCAGTATCAGATCCAAAGGCTTTTCCTAACACCTCATCTCTTTGCTTTTTTCTATCGTTAATTTTTAGCTTCTTTGAAGCATCGTCCCCAGAACCACTCATAATTCCGACAATATCACTTGCAAAACTCTTATTTTCTTTTTCTACTGCAGTACTCACCCCAGAAGACAATCCTAAATCTTTACTTGGTTTTAAAGCGGATACTAAATCTTTTGAAAAATCTGGAGAAGGCAATTTAATATCCTGCGCCTGAATCGTTAGAGAGATAAACGCGAATACAATAAAGCATAAATAATTTAATGGTTTTTTCATAATTAATAACGTTTGTAGTTAGAATAACAAATCTAATAATTTAATCAATATTTAAAAATCATTATTAATTAATAAAAGGTTTTGTACTACACTAGACGTATAAATAAGTAGTCTCAAATACCTAGATACGAGGGAAACTCAATTATCAAATCAGTTTACTGTTTTCTCAAAACACCTGCTATTTTTAACCCCTGCATACTGACCGTAATTAGGAATTAAACTATAGCCATTTTTTTCGTAAAGCCGAATGGCTTCAGGTTGTTTAAGTCCTGTTTCCAGCACACATCTTTTATATCCTAATTCCGAAGACCATTGTTCTAATGCCACAAGTACCTTCGAGGCTATGCCTTTACCACGATAAGCTTTGGTAGTATACATACGTTTAATTTCCATGCTGTCTTCATTATATTCCTTTACAGCACCACAACTAATTGCTAAATCATCATGGTACGCCACAATCACATATTTAATAGCTGTTACTTTATTAAACTGATCGTAAAAGGAATGTTCATCACCGTCGCGTTCTGCTAATTCCGAATCCAGCAGTCGTACTAAGTCTACAAAGTCTTCATGTTTAGAATCTGTTCGTATAATCTTTATCATTTAAACTATTTTAAAACAGTTTCTATAGCCTCTAATTCTGAATTGGAAAATTCCAAATTTTTTAAAGCCCCTAAATTATCTAATAATTGTGCTTCACTACTTACTCCTACTAAAACGGATGTAATTCTATCGTCTTTTAACAACCAAGCTACGGCCATTTGTGCAAGACTCTGATTACGATTTTTGGCTATAGTATTTAATTTAACCACCTTATTAATCACCTCCTCAGTTACACTTTCTTTTTGAAGAAATCCTGTTGCTTTAGAAGCTCGAGAATTTTCCGGAACACCATTAATATATTTATTTGTTAAAAGGCCTTGTGCTAATGGCGAAAATGCAATTGCTCCAATACCTTCATCGCCTAAAACATCTAACAAACCATCTTCCACCCAGCGATCGAACATACTATAGCGTGGCTGATGAATTAAACACGGTGTACCCAATTTTTTTAAAATTTTTGAAGCCTTTAAAGTATCTTCTGCATTGTAATTAGAGACACCAACATAAAGGGCTTTTCCTTGTCTAACTATTAAATCTAGAGCAGACATGGTTTCCTCTAGAGGTGTATTAGGATCTGGACGATGATGATAAAACACATCTACATAATCTAAGCCCATACGCTTTAAACTTTGGTCTAAACTAGACACCAAATATTTTTTAGATCCCCAATCGCCATAAGGCCCCGACCACATACCGTAACCGGCTTTTGTAGAAATTATAAGCTCGTCCCGATAAGGTAAAAAACTAGCCTTTAAGATTTCTCCAAAATTACGCTCTGCACTTCCGGGAGGCGGACCGTAATTGTTAGCCAAATCGAAATGCGTAATCCCATTATCGAAAGCTGTATGTAACATTTGTTTTCCGTTTTCTAAAACATCGACATCGCCAAAATTATGCCATAATCCTAATGAAATAGGAGGCAAAACAATACCGCTTTTTCCACATCTTCGGTAAGACATGTCTTTATATCTATTCTCGTTTGCTTGATACATAAGTGCTATAAATTAATTTACTAGTGTTAAAAAGAAAGATTTCATTTAAGCCCTAAGACTAATATAATTACTCCCCAAATGCTTTCTCTTTTTTCTTCTTTCCAAAAAGCCGTTTAAAAAAGCCATCGCGTTTATCGGGGTTACAGTCTAACGCTTCTAAAACGTCTTGAGAAGGCGTCTCAAATTTAGCCTTTGTTATGCTATTAAAATCATTATCTTTATTTAACTGAGACACAAAATTTGCGACTATTGGTAATGCAGAGTTTGCACCTTGACCAATAGACGTCGTGCTAAAACCAATACGATGATCGTCGTTTCCTACCCAAGATCCCATCACTAAATTTGGGGTAATTCCCATAAACCAACCATCGCGATTATCTTGTGTTGTACCTGTTTTTCCTGCCATATCGTTGGGCAAACCATAGATAGATCGCATACGTTTTGCGGTACCTTCATTAATTGTAGCCTTCATAAACTCGATCATGGTTTGTCTCGTTTTCTCACTAAAAGCAGGATCCATGGGTTTTGAAGGTTTATACTCATAAAGTACTTTCCCGTTTTTATCTTCTATTTTCTCTATAAAATAAGGTTTAGATGGGACACTTTTATTTACATAACTCGTATAGGCCGCTGTTAACTCTAAAAGCGACAATTCTGCCGTACCCAAAGCTAAAGAAGGAACATCTGGCAATTCTGAAGTGACTCCCATCTTTCGTGCTTGCTTAATAACCGCAGGTATACCAACCATATCTAATAGTTTTACAGCGATGGTATTTACAGATCGACTTAACGCTTTCTCCAAAGAAAAATTCATGTGTGGATCCACCTCATCGTTCGAAGCGTTAGATGGCGTCCAACCGTCTTCATTAGTATAGGTAACCTCTTTAACCGAAATATAAGTACAAGGATCCATTCCCGATTCTAATGCTGTGGTATAAACAAAAGGTTTAAAAGTAGATCCCACCTGACGTTTTCCCATAGACACATGATCGTACTTAAAATGCTCGAAATTAATACCACCAACATAAGACCTTATAGCTCCTGTTTTAGGTTCGATAGCCACAAATCCGGTGTTTAAGAACTTTAAATAGTGCTTTAAACTATCTATTGCAGATACCGAAACAATTGTATCTCCTTCATAACTGAATATTGGTTTTTTAGATTTTTTATTAAGCGCTTTCATAATTTCAGATTCGGATAATTTCTCTTTCTGAAGACGCTTATATGCTGGTGTTTTTTGAATTAATTCGGTAATCATAGCCTCATCTTTTAACCACGGTGCATTAGATCCATATGCTTTTTCAAACTGATTCTGTAAACGCTCCATATGTTTCGTCATCCCTTTTTCGGCATACGCTTGCATAGTGTTATCTAAGGTGGTTGTAATTTTTAAACCATCTGTATACAAATCATATTCAGAATTATCACTCTTATTTATACTATCTAAAATCTGCGATACCTGTTTACGAACATGTTCTCGAAAATAAGGAGCTAACCCTTCGTTATATGTGAATTTATGATAATCAATTTCGACAGGGTGATTGCTTTCCCTCTTCCTTGTTGCTTCATCTATATAACCATATTTAACCATTTGCTGAAGAACTACATCGCGTCTAAGCTGACTTCGTTCTGGGAATAATCGCGGATTATAACTGTGATTTGCTTTAAGTGTACCAACCAAAGTTGAAGCTTCCGAGAGTGATAAATTTTTAGTAGATGTATTAAAAAAACGGTAGGATGCACTCTCAATCCCGAAGGTATTCTCGCTAAAAGGTACCGTATTTAAATACAGAGCAATGATATCGTTTTTATCGTAAACGTCTTCAATTCTCGTGGCAACTATCATCTCCTTGATTTTATTTATTGGCATAGATAACATCCAATATTCTTTTCTTCCAAAGAGATTTTTAGCCAATTGTTGCGTGATAGTACTACCGCCACCGGCAGAATTATCTTGCAACAATACACTCTTAAAAAACACTCTAAAGAAACTCGGATAATCGATACCGCCATGCTCGTAGAAACGCGCATCTTCCGTCGCTATTAATCCGTCGACAAGATATTTAGGAAGGTCGTTAAAACTCACAATACTTCTGTCGAAGACAAAGTACTTGCCTAATAATTCTTCATTCTTATCTAATATAAGACTTGCCTCGGCCTGCTTTAAATCGGCTAAATCGGTTTTAGAAGGTATTTTACCCCATAAACCAATATAAATACTTCCAATAAAAACAAGGAGCAGAAGTAAACCAATACTAGCGAGTTTTAATACTAAGACAAACCAATTTTTATTTTTTTTAATTGCTTTTTTTTTCAATTGTATGGATTAAAAAGGATTAATGATAATACGTTATTAGACTTAACGTAAAACCTTGTTTTATCTTGTAAAGCTAGGAAAGAGAATTCAACTTTCAAATAGAATTTGTTTTACAGCTATTTTTATTTCTGTTTGAGATTTTTTATTTTGTATTCTGAACAAGATTTATATCGTCTAAATTAATTTCACTTACATTTGTATTGGTCATTTGTTTTGACGTACTACTAACTCTTTTTTCTTAATATTTATGAATAAATTCTACACGTTTTTTATTCTCTTAGCTTGTTTTCTATCTTCTCTAACTACTCATGCTCAAGATTCAGACAAGCCTAAAGTCGCTTTGGTACTAAGTGGTGGCGGGGCATTAGGAATTGCACACATCCCAACCTTACAAAAATTAGACTCCCTTGGTATCGTTCCAGATTTAATAGTAGGAACAAGTATGGGAAGTATTGTAGGTGCATTATACTCTGTAGGATATACTGGAGATCAAATTGCCGAAATTTCTAAAAATGCAGATTGGGATGCCCTTTTTGGAGGAAGAGCGTCTATTACTAGTGTAAGTAATGAAGAGAAAAGCGAATTCGGACGTTATTCTATAGGCTTTGAGGTTGTAGACAAAAAACCAAAACCAGTAATTGCAATCTTAAACGACCAGAATTTAAGAGACTTCTTTAGTGTACTTACCTATCCGGTGTATAACGTTTCCAAATTTGATGATTACCCTATCCCGTTTAGAGCCATGGCAACAGATATTGTAAACGGAAAACAAATAATATTAGACCAAGGTTCTCTAAGTACAGCCATGCGCGCAAGTATGTCTATACCTGGCGTATTTAAACCTGTAGAATATAAAAACACGCTACTTGTAGATGGTGGCGTCTTAAACAATTTCCCTGTAGATGTGGCTAAAAGTATGGGTGCCGATTTTATTATAGGAAGTGAAGTAAGTGGCGGATTACAAACTAAGGAACAACTAAGTAATCTCGAAAATTTATTATTTCAAACGGGAATGCTTTCTAGCAATTTACTCGTTGCAAAACATAAAAAAGAATGCGATATTTTATTAGACCATGTTCCTAACCTTAAATACACCCCTGGAGATTTCGATAAAAGCGCTATTATTTACGAAGAAGGAAAAAAAGCCGTTCTAGACAACGAGGATCAATTAGTTGCACTTGCAGAAAAACTAAAACCTTTTAAGCAGAGAGCACATGTTATGCCTGTTCAGAAAAAACTTGTAACACTAGACACCATTGTTTATAAGGGAATTAGTGAAAACAATTTAAGATTAGTAACCACAAGATCTGGATTAAAAGAAAAAGAAGAATACACTGTTGAAGAAGCAGAAACACATATAAACAGAATATTAGGGACTAACCTTTTTAGTTCAATCTCGGCAAATCCTATTATAGATGGCGACAAAATAGGCCTAGAAATTACTGCCATCGAGAAAGCACATAATCAAGTAAAATTAGCGGGACATTTTGACGACTTTCGAGGCGTTGGTTTATTAGTAAATTACACGGGACGAAATATTATAGGATCATCTTCAAGACTACTAGTTACTTTAGATGTTGCAGAACAACCAAAATTTAAAGTGCAATATCAGAAGATTTACGGTGAGGATAAAAATTGGTGGTTTAGATCGGAAGTCTTCGGACAAAAATTAGATCAAGATATTTTTATTCAAGGGGAAGCTACAGACGAAATGAATTACAAATATTTGCAATTTGATAATGAAATTAATCGCAATATCCATACCCTAAAAAGTTATGCCGGTTTCGGAATTGACTACCAGTTGACAAGCCTTACACCAGATGCTAATCCGGATATTGTAAATAATATATTAAATCTAGCCGACTACAAGTTTAAAACCACAGAGGTGTATGCACAATATGTTTTTAATACTTTAAACACTGTATTTTATCCTACAGAGGGTTATAACTTAGAATTTAGATTAGGGCGAGCATTAAATAATAATGTGGATATTAATTATGTAGATAATGATTTAAACCAAAATCAGTCTGGACATGTAAACGGGTTTACTAAATTAAGATTGAACTTTGAAACAGCAAAAACCTTTCATGAAAACCTGACTTTAAAATTAGGTGCTAATATGGGCTTAACGTTTATGGATCAAACAGAGGATGACGATCTTTCTTTTCAGCAACTTGGCTTTGGAGCGAATTATTATCTGGGCGGAAATTTAAGACGACCTAGAGAAGACGATATTGTGTTTTATGGTTTATTAGAAGACGAATTGCCTGTAAGCCAGTTTATGAGTGCTAACATCGCATTGCAATATCAATTCGTTAGAAAATGCTTTATCACACCTCACTTTGATATAGCAACAGTTGGATTTGGAGATTTTAAAGCATATTCTAAAGATGCATTTTCTCCAGACGGCGAATGGAAAGACAATTTAGAAACGAGTAACTTATATTCTATTGGAACAAAAGTATCTTACCTGTCTATGATAGGCCCTATAGATTTAGACTTTACTTGGGTTAACAATACAGATAAATTTCGATTATTCTTTGGAATAGGTATTCCTATTGGACGATAAATAAGTAAAGACTTGAATCTATTCTTTTAAAATCACAAGAAACTCGACTAATTATTTAGGCGTCTTTCCATAAATTACGAATAGTATTTAGGTCTTTTTGCATCGCATCAAAAACTACTTTTTTATCTACTGTAAGCATCGTATTACCTTTTTCAGCTCCACCTAATGGATACTCTAAATGTAAAGACACAAAGGGATTTAAACCAGAAGCTTTTAGTAATTTAAAATACTTATTAAAATCGACCATCCCTTCGCCAATAGGCACATTTATTGGTTTCCAAACGCCGTTTTCTTGTCCCCACTTAAAATCTTTTAGCACTATAACTTTTATTGAATTTTGAAGTAAATTGAATCCGTTTTCCCACGACAATCCACCTTCGACTAAGGCATGGCGAATATCGTATTGGGTTCCAAAATAGTTAGAATTAACAGTTTCTAATAGCTTATAAATTTCCCAATAAGATCCACCAACTTTACGTCCTGCATGATTCTGATAACAACCAACCAAGTTATGGTCTTTATTAAGATCGCCTAAGGCTTCAACCTGCTTTTGATAATATTCTAAAGACTCCGGCATAGACCACTTTGTATTGTATTTATACCAATTGGTTCTATAAAACGAGATCCCATGCTTGCCAGCTGTTTTAATAATATCTACATCTAACGGATGCGACACGCTTTCTATAGCTGTAGTTATCATTTTACAACCCGAACCAGATGCTTTTATATCTTGAATTGCCGTGGGAAGCTTGGTTACAACATCTTCGGGAAGCACATGCCCATTAGGCCTAACCGTTAAATCGACACCATTAAAACCCAATTCGGATGCTATTTGCCCTGTTTCTTTATAATCCAAAAATTGTAAATGTTTGGAGAAAATACTAACATCCAAATCATCTGCAGGCATAAACTCTTGTCCTAACGCATACGGCATACCCATTAATGGCAAACTTGATGCAACTACTGCCGACTTTTTTATAAATGTTCTTCTAGAATAACTCATATCGAATCTAATGATTAGTTTCTGACGTGTACGTTTAATGAATAAAAGATACTCATTTTATTCTAGTTTACAGTAAACCTGGTTTGGGTTCATTATTAATTCTGGTATTTCTGAACATATTTTAGTTATTATAAAAAGACAGAATTCTAGATTTTGGACACCTCTAAACGGACTTCTAAAAGCTTTTACTTTTACATTAAAATATTTTCTGAAGCACTTGTTCTACATTTTTATGTTCTCGAAGCCGCTCGAACACCATACAAGGACATAATGTTTTTACTATATAACATGTAAGCTAGAAGACTAAATGACAAATTCAATGCGCATCTTTTTTTACAAAGATTAAACTCTATTATATAATTAAACGCAACGATCCAGAAGAGTCCATATTATATTCAAGAGAAATTATGAAGGCGAAAATAATTGCAAAGTAAGAACATATATAAAACAAAAAAGCCTCTATCTTACGATAAAGGCTTTAGTACAGAAGGCGGGACTTGAACCCGCACGGGCATTACTACCCATTGGATTTTAAGTCCAACGTGTCTACCAATTCCACCACTTCTGCGTGGTATATAATTATTTAAAAGAACAGTCTATATAAATACAGCGATTCGTAATAAAAAAGCCTCTATCTTGCGATAAAGGCTTAAGTACTGAAGGCGGGACTTGAACCCGCACGGGCATTACTACCCATTGGATTTTAAGTCCAACGTGTCTACCAATTCCACCACTTCAGCATTTGGTATATTTTTTTGAAAATCAAAACAGTATAGAGCGAAAGACGGGATTTGAACCCGCGACCCCCACCTTGGCAAGGTGATGCTCTACCCCTGAGCTACTTTCGCGTAGTCTTTTAATGAACGTAGCAACATTGCTATTGCGGATGCAAATTTAGGACTTTTCTTGGTATCTCAAAGCTTTTTTGAAAAATAATTTAAAATAATTTTTAAGCCCTTGAAAATCAATATCAAACAATTTAACTTTTTACCGTTTTACTGGGTTTAATCAGCATACGTTTTATTTCATTCAGCTTCATTAATGCTTCAACCGGCGTTAATGTATCGATATCTGTATTTATAATTTCGTCTTTAATATTTTCTAAAAGCGGATCGTCTAGATTAAAGAAACTTAACTGTAAATCGTCCGACAAGGTTTTCACTTTATCTGTAAGTTCTTCGCTAGAATGCGATTTCTCTAACTTCTTTAAAATCGTATTTGCACGATGCAATACTTGTTGTGGCATTCCAGCCATTTTAGCCACATGTATACCAAAACTGTGCTCGCTACCACCTTCTACCAATTTACGTAAAAACAAGACATTGTCTTTTAATTCTTTTACCGAGACGTTAAAGTTCTTGATTCTCGGGAACGTTTCGGTCATCTCGTTTAATTCGTGATAATGCGTGGCAAATAACGTTTTAGCTTTTGCAGGATGCTCGTGTAAATATTCACTAATAGCCCAAGCAATAGAAATCCCATCGTAAGTACTGGTTCCTCGTCCGATTTCGTCTAGCAAAACCAAACTACGTTCGGACATATTGTTTAGAATAGAAGCTGTTTCGTTCATCTCGACCATAAATGTCGATTCTCCCATCGAAATATTATCGCTCGCACCTACTCTAGTAAATATCTTATCGACTATACCTATTCTAGCGGATTTAGCAGGCACAAAACTCCCGATTTGAGCAAGTAATACAATAAGTGCCGTCTGACGTAAAATTGCCGATTTACCAGACATGTTTGGCCCGGTAATCATGATAATTTGCTGAGACGAGCGGTCTAAAAATACATCGTTAGCAATATAAGGTTCGCCTATTGGTAATTGCTTTTCAATTACGGGGTGACGCCCTTCAGCAATTTCTAAATCGAATGTGTCATCTAAAACAGGATACACATAATTATTATCGGTTGCCAATTGTGCAAATCCGCACAAACAATCTAATTGCCCAATTAAAAATGCATTTTGCTGAACAGGTTTAATATACTGACTCATCCACGACACTAAATCGGCAAACAGTTTTTGTTCAATAGCTAAAATGCGTTCTTCTGCTCCTAAAATTTTGGCTTCGTATTCTTTTAATTCTTCAGTAATATAACGCTCGGCACTGACCAAGGTTTGTTTTCTAATCCACTCTTCCGGAACTTTATCTTTATGCGTGTTTCTAACTTCTATATAATAACCAAAGACGTTGTTAGACGCAATTTTTAAAGACGTTATTCCCGTACGCTCGCATTCGCGCTCCAACATAGCATCTAAATAATTCTTTCCTGATGTCGATAAGCCACGAAGCTCGTCTAACTCGGCCGAAAATCCTTCAGCAATTGTATGCCCTTTTAAGACATTAACCGGTGCCTCTTCATTTAAAGTCTGTTTAATTTTCTCACGCAACACATCGCAACTCTGTAATTTATCACCTATAATTTTCAAGGCATCGTTACTCGATTGAGACGCTAATGCTTTTATGGGCACAATGGCTTCTAGTGAATTTTTAAGCTGAATAACCTCACGCGGACTCACTTTTGCAGTAGCCACTTTTGAGATTAAACGTTCTAAATCGCCTATATGTTTTATATGCTGACGCGTTTTTTGATGTGTGTCTTGTTCTTTAGTTAAGAAATCGACTACCTCATGACGTTGTTTAACTTTTTCAGCATCTTTTAAGGGCAGTGCTAACCATCGCTTTAATAAACGCCCGCCCATTGGCGAAATGGTTTTGTCTATAATATGCAATAAGGTAACCGCATTGTTATTGGTAGAATTATACAACTCTAAATTACGCATGGTAAAACGGTCCATCCACACATAATCATCTTCTGCGATGCGAGAAATAGAGGTAATATGCTCTAATTTATTGTGCTGTGTTTCGCCTAAATAATGCAACACAGAACCCGAAGCAATAATCCCTTCTTCTAAATTTTCAACCCCAAATCCTTTTAATGTTTTTGTGTTGAAATGTTTCAATAAGGTTTCATTGGTATAATCGGTTTGATATACCCAATCTTCTAAATGAAACACATGATAATCGTCTCCAAAAGCGCCTTTAAAAAGATTACGTTTTTGCTTAGATACTAATATTTCACTCGGATTAAAATTCTGAAGTAACTTATCGATGTATTCTTCGTTTCCTTGCGAGGTTAAAAACTCCCCCGTAGAAATGTCTAAAAAGGAAATTCCGATATTCGTTTTTCCAAAATGTACCGCACACAAAAAGTTATTCGATTTCGATTTTAACACCTCATCGTTAAGCGATACACCTGGCGTAATTAATTCTGTAACGCCACGTTTTACAATGGTTTTAGTTTGCTTTGGGTCTTCTAACTGGTCGCAAATTGCAACACGTTCGCCAGCTTTTACCAATTTTGGTAAATAGGTGTTTATAGAATGATGCGGAAATCCGGCCAATTCTATCTCACTTTCGCTTCCTGCACCACGTTTTGTTAGCGTAATATCTAAAATTCCTGCAGTCTTAACCGCGTCTGAACCAAAGGTTTCATAAAAATCGCCTACACGAAATAGCAACAAAGCATCTGGATACTTTGCTTTAATCGCATTATACTGTTTCATTAACGGCGTTTCTTTTTTCGTTTTTTTTGCCAAGGGTAAGACGTTTTTTAGTGTTATTTTTGCATTTTAAATACCGTTGCAATGTAACCATAATTTGATTTTTTTGAAAATATGTTCACGCCTATTCAGAAAATCAATAGAATTAAAGAATACAGAAATTTAATAATATGCGTAAATTAAAAAATAGCGAGTTAGATAGATTAAGTGTTGAAGATTTTAAAGACACTAAAAAAACACCGCTAATTATAGTCTTAGACAACATTAGAAGTTTAAATAATATTGGTTCTGTATTTAGAACGAGTGATGCGTTTTTGATTGAAAAAATTTACCTCTGTGGCATTACCGCAACACCACCACATAAAGACATACACAAAACAGCTTTAGGAAGTACAGAAACTGTAGCTTGGGAATATGCTGAACGCACATTAGATGTGGTTGAAAAATTACAAGCTGAAGACGTAAAAGTTTTAAGTATTGAACAAGCCGAAAACGCTACCATGCTTGATACCTTTACTCCGGAAGCAGACACCACTTATGCCTTAGTCTTTGGAAACGAAGTAAAAGGTGTGGCTCAAGATGTTGTTTCTAAAAGCGATATGGTGATTGAAATCCCGCAATTCGGGACCAAGCATTCATTAAACATTTCGGTAAGTGCTGGTGTTTTAATTTGGGATGTATTCAGTAAAATGAAAACTTTAAATTAAGCATTAATTTGTTCTAGAACAGCCAAATAATCGGCGCGATTGGCTACAAAATCCATATCGGAAATATCGATAATTTTGACTTTTAATTCCGTTTGATTTTTTAAGAATTCAAGATACCCTAAATTGATTTTATTAAGATAATCGTCTTGAATGTGTTGCTCGTAATCGCGACCGCGTTTTTTAATATTTTGCTGAAGACGCTCTGTATTTTGATATAAATAAATGTACAAATCGGGTTTTGCGATTTCTTTATACATAATATAGAACAACTTTCTGTAGAGCTTAAACTCGTCTTCTTGCAGAGTAATTCTTGAGAAAATTAAAGATTTAAACACATCGTAATCGCTAACTATAAAATCTTTAAATAAATCTAACTGAGATAAATCGTCTGAAATTTGCTGATAACGGTCTGCCAAAAAAGACATTTCTAAAGGAAACGCATATCGTGGTGCATCTTCGTAGAATTTCGGTAAAAACGGATTGTCGGCAAAACGCTCTAAAACCAACTTGGCATTAAAATCTTCAGACATTTTAGTTGCCAAACTTGTTTTCCCTGCACCAATATTTCCTTCAATAGCAATAAAATTTTGATGAGAAAAATTAAAACGCGTAATCGGATTTACTAACTTCTGAGGTATCGGAGTTAATACGCTTGTATCTTCACAAACCTCTAATAACGACTTCACCGATTGCTTTAAAACAGGATGTTCAAATTTCGAGGCAATATCGCTTAAAGGCAAGATTACAAAACAGCGTTTTTGCATTTCAGGGTGTGGCACCTTTAATAATTCGGTATTTATAATTTCATCTTCAATAAAGATAACATCCAAATCAATTATGCGTGCTTCATAACCGGCACCTTCTGTTCGTGTACGACCTAATTCTGTTTCAATATCTAATAAGGACTGCATAACCTCATCGGATTCAAGCTCGGTTTTAATAATTAAACACGCATTTAAAAAAGGGTCACTTTCAAAACCAAAAGCAGGCGATGTATATACTTTCGAAATATTTTCTACAGAACCCACACGGTCGAACATGCGATTTACAGCCAATTGTAAATTCTGAAACTTGTCTCCTTTATTGCTTCCTATAGATATGTAAACGTATTTTGCCATGAACTAAAATATGGGCAAATTAAAGAAAAGTAATTTACTTAAACTTGAATTTCGCTATTTAAAGACAGATAAAAATTCAACGTAAAATTAGAGTCTTTTAATTATGAAAATGTGATTTCGAAATTAAATATGTAGGTTTGTTTTTGAAACTTAGACACATGAATAAAAAGGACCTTTTTCTAGCACATCGTATATACCTGTTATTGGGTGCTTTATTCATGACCTCTTTAGTTGTTTCGAATCTTATCTTCCAGAAATTCTTTTATTGGTACCCATTTAACATCACTATTTTTGGCGCCAGTTTATTTGAAATCTCTGTTGGAATTCTTCCTTACCCAATTACATTTTTAATTACCGACTTAATCAGTGAGATTTATGGTAAAAAGGCCGCCAACCAGGTTGTAATTACTGGGATTTTTGCCTCTGTCTTTTCAATGTTCATTATTTATGCTTCCGATGCTGTTCCCGCAACATCTTGGTCGCCGGTAAACGATGACAAATTTACGAGTGTTTTTGGAAGTACCATAATTGCTGTTTTGGCTAGTATGATGGCTTATTTATTTGCACAATTTATCGATATTCAGATTTATCACTACTGGAAAAAACTTACAAAAGGGAAACATTTGTGGTTACGCAACAATTTTTCCACTTTTTTATCACAATTTATCGACACTTTTACGGTTTTATTGCTACTTTGTTTTTTTGGTAAACTAGAATGGACTAAATTTGCCGGGTTATTAATCAGCGGATTTTTATTTAAAGTCTTAATGGCTTTATTTGATACTCCGTTTTTATATTTAGGCGTTTATCTATTTAGAAAACGTTTCAATCTAAAAGTTTCCGATGAAATACAACTTTTTTAAGGCATGAATTTTGCTCTTCTAAGGTGTATTTACAAAAATCTAGCTTATTAATTCATTTTTAATGAATTAATTGGTGTTTTATTAGGATTTGTTAAAAATTCGGTTACATTGATAGATACGCACAAAACTAAAACAGATACATGAGGCAATTAAAGATTACAAAGCAAGTAACGAACAGGGAATCTAAATCGTTAGACAAGTACTTACAAGACATAAGTAAAATGCCATTAATTACAGCCGAAGAAGAGGTTGAATTAGCGCAACGTATACGAGAAGGAGACCAAGTAGCTTTAGATAAATTAACAACATCTAATTTACGATTTGTAGTTTCAGTTGCAAAACAATACCAAAATCAAGGTTTAACTTTACCTGATTTAATTAACGAAGGTAATGCTGGTTTAGTAAAAGCAGCAAAGCGTTTTGATGAAACACGTGGGTTTAAGTTTATCTCTTATGCCGTTTGGTGGATCCGTCAGGCTATTTTACAAGCTTTAGCAGAACAGTCTAGAATTGTAAGATTACCGTTAAACAAAATTGGTTCTATTAACAAAATTAATAAAGCCTATTCATTTTTAGAGCAATCGCATGAGCGTCCGCCAAGTGCAGATGAAATTGCAAACGAATTAGACATGACTGTTAGTGAAGTAAAACAGTCTCTTAAAAATTCTGGTCGTCATTTATCAATGGATGCACCATTAAAAGAAGGAGAGACGTCTAGTTTGTATGATGTTGTTAAGTCTGGTGAATCACCAAACCCTGACAACAACTTAATGTACGAGTCATTAAATCTTGAAATTAACAGAGCATTAGACACTTTATCTCCAAGAGAAAGTGATGTGTTGCGTTTGTTTTTTGGATTGAGCAATGAAGCACCAATGAGTTTAGACGAAATTGGAGAAACATTCGATTTAACTCGTGAGCGTGTTAGACAAATAAAAGAAAAAGGAATTAGACGTTTACGTCATAGTTCTAAAAACAAAATATTGAAAACTTATTTAGGATAATCCTAAAAACTTATTAATAATTACTTAAAACCAGATTAGATGCTTAAAATTATAGTAAAAGAAGGTGAACAAATCGATCGCGCCCTTAAACGTTACAAGAGAAAACACAGAAACGTAAAGGTGATGCAAAACCTAAGAGAAAATCAATTTTTCACAAAGCCTTCTGTTAAGAAAAGAAGAGAAAACCAAAAAGCGGCTTATATCCAAAACTTGAGAGATCAAGAAGATATTTAATTGTCGACTTTATATAGAGAACAAAAACACGCTCCGATATTTATATCTGAAGCGTGTTTTTTTTTGTTTTAGCTTATACTTATAGAGACATACATACCTTCGTTACCTCGAATATTACAAACCGTGTCATCTTCAAAAATAAGATACTGCCCTTTTACTCCTTTTAAAACACCAGTATATTCGAGCATTTTTTCAATATTAAGAGATTTTGGCTTTGTTGGGTATTGAAGCACAGGGAAATCCATCTCCGTTTCCGGATTAGAATCTATAAAATATGCTTTGGCCTCTTCTGGAATATACGCTTTCAATTTATTTTTCCATTCTACTAGATCCTCATCTTCCACTTCATTTTTAAGCATCGTTCTCCAATTGGTCTTATCAGACACATGGTCTTTTAAGGCGACCTCGGTAATTCCTGCTAAATATCTGTTAGGAACCTCTACAACCTCTATGGCTTCATGTGCCCCTTGATCGATCCATCGTGTTGGCACCTGACCTTTTCTTGTAACTCCTACTTTTACCTTACCGGAATTGGCTAAATACACAATGTGCGGTTGTAATTGAACGCGCTTTTCGAAGGCTAAATCCCGATCTTCTTCATCTAAATGGGCTTTACTTAATTCAGGTTTCATGATCCAATCTGCTGCCTGAGGCACTTCAAAAAAACAGCTCTTACAATAACCTTGTCTGTATATTTTTTTGTCTAATCCGCAATTCAAACATTGATATTTTATAAATTTAATATTTAATGTTTTATTTAGTAACTGATTCATATTTAAAAAGTCAGAATCGAAAACTAAATAATATTGAATAGGCTTAGCATATTCGGTTTCCATTTTTGTTAGAACACCCTCGTAAGTCATAAAAAAAGTATTATTTTTAGTTCATAAATATAATGTAAATATGCCAATTACTATAGTAAACTCAATTGCCTCTTGGTTTCTAAAAAAGCGATTCCATCAAATTGAACTATTTTTAAAATACCCAAATGAGGTGCAGCAAGAATTACTATTAAACTTAATTTACACTGCTAGAGACACTAAAATTGGTAAACAGCATGAATTTCGTACTATAAAAAATTACAAAACCTTCGCAGAACGCGTACCTATTTCTACATACGAAGATTATCAAGATGTGATTGAACGTGCACGCGTAGGCGAACAAAACATTTTTTGGCCATCGCACATTAAATGGTTCGCTAAATCTAGCGGTACTACCAATGCTAAGAGCAAGTTTATACCCGTAAGTTCTGAATCTTTAGAAGATTGTCACTATGCCGCAGGAAAGGACATGCTTTGCATGTATTTAAATAACAATCCTGATTCGCAGCTATTTACAGGAAAAGGACTTCGGTTAGGCGGTAGCAAAGAATTATACAAAGAAAATGGTACGGTCTATGGCGATTTATCGGCCATTTTAATAGACAATATGCCTTTTTGGGCAGAGTTTAGCAGTACACCTAGTAATAAGGTTTCGCTAATGAGCGATTGGGAAACCAAGATGCAAGCTATAGTAGATGAAACGATATTAGAAAATGTAACGAGTTTTGCAGGTGTTCCTTCCTGGATGTTAGTCCTCTTAAACAATGTTCTAGAAACTACTGGAAAAGGTAATTTACATGAGGTTTGGCCTCACTTAGAAGTGTATTTTCATGGCGGTGTAAGCTTTACCCCTTATGCCGATCAATATAAAAAAATACTACCTGATCCTAGTTTTAAATATTACGAAACCTATAATGCTTCTGAAGGTTTCTTTGCCATACAAGATCAGAATGATACCAAGGATTTGCTACTTATGTTAGATTATGGTATTTTCTACGAGTTTATCCCGATGGATACATATGGTACTGTGAATCAAAAAATTATTCCACTGGCAGAAGTTGAATTGAAAAAAAACTACGCCATAGTAATTACCACAAACGCAGGACTATGGAGATATAAAATTGGAGACACCGTTAGATTTACTTCGCTTTCTCCTTATAAAATAAAAGTATCAGGGCGGACAAAACACCATATTAATGTATTTGGAGAAGAATTAATTATCGAAAATGCAGAAGATGCTCTAAAAAAGGTGTGTAAACGTACAAAAGCTGAAATTGTAGATTATACTGCTGCACCAATATTTATGGTGGGCAAAGAGAAAGGCGCGCATGAATGGATTATAGAATTTAAAAAAGCACCTAGCGATATTAATTATTTTAACGAACTACTTGATAACGCATTAAAGGCTTTAAATTCCGATTATGAAGCCAAACGTTATAACAACCTGACATTAAACAAACCCAAGATCCATATTGGAAGACCTAATTTATTTTACGATTGGCTTAAACTACACAACAAACTAGGTGGCCAACATAAAATCCCAAGACTTTCAAATTCCAGAGAATATATTGACGAATTATTAACCTTAAACACTATTCCTACTTCTTATAATCAACTATAATTAAGCAGAAGTGATCAGTTTATCGTCGATTCGTGTACATATAACTAAAAGATAGCTTTATTCTTTTATAACACACAGATACACAGTATATTTATTATGCTATTAATTAACATCTACTTATCATAGTGTGTCACAATATTTCACACCGATTAAACAAAAAAACCACTCAATTGAGTGGTTTTTTTTATTTTATACAATTCTAAAAGTATTAAGACACAGCTTTCAACTTCTTAATTGTTGTTTTATTTAATTTGGTTTCGGTATATGCTTTTGTAACTCTAAGTTCCTTCTCTTCAGAACCAGGAAGTTCGAACATGGCATCGGTTAAAACCTCTTCGCATAACGAACGTAATCCACGAGCACCTAACTTATATTCTATTGCTTTTTCAACAATAAAATCCAAAGCACCATCGGTGATATGAAATTCAATATCATCCATTTCAAACAACTTTTCGTATTGCTTTATAATGGCATTTTTAGGCTCTGTAAGAATGGCTCTTAGCGTTTTAGCATCAAGCGGATCCATATATGTTAATACAGGTAAACGCCCAATAATTTCAGGAATTAATCCGAAGTCTTTTAAATCCTTTGGAATAATATATTGCAATAAGTGGTTCTGATCGATAATATCGTCTGACTTAGAAGCACTATACCCTACAGCTTGCATATTTAAACGTTTAGAGATATTACGTTCGATACCATCGAAAGCACCTCCTGCAATAAATAAAATGTTTTCCGTATTCACTTCAATAAACTTCTGATCTGGATGCTTACGACCTCCTTTTGGCGGTACATTTACAGTGGTTCCTTCTAAAAGTTTCAATAAAGCTTGTTGCACACCTTCTCCAGAAACATCTCTAGTTATAGATGGATTATCGCTTTTACGAGCAATTTTATCTATTTCATCAATAAAGACAATTCCTTTTTCAGCTTTTTCTAGACTGTAATCCGCAGCTTGCAATAAACGTGTTAAAATACTTTCTACATCTTCTCCAACGTATCCAGCTTCTGTTAACACTGTAGCATCTACTATAGCTAAAGGTACATTTAACATTTTAGCAATGGTTTTAGCCATTAATGTTTTTCCCGTACCTGTTTGCCCAACCATCATGATATTACTTTTCTGTATTTCAATATCGTCTTTAGAAGGCGATTGTAACAGACGTTTGTAATGGTTATATACAGCGACCGACATTACTTTTTTAGTCATATCCTGACCAATAATGTACTCGTCTAAAAATTCTTTAATTTGAAGTGGTTTACGCAACATTAATTCGGCAGACAATTCACTATTATCTGTTTGCTTAGATTCCTCTACAACAATACCATGTGCTTGTTCGATACAACGATCGCATATATGCGCATCTAAACCTGCTATTAATAAACTAGTTTCAGGTTTTTTTCTTCCACAAAACGAACATTCTAATTCTTCCTTTGCCATAAATCTTTTTAAATTTCACTTTTAAATATCAGCTAAATGCTAATATTTTTTTTTGAATTATATTAGCTTCTCACTAATATTTCATCAATCATACCGTATTCTTTAGCTTTATCGGCTTTCATCCAGTAATCACGATCACTATCAGTATGTACTTTGTCGTAACTTTGACCAGAATGCTTACTAATAATCTTATACAATTCCTCTTTCAATATTAAAATTTCACGAGCTGTAATTTCAATATCACTAGCTTGTCCTTGGGCTCCACCTAAAGGCTGGTGAATCATTACACGAGAGTGTGTTAAACCACTACGTTTTCCTTCTGCTCCTGCACATAATAAAACAGCTCCCATAGACGCCGCCATACCTGTACAAATGGTTGCTACATCTGGCTTAATAAATTGCATAGTATCGTAAATACCTAATCCCGCGTATACACTTCCTCCTGGAGAGTTAATGTAAATTTGGATGTCTTTATTAGCATCTGTACTTTCTAAGAACAATAATTGCGCCTGAATAATATTAGCCACTTGGTCGTTAATTCCAGTACCCATAAAGATAATACGATCCATCATTAAACGTGAAAACACGTCCATAGATACCGCATTCATTTGGCGTTCCTCAATAATGTTCGGAGTTAAATTGGTAGGATACATACTCCCAATAATTTGGTTGTAATATGTACTACTAATCCCTTGATCTTTTATAGCGAATTTTTCGAATTCTTTTCCGTAATTCATAATGTTCTTTTAGATTAAAAAAATGAATAAAATAGGCGTTGAATAAAACCTATTCAACGCCTAAATATAATGATTATTCTTTAAAACAGTTGACTTATTTGTCTCCGTAAACTTCTTTAACAAAGTTTTCGTAAGTCACTTCTTTCACTTCTAAATTTGCTTTTTCTTTGTACACATCTAATAGTCTCTGACTAACGATTTGCTCAGAGATACGGCGTGCTTCTTCTTGATTACCAAGAACACGAGCTGCAATACCTTCTAATTCATCGTCTGATGGATTTAATTGACCAAATTGAGCCATTTGTGCTTTAATCATGGTTTTTGCATGATCTTTTATATCATCCATAGTAATTTGGATGTTATTAGCTGCAATTAATTTACCTTCGATTAATTGGTAACGCATACTTTTTTCAGACTTTTCAAACTCTTCTTTAGCTGCGGCATCGTCAAGAGCTGTTTCACCTGACGCTTGAATCCATTTTTGTAAAAATTCTGCTGGTAAATCGAATTTTGTACTTTCTATTAAATATTCAGTAATATCGTTTAAAAGCTTTTGATCGGCTTGTTGTACGAATTGCTTTTCAGCATCTTCTTTAATCTTATCTTTTAAATCGGTTACAGATTTTACAGAACCATCGGCAAATAATTTGTCGAATAATTCCTGATCTAAATCTGCAGCTTCACGTTTGTTAATCTCAGAGATAGTAAAAGTAACTTCAATTTCTAAACCATGAGCATCGTCGTGAGATACTTTTAAAGCATGCATTAAATCGTGATCGTCTTCATAAAGACCTTTAGTTTTAAGTGTAATAACATCACCAACTTTAGATCCTATAAATTTCTTTGGATTCGCTTTTCCTTTAAGTTTATCTAAAGTTAAAGTAATTGTATTTTCGATCTCTTTCTCTTCGTTTTTAAAAGTTCCAGTAATTTCACTGTCTTCTTCTACAACGTCTTGAGGAATTAATTTTCCGTATTGTTTTTTGATGTTCTCAATTTGTTCGTCGATCATTTTATCGTCTGCAACAATATTATATTGAGTAATCGCTTTATCTCCTTTTAATTCAACTTCAAATTCTGGAGTTAAACCCAATTCGAATTCAAATGTAAATGCTTCAGCATCCCAATTGATACCTTCTTGAGCCTTAGGAAGTGGTTGTCCTAATACATCTAATTTTTCTTCAGTTAAATACTTGTTTAAAGCGTCTTGTAATAATTTATTTACTTCGTCTACTAATACAGCTTTACCGTATTGCTTTTTTACCATTCCCATTGGTACATGACCTTTTCTAAAACCAGGAATGTTAGCTGTTTTTCGGTAATCTGTTAAGATTTTATCTACTTTTTCGCTATAGTCTTCTTTAGCGATATCAACTTTTACTACAGCATTTAATGCATCAATGTTCTCTCTTGTAATATTCATTTTAAATGATATAAAACCCAAAGCGGGCATTTAACATAAAGTTTCTGTCCTTATTTTCTTACAAAATAAACAGATTCTCATTGGTTTTTTAAATTAAAAACGGGCTGCAAAAATAAAACATTTTTGCAACCCTACAAAGTTTTTAACGTCTTGTATTTCAGACTATTTTTTATCGTCTCCAATAATACCGTATAAAATGGATTGAAGTATGGTAAGTAATATACTAAACAAAATACCAGACCAAATTGAATCCACATGAAAACCACCAACTAAATATCCTGCTAATAGGATAATTACCCCATTAATTACAAATAAAAATAACCCTAAAGTTATAATGGTAATTGGGAAGGTTAATATCTGAAAAATGGGTTTCACTAAAATATTTAATACCGCTAAAACTAGAGCAACAATAATAGCTGTAATATAATCGTCTACGTGTATACCCGATAAAAACCGGCCTAACAATAGGACGATTAACGCGGTTACTAGAAATTTAATAATTTGTTGCATACTGTTATTTTTTAATGAATTTACATATTTTTTACGAAACAAAATCAATCACCGCATTATAAAAATCTTCAGGATTTTCGGCATGCAACCAATGCCCAGCATTCTTAATCGTGACAATATTGGCTTTAGGAAAATGTGTTTTTATAATACTTTCGTCTTGTAGCGCTATATATTCCGATTTATCGCCACGCAAAAACAAGGTATCTCCAAGAAATTCTGCATGTATAGGTAATGCTTCTCCCACTTCGGAAACATTTTCTGTTAACGATTCTACATTAATACGTAAACCTAATTGTCCTTTTTCTACCCAATATAAATTCTTTAGTAAAAACTGACGGGTTCCAAAATCGGTAACATACTGTGACAGTTCTTTATCGGCAGCACCTCTAGATCTTAGTTCAGAAAAATCTAAGGCTCCTAATCCGTTTAAAATAGCATCGTGGTGTACGGGATAAAATCTAGGCGAAATATCGGCAACTAATAATTTAGAAACATATTCGGGATATTTCGTTGCGAATAACATGGCTGTTTTTCCGCCCATAGAATGTCCTAAAAGTACAATATCTTTTAAATGATTGGTATCGCAATAGCTTTTTAGGTCTTCTACCAATAGTTCGTAACTAAAATCGTCACTATGAAAACTTCTTCCATGATTTCGTTGGTCTAAAAGATGAACCTGATAATTTTGCTCGCTAAACTTAGTACCTAACGTTTTCCAGTTATCGCTCATCCCCAAGAAACCATGAAGAATAATAAAAGGTGTTCCTTCTCCTAATATATTTGAATGTAATTGCATTACTTTTTATTTTAAACTATTTACTTCAGTTTATTTAAATACATATTGACTACGTTTTCAATACCTAAATATAAGCTTTCAGAAATTAAAGCATGTCCAATTGAAACTTCTAACAAACCAGGGATATTATCTTTAAAAAATTTAATGTTATCTAAAGACAAATCGTGACCTGCATTTATTCCCAAACCTAATCGTTCGGCTAAAACCGCACATTCTCTGTAAGGTAATATACTTTCCGAATTTCCCAACCCGAACTGATGTGCAAAGGCCTCTGTATATAACTCGATACGATCGGTACCAGTTTCTTTCGCGCCTTCAATTTGTTTTAAATCCGGATCTACAAAAATAGATGTGCGTATATTATTTTGTTTGCACTCCTTAATAATATCAGTAAGAAAATCTTTATGCTTAATAGTATCCCATCCTGCGTTAGACGTAATCGCATCGTCGCCATCTGGAACCAAGGTAACTTGTGTAGGTTTTATTTTTAAAACCATATCCATAAACTTTTTAATAGGATTTCCTTCAATATTATATTCGGTATAAACTTCAGATTTTAAATCGAACGCATCCTGATAACGAATATGGCGTTCATCCGGTCTTGGATGAATGGTTACACCTTCGGCTCCAAACCGCTGTACATCTTTTGCAAATTGAACAACATTTGGCAAATCACCGCCTCGAGAGTTTCTTAGCGTGGCTATTTTATTAATATTTACACTTAACTTTGTCATGACTCCTATTTTAATAGCACAAAAATACAAAGTAGAAGAGGCTTATTGTACTATTTTTTAATTAATTTGCACACATGTAAATTAGGATAAAATGAATCTTTCCGAATATATTATAAACGATATTAAACCGTTAAGTACGGCAGATAAAATTAGCGATTTACAATTGCTCTTTAATCAGCTTACCTATACCCACATCCCCATTAAAAACTCAGAGAACATCTATATTGGCTGTCTGTCTGAAACCGATGTGTATTGTTTTGAAAAGGATAAATTTATTCAAGATTACAGTTATGCTTCCGAAGGTTTTTTTGTGCGTGAAGATGCTATTTGGCTAGATGTATTAGAAACATTTGCTCAAAATTCGTCTAATATTATGCCGGTTTTAGATGCCAACAATACGTATTTGGGCTATTATGAGCTAAACGATATCATTACATTATTTAACCAAACACCTTTTTTTGCAGAAGATGGAGGCACTTTGGTTATTGAAAAAGGATTGGATGATTATTCATTTAGCGAAATTTCTCAAATCGTAGAATCTAATAAAGGAAAACTTCTTGGGGCTTTTATTTCTAAAATGCAGAACAATTTAGTACAGTTTACCCTGAAAATTGGGAATGCGAGTTTAAACGATATTATTCAAACGTTTAGACGTTATAATTACAGCATTATTTCTGGCCACGAAGACGATAGTTATATTGAAAACCTTAAAGATCGATCGGATTATTTAAATAAATACCTAAACATGTAATTATGAAAATAGCCATTTTCGGACAATTTTACCATAAAAACTCAGATGTTCCAGTAGAGACATTACTTAGACATCTCTTAAAAAAGAATGCCGATATCCATATCGAACGCCACTTTTTTGAGTTAATACATAGTGAAATTGAAGACGATCAGAAATATGATGTTTTCAAAACCTTCGATATTTTAGATGCATCTTTCGACCTATTAATAAGTATTGGTGGTGATGGTACTATTTTACGTGCTGTTACGTTTGTAAAAGATTTAGGCATCCCAATTGTAGGAATTAATGCCGGGCGTTTAGGTTTTTTAGCTACTATTCCTAAAGAATATATAGAAAAAGCGATAGACGATATTTTAAACGGAAACTACAGAATTTCGGAACGTAGCTTACTCTCTATTACAACCTCTCCAGAAAACGAAGATATAAAAAACATGAATTTCGCTTTAAACGAAATTGCTGTTAGCAGAAAAGATACAACTTCTATGATTACCGTAGAAACGTATTTAAATGACGAATACTTAACATCCTATTGGAGCGACGGATTAATAATATCGACACCAACAGGATCTACAGGGTATTCTTTAAGTTGTGGCGGACCGGTTATTACACCAGACACCAATAGTTTAACATTAACACCAATTGCACCTCACAATTTAAATGCGAGACCTTTAGTTATAACAGATTCAACAGAAATAAAATTAAAAGTTAGCGGTAGAGAAAACACCTATTTAGTGTCTTTAGATTCCAGAATCGCCACCATACATAACGAAACTATTTTAACCATTAAAAAAGCCGATTTTAATGTAAAGATGATAGAACTATTAGACGAAAGCTTTTTAAATACGCTCAGAAAAAAACTATTGTGGGGAGAAGACAAACGCAATTAAACAATAATATAGCGCTAATTCAGTTTTTACACTAGTACAATTGCATTCAATTTGTTAAGTGCATATCTTATTTGTTATATTTGCAAACTTTGAAACTTTATGAAGTATATAATAATACTTATTTTAAATATTTTATTTATAAACGCAAGTTATTCGCAAACACATGAGTTGGGTGTATTTATGGGAGGTAGCAACTTTATAGGAGATGTTGGCTCGACCCGTTTCTTTTCGCCTAAAAAACTTGCCCTTGGAGGTGTGTATAAATGGAATAGAAGTCCGCGATACGCTTGGAGAATTTCAGGAATAATTACTAATCTGGAAATAATAGATAGAGCGTCTGAAGATAATAGCCGTATTCAACGTGATTACGAAACTGTTAAAACTATAGGAGAAATATCTGCTGGAATCGAATTTAATTTTTTCGAATTTGATTTACATAAAACAGGTTTACACCAAACACCTTATTTATATACAGGTATTAGTGCAGCGACGTTTAAAGATGTATACATAAACGATCAAGACCAACTTAAAGAACGTGTAAAACCTGCAATAGGAATACCGATAATCTTAGGTTACAAGCTTAAATTAAATCATTCCTTTATTGTAGGAGCAGAAATTGGAGCACGATATCTGTTTACCGATAATTTAGATGAAAGTGACATATTTAAAGAAGCAACAGATTCTGATCCACAAATAGATATGCGATTCGGAGACTTAAACAATAACGATTGGTATGTATTTACCGGTTTTACACTAACTTATACTTTCGGGAGACAACCTTGTTATTGCGATTAATTAAAATACATTTTGAAAGACAACATTATTAAAGATAGATTACCCAAACATATTGCCATTATTATGGATGGTAATGGACGCTGGGCAAAACAAAAAGGTTTCTTGCGAGCAATTGGCCACGAAAACGGAACCAAATCTGTTCGAGAAACGGTAGAATCATCTGCAGAATTAGGTATAGAAAACCTTACTTTATATGCCTTCTCTACAGAAAACTGGAATCGCCCGAAATTAGAAGTAGACACTTTAATGAAGCTTTTAGTAAGTTCTCTTAAAAAAGAAATTAAAACACTTCAAGACAATAATATTAAACTAAATGCCATTGGAAGTTTAAATTCGTTACCTCCAAAGGTGTACAAAGAGTTGCACGAAGTTATTTCTAAAACCGCAAATAATACACGAATGACCCTTACATTGGCACTAAGCTACGGGTCTAGAGAAGAATTAATTTCTGCAGTTAAAGAAATAAGTGATAAAGTTAAAAATAATATAATTTCTTCTGAAAGTATTGACGAAGTTGTTATAAATAAGCATCTTTACACGCAAAATTTACCCGACGTAGATTTGCTTATACGCACTAGCGGCGAACAACGCATAAGCAATTTCTTACTTTGGCAAATCGCCTATGCCGAACTATATTTTACAGATGTACTTTGGCCAGATTTTACTAAGCAACATTTGTATGATGCTATTATTGATTATCAAAAAAGAGAACGCCGTTTTGGAAAAACAAGTGAACAACTTAGCTAATTCATTATCATTGAAAACATATTTACCTTACATTTTTATTTTACTTTTTGCATTAACAACATCGGTTGTTAACGCCCAGATAGCTCAACCTACTGGAGAAAAATATACCATTTCGGATATCACTGTCTCTGGAAGTTCTAGTTTTAGTGAACAAACCATTGTAACATATTCTGGTCTTAGAAAAGGTTCCGAAATTTTAATCCCTGGAGAAGAAATTAGCGAAGCCATTAAGAAACTTTGGAAATCTGGACTATTTAGTGATATCGAAATCTATATTAAAGATGTAAAAGATAATACAGCAAGTTTAGAGATACACTTATACGATTTACCTGCGCTTCATAATTTAAAAATTACCGGTGTTAAAAAAGGTAAATTCGATGAAATTATTGAAGATAACAACCTAAACGAAGGAGTAAAAGTTACCGAAAATTTAATTACAACCACGAAGAACTATCTAGAATCTAAATACAGAAAAGATGGTTTTTACTCTACTAAAGTAAATATAAATGTTATCCCTGTTGTAGATTCATTAAACTCTAAACCTGGTGTAAACATGGTTGTGGCCATAGATAAAGGTCAGAAGGTTAAAATTAAAGACATCGATTTTATTGGAAACACGGTACTTTCAGATTCCAAACTTGCTTCTAGTATGAAAAACACTAAAAAGAAAGTGTTTGGTCGTGTTTGGAAACGTTCAAAATTTATAGAAGACGATTATAAAACGGATTTAGTAAGTATTATAGATACGTATAAAGAAAATGGATATCGAGATGCTCGAATTATTTCTGATAGTATTTTCGTTAATAACGACGAGACCATTTCAATTAATATCAACGTTGAAGAAGGTGAGCAATACACTTTTGGTAAAATTGATTTTATTGGAAACACAGTATATACAGACCAATATTTAAATGCTATTCTGCGCGTTCGTGAAGGAGATACTTATAATGGTGTTTTATTAGAAAAAGGAATTGCAGACGAAACCAGACCAGATGGTCGCGACATAACAAACGAATATCAAAATCACGGATACCTTTTCTCTACCATTAACTCTGTAGAAACGAATGCCAATGGGAGAGTTATTGATATGGAGATTAGAATCTCGGAAGGAAAACCTGTTCATTTTAACGATGTATCTGTAGTTGGAAACGAAAAAACAAACGACCACGTTATTTACCGTGAATTACGTACACGTCCAGGCGAATTATACAGTAAGGAAAATGTGGTAAGAACGGTACGTGAATTAAGTCAGTTGGGATATTTCGATGCTGAACAATTAACTCCAAATTTCAACAACCCAAATCCTAACGAAGGAACTATCGATATGGAATACGCCGTTGTAGAAACAGGATCTAGCCAGATCGAACTACAAGGTGGTTACGGTGGAGGTGGATTTATTGGAACCTTAGGGCTTTCATTTAACAACTTCTCATTAAGAAATATATTTAATTTAGAATCGTACAAACCATTACCAATGGGAGATGGTCAAAAACTATCGCTACGTTTACAAGCGAGTCAGTTTTACAGAACCTATAGTTTCTCATTCTCAGAACCATGGATGGGTGGAAAAAAACCAGTACAATTCTCTACATCGATCTCATATTCTAATCAGTTCTTATACGACTCTAGTACAGGAGAAGCAGATACAGATAGACGATTTAACATCTTAGGTGTTACCGTTGGTTTAGCAAAACGTTTAACCGTACCGGATGACTTTTTCACCTTATCGCAAGCAGTAAGTTTCCAACATTATAACCTTAAAAACTATAGCACAGGATTATTTACATTTGCCGACGGATACTCTAACAGTTTAGCTTATACACTTGGATTAACAAGAAATAATACATGGAACGACCCTGTTTTCCCTTTAGGAGGATCTAACTTTAACGTAAGTGCTAAACTATCTTTACCATACTCTTTATGGAATGGTGTAGATTATGATGCGCTTGCAACAGAACGTGCCGAAGAAGAATCTATTTATTACGATCCAGATGCTTCTGCGTCTGAGCAAAATGAGGCTTATACACGTATGGGAGAAATTGACCAAGAACGTTTTAACTGGTTAGAATTCTACAAGATTAAATTTAAAGGGGAATGGTATACGAGTATTATTGGTAAATTGGTATTAAAACCAACAATAGAATTTGGATATTTAGGTGCATACAACCAATCTAGAGGTGTTATTCCTTTCGAACGTTTTTACTTAGGAGGAGATGGTCTAGGAAGTTATAGTTTAGATGGTAGAGAAGCTGTTGCATTACGTGGTTACCCAAACCAATCTATACAACCTGTAGACAGAGACGGTAACACTACCGACGACGGAGCAGCCATTTACAACAAATTCTCTTTAGAATTACGTTACCCAATTACTTTAGCAGCATCGGCAAAAATCTATGCGCTTACCTTTGTAGAAGGTGGAGCTGCATTTAATACCTTTAGAGACTACAATCCATTCCAATTAAAACGATCTGCTGGTGTTGGATTACGCGTATTTATGCCTGCATTCGGATTATTAGGTATAGACTTTGGTTATGGTTTCGATGCGTTACCAGGACAAAGTGAGCCTAATGGTTGGGAAACACACTTTATTATTGGACAACAGTTTTAATTTGGCATGATATTTTCTATAAGACTTTATGTATTTACTTCGTGATTTAAAAGTTATAAAGTTAAATTTTGTTAATTTTGAAAACTTTAATTCAGGAGGAGACAGAATAATTTAATTCATCTGTCGTTTGTAAAGTTTAGTAGTTAATAATCTTATTAAAATGAAACAGATGAAAATACACGTTCTTTTTTTAATGACTGTAGTTGGTTTACTAAGTCTTACCACGCAAGCGCAACGCGGTGTAAGAATTGGGTATATTGATACAGAATATATTTTAGAACATATTCCTGAATACCAAGATGCCACAAAACAATTAAGTGATAAAGTCCAGCGTTGGAAAGCAGACATCGATGTAAAATTAAAAGATGTCGACCAAAAGCGTAAAGACTTAAGTAATGAAAAGGCACTGCTAACAACAGAACTTTATGAAGAGCGTAAGGAAGATATAGACTTCGAAGAAAAAGAAATATTAGACCAGCAACAAAAACGATTTGGTCCAAATGGAGATTTAATGATTCAGAAGAAGCAATTAATTCAGCCTATCCAAGATCAAATATTTTCGGCGGTACAAGATATAGCGGCTAGTAAGCAATATGATTTTATATTCGATAAATCGGCAGATTTAGTCATGCTGTATTCCGAAAAGCGCTACGACATTAGCGAACTTGTTTTACGATCTATAAACAGAACTTCTAAACGTCAACAAGCCCAAACCAAAGACGAGCGTCGCGCTGCTGCAGCCGAAGATATTGTACCAGATTACAATCCGGAATTAGAAGCTAGAGAAAAAGCGCAAGCAGATAAACTTTTGGAACGTGAGCAACTTGAAGCACAACGCCGTCAAGATATTTTAGACGAGCGCGCTAAAAACAAACAAGAAGCATTAGACCGCAGACAAAAAATTCTGGACGACAGAGAAGCTGCAAAACAAGAAAAATTAGAAGCACGCAATAAAGGTGCAGAAAATTCAGAAAATAATGATAAATTAGCGCCTTCTGAGAATATAACAGAAAACAGTAATGCAACAGCACCTACTGAATATGACTTAGAAGACAAATCGGAAGCCAATACTGAAACAAAAACTAAAGAAGAATTAGCCGAAGAACGTAAACAACAAAAAATTAGAGATCGCGAAGCTCGAGAACAAGAACTAGAAGCACGTAAACAACGTATTTTAGAAGAACGTAGGAAAGCAAAATTAGAACGTGAAGCTCTAGAAAATAATAACGAAGAATAATAATTAACAATTTATAACACAATTAATACTTTAAAAATGAAACAAATTAAAACACTTTTAATAGCAACAGCTTTATTTATTGGGGCTACATCTTTTGTACAAGCACAAAGTAAGGTTGCCCATATAAGTACTCAAGAATTAGTTACATCAATGCCAGAAATGAAATCTGCTCAAGCGCAAATAGAGAAATTAGGAAAAACCTATGAAGCTGATATTAAAAATATGGCTACAGAACTTGATACTAAAGTAAAGCAATACGATGCTGAGTCTGCTACAAAAACTCAGGAAGAAAATGCTAAACGTGTTCAAGAAGTACAAACAATGGAACAAAATATCCGTCAGTACCAACAACAAGCTCAAAAAGATATGCAACAAAAAGAAATTGACTTATTAAAGCCAATTACTGAAAAAGCTAAAGCTGCAATCTTAAAAGTAGCAAGAGCTCAAGGTTTTGATTATGTATTAGACGCTTCTCAAGGTGGTGGTGTAATCATGGCAGATGGAAAAGACTTATTATCGGATGTTAAAAAAGAATTAGGTTTCTAATTTAATACCATTAAGAATATTTAAAAAGCTGCTTTTATAAAGCGGCTTTTTTTATTTTTGAGATTATGAGCAAACAACCTATTGGCATATTCGATTCTGGAGTTGGAGGGACTTCTGTCTTCAAAGAAATTGAAGCACTTCTTCCCAACGAAAACACTATTTATTTAGCCGATAGTGCTAATGCACCCTATGGCAACAAATCGGCCGAAGATATTCTTAAACTATCTATTAAGAACACAGAACTGCTTTTAAGTAAAAACTGTAAGCTAATTGTCGTTGCATGCAACACGGCAACCACAAACGCCATTACAACCTTAAGAGCGTCTTATAATGTTCCATTTATAGGTATAGAGCCGGCCATTAAACCTGCCTCTTTAAACAGTAAAACAAGAGCTGTAGGTATTCTTGCTACAAAAGGGACTTTAAGTAGCGAGTTATTCCATAACACTACAAATTTGTATAAAAACGATGTTCAAGTGATTGAGCAAATCGGAGAAGGTATTGTCCCTTTAATCGAAGCCGGCAAAACACTAAGTAGCGACATGAGAGCTTTATTAACCACCTATCTAAAACCTATGATCGATGCCAATATAGATTATTTAGTTTTAGGGTGTACGCACTACCCCTACTTACTCCCATTACTTTTGGATATCCTTCCTAATCATGTAAAAATAATAGATTCCGGAGAAGCAGTTGCCAGGCAGACTAAAACCATATTAGAAACGCAACATATTATTAATACACAACCAAAATCTGCAAGCCATAAGTTTTACACCAATGGCCATACCGAAGTTATGCATTTCCTTTTAAACAATAAATACGTCGTAGAATATCTTAGGTTTTAGTTTTCTTCTTTAAACCACCCAGAATATTTAACGTAATTATCTGCAATACGATTAATTTCACCAGAAATTAACGCTTCACTAATATCTTTTACTTTTTTAGCAGGAACGCCTGCATAAATACTACCAGATTCTACAACCGTATTTTTAGTCACCACTGCACCCGCCGCAATAATAGAATTACTTTCTATAATACAGTCGTCCATTACGATACTTCCCATGCCAATTAAAACATTATCGTGAATAGTGCAACCATGCACTAAAGCATTATGACCAATAGATACGTTGTTACCAATAGTTGTAGGCGATTTCTGATATGTAGCATGAATAACTGCGCCATCCTGAACATTCACTTTATCTCCCATTTTAATAAAATGAACATCACCTCGAAGTACAGCATTAAACCATATACTACACTCTTTTCCCATGCTAACTTCACCAACTATAGTTGCATTTTCGGCAATAAAACAATCATCCGGAATTTGAGGTGTATTTCCCCTAACTGATTTTATAATCATGATAAAATATATTAATTATTCACAAAGTTAGTGAACTGACGGACAATCACACTCATATTTTACCTTTCTACAATTAAAATTATAACCTATAGAAAACTGATGAAAACCACCATTGTTAAACACCACAGAATTGGCCTGATAACTATAATTATACGCAATAGTAAATTGCTTGTAAGTCACCCCCATTAAAGGCGTTAAATACATAAGATTTTGTTTACTTGTACCCGAACCATCAAGATATTCGGTACCTTTTAAACCCAATCGGTACGATAAACCAAAATACATTTTAGCTTCCTCTAAGGCTTTGTACAATTTAAAATTGAAATCTAAAGTGGTTCCTTTAGTCCCTTCTGCATACTGTGCTAAAATAGAAGGTTCGTAAGTTAAGCCCTCATGCTTTGTCTCAAACACATTTCCTACAGCGAACAAGTATCGTCTTAAGTTATTAGTAACTTCAATATCATTATTAATTCCATCGTTTTTCAACAGATTCTTTACTGAGAAATGAGCATAAGAGTTTATAAAATGGTAAGACATCCCTATATCTACATTAAAATTTGTAGAACTTTGCTGAATTCCAGAAATTAAAGGATCAAACCCTCCTGCTAAAAAAGCAGATTCGTCTAATTTATATTGTATAAATCCGGCGCTTAAACCAAACGATAACATACTTAAATCTATTTCATTCCTAGAAAACATAAGATGGTGTGCATACGTTGCATACCCTCCGTTTTGGGAATGATATCCATTTTTATCTGTGTATAAAATTCCACCAACTGCAGACGACGTTTCGCCTATTCTGCCATTAAGACTCGCGGTTAACAATGCAGGAGCATCTTCTTGTCCTAACCATTGCTGTCTTGCAGTTAAACGTAATTTGGTACAACTTGCAACACCCGCCATAGATGGGAAAATTAAATAATAATTATCGGTTAAATAATCCGAATAAATGGGCATACCTTCTTGAGCCCTACAAAAGGGGGAGAGACATAAGAAAGTTAGAATTAGGCTATAAATCCTGAAATTCATATTAAAATTAGATTAGCTATTAGTAAATGTGGGACAACACAAGGCTCTTAGAGAGTTTAAAACCTTATGTTTTATTTAATTTAAATATATAAAATAGTAGGTAGAAAATAGTTACAATTTCCTGTTCACTATAATAGTTTGACAAAATAAACCTTTTACACACAGAAACTTGCTGTAAAATTAGTTTTTCTTTTAAAACACAATAAGAAATTCTCCTTTAATTTAAACTTATTACAACACAATTGAAAATTTGTTTTATTAATTTTGTAAAAATTTGTCAAATGAAAACATTTAGTGTTTCCGTTCAGGAGACTACCAATCCAGCAATAATAAAATTTGAATTAAATCAATTCATTACTAAATATCAAAGTTTTGAATTTCAAAATATAGACGAGGCTAAAAATTCACCTTTAGCGCAACAATTATTTTATTTACCCTTTGTAAAAAAAGTGTACATCTCTGCTAATTTCATAGCAGTTGAACGTTTCAATATCGTAGAATGGAAAGATGTTCAAGATGAAGTTTCCAAACAAATCGAAGAGTATTTAAATAACGACGGTGTTGTTGTGCTAGACGATAGTGCACCAAAGAAAACCGCAGTTACAGTATATGCAGAAAGCACACCTAATCCTGCTGTACAAAAATTTGTGGCGAACAAAAAATTGGTGACTGCCATGTTTGAATTTACATCTATCGATGATGCCAAACTATCTCCTTTAGCATCGGAATTATTTCACTTCCCGTTTGTAAAGAGTGTATTTATAGATGAAAATTATGTATCTATTACAAAATACGATGTTGCCGAATGGCAGGATATCACGATAGAATTACGTGAATTAATACGCAGTTTTATAGAACAAGGGAAAGATGTTGTTCTTCCAGAAGCTCCAGAAACGTTAGGAAAAACGACACCACAGATCGATCAATCTTTTGATGCCTTAGACGATATCTCGAAAGAAATAATAAATATTTTAGAAGAATACGTTAAACCTGCGGTTGCTAGCGACGGTGGAAATATTCAATTTCAATCTTACGATGCCGATACTAAAACGGTAAAAGTAATACTTCAAGGGGCTTGTAGCGGGTGTCCGTCGTCTACATTTACCTTAAAAAACGGTATTGAAAACATGCTTAAAGAAATGCTTAAAGACAAAGTTGAAATTGTTGAAGCTACAAACGGATAATTTATTTACAAAAATTAAGGCAAGTAGAAACGCACAGTATTGATTACTATTGTGCGTTTTTTTTATGAAAAATATTAATTGAATAAAAAACTTAATTTTTATTCAGTTTTTTTAGTTTTGTATTATAAAAATTAATTATCAAAAAATATGAATTTAGAAAACATTGACGCGGAAAAGTGGCTTGATTTAGGATTAGAATACGGCTTAAAAATTATTGGAGCAATATTAATTTGGATTGTTGGTTCTTGGATCATTAAGAAATTAGTTAATACTTCAAGAAAATTAATGGCTAAAGGTGATTACGACCAAGGCTTACAAAGTTTTCTTCTTAGCCTTATTAGTTGGGGCTTAAAAATATTATTAATTGTTACTATTTTACCAACTATAGGTATTCCAATAACAACATTTGCTGCTATTATTGGTGCCGCTGGTTTAGCTATTGGTTTAGCTTTACAAGGTTCGCTTGCTAACTTTGCAGGTGGAGTATTAATTTTATTATTCAAACCTTTTAAAGTTGGAGATTATATCACCGGAAGTGGAGAATCAGGAACTGTAAAAGAAATTAAAATATTTACTACCGAATTAGCAACACCTCAAAACCGTAAGGTTATTGTTCCTAACGGACCATTATCTAACAGTAATATTACAAATTATAGTGCCAACGAATTAATTCGTTTAGACATGGTTGTTGGTGTGAGTTACGATGATGACATTAAGAAAACTAAGGAAGTTTTAATGAACGTTTTAACATCTAATCCTAAAGTTTTAAAAGATCCTGCACCTATGGTAGCTGTAACCGAATTAGCAGATAGTTCTGTAAATTTCGCAGTTAGAGGTTGGGTTAAAAACTCAGATTATTGGGATGTTCATTTTGAGAACACAGAAGCTATTAAATTACAACTTGATGCGGCTGGAATTGAAATTCCTTACCCACATTCTGTTGAAATACAAAAACAAGCTTAATTATTTAGCTTTAGGCTTTAAAGCCACAAAATCTTTTAAATAATAAGGTTCAAAATAAGCGACATCTTCGGTGTCGCTTTTTTTGTACTTTAAATCTGCTAATGCACCCATTTCTCTTGCCGATGGTAACTTATCATCTACAAAGACTGCATTGGGATGCGTAATAATAGTTTTCGTCTTCTCTACTCCATTACCCACAAAATACACCTTGCCTTGTTCTAAATAAAACGCATAAGCATCGGCATCTAACACTTCTGCTTTAATTTCTCGAATTTCGTTATAATTAGCATCAAAAACGGAAGCATAAACTTCCATACGGCGTGCATCTAACATCGCTACAATTACACCGTTATCCGTATTAACCTGATGCGCTAAAGCTTCTAATGTTGACACAGAAATTAAAGGCTTGTCTAATGCAAAACAAAGTCCTTTTGCGGTAGAAACTCCAATACGTAAACCCGTATAAGACCCTGGTCCTTTACTAACGGCTACGGCATCTATTTGAGAGCTTTCAATATTATGTTCTTCGAATAATGCTTTAATATAAACATGTAGCCGTTCTGCATGAGAGTAGCCTTTATCGTTATCTTCTTTTAAAGCAAAAGTCTCACCATCTTTAGATAGTGAGACCGAACAGTTTGTTGTTGCTGTTTCTATATTTAATAATAATGCCACAGTATGTGTTTTATTTTAATTATTTTTCAAGTTCTTTTAAACCTACTTTATCTCCGTTCTTTAGTGTTTTAGCCACCATGTTGTATGGTCCTGTAATCACTTCATCACCCGATTCTAAACCGGAAATAATTTCGATATTTGAATTGTCTTGGATTCCAGTTTTAACAACTCGCAATTTAGCTAAATCTCCTTCTTTAATAAAGACGCATTCAAATTTTTCTGTTGAAAGCATATCTTTAGGCGTTTCTGAATTAGATACTGCTGTATCATTTTTAATAACAATAGCACTAATTGGAACACCTATAATATCTTTACGCTTTTTAGTAATAATATCTACCGTAGCAGTCATACCTGGACGGAATGGTGAATATGATTCTGGCTTCCCTTCAAGCAAATCTTTATACGACTCTTCTAAAATTCGCACCTTTACTTTAAAGTTTGTAACCTGATCCGAAGTTAATGTTTCGTCTGCAGAATTTGCAATTTCTGTTACTATACCTTTAAATTCTTTCTTTAAATAAGCGTCTACTTCAACTATAGTAGAATCTCCAATGCTCACTTTAACAATATCATTTTCATTGACATCTACCTCAACTTCCATATTACTCAAGTTAGCAACACGCATAATTTCGGTTCCAGCCATTTGCTGTGTTCCTACTACACGTTCGCCTAACTCGGCATCTAATTTAGATATTGTTCCACTCATTGGAGCGAAAATTGTTGTTCTGTTTAAGTTGTCGTTAGCTTCGTTTACTGTTGCTCCAGCACTTCGCACATTATAGTATGCAGAGGCTTTTGAAGCTTGCGCAACCTCGTAAGTAGACACTGCCTTATCCCAATCTGCTTTAGATATAATTCCTTTATCGAATAGTGTTTTATTTCTCTCGTAACTTAATTTAGCTTCTTTTAAAGAGGCTTGTGCTTGATCTAATCCTGATTTTGCATTTTGAAGTGTCGCTTGCGAACGGTTTAAACTAGACTGATAAATATCTGGGTTTATCTTTACTAATAAATCTCCTTTTTTAATTTCCTGTCCTTCACGAACTGGCAAAGCAATAATCTCTCCAGATACTTCACTAGATAATTTAACTTCTATTTCTGGCTGAATTTTACCTGTAGCAGATACGGTTTCAACAATATCTATAGTTGCAAGCTCTTTGGTTTCAACTTCTTTAAAATTTGTTTGCTTACCAAACCAACCTGCTTTTTTCCCGATGACAAGCAAAGCAAGAAGTACTACAATTATTGAAATAATAAGAATTAACTTTTTCCTTTTCATGGCTTAGTTAGGATTTATTTGATCGATTGGAATTCCGAAATAGAATTCTAAAACTTTTATTTTAAAAATATATTCGTATTTGGTTCTCACCACGTCCGATTGTGCGTTTTCATAATTGATAGAAGCCTGACTAAAATCGAAAGCATTGGTTAACCCAACAGTATAGCGCTCTTCTGCATATTCGAAGGCTAACTTTCTTGCCTCAGCAGTTTGTGTTGCCGCTTCGTAAGATTCTTTTGCGTTTTTAGCATCATTATAAGCTTGGTACACTTGAGACTCTAAATCTAAATTCGCTTGCTCTAATAAATATTTAGAACGCTCTACATTTACCTGACTGCGTCTTACATTATTTCTTACAGATAGGCCATTAAATATAGGGACATTAAGTTGTAATCCGAAAGACGTACCATCAAAAGTAGATAACTGATCTACAAAAGGCATTTCTTGACCTGTTATAAAATCTAAATTTGTACTAGACCAACGTGTACTATACCCCATAAAAGCACTTAATTGAGGATAATATTGCGTTTTTGAAAGTTCTAAATCTTTCGACGCCAATTCTAAGTTAGACTCTGCAACTTTAACATCGTAAACTTCTTCCTTTGCTTTGGCTATAATGGTTGAAGCATCTTCCTGTAAAATAGTATCTGAAAACAAACCATAATCTACTTCTGCAATATCGAAAGTCTTATAATCTTCAATTTTTAATAATTGAGCCAGTCCGATTTTAGAAATAAACAAATCATTTTTAGCTGCAATAATTTGCTGAATTTGCGTTGCATCCGTCGCTTTAATCTCTAATAAATCTCCTTTTGGAAGCACACCTGCATCGACTAGCTCGTTAGTACGTTCTAGGTTTTCTTTAGTGATTTTGTTCTGAGCTTCTAATACTTTTATTTGCTCTTTGTTAAATAAAATTTGAACGAAAGCATTTGCAACAAAGATTGAAATGTCGTCCTTCATTTTATCTAATTGATACTGTGAAGCAATAACATTTATTTTAGAACGCTGTAACGATTTCCAGTTTTGTAAACCAGAAAACAAATTAACACCAGAATTTACACCTCCACTCGCCGATCTAAATGTCTGATTCTCGAACTGGTTGGTAGCCGGGTTAACGTTGGCTCCTGTATTAATATTATACGATGCATTCGCATTTAACGACGGTAAGAAAGCCATAGTAGCTGAAGACTTATCGATATCTGCTAATTTGGTATCTAATTCTGATTGCTTAATAGAGATATTGTTTTCTAACGCATAATTAACGCATTCTTCAATAGTCCATTGGCTATTATCCTGTGCATAAATAGAAATCCCTCCAAAAAAGAAAAGGCCTAAAAGTGTTATTTTTTTCATAATTACATTATCAGTCTAAAAATAGTTAAAAGTGTTACACCCAATAGATAAATTATTGTGCATATTTTGGAGTTCCTTGAATTTGATTCCAAACTTTAATTTTATCGTCTTTTGAAATACCGCTTTTTACGTGTACAAATATCCCGTCACTAATCCCCAATTCCACATCTTTTCTTACGAATTTTTGATCGCCATCTTCAATTTCTACAAAAGGAAGTTTTGTTTTTTCGTCGTACTGGACCAAGGCTTCTTTTATCGCTAAAACATTTTCTGCTTTATCTAAAATAATAGATGCATTGGCACTTAAGCCTGCACGAATAAAAGTATCGTCCATATTTTTTAGACTTCCTTTAATTTCAAACTGAATGGCTCCGTTTTCTTCTACGCCCTTAGGAGCAATATAATCTAAAACAGCATCAAAACTCTTATTTTCGATAGCACCAACAGTAATTTCTAGAGGTAAATTTTCTTTAATCTTCCCAACTTCACTTTCATCAACTTTCCCTTCAAAAATCATTTTACTAACATCTGCTAAAGAAGCGATAGAAGTTCCTTCGTTAAAATTATTGGCCTCAATAACTTGATTACCCGCTTTTACAGGTACATCTAAAACCATCCCTGAAACTGTAGATCGAATTAATGTTTGTGCAATATTACCTAAACCAGATGTTGTACCTGTTTTAATAATATCGAAGTTTTGTTTTGCAGATGTCACGTTAATTTCGGCCTGAGATACAGCTTGCTTCGTTTGTAAATAAGTATTTTTTATACTCTCGAAATCATTTTCTGAAATAACCCCTTTTTCGAACAACGCTTTCTGTCTTTGATAATTTGACTCTTGAGTCTCAAAATTAATTTTTGCTGTTTGTAACGCTGTTTCGTTAGTGGCAATACTATTCTTTGCACTCGTTAAAGATGACACATTAGGAATAACACGTATTTTAGCAATTAAATCGCCTGACTCTACATACTCTCCTGCTTCGATATAAATGTCTTCAATAACACCTGAAATATTAGGTTTAATAAGCACCTCCTCTTTAGGAACAATATTACCTGTGGCTACTGTTTTTACAACAATAGTCTGCTCTGTTGCTACGTCTGTAGTGTAAGTAATAGGATCTTCCTGATTTTTCTTCCACAAATAAAGTAGAGATATTGTAAACACTACTACAATTAGGATTAATACGATTACGGTTGATGATCTTTTCATTTATTAATTCTTTACTTTTTAATCTATTCTTAACGCGTCTACGGGTTTCATTTTTGTGGCACTATTTGCAGGAATTAAACCTGCTAATAAACCGGATATTACTAATATAAATAAGGCTATAAATACAACTGACATGCTTACACTTGGATTTGCAAAATTTTCTACTGGGCCACTACCATCTAAAATATAATTAAGCACCCAAATGACTCCCGCGGCAAACGAAATACCAACCATTCCAGACGCTATAGTAAGCAATAAGCTTTCTTGTAATATTTGCGATTTAATTGTCCATGGCGATGCTCCTAAAGCACGACGTATTCCTATTTCTTTAGTCCGTTCTTTAACCACAATTAGCATGATATTACTAATACCTATAATTCCAGACATTAAGACTAACGATCCCACAAAATAACCTACAAAACCTAAAATGGAGAATAAGCCATTAACACGACCAAATGCCTCCGACAAATCGAAGTTACCAATAGCTCTATCGTCGTCTGGGTGAATGTTATGTCTTGATTTTACGATATCGAAAATCTTTGGTTTTATTTCTGTAATGCTCATACCATCATGAGCAGTAATAGCCATCCATCCTACATTTTCACCACTATTAAATGCCTGAGCAAAAGCTGTAAATGGCACATAAATAGTATTGGCATCTTCTTCTTGGTCGCCTTGTGAATTACTGGCTTTAAACGTACCAACCACCATAAAATTTACGCCATTAATTTTGATATAAGTCCCCAAAGGATCTTCATCTTTATCGTATAGGCCTTTTACCACATCGATCCCTATAACACAGGTTTTTCGCTTAACATTTATATCGGAATAACTTATAAAACGCCCACTGGTAATATCCATAGGTTGTTGCTTTATATACTCTGGATAATCTCCATTAACCTGGAAAGCACCTGTTTTTGTACCGTGAGTTACATTATTTGCGCCATTAAAACCACCTAATTGCAATCTAGGAGAGACATATTTAAGTTCTGGAATTTCTGCTTTTAAGGCTTCTACATCACCTATTTTATAGCTAAAAGATCGCCCTTTTGGTAAACCTTTATAAGAAATTGATGTCTGTTGCGCCCACATAAACATGGAATTGGTCGCAAAATTACCAAAATCGGCTGTCACACCATTTCTTAATCCGTTTACTAAAGCCAATAGTAATACCAGTATAGTAATTCCCCAAAACACTCCAAAGGCTGTTAACAAGGTTCTAAACTTGTTAGCACTTAAGGCTTCTAATATTTCTTCCCATCTATCTTTACTAAACATACTATTCGTCTCTTAAAGCGATTATTGGTTTGATTTGCGCAGCACGATATGCTGGAAAAAAACCAGCCAAAGCTCCGGTAAATACTAAAATAAAAACGGTAATTAAGGCTGTATTAAAATCGACTTGAGGATACTTTATAAAATCACTCTCTATTAAAGGTCCTACAATTTCTAGTAATCCGAGTCCGAGTATTAATCCGAATAATCCCGAGAACATGGTTACAAAAATAGATTCCTGAAGAATCATACCTACTATAGACATAGGCTGTGCGCCTAATGCTTTTCGGATACCAATTTCTTTAGTTCGTTCTTTTACGATAATAAGCATAATGTTTCCTACGCCAACTACACCCGCGATTATTGTACCGATACCTACAAACCAAAACACTGTAGAAATGGTGGCGATAAGCGAATAAATTTTCTTAGCAGATTCCATGGTATTATACACACGTATTGCGCTAACATCGTCTGGAGAAACCGTATGTTTTTGTCTTAAATCGGTTAAAATGGCTTCGGTAAGTGCGTCTGAGTCTTCGACTGCCTTATCAAAATCATCGGCCATTTTTATAGTAAACATCATATTTCTAATAGTGTCGGCACCATTAAAAGCACGTTGTGCAGACTCTAAAGGCAAGAATACCTTACTCTCGTCTCGCTCTCCTCCCGGATCGAAAAACACCCCAACAACCTTATAGTTAATTCCTTTAATTGAAATGTTTTTATTAAGAGGATCTTCGTCTTTAAACAAATCCTTTTTTACGCGGTTCCCGATCACGGCAATTTTCCTTGCGCCTTTTACATCGTCGTAATTTATAAAACGACCTTGACCAATATCTGCATTTTCTATAAACTGATTACCTGGCAAAATACCTTGTATACGGTAACTCCCAGATTCGTTTTTATAGTTTACCAATCCGTCCCAAATGGTATAAAAAGAAGATTTATATTCGATACTACTATCGTATTTATCTGCGATGGTATTAAAATCATCGTTTTTAAACTGAATATCTCTCCCTGGGTTAAGCCCTTTGTAGCCTTTTGTAGTTGTCCCTGAGTTTATACCAATTAAATTAGAAGCATCCCCTTCGAACTGGGCTGTAATTCCATTTTTAATTCCTTTACTAAAGCCTAATAAAATAACTAAAATAAAAATACCAGAAGCCACAGAAAGCCCTGTAAGAAATGTTCTTAACTTGTTTTTTCTCAGAGTTTCAAAAATCTCTTGCCAACGTTCAATATCAAACATTTTGTATGGCTCTAACTTGTTCTACTTTGGTATCATTTATTATTAACCCATCTTTTAAGTTCACAATTCGCTTAGTCATTTGTGCAATATCTGGCTCATGTGTTACAATTAAAATGGTTTTACCCTCTTCATTAATACCTTGAATAAGGTCCATTACTTCGTAAGATGTTTTTGTATCTAAGGCTCCTGTAGGCTCATCGGCTAGAAGTACTTTAGGATCACTGGCTAAAGCTCTTGCTATGGCTACACGCTGCTTTTGTCCTCCAGACATTTCACTAGGTAAATGATGAGACCAATCGGCCAGACCCACTTTTTCTAAATAGTGTGCTGCTTTTTCTATACGTTCTTTACGCTTAACACCCTGATAATACAAAGGCAAAGCGACGTTATCTAGAGCAGATTTATAATTGATTAAATTAAACGATTGAAATATGAATCCTAAAAATTTATTTCGGTAGTTGGCAGCGATCTTTTCATTTAGATTTTTAATAGGAAAACCATCTAGTGTATAACTACCAGAATCGGCTTCGTCCAGCATGCCTAGAATATTAAGTAAAGTCGATTTACCAGATCCTGAAGACCCCATTATAGAAACAAGTTCGCCTTCTTTTACACTAAAATCAATTCCTTTTAGCACATGAAGTGTATTGTTTCCCATGTGATAGGATTTATGTAAATCTTTAATTTCAATCATATTCAATAACTTAAAGTATGCGATATTAAATAAATAGTAAACCGTTTAGAAATAAAACGTGTTATTTAAACATATCCTTCTATTAAAAGACTACGAAGTCCTTAATTTGTTACAATAAATGAAAACTATTTTTTATTACGGAAGAATTTTAAGTACATCGCGTATCCTATTCCTGCGATTAAAATGTAGGGAATAGACATTAAATAGACAATACCATCATTAATCCCTTCTGCTGTTCCTTGACCTTCTTCGGTTTCTAAAACAGCTCTACACATAGCACATTGCGCTGTCGCAGAGACACTACATGCTAATATTAAAACGAAAAGTATGATGTATGTTTTTTTCATTAGAAAGTATAATATGGAGAAATTAAAATATACACAACAACGCCAGTTATTGCAACATATAACCACAGTGGGAAGGTAATTCTAGCAATTTTTCTATGGCGCTCAATATCGTTTGTAATGGCACGAACATAAGTTATAAGCACGAAAGGAATAACTATTATAGACATGACTATATGTGTTATGAGGATAAAATAATAAACATATTTTATAACACCTTCACCACCAAATTTAGTAGAATCACTAGTCATGTGATACGCCACATACAAGACTAAAAATAAAACCGAAAGCGCTATCGCTACCTTCATTAACAATTCGTGACGTTTTACGTTTCCATTCTTGATCGCATTAAATGCTAATACCAAAACAAGAGCTGTAAACGCATTTGTAGTTGCATAAATTGGAGGTAAAAAAGTTAACGGTTCTACATTAGGAATTTTAACTCCAAACAAAATAGCTACAGCTATAGGAATTATGACAGACAAAACAACAACCCATTTGTTATATTTAGCTGCTTTCTGAGTATCTACACTAGTATCTTGACTATTCATTTAAAAGCTTTTTAATATCTTCTTTAAGCATACTGATCTCTTCTTCTTCTCCGTCTTCGTCGTATTTTTCTTTTTCGGTGATAGTACCGCGATAATAAATTTTAGGATTACCATATTGATCACTTCGCGATCTTATAAATCCGTTTTTATCGATTAGAGCAAAGTTACCCGAATGTTCAAACCCGCCAGCAGCAGCATCTTCTTGAGCCGTATATAGATTAAAACCTAAATTTGCCAAATTATAAATCGCATCCCTGTCTCCCGTAAGCATATTCCAATTGGGATTAGTTACACCATATTTATCTGCATAGGCTTTTAATACTTCTGGCGTATCGTGACTTGGGTTTATAGTAAACGATGCCACTCCAAAATTATCTATAGATTTAAATCGCTCCTGAATTTGAATCAAGTTCTGATTCATTATCGGACAAATGGTTGGGCAAGTTGTAAAGAAAAACTCTACTACGTATACCTTTCCTAAATAATCTTTGTTTGTAATGGTCTCTCCATCCTGATTTATAAAACTAAACTCAGGAACTTTTTTGGTTTCTCCATTAATTTCTAGAAACAATAAATCTTCTGTATTAGAAAAATTATTATCTGGTGTATTACTCATTCTATCGCTACGCGTTACATCATCATTTTTAATGCGATCTACAATTTTTGGAACAAAAAGAATTCCAAATACTAAAAGAATAAAGGCAATACCTATGTACGAATAATTAGTTTTACTACTCATCTGTTCCGTTTAAATCGTTTGCTCGTCTTGAAGTAGAGTCGAAATTACCTTTACGCTTTTGGCGATATTCGGTAAATAAGATTCTTACATCTTCACTCATTTTATTTTTTAAGTCGGCTACCTTAATCGCATTATAAGCATACTTTGAATATGCAGGAATATCGTGTGCCAACTCGTTATCTGATCTATCGTCTAAGCGTCCTCTTAAATTTAATTCTTTATCGACTATGTACACATTGTCTGTTGCTAAATCGGCATCTAAGGCATCTGGTACATTTAACCCTTTATGAATTGCTTTAATGGCGTTTGGAGAACCGTATACAAAATGCCAGTATTTAAGCTCTTCATATTTCATCAACTCCTTTTTCAGCGCTAAACCTTCGGCTTCTGTTCCTTCAGCGAGAACAATAACTACTTGAAATTTCTTAAACCCTTTAAATTTATCGTAGACTAATTCTTTTAAATTAGAACCTGTAGTATGCTTCTCTAACGGATGCATTCCAAAAAACCCAATAACAGTTAAATGATCTTCTAGTAGAATTGATGCTTCTGAATCTGAAGTAAACCCATTTAAATCTCTAACATCTGCACTTAAAACATCTAGAGTATTATAGTTGTGCTTTGCAGGATATAAAAACAATAAAAAGGTCACTGGAAGGAAAAACAATATACCTATTACCGCGTTTCTTTTTACTCGTTTTGCATTCATAAATTAAGGTTTGAGAAAAAATTTGATATCAAATTTTAAATATCGTGCAAAAATAAAAAAGACGGTTTAATAAACCGCCTTAATACTTTGATTTAACACTTAATGTGTTATTAAAAATCGTGTGTTATATAACCTGAAGAATATACATTTTCAATATATCCACCTTCTGTTAATAATATAAAAGTTAAGTAACTAATTAAGAAAATACCCGTCCATACAATGGCACGTCTTAATCCTGAAGCCTCATCTCTTAAGTGCATAAAATCCCATGCAATGTAATATGCTTTTACTACGGTTAATATGATGAAAATCCAGTTTAAAATTTTCATTCCAGCAATGTAACCCATTAAAACCTCAGGCTTGTAAATCCCTAATACAACTTCGATAGCTGTAATTACAGAAAGTAAAATTAATACTCCCCAGATTTTATCCTTATTGGTTTTGAACTTTAATGCTCCTCTAAATATCGCTAAATTATGTGTATCTGCCATGTTCTGAAATATTATATCTTAAAAAATTAAACTAAGTAGAAGAATGTGAATACAAATACCCAAACTAAATCTACAAAGTGCCAGTACAATCCGGCTTTTTCCACCATCTCGTAACTACGTCTTTTTTCGTAAGTTCCCACAATTACATTGAAAAATATTATAATATTTAATATAATTCCTGATAATACGTGAAAACCGTGGAATCCTGTAATAAAGAAGAAGAAATCGGCAAATATTGGTTTACCGTATTCATTAACCTGAAGATTTGCACCTTCAACCACTAACTGACCGTTAGACTTTAATTGTTTTAAGGATTCAGATCTGGATAAAACAGTTTTATGCCCTTCTTCGTTAAGAAGCTCTGTTCTAATTAAAATGTTCTCATTCGCTTCTAAACCTTTTACCACTTCGTCTACAGTATACGAAGGCAGTGTTCCTTCACTAGTAAACCAAAGTCCGTTATTGTTTTCGTGCAATGTTCTCTCAGTATGGCTTGCAACTGCAAAATCACTAATAGCTACACGGTGTCCATCGGTATCGACAAACTGAAGTAAATTCCCTGAACGGGTTTGCACTGCTCCATATTCACCTTTAATAAAAGTACTCCATTCCCAAGCTTGAGACCCAATAAAGATGATACCACCAATAATGGTTAAAAACATATAAATGGTTACTTTTTGTTTATTTAAGTGATGACCTGCATCTACGGCAAGAACCATAGTTACAGAAGACATAATTAAAATAAACGTCATGAAAGCAACGAAAATCATCGGTAAGTCTTGACCATGCAAAAACGGAACGTGTGTAAACACCTCATCTGCTATTGGCCATGAATCGATAAATTTAAATCTTGAAAATCCGTAGGCTGCTAAAAAGCCAGAAAAGGTTAAGGCATCGGAAACGATGAAAAACCACATCATCATTTTACCGTAACTTGCGCGAAGTGGTTCGTTACCTCCACCCCAAGTCTTACCTTCGGTACCAGTATTTACAACTGTAGTATTCATATTAATTGTTTGGTTTTATTATTAGTCAAAAATATACAAATTATTTATTTAAAGAAATATAAAAACAAAAAGAGGTAAAGCCATAGAAAATCTACGAAATGCCAGAACGTCGCTGCGAGTTCAAAGCCAAGCATTTTCGTGGGACTATACTTTTGTTTAAAATGATTATAAATTACAACAATCAGGCAAATTAACCCTACAACAACGTGTAGAATGTGCATTATAGCAATAACATAGACATAAGACATGGTGATATTACTAGTCGGACCAGTAAAATAATATCCAGCATCTATGATTTCTTTAAAGCCTGAAAACTGATTATATATAAATGCAATTCCTAAACCTAGGGTTGCAAATAATAATATTGTAGTGCGTTGTCTGTTGCCCTTTTCGAGTGCTTGTTTTGCAAAATAAAACGTGATACTACTAATTAAAATTAAAATAGTACTTATTATAAAGGCATTTGGCAACTGGAAGTCGGTTAACCAATCTGGTCGTTTGCTACTAACAATAAATGCACTCGTCCATCCTGCAAAAGACATGATTAAGGAAATAATTCCAAACCAAAGCATCACTTTTTTTGCTCTGTATGTTTTTTCTTCTAATGTACCTTGAGTTAAGTCCATGCTATCTTAAAAATTTATCTAGTACGTAAATAATCTGAATTAATGTAATGTAAGACACACTGGCCAACATAAGTTGTTTTGCAGCTATAGCAGTCATTTTCTTAAACAGAAGAATGGCATAATATAACATTACCAAACCAAATAAAAATACTATTACCGCCGCGATTGGAGATAAAAACAGTTTACCAGTAAACCCAATGGCTGGGATTATAGATATAATAATAGTCCAAACCGTATATATAATTATCTGTACTGCCGTCCCTTTATCTCGCTTCCCTGTGGGTAGCATAAAAAATCCTCCTTTTTTATAATCGTCGAATAGAAACCAACCAATCGCCCAAAAGTGTGGGAATTGCCAGAAAAATTGCCACATAAATAACACCCCTGGTTCTATACCAAAACTATTGGTTGCAGCAACCCAACCTAACATAAACGGGATGGCTCCAGGAATAGCACCTACAAATACAGATAATGGTGTTTTTGTTTTTAAAGGCGTATAAAGACAAGTATAAATAAAAATGGAAATGGCCCCAAACATAGCTGTTTTAGGGTTAATTGTATATAAAACGATAAGACCTAATAGAGTAAATATAGTCGCTATAGTAAAGGCTGTATTAACAGACATTCTTCCAGCAGGCACCGGACGATCTTTAGTACGATCCATTAAAATATCTAAATCCTTTTCAATAATTTGGTTGTATGCATTTGAAGCTCCTACCATAAAATAACCTCCGAAAGCCAGAAGCACTAAGGTTTTCAAATCTACAGTATCCACGCCAAGCAAATATCCAGTTAATGAAGAGAACACCACACTTATAGACAGACGCATCTTAGTGATCTCTTTAAAATCTGAAATTATGGAATGTGTCTTTACAGACTGCTGTGTACTACTCAAGGTCTCGATTACTTATCGCAATTTATTAATTCAAAGTGCGCAAATATACCTTGAAAAGTTAATTCTACAAATCAAAATACCAATTAAATAGATCGCTCCTTATTCCTATATTAAACCAGACCGTATTACTCTTAAAAGTTGTTGTTGTCGTGGCATCTGGATTAAAATTTCGATAACTAATATTCGTGAATAATTTTAAATTCGATGCTGGGTTAATTAAGTATCCTGCTTGAAGCTCTGCATTTACCGTTTTTGTTTTTATCCCTTGACCAATTTTAACATTAGTATCGTACGGTCTATCGTTATAATCTCTAAAAATATCACCACCATAACTAAAGCCATCTTCTAACGTATTGAAATCTAAACCACGTACACCTAAAATTAGTTTAGCATCTGCAAACCAGCGCTCATAGTTATAGCGTCCAATTAATATAAACTCTCTAAAATTAGCTCCCCATAAATGTGCCATAGACTGATTGTAATTTCCATAATTTAAGGTTATAGTATCATGAGAATAAGTATATGGTCGTACCTGATTGTATTCGGCTTGGAGATACAAATTATCGACATTAAAGGCGTTGTAATATTTATAACCTAACTGAAATCCGAATTTGTTTTTCCAACTTTTATCGCCTCCGGTAACATCACTTAAAGAGAATTCGTCTAAAATAAACTGCCCATAAAGATTCATATTATCGTTTAGCTTATACTTAGACGTAAATCCCATAATGGCATTCCCTGCCCCTTGTCCTGTTTCGAACTCTATCGCTCTTAAGAAGATAATCGGGTTTAAATAATTTACATCGAAACCTCTATCGTTTGTATTTCCCCAAACCACAGATTCGAACAGCCCTATATTTAAGCGGTCGGTAACATTTAAACTTAAATAATGATTAGAGGTGTATTTTGTTAAATAGGTTTTGTCTTCGGTAACCTCAGGACGTACATCTTTAAGCCACGACCAGGTGCTGGTGTATTTTAATTTCCAGAAAGAGACGTTTAATTTTAAGTACGGTGAAGGAACAGCAACATCGCTAACCAATAACGAACGATATCCATCTCCTATAAAGTTTTTACCATGACCGAACTGAAGGTTCAAAAATTTCGCTGGTGAATACGACATATAAGCTTCTGCAACTGGAAAATCGTAAGCATCGCCACTATATTCTTTTGCAATGCCACGCCCTGGAATTAAAGCGGGGTCTGGCCCCCATGCTTTTATACTTTCGGCATAACTATTGTAATATTGAGCAAATCGTCCTTGACTTTCGTAGAACGAAGTAGAAAAACTAAAGTTCTTCCCCAACCCTCCTTGAAACACAACCCCTCGCGTATTCAAAAATGTCGTTCCGAAATCGGAATCCGTATCGTGTCCGACCTGCAAGTCCATTACAAAGTCGGCTAAAAACCAATAATCCTTTCCTTCGACTTCCACTAAATGATCATTCCAAAACTTTCGTCCTAACCATGTAGATACATCTTTCTTAATTTTCTGTTCTTCTGCCTGAAAATCGTAGTAATTATCGACATCTGTATACAGTAAAGGTTTAGAAGCTGTATGGCTGTTAGTACCAACTAAATTAATATTGCGATCGAACTTCGCATAATAACTATGACTAAACGGAATATTTAAAGTACTCTTAAATTGCTTTTTTGTGTTGAATTTAACAGACTTACTAATACTATCTAATTCGTTTTTTACACGACTATCTATAGGATTATTAATAGATTCTACAATTGCAGGCGCGTCTGTTTGCTCTACATAAGGCGTTAATGGTATACTAAACGTTACTGAGTATTGCTTAAAAATAGGATTGCCACTATAGGTTGCCGGCTGAACATTTGGTAACAACTTAAAAACACGTCTTGCTTCCTCTTGTAGCGAATTATAAACGGCATCTGTATACAATACTTTAAAACCGCCTTCTGCATTCACTTCAAACAACACAACCAAATCACCTTTATACTGATCGTTTATTACATCTTCAGGCATCTGAAATGCATCATAAACAAAGTTATAAACGGTTTTATCGAAACACGGTTGAAGATCCTCAAACACGACATTTTCACACGACTTAAAAACAGGTGGTTTTTCGTAAAAAGGTTGTTCTTGTGCAAAAATACTTATGGATTGTAAAATTAGTAGACATGCAAATAATCTGTTCATAAAAAAATGGTAACAGTTAGTGTTCGTTTAATGCCGAAAGATACTGTTTTTTAAGAATACATAAATTAAAAAAGCCGATACGATTGTACATCATATCGACTTTTAGTGCGTTTTAAAAGTATTTTTAATTCTGAACCTGAAATAGAATAGGCATGGTATACATAACACTTACATTTTTGTTACGTTGTTTCCCCGGAATCATTGTTGGTACTTCTCCTATTACACGTTTTGCTTCGTTCTCTAGTGTTTTATTAGGCGCACGTGCTTTTACATCAGTAACCTCGCCTTTATTGTTTATTTTAAACTGAACCTGTATTTTTTGAATCCCAGTTAATCCTTCTTCTGAGGCCAAATTGGTGTTAAATTTTCTTTGAACCAGTTTGGAAAGCTTTTTAGACATACACGCTTTACGAGCGTCGTTAGATTTAGCAGATTCGCAACCTGGAAATACAGGTACAACCTCAACCCCCATCATATTAAAAATCTCATCTTCCTCTTCTGGTATTTCTACAATATCAAGGTCGGACGCATCTTTTAAAATTGGAGCGTCATCTGCCTGCGTAAATACATCTTTAAAATTTGTTTCAATTGAAGTATCATTATCTACTATGGTAGGTGTATCGGTTAAAATGGTTTTCTTAGCAGTTTTTGGTTCGATGGACTTAACTGCTTTAGGAGCTTCCTTAATAATAAAATTATCCATCGTGTATTCTGAAGACTCTTCAATATTTGTAGCAAAATCTACCACAGCCAACGGTTGCTTATTATATGAGGTTTCGAACAAACCGTAGACCATGAGTAAACACACAATCAATCCAATTTGAAAATAAATCATCGCATTGTTTTTTAACTTCACATCCTTACTTCGAATAACATCGCTTTTGCTATTATTTTTTAATAATAACGATTCTTTTGACACTGATTCCTTCATAATATTTAAATTTAAATGTTAATATTATGATAAATTAACAATAAGCGTGCCGTAATAAAACAAAAAAAATCCCGATACAACCGTATCGGGATTTTAATATATAAACAATATTGTATTTAATCTTGTACTTGGAATACAATTGGAAGTGAGTAAGGTACAATTACTGCTTTTCCACGTTGCATACCTGGCTTCATTTGTGGTAATTTATTAATTACACGAGAAGCCTCTTGCTCTAATTTAGGGTGTGGTGCTCTAGCACGTACACCTGTAATGTTTCCATCTTTACCAATTTTAAAGATTACGTTAATACGCTGTCTTCCTGATAAACCTAATTCTCCAGCTAAATCTGTATTAAAGTTTTTTCCAACAAATTTTGAAATCTTATCAGACATACACTTTTTCTTCTCAGCGTTATTCCCTTTTTCACATCCAGGAAAAACAGGAACGTTTTCAATAATTGAGAAAGGAACCTCTACATCTTCTTCAACCTCTTCTACAAATACTTCTTCTACTTCAGCAATTTCTTCTTCCTGACTAGTTTCAGTAGATTCGATTACAGTTTCTTCAATTTCAACCTCATCCTTTACAACCTCAATAACTTCTGGAGCTGCTGGTGGTGGTGGTGGAGGTGGTGGAGTCTTAATCTGTTCAGTAATGGGAATTTCTTCGTCCATTTCTTCATCCATTGTAATCAGACCGATATCGATGGCTTCTTTATCGTAAGTTTTGTAATTAATTGCGAAATTAGTTAAGGCTAACATCATTGCTAAACCAATCGCAAAGTATAAAGCACTGTTACGTGAGACATTTGCTTTAGGATTCTTCTTAGGTTCCATAATATATTGTTTTCAGGATTGCTAAAATAACCATTTATTTGGCAAAAAAGCAAGCGTTTATATCTTTTTATATTGAATTTTATTCTTGATCGTTAAAATTAAGAGCGTTACAATAACACCTACACTATTTGCAAAAATATCTAAAACGTCAAATTGACGAGTTTCGGTAAGAGTACCTTGAAGGTATTCTATTAATACCCCGAAACTTATCGCGACTACTCCTGTTAATATAAGCACTTTTGCTTGTGTCCATTTATAACCGTATTTAAATACGGCATACCATAATAAACTTAGCAAACAATATGCCAGAAAATGAAACACCTTATCGGTATTCTTGGGAGTTCCGTCTGTAATCGTACCCAAATTCATTAAGCTTACAGTTGCTAAAACAGCAGTATAAAGAAACGCAGCAGGTATTAAAACCCTTTTTTTAAGCACCAACTAAGGCTTTATAATCGGCATCAGACAATAAAGTATCTAATTCTTCTGGCTTAGTAAATTTAAGTTTAATCATCCAACCGTCTCCATAAGGGTCCGAATTTACAACTTCTGGAGCATCTTCTAAGCTCTCGTTAAATTCGATAACCTCACCAGATAAAGGTAAAAATAAGTCTGACACTGTTTTTACAGCCTCAACGGTTCCAAAAACCTCTTCAATATCTAAAGTCTCATCTAAAGTCTCAACTTCTACATAAACGATATCTCCTAATTCGCTTTGTGCGAAATCTGTAATACCTATTGTAGCGACATCGCCTTCAATTTTAACCCATTCGTGGTCTTTAGTGTACTTTAATTCTGATGGAATATTCATTATTTATTTTATTTAATTAGGTTTAACAAATGTATTTATTCAAAGCTAAATTACAAACTTAATTGATTTAATTACCGAAATTATATCGCATTGTTAACCCTGAGCGCAACGTGGTTTGCGGAAACGCTGTAGATATTGCATATTCGGAGAACGTATAATCGAAATAAAATATAGCCGACAAGTTTTTGCTGAACGCATAATCTGCGGTGTATTTTAAGCCCCAAATGGTTTGACCCGATGTAATCTGATTATTATCTAAATCTAAGTATCTAATTATTGTTTTATTCTCTCTTAAAGACACATCGGCCTTCATGTTAATATCGCTCACAATAGTCTGATTTGGACCTGCTAACTTAGATTTCATACGGACATCCTTAATGCGATATCCTAAACCTACAATGTATTCGTTCCCTATAATTTCTGTCATTAAATTGTTATCGAAACTCAACGACAATAATCTATCTTTTCTCACTTCTGCAAGAATTTTTACTGAATTTTGCATTTCGAAATCCAAACGAATTAACGGACTAAACATTTCTGTTAAGTTGATGTTGCTATATAAATTTTCGGATTTATAATCTCCCGACTGATTGAATACATAATCCGGCTGATTCTCATAATCTAAAGAATAATTTACCTTATTATAGTCTAAATTGGTCGAAAACTGGTTAATGGTATAGGTTGATCGGTAACCGTGACCCACAGAAAATCTTTTAAAGTTCTTTTTAAACCAAGCCATTTTCATAAACCCTGTGTACTTTAAATCCCAGTTTGGCAAAGGCACGTTTCTAAATGCTCCCAAACTTACGTCATTGGCTCCTACACCTTGGTAAGCCGATAAGAATGATGGTAACAATACAGCCTGACTTGTTTTCCCAAATCCTAAAGCATAACCATCAATATTTCCTCCTTCAAAATTGTCTGGATTAGACATATCTACACCAGCACGTGCTGCCAATCGTCTAGACACGATTAATCGATTTGATCTAAACTCGTCGAATGCCTTAGAGCTTGTTTCGTCACTTTTTCCAAATGCTGTTTTAATTAAAAGCGTCGAAATATTAAAATTACCATAGGTATTCGGTGTTAATGACTGATATTGATAATCGTTATTAATCTGATCGACAACAAAGTTTTCTGATAAGCTTTCGGAATACAATCGGTTAAAGATTAAATCAATTTTTAAATCTGTTGCCGGCTCTAAATTCGCCGAAATATCTAATTGCTTATTATGGGTTTCGATGTATTGCTCGTTAAAATCCTGATACACGGTTAACCATCCTTTACTCGCTGCCAATTGTCTAATATCGCTTTGGCTACCTATGGTATATCCAAAAGTAGGTCTAACAGTTCCTAAAAAGCCTGGAGTTTCTAAATATCCTGGTAAGTAGGTTCCGTTATTTTCCTGATAATTTACCTGAATACGTTTTACCATAGTCGCAATATCTATTGCGGCATTTACCCAGGCATTACTCTTACTTTCTGGTACAGGTTTTTCTGCACCTTTTGGACTTCTTGCCGAAACAGCTCCGCGACTATTTTTATTTGTAGGTTTCTTTACTAAACCAATATATCTATAGAACTTATTCATTTCCATAGATGTATTTATGTTATGCACATTGGCATTCTGGATGGTATTTCCTAAATCGTAGGTTTGTCCATCTACTTCTAAATCGCCATATAAATCTGATCCTTTTTGCCACTGAAAATCTCCAGTATACGAATAGGTCGCTTGTAAAAAGCTTAAGAACGGTATTTTGTATAGTGGCAACTCATAATTAACACCTAATTGCTGGTACTGTCTGTTTGGATCTCCAATATCTAAGAACCCGTCCCAAACATCCAAAGTAGGATCCTGCGAACCATTAATAATATTGTCCTCGAAATAATTTCTAACAATATTATTTTTTGAAGTGGTAAAGTTTACCTGAAGTGCTCTAGTAATATTATAACTAAATGTATATTGAAAATCGAATGTATAATTACGTCTATACAAATCGTCTAACCCAATATTACCAGCAGACAACTCAACTTCTCTATATCTTTGCTTGTTGTAATTTCTTAAAAAATTAGAACTTACCGTAAATGTTGTAGGTAGGTAATTAAAATTAAAATCCTTTAACACCTTCCAGTATTTACCCATAAAAAGAGAATCGTTATTCTTGAAAGGTTCTATTGATTTCGGCGTAAAATTATAAGCATAATTTGCACCTAAACGCACGGTTTTATCGACTGAATTCTCAATTTCAAAATCGCGATGTTCTACTTTATTAAACGAATAATTAAAGGTGAAATTCTCTATATCGTAAAACTGAGGTTTAGCTTCGGTTGTTCTAATTTTTCTTACACCGATAAAATTGATGCTTTTTCGCTTCGTGTAGTTTTCGTTTACATTAAGCACAGAATCTTTATTGTTCGAATTATCTAGTATAGCCTCCAATTCTAAATCCTGATAATATTCGTCGTATTTAGGCGTAATTCTTTCCTCGCTCTGTCCGTAATTAAAAGGCAATTGCACACCCCACTTTTCAGGTAGTAACTGACCTAAATTAACGTTAGTAACCACATCGTATTGTTGCACATCTTCAAGACTACGCTGACTAGGTCCTTGTTCTATAGTACCAAAACCAGATGTACTTTGTCTTCCCGTAGCACTAACATTTGCGAAATCTGCTATATTAGAATCCATACTTAATATCGCAGCCCAACCGCCTTCGTTATCCATATCGGATAAACGCAATTCGTTAAACCAAAACACTCCACATTGTTTGTTGGACGATGCATTTTTAACACCAAGCATTAACGTTCGAATATCTCCAAAATTAGGATTCCCCTTTATTCCAATACGGTGCTGCCCTAAAACATAACCACTGTACTGATCGGTTACTACATTTAAATCACTACCAACCACATCGTAAAATGTAGGATCTTCGTTTAATAAAGTCCCATCGGATAAACCAATTGCTTTTATTTCTTGTAGTAATTCTATAGGTAAATTAATTTCGTTTTCTTCTGGCCACAACGCATCTCTGGTTGTTCCTTCACTAACTTTTAAAGGAATCTCAATCTGATAGTAATTCTGAGTTAAATCGTTACCCATTCTTATAAAAGCAACTGGATAATCCTGTAAACCAAGAATACCATCTTCTTCGGCATGTACAAACATTCGTAAACGTTTATACTGACGCATATCGATGCTAATATTCTTATAAACAGCTCTAGAATCTTCTTCTTCCAGATCGCAGACTTCAACTACTAAAGATTGTTCGTTTTGCTGAATAACGGTATTGTTGTTATATAATTCTTCAGGATCTACACCTGGAGGCGATTGGTAAATTCCATCATTTTCTAAAGTGCTTATCACACCTACAGAAAACTCTGTTTCTGGATCGTCTGGCGTTACATCGTCTTCATCTAAAGCCAAGGTATAACGTCTCCAATCACTTCGCACTAAATCTAGCGTTCCAAAACGGAATATGGTAGATTCACTAAAATCTTTAAGATACATACGTGCGAATCGAATAGATCTTAAATCGCTAATACCTCCTACCGACTTGGCTCTGGCGCTCTCTACAGGTATTCTAAATTGATACCATCTAATATTAGTCGATTGCCCATTTGCCAATAAACGAGGTTCTATTTTAACATCTTTAATATATTCACCTAAAGGATTTGAAGGCGAAATATTTCCTAAATCGCTAGAACTATTAGGTAAATTCTGCGGTGTTAAATCTAATTCGTATTCGTAATAACTATCAATCGTGTTCATGGTATTATCACGATTAATATCTTCTACATCTGGCAGTGTTGTGGAACCTCTATTGGTATCACTAAACACGTCTGGCGAATTCCCATCTACACCGTTATATCGCTTATATCGGTCAAAAATATCTCCCGTTGTATTTAAATAATACACATAATTATCGTTTGATGGATCTGGTCCAAAATCAATTCCAAAAACAACACCTTCTTCGGCATCATTATACCCATCGTACCCTACATCTTGGTTAGTACGTTCACTCCCTTGAGAGTCGAAAGCATATATTAATGCTTGGTTTTGTGGCACAACGGTTCCCCATTCGGTAGTTGGTAACAATCCAGAATTACCATCTTTTGGCAACCCATTTTCATATTGCTTTCTACCATCTTTAATAAGGTCTTCAGAGATGTTTCCTAAGTTGAAAACTAATTTACCTCCTGGGTTTTGTTCATTTTCCTGAAAAGGATCTTGTAACCAAAACTCGATATATTCTACATTGGCTTGCTCGAAATCGGTAGATGTTAGCGCTCGTGTTATTCCTGCCCAACTCGCTTCTGGATTTGGGATAATTCCACTTTTTGTATTGGGATCGAAATTATATGGTCCGCGTTCTTCTGGATAATAAGCTAAATCTAAAGTGTTTAAAACAGTGGTTTGCCCCTGTGCAATTCCTTGTTCTGGGAATAATTCTTGAATAAATACACGACTGGTATATATACTAGAAATATCATCGTCCGACATTTCGGAAGGACGCTGACTAGAATAGAAAATAGGATCTATTGTATACCAGTTTAACATGGCACGTTGGTAACCGTTCTGAATACCATTCTGATCGGCAGTCGGATTTTCTGAAATACTCACATCTAATGGTCTGCTTGAGAGAAACCAAGATTGCTGAGACAATAATGAAATGGCATTCTGCGAACCTTCAAAATCGTCGACATAAGCCGTGACTTCCCCATCAAAATCGGTTCCTTTTGGAGCACCTGGTTTTAAATATGCAAATTCACCACGAACAGATAAATTAGATGGCACGTCTGTATCTATATTGGGTAACTTATTAACTAAACGTGTTAGAAATGGCACTTCTGTTGAATAGTTACCGTTAAATCCAAAAATGGTATTATTTATAGGCTCTGTGCTGTAGTTTGCTTTTTGAGTGATTGGTCGCTCGTTTAAATTTAACAAGGTAGCGCCTAACACAAATTTATCGCTAAATTGATGCTCTACGTTCACTCCCATAAACCGTTTGGTTTGCTGACCAAATACAGCGTTATTTTCTGTAGAAACTTGAATCGGTGTATTTGATGCTTTTAAAGCTTCATCTAAAATTTGTACTTGACCTAACTGATAATTTACAGTATAATCTATCCCCTCAACTAAAACACGTCCGCCGGCAGTAACCGAAACCGAACCTCTTGGCACATTAAAAGCACCAATAGAAATTCCTTCGCCTCCAGAAGACTTGTAACGTCCTGCAATTTGAAACTTATTCTTTTCGGCATAGTCTAATGCCTTGGTTTTAGTGACATCGTATAATTCGTTATAAACATATTTTTTCTGATTCTCGTTATAGGTAGTTGGATCGTCGTAATTCCCAAAATCTGTTGGAACATCTAAAACATCGAATAAATATTCCCCAAAAGGTTCAACTTTGGTAAATACAATTTTTCCGTTTGAAGGTATAACGGTGATATTATTTACATAATCGAAAAACCCATCTCCCCCGGCCTGCGGATCTCCATTGTAATTTAACTTATCAAAATGAAATAATTGTAGTAATGGCACTTCTTGAATAGGCGTGCCATCGAAATCTGTTCCAAAATCTCCACCTACAGGACTAATATAGTTTAAAGGTGACGCTTCGTTATAAAATATATTTAATTTGAAATCTTCCTGACTTAATTGATAGGCTCCAGTATCGTAAATGTTTTTCATCATCAGCTCCCAAATAGGCTGATCTACACTCGTGATAGGACTTTTAAGTAATTTTAAAACTAAACTATTATTGGTAACTACTTGCGGAGAATCATCGTCGCTATCTCCTATATCTGTAGCATCTACACCATCATTAGCAAATTCCCCGACCTGATATACTTGTCCTCCTACAGTAAACTGAAACGCTACCGCAAGAATTTCATCGTTATTTAATCGCTGATTTAAGGACACATACCCCAATTGGGTGTTTAAAAGATATTCTGTGCCTTGCACTAATTTTCTAGCATTTTCAAGTTTAGCGTAATCTTTCCCTTCACTTGTGCCACCAACTAAAATTCCGGATTGTACCGTTGCTATATCTCGAACAGCCGTGGTTAACTGAGAATTTGCCTGACCAATTGCTGTAGGATCGTAAGCATTATTTCCGTTGTCTGGATATGCTCCTGGACTTCCAAAAACATTAACTGCAGAACCTATTAACTCTGGATTCGATTCTCCTAAATCCTGAAATCCTACTATATTTCTTACATTATCCGTACTGTTTGTGCGGTTAGTAATCCATACCTCCATACGTGTGATCTGTACATTAGTATTAATGTATGGATAATTGGATAGTGCGGCATCATACTTTTCTCTAAAATACTGTGCTAAGAAGAAGTGACGATTTTCGTCGTAGTCCCTTGCAAATAATTCGAACTCTTCTAAAGTTCCTCCACCTTGAGCAACGACTGTATTGATTTCCGATTTCTGTTCTGAAAAAATTCCAGTAACCCGAGTTTTACCAAATTGTAGTTGTGTTTTTACACCAAATAAACTCTGAGCTCCTGTAATTAAGGAACTGTTTAAAGGCATACTAACATTACCGACTTCAATTTTTTGGATAATATCATCTTCGGTTGGTGTGTATTCTAATTTTATTAAATTCTGAAAATCGAAAGTAGATTGGGTATCGTAATTGGCAGTAACTTGTAAACGCGTCCCGACCTTACCTAATAAACTTAAACTAATACGCTGGTCAAAATCGAAACTAAAGTTACTTCTATTTCTTGGCGAAAATGCCGGATTATCCTGTTTAGAAAACAGAACACCCAAATCCATTTCTACCGATCCTTGAGGAATAACATCGATAGTACTTCCTCCGAAAATAGATTCGAAAAAGCTTGAATTTACATAAAACTGAGGTAATAGATTTTTAACCTCCTCTTCCGAACCATCTTTTTTCCCATCAAAAGCATCAATTTTTTGCTTGTAATACGATTTTAAATTTTCGGCCTGAACCATTTGTTCAAACTCGGATGGTGTTAAAATTACGGGATAGTTTATATTAAATTCACCTACAGATTCTGTATAAATATAACGATCTGTAAAGGCATCATAAGTATATTTTGAAACAATACTTGCTGGATTAGCGATATTAATACGTCCCAAACTATGCCCCGTTTGGATACTATCTTGTGCTGTTGTAGGTGCAACCTGAGCAAAAGCACTTGCACTTACTAATAACAGAGCAAAACAAACAACATATGTTTTAATTGTAGAATAAATAGCGTTAAATCTGGTTGTATTCAAAATCTATTATAAATTTTTTAAAGCTTGTTTTATGATGGTTTCTACCGATGCATCAGGCTCTGCCTTAACAATCTTATCGACAGCACGTTCTGCTTGCTTCTTAACAAAACCAAGAACTTCTAAAGCAGATAACGCTTCATCTTTGTTGGTATTGCTTGTAGACACAGAAACTTCATCAATTTCGTAAATCTTTAAAACTTTATCTTTTAAATCTATAATAACACGTTGTGCTGTTTTTACACCAATCCCTTTAATAGATTGAATTAAAGCAACGTCTTCTTTAGCTATTCCTTCTCGAACTTGCTTTGGGGTTAAAGACGATAACATGGTACGTGCCGTACCTGCTCCAATACCACTTACAGAAATAAGCAGTTTAAACATATCGCGTTCAGCAATAGAAGAAAACCCATACAAAGTATGGGAATCTTCTTTTACTAAAAGTTGAGTATATAGTTTTATATTTTCCTGATCAGGAATTTGAGAATATGTATGCAAAGAAATGTTTAAAAAATAACCTACTCCATTACAGTCTATAACGACATCTGTAGGGTTCTTTTCTACCAATTTCCCATGAATATGTGAAATCATTTGCTTGTTTTGTTATAACTCCAAATGTAACATTTTTTTTCACATTTTAAATCATTCTGTATGACGCATTATTTTTAGCGTTTTGACTTCTGATGGGCGTCTACCACAGCAATTGCCGTCATGTTTACAATTTCGTCTACACTAGCTCCTAATTGTAAAATATGAACAGGTTTACGCATTCCCAACATTATCGGACCAATAGATTCCGCATTGTTTAATACTTTAAGCATTTTATAAGTAATGTTTGCGGCGTCTAAATTTGGAAAAATAAGTGTGTTTACTTTTTTCCCTGCTAATTTAGAGAACGGGAATTTTTCTTGCAGTAATTCGTTGTTTAACGCAAAATCTGTTTGCACTTCTCCGTCTACTATTAATTTAGGATACTGTCTGTGTAAATACGAAACGGCTTCGCGAATTTTTGAAGCACCGTCGTTATTAGACGATCCAAAATTAGAATACGACGTCATGGCAATTACAGGTTCCAAACCAAACATCTTTACTGCCGTTGCTGTCATTCTAGCAATTGTAGCTAAATCTTTTGCATCTGGATTTATATTTATAGCTGTATCGCTAAAAAACATAGGACCACGCTGTGTCATCATTAAATTGGTTGTAGCCACTCGGGTTGCCCCTTTTGCCATGCCAATAACTTCTAACATGGGTTTTACCACGGTTGGATAAGCTCTAGAGAATCCAGATATTAAGGCATCGGCATCGCCTTCATTAACCATCATAGCAGCGAAATAATTACGCTCACGCATTAAACTTTCGGCAGCGTATAAGGTAACACCGCGACGTTTTCTTTGCTCCCAATACACTCTTGCGTAACGCAATTTACGTTTATGTTCGTGATCGGATTTCGGATCAATAATTTCTACTTCTGCATCGAATTCCAATTCTTCCATAAGCTCAAGAATAGTTTCGCGACGTCCTAATAAAATAGGAATTGCGATTCCTTCTTCTAGTGCAATTTGTGCGGCTTTTAAAACTTCAATTTTATCTGCTTCAGCAAAAACAACACGCTTCGGATTCATTTTAGCACGATTAAATAATAATTTAATTAATTTATTATCTGTACCTAATCGACCTTCTAACTCCGTTTCATAATCATTCCAATCTAAAATCGGTTTCTTTGCAACACCACTTTCCATAGCGGCTCTTGCTACTGCAGGTGGAATTTTAGAAATTAACCTTGGATCGAATGGTTTTGGGATGATATAATCTCGACCAAATGTTAAACGGGTTTCTCCGTATGCTATATTTACTTGTTCTGGCACAGGTTCTTTAGCCATTTCGGCTAAAGCGACAACTGCGGCCATTTTCATCTCTTCATTAATTTTTGTTGCACGAACATCTAAAGCACCTCTAAAGATGAAAGGGAAACCTAAAACATTATTAACTTGGTTAGGATGATCGCTACGTCCTGTTGCCATAATAATATCGTCTCGCGTATCTATTGCTAATTGATAAGCAATCTCTGGATCTGGATTTGCCATGGCGAACACAATAGGATTGTCGGCCATAATTAACAACATCTCTGGTGTTACCACATCGGCCATAGATAAACCAATAAGTACATCGGCATCTTTCATGGCATCGGTTAAGGTATCGATATTACGGTCTGTAGCAAATTCTGCTTTTTCCGAAGTTAAATTGGTTCGATCCTTACGGATTACACCTTTACTATCGCACATTACAATATTTTCGCGTCGGGCTCCAAAGGCTTGATACAAACGTGTACACGAAATAGCAGCAGCTCCAGCGCCACTAATTACGATTCGAACATCTTCAATTTTCTTTTCGGTAATTTCTAAAGCATTAATTAATGCAGCTGCCGAAATAATTGCTGTACCATGCTGATCGTCGTGCATTACAGGAATATCTAACTCTTCCTTTAAACGACGTTCGATTTCGAAAGCTTCAGGTGCTTTAATATCTTCTAAATTAATTCCTCCAAAGGTTGGAGCAATCATTTTAACCGTTTGTATAAATTCTTCTACATTTTCGGTATCTACCTCAATATCGAACACATCGATATCTGCGAAAATTTTAAATAATAATCCTTTACCTTCCATTACTGGTTTAGAGGCTTCTGGACCAATATTTCCTAATCCTAAAACGGCAGTACCATTAGAAATTACGGCTACTAAATTCCCTTTAGTAGTATATTTATATGCGTTTTCTTTATTTGCTGCTATTTCTAAACAAGGCTCTGCAACTCCTGGCGAATAGGCCAATGCTAAGTCTCTTTGGGTAGCATATTTTTTGGTTGGAACAACTTTTATTTTCCCTGGTGTGGGGTGGGAATGGTAAATTAATGCTTCACTTTTCTTGCTTTGTTTACTCATAATTTCAATTGTTATTGCCTAACAAATGTAATAATCCTATATGTGAAACTCTAATCTATTTTTCACGCAAACGATATAGTTTTATTAATTTACCATTATATAGGTCAATGTTTAAGAATACAAACAATTAATTAACAAAAATCACAAAACACCTTAATAAAATTAGTGTAGACACTATTCACATGTATTTTATAAGAGGTAACGGATATTAGTATTCTATAGTTGTGCTAATAAAAGCTACTGCACAAACGTTATGAGGCAAAAAACAATGCGATTTAAGTCAAATAAAACCCGAAAAGCGACTAAATTTACCGGAATTTTCTAGATATATTCCCTAATTTAAATAACTTCAGAATTAATTGTTCGAATAATCAATGAGTATAAAATATTTATATCTAATAGCGTTTACGGTGTTCCTGAGTTTTTCGGCGAATGCTCAAGTAAAAGCAAAAGATAGTACTCAGATTTATGAGAAAATTAAAACATATTCTAGAGAAAGAAAATTCACCAAGGCGATACATAAACTCATTTTTAAAACTCCCAATAGGAAGACGCCTAAGAAAGCAGATAAAAAGAGTATAGATAAAGAATATTTGTCGCTACATGGCCATCCCATTAGAAGCATTACTATTGAAACATTAGACCCTTTTGGGTATTCGGCAACCGATTCGACCAAGACTCCTGATAAATGGATCGATGAATTTGGTAACAAGGCCCACATTAAATCTAAAAATTTTGCTATTCGGAATATTTTACTCTTTAAAGAAAAAACAGATTTAGACACCTTACTTTTAAATGAATCTGAACGATTAATACGTTCTCAAAGCTTTATTAGAAGTGTGAAAATTGATGCCAAAAAAGCAAGTCAAACCTCCGACTCTGTCGATGTTAAAATCCGTGTTTTAGATTCTTGGAGTTTTATTGTAAAAGGTTCTATATCGACATCTAAAACTCGGGTAATTCTTAACGAACGTAACTTTTTAGGGTTCGGACATGAATTTAACAATGCCATCGAAAAAAGGTATGGCAATAACAATACAGGTTACAGATTTAACTATGTTGTTCCAAACATAAAAAACTCTTTTGTTAGATCGGAAATTTATTACAATTTAGATACTGAAGGCTTCTATCAAAAAAAACTTAATATAGAAAGAACCTTTTACTCGCCATTAACAAAATGGGCCGGTGGTATTTATATAGATGAACAGTTTAGAAAAGATTCACTACCAGATTTTCAAAATGAATTGAGTTATGAGAATTTTAAATACAGAACTAATGATTTTTGGGCGGGTCACGCCTTTAATATTTTTAAGGGAAAATCGATTGAAGAACGTACAACAAATTTAATTACCTCTGTACGTTATCTTAATGTTGCGTACAAGGAGTCTCCTTCTAAAGCATACGACTCTATTAATTATTTTTCGAACGAGAATTTTTACCTAGGAAGTGTGGCGATTGCTTCTAGACAGTACGTGCAAGACCGTTTTATATTTAGAGATGGAATAATAGAAGATGTCCCAATTGGCTTAGTCACCTCTATTACCTCGGGATATCAGCGCAAAAACGAAGAAAACCGTTACTATTTGGGTACCAATTTTACCATTGCAGAGTACTTTAAATGGGGGTATTTAAGTGGTACTGTGGGTGCCGAAACATTTCTTAACCATTCTAGAGCAGAACAAACCACGATTAATTTTGGAGCGTCCTATTTTACAAATTTAATTCCGTTAGGTTCGAAATGGAAAATGAGACAATTTATAAGACCACAAATTATTTTGGGGTTTGATAGACTCAATTCAATAGCAGATCGGGTGTCTTTAAATGAAAATGTAGAACCCTTTGGATTCGATCGAAATTATTATTTGCGAGACACATACACCGCAGGTATTCCTGGTTTTAATGCCAATATTTATGGTACGAAAAAAGTACTTTTAGCAATGCAAACTCAATTCTATTCACCTTGGAATCTTTTAGGTTTTAGGCTAAATCCGTATTTAAATTTCACAGCAGGTACCATTGGAGGCCAGCAAACGTCGCTATCGGATAGTAAATTACACTCTTCTTTTGGCGTAGGTTTTATAATACGAAACGATTATTTGGTGTTTAGTTCATTTCAGTTATCCTTATCTTATTACCCAGAAATTCCTGGTCAAGGAAGTAATATTTTTAAAACTAATTCTTTTGAAACAGATGATTTCGGATTTCAACCCATTAATATTGGAAAACCTGGTACGCTATTATATCCATAAAACATAAACGCCTGAGAATTTACAATTTAAATTCTCAGGCGTTTATGTTATTTTATAAGGTGTTGTTTCTAACTACACTTAGTCATTTAAAACTTTAGCATCTTCTGGTTTCGAAAAGAAATTATCCTCTACTGTCGGTGAAAAACTTATATCACTCACAGTTATATCTGTAATATATTCCCCTAATCCATCTTTAGCTTCTGCAGACCAATATGTTTTAAATCCTGTGGCTAAAACAATGCCATCTACCGTAGTTGTTCCTTGAACCACTGTTATTTTCTCAGGTGCATGTCCGCCTTCTGGAAAATACTCTGGATAAGACACAATGTATTTAAAAGCATCTAGCAAATTGGTTTCCGAATTTATATACAAAATGTAATAATCGTCTGGAGCAGATCCCACACCTGCATCATAAGTAGCCTTAACCACTTTTTGTAACGTACCTTTAAATTCTACCTCTGGTAATAATTCTAGGTTTACCCCTTCTCCATCTAGCACAAAAGGCTGACCCGAAAAATATAGTGGTGTTAAAGCCCAAAACTTAGTATCGTATTCAAAAGATGTACTGTCTTTTGCTTTTACCCAAGCTTCTTCTCCATCCCATCCATACGTGTTTGAAGGGTCGGTAATACTGTTATGTCTGGCTTTATTACTCCAAGTATCTATGGTTTGGTAAGAATCTCTAATTCCTTTACCATTTAAAGGCTTGTAATCAAAATGAAAAGAAAAATAACCATTAGAGTACCAGTTTTCTAAGCCTCCATGAGCTTCCATAGCGCTCCATAACACTTTACCTGCTTCTGTAGCATTCAATCTTTTATTAGCGGCGTCCACTCTTTTTTGTATCCAAGAATCTGGAATATTATATGTTGCTACAGCAGTTTCTACTTCGGTAGTAGATGCCGATTCTTTTTTTGCGGTCTCTTTACAAGCTACAAAACTTAATACCAAAAATAAACCTAAGAGTTTAGATGCTTTTATCATTTTATACGTTTTAATTAGTTTTAGTCGTGTGTATCCACAAACCTTTCAATAGGAATACAAATTATTTCAAAAAATCGATATTCCGCGTTAACCCCTTAAATTTAGTACGCTTAACAGCCGATTTCTGAAACACTTTTTTGAAGGTGTCCTCGGTAATTTCTTCCCAATCTTTTTTGCTCATTTCTAGTAATTCGGGATGCGGATTAAAAAGAGGTTCCTGATGTGGCTTCGAAAAACGATTCCACGGACACACATCTTGGCAAATATCGCAACCGAACATCCAATCTTCGAATTTACCTTTTTCGCTTTCGGGCAATGCATCTTTTAATTCTATAGTAAAATACGAAATACATTTACTGCCATCTACAACATAGGGATCTGTAATGGCATCGGTTGGACATGCGTCGATACATTTTGTGCATGTACCGCAATGATCGGTGGTTACACCATCGTAATCCAATTCTAAATCTACAATCAATTCAGCTATAAAATAAAACGAACCGACTTCTTTTGTAAGCAGATTGCTATGTTTACCAATCCACCCCAAACCAGATTTCGCAGCCCATGCTTTATCTAATACCGGAGCAGAATCTACAAAAGCACGTCCGTGAACGTCTCCTATTTCCGACTGAATAGTATATAGTAATTCTTTAAGCTTTTCTTTTATAATAAAATGATAATCCATCCCGTAAGCATATTTAGATAGCTTAAATGTGTCTTCCGGTTGAAGTTCATGCGGATAATAATTTAATAATAACGAAATAACAGACTTAGAGCCTTCTACCAATTTTGTTGGATCGAGACGTTTATCGAAATGATTTTCCATGTACTGCATTTCACCATGAAAATTTTGTTTAAGGTAATGCTCTAATCGTGGCGCTTCAACTTCTAGAAATTCTGCTTTACTAATACCACAAGACAAAAAACCGAGGCGTTTGGCTTCGGTTTTAATAATATTTGTGTGTCTTGTTTTAGTATCCATTATCGTTCTAAATCTTTTGAGCCACAATTACGGTTTCTTTTGTATTAAACCCATGGTAATTTTGTGATTCTGAAGAGAAATTATTCACAGTTGTATTGAAACCAACAGATTTTAATCTGCTGTTTAAACCGTCTACAGAATATATTCTAAGATGATCCTCTTGACCAAAGTGTTTTAATCTTTCCGAAGGCGTTACAATGGTTTTATCTTCATAAATATTTCCAGATTTAAAAGGCGTTTGAATGTAGCACCTGCCTTGCGGTTTCAAAATACGATATAATTCGGTCATTGCCTGAACATCTTGTTCTATGTGTTCTAAAACATGGTAGCATATAATTACATCATAAGTGTTATTGGGCGCATCGATAGCTTCGATGTTATATTGTCTTTTTGCTTGAAATTCCCCCATATAATCTGAAGGTTCATAATCCGTATTTTTAAGGTTCTCTAGGACTTTGGATAGTACTCTTGGCGGTGAAAAATGGAGTACCTTTTTATCAGACAACTCATGTTCTATAATAGACCATAAACGTCTTGTGCGTGATAAACTCCCACAATTGGGGCACAAGGTTTTCCCATCATATAAAGAGATAAATTGGGACATTTTAAAACCACAAACATTACACTTGAAGCGATTCCCTTTATAAAACATGGCAACAAAAGGACGTAATGTATCTTGATGCTTTTGTAACCATTTTTCAGGAATAATCTGTTTAACCGCCTGCTTAAGTTTAACGTACATAAGCCATCATTTAAAATAAGCCACCTTGTACAGGACCTTTGGTACGCCCTAAGTGCAGATAGGCTGCTTCGGTAACTTCTCGACCACGTGGTGTACGCATTATAAACCCTTGCTGGATAAGAAAAGGTTCGTAAACTTCTTCAATTGTTTCGGCACTTTCACTTACCGCAGTTGCCAAGGTTGTAATTCCCACAGGTCCACCTTTAAATTTATCTATAATGGTTGTCAGAATTTTATTATCCATCTCGTCTAAGCCGTGAGCATCTACATTTAAAGCTTTTAATGCAAATTTGGCTATGGCTAAATCTATAGTTCCATTGCCTTTAATTTCGGCAAAATCACGCACACGACGTAATAACGCATTTGCTATTCGGGGAGTTCCACGACTTCGACCCGCAATTTCTATCGCGGCATCTATATCCATAGGAACATTTAATATTTCTGAACTCCGTTGAACGATAGTTGATAGTAATTCGGTTGAGTAATATTGCAGTCGACTACTAATTCCGAAACGTGCACGCATAGGCGCCGTTAGTAAACCAGATCGTGTAGTGGCACCAATAAGGGTAAACGGATTTAAATGAATTTGTACCGTTCTTGCATTTGGCCCAGACTCTATCATGATATCAATCTTATAATCTTCCATTGCAGAGTATAAATATTCCTCTACAATAGGACTTAACCTATGTATTTCGTCAATGAATAATACATCGCGTTCATCCAAATTGGTTAACAGGCCAGCTAAGTCACCAGGCTTATCTAAAACAGGCCCGGAAGTTACTTTTATACCAACACCAAGCTCGTTTGCTAAAATGTGCGCTAAAGTAGTCTTACCAAGTCCAGGAGGACCATGAAATAGGGTATGATCTAACGCATCACCACGACGGTTTGATGCTTCCACAAAAATGCTAAGATTTTCTAGTACCTGATCTTGCCCAGCAAAATCATCAAACGATAAGGGTCTTAATGCTTTTTCGACATCCATATCTTCAGATGAGATATGTTCTTTTTCTGGATTCAAGTTTTCGTTCATAATTTATAAAAAAGCAAAGTAAATGATTAATTAAGCCGATTGGAAATATTAAACCCTTTATCTAAATCGCCAATCAGAAGTATGTATTGAACCTTCAAGACGGTTCTCTAAGGCATCGTTCAATTTCGGAAAGAAATCGATACCCGTTTTAGCCTCAATATCGTCCACCGATACCACATAACTTTGTAAAGATTGGTTTGCGTTTGATCTATTCGGGATAATGAATCCTATCATTTTAGACGCGTCTCCACGGTCATTAAAGATAATCTTATAAAAGTAATTAGGTACAGAAACGCGATCTTTTCCTATGGTTTTTAAATTCCCTTCCAATATACCACCAGTAACAACATATACATCGTTATAAGATTTTGCCCAAGTACGTACCGTTTGTTCCAAATCGTTCCAGATCCCTGCATTAAAATCGTGATTCTGAGGAGCAATATTACTTGTTAAAAACGTTTCGTTATACGAGGCAACAGATTTTCGTCTATCGCCTGCTGGGCATAAATGACCTTTATCGTAGCCCGAGTTTTTATAACTACGCCAATCTGCAGACTTGGTTTTTACCGATTTATCCTCATTAAAATAAGGACGCTTTCTTTTGGTATATACAATATCAGATTTCTTTAGCAAATAGGCTACCCATTCGGCTTGTTCATGCTGTTCACTATAAGACAAGGTATAGTTGTTATGGTACACCATGGCACCCGTAGTAGATGTAGGTAAGTAAAATGCATTATCTTTTTTACTACGCAAATTCTCTTCTTGACCATAAGGTGCTTCAACTGAAGTGGAATGTTCGGTATCTAAATATTGTTCGTATACATAAACACCAATGATTAAAAGGACTCCTACAATGGATAAAATTTTCTTCATACTTTAATTACGACTCTAAAATATACAGAAAAAGCCTTTTCAAACGAAATGAAAAGGCTTTTTTTATATGTTGACGAATTACGTTTAGTGTTGTAACTCTTCTTCTCCGTCTTTTAATGGAATGTTCTGAGGAACAAAATCTACATCGTGTCCAGGTTTACTATAATCGTAAGCCCAACGGTATACTGTAGGAATTGCTCCTGGCCAGTTTCCGTGAATATGTTCTACAGGAGTTGTCCACTCTAAAGTAGTAGATCTCCATGGGTTTTGAGTTGCTTTTTTACCAATAAAGATGCTTGCAAAGAAATTATACAAGAATACGATTTGGAATATTGCCCCTACAATTGCAAAGATGGTGATCACCTTATTAACATCGGCTAAATCATCGAATAATGGGAAAGCTGAGTTTGTATAATAACGTCTTGGTAAACCAGCCATTCCGATAAAGTGCATTGGGAAGAAAACCCCGTAAGCACAAATTGCAGTGATCCAAAAGTGAACGTAACCTAAGTTTTTGTTCATCATACGACCAAACATTTTTGGATACCAGTGGTAAATACCAGCAAACATTCCGTAAAGTGCAGATATACCCATTACCAAGTGAAAGTGAGCAATAACGAAATATGTATCGTGAACATTAATATCTAACGCACTATCTCCTAAAATAATTCCAGTTAAACCTCCTGTAATGAAAGTAGACACGAAACCTATAGAAAATAACATGGCCGTATTCATTTGTATGTTCCCTTTCCAAATTGTTGTAATCCAGTTAAAGGCCTTTACAGCAGATGGAATCGCAATTAATAAAGTTGTGAATGTAAATACAGAACCTAAAAATGGATTCATTCCTGATACGAACATATGGTGACCCCATACAATAGTTGAAAGGAATGCAATCGCTAAGATTGAAGCAATCATGGCACGGTAACCAAAAATTGGTTTACGAGAATTCGCGGCCATAATTTCTGATACTAATCCCATTGCAGGTAAAATTACAATATATACTTCAGGGTGACCTAAGAACCAGAATAAGTGTTCGAATAACACTGGTGATCCTCCTTGGTAATGTAACACTTCACCTTGAATAAATATATCTGATAAGAAGAATGATGTTCCAAAACTTCTATCCATAATTAATAATAACGCAGCAGATAATAATACTGGGAAAGAAACTACACCAATAATTGCAGTTACAAATAATGCCCAAATAGTTAATGGCAATCTAGTCATAGACATACCTTTAGTACGCATGTTAATAACTGTAACAATATAGTTTAATGAACCAATAAGTGATGATGCAATAAATAAAGCCATAGAAATTAACCAAAGTGTCATTCCCATTCCAGAACCACTAGATGCCATAGGAAGAGCAGATAATGGAGGGTAGATTGTCCAACCTGCTGCAGCTGGTCCAGCTTCAACAAATAAAGAGGATAACATGATAATACTAGAGATAAAGAATAACCAGTAAGAAACCATATTTAAGAATCCTGAAGCCATATCTCGAGCTCCAATTTGCAACGGAATTAAAAGGTTACTAAACGTACCACTTAATCCAGCAGTTAGTACAAAGAATACCATTATAGTACCGTGAATAGTTACTAATGCCAAATATATATCGGCATCCATAACACCATCTGGTGCCCATTTACCTAATAACATTTCAAATAAAACATTAGGTTCTCCTGGCCATGCAATTTGCATACGAAACATAATAGACATTAGGATCCCTATTATTCCCATAAAAACTCCTGTTATCAAAAATTGTTTAGAGATCATTTTATGATCTGTACTAAATATATATTTTGTGATAAACGTTTGTTTATGATGATGTCCGTGGTCGTCTTCGTGAACGTGAGTATCTGCGTGTGCTGACATAATCTATTTTAGGTTTTTTAAATCTTTTGGATTGAATTAATTTTGTACTAACGAATTTTTGAAAATCTTTTGTTCTTTAAGCCAAGCGTCATATTCTTCTTGGGTTACTACAATAATTTTCATTTGCATGTTATAGTGCGACTTTCCACAAATCTTGTTACATAACAATAAATAGTCAAACTCATACGCATCTAAGGCGTCTTCACCATTAGCAACTAATTCCTTACTATTCTCAACTCTAATGTCGTTAATGTTCTTTACTTTCTCAACGATATCTGGATTCTGACGCATCTCTGCAGTCGTTACTGAAGGTGTAAATCCAAATTGAGTTACCATACCAGGAACACAGTTCATTTGTGCTCTAAAGTGAGGCATATAAGCCGAGTGTAATACGTCTTGAGAACGCATTTTAAATAATACTGGCTTACCTACTGGTAAATATAATTCTGAAGTAATAATATCGTCTTGTGCATTCGGATCAGATTCGTCTAAACCTAAGATATTGGCTTTATCGATATCGATTAATCTTACGTTAGCTTTACCTAATGTATTATCGTTTCCACCATATCGTGCTTTCCAGTTAAATTGTTGTGCATACAACTCGATAACTATTGGATCGTCATCTTCGCTCACATTCATGATACTTGTCCAAGTAAATAATCCGTAGATAATTAAACCCGCCAAAGTAATTACTGGAATAATGGTCCAGATCGCTTCTAAGGTATTGTTATCTGCAAAGAATAACGCTTTACGACCTTTTTCACCTTTATATTTAAAAGCAAAATAGTGAAGTAAAAATTGAGTGATAGTTTGAACTACAAAAATAAGCACTAAAGAGATTATCATTAAGTTATCTATTCCAGGTCCATGCTCGGAAGCCGAATTAGATAATAAAGGCAAATCTCCCCATTTAACCACACAAACAATTGTAATGATATAAATGAAAGCTAAGAATCCTATCATCAGATAACCATTCAAAGTATTGTCCTTATCTGTAGCAATTTGGTCGTTTTGTTCTAATCCCACTTGAGCCAGATCAAAAATCTTAACCATTTGCCAGATGGCAATTGTTATAAATACTAATACTAAAATTATAAATAAAGCAGTCATACTCGTTCTTGTTGTTCTTTATATAATACTGTTACTTGCGCGTTGCTTAATAATGAAATTGTTCACTTTCTTTAACTAAAGGATTACGTTTTGCAAGTAATGGTGCTTTGGTTAAGGCTGTAAATACGATAAATATAAACAATCCTGCGAATAATAATACCGAGCTTATTTCAGGTATTCCAATAAACCATCTATCTCCTACAGTTGCAGGCATAATCATGTTGAAAATATCTAAATAATGTCCGAATAAAATAACAACACCAGCCATTACAACAAACCAATTTACACGTTTGTAATCACTATTCATTAAAACTAATAAAGGGAAAAGGAAGTTTAGGGCTACCATTCCAAAGAACGGTAAGTTATAATCTTCTATACGTGTTACAAAATATGTTACCTCTTCTGGAATGTTTGAATACCAAATAAGCATAAATTGAGAGAACCATAAGTACGTCCAGAACACACTAATACCAAACATAAATTTAGCTAAATCATGAATATGACTATCGTTAACTAATGGCAATAACCCTTTAGATTTTAAGTAGATTGTAACTAGTGCAATTACAGTAATTCCACTTACAAACATACTAGCGAATACGTACCATCCGAACAATGTTGAAAACCAGTGTGGATCTACACTCATAATCCAATCCCAAGACATAATAGATTCTGAATAAATAAAGAATACTAAAAATCCTGCAGAAATACGGAAGTTCTTTTTAAAGAATCGGTTATCGTCTGCATCATCTTGTGCGATAGAATATTTACGAGAGAAGTGTCTGTATAAAGACCAACCCGCGATAAAAATTAAACCTCTTACTGCAAACCAACCAATATTTAACCAATCGGCTTTACCTTGAAGTAATTTATCGTGAGCAACAACTTCAGGATCCATCCATACAAATAAATTGTAATGCCCAATAGTACCAGAAGCCACTGCAATTAAAAGTACAATTATAGCTCCAGGCAATAAATAAGCTGTGATTCCTTCCATTACTCTAAAGAGCACCGGAGACCATCCTGCTTGAGATGCGTATTGTAATGCGTAAAATGCTAAAGCCCCTAATGCAATCATCATAAAAAAGAAAGCAGCTACATACAATGCAGACCACGGTCTATTTGCTATTTGATGTTGCACATGCTCTGCGTGTGCATCGCCATGATGAGCATCAGCTTCTGCATGCATATCATGTGCATCGACAACGTGAGTAGATTCATCTACTGCATGTCCACCACCGTGATGTGCAGCCTCATCGGCTAACATAGTTTTTACTTCGTCTAAAGATTTATGAGAAGACATAAAACCATATACTACCCCTATAAATCCTAAGATTATTAGAGCGAAAGAAAATGTTCTTAATTTATTTGAAAGTGTGTACATATCTATATATAATCTTTATCTAATCGACTTACTTTTCTAAATCTGCTTTTAGTTCCATAACATAAGCAGCTACTTGCCAACGCTCTTCTTCTAACAATTGATTGCTATAAGATCCCATGGCATTTTTTCCATAATAAATAGTGTGATATACACTACCAACAGTAATATTACGTCCAGCGTCATCATACTTAGGAACTCCAAGAATTTTTTCTCTTTTTACAAGAGTACCTTGTCCATCTCCTTTCATACCGTGACAAATTCCACAATAGATATCGTATAATTCTTTTCCTCTTTTAGTATCAATTTGCGTTGAATCTAAAGGACTCATTAACGTTTCCTTTGCCAAATTGTATCCTTCTAAATCGTTAGCGATTTCAAATGGGATATGTCCTCTTGCAACCGATCCTTCTGCAGGTAATTGCGCTTCTACACCATTTCTAAAAGCAGTAGATTCACTATAAGTTTCATAACCAACAGACTCGTACATGTTAGGCATAAACTGATAGTTTGGTCTACCATTTTCTTGACATGAAACGACAGATATTAAAACTACGGCTATTGCAAATATTTTTATTAAGCTTTTCATTGGTCTGTATTAATGTGCTTTATCTACTAAGTTAATTTCTACTGCACCTGTACTTTTTAACAATTCTGCAATTTCTTGTTCATTGTTATTAGCCACAGCGATTTCCATTAAAAAATGATCGTCAGTAGTTCTTGGGTCTGGATTTTCTGCTTCTTTAAAAGGCCATATCTTACTACGTAAGTAAAAGGTAATAACCATTAAATGCGCTGCAAAAAATATAGTAAGTTCGAACATGATAGGCACAAACGCCGGCATGTTTTCTAGATAACTAAAACTTGGTTTACCACCAATATCTTGTGGCCAGTCTTCAATCATAATGAAATTCATCATAAGTGTTGCGACAGTTAAACCAATACATCCGTATATAAAAGCTGTGATAGCCAAACGTGTTGGAGCTAATCCCATTGCTTTATCTAGTCCGTGAACCGGAAACGGTGTATATACTTCTTCTATATGGTGTTTTGCCAAACGTACATCTTTAACGGCAGCCATTAAAATATCGTCGTCTGTATAAATAGCGTGAATAACTTTTGAAGATTCCATATGCTACTCTTAGTTTTTTGAATTATTAACTGAAGCTCCAGAGGTTCTTGCATCTGCACCAGTACCTACTAAACTATCTCCTCGCTCTCTAATTTTTTTGTAACTCTCTCCTGAAGACTTTAAAATAGTCTTAACCTCTGCTTGTGCAATTACAGGGAATGTTCTAGAGTACAATAAGAAAAGTACAAAGAAGAATCCTATTGTTCCAATAAATATTCCTATATCCACAAATGTAGGTGAGAACATTGTCCAAGACGATGGTAAGTAATCTCTGTGTAACGATGTTACAATAATTACAAAACGCTCGAACCACATCCCGATGTTTACCACGATCGAAATAAAGAAAGAGAACATAATACTTGTTCTTAATTTCTTAAACCACATAAACTGTGGAGAGAATACGTTACAAGACATCATCATCCAATAAGCCCATGCATAAGGACCTGTTGCTCTGTTTAAGAAAGCATATTGTTCGTATTCTACACCAGAATACCAAGCAATAAATAACTCTGTAATATAAGCCACACCAACTATAGAACCTGTAATCATGATTACAATGTTCATTAATTCGATATGTTGTACTGTAATATAGTCTTCTAAGTTACACACTTTTCTCATGATAATAAGAAGTGTGTTTACCATAGCGAATCCTGAGAATACCGCCCCTGCTACGAAGTAAGGAGGGAAAATGGTAGTATGCCATCCTGGAATTACAGAAGTAGCAAAGTCAAAAGATACAATGGTGTGTACAGAAAGTACAAGTGGTGTTGCTAAACCTGCAAGTACCAAAGATACTTCTTCGAAACGTTGCCAGTCTTTAGCTCTACCAGACCATCCAAAACTTAACAATCCGTAGATTTTCTTTTGGAAAGGCTTTACTGCACGGTCTCTTAACATCGCGAAATCTGGTAATAAACCTGTCCACCAGAAAACTAATGATACAGATAAATACGTTGAAATAGCAAATACATCCCAAAGTAAAGGTGAGTTAAAGTTTACCCATAACGAACCGAATTGGTTTGGAATTGGTAATACCCAGTATCCTAACCATGGACGACCCATGTGGATAATTGGAAATAAACCTGCCTGGAAAACCGCGAAGATAGTCATGGCTTCAGCAGAACGGTTAATTGCCATTCTCCATTTTTGACGGAATAATAAAAGTACCGCAGAAATTAATGTTCCCGCATGTCCAATACCAACCCACCAAACGAAGTTAGTAATATCCCAGGCCCAACCTACGGTTTTATTTAAACCCCAAGTTCCAATACCAGTTGATACTGTGTATAATATACATCCTATTCCCCAAAGGAAAGCAACTAATGAAATAGAAAAAACTATCCACCATAATTTATTTGCTTTTCCTTCTACAGGTCTTGCTACATCGACAGTTACATCGTGGTAAGACTTTTCTCCTGTAACTAAGGGTCTTCTTATAGGTGCTTCGTAATGAGACGCCATATCCTTATCTAATTATTTCTTAATTCGTTAATTATGCTTCTGTTGTATTTCTCACTTTTGTCTGGTAAATCACATTAGGTTTTGTTCCAATATGTTCTAACAAGTGATACATACGATTATCTTCTTTAAGGTGTGCTACCTTACTTTCTTTGTCGTTTACATCTCCAAATACCATGGCACCACTGCTACACGCCGCAGAACATGCTGTTTGGAATTCTCCGTCCTTAATTTCACGTCCGTCACGCTTAGCATCAAGAATTGTTTTTTGTGTCATTTGAATACACATAGAACATTTTTCCATTACACCACGAGAACGTACTACTACGTCAGGGTTTAATACCATACGTCCTAAATCATCATTCATATGATAATCGAACTCATCATTACCATTGTATAAGAACCAGTTAAAACGACGTACTTTGTAAGGGCAGTTGTTTGCACAGTAACGTGTACCAACGCAACGGTTATATGCCATATGATTCTGACCTTGACGACCATGAGAAGTTGCCGCTACTGGACAAACAGTTTCACAAGGTGCGTGGTTACAGTGCTGACACATTACTGGTTGGAAAGCGACTTGTGGATTATCTGAAGGATGTTCTAATTCTCCAAATCCTCCTAAAGATCCTTTCTCTCCAAATAAACCAGAGAACCCATCTTTTTTCTCGTTATCACCTTCAAAAGATTCGTCTGAAGAGTAATATCTATCTATACGTAACCAGTGCATATCACGGCTACGACGAATTTCACTTTTACCTACAACAGGCACATTATTTTCTGCATGACATGCAATAACACATGCTCCACATCCTGTACATGCATTTAAGTCGATAGATAGGTTAAAGTGATGTCCGATAGAACGATCAAATTCTCCCCATAAATCAACATCAGGAGATGTTACAGGCGTTTCAACGTGGTTAAGAGAAACCATTGGCATTGGGTTCCACTCACGCTTATCTTTTGTATTAAAGATCTCTAAAGTAGTTTCCTTAATAATATCGCCACGTCCCATTAATGTATTTTGTAACTGTACACAAGCAAATTCATGCTCGCCACCTACAGCACTTACACTAACATTCTGAATTGTATTAAAATCTTGGTATAACGTAAACGCATTTACACCCGTTTGCATTTCTTCTTTTAATCCAGCAGATCGACCATAACCAAATGATAAACCTACAGAACCTTTAGCTTGACCTGGTTGAATAAGTACAGGTACTTTTTCTAAAGTCGTACCATTTACCGTAACACTAGCATAACTACCATTAAGACCACCATTAGCAACATTTCTGTTTGTTAACCCTAATGCTTCTGCATCGGCTTTAGAAACCGTTAAGTAATTATCCCATGATGTTCTTGTAATTGGATCTGGAAATTCTTGTAACCATGGGTTGTTGGCTTGTTGACCATCTCCCATTCCTACTTTAGAATATAATACTAATTCTAATCCTTCAGATTTTGCAGAGCCAACTAATGCTGAAGCTGCTGCTGATCCAGAAATTTCATTAATAACAAAACCTTCACCTCCTAAAATTGGATTTGCATTTGGTGAATTTCTTGTTGTAGTAGACGTAATAAATTCATCTTTATCTTCATCGACTAAACCAATTCCTACAGCTGCCTCATGAATGACGTTACCAGCCCAAGTTCTTTGTTTTTTATCTTTTAAAACAGTTTTGGTTTCCTCAATTGTTGTATTAGAAACACCATTAACTAATGCCCCAAGTGATCCTGCTATAAAAGAACCATCATGTATTGCTTGGTTAAAAGATGCACCACCTAGAATATTGGCATTCCAAGTTTCTTTAATATAATCATGGTAAGACATTGAGTTATCTGTCCATGTTAATAAAGCCTCCTGAAATTGTTTTGTATCGAATAACGGACGAATAGTTGGTTGTGTTAACGCATAATGACCACGTCTTAATTCTACATCACCCCAAGCCTCTAAATAATGAGGTGCTGCAGCTAAATATTCTGTTTGAGAAGCTGTTTCGTCCGATTTCATCGAGAACGTTACAGCCAATTCTGTTTTCTTTAATCCTTCTGCAAAGTCTGCTGCGTTTGGTAAACTGTATAATGGATTTACACCACTCATAATAATACCACCAATACGACCAGCTTTCATATCTGCTACTAATTGAGCAACATCTTTGTCGTTTCCTTGTCTTGTTAAGATTGGAACTCTTGGTTTAAATGCTCTACTATTTAAAGCCGCATTAATTTCTAATACTAAAGCTTGCGCATTAACATCCTGAATTCCTGTAACAACTACACCGGCTCTACCTGATTTTTTAAGTAGAGATGCTGCATTCTTAACTGCCGCTTCCATATGTGCTGGAAGTGATCCAGAAACCGAAGTTCCAGTTATATTTCCATACAACTTAGCTAAAGCTACTTTTTGTTGACTTGGAGTTGCAGGCACACGCTTATCTGCATTGGCACCAGCTAAAGACATATTAGCTTCAAACTGAATATGCTTAGACATTTTTCCTTCCTGAGGAATACGTCCTGCCGAATAACCTGCATCAAAACCTCCACCTTGCCAGTCACCTATAAAATCGGCTCCAAAAGAAACAATAGTTTCTGCATGGGCGAAATCATAACCAGCTAAAGCACGACGGCCATATTTTGCTTGGTAAGCGTCTAAAGCTGCAGATTCCGAAATGGCATCATAAACTACGTGACGAACTTTACCGTATTTTTCTTTAAATGTATTAATTAATCGTTCTGTAGATGGACTAGAAAATGTTTGTGTTAACAACACAATTTCCTTTCCAGCACTACTAAGATTAGATAATTTAGAAGCTACTTCAGCATTAAAATCAGTCCAAGATACAGGGTTCCCTGCCTTAGTTGGACCTTGAACTCTTAAACTATCATACAAACCTAATACCGAAGCATTAACTCTTGCGTTAGCACTTCCATTAGTTTTTGCTAAGGAATTGTTCTCAATTTTAATAGGACGTCCTTCACGTGTTTTAACTAAAACACTAGCAAAATCAAAACCATCTGCAATCGTTGTTGCATAGTAATTAGCAACACCAGGAATTATTTGTTCTGGCTGAACTACATAGGGAATCGATTTAATAACTGGCCCTTCACAAGCTGCAAGCGAAGCGGCGGCTGTACTAAAACCAACATATTTTAAGAAATCTCTTCGTGTAGTAGAAGATGATGCAAGCGTTGCTTTATCACCTAAAAACTCGTCCGTAGGAATTTCTTCAACAAATTCGTTTTGCTTTAGCGCCTCAACAATAGAGCTGTTTTCGTTTAGCTCTTCAACACTTTTCCAGTATTTCTTGTTTGATGACATATTGTATAATTGAATTACTTCTTAAATAAATTAATAATGACACTTACCACATTCTAAAGCTCCCATCTGAGCAGCTGTAAGCTCCTCAACACCGTACTTTTTAGATAATTCTTCGTGGATTTTTGTATAGTAATCGTTGTCTTTAACTTTTACATTTGTTTCTCTGTGACAGTTAATACACCATCCCATTGTTAATGGAGCATGCTGATACATAACTTCCATTTCCTGAACAGGACCATGACATGTCTGACAATCTACACCTGCAACAGTAACGTGTTGCGAGTGGTTAAAGTAAACGAAATCTGGTAAATTATGAATTCTCACCCATTTTACTGGTTGCGTTTCTCCTGTATATTTTTGCTCGGTATCATCCCAACCAACAGCCTTGTATAACTTTTGAATTTCGCCATCGTAAAACTCTTTGCTGTATTCTGGAGTTGCTGTACTTTCTGCTACTTCGTAAATAGACTTGTGGCAGTTCATACATACATTTAAAGATGGTATACCTGATGTTTTACTAACTCTAGCTGAAGAGTGACAGTACTTACAATCGATACCGTTATCTCCTGCGTGAATTTTATGAGAGTAGTGAATTGGTTGCACTGGCTCGTACCCTTGGTCTACACCTACCTGCATCATAAAACCATACACATGGTAACCTCCCACTAATAATAAGATAACCACAGTAACTAAAACTAGAAACTGATTTTGCACAAACGCTTTCCAAAGTGGTAAGCGTGTAGATTTTTCTACAGTTACACCTTTAGCTTCAGCAAAGCGATTTAAAGTTTGTCTTACCAAAATTAAAGCCATCGCTAATAAACCAAATAAAAGCACTAATGCTCCTAATATAATTTTATTAGAAATGCTGTCGCCTTCACCACTAGCTTTAGACATTCCAACTTGACCTGCTGCTGGAGCCGGAGCGGCTTTTTCTTCTGCAGTATAGGCTAAGATATTATCTAAGTCTTCATCAGATAACTGAGGAAACGCTGTCATCGGAACACCATTATACTCATTAAAGATTTTATTGGCGTATTCGTCTCCAGACTTAATAAGTCCTGAACTGTTGCGGATCCAAGAATGTATCCATTCTTTATCAACTCCTGCTTCATCACTTAAACGTGCTTCAATATTACGAAGAGCAGGTCCTGTCATTTTTTTATCTAACTGGTGACAAGCAGCACAATTAGAATTAAACAATGCTTTTCCTTTTGCCGGGTCGCCTTGAGCCGAAAGAGAGGTTGTAAACGCAAGTAAGATAACTATAGCTAAACGGAAGATGTTTTTGCTTAATTTACGGTGAATCACCTGTTTCATATTATTTGTTGAATTAACTTCTTAACTTTTGAATGACTTACTAATCTAAAGCAGATAAAAATCAGTTATAAAATTTGGAACAAAAATAACATTTAAAGTGGATTGTAAAAACGTTATAGAACCGTTAAATGTAATTTAGAAAAATTCTAAATAAAAAATAATTATATCTTTATACGAATAACATTTACATTTGTAGCAAATAACTTGAAAATGAAATTATTGAATATAAAGCTTATTACACTAACCGGGTTATCCGTGTTTGCATTATCTACGAAAACCTTTTCACAACAAAGTAATATTGTTATTAATCAGGACGAAAAAATTACAAAACTACTGAATGTTAAAAAGGAAATGAATAAAGACGAAAATGCTACTGATCGCTATAAAATCCAGCTATACTCTGGAAACCGAGCCGATGCAGAAAGCACGTTAAGCAAGTATAAGAACGCATTTAACCAATGGGAAGGCACCTTAGTTTACGAGACACCTAACTATAAAATTTGGGTGGGTAGTTTTAGAACCCGATTAGAGGCAGATCGTGCCTTAATTGAAATAAAAGAGAAGTATCCAAACGGTTTTATCTTTAAACCGAAGTCGAAAAACTAAGGTAAAGATTCCTTCCGTTTTTCACCTAATAATGGCCGATAATGGGCAGTATTTAAAACAATGACATATGTCATTGTTTTAAAAAGAATAATCTCAGGTAAAGACCAATTAAAATCCGAACATTATTATAATTTAAAAGCACAAAAAAAGGCGACCAAATGGTCGCCTTTTCTATTACTATATATAAAACTTATTTAAGTTTCTTTTTTACTTCTACTTCGTGGAAGGATTCGATTACATCGCCTTCCTTAATGTCGTTGTAGTTCTTAATTTGCATACCACAATCATATCCTTTAGATACTTCTTTAACATCATCTTTAAATCGTTTAAGCGACGCTAATTCTCCAGTGTATACAACTACACCATCTCTAATTAAACGCACTCCTGAAGATCTAATAATTTTACCGTTAGTAACCATACAACCGGCGATACTTCCGATTTTAGATACTTTAAAGATTTCTCTAATTTCTGCAGTACCAGTAATCTCTTCTTTAAGCTCTGGAGATAACATCCCTTCCATAGCATCTTTAAGATCGTTAATAGCATCGTAGATAATTGAGTATGTACGGATATCTATTTCTTCCTTATCTGCCATGGCTCTAGCATTACCCATTGGTCTTACATTAAATCCGATAATAATCGCATCCGATGCAGAAGCTAATAACACATCACTTTCTGTAATGGCACCAACACCTTTATGAATAATATTTACTTGAATCTCTTCAGTAGATAATTTCTGGAATGAATCTGTTAATGCTTCAACAGAACCATCCACATCCCCTTTAAGGATAATGTTTAATTCTTGGAAGTCACCTAAAGCAATACGACGACCAATTTCATCTAGAGTAATATGACGTTGTGTACGTACAGATTGCTCACGTTGTAATTGTGTACGTTTAGTAGCAATACGTTTTGCTTCACGTTCGTCTTCAAATACATTGAATTTATCACCCGCTTGTGGCGCACCATCTAATCCTAAAATAGATACAGGCGTACTTGGTCCAGCTTGTTTCACTTCGTTACCACGTTCATCATGCATGGCTTTTATCTTACCACTGTTTTTACCAGCTAATACGTAATCACCAATTCTTAATGTTCCTGCTTGTACTAAAATCGTAGATATGTAACCACGACCTTTGTCTAAGAATGCTTCTACAACAGTTCCTGAAGCCATTTTATTTGGATTGGCTTTAAGCTCTAATAATTCGGCTTCAAGTAATACCTTTTCTAATAATTCTTTTACTCCTGTTCCTACTTTTGCAGAAATATCGTGAGATTGTATTTTACCACCCCAATCTTCTACTAATAAGTTCATTTGTGCCAGACGTTCTTTAATACGTTCTGGATTTGCTGCAGGTCTATCTATTTTGTTAATCGCAAAGATAATTGGCACACCTGCTGCTTGAGCATGTGCAATCGCCTCTTTTGTTTGCGGCATAATATCATCATCGGCAGCAACTACAATAATGGCTAAATCGGTAACCTGAGCACCACGAGCACGCATAGCTGTAAAGGCCTCGTGACCTGGTGTATCTAAGAATGCGATTTTTTGGCCGCCTTCTAATTGTACTCCATAAGCACCAATATGCTGTGTAATTCCTCCAGATTCCCCGGCAATTACGTTTTCCTTACGGATATAATCTAATAATGAAGTTTTACCGTGATCTACGTGACCCATTACCGTAACAATCGGCGCACGTTCAATTAAATCTTCTGGTTTATCTTCAACGATTTCTATATTATCTTCAAGATCTGAAGTTACAAACTCTACTTGGTATCCAAATTCGTCTGCAACAATAGAAAGTGTTTCTGCATCTAAACGCTGGTTCATAGTAACCATCATACCTAACGACATACAAGCCGAGATAATTTGTGTTACCGAAACATCCATCATGGTAGCAACTTCACTAGCTGTAACAAATTCTGTTACTTTTAAGATTTTGCTTTCTACTTCTTGCTGATCTAGATCTTTCTGACTTTGTTCTCTATGGTGATCTCTTTTATCTCTACGATACTTAGCACCTTTACCTTTACTAGATTTCCCTTGAAGTTTCTCTAAGGTTTCTCTAACTTGTTTTTGAACATCTGCTTCACTAGGTTCCTCTTTTACAATCGGACGTCTAGCTTGACCTGGTCCACCCGGTCTTTTACCTTTATAAGTACTTGGTCTAACTTGTCTTCCTGGTCCTCCAGCAGTTCCTCCTGGTTTAGCAGTAGTAGACTTGTTATCTCCAGGTTTACTAATACGACGACGTTTTCTTTTATTGGCCGCAGCATTATCGCCAGCTTTAGCAACTGGTTTCTTTTTAGGCTTATTAAACTGAGATAAATCTATTTTTTCTCCTGCGATTTTTGGTCCCGAAAGTTTAGTATATTTCGTTTCTATACGCTCATCTACCGGTTTATCTTCTTCAGCTTTTGGCTCTTCTTTTTTAACGGGTTCAGATGTTTTTGGAGTTTCTGTTTTCTTAACCTCTTGAACAGGTTTTGGAGTAGTTGGAGGTGGCGTAGATTTTGTAGGTTGCGAAGGTGGAGTAACTGGTTTTGGCTTGTGTTCCACTTTTGGTGTGTCTTGAACTTTAGCTTCTTCCTGTTTAACAGCAGGTTTTTCTTCCTTTTTCTCAGGAACAACATCAGCTTTAACAACAGGTTTTTCTTCCTTTTTAACTTCCTTTACTTCTTCTGCTTTAACAGCTTCTGCTTGAGGAGCAACAACTTTAGGCTTTACGTCTTCAGTTTTTGGTTGAATAGGTTCTTCCTTTTTCTCTGTTGGTTTAGAAACAGGTTTAGGTTTTGGATCTAAATCGATCTTTCCTACTTGTTTCGGACCTGAGAGCGTTGTCTTGGCTTTTACTACTTCCTGCTCTTTCCTTGCTTCTTCCTTCTTAGCTTCTTCTTTTTGTTTTGCTTCAAGTTCACGCTCGCGCTGTTCACGCAAGGCTTCTTTTTCTTTCAGCTTTGCTTCACTTACTTCTTGAGAGGCCACCTTCTTATTAGCATCCGTTTGAAATTCGCCAGAAAGTACGTTGTATACTTCCTGAGAAATTTTTGTGGTAGGACGCTTATCGATTTCCATACCTTTAGATTCCAAAAAATCTACTGCACGGTCGATAGAGATGTTTAACTCACGTAAAACTTTATTTAATCTTATTGTTTCAGCCATAAATTGCCTTTAATATACTCCAAATATAAGTTATTCTTCAAACTCTTCTCTAAGAATTCTAATAACTTCGTTAATTGTTTCTTCTTCTAAATCGGTTCTTTTCACTAAATCTACTACATCTTGCTCAAGAACACTTTTTGCTGTATCAAGCCCAGCTTTGCTTAACTCATCAATAATCCACTTATCAATTTCATCAGAAAATTCTGTTAACTCAACATCCTCTTCTGCGCCTTCTCTAAACACATCAATCTCATAACCAGTTAATTGACCAGCTAATCTAATATTGTGTCCACCACGTCCAATGGCTTTACTTACTTCTTCAGGCTTTAAAATAACTTCTGCTCTTTTGTTTTCTTCATCAATTTTAATCGATGTCACTTTCGCTGGACTTAACGCTCTAGTGATGTACAATTGCAGGTTATTTGTATAATTGATAACGTCTATATTTTCGTTACCTAATTCACGAACAATGCCGTGAATTCTAGATCCTTTCATACCTACACAGGCACCAACTGGATCTATACGATCATCGTAAGAATCTACAGCTACTTTAGCTTTTTCTCCAGGGATTCTTACTACTTTTTTAACAGATATTAATCCGTCAAAAACTTCTGGTATTTCTTGTTCGAATAATTTCTCTAAGAATAAAGGTGATGTACGAGACATAATAATGCCTGGTTTACTTCCTTTTAACTCTACGTTTTCAATTATTCCTCTAACATTATCTCCTTTTCGGAAAAAATCCGATGGAATTTGTTTCTCTTTTGGTAAGATGATTTCGTTACCTTCATCATCTAATAAAATAATTGCTTTGTGACGTATATGGTGCACTTCAGCAGTATAAATATCTCCAATTAAATCTTTAAATTGCTTGTAGATATTAGTATTATCATGTTCGTGAATTTTAGAAATTAAATTCTGACGTAATGCTAAAATAGCACGACGACCTAAATCTATTAACTTCACTTCTTCAGAAACATCTTCTCCTACTTCAAAATCAGGCTCAATTTTTTGAGCTTCACTTAATGAAATCTCTTGATTAGGCTCTTCCACTTCACCATCGGCAACTACAATACGGTTTCTCCATATTTCTAAATCACCTTTATCTGGGTTTATAATAATATCAAAATTATCATCGTCTCCAAACTTTTTCTTCAAGGCATTTCTAAAAACATCCTCTAAAATCGCCATTAACGTTACACGATCTATTAATTTATCGTCCTTAAATTCTGAAAAAGAATCAATTAACGCAAGATTTTCCATAACTCTTTTGAATTAAAATTTAATCATAACTTTCGCTTCTACTATGTCGCTATAAGAAATATTTGCTTTTTTCTGAACCGTAACTTTACCTTTCCCTACTGGTTTAGGCTCTCTAGCTTTCCATTCCAAAACTATTTCGTCTTCATTAGCATCTACCAAAACAGCTTCTATTGTATCTGTTTGGGTTTTAACCTCTAGTGTTCTCCCTATATTTTTAGCATACTGCCTGCTCTGTACTAGAGGAGACGCTGCTCCTGCCGACATAACTTCTAGTGAAAAATCGTGTTCTTCTCTATCTATATCATGCTCTATAGCTCTACTAATAAACATACAATCCTCAACACTCACACCTTCATCTCCATCGATAATTACCTTTACAGCATTCTCTCCAGAAACAGTTAAACTAATCAAAAACAAATCATTTCGTTCTTGTAAGGCGCTTTCTAATAAATTCTCAACAGTTGTTCTAAACATTTTTTAGTATAAAAAGAGGGGACTCTGTCCCCTCGCATATTCTTTTTTCTTACAACGGGGCAAATATACAACTTTTTTTTTGACAATTACAAGCTTTCAAATACCAATTTTTATCCGTATTTTTATATAGTTATTTAACTCCAAAAAATACAATCATGAAACGCATATTAGTCCCAACAGATTTTTCGAAAGAAGCTGAATTTGCAACAAAAACAGCAGCCAAAATTGCTGCAAAATTTGGTTCCGAAATTTTCTTCGTCCATATGATCGATCTTCCTAACGCAGAATTAGACAAAACACACCAGTCTATCAGTGAAGTTCCTGAAGCTTTATTTTTTATAAAACTTGCAGCGAAACGCTTTAACGAACTGTTATCTCAGGATTTCTTAGACAACATTACCATACACCATTCCATAAAAACCGACTCGACTTTTGCCGGTATAAACGAAACTGCCGAAGAACTAGATATAGATTTAATTGTTATGGGCTCGCATGGCGCTTCAGGATTTAAGGAAATATTTATTGGCTCGAACACCGAAAAAGTAGTTCGCACCTCTAAAGTTCCTGTTTTAGTTATAAAGGAAAACGAACAAGAATTTAAAACAGATCACCTAGTTTTTGCTTCAGACTTTCAGTTTAACAGCATTCACACCTATAAAAAAGCCGTTAAATTTGCTAAAAAATTCGACTCTAAAATCCACTTGTTATTAGTAAATACACCAAATAATTTTTCTTCGACTACCGAAGCAAAAAAACGTATTGCTAATTTTATTGAACATTCGGATTTCACAAATTACACTATTAACATTTACAATGATGACACGGTAGAAAAAGGAATTCTAAATTTCTCTGAAGATATCGATGCCGACATTATTGGAATAAGCACAACTGGCCGACAAGGTATTGCTCATTTCTTTAACGGTAGCATTAGCCAAGACATCGTGAATCACGCTATTAGACCAGTGATTACTTTTAAAATATAATAAACAACAAATTCTTAAAAAGCGCCTAATTGCAATAATTAGGCGCTTTTTTTTATTATCAAAATCAAACCACATGTCTCACTACCTATCCCTCACAAACTAACAGAAAATCATTCTGTATAGTACTGAAAAACTAATAATTGCATATAAAAAAACCACCTCGATAAGGTGGTTTTAAAATTTGGTTTGTTTAAAGGACTACTGCTCACCAATTAAAGGCAATGCTTCTTGCAACACCTCATCTATCGAGGTTTGCACATAACGCTCGAACTGTACAAATTGAGACGCCGTTTTTGCTCCTAGCTCCTTTTTAATTTTTTTATAATATTTTTTTTGAAGTTTTTCATTCTTCGCTCTCACCGCAAATGTTTCTTTAACCAATGCATCGGCTTGCTCATCGGTTAAGGTTTCGTATTGATCTACATACGTTTCTAAAAGCGACATACGAGTACTCGCCACATCTCTACGCTCTAAAGTATACGCATCATAAATACTATTGAAAGTCATCGCTTTCGTAGCATCTAAATCTAAGTACTCTCCAATAACAGTTTTCTTTTCAGAATTATACAAATCCTTAAAAGCTTCCATCTCAGCATCCTGTGCAGTCATATTAAAAGCACATAATACTGTTAATACAAGTAAAATTTTTTTCATTTTTAAATTGTTTAGATTAATTAATAGTCTTACGAATATATTATTTTATCACTTAAAATGCTATGTTTTTTTTGAGGCGTTCGAGCGGAGTCGAGAACAAAGTTTATAAAAATATCCTCTGTAGCATGTTAACAACAAAGACTAACCACACCATTTAATTATAAAACTCTAGTTCAACACATAAGCTTCTCGACACCGCTCGAAGACCCAATAATTACAACTTATACGTTCAGGGCGTTCGAGCGGAGTCGAGAACACAACTTAAAAAAATATCCTTATCACATATCAACAAACAGATAAATCCACCCTTTAATTAGTAAGTTCAAGATTACAAAACACGCTTCTCGACGCCGCTCGAAGACCGTTTAAATTTAAATCCCCAATCTTACAACCGCTCTTCTAGATTACATCTAAACAGTAAAACAACTTATTTCCCCAGGGCGTTCGAGCGGAGTCGAGAACAGAAAAATGAATTCGCATTTAAAAAATAAAACAACACTTAAAGGCAACAGCACATGAACATTAAAAGAGCAACAAGACAAAAACCCATCTTAACACACTTATAACAAACATTATATAATATTTAAAAAGAAAGAAAAACAAAAACCACACGCTCCAGCAGAAACAATTAAGAAAACGTATAAAATAACAAAACCCCAACCTTTTTCAAGATTGGGGTTTGTTGTTGGCCCACTAGGGCTCGAACCTAGACTCTTTGGTACCAAAAACCAACGTGTTGCCAGTTACACCATGGGCCATCATTAATTTGAGAGTGCAAATATAGAACATTTCACAATACACGCAAACTTTTTTTTATTTTTTTTTCATCTAAGTACTAACCTTTACTTAAAACGCTTCACTGTTACATATTTATTATTAAATTCGCCTACCGAATAAATACTGAATTTCATGACACAATTCAACTTTAAAAAGTGGAATACCATCTTAGGCTGGGTTGCCTTTGCCATCGCTTTAGTTACTTACGGACTAACCGTTGAACCTACTGTTAGCTATTGGGATGCTGGAGAATATATTTTAACATCTGCCAAACTTCAGGTAGGACATCCACCAGGAGCACCTCTATTTCAAATGCTCGGTGCTTTTTTCTCGACATTTGCTTTAGAACCTGAACAAGTAGGATACATGCTAAATTTAATGAGTGCTTTTGCTAGTGCTTTTACTATTTTATTCATGTTCTGGACCATTACTTTACTATTAAAGAATATTATTTCTAAACACGAAACTCTTTCAGACTCTAAAGCAATTGCTATTCTTGGAAGTGCATTAGTAGGAAGTTTAGCCTTTACATTTACCGATTCGTTTTGGTTCAACGCTGTAGAAACCGAAGTTTACGCCATGGCCACATTAATGATGGCGGCTATGTTTTGGCTAGGTTTACGCTGGGAACAAGATATGAACACGCCTAGAGGAAACCGTTGGTTGGTTTTAATTGCCTTTGTTATTGGTTTATCGTTTGGTGTACACTTTATGGGATTACTAACTATTCCTGGAATTGCACTCGTATATTATTTTAAAAATTATAAAACCATTACCGTTAAGAACTTCGTTATAGCAAATGTTGTGGCCGTAGCGATTTTATTATTTATATTTAAATTACTTCTGCCTAACGCACTAAAATTCTTTAGTACTTCGGAAATATTTTTCATAAACTCTTTAGGATTACCATTTAATTCGGGAACTATAATTGCTGCAGTAGTACTTATCGCAGCCTTTTATTATGCCTTAAAATACACACGCGAAAAAGGCTATATCCACTTAAATACTTTAGCACTTTGTTTATTATTTATCTTTATAGGATTCTCGTCTTGGATTATGCTTCCTATCCGTGCAAACGCTAATGTGGTTGTAAATGAAAATAATCCTTCTGATGCTCGTGAGCTTTTAGCGTATTATAACTTAGAACAATATCCGGAGACACACTTGTTTTACGGACCACAGTTTACAGATCAGTATGCGGGCTTAGATGAAAACAATCCTTATATAGACGACAAGCCTAACTACGAAAAAGACGAAGCCCAAGGTAAATACGTTATTGTAAACGATTACAAACGCGCGAAACAGAATTACAATTCTAATCATGCATCTATACTTCCTAGAATGTGGAGTTCGGAACATGCCGAAAACTACATGATCTTTACAGGATACTTAGATTTTAATATAAAACCAGAATACCAGATGGAAGACCAACTGCGTACTTCTGTTGCAAACTTTAAAAACGATGTTGCTTTAGGTAACGTAGGATACCAAGACTACAACAGCTTTTTAAAACAATTCGGACAATATTTAGATATCGAAAAGCCAACCTTAGCGAGCAATATCGTGTATATGTTTCAATACCAATTGGGATACATGTATTGGAGATATTTTATGTGGAATTATGTCGGAAAACAAGACGATATTCAAGGTAAATACGACGACCACGGAAATTGGTTAAGTGGTATTAATTTTATAGACGAGTGGCATTTAGGCATGCCGCAGTCCAACCTACCTAGCGATGTTAAAAACAACAAAGCCAGAAATACGTATTACTTTTTACCACTAATCTTAGGTTTACTAGGTCTGTTCTTTTTGTTTAATAAAGACAAGCAAATGTTTTGGGTGCTTTTCGTGTTCTTCCTATTTACAGGAGTTGCCATACAAGTATACACCAACGTTAGGCCGTTCGAACCTCGAGAACGTGATTATTCGGTAGTAGGATCATTCTACGTCTTTGCCATTTGGATAGGTTTCGGGGTATACGCCATTTACGAAACTTTAAAGAAATACGTAAAATCTCCTCTCTTAGGACCTGCCATAACATTAGCTTGTTTAGTTCTTGTTCCTGGAATTATGGCCGCTAACAATTGGGACGATCACGATAGATCGGACAAATATACAGCGCGCTCTATGGCCAAAATGTATTTAGATTCTTGTGCCGAAAATGCCATTTTATTCACCATTGGAGATAACGACACCTTTGCACTGTGGTATGCTCAAGAAATTGAAGGCTACCGTACCGATGTTCGTATTGTAAACACGAGTTTATTCCAAACAGACTGGTATATCGACCAAATGAAGCGTAAAGCGTACCAGAGCGATCCTATTCCTTCTCAATTAACTCACGAACAATACCGTTACGGAACACGTGATTATATTATGAAACGTATTGTTTCTGAAGACACCATGAACATTAAAGATTTTATAAATTTTGTGGGTAGCGATAACCCGAAAACAAAATTTAAATACATTTTAGAAATGCAAGGTGAGGACCCTAGTTATTACCCATCTCAACTTCAAAACTCTAATTATTTCCCAGTAGAAAATCTTACGGTTTCTGTAAACAAAAAAACAGTATTAGATAACGGTATAGTGGCTTTAAAAGATGCCGATAAAATTGTAGATGAAATTAATTTAAAAATCAGTAATAGTGCTTTATTGAAAAACCGATTGTTAATGTTAGATATAATAGCTAATAACGATTGGAAGCGTCCGATTTACTTTACTGGAGGTAGTTTTGGAGACGACGATTATTTATGGATGAAAGATTACCTGCAATTAGACGGCATGTGCTACAAATTGGTACCGATTAAAACACCAATTAATAGAAATAATCCGTTTGATATGGGACGTGTAGATGCGGATTTAATGTATAAAAAAGTTAAATCTTGGGATTGGGGTAACAGCGGAAGCTCAGAAATTTACCACGACCCAGAAACCCGTAAAAATTCTATTTCTTACCGCGGAAACTTAGCGCGATTAATGGAGCAGTTAATTAACGATAAGAAATTAGACAAGGCTGAAGAAGTAGCAGATATTGCTATGGAAAACATGCCTGTGGAATACTTTGGGTATTACACGCTTCTAGAACCTTATGTTGCGGGATACTACGAAGTTGGTGCAGATGAAAAAGCTAAAAAATTATTTAAAGATGTGGCTACAAAATACCAAGAATACTTAACGTACTACAGCACTTTAAAAATAGAAAAGCAATACGACATCGCTGAAGAAATTGTAACAAATATCGAGCGTTATAAATCGTTAGTAGACGTTTTATTAAGACACGACACAGAGTTTGCTAAAACTGAAATGGAAACGTTTAATAACCATTTAAAATTATTTGAACATTTTTACGGTGGTAGTGCTCCAGAACCTGAAGCCATACAACCAACAGATTTAGATATTCTTCCAAATGATAGCGCTATTGTACCAGTAGAATAACTATGGGATTAATACCTGTTAAAACACCAAAAATTATAAAAGGCATATTTCCAAACTACGTTTGGGATATGCCTTTATTAGATAAAAAAACAATCTATCTTACCTTCGACGATGGTCCGCATCCCGAAATTACACCTTGGGTTTTAAAGACACTTAAAGCCTACAATGCCAAAGCCACTTTTTTTTGTATAGGCGATAATGTTAGAAAATACCCTAACGTACATATAGAAACTGAAGAGGCGGGTCATGCCTTAGGAAACCACACTTTTAATCATTTAAAAGGATGGAAAACAGATACAGACCTGTATATAAAAAATGTAGAGGAGGCCGCCAAATTAATTCCTTCAAAGCTATTTAGGCCACCTTATGGCAAAATTAAAAACAGCCAAGCCAGACGTTTAAAACAACAAGGCTATCATATAATTATGTGGAGTATTATTTCGTTTGACTGGGAACATAGTCTTTCGGTAGAAGATTGTCTGAGTAACGTTATTAAGCATGCAGAAGACGGACATATTATAGTGTTTCACGACAGCGTAAAAGCTTCAAAAAACATGCAATATGCATTACCAAAAGTATTAGACTATTTTAGTAAAAAGGGTTACGATTTTAAATCGCTTTCGCATTAAAGATATTCTTGGACTATAGTGATAAGCGAATTTGCATCTTTCTCGCCACTATGTCTCCATTTCATTTCTCCTTGCTTATAAACAATTAAAGTAGGCAGACCTTTTACACGCAGAGCCTCGGCCAATTCCTTATTTTTTTCTACATCTATTTTAATCACTTTGGCTTTATCACCAAGCGCAGCTGCCACATCTCGCAACACAGGGTGCATAGCTGTAGATTGTTCATTCCATTCCGTAAAGAAATTTAATAATACCGGAATATTAACATCTATTAAATCTCCAAATTTTGACATATTTTAATGTTTAAGAGCATATTTTAAAATTTTCAAAACTCCTGAAAACTATTAAAATCAACAAAAAATTCAGTGTTTTCGCTCAAGTTATGTAATATAAAAATACACAATTCTAATTTAATAATAACATTTATGTAACATTACGCATTTCTAGGGCTCTTTTTAAGCTCTATAACACTTATTTCCGGCCAGATACCAGCACGTCCTGGATAGCCTAAAAAGCCAAAACCACGGTTTACATTTATAAACTGTCCCTTTTCTTTATAAATACCAGCCCAATATTTATATCGCCACTTAATCGGACTCCATTTAATCCATCCCCGAATTTCAATTCCGAATTGCATACCATGTGTATGTCCACTTAGTGTTAAGTGATAAAAGTAATCATCGTCTATAACTTGGTCTTCCCAATGCGACGGATCGTGACTCATTAGTATCTTAAAATCGTTAGCATCAATTTTAGAAGCCGCTTTCTTTAAATCTCCAGCTTTTTTAAAATGACCTCTCCCCCAGTTCTCGACACCAACTAACGCAATGCGATCTCCATCTTTTTCAAGAAACCGATTATCGTTTAAAATCAGATCGAAACCTATGTCTTTCTGAATCGCTTTTAATTCTTCTAAGTTCTGCGCCTTCTCTGCTTCAGAATCCCACTCGACGTAATCGCCGTAATCGTGATTTCCCAAAACGGAAAACTTACCGTCTTTCGCTTTTAATCGGCCAAACGTATCTTTCCAAGGAATCATTTCCGAGGATAGATTATTTACCATATCACCAGTAAACAATAACACATCAGATTCTTGTTCGTTAATTAAATCAATAGCGTATTCAATCTTTTCGCGGTCATCGAAACTACCACTGTGTATATCGCTTATTTGCGTGATTTTATAACCATCGAAAGCTTCTGGTAAATCGTCGAATGTAAGTGTGTATTTTAAAACTCTAAAATCGTATTTCCCTTTATACATCCCATATAACAAACCTACAAAAGGAATAGCCGCCAATCCAATAGCGATCTTGCTTACAAATGCACGGCGTGCTGGAAAATACCCCAATTCTCTTTTATCTTTTTTGAAAAACCGATAGGCACCTTGTGGCAACCTAACCAAGTCTTCGAAACCTAAAATAACTAACAGTATTAATTTAGGAGCCAATGCCACAAGTAAAAAACCTAAGGCATAACTTTTAGAATGTGTAAGCACTTTTAAATGACTGGGATTAAGAAGCATCTCGTAAACAAAATTCCCCAGAACTAATGCACTCAGCGTCCAGTACACCCCGTAAATAAATGGATGTTTTGTAATAGACTTAAATGCTTTAAAAGCATACCAATCTAAAAAGATATAAAGTGCAAAAAAGATAACCCAACGTAACATAAGAATAATTTAGTGGATAAAATTAATTAATACCCGATCCAATTTGTCTTATCTAAGTGTTAAAGCTTACACCTTTTTAAGTGATCTCCATCAAGGCCATCTGCCCATTAAAACCATTTTAAAGTAAAATCTACTAACTTCTGTTTAACGTCTGTATAAGGCGGAAACAGAAACTCGACACTCACTTTTATATGTTGTTTTAAAACCGAGCGCATATTAGAAAATTCTTGAAACCCGAAAATACCGTGGGCTTTACCAATACCGCTATTATTACTACCTCCAAAGGGTAAATAATGATTAATGTATTGCAAGACATTGGTATTAACAGCCGTACTTCCTGCCCGTGTACGATCTATAATATACTGAGTCTGTGTTTTGTTTTCACTATAAATATAAAGCGCTAAAGGTTTCTCTTTAGCATTAATATACGCTAGAGCTTCATCGATATGCTGATATGTTTTTATAGGCAAAATAGGTCCAAAAATTTCCTCTTGAAGCAAGCTTGCTTGTTCTGGAAGTTCAGAAACTACAGTCGGTTCAATAAAATTATCTGCACTTACACAGTGTCCGCCCAATACAATAGTCGCACCAAGAGATTTAGCATCTTCTAAATGATTTTGAAGTCTCTCGAAATGACGGTTATTAACAATTCTAGCATAGGCATTAGATGTTTTAGCATCTTCGTACAACGTTTTTACAGCATCCTTAAATGCCATTATAAACGGCTCCTTAATACGTTCATCTATTAAAATATAATCTGGAGCGATACAGGTTTGTCCGTTGTTTAAAAACTTACCCCATGCAATTCGTGTTGCTGCGTGTTCTAAATTAGCCGACGCATCTATTAGTGTTGGCGATTTCCCTCCCAACTCTAAAGTCACCGAGGTTAAATGTTTCGAAGCGGCTTCCATAACTACTTTTCCTACATTTGGAGACCCCGTAAAAAAGATATGATTAAATGGTAACTTTAGTAATTCTGTGGAGACTTCGACTTCTCCCTGAACAAGGGTTATTTCATTTTCAGGAAATAATTTGGAGATTATGTCACCCATCACGTCCGAGATATGTGGTGTCATTTCCGATGGCTTAAGTATTACCGTATTCCCTGCCGCAATAGCAGATACTAGCGGACCAAAAGTTAGGTTTAACGGAAAATTCCATGGCGATATAATTAAACACACACCTTTAGGCTCGTTTACATACCAAGACGACGTTCCTAAAAACGATATGGGTGTCTTTACTTTTTGTCGTTTCATCCACTTTTTTAATTGTGAACTCACGTATTTAATTTCCCCGAGCACAGGATAAATCTCGGTTAAGTCAGTTTCTATAAACGGCTTTTTAAAATCGGCATACAAGGCATCGCGAATGGCTTGTTTATAATCTACTTCAATCGCTTGCTTTAACGCATTAAGCTTTGCAATCCGTTCTTTGTAGGTTGTTTGTCCTACATTAAACTGATTGGCTTTCTGGGCATCAAACACGTTTTGAAAATTATTCATCTGCAAGGGTATTATCTCTGTTAAATTCCGAGTAGTTTTTCAATCCGCTCACAAATACATTGGCTAAAAAGTGAGACACTTCTTCTTTAGACGCTTCAAAATAATTATGATATAAACACACTAACAGTTCGGAGGCCGAAGAAATCGCAATCAGACTAAACATTTCAAAATATTTATCGTCGGTAAAAGACACTTCGGGGAATCGTTTTAAATCGTCCTTCATATTTTTCACCAGACTTAAAATCCCCTCACTTCCATAAGACACACTCCGAATCTGATTTTGATTATTTTTATGAAACATTACCATTTCATCCGAAGTTACTAAATCAAAATACGCTTTAAAAGACGCATGCAAAAAGTGATAGGCAGAGGTTACGCCCGCTTGCGCCTGCTTTACTTCAAAATTAATTTCGCAATTTAAGCGATCTAAAATCTCGCAAAACACATCTTTTGGCGCGCTAAAATAATTGTAAAATGTACCTCGACCAATATTACTTAACTCTACAATATCACTAATAGACGTATTCTCCAATCCTTTTTCTGAAAACAAACTTAGCGACGCCATAATTATGCGTTCTCTTTTCTCAATCTTATTTAGTTCTCGTCTACTAGGCTTCAGCATGATCCATTCTCAGTTTTGTCAGAAAATAAAAGTACATAAATAACACGTAAACCTCTCATAAACTATCACAAATCCCCGTAAATGGTGGCACTTTTAAAAACTTCGTGTAAATAGGGTTTGAAAATTATCCTGTCTTGATTTTAATTCCAAATACCAACCCTTTTTTTGTAGTTTTGACATTCTTACAAAAACAGAATCATGTCAGAACAAAAACGTCTCTTTTTAGTCGATGCCTACGCCCTAATATTTCGTGGCTATTATGCCTTTATTAAAAACCCAAGAATTAATTCTAAAGGTCTAGATACCTCAGCCATACTAGGATTTACAAATTCGTTATTAGACGTTATAAAACGTGAACGTCCAGACCATTTGGCCGTATGTTTTGACAAGGGAGGAAGTGCAGATCGTGTAGAGATTTTTGAAGCCTATAAAGCCAATCGTGATGCTACGCCTGAAGCGATAAAACTGGCCATTCCATATATTTGCGAGATCCTAAAAGCGATGAAAATTCCAATCATGGTTAAAGAAGGTTTTGAAGCCGATGATGTTATTGGAACTTTAGCTAAAAAAGCAGAACTGGAAGGCTATAAAACCTTTATGGTAACGCCAGATAAAGATTTTGCACAGTTGGTTTCTGAAAATATCTTTATGTACCGCCCTGTATTTGGTGGCGGTTACGAAACTTGGGGAATTCCTGAAGTATTAAAAAAGTTCGAAATTGAACGCCCAGAACAAGTGATCGATTTTCTAGGAATGATGGGCGATTCTGCCGATAATATTCCGGGACTCCCTGGAGTTGGAGAAAAAACAGCAAAGAAATTCTTAGCGCAATACGGCACTATGGAAAACCTTTTAGCCCATACACACGAGCTAAAGGGAAAAATGAAAGAGAAAGTTGAAGCCGCTAAAGAACTTGGATTATTATCTAAGAAATTAGCGACTATTATGTTGGATGTTCCTGTAGATTTTGATGCGGAAGATTTTGAAATGTCGCATCCCGACATCGATGCTGTAAAAGGAATTTTTCAAGATTTAGAATTTAGACGATTGGTAGATAGTTTCGAAAAGATATTTACTGTTCAAGATGAAACTGCAACAGAAAATAACACAACAAATACAGCAGCAACGGAATCTTCGAATGCAGGTGCTGGGCAATTCTCGTTATTTGGAGGTGGTGCAGAAGTTGCTAGCGAAACCGTAGCCGATCCTAACCAAAGAAAGACTGCCGAAACCACATCACATTTTTACCAAAGTGTGGCTCCGGGTATGGCAACAAAATTATTCCTTAAAAACTTAATGAAGCAAACTAGCGTGTGTTTCGATACCGAAACCACGGGCTTAGATCCGCTTACAGCAGAATTAGTGGGTATTGCCTTCTCTTGGGAAACCGGTAAAGGATTTTACTTACCATTTCCAGAAGCTAAAACCGAAGCTCAAGAATTAATCGAAATACTTCGTCCGTTTTTCGAATCGGAAGACATTCAGAAAATTGGCCAGAATTTAAAATACGATATTAAGGTCCTTCGTAAATACAACATTACGGTTAAAGGTAAATTATTCGATACCATGTTAGCGCATTATTTAATCAACCCTGATATGCGTCACAATATGGAAGTCTTGGCCGAAACCTATTTAAATTATACACCAATTTCTATTGTAGATCTTATTGGTAAAAAAGGAAAAAATCAGTTATCAATGCGACAAGTTCCTATTGATAAACAAACCGAATATGCTGTTGAAGATGCCGATATTACCCTGCAACTCAAAGAACATTTTGAAAACGAATTAGGACAAGCCAATACCCAAAAATTATTCGACGATATCGAAGTGCCTTTACTTCGTGTGCTTGCCGACATGGAATTAGAAGGTATTAATTTAGATATTCCGTTTTTAAATGATTTGGCCACTGCTCTAAACGACGATATTGCGTCTCTTCAGGAAAAAATATTTACCGAAGCTGGCGAAGAATTTAATATTGCATCACCAAAACAATTGGGTGAAATTTTATTTAATAAACTCAAGTTAGTCGACAAGCCTAAAAAGACCAAATCTGGGCAGTTTGCAACCTCAGAAGATATTTTATCGTACTTGGCCAAAGACCACGAAATTATTCAGCATATATTAGACTATCGTGGCCTTGCAAAACTAAAAAGCACCTATGTCGATGCCTTGCCATTACAAGTCGAGCCAACCACAGGGCGTGTACATACAGATTATATGCAAACTGTAGCTGCAACAGGGCGATTAAGTAGTAATAACCCGAATTTACAGAATATTCCTATTCGTACCGAACGTGGTCGCCAAGTTAGAAAAGCCTTTATTCCAAGAAATGAAGACTACACTTTACTTGCTGCCGATTACTCGCAAATAGAACTTCGTATTATAGCCGCCTTAAGTCAGGAAGAAACCATGATTGAAGCCTTTAAAAACGGTGAAGATATTCATGCCTCCACCGCGGCTAAAGTGTTTAACGTGCCTTTAGAAGAAGTAACCAGAGAACAACGTAGTAATGCAAAAACCGTGAATTTCGGGATTGTGTATGGTGTATCTGCTTTCGGATTAAGCAATCAAACCGATTTATCGCGAAGCGAATCTAAAGACCTTATCGATACGTATTACAAAACCTATCCGAAACTAAGAACCTATATGAGTGAGTTGGTAGATTTTGCTAGAGACAAGGGGTATGTACAAACCGTTTTAGGACGTCGTCGTTATTTAAAAGATATTAATTCTAGAAATGGAGTGGTTCGTGGTGCTGCCGAACGAAATGCCGTTAACGCCCCAATACAAGGAAGCGCTGCCGATATTATAAAACTGGCCATGATTAATATTCATGAGAAATTAGTCGCTGGCGATTTTAAAACAAAAATGCTACTACAAGTGCATGATGAATTGGTATTCGATGTGTACAAACCCGAATTAGAAACCATAAAAACACTGGTAAAAACCGAAATGGAAAATGCCTTTGTTATGGATGTTCCGTTAGACGTAGAAATTGATACTGGCGATAACTGGTTGGAGGCGCATTAAAGAATAATTAAAAAATTGTTTTTAAAACAAAAATAACTATATTTGGACATTAATTGTCTAAAATATATTTGTCCAATGAAAACTTTAGGAGAAACTCTAAAAGAAGCGAGGGAAAAAACAGAATTAATTCTACGAAAAGTTTCAGCTGAAGTAGACATCGATCAATCTCTCATAAGTAAGTTCGAAAAAAACGAGCGAAAACCAACTAAAAAACAGCTAATAAGATTAGTTAATTTCTATAATCTTTGCGAGAGAGATTTATTAATCAGTTGGTATTCAGAAAAAATTGCAGAAGAATTGAAATATACAGAACAAACTACGGAAATCTTAAAAGTAGCAGAAGAAAAAATAAATTACTATAAAACTCAAAATAATGGCAAATAAGAAGATAAAAGTAGCAGAACTATTTGCTGGTGTTGGAGGATTCCGTCTTGGTTTAGAAAAAAGTAATTATGAAATTGTTTGGAGTAACCAATGGGAACCTTCAACTAAAATCCAACACGCCTCAAAAGTTTATGAAGCTCGTTTTGGAAAAGAAAACCATTCAAACGAAGACATAAACGAAGTTGTAACTCGAGATGTTGAAGAAATCCCTGATCATGATTTACTCGTTGGAGGATTTCCTTGTCAAGATTATTCTGTTGCTACAACTTTACATAATTCAAAAGGCTTAAAAGGAAAAAAAGGAGTGCTTTGGTGGTCAATTCATAAAATCTTAGAGAACAAAAAAAATAAGCCTAAGTATTTATTTTTGGAAAATGTAGACCGACTTCTAAAATCGCCTGCAAAACAAAGAGGCCGTGATTTTGCTGTAATGTTACAAAGTTTAAATGATTTAAGTTATGCAGTTGAATGGCGAGTAATAAATGCTGCTGAATATGGTATGCCTCAACGAAGAAGAAGAGTCTTCTTTATTGGTTATCATAAATCAACAGATGTCTATAAAAAACTTCAGAAAGCTAATAAAATAGACTGGCTAACCGAAGAAGGAACTATAGCTAATGCTTTTCCAGTAGCAACAACAAACGCAATACAAGAAGTTGAATTAAAAGGTGATTTAGTAGAAATAACTAATAATTTCAATAAAGACGGAAAATTGTCACCTTTTCTTAATACAGGAATGCTCATCGAAGGTAAGGTTTACACAACTAAAACAGTACCAAACTACGATGGACCTAAAGCGGTACTTGGTAGTATTTTACAAAATGGAGAAGTTACATCAGAGTTTTTTATTGATGAAAAAGACAAACCTAAATGGGAGTATTTAAAAGGAGCTAAAAAAGAAAAGAGAACAACTAAGGAAGGATTTGAATATAATTACAGTGAAGGAGGAATGATCTACCCTGATGCTTTAGATAATGCTTCTAGGACAATAATTACAGGTGAAGGTGGTAAATCTGCTTCAAGGTTTAAACATGTTATTGTTTCTGATAGAGGCCTGCGAAGATTAACACCTATCGAATTAGAAAGACTAAACATGTTTCCTGATAATCACACAAAATTAGATGGAATTACAGACACTAAACGAGCATTTTTTATGGGAAATGCCTTAGTAGTTGGTGTAATTGAAAAAATTGGCAAAGAACTATATAAACTGATAAATTAAACTGAGAAACCAAACATGTTCGATTTAAATTCAGAAGATTCAATTATAAGCTATGCAAAACAACTAAAAGGGCGAACTTTAAGAGAAATATGTGGCGTAGAAATTGAAAAACATGGCTACAAAGGAAAAGGGAATTTCGGCCAAATATTAGAAAAATTTTATTTCGGCTATGAGCCAAATTCTGACGCTGAACCTGATTTTAAAGAAGCAGGTATTGAACTAAAATCAAGTCCATTAAAAACTTTAAAAAACGGAGAATTTCGTTCAAAAGAAAGACTTGTTTTAAATATCATAAACTATTTAGAAGTTCATAAAGAAGAATTTGAAACAAGTTCGTTTTGGAAAAAAAACGCACATTTACTTTTAGTATTCTATTTACACGACAGAAATTTAAACTTACTCGACTATTTAATTAAGTTGGTTGACGGTTGGCAATACCCAAACGAGGATTTAAAAATCATTAAACAAGATTGGGAGTTTATCAATCAAAAAATCAAAGACGGAAAAGCACACGAATTATCAGAAGGAGACACCTTTTATCTCGGAGCTTGTACAAAAGGTTCAACAGCTTTAAAATCCTTTAGAGACCAACCATTTAATGAAGAACAAGCAAAACAAAGAGCTTATTCTCTTAAACAAGGTTATGTAAATCATATAATTGCAAATATCGCTGAAGAAGAAACTGCTGTTTATGGAAAAATAATCGAACGACCAGAAATTCTAGACAAAGTACGTTCAATTGAAGAAATAGTTATCTTAAAATTTCATCCATTTTATGGCAAATCCGCAGAACAAATTGAACAAGAATTAGGCTTGGAACTAAACCAAAAGGCTAAAAGTTATTTTGCAAACCTTACAAATGCAATTCTTGGAATTGAACTAGGTAAAAAAATAGTAGAATTTCAAAAAGCTGGAATTATTGTAAAAACTATTCGACTTAAGAAAAATAATTTACCAAAAGAGGATATTTCCTTTCCAACATTTGAATATCGAGAACTCATAGAAACAGATTGGGAAGATTCAGATTTTAAAAACATTTTAGAAAGTAAATTTTTCTTTGTGTTCTATCAATTTGAGGGAAAGAATTTGATTTTAAGAAAAGTTAAGTTTTGGAATATGCCTCATTCTGATATTCTTATAACTAAAAACGTCTGGGACAATATGGTAGAAACAATATCAAATGGAGCAATTGTAAAAGAAGTTACTCCCAACGGCAATAGAAAAACTTATTTTCCAAAGAAAACTGAAAATCACATTAGTCACGTTAGACCTCATGCTCAAAATCGAGATGACACTTACAAATTACCTGTTCCAGATAAATTAACTGGATTAACAGAATATACTAAACACTGTTTTTGGTTTAATGCAAGATATGTTAGAGATGAGATATACCTAAAATAAATCATGCTCACCATACTCAAGATAATAATCCAATTCAAAAGTTTGTCCTTCATCGACTTCTAAATCTTCAGTTAACACAAGACTAACTGATGCAAATGACAATCCAGTATTTAAAGCTTGAATCTTTGCTCTGGAGAGACTACCATTTTCTATATTCTAATTACATATAATTGTTTTGAATCTTCGTCTTTATAAATACCATTTCTAACATTCCAAGTTAACCAATCAATTGAATTCAAACAAGACCAAGAGTTCAATTCAATTTGAAGTTTATCTTTACTTATATCTATAACCTTGTAATATGGATATCTTAGCTTTTCTTCTTTACTAGATGTACACAAGCCTTCTTACGAATTGCTCAACTTCTAAACACAACCAAAATAACACATAAACAAATAACAAACAGTAAGTTTAAATCGAATAATTTCACTTAATACATAAACAGAGCAAAAAATAAAATTGATAATAATAATAAAGGATATGTGTTTATTGGTGAAGGTGAGTTGAAAGATTTTTATGGTTCAAAAACAATGAGTATTAATTAAGGCCTTAAAGAACCTATGCCTCATTATTTATAGAAAGATGCGACAAAAATTTCTGTCGGTTAGATTAAGTTTTTCAACCACCCAAATTGTTCCCTAACCTATTACCCAACAACACAACAAACATTGACTTTACTAATTCACCACGTTAATTTAATCGATAAAAAAAGAGTTTAATTACTTTAATACAAATCTTACCCCATAGATACTCCATACCAAAGCCATAGATACCTAATGGTTATAGCGTGCTTATAATATGGAAATGCTTTACCAGAATAATAAGTAATTCATGCTAGGATAGGATGGATGGAGTAAGCTAGCTTATAAATAAAAACAGTATATCGGCATCTAATAAACACAAACAAGGAGTCTCCTATTGCTTCCCAAAATACTCCTTAAGTTTCACCGTAGGACTTGTTGCTCGGTTTATATAACCGTGATACATACTACTCATCACTAAAAGTGTTGCCGACCCTAGTGCAGTATAAGCAACAGCCATATTTATAGTGTTATTGGCCACATAAATAGCTACCAAAGCCCAAGCGCCTACCAAAGCAAATTCTCTCATATTTCGTTTCCAGGTTACTATTAGATTTATTGCTGTAGCTATACCTATAAGTAGAAGCGTCCAAAACGTTGGAGACAGGCCAAAACCATCCCAATTATATTTTACTAAAACCGCCGAAACGTTAGCAATACTTGCCACGGTAATCCAACCACTATAAAACACAAAAGGCCACCAAAGAAAAGCAATTACCGAAATTGGCTCATCATGCAATTGCATACTGTTTTTTAACTCAATCTGAATCAATGCAAAGAGTAGCAAAAAGATAAATACAGAAGATAGTAAGGTATACCCGTAAATCCATGCTAGAATCCATAAGCAATTGGCAACGCAAGACACTACAAACCACCAACCCGTTTTCAATACAAAATCGTCGTCTCTTACCTTAACAAAAAGACTTCGTCCTTGGTATATTACAAATCCTAAAACCAGCACATAAATTAATCCCCAAATGGAAAAGGCATAGCCTGCGGGTGTAAATAAAGTATTGTATTGTTTAGAGACTTCGCCAATAGTTGTATTATTTAATAGGCCGGTATTCGAAACATAGTTCAAGATAACCATACAGACAAAACTAAAACCATTTGCTATTTGTAGTTGTTTTTTCATACCATTATTTTTATGAGTTCGAATGGGTTATAACCAATTGTAATTTAACGTATTTATGTGAAGTTTTAAATGATTACATATTAAAAAGGGTTAGATTTTAAATCATCTAACCCTTTTTTTAAAATGAGTTTACGTAAACCCTATGCGGTTTGCATATCGTGTTTACCTTCCTTAATTTCTTCTATAACCTTAGCATTAAATGCAGGTAAATCTTCTGGCGAACGGCTAGTTACTAAACCTTGGTCTACCACAACTTCTTGATCTATCCATTCTGCACCAGCGTTAATTATATCTGTTTTAATAGAATGGAAAGACGTTACTTTTCTTCCTTTTAAAACATCGGCCTCTGCCAATAACCACGGCGCATGACAAATAGCAGCTACTGGCTTATGGTTTTCAAAAAACGACTTCACAAAGCTTATTGCCTTAGTTTCTCGTCTTAATAAATCCGGGTTTATAACACCTCCTGGAAGTACTAGCGCGTTATAATCTGATTGAGACACTTGGTCTAATGTTTTATCTACTTTATAAGCATCTCCCCAATCTCCATCGGCCCAAGCTTTAATCTCTCCAGATTCCAGAGACACTATGTGTACTTCGGCTCCTGCTTCTAACAAAGCTTCTTTAGGCGATTTTAATTCACTTTCTTCAAATCCGTTGGTTGCTAAAATAGCAACAGTCTTATTTTTTAAATCTTTCATTTTAATAATTTTTAATGTGCATTAAACGTTACGAAATGAATTATCTATTGGGAGTTCTAACACTAACTCGACCATATAATCCTTCCGTCTTTGTATATCACAAAGTTCAGAAACAGATTGTATTTCTATTGATTCTAATACATTAAAAGTGAACGCAAATAAAAAAGTCATCCCCATGGAATGACGCTTTTCTATATATTAAAATGTAATAACTATAATTCTGATTTAAGCATGAACCAGTATCCAAAGCTCAACGTCTTCGGTTGCACGCCAATTTTGGTCGCGCTTGGTTTGGCTTGAAGCTGTCTTTACTGGGCGCTTAAGGCATTGTTCTAATTTAAATCGTCCGCCCACCGCTATTTCTTCTGCAATGGGATGCGAATCTGTAACCTGAGTAAGTTGTGCTAAATTAGAAAATATAAGAACCAGCTTTCCTTCTGGCAGTAAACGTGTTTTGGCGGCCTTGAAAAAATCAGAGAATAGAGTATCGGGATAAGATATGGCTTCATCATTAGTATCCAGATCATGTGTTGCAGGTAACCAAGGCGGATTAAAAACAATAAGTTCGGTTTGCTTCTCCCATTTACCAAAGAGTGGCGCAAAATCCAATTCTATTTTTCTAGAGAGTTTGGTATCGCCCATAGATTCTGTGAGTCCTACAATAGCATTCGGATTGGTATCGGTTCCATACACTTTATGAAAACCGAACTTCACGAGTTGCAAAGCCAAAACACCACTTCCTATACCGACATCTATGGCCGATTTTTTTGGTCCGTTATAACGCTTCAACCAATTATCGAAAAGGATTAAATGATCGAATCGCGTGGGAAAATACACCCCATAATACGGATGGATTTTACTTCGCAACACTGGCAAGTCGATTCCGTTTTTATACCATTGCCAAGCGCTATTTAAACCTTGCACTTTAGTAAATGGTAGTAAAAAAGAGGTCTGCTCCGGATATAGTTTAGCCAACCAACCAATGGCGGGTGCTTTTTTCACGATTAATTTATGATCTACAATGTTTATATAAATCAGCTTAGATAACTTCTGATAGGCTAAACGATGCGCACGTTGCTCTTTAAACGTCCCATTAGGAAAACGCTTTTTTAAATGCTGATGTAATGCTTTAAGCAAATCTAAACCATCGCTATAGAATGCTGCAATTAACACAGGTTTATCGGCTTCTAATGCCTTAATTGTAAGCGCTATGTTTGAAGCACGGCTAAAAGCTATTAAAGGCTGTTCCGGAAAAGAAGGCATGGGTTTGTTTACACGTAAATCTGCACTCATGGTTTGACTTAAATAAAAACGGATTGCAGAGTAATGAAGAACGCAAAGCGAAAGATTAAAATGACTATAACATAGTTACTTACCAGCAGTCAGGCATTAAATTGGCTACTAGAGTTTAGATTAATCAATACAGAGACTTTAAGTGAAAGCCAATATACTTCGCCATAGGTATGCGAAAGAAAACAATTAATATCAACAGATAAATTATACGGTGACAAAGATACTTTATTAAACCGCATAATATTCAACTAAAGGAATCTGTTTCCATTACGACAAAGCAATTAAGATATTTATAATAACTTTGAAGCTGTAAAAAATCTATAAACATGTTTAAAAAACTGGTAGCCATAGAACCCGTAAGTTTGATTCCGACGGCCGAGAAAAAATTACATTCACTTGCAGAAGAAGTAATCTTATACGAAGATATGCCGTCTTCTGTAAATGAGATTGTAGAACGTATTGGTGATGCAGATGCTGTACTTTTAAGTTACACCACCACTCTTGGTAAAGACGCCATTGCACAATGCCCAAATATTGTATATATAGGTATGTGTTGTTCGTTATACACCCCAGAAAGTGCTAACGTAGATATTGAGTATGCCAATTCTAAAAACATCACTGTCACTGGAATTCGCGACTACGGAGACGAAGGCGTTGTAGAATATGTAATTAGCGAACTAGTAAGTGCCTTACACGGATTTGGAACCAATCCTGACGGAAGTCCAAGAACACCATGGAACGGTTTACCTTCTGAAATTACAGGCTTAAAAGCAGGAATTGTTGGTTTAGGAAAATCTGGAGGAATGATTGCCGATGCACTTCACTTTTTTGGTGCTGAAGTCTCGTATTATTCTAGAACCCGAAAACCAGAAGCAGAAGACAAAGGTTGTACATATTTACCTTTACATGAATTACTTTCGGAAAACGAAGTCATTATCACCTGTTTAAATAAAAATACCATCCTTTTGCATGATGCCGAATTTAAAGCGTTTGGCAATCATAAAATATTATTTAACACAGGCCTATCCCCTGCTTGGGACGAGCAACCTTTTAACGCTTGGCTAAATGAAGACAACCGTGTGTATTGCGACACACTTGGTGCTTTAGGAGACAAAGCGCTTTTGGATCATCCGCATGTAAACTGTGTGAATATATCTGTTGGAAGAACAAAACAAGCCTTTGACCGATTAAGCGAAAAAGTGTTAGACAACATAGAAAGCTTTCTTAAAGAAGAATATGCATTATCGTGTGCTGATATGAATTAGAATCACCATAAAATCAATATACAAAAAGAGGTTACCCAAATATATTTAGGTAACCTCTTTTATATTATAAATACAAGGTCTTTATATTAAAGTAATGCCTCAGACACCAAATAGTAAAAAGCAGGTCTGCTCTTCATTTTAATTCCAGACATTTTATCGACTACACTACCAATAGCTGCCATTGCTTTGTCTTTATCGGTGACTCCTAATTTTTTTTCTACAAAATTACGTCTTACAGTATCCAACTCGGAAGCGTCTAACCCAGATACTAAAACAGCATCTTTATTATTAACCATCGTTTTTAAACTGTTTACATAGCCATCCAATTTTTCATGGTCTATATTACTTACACCACAGTCGCCTAATTGTTTTTCGGCAGTTGCTTTTAGTTGAGCTAATTTGGTTTGTACATCACTCATAATATAAATTTTTATTGATTTGATAATTATAAGGCAGTAAGTTAAAAAATAAATCACAAAAGTGCCACGCTTTAAACGAATTTATTATTCTACCACTGTGCGCGTTTTCATTTTAAGACTTAATTAATTAACGGTAATACAAAAACTATGCGACGCGTTATTAATAGGATAGATATAGAAATTTCTATCGGCTTTTAAAAACACTAGAATAGTGCACATAAATTACTGAAACTCTTTTATTAAGCCTTAAAAAGGAGCTATAATATTAAAAACCAAAAAAATAGCACCCTACAATTTGGTAATCACGTAGATTATCGTAAATTTGCAAACTCTTTTTAAGAGAGGAATGTTTAATAAATAAAATTAATTAGTGTGGATACATTAAGCTACAAAACGATTTCAGCCAACAAAGCTACTGTTAATAAAGAGTGGGTTTTAGTTGATGCTGAAGGTCAAAGTTTAGGTCGTTTAGCTTCTAAAGTTGCAAAACTTATTAGAGGTAAACACAAACCTAATTTCACACCACACGTTGATTGCGGTGATAACGTAATAGTTATCAATGCAGAAAAAGTCAACTTAACAGGAAACAAGTGGAATGACAAAACGTACATTCGTCACACAGGTTACCCAGGTGGTCAAAGAAGTTTAACTGCTACAGAATTGTTTGGAAAAGATCCAGCAAGGTTAGTAGAAAAATCAGTAAAAGGAATGTTACCTAAAAACAAATTAGGTTCAAGTTTATTCCGTAATCTAACTGTTGTTTCTGGTACAGCTCATGCTCATGAAGCTCAAAAACCAAAAACAATCAACTTAAACGAATTCAAATAATGGAAGTAATTCACAAAATTGGCCGTAGAAAGACGGCTGTTGCTCGTGTATATGTTGCCCCAGGTGAGGGTAAGATTACAGTGAACAAAAAAGACGTGGCGGATTATTTTACTACTGCAACTTTGCAGTATAAAGTAAACCAACCTTTAACCATGACTAACAATGATGGCAACTTTGATATTACAGTAAATGTATATGGAGGTGGTATTACTGGTCAAGCAGAAGCAATCCGTTTAGCTATTTCTCGCGTTATGTGTGAAATCGATGCAGAAAACAGATTAATTCTTAAGCCAGAAGGTTTATTAACTAGAGACCCTAGAATGGTTGAACGTAAGAAATTCGGTCAGAAGAAAGCACGTAAGAAGTTCCAATTCTCGAAACGTTAATATTACCATCCTCAACTCGATTGGGAATCGCTTGCTAGCACTCTCAATCTGGTTGAATTTTTTAAAATTTAAAAATAAGTTATTGTTGTCCTAGTTGAAAAACAGGATTTAGTTTAGCATCTAAATGCAGCCAACAGCCTAAAGGTAACACTTGAAGCCCAATGGAACATTGCTAATTCAACAGAACGTAAACTATTACAAAATGGCAAAAGTAGAAGTAAAAGAATTACTTGAAGCAGGTGTACACTTCGGTCACTTGACTCGTAAATGGGATCCAAACATGGCTCCTTACGTATATATGGAACGTAACGGTATCCATATTATCAATTTATATAAAACTGCAGCTAAGATTGATGAAGCTGGTGAAGCTTTAAGCAAGATTGCTGCTTCAGGACGTAAAATCCTTTTCGTTGCAACAAAAAAACAAGCTAAAGACATCGTATCAGAAAAAGCTGGGGCAATTAACATGCCTTACATTACTGAAAGATGGCCTGGTGGAATGTTAACTAACTTTGTAACTATCAGAAAAGCCGTTAAAAAAATGGCTTCTATTGATAGAATGAAGAAAGATGGTACATTCTTAACACTTTCTAAGAAAGAACGTTTACAAGTAGATCGTTTAAGAGCTAAGTTAGAGAAAAACTTAGGTTCTATTAGCGACATGACTCGTTTACCAGGAGCTTTATTTGTAGTAGACATTAAGCGTGAGCATATCGCGATTAAAGAAGCTCAAAAATTAAACATTCCAATATTTGCAATGGTAGATACTAACTCTGACCCTCGTCAAGTTGATTTCGTTATCCCTGCAAACGACGATGCTTCTAAATCTATCGATAAAGTTTTATCTCACGTAACTGGTGCTATTGCAGATGGTTTAGCTGAACGTAAAGCTGAAAAAGATTCTAAAGATTCAGCTAAAGCTGAAAAACCTTCTGCTGCTAAAGCGAAAGCAACATCTACAGAAGAAGAGGAATAAACTACAAATAATCATTACATAACATAAATAAGTCGTTTAGTTCTTTTCTTTGCAGAAAAATAATTGAACGACTTTTTTTAACTCATATTACTTAGAAATTATGGTAAAAGTAACAGCCGCAGAGGTAAACAAACTAAGACAAGCTACTGGTGCAGGAATGATGGACTGTAAAAAAGCGTTAGTTGAAGCTGAAGGAGATTTCGACAAAGCTATCGATGTCTTACGTAAAAAAGGTCAAAAAGTTGCTGCAAACAGAGCAGATAGAGATTCTAGTGAAGGTGCTGCCGTAGCTAAAGTTAACGATGCTAATACAGAAGGTGTATCTATTGTATTAGGTTGTGAAACTGACTTTGTTGGTAAAAACGAAAACTTCGTTGCATTAGCTAATAAAATTGCTGATATCGCAATGACTGTAAATACAAAAGAAGAGCTTTTAGCTTCAGATTTTGACGGTCTTACTGTTGCTGATAAATTAGTTGAACAAACTGGTGTTATTGGTGAAAAATTAGAAATTAAAGATTTTTCTAAATTACAAGCTCCTTACGTAGGTTCTTATGTACACATTAACAAAATTGCTGCTTTAGTAGGTCTTTCTGCTGTAGTAGAAAATGGAGATGTATTGGCTAAAGATTTAGCAATGCAAGTTGCATCTATGGGAGCTAGCACATTATCTTACAAAGATTTCGATCCAGCTTTCGTAGCATCAGAAACTGAAGCTAGAATTGCAGTTATCGAAAAAGATAATATCGAATTAGGACGTTTAGGTAAAACACTTAAAAACGTACCTCAATATATTTCTATGGCTCAATTAACTCCTGAAGTATTAGCTCAAGCTGAAGAAAATGCTAAAGCTGAACTTAAAGCTGAAGGTAAGCCAGAACAAATTTGGGATAAAATTATTCCAGGTAAAATGGAACGTTACATCTCAGACAACACAACTTTAGATCAAGAACAATGTCTATTAGACCAAAAGTTCATTAAAGACGAAAAAGTTACTGTTTCAAAATACGTTGAATCTTTCGACGGTGTATCTGTAACAGGATTTACACGTGTTGCTTTAGGATAACATAAAATTTACTGAATTTTTTTCAGTGCAAATATTAAAGACCATTACTCTAATTAGAGTTAATGGTCTTTTTTTTTACAGGACTTTGGTTAGCGTTTAGGAAACTAAATTTTAAATAGTCATTTTAAAAAATTTATGTAATTTTGCACAACTTCTATAAAACAGACTATGAAATTTAATCGCATCCTTTTAAAATTATCAGGCGAAGCCTTAATGGGCGAACGTCAATATGGTATAGACCCAGTACGTCTAGCCGAATACGCAAAAGATATAAAAGCCATTACAGACGCAGGTATTCAAGTGGCAATTGTAATTGGAGGTGGTAATATTTTTAGAGGTGTTTCGGGAGCAAGTAACGGTATGGATCGTGTTCAAGGAGACCATATGGGAATGCTAGCAACCGTTATAAATGGTTTAGCACTACAAAGTGCTTTGGAAGATGCAGATATCCCTACACGCTTGCAAACGGCTATTAAAATTAATGAAGTTGCAGAACCATTTATCCGTAGAAAAGCAATGCGACACCTAGAAAAAGGTCGTGTCGTAATTTTTGGTGGTGGTACAGGAAATCCGTATTTTACTACAGATTCGGCTGCCGTTTTAAGAGCAATAGAAATTGAAGCTGATGTTATTTTAAAAGGCACTCGTGTAGATGGTATTTATACAGCAGATCCAGAAAAAGATAGTTCGGCAGTTAAATATGAAAATATTTCTTTCGACGATGTTTTAAAGAAAGGTCTAAAAGTTATGGATACTACTGCTTTTACACTTAGTCAAGAAAATAAATTACCTATCATTGTTTTTGATATGAACACTAAAGGTAATTTACTAAAAGTAGTTTCAGGACATAACATAGGTACACAAGTAACCATTTAATTTTATATTTGACCTTTAAAGATATATTAAAGTAAAGTTTTTAAACCATGAATGAAGATATTCAATTTATTATAGATTCGACAAAAGAAGCTATGGATTCTGCTATCAGACATCTTGAAAGACAATTTGTTAATATTAGAGCAGGAAAAGCAAGTCCAGCAATGCTTGGTAGTGTTATGGTAGATTATTACGGCTCGCAGACTCCTTTAAGCCAGGTAGCGAACGTAAATACTCCAGATGGTAGAACCATTAGCGTTCAACCATGGGAGAAAAAAATGCTTCACGAAATAGAGAAGGCCATTATGAACGCCAACTTAGGATTTAATCCTATGAATAATGGTGACATGATTATTATAAACGTTCCAGCTCTTACCGAAGAACGCAGACGCGAATTGGCGAAACAAGCTAAAGCTGAAGCTGAAGATGGAAAAATCGGGGTTAGAAATGCCAGAAAAGACGCAAACAACGACATTAAAAAGTTAGACGATGTTTCGGAAGATGCTAAAAAAGACACCGAAGCAGAAATACAAAGACTAACAGATATATATGTAAAAAAAATAGATGAAGTCCTTGCTGTTAAAGAAAAGGAAATCATGACAGTATAAAAAATCAAAGCGACTTTAGGGTCGCTTTTTTTTATACCCTCTCATCTGTTTAACCGTTATTACAATTATTGTCTTAACTTTGTGGCCGTTTCATTCACGACTATATCCTACATGCTAAAATATTATCTAAGCTTTATATTTTTGTTTTCTATCGTAATAGGTAGAGCACAAGTTTTAGATAGTGATGTTAGTCGTGCACAAGACAGCATAAAGGCCAAACGGAAAGCCGATTTTATCCATAATTTTGGTAATGGTTATATTCCTTTAAAATACTTTAATTTAGATTTAAGGTACTTAATAAAATTCAACCAATATGAAGGTATTCGTACTGGTTTAGGAGGTACAACAAGCGATAAGTTATCTAAAAAATTCAGGGTAAATGGGTATACCGTTTATGGTTTTAAAGACAGTCAGTATAAATATAGTATAGGAGCTGGACTTCGGTTAAACGAAACTCATAATACTTGGTTAAACGTAGCGTACACAGACGATTTACAAGAAGCGGCAAGTACAAAATACTTAACAGACAAACGCATATTTCAATTTTTTGAACCGCGTTTATTAAATATTAGTCTGTTTTATCATCATGTCACAAAATCTATATCATTACAACACGATTATGATCCTAGATTAAATACTGAAACGCAATTTTATACGACTAATATTGATCCTAAATTTGATTATACCTTTGTTACCGACGAAGGTGCTTTTAAAAGTTACGATCTAACAGTAGCCAAAATAGCCTTGCTATGGAGTCCGTTTGATATTTATAAACCCATAGAAGGAGGCGTAAAAAAAACACAAAATGCTTTTCCTAAATTAACGCTTCAATATACCCAAAGTTTTAACGGACCGTTAGGTGGTCAATTTAACTTTCAAAAATTAGATTTTAAAGCTACTTACCATTTCATCCACAATAAAGAATCCCATACCGAACTAGATTTCGCTACCGGAATTGCTATTGGAGATGCACCACTTACGCACTTGTATCACGCCTACCCCAACAACATTACCAAGGCCACCATTATGCAACGTTTTTCTGTTGCAGGTTTAAATAGTTTTGAAACCATGTATTTTAATGAGTTCTTTTCTGATATGTTTTCCATTCTTCAGTTTAAGCACTTTTTCAAACCATTTTATCATTCTACGTTTTCAAAACCTCAATTGGTACTCTTATCTCGGTTTGCTATTGGAGATATGCAAGATCCCGAACGCCATGAAGGCATCACATTTAATACCTTAGATAAAGGGTATTTAGAATCGGGCTTCGAATTAAATCAGTTAATATTTGGTTTTGGACTTAGCTTAACGTACCGCTACGGGGCATATCATTTACCCGAAATAGAAGATAATATAGCCTTGAAATTTACTTTTAACGTTACATTATAATACTTTAAACCTAAGTAATACGTTGGTTTTTTCTACATTTGCGGTTCTTTAATAGACTTATGATTAAACAATTTACTAACAGCTTTTGGGAACGTCTAGCTAGACTTATATTGCGAAATAGGATTGCTATGTTAATTGCAATTGTTATTGTGACTGTTCTATTTAGCACGCAATGGAAAAATATACGATTTACATTTACCGAAGCTAATTTACTGCCCGACCACCATGAGGTAAACCAAACCTATAACGCGTTTTTAGATATCTTTGGTGAAGAAGGAAACATGATTGTTTTAGGAGTTAAGGACAGTACTTTTTTTACTGTTGAAAAACTTAACGCTTGGAATAAACTTGCAGAATCGTTTAAATCGTCTGAAGAAATTGAAGCTGTAATCTCTATTAAAGATTTACAAAAATTAATAAAAAACGATAGCCTTAAAAAATTCACTTTAGAGCCTTTTATAAAAGACTCCTTATCGAGTAGTAAACAACTAGACACTTTACAAAAAGAATTATTTACAAAATATCCGTTTTACGACAATTTCCTTTTCAATAGGGACACCAAGACCATTCGTACCATAATCTCTATGGATAAGAGTATAGTAAATACATCTGCACGAAAAGATTTTGTGATGGATGTGCTTATTCCAAGAATTAAAACGTTCGAGAAAGAAACGAATATAGATGTTCGTATTTCAGGAATGCCTTATGTAAGAACATTAAGCTCTCAAAATATTGTAGATGAAATGGGCCTTTTTGTAGGCGCTGCTTTACTGGTAACTTCTCTTATATTCTTTTTCTTCTTTAGGTCCTTTAGAGCTACGTTTATATCGCTTATAGTGGTCTCTGTTGGTGTAATGTGGACTATGGGAATTCTTGGCTTCTTTGAATATGAAATTACCGTTTTAACAGCCATCATTCCACCACTAATTATTGTAATTGGTATCCCGAACTGTATCTTCTTAATCAATAAATATCAGCAAGAAGTTAAGTCTCACGGAAATAAAATTAAATCGTTACAACGGGTTATCACTAAAGTTGGTAACGCTACTTTAATGACCAATTTCACGACAGCTTCTGGATTTGCTACCTTCATTCTAACAGAAAGTACGCTATTAAAAGAATTTGGTATTGTCGCGTCGTTAAGTATAGTCTCTATATTTATTTTATGTCTGCTTATTATCCCCGTTTTATATTCCTTTTTACCTTATCCTAAAGAGCGTCATTTAGAGCATTTAAACAGACGTTGGATTAATTCTTTTGTAGGTTGGATGGAGCGTATGGTAAGACACAGACGCATCACAATTTATATAACATCGATTATTCTTTTAATTGTAAGTATTATTGGAATTTATCAGATAAAAATTTCTGGTAGTTTATTAGAAGATATGCCTCAAAAAACGGCATTCTTTAGAGATATTGAGTTTTTTGAACAAGAGTTTGACGGCATTATGCCTTTGGAATTAATGATTGATACCCAACGTAAAAAGGGTGTTATGAAACTAAGCACGCTAAAAAAAATAGATCAGTTAGAAGAAGCGATTATAGATATCCCAGAATTATCTAGACCGCTTTCTGTAGTGAGTTTAGTGAAATACTCTAAACAAGCCTATTATAACGGGAATCCAAAATACTACCAATTACCTACCTCGCAGGAAAGTAGTTTTATATTGTCTTATGCCAAAAATTCTTCTAACGATACAGAAATGCTTAACAGTTTTGTAGATAGTACAGGGCGCTATGCACGTATTACCACTTTTATGAAAGATATTGGTACAGATAAAATGCAAGACATAGAAGACAAGCTACAAACCAAAATAGATAAAGTATTCCCAGAAGATCGCTATAAAGTTACCATGACAGGTAAAGCTTTAGTGTTCCAAAAAGGAACCACCTATTTGGTTAAAAATTTAGCCATTTCGTTATCACTAGCCATTATACTTATTTCGTTATTTATGGCGTATATGTTTAGGTCGTTTAAAATGATTATAATCTCACTACTTCCAAACCTATTACCTTTACTTGTAACTGCTGGTTTAATGGGGTATTTAGGTGTACCTTTAAAACCATCGACCATCTTAGTTTTTAGTATTGCCTTTGGTATTTCTGTAGACGATACCATACACTTTTTGGCAAAATACCGTCAAGAATTACAAGCGAGTAACTGGAAAATTAAGCGCTCGGTTTATGGGGCGTTACGCGAAACTGGAGTGAGTATGTTTTATACATCGACTGTTTTATTCTTCGGATTTTCGGTCTTTATGATTTCTAGTTTTGGAGGAACTGTTGCTCTAGGAGGTTTAGTATCAGTAACACTTTTATTCGCGATGCTGTCTAACTTATTGTTACTTCCATCCCTATTATTGTCGTTAGAGCGTAATATTGCAAACAAAACGGTATTAAGAGAACCTACTATAAACATCATACCTAAAGATAGTGACGATGATGAAGACGAAAACAATATTAACAATTAAATTATCCTGTGCATAAAGAATTATATTTGCATGTTTAAAAATATTAAAAATGAAACCAATTACAATTTCAGAATTATTAAAACAAGACGCTTCTCTGCATGAAGTAGAAGTTAAAGGCTGGGTAAGAACTTTTAGAGCAAACCGATTTATTGCCTTAAACGATGGTTCTTCATTACAAAACATTCAATGTGTTGTAGATTTTGAAAACACAGACGAAGACATATTAAAACGTATCACTACAGGTGCTGCAGTTCACATAAAAGGGGAATTAGCAGAAAGCCTAGGAAAAGGTCAGTCGGTAGAGATTAAAGTTTCATCTATTGAAATTTTAGGAGATTCGGATCCGGAAACCTATCCAATTCAACCTAAAAAACACTCTTTCGAATTTTTAAGAGAGAATGCTCACTTACGTACAAGAACCAATACGTTTAGTGCTGTAATGCGTTTACGTTCGTCTTTATCTTTTGCAATTCATAAATATTTTAACGAAAACGGATTCTTCTATGTACACACCCCAATTATTACGGGTAGTGATGCAGAAGGTGCAGGTGAAATGTTTAGAGTCACTAATTTAGATGCTAAAAACCCACCACTTACAGAAGATGGAAAGGTTAATTATACTGAAGATTTCTTCGGTAAAGAAACAAATCTTACAGTATCTGGACAGTTAGAAGCAGAAACTTATGCCATGTCTTTAGGTAAAGTATATACCTTCGGACCAACATTTAGAGCCGAAAACTCTAATACGTCTAGACACTTATCTGAATTCTGGATGATTGAACCTGAAGTTGCATTTATGGACCTTGCCGGTAACATGGATTTAGCCGAAGATTTTATGAAATCTGTAATTGGATATATACTAGAACATAATGCTGAAGATTTAGAATTTTTAGATAGCCGTTTACAAGACGAAGACAAGAAAAAACCTCAGGCCGAACGTAACGACATGACTTTACTTGAAAAGTTACGTTTTGTAGTAGACAACAATTTTAAACGTGTTAGCTATACAGAAGCTATAGATATTTTACGTAATAGTAAGCCAAACAAGAAAAAGAAATTTAAATATATTATAGACGAATGGGGTGCAGACTTACAAAGTGAACACGAACGTTTCCTTGTAGAAAAACACTTTAAATGTCCTGTAATCTTATTTGATTATCCAGCAAACATTAAAGCATTCTATATGCGTTTAAACGAAGATGGTAAAACGGTACGTGCCATGGATATTTTATTCCCAGGTATTGGAGAAATTGTTGGTGGTGCACAACGTGAAGAGCGTTTGGATGTATTAAAACAAAAAATGGCCGTTTTAGGACTTGATGAAGAAGAGCTTTGGTGGTATTTAGATCTTAGAAAATACGGTAGTGCTGTACACTCTGGATTTGGTTTAGGTTTCGAACGTTTGGTTATGTTTACCACAGGTATGACCAATATTCGTGATGTAATTCCGTTCCCAAGAACACCACAGAACGCAGAATTTTAAACTTATAAAATACTCATAAAAACAATCTACGTACAGCTGTATGTAGATTGTTTTTTTTATTTTTATGTTAAATCGAATCAAAATTTATGCTTAAGCAAAACTTACAGTTCAAATTATCGCAGAAATTATCGCCGCAACAAATTCAATTAATGAAATTGATTCAGTTGCCTACGCAAGCCTTTGAACAACGCTTAAAGCAAGAACTTGAAGAAAATCCTGCCTTAGATAGCGGGAAAGAAGAACAGGACAATGAATTTGACGACGATTTCGACAACACGCAAGACGACTATAACGACGATGCGGAAACTATAAATTCGGAAGACATTAATGTTGACGAATATTTAAGTGACGATGAAATCCCAGATTATAGAACTCAAGCTAACAACTATAGTAGTGACGATGAGGAAAAAACGATGCCCTATGCTGCAGGAACATCATTTACTCAACATTTAATATCACAATTAAACACATTTCGTTTAACAGATGAAGAACGCGATATTGCCGAGTTCTTAGTTGGTAGTGTGGACGAAAGTGGCTATATACGCCGATCGACTCCAGATATTATGGACGATTTGGCTTTTACACAAAATGTCTATACCACAGAAGAACGCATAGATAAGGTGTTTAATATTGTGCACCAATTAGATCCTTCTGGTGTTGGAGCTCGAGATCTTCAGGAGTGTTTAAGTATCCAATTACACCGAAAAGAAAAGGCCTCCGATATTGTTTTGGCTACAAGAATTATAGATGAAGCTTTCGATCAATTTACAAAGAAGCATTATCAGAAATTGTTGCATAAATTCGATATAAGCGAAGATCAGCTTAAAGACGCTATAGAAGAAATTGAACGCTTAAATCCGAAACCTGGTGGATCTTATTCTGGAAATAACAGAATGGTAGAACATGTGGTTCCTGATTTTGCAATTAGAATTACCGATGGCGAATTGGAACTTACTCTAAATGGTAGAAATGCTCCAGAATTACATGTCTCTCGCGAATATAACGACATGCTTAAAGGCTATAAAGACACTACAGAAAAGTCTAAATCGCAGAAAGATGCCGTATCCTTCATTAAACAAAAATTAGATGCCGCCAAATGGTTTATTGAAGCCATTAAACAACGCCAGCAAACATTATTTTTAACCATGAGTGCGATTATGCATTACCAAAAAGAATACTTTTTAACGGGTGATGAACGTAACCTAAAACCTATGATTCTTAAAGATATCGCCGATGAGATTAACATGGACGTTTCAACGGTTTCTAGAGTTGCAAATAGTAAATATGTAGATACACCTTACGGAACAAAGTTAATTAAGGAATTCTTCTCTGAATCCATGAAAAACGATCAAGGTGAAGATGTTTCTACACGCGAAATTAAGATGATCTTAGGTACCGTTATCGAAGAGGAAGATAAAAGAAAGCCATTAACCGATGAAAACCTTGCTGGAATATTAAAACAGAAAGGTTATCCTATCGCGAGACGTACGGTAGCCAAATACAGAGAGCAATTAGATGTACCTGTAGCCCGTTTGAGGAAAAAAATATAATTCTTGGACTTACATAGGGTTTTAATTTGAATAGACGGCTTCACGCTTAAAGAATAGGTTACACGTAATAACTCGCATATGCAAAAAAGTTTTTCTTACATTTTTCATCCCATTTTCATGCCACTAATTGGTGTACTATTCTATTTTTATAAATCGCCACGCTTTATACCATTACCACTCGTTCAATCCAAATTAGTACCAATTATAATACTAACATTAATTCTCCCGATTTTAGTAAATGTTTTACTTAAAGCTATTGGAAAAGTAGAATCGATAGAATTAAAGACCACCGAAGAACGCATCATTCCTTTAATAGTTTATTGCATTATCCTATTAATAGTAATAAAACGTATAATTACACCTTTTGAATTTATAGAACTCTATTATTTCTTTCTAGGTGTGTTTGGCTCTACATTAGCGTCTATAGTTCTAAATATGCTGAAGTTTAAAGTGAGCATCCACATGTTAGCCATCTCTGGTATATTGATGTTTTTTATTGGATTAAGCGTTCATTTTGGAATAAATATTTTAGGAAGCATTGCCTTAGTCATTTTTATAATGGGCGCTGTTGCAACGTCCAGATTACGTTTAAAGGCTCACAATGCTAATGAAGTATTTATGGGCTGTTTAATTGGGATAGCACCACAGCTTATGTTAATTCCTCGATGGTTATAAGATATAAAATATCAGTCCTAGTTTTATAGCACTCATATCTATAGATTCACCTTTAAGAGCTGTCTTAACATCGTCGTTAAACATGGGGTTTAAAGCATAATACACATAGAAATTCCAGGTATTATATCCCGCACTTAACGTTAGGCCATACTGCAAATCGTTAAAGCCCTCTATATCGTTATATCTTAGCGAACCTACCTCGCCTTTAAAGTTACTAATGTGACTAAACACATAACCAACTTTGAAACCGGTGTAAACACGCCAGAATCGATAGCTAGAAGCTGTAGACGTTCGCCATCTAAATTCTATTGGTAATTCAATAGCATGTTGATAGAAGTTGTTTCTGCTATAGTCAAATTCGTATGTATCGTCAAGCACAAAATAATTCGCTTCGTTATTGCTATCTTTAATAATACCAATATTCTGATTATACGAATTATAAGAATAACCAAGGCCTATACCAATGGCAATATTACGCCTCTTGTTTAGTGGCATATCCTTTATGAACCCACCTTGTAAACCAAGCGAAAAACCTGTTTGCTGGACACCAGAAGGCAATTTTACCAAAATATTATAGGTAAGTCCAAAATAGAACTGATCTTCTTTGTACAAGGAATCTATAACCGTAGTAGGTATAGAAATATCTTCTTGAGAGAAACAAGTTTCAGGAATACCGAAACTTAGAATAAATAATAGAATGCAATACTTTTTCATAGTAGACTAGTTTACTAAACTTAGTACAAAGGTTAAGCAATATATTATAAATATAAAAAAGGTGCTTTGATAAATCAAAACACCTTTATATAATATAAAATTAAGAGTAAACTTAGTTTTTTAAACCAGCAAGTGCATCACCCTTTCTAGTTGTGTAATTAATTTTTAACGCATTTACTTTACGTAATTCTTGTTTAATATCTGATACTAATCCCATATTGGCTTTACTATCAACTTTTAAAGCTGTCGTTAAAAAAGGTACTAATTCTTCACGTTTAGAAGCTCTTTCTGCTGCAATAAATGCTGCAATTTCAGAAACATCTGCAAACTTATCATTCAATTGAATTCTAGACTCTGTACCGTATTGACTTTGAAACCTATCACTAGGTTTACCTGCATAGATATACATTACCAAATCTTTTTTATCAAGTTTTTCAACCTGATCTGCAGCTGGCAATTTGTTCTCAATCATTAAAGTATTCTGTCTCATAACAGTAGCAACCATGAAGAAGAATAATAACATAAATACAATATCCGGTAATGATGCGGTAGATATTGCAGGTAAATCTCCTCCTGATTTCTTTTTAAATTTAGACATAAATTTTTGTGTTTATCTAATTAGACTTTTTAGGCTCTGCTTCAGAGAATTTTTGAGGTACTAAAACTTTAATAGTCTCGATTTTCTCTTTTAAACTTTCCTTTTCAGAAGCTGACGTTCGTGGATCAGAATATTTCTTATCTGCTTCAACAAAACTCATATCCATATTAGGAAAAGCCTTTTTAAACTCTCTATTTCTAAGCTGATTGTAAGCTGCTAAAATTTCGTTCTGTACAGCGATGTACACATCATATTTAGTCGCTCTATCATTTTGAAGAGAAACAATTGCTTTGTCAAAATTATCAGAAGAACTTGGATTTCTCTTTCCTTCACAACTTTTACAAGCATTTGGTCCTACTCCAGCTCCATTATCCAAGAAATCAACTGCTGCTTGACGCAACTCACTAATCTCAATTTGCTTTTCTTCGCCTCCTGCTGTCAATAACAATTGGTTATTTTTATTAACCTGTAATTGAAAGATATTCTTCTCCTTAATGATAACATCCGGTTGTTCAGTATCATCCATAGGAGGAAGTTTTCTACTTAAACCTGAATCAGTTTCAATTGTAGTCGTTACTAAGAAAAATATTAAAAGTAAGAAAGCGATGTCAGCCATAGAGCCTGCATTAACTTCTGGTGCTGATCTTTTTGCCATAATTACTTAGTTTATTAATTTTTTAATATTAGCATATACCATAGATCCTATCGCAACAGCACCTAAGATATAAAAAGCATATAGTCCAGCTCCAACATATTTAGATGTCGATTCTGAAACATCCATTCCTTTATCAATAAAAGGAGTTAAATCTAAATCTGTTCCTGAAGACATTGCGTAAGCGATAAATAAAATCGCTACAAATGCACCTACAGAGAATAGGGTCTTTTTAATGTCTCCCTTAAACAATCCTGTAATTACAAATACTAGAACTAAAGCTAATATTAAAACAAGGACTGCATAAGTAACATATAGCAAATTGTCAATCATACTATCATTTCCAGACATAATCATCAAAGCAAAGATGATACCTATTACTGAAAGTATTCCAACAATAATTGTTATTATTTTATGTAAACTCATCGTTTAATGTGTTTTAAATTATTACTTCTTGTATCTAATTAACAAGTCCATTAATGTAATTGAAGCATCTTCCATATCGTTAACGATACTATCAATTTTAGCGATAATGTAATTGTAAAAAATTTGAAGAATAATTGCAACAATTAAACCGAATACAGTTGTTAATAAGGCTACTTTAATACCCCCGGCAACAAGTGATGGTTGCATATCTCCAGCAGCTTCAATCTTATCGAAGGCAGCAATCATACCAATTACCGTTCCCATGAATCCTAACATCGGAGCTAAGGCGATAAATAATGAAATCCAAGATACGTTTTTCTCTAATTGACCCATTTGAACACCACCGTAAGCAACAACAGCTTTCTCAGCAGCTTCGATACCTTCATCGGTTCTATCCAAACCTTGGTAGAAAATAGAAGCAACAGGTCCTTTTGTATTTCTACAAACTTCCTTTGCAGCCTCAACACCACCTGATTGTAATGCGTCTTCTACTTTTTGAGTTAATTTTTTAGTGTTTGTTGAAGATAAATTTAAAAAGATAATTCTCTCGATAGCAATCGCTAATCCTAGAATTAAACATAATAATACGATTCCCATGAATCCAGCGCCTCCTTCTATAAAACGCTTTTTTAATTCTTGATGAAAACCTAAATCTTCAGTTGCAGTCGCTGCTGCATCGTCTTGAATTGAAGAAACTACGGTAGTTGCTACAGTAGCAGCGCTAGTTGTAGTTGCATTAACAGTTCCGAATGCCACCATTAGTGTAATGGCTAGGATAGAAAATAATCTTTTCATTTGTTCTGATCTTAATTTTATTAGTTAAAGTGTTAAAGATATAAAAAAATTGCAATTAAAAAACAAAAAATGCTATCAGATTTATCTGCAGAGAGGAAGGGATTCGAACCCTCGATACGCTTTTGGCGTATACACACTTTCCAGGCGTGCGCCTTCGACCACTCGGCCACCTCTCTATAATTTGTATTTTAATTAACGTATGGCAAATAACAAAAAATCTTTTAGACAGGAAAGTTTTATCAGTTAATTTTAAGTCATTTCTCCTCGCAAAGATGTTTCATATATGGTTTTGAATACTTTAGAGGAAACATTCTGTCCAAGTAAATACATTAATTTACATACTGCCGCCTCTGTTGTCATGTCTTTTCCGGAGATTATGCCTATTTTTAATAACAATTCACTAGATTGATATTGCCCCATGAGCACGCTTCCTCCTGAACATTGAGTGACATTAATAATCTGAATGCCGTTTAAAATTGCCTCCTGTAAAATAGCTAAAAACCAGCTTTCGGTGGTACAATTTCCTGCACCATAAGATTCCAAAATCACTCCTTTTAGTCCGATTGTGCTAAAAACGGTACGCAAAAGGGCTTCAGAAATTCCAGGATACAACTTTACAAGTGCAATATTTGTATCGAAATTTCTATTTACTTTAAACTTTTTCTTAATGTTTGGCCTAAATAAGCAATCGTAGTTCACTTTTAAATGCACACCAGATGTCACTAGCTCCGGATAATTTAGAGAGGCAAACGCTTCAAAATGCTCTGCATTTATTTTTGTTGTGCGATTCCCACGATACAACTTATATTCAAAGTATAAAGTAACTTCTTTAATTACGGGTTTATTAAAGCGTTGTAAGGAGGCTACATGTATAGATGTAATTAAATTCTCCTTAGCATCTGTTCGCAAATCTCCAATAGGTAATTGCGAACCTGTAAAAATTACAGGTTTGGATAAATGCTCTAACATAAAGCTTAAAGCAGATGCAGTATAACTCATCGTATCACTACCATGTAATACCACAAAACCGTCAAAAGCATCGTAATTAGATTCAATAACTTCAGCAATTTCTACCCAATACTTCGGGTTCATATTACTGGAGTCTATAGGTTCTGCAAATGAAAAAGTTTCAATATCGCAGTCCAACTGTTTTAGCTCGGGAATTCTATCTAGCAAGTTTTTAAAATCGAAAGCTTTTAAGGCTCCTGTTTCAAAATCTTTAACCATACCAATGGTTCCTCCCGTGTAAATAAGTAAAATGTTTGGTCTAGAGTTAGTCATACAGCATTTTAAACACCAAAAATGGCTTTGGAATTTTGAGTAGTGATTTTTGCGACCTCTTCTTCTGTCACTTGATAGATTTCAGAGAGCTTCTCTAAAACTTTTAAAATATAAAAACTTTCGTTTCGTTTTCCGCGAAAAGGGGTTGGCGCTAAATACGGCGAATCGGTCTCTAAAACGATATGTTTTAAATCAATTTCATTAAGAAACTTGTCAATTTTACCATTTTTAAAAGTAACCACGCCTCCAATTCCTAATTTCATGTTGTATGAAATAGCTAGCTTAGCTTGCTCTAAATTTCCTGTGAAACAATGAAAAATTCCGAATAAATCGTCACTTTTTTCTTCTTCTAAAATATCGAAGACTTCATCGAAAGCTTCTCTACAATGAATTACTATTGGCAGTTTATTTGCCTTTGCTAGTCGGATTTGTGTTCTAAAGGCATCTTGCTGTATACCCAAAGTAGATTTATCCCAATACAAATCAATTCCAATTTCTCCAATAGCATAATATGTATGCTGTTTTAATAATGCTTCAACATGAAGTAATTCCTCCTTATAATTTTCCTTTACATGTGTAGGATGTAAACCGGACATTAAAAATGTATGATCTGGAAAATCTTTATGTAGTTGTAGCATGCCTTCTGTAAAAGCAGAATCGATCGCTGGAATAAAAAATCGGGTAATACCTGCATCAATAGCACGGTTTACCATATCATGTCTATCCTCGTCGAAAGCCTCACTGTATAAATGTGTATGTGTGTCTGTAATAATCATTCTGCAAAATTAATGGTTTTACATTACTATCTTTGCCTAAATTATTTTTAAGATGACAACACTTCAAGATTTTTTATTAGAAAGAGATTATGTTAAAGTGAAGCTGAAGCTGACTAAAACCAATCATTTTGAAATTAAAGCCACTATTAATGGCAAGAAAGGCGTTTTTATCTTGGATACTGGTGCCTCTAGTTCTTGTGTCGGATTTGAAGCAATCGAACCTTTTAATTTAAAAGTTAAAGACTCCAAAATTAAGGCCGCTGGTGCAGGTGCTACAAACATGACAACACAACTGTCTAAAAAAAACAGCATAAAAATAGGTAAGTGGAAAAAAGATAAACTCACTTTAATTCTTTTTAATATGACACATGTTAACACCGCTTTAATAAGTCATAATTCCAATCCTGTAGACGGTATTATTGGAGCAGATATATTAAAAAAGGGAAAAGGAATTATAGACTACGACCGAAAATATTTATATCTTAAAAAAGATATTGTACTTTTAAAGGTTTAATAATAATACTCCCAATATTATGAAATCTTCCATCGTGATAGCAGATGATCACCCTTTAATGCTTAAGGGCATGACTAACTATTTAGCTTCTATAAACTATAATATTGTAGGTAGTGCCACCGATGGGCAGGCGGCTTACAATTTAATAGTAAAACTGAAACCTGAAATTGCCATTCTAGATATTAGAATGCCCGACAGGAGCGGATTAGAAATAGCAGAAGATTGTAAAAAAAACAATATTCCTACAAAAATAATCTTGATCACTTTTGATAAGCGTGAAGATCTTTACGAGAAAGCAAAAGAATTAAACATTTACGGGTACATCTTAAAAGAGTTTGCTGTTGAGGAAATTGAAAATTGCATTGAGAGCGTAATACAAAACACACCATATTTTAGTCAAGATATTAAACCCAATTTAGAAAAATCGGTTAAAACTGAAGATTCCAGTGTGTTAGACAAGCTTACTAAAACCGAAATAAAAATTATTAAGCTAATTGCTAAAAACAAAACGAGTCCGGAAATAGCAGACAGCCTGAATGTGTCTTTTCGAACTATAGATAAGCACAGAAGCAATATTGTGAATAAGTTAAATATTGAAGGAAAACACAACGCTTTATTCATTTGGGCCTCTAATAATAAGGACCTTTTATAAATATACGTAGAATTACGTATTTCAGAACACACTCATTTCTCATACCTTTACAAGGCTATTAATTAGTTCTTAGGGAGAATTATTTTAGGGAACTCTGCATTGTAATGGTGCAGAGTTTTTAGTTTTAAGATGAAAAGTTACACATCTAAGCTTCAACACCTTGAATATTACAACCTTGGATTTTGTTTTAATTTATTCTCGAATTGTAAATTTGAATTAACATGGAAAAGCAAACAAAAACCCAACACCTACCAATTATAATAGGGTTATCGCTATTAACCTTAAGTATTATAGGATTAAATATTGTTGTATTTTTTATCCATTAAAACAAAAAAAAAGGACAACCGTTAGATTGCCCTTTTTTGTATAATTGAAAATTAAGAGTGTGCTTTATAGTTCTAAAGCCTTCTTAACATCATTGTTCATTAAAAATTCTTGTGGATTTTCTAAAGCTTCTTTTACAGCAACTAAGAATCCTACACTCTCTTTACCATCAATAATTCTGTGATCGTAAGATAATGCAACATACATAATTGGTCTAATAACTACTTGACCATCTACAGCAACTGGACGCTCTACAATATTATGCATTCCTAAAATACCACTTTGAGGTGGATTAATAATTGGAGTAGATAACATACTTCCAAAAACACCACCATTTGTAATTGTGAATGTTCCTCCTGTCATTTCATCTACTGTAATCTGGCCATCTCTAGCACGTAAAGCTAAACGTTTTACTTCAGCTTCTACTCCTCTAAAACTTAAGTTTTCTGCATTTCTAATTACAGGAACCATTAATCCTTTTGGTCCTGAAACCGCAATACTAATGTCGCAGAAATCGTAAGACAACATTTCTTTACCGTCCATCATAGAGTTAACAGCAGGATACATTTCTAATGCTCTAACTACAGCTAAAGTAAAGAAACTCATAAATCCTAATCCAACCCCATGCTTCGCTTTAAAAGCTTCTTTATACTCGTTTCTTAGTGTAAAGATCGGAGACATATCTACCTCGTTAAAGGTTGTTAACATCGCTGTTTCGTTTTTAACAGCAACTAAACGTTCTGCGACTTTACGTCGTAACATAGATAATTTAGAACGAGATTCTCCTCTACTTCCTCCGGTAGGAGTTCCCATAGAAGGCTTCGCTTGTACAGCATCGTCTTTTGTTACGCGACCAGCTTTACCAGTTCCTACTATCCCAGCGGCATCCATACCTTTTTCTGCTAAAATCTTTTTAGCTGCAGGACTTGCTGTTCCAGACGCATACGTTTTTTCTGCTACAGGAGCTGCTTTAGGTGCTTCTGCTTTTGGAGCAGGAGCTTCCTCTTTTTTAGCCTCTTTTGCAGGTGCATCTCCTTCTGGTTTTGCTGCACTTGTATCTATTAAACATACGACTTCACCAACGGCAACAGCATCTCCTTCTTCTGCTTTTAGCGTTATAATTCCGCTTTCTTCAGCAGGAAGTTCTAGTGTCGCTTTATCACTATCAACCTCAGCAATTGCTTGATCTTTCTCTACATAATCACCATCTTGTACTAACCATGTTGCTATTTCAACTTCTGTGATAGATTCTCCCGGAGAAGGTACTTTCATTTCTAAAATCATCGTTCAATATTTTAGTTTAATCTTATTTTTAAATTATCGTTGGTTGTTTTTTGTTTTATCGAAAACATAATCGATTACTTCTTTATGACGGCGTTTTGATCGTGTCGAACTACCCGCTGCAGGAGCTCCATAAGGACGTCTAGATGCAAATCTAAATGTTTTTGCTTCATCTAAATGCATTAACATGTGCGCATAAGCCCCCATGTTTCTAGGTTCTTCTTGAGCCCAAACTACTTCTTCTGCATTACTATATTTAGCAATTGCTTCTCTAATAGCTGTCGCTGGTAATGGGAATAATTGTTCTATTCTTACTAAGGCAACATCGTCTCTACCTTCTTCTTCTTTTACTTCTAATAAATCGTAATAGAATTTACCTGTTACAAAAACAAGTGATTTTACCGCGTCTACTTTTGCAGTCGCATCGTCTATTAACATTTGGAAACTTCCGTTTGCAAATTCATCTACAGTAGATACTACTTTTGGATGACGTAATAAACTCTTAGGTGTGAAAACAATTAATGGTTTTCTGAAATTAGATTTCATTTGCTTACGTAGCAAATGATAAATATTGGCAGGCGTAGTACAATCTGCAACAAACATATTGTCTTTTGCACATAACTGTAAATAACGCTCCATACGAGCCGATGAATGCTCTGCACCTTGTCCTTCATAACCGTGAGGTAACAACATTACCAATCCGTTTTGAAGTTTCCATTTATCTTCTGCCGCAGAAATGTATTGGTCTAACATAATTTGAGCCCCGTTACTGAAATCTCCAAACTGTGCTTCCCAAATAGTTAATGTTTTTGGACTCGCCATAGCATAACCATAATCGAAACCTACAACACCATATTCTGACAATAATGAGTTATAAATAAAGAATTTACCTTGTGTATCGCTCAAATTATTTAACAATACCACTTCCTCTTCACTATCTTCTACTTTTATTACCGCATGACGGTGAGAGAACGTACCACGCTCTACATCTTGTCCAGACATTCTAACATCGAAACCTTCTTCCAGAAGTGTTCCATAAGCCAAATGCTCTGCCATAGCCCAATCTAAACGATCCTCTTCAAACATTGTTTTTCTAGTTTGCACGAGACGCTCAATCTTACGAATGAATTTTTTATCTTCAGGTAATGCAGAAATTACATCTGCGATTTGCGCTAATTTTTCTTTAGAAACGGTAGTATCTACAGGCTTCATCATATCTTGTTCGGTAACACGAACAAAATCTTGCCATTCATCTTGCATGAATGGTGTAATTACTGTTTTTTCCTCCTTACGAGAGTCTTCTAACTTTTCTTCTAAAGATGCCTTATAAGCTTCTTCAAGTTCCTTAACATAGCCGTTATCGATTACCCCTTCATTAATTAATTTCTGAGCATAAATATCTCTCGGATTCTTATGCTTAGCAATTGCTTTGTATAATTTTGGTTGGGTAAAACGTGGTTCGTCACCTTCGTTATGTCCGTATTTTCTATATCCTAATAAATCAATAAATACATCACGTTTAAAATGCATTCTAAAGTCTAAAGCGAATAAAGTTGCATGTACAACAGCTTCTACATCGTCTGCATTAACGTGCAATACAGGAGATAAGGTTACTTTAGCAACATCTGTACAGTATGTACTAGAACGTGCATCTAAGTAATTCGTTGTAAATCCAATTTGATTATTTACGACTATATGAAGTGTTCCGCTGGTTTTATAACCATCTAACTGTGCCATTTGCACAATTTCGTAAACCAAACCTTGACCAGCAATAGCCGCATCTCCGTGAACCACAATTGGTAAAACTTGAGATGGATCTTCGGCATATTTATCGTCTTGTTTAGCACGAACAATACCTTCTACTACTGCACCCACTGTTTCTAAGTGAGACGGGTTAGGCGCAATATTTAGATTTATTTTTTTACCGCTATTGGTCTCACGATTACTCGTCCAACCTAAGTGATATTTAACGTCACCATCAAAAATTTCTTCGGCGTAATCTTTTCCATCAAATTCACTAAAAATATCTTTAGCCGATTTTCCGAAGATATTTGTAAGTGTACTTAATCGACCACGGTGGGCCATACCCATTACAAATTCTTTTACACCATAATCTGCTGCTTTTTCAATAACAGCATCAAGTGCAGGAATTAAAGATTCTCCACCTTCCAATGAAAATCGTTTCTGACCTACATACTTAGTATGTAAGAAACTTTCGAAAGAAACCGCTTCATTTAACTTTTTAAGAATATGCTTCTTTTGAGTTGCATCGAAGTTTGGCTGATTGTCGTTAATATTTAATTTACCTTGAATCCAAGCCTTTCGTTCTGGATTTCTAACATACATATATTCTATACCAATAGAATCACAGTATATTTTTTCTAAGTGATTAACAATTTCTTGTAGCGTTTGAGATCCTATACCTAGAATTTCTCCTGCCGAAAAAACTGTGTTTAAATCACTATTAGATAATCCAAAATTTTCTAAAGCCAAGGTTGGCGAATAGGTTCTACGATCGCGAACAGGGTTTGTTTTAGTAAACAAATGCCCTCTAGTACGGTAACCCGCTATAAGTTGAACCACTTGAAACTCTTTAGTTAGATTTTCTGATACATGGTCGCAGGAAAAATTTTCCTGAACCTCTGCGTCCACGATATCGTTTTCGCTACCAAAATCATAACCTTGAAAAAAAGCTCTCCAACTGGGCTCTACAGAGTCTGGGTTTTGTAAATATTGATCGTATAATTCAGCAAAGTATGCTGTATGTGCTGCGTTTAAAAAGGAATATTTATCCATTATATTATTTGAGAAATTCTCGCGTTGACAAAATTTTATCAAAAATACAAATTTTACTAAACTTAGATGTAATTTTATTATATTTATAACAGATTTTTACTTCACCTTTTTTTCGAACAATGATTAAAAACGACTTATTTATTATCAAAAATGTAATCCTTATTCTAATATTTTCGCTTTGTTTTAAGAATATCTCTGCACAAAATTCATATTTATCAGACAATATTAAATTTGGAGGAGGCATAGGATTAAGTTTTGGAAATGAGTTTTTTAGTGGGACATTAGAACCTTCTGCTATTTACCAAGTCAACCCTCAATTTGCTTTTGGAGCAGGTTTAAATTTCACTTACAACTCCCAGAAGAATTTTTATAAATCTACTATTATTGGAGGTACACTTACCGCCCTATTTAATCCGATACAAACCATTCAGCTCTCGGGAGAATATCAACAATTGCACGTTAATAGAAAGTACGATAATGATAGAGTACTATATAAGGACGAAAAATATTGGTCTCCCGCCCTACTTTTAGGGATAGGGTACCAAACCAACAATGTCACCGTTGGAGTACGCTACGATGTGCTTTACGACGACGACAAAAGTATATACGCCACGCCTTGGGCTCCATTTATAAGAGTATATTTCTAAGCAATAGGGTTAATTTCTTCAGTTTATAAGTTATAATTTTCAGAAAAAATTAAAAATGGAAAAATTACTTAGATTTATTGGAGCGGCCTGGGGAGCTAAAAAAATAGGAGGTGGTAAATGCGGTTGTATAGGAGTATTTGTTGTATTCTTAATTTTATATTGGTTACTAGGTATTGTTTTTTAAAACCTGAAAGAACACCTTTCCAATAAGAAGCAAAAGGCCTTATAAACACAACACATAATAGAATGAATTGCTTTCTTTCTACTTATACTGGTGTTTAAACCAAACCTTTTGCCACTCGCGTTTTAGTATTAAAAAAGTTACCTGTTCCGACAGCTTTAACGTATCGCTGCCATCTAAACTTTTAATTTGTTTTTCAGATACATCTATAATATAAAGCAGATTTAGGTATTCTGCGAATGCATTCTGGATTAACTGAAAAACAGTTTCATGCAGTTGAAGTTTTAATTCGTCTGGCAAAATGGTAGATTCGACATCAAAATCTACATTGGCTAAACGAAAGTCTTTATTTAATTGAAACACCAAATTACCATACAATTCATATTGCAGGGATGTGTTTAATAGGTCTTGTATTGTTTCTGGCGGTTTCAATATTTTAATATTTATACTTTTCGGGTCATTAAATTTTCGCCAAATTGCCTTAATAAATCTTTTTTGTTTTCACTTATATCTAATGCATCCAAAACAGCAAACGCTTCTTTTGTATACCTTTCAATTTCTTTAGTTGTCGCTTCTGCCGCACCACTACTTATAAATAATTGCTTTACAGATTTCACTTTATCATCACTTTCGGTCGGACTTATACTAAATAAATCTTGAAGTTCTTGCTGGTGTTCTGCTTCAGAGAACTCTAATGCTTTTAAGTATAAAAATGTTTTTTTATTCTCTATAATATCTCCTCCTACTTGTTTTCCAAAAGTTTTTGGATCTCCAAAAGCATCTAAATAATCGTCTTGCAATTGGAATGCAATCCCTAAATTTCTTCCAAAATTATAAATACCTTGTTGTTCTGCTTTAGAAGCTTTGGCTACAATTGCTCCCATTTGCATCGCAGCTCCTACTAACACAGCCGTTTTGTATTCAATCATTTTTAGATATTCTGGAATAGTAACATCGTCTCGATTTTCAAAATCGACATCGTATTGTTGCCCTTCACAAACCTCTAAAGCTGTTTTGCTAAACAGTCTAGCCAAATCTCTAAAAATTTCAGGCTCGTAATTTTCAAATAACTGATAGGCCATAATTAGCATCGCATCTCCCGACAAAATACCTGTATTAACATCCCATTTCTCATGCACTGTCTGATTTCCACGACGCAAAGGCGCGTCGTCCATAATATCATCATGCACTAAAGAGAAATTATGAAATACCTCTATACTTAAAGCAGCGTGTAAGGCCGTTTTATAATCGGTGTTAAAAATCTCCGCTGTCATTAAAGTCAACACAGGTCTCAAACGCTTACCACCTAAATGTAAAATGTATGTAATAGGTTCGTATAAGGATACCGGTTCTTTATCGGTTTTATAGTCTTTTAAAAAGGATACAAACTCCTCCTGATAAAATTGTATGTTTTGCATCCTACAAAAATAACAGAATAAACGTTATTACCGCATAGAATTTCTCAATGTTAACAAACAATTAAAACTTTGGAAACTTTATTTGTTTCTAAAGTTTCCTTATCTATATTTGCACCGAATTTAAAACGAATGAAAAACAAAATAATAATGAAATCGGCAGAGTTATTCTCAAATCTAGGATTTAAGAGTGTAACTATGGACGATATTGCCAACGAGATGGGTATCTCTAAAAAAACCATATACCAATATTTCGCAACAAAGACGAAGCTAGTAGAAGCCACTGCTATTTTCAAATTTGAATGTATTTCTGAATCGATTGATGACATCTTTAAGTTAGAAGCCAACCCTATTGACGAACTTTTCAACACCAAAGATTTTATCATCGGTCATATGAAAAATCAAAAGTTATCTATAGAATATCAGTTTAAAAAATACTATCCAAAAATTTATTCCATTGTAAAACAAAAGCAATTTGAAGCGATGAATAAATGCGTTTGCGATAATTTAAACCGCGGTATCCAAGCTGGACTTTATAGAACGAACTTAAATGTAGATTTTATTTCTAGAATATACTTTAGTGCTATGGGCTCGATGAAAGACAACGAAATATTCCCTTCAGACAAGTTCAACTTAGAAGAATCTCTTACTCACTACCTAGAATATCATCTAAGAGGTATCTGCACCCCTTTAGGAATAACATATTTAAATGAAAGAACACAACAATCAAAAATAAAATAATGAGAAACACGCTAATAATATTCTTTAGTTTATGCCTAAATATTTCGGCATTTGCCCAAGAAGCCCCTACTTCTTTTAGTCTGCAAGAGGCTATAGATTATGCCTTAGTACATAACAGAACGGTAAAAAATGCTGTTAGAGATATAGAAATTGCCGAAGAGCAAAAATGGGAAACAACCGCAACAGGTTTGCCTCAAATTAGTGCCAATGTAGATTATCAAAACTGGATTAAACAACAAGTGTCACTGCTTCCTGGAGAAATTGCTGGAGGACCGGCAGGAACATTTATCCCGGTAGAATTTAGCCCAAAACAGAATATTGGGGCTACAGCCACACTAAACCAGTTACTTTTTGATGGTTCGTATATCGTAGGATTACAAGCTGCGAAAGTATATCTGCAAATTTCAGAAAACTCTAAGGTAAAAACAGATCTTGAAGTGCGTAAAGCGGTTATTAACGCCTACGGAAACGTATTACTTACAGAGGAAAGTCTGAAAATTTTAGAAAGCAATAAAGCCATCCTAGAATCGAATTTAAATGAGATTCAGAAAACATATGAAAACGGTTTAGAAGAAGAAGAAAGTGTAGAGCAAATTAAGATTACACTATCTGGTTTAATAAGCGATTTAAACAATGTAAAGCGTTTAAATGTATTATCGTACCAAATGCTGAACATTACATTAGGAATCGATTTAGATACAAACACCACACTTACAGACGACCTTGAAATTTTAGCACTACAATACACATCTTTGGAAGCTTTAGCCGCAGACGAAAATGTAGAAAACACCATAGATTATCTTATTGCCCAAAACGATGTAGAAAGTAAAGACTTATTTGTAAAGTTAGCTATGAGTGACGGCTTACCAACATTAAGTGCCTTTGTTAACGGTGGTTATAGTGCTTTTGGAGAAGAATTTGGATTTTTTAAAGACAACCAAAAATGGTACGGATCGTCTATGTTTGGTGTGAATTTAAGTATTCCAATTTTTAGTTCGTTAGGACGTTCGGCTGCAACGCAACAAGCTAGAATAGATTTAGAAAAAGCAAATGAAAATTTAATTGATACCGAACAACAACTTAAATTTCAAATCGCAACAGCTAAAAGCGAATACCAATATGCCATAGAAGATTATTCTAATAAAAAAGAAAATCTAGAATTAGCAGAACGTATAGAACGTAAAAACGAAACTAAATTTTTCGAAGGAATTTCTTCAAGTTTCGATTTACGCCAAGCACAAACTCAACTTTATTCTGCACAACAAGAATATTTACAATCTATGTTAGATATTATAAATAAAAAAGCAGAATTAGACGCCATATTAAGCAACTTAAACAACTAAACATGTCAACAATGAAACACATATATACAATCGCCGCGCTTACTTTACTATTCATTTCCTGCGGAGGAAAAGAAAAATCTGTAGATGAAGTTTTAGCCGAAGGAAATCTTGAAAATATTCGTGCAAAACGTACCGAATTAGAAACACAGCAAGTCGCATTAAGCAATCAGATAAAGTTAATCGATGAAAAAATTGAATCGCTAGACGATACCAAAAAACTGCCATTAGTAACCACGGTTAAGGCGACATCAGAAAACTTTGTACACTATTTAGAATTACAAGGAAGCGTACAAACCAAACAAAATATTGTGATCTACCCAGAAACATCGGGTATTCTTCAAAACATATATGTAACAGAAGGACAAACGGTTAGTAAAGGACAAGCCTTAGCTAAGATAGACGATGGAGGTTTAGAACAACAAGTGGCTCAAATGGAAATTCAATTGGCACTTGCCGAAACCACTTTCGAACGTCAGAAACGTCTTTGGGACCAAAAGATTGGTAGTGAAATTCAGTTTCTTCAAGCAAAATCAAGTTATGAAGCACAAGAACAATCGGTAAATCAATTAAAATCTCAGTTAGCGAAGACTACAATTGTAGCACCTTTTTCAGGTGTAATTGACGATATTATTACAGATCAAGGAAGTGTTGTTATGCCAGGACAATCACAATTAATTAGAATTGTGAACCTTAAAGACATGTATATTGAAACCGAAGTTCCAGAAAACTATATTACAGATGTGGTTAAGGGAAAAAGCGTAAAAGTAGATTTCCCTGTTTTAGGAACCTCTGTAGACACCGAAGTACGTCAGGCTAGTAATTTTATTAACCCAGCAAACAGAACTTTTAAAGTAGAAGTAGCTGTACCTAATAAAGAAAAAAACATAAAGCCTAACTTAACGGCAAAGCTTAGAATTAACGACTACACCAATGAAAACGCGTTGTTAATTCCGTTAAGTATCATTTCTGAAAATGCAAACGGAGAACAATATATTTATGCGATTACTAAAAAAGAAGACAATAACGAAGGTATTGCAGAGCGTGTAATTATTAAGACTGGAAAAACACAAGGCGACATTATTGAAGTATTAAGTGGTATCGAAGCAGGTACAGAAATTATTAAAGAAGGTGCGCGTAGTGTTAGAGACGGACAAACAGTAAAAGTTATTAAATATTAAGCCTAAATCATGACAAAACACAAAAAGAAAATCGACAAAGAATTCGGAATGTCGTCGTGGGCAATTAATAACAAAACCACGATATATGTGCTTATGGCTGTAATTTTCTATTTAGGAATTACTGCTTATTACCACATGCCTCGTGAGAGCTTTCCTGAAGTTGTAGAAACCAAGATATACGTGAGTTCTATATACCCTGGAAATACAGCCGAAGATATTGAAAAGCTTATTACAGACCCTTTAGAAGACAAGTTAAAAACCATAAGTAATGTCGTAGAAATTACGTCTACTTCTCAGGAAGATTATTCTATGATTATTGTAGAATTCGACGAAGATATTTCTGTAGAAGCCGCAAAACAAAAGGTTAAAGACGAAATAGATTCTGAAACAGCCGGAGAAGATTGGCCTACATTTAACGATGCTAAGGTAGAGCCTAATGCTTTCGATTTAAACCTATCGGAAGAAATGCCTATCCTAAACATTAATATTTCTGGAGATTATCCGGTAGATAAATTAAAAGATTTTGGAGAATACCTTCAAGATGAAATTGAAGACCTTCAAGAAATCAAACAAGTAGACATTCGTGGTGCTCAGGAAAAAGAAGTAGAAATTGCGGTAGACATCTATAAAATGATGGCGGCCCAAGTTAGTTTCGACGATATTATTAATACCGTTCGTGGTGGAAACGTAACCATGTCTGCAGGGAATTTAATTTCAAGCGGACAGCGACGTACGATTAGAATTTTAGGTGAAGTTGAAAACCCTCAACTGTTAAATAATTTCGTTATTAAATCAGATAATGGAAATCCCATATACTTAAAAGATGTTGCTAACGTAACGTTTAAAGAAAAAGACAGAACAACTTATGCTAGAGAATTCGGACATCGTGTTGTCATGTTAGATGTTAAAAAACGTGCAGGGAAAAACATGGTAGATGCTGCAGAGCAAATTCAGCAAATTGTTGCAGATACTAAAGAAAATGTATTCCCACAAGATTTAACCGTAAGCATTACAAACGACCAATCTTCGGTAACTATTGGGGCAGTAGACGATCTTGTAAACAACATTATTTTTGGTGTTATCCTGGTAATTACAGTATTAATGTTCTTCTTAGGATTTAAAAACGCACTCTTTGTTGGTTTCGCCATCCCGATGTCTATGTTTATGTCTTTAATGATATTAGACTTATTGGGTTACACACTAAACACCATGGTACTTTTTGGTCTTATAATGGGACTAGGAATGCTGGTAGATAATGGTATTGTGGTTGTAGAAAACGTATATCGTTTAATGGATGAAGAAGGCATGAGCAGGAAGAAAGCCGCTAAAGTTGGAATTGGAGAAATCGCTTTTCCTATTATCATTTCTACAGCAACAACCGTTGCCGCGTTTATTCCGTTAGGACTTTGGCCTGGAGTTATGGGGAAATTCATGATTCTGCTCCCAATCACGCTGTCTACCGTATTAGGTTCATCACTAATCGTTGCTATTTTCTTTAACTCGGTATTGGTTTCTAAATTCATGACTATTGAAGATGTAGATATGCCATTAAAGAATATTGTTGCGGTAACTGGTATCATTTCAGTTATTGGTATACTTATATTAATATTTGGAGGAGACTATAGAGGATTAGGAGGTTTAATGCTGTTCACCTCAGCAATGCTATGGATTTACAGACTATTTTTACGTAAAATGGCCAATACGTTCCAAACTAAAATCTTGGTTAAGTTCGAAAATCTTTACGAACGTGAATTACGTCGTGCATTAAGTAAAAGGTGGCCTGCATTTATTACCATTATCACCTTTGTAGGTTTAATTGTTTCTTTTATTGCTTTTGGTGCATCGCTAAAATCGCAACGTACAAAAGTTGAATTTTTCCCAGACAATAAACCCAATCAAATTATTGTATATATAGAATATCCTGAAGGTACAGATATCGAAAAAACCAATGCCATCACTAAGGAAATAGAGAAGAAAGTCTATGACGTTTTAGACGACGACATGTATAAAGATGGCGACTATAATTTCTTAGTAGAAAGTGCGGTTTCGCAAGTTGGTGAAGGTGCTGGAAATCCGCAAACCGATGGAGGTTCGGCGGCAGAAATGCCTCATAAAGCCAAAATTACAGCCTCTATGCGCGAGTACAAATTTAGACGTGGTGCAGATAGTGAATTGTTACGTCAGAAAGTACAAAAGGCATTAGTGGGTATTTATCCGGGAATTTTAATTTCGGTTGAAAAAGACCAAAACGGACCACCAACAGGTTCTCCTATTAACATTGAAATAGAAGGAAACGACTACGACCAACTTATAGGTCTAGCTCAAAACATGCGCGATTTTATCAACGAAAAAAATATTCCTGGTATCGACGAATTAAAGATTGATGTTAACAAAGGAAAACCAACCATGTTGGTAGAAGTAGATCGTGCAAAATCTGGAGAACTAGGCGTAAGTGCTAGTCAAGTAGGTACACAGTTACGTAATTCTATTTTTGGTAGTAAAGCTGGCGTGTATAAAGAAGATGGAGACGATTACGATATCTATGTGCGCTTTAACGAAGCCAATAGATATAATACGAGTGCAATTTTTAATCAGAAAATTACGTTTAGAGACAATACTGGAAAAATTAAAGAAATTCCAGTGTCGGCGGTTGCTAAACAAAGTAATACTTCAGGATATAGTGCCATTAAACACAAAGACACCAAACGTGTGGTTACAGTGTATTCTGCGCTATCTCCAGGATTTACAGATGCGGCTGCTATTGTAAGTCAAATTCAAAGAGAAATGAAAGCCTTTAAAGGTTTACCTGCCGATGTGAAAATTGATTATACAGGTCAGATTGAAGAGCAAAATAAACAAATGAAATTCTTATTGGGAGCCTTCTTTACAGGACTATCTCTTATCTTTTTCATCTTAATTTTCCAATTCAATTCTGTAACAAAGCCAGGAATAATTATGTTGGCTATTTTCTTAAGTTTTATCGGAGTATTTGGTGGGTTAGTTCTTACAGGAGATCCTTTTGTTATTATGATGACCATGATGGGAATTATCTCGCTGGCTGGTATTGTTGTAAATAATGGAGTGGTACTTCTAGATTATGCGCAACTCCTTATAGATAGAAAGAAAATTGCATTAGACATAGACGATGACGACTATTTAGAGCATGACGATTTATACGAATGTATTGTACATGCTGGAAAAGCACGTTTACGTCCCGTATTATTAACGGCAATCACCACTATTTTAGGGCTTATTCCGTTAGCAATTGGATTAAACATTAACTTCTTTACATTGGTTAGCGATTTTAATCCTAACATCTACATTGGAGGAGATAACGTAGTATTCTGGGGACCTTTAGCCTGGACCGTAATTTACGGATTATTCGTAGCTACATTCCTGACTTTAATTGTTGTTCCTGTATTTTTCTACTTAACCTCAAGATTTAAAATGTGGTTATCTGAAAAACGAATTGCAAAGGTAGCCGACTAACGAAAAGGTTGTAATATGCAAACTAATGAATCCGAGGTATAATGCTTCGGATTTATTAGTTTATAATCATTAATCTTCATTAAATTTGCACAGCAAAAATTTAGATATGTATAGAAGTAATAATTGTGGCGAACTAAGATCGTCTCATATAAATAAGGAAGTAACACTTTCAGGTTGGGTACAAAAAGTACGCGATAAAGGATTTATGGTTTGGGTAGATTTACGAGATCGTTATGGTATTACTCAACTTATTTTTGATGAAGAACGCACACCTAAAGCCATGATGGATCAGGCTCAGAAATTGGGTCGTGAGTTCGTTATTCAAGTTAAGGGAACAGTTATAGAGCGTGATTCTAAAAACCCAAATATTCCTACTGGAGATATCGAAATTTTAGTTTCAGAACTAACTATTTTAAACACGGCTTTAACGCCTCCTTTCACTATTGAAGATAAAACCGATGGTGGAGAAGAATTACGTATGAAATATCGTTACTTAGATATCCGTCGTAATCCTGTAAAAAACAACTTAATTTTCCGTCATAAAGTGACTCAAGAGGTTAGAAATTTCCTTTCTAATCAAGACTTTATTGAAGTGGAAACTCCATACTTAATTAAATCGACTCCAGAAGGGGCTCGTGATTTTGTTGTGCCTTCTAGAATGAACGAAGGACAATTTTACGCTTTACCACAATCGCCACAAACTTTTAAGCAATTGCTTATGGTTGGAGGTATGGATAAATATTTCCAGATTGTAAAGTGTTTTAGAGATGAAGATTTACGTGCCGACAGACAGCCAGAATTTACACAAATAGACTGTGAAATGGCGTTTGTAGAGCAAGACGATATTTTAGATGTCTTTGAAGGCTTAACACGTCACTTACTTAAAGAAGTAAATGGTGTAGAGATTGAAAAATTCCCAAGAATGCTTTACGACGATGCGATGCGTTTATACGGAAACGATAAGCCAGATATCCGTTTCGGAATGGAATTCGGAGAATTAAACGCGGTAACACAACATAAAGACTTTAAAGTTTTTAATGATGCCGAATTGGTTGTTGGTATCGCAGTTCCAGGTGGAAACAGTTATACTCGTAAAGAAATAGATAAATTAATCGAATGGGTAAAGCGTCCGCAAGTTGGAGCTTTAGGTATGATTTATTCACGTTGTAATGAAGATGGAACATTTAAATCTTCTGTAGATAAATTTTACGATCAAGACGATTTAGCAAAATGGGCCGAAATTACAAATGCCAAAGCAGGCGATTTAGTGTGTGTACTTTCTGGACCAACAGATAAAGTGCGTGCACAGTTAAGCGCATTACGTATGGAATTAGCAACACGTTTAGGATTAAGAGACCCTAAAGTATTTGCTCCGCTATGGGTTATGGACTTCCCGCTTTTAGAATGGGATGAAGATACAGAGCGTTACCACGCCATGCACCACCCATTTACATCTCCAAAACCAGGTCAGATAGAATTACTAGATACTAATCCTGGAGAAGTAAAAGCAAATGCTTACGATTTAGTTTTAAATGGTAACGAAATTGGAGGAGGTTCTATTCGTATTCACGATAAAGCGACGCAAGCCATCATGTTAAAACACTTAGGCTTCTCTGAAGAAGATGCAAGAGCACAATTCGGGTTCTTAATGGATGCGTTTGAATATGGTGCACCACCCCACGGTGGATTAGCATTTGGTCTAGACCGCTTGGTAGCCATTTTAGGCGGACAAGAAACCATTCGGGATTTTATTGCATTCCCAAAAAACAATTCTGGTCGAGATGTCATGATAGATGCGCCATCAAGAATAGACGATGAACAGCTCGACGAGCTTAGCTTAAAATTAAACATAAAATCATAAAAAATTAAATCCCGCCTATGCGGGATTTTTAAACTTTAATTATGCCAACTCAAAAAAAATCGCTGCTTACAAGATTTCTTCTTTGGAAAACGAAACATGTTAGCCATAGGAATTTTGTGTATTTTTTAAGTATTGTTGTCGGTTTAATTGCAGGTTTAGGTGCTGTAATTCTTAAAAATTCTACGCACTACATTCAACATCTCATAGAAACTAAAGTGGTTAGTGGGTATCATCACCCGTTTTACTTTCTGTTTCCTCTAGTAGGTTTAACATTAACGTATTTGGTAAAAAAATATGTTGTTCGCCAAGAATTTGGTCATGGAATTCCTTCGACACTCCGCGCCATTGCGAAGAAAAAAGGAATTATGAGACAATATCAAATGTTTTCGGCTTTAGTTACCGCTCCACTTACTGTCGGATTTGGAGGTTCTGTCGGACTAGAAGGCCCAACAGTATCTACAGCCGCAGCGATAAGTTCTAATATTTCAAGATTATTTCACACCAACCAAGCAACACGTACGCTACTCATGGGATGTGCCGCTGCAGGTGCGATTGCTTGCATATTTAAAGCACCTATTGCCGCCATTATTTTTGCTATAGAAGTATTTAGTTTAGATTTAACATTAATCTCTTTACTTCCACTTTTAATTTCGTCTATTTCTGGTGTATTATTATCCTATTTCTTTTACGGATCGGATACCATTTTACCTTTTCAATTGGTAGATGTTTTCACATTAGAACAAGTACCCTTCTTTATCGCTTTTGGTATTTTAGCCGCATTAACATCCATTTACTTCACTAAAGTTTATGCCTTCTTTCACGATTTTTTTGACAAAATTAAGTCTCCTATAAAAAGATTGTTATTCGGTGGAGCAGGTCTTGGTGTTATCGTGTTCTTTATTCCGCCACTTTATGGTGAGGGATTCGAAGTTATAAACAATATGGTGACAGGTAATTTTAACGATGTTGTTACCGATAACTTCTTACATATAGACATTACAAATAACTGGGCCATTCTAGCTTTATTATTAGGATTAATTATGTTTAAAGTGATTGCAAGTGCGCTTACTTTTGGCGCCGGAGGTATTGGAGGTATTTTCTCCCCTAGCCTATTTATGGGCTCTGTTCTGGGTTTCGGATTTGCTAAATTTATAAACACCTTAGGCTTTTTTAAATTGCACTTATCCGAGAGTAATTTCACTTTAGTGGGTATGGCAGGTGTCCTTGGAGGTGTATTACAAGCACCACTAACCGCTATTTTCTTAATTGCAGAATTAACTGGTGGTTATAAATTATTTATCCCGTTAATGATTACGGTTGTTATTTGTTTTATTGTTACCAAATACTTCTTACCATATTCTGTGTACAGCATGGAGTTGGCTAGAAAAGGGGATTTAATTACACACGATAAAGACCAGGCCGTATTAACGTTAATGAACATTGAAGCTTTAATTGAAACCAAGTTTGTAAAAGTTAGTCCAGATATGAACTTAGGCGACATCGTGCATAAGGCAGTTGTGAAGTCCAATCGAAATATATTCCCAGTTATTAATGTGAAGACTAAGAAAATTGAGGGTATTATTCTGCTGGATGATATTAGACCCATTATGTTCGATCAAACCTTATATAAAGAAGTCGTTGCTCGTGATGTAATGCAAGCGCCACCCGAAATCATCGATTTACACAACGACAGGATGAAAGATATCATGAAGAAGTTTCAAGACTCGGGGGCATGGAACTTACCGGTTATTAGAGATGATAAATATATCGGATTCATTTCAAAATCTAAATTACTTACCGCGTATCGTCGTCAGCTTATTAATTTTACAAGCTAACGCCAGAAAACGAAATTTAATAACGCGCTTTTTTTTTAGTATTTTTATACTATGCCATTTAGCACAAAAAACCTTCTTCGTCAATTTTTAATTTGGAAATACAAACATATTTCCGAACGTCAGTTTGTTTATATCCTTAGTATACTTATTGGCTTTTTGTCTGGAATGGGCACGGTAATTCTTAAAAATCTAACTTATTTTATTCGCTCGCTTTTTGACTTAGATATATTTAAAGACTCTGAGAGCGCCTTATACTTTGTACTTCCAATTATTGGACTACTATTGGTTTACATCATTAAACAAACCTGGCTAAAAAAACATATCGGACACGGCATTTCATCGACTTTGCATGCCATTTCAAAACTTAATGGTATCATTCCTAGATATAACATTTACGCCTCACTAATTACAGCGCCATTAACCGCTGGATTTGGGGGATCGGTAGGACTACAAGGGCCTGCCGTTAGTATAGGTGCAGCATTGGGTTCCAACACCGCCCAATTGTTTCATATGAATACAAAAACCCGAATGCTTTTAATAGGTTGCGCGGCTGCCGGTGCTATGGCTTCCATGTTTAAAGCGCCATTAGCAGCAATAGTTTTTGCTGTCGAAATTTTTAGCCTGGATATTGCTTTTGTTTCTCTAGTTCCGCTTTTACTAGCGTCTATTTCGGCTGTGGTCACCTCCTATTTGTTTTTAGGAACCGATGTTCTACTTAATTTTAAATTGATAGAACAATTTATGGTTGAAGACATCCCGTTTTACATCCTGCTAGGTTTGGTTACTGCATTGGCATCTATCTATTTTTCGAAAGTATTTTTCGCCATTACAGCCTTCTTTAAACAATTTGAAAGTCGTGCTTTACGTCTTTTAATAGGAGGTGTTGCCATTGGTACCATGTTGTTTTTTATTCCTCAACTTTACGGTGAAGGTTACGGTCTTATGAATAATCTTTTAAAGGGCGATCACATTACCGCCATTGGGCATACGCCTTTTAATGTAGACTTATCAAACATTTGGATTGTTATTATTTTACTGTTAGGGATTTCGGCATTTAAAGCTATTGCTATGACCACTACTTTTGGAGCCGGAGGTGTAGGTGGTATTTTTATCCCAACCCTTGTTATGGGTTCGACTTTAGGACATGCTTGCGCTAAAATAATTAACAATATAGGATTTGGTTTTCATGTCTCCGAAACCAATTTTACACTCATTGGCATGACCGGACTTATGGCTGGCGTACTTCATGCACCGCTTACAGCGATTTTCCTTATTGCTGAAATTACAAGTGGCTACGAATTATTTGTGCCTTTAATGATAGTTTCTGCCATTTCGTTTGCGATTACAAAACACTATGTGTCTCACTCTATTTATACCATGAGATTGGCCGAACGTGGCGAACTTATGACTCACGATAAAGATAAAAACGTACTCATGGTTTTAGATATTGATAAGGTGATTGAAAAAAATTTTATCATTTTAAAACCCGATATGAAACTTGGGCATATTTTAAAAAATGCAGTGTCAAAATCATCACGAAATCATTTTCCTGTTGTTAATGACAACCATGAATTTCTAGGATCGTTAAGGTTAGACGACATTAGACACATTATGTTTGACATAGATAAGTACGACACCGTTACGGTCTCAAACTTGATGCAAGTTCCTGTAAGTCTTATTGATTACGATAAAGATTCTATGAACGTAATTATGGATAAATTTAAAACGAGTGGTGCATGGAATTTACCTGTAATTAAAGATGAAAAATACTATGGCTACATCTCTAAATCCAAGCTCTTAACAGCTTACAGACATCAACTTATAGAATTTACAAGTTAAAGTTTTGAGTGCATTAAACTTGAAACAGTTACGCCAAACCTATAACACCACACGACATCACTTAGCATCTAAACCCTATTAAATAGTATCGCATTTAATATTATAAGAGATGTAAACAACAAAATATCTATAAGTAATTGGTACTTTTAACGGCTCAAAGATACCACGTAATAAATAGTACAAATTAACATGAAGCAACTCATCATTATATTAGGTCTTCTTGCCTTTGGAAGCATTTTCTCAGGTTTAATATTCGACTTCCCGAACTCCGAAAAGCTTATTGGATTTGGTGTTGTGGGCTTATTTTTAGTTGTATTTCCTATATTTTCTTATTACCGATGGAAAGACAAGGATCCCAAAGATTATATGTTGACTAAGGAGAATTTAGAAAAAATGCGGGAACGAGAAGGAGACGAAAGAAAACTCTAATTCAGATTCCGTTTTTCCACAAAGAACCGCTTCATTAACACAGAAGCCTCTTCGGACATGACACCACCTTTTACAACAGTTTTAGGGTGCAACTTTGTATTTAAATTAATACAACCTCGCGATTCATCCCTCGCGCCATAAACAATATTCGAAATCTGACTCCAATACAAGGCACCACCGCACATTTGGCAAGGTTCTAAGGTGACATATAACGTACATTTTTTAAGATATTTTCCACCCAAAAAATTAGCTGCCGCTGTAATCGCTTGCATTTCGGCATGCGCTGTAACGTCGTTTAAAGTTTCGGTTAAATTATGTGCTCGTGCTATAATCCTATTATCGATAACAATAACAGCACCAACCGGAATTTCCCCTTTATCGAAAGCGACCTCAGCCTCCTGAAGCGCTTTCTTCATAAAATAAGAATCATCAAAAATATTTTCCATAATGTAAAAATACAATTTCAAAACGTACATTTGTATCTGTATGACACATTTACTACAACATATTAATTCCCCAAAAGATCTTCGATTATTGCCTAAAGAAGATTTACCAAAACTCGCCAAAGAATTACGCGATTTCATTATTCAAATAGTAGCTACAAAAGAAGGACATTTGGGTGCCAGTTTAGGCGTTGTAGAGCTTACTATTGCTTTGCACTATGTGTTTAATACACCGGAGGATATTTTAATTTGGGATGTAGGGCACCAAGCTTACGTGCATAAAATATTAACAGAACGCAAAGCGCTTTTCGATACCAACAGGCAACTCGGAGGATTAAGCGGTTTTCCTAAACGTGACGAAAGTATATACGATGCTTTTGGCGTGGGACATTCGTCTACTTCCATTTCGGCAGCTTTAGGCATGGCTATTGGTTCTAAACTTAAAGGTGATTTTAATAAACAGCATATTGCTATAATTGGCGATGCCTCTATTGCTAGCGGTATGGCTTTTGAAGGTTTAAATCATGCAGGTGTTACCGATGCGAATTTATTAGTTATTTTAAATGATAACGCCATTGGAATAGACCCGAGTGTTGGCGCTTTAAAAATGTATTTAACCAATGTTAAACGCGGTACTCAAAAACAAGATAATATTTTTGAAGCCCTCAATTTTAATTATTCAGGACCTATAGATGGGCACGATTTACCAAAAGTAATTTCGGAATTAGAACGATTAAAGACGGTTCCAGGCCCTAAATTCCTACACCTTATAACCACTAAAGGGAAAGGATTAAAGCAAGCAGAATTAGACCAAGTAAAATATCATGCTCCCGGAAAATTCAATGCCAAAACAGGCGATCTGTTTGCAAAGTCAAACACCATATTACCACCAAAATTTCAAGATGTTTTTGGCTACACTATTGTGGAATTAGCCAAAACCAATGAAAAAATAATAGGTATTACTCCCGCTATGCCTACAGGAAGTTCTTTAAAATTTATGATGAACGAATTTCCAGATCGTGCGTTCGATGTCGGGATCGCAGAGCAACATGCTGTGACTTTATCGGCTGGATTAGCCACCCAAGGATTTATGCCGTTTTGCAATATCTATTCTACATTTTTACAACGCGCATACGATCAGATTATTCATGATGTCGCTATTCAAAATTTACCTGTTATTTTTTGCTTGGATCGCGCAGGATTGGTTGGAGAAGATGGCGCAACACACCAAGGTGTTTTCGATTTGGCCTATTTAAGATGCATACCTAACCTGATTATTTTTGCACCTAAAGACGAAATCGAACTACGCAATATTATGTACACAGCTCAATTGGGATTAGAACATCCTATTGCCATTCGTTATCCGCGTGGTAGAGGACGAGAACTCAATTGGAAACAGCCCTTTTCAAAGATAGAAATAGGTAAAGGCGAAACGCTTAAACGCGGAACAAAAATTGCCGTATTAAGTATAGGAACCATGGCTAATAATATTGAAGACGCTCTAAATCTGTTAAGCGAAAGCGAACAAAATAGCATCGCTGTTTATAATATGAGATTTGTAAAACCTTTAGACCAAGACTTATTGCATACCATTTTAGGAACTTATTCTAAAGTATTCACTATTGAAGATGGTACCATTGTAGGCGGATTTGGAAGTGCCGTTTTAGAATTTGCTGCGACACACAATTACACCGCATCTATTAAAACTATTGGGATTCCTGATACATTTATTGAACAAGGATCTATTACAGAACTTCAGAAGTCGTTAAACCTTGACGCCACCTCTTTGGCAACTTTACTATTAAAAAGTTTATAAAATAAGCTGTTATTAAAACAAAAAAGAGGAACGACTAGCGTTCCTCTTTAAAATATTTAAAAATCGTTTAGTATTATTCAATAATAAACTTTTTAGTTGTAGATGTACCACCTTCTGTAAATTTCGCTAAATACACTCCAGAAGCCACATTAATACTAATATCGCTTGCAGTGTTTCCGCTTAAATTTAAATCCTTCACATAAACGGTTTGTCCGCTTAAATTAAAAATCTGAAGATTAACTTCACCAAGGTTTGTTTTAGAATTCACTTGGAATTCTCCGTTAGACACAGTAGGATATAAAGAAATCCCAGATGCTAACACATTTTCTTCGATACTTAAAGCTTCACCAGTAAATTTCCCTGAGAATACACCTCTACCGTAAGTCGCTGCATAAATCGTGTTATCGTCTCTTAAGTCTAAGTCCATTACTTTTACATTACTCATACCATTAAATGCTGATTTCCATTGTGGAGAATCGCTAGAGAAATCTGTTGTGTACCAAACTCCAAGTTCTGTTCCAACAATAACTTCGTCTGCTTTTAATGGGTTTTGTAAAATTGCTTTTACTGGCATATCTGGTAAATTACCATCTTTCTGGCTCCATGTTGTACCTCCATCGTTAGTAAACCAAATGTTATTTACACCGTAGTTATGGAAGGTTACAAAAATATCGTTTGATGTTTGTCCGAATTCGATATCAGAAATACTCCCTACAAATGATGGCCCTGTAATTTCTGTCCATCGCTTTCCGAATGGAGAAATAGGGTTTTCTACTTTTAATAATTTACCGTTTTCTAACCCAAGATACACTAAACCACTAGAACTTGTCGCATAAGGATCTACTTGTAAGGCTAATACTGGTGAATCCAATAAAGCATTTTTTAAAGTAGATAATGCATAAGGCGCATTCCCTTTTGTTCTATAAATTTTAACTGCATTTTCTGTTTCTGATGAATAATTTGAATACAAAAGATCTAATCTAGAATCTAAAACTTGTGGGTTAATAAATTCTCCGATTTCGTCACGCTCACTATTAATAGTAGTGAATACATTTGTTTTATAATCGTACTTAACAATAGAGATATTATAAATATAGTTTGTAATAACATACGTATCTGTACCATCCTCATCGAATAATGTATACGCACCATCACCTCCGGTAAGCTCGTCTGAAGCACCTATTCCCGCAGCTGAATTTGCAAAATATTGTGTCCCGTTATCTTGAGCTCCTGCTGCGAAATAATCGCCTTCAATTGCTTGAGTTGGAGCCACACCAACAGTATAAAACTGCGTTACATTATATCCGTTATTTCTAGTCATTGGAAGTGTCCCACTCGTTGCTGAATACGTTACTCCACCATCATGACCAAATAACATTTTTGAAGAGTCTCCATTTCCAAAAACAATAGCATGTTGATCTGCATGAACATAAGGGAAACCATAATTTCCTAACCAATGAGATAATTGAGTCCATGCATTTCCTCCATCTGTACTGCTAAATAAATCGATACCTCCAACGAATACTTTTTCATCGTCTGTAGGATCTAATTTTATAACTAAATCGTAAAAGGCTTGACCTCTAGTAAAATCGTTAGCATTTATACCTGTATCTGCATCATCTGGTAATGTTAAATCTGTAGTAGTAGCAAAACCATCTGTAGTTTTTACCATGACAACAGGAACATTAGACCCTTCTGCCAATACATATAATTTATTGGCATCTGTAGGAGATGCTGCAATTTGAGTTCGTCTCGCTGCTAATGATTTTTTCAAAACAAATGCATTACCATCTGTAGATGCAAAAATAGCACCGCCACCATCTCCATTGATCTGATTCGTTTTAGAAGCTACCCAAACCGTGTTGTCTGCTCCTATTTCAATATCATTTGGCTCGTAACGATTTCCAGATGAAGTTAATGGTAAACCTAATAAACTCCATGACTCACCAGCATTTGTAGATTTAAATAATCCATAATCGTCAGGTCCGAAAAGTGTACTTGGAGAAGCATCGCTATAAAAAGTTGCCCCTGCTGCTATGTAAACTTCAGAAACACCATTATTATCTCTAACAACAATATCGTTAACATGCTGATTTCCTTTTAAAACATAGAATCCAGCATACTCACCAGCAGTAGCAGTAATCGTAGCATTAACAGTGTTTCCAGCACTCATCTCTGCGACTAATTTACTTCCTGCGTCCATAGTAATCATTACTGAAGGAATGTTAATAACACCTGCTAAGTCTTCACCTCCCATAGATATTGGAGAACCATCTACATTATTAATAACTATTACAGCCTTTGCTCCTGCATTTTGTGCATTAATTACTTTTTCGGTAAAATCACAGTTACCACGGTATACTAATGCAATTTTTCCATTAATCTCTGATCCATTGACTAAAGCAGTACAGCCTTCTGTTGCTGTTGCTCCACCAGCATCTACTAATACTAAATTTTCTGTAATATTAGTTGTTGCTTTTGGTCCGAAACTGGCACTTATAGATAAATAAGACCCGGCAATACTACTAGGAGAATTAATAACAACTTCAGAATCGGTTTGTAAGATTGTTTCGCCTTCAGCGCCACCAAAAACATGATTCCAAGAATTTCCACCGTCTGTAGATTTCCAAACTCCATTACCATTAACATCTCCAGAAACATAAGATTCTCCTGTACCTAAGTACATAATTTTAGAGTTATTAGGATCTACAGTAATACATGTTATATTTAAATTTTCTGGAATACCAACACTTGTCCACACTGTTGCTGGATCTGATATTTTTGTGTTTTTCCATAAACCACCACTAACACCACCTGCAAAAACAGTTTCGTTAGTTGCATCGTTTGGATCGAAAAGAAGTGCACGTGTACGTCCACCTACATTGTTTGGTCCACGTTCTACCCAGTTATTATTAGAATCGTCTCCAGGAACACGACCTGTCGCTAAACCTGCAGTACGTTCGTTTAATAATTCTTTTTGAATAACCGCTAGGTTTTCTGGTGTTGGTTTACCTAAAGTCGGGTTCATAGTTAGCTCCCATAAACGTTCCATAAAACGCTTTGGTGGTAAACCTTTAGCTGCACGATCTTTTTTAGATAAATCCTTAGTTGCTTTAAAAGGACTGCTTTCCAAATTCTTTTTATGTAAAGCTCTTGTTTCGGTAATTGAAAGCGTTTTAGTGTCGTTGTCTTTTTTGCTATTAGAGCAACTAAAAGTAAAGGACAAACTCACTATTAGCCCTAATACGAGTGGTAATTTTTTATTCATAAATATTTGGTTTTTTACAAAAATAAACTAATAATCAAGCCATGCAAAAATTAAGATCTTAATTAATAATGCTTGCCCGAAAACTTTCGGAAGGTAAGAATAGCCTGGCTGTCAGAAAATAGTGACACATAATGACAGACGTTTAACAATCTTAAATACAAATCGTCTTCGTTGAAATTAATGGTTTTTGGAAGAATCTTCAAAATAAGCTTATCATAGCTCGACGCATTGTGATTATAGCCATTATTTACGGCCGTAATATATGTATTTAATAATTTTGAAATCACGGCATAACCAGAAATTTCCTTATCTAAAACCTCTTGAGATTGATAAATTTTATCGATACTAATCTTAATAATATCGTTTATTTGAGCCTCGTATTTACTTTTATCTAAAAGCGAAATTCCGAATGTACCGTTTAAAATAGCTTCTTCATTAGCTTCAAAAACGGAAATAGCTTCATTAATTAAGGTGTTTATAGCCAAAGCTCTTAAATAACTAATACGATCTTGGGTATTATTTAGCTGATGATATTTATTAATATCGATAACCTCCTTCACTAATTTAATAAGGTATTCTAAAGCGAATTCTTCTTCAATTAAACCCAGATTAATACCATCTTCAAAATCGATAATAGTATAACAAATATCGTCTGCAGCCTCTACTAAAAACGCTAAAGGATGTCGTTTAAAACTCACATCGTCAGAAGTACCTGTCTTAATTAAACCCAATTCCTGAGCCACATCTAAAAAAGCATCTTTTTCGCTCTGGAAAAATCCGTATTTCTTATCGGACACTTGTTGCGATGGCTTTTTAGGTAAAGATTCTTTGGGATATTTTATAAATGCGCCTAAGGTTGCATAACACAATCGCAAACCTCCTACACGCCCCTGACGACTCTGAGTTAAGATTTTAAATCCGTTAGCATTCCCTTCAAAATCGCATAAATCCTGATATTGTTTAGGCGTAAGCTCGTCTTTAAATTTAAGTCCGGCTCCTGTTTTAAAAAATTCGCCAATAGCCTTTTCACCCGAATGTCCGAATGGCGGATTCCCGATATCGTGAGCTAATGCGGCCGAAGCAACTATGGCTCCAAAATCGTTTGGCAAGTAACCATGTTCGGATTTAAGCTTTGGGTATTTCACTAATAGCTTCTCTCCTATTTTACGTCCTAAGGATCGCGCCACCACGCTAACCTCCAAACTATGAGTTAATCGCGTGTGTACAAAATCTGTTTGAGACATTGGTATCACCTGTGTTTTATCCTGTAAACTTCTAAATTCTGACGAAAATATTACACGGTCGTAATCTACTTCAAACCCCAATCGCGTTTCATCTTGGTCCTTTCTTAACCGTTTATTAACATCTCCAAAACGTTTTAGAGATAATAATTGTTCCCAATTCATAATAGTATTTTAGTAAGCGCAATATAGCACTTTCTAATATACATAGTACTTCTAGCCCGATTGATAACACTTTTTTAAAGCTTCAATGTTAACAGAATGTTTACAGAATTCGAAAACTTGACAGATTCTCTAACTTTAAATTAACTTTTTTATCACTTATCATTAACCCGTGATTCTAGAAGATTCGGAAAAACAGAAGTTTATTTGCCCTTGTGAAAATAAACGACAAAATGAAACAATTTTTAATAGCATTAGTATTTTTAACGACCGCGTTTTCTTACGCTCAAGACACCGGTTCGATAGTAGGTAAATTAACAGATAAAGAGTACAATAACGAATCGCTTGCCTTTGCAAACATTTTAATTAAAGGCACCACCAAGGGTACAACATCTGATATGGATGGTTTATACGCTTTCGAAAATTTAGAGCCTGGAACTTATACCTTAATTTATAGTTTTGTAGGGTATGAAACTCAAGAAATTCCGCTTACTGTTGTTGTAGGTAAAGTAACGGAAGCCAACGTAGTAATGGGAGCAAGTGCTGCCGCATTAAGCGAAATAGTAATAACAACAACGTCTAGAAAAGATAGCGAAGTTGCCTTACTGCTAGAACAAAGAAATGCTGTAGAAATTAAAGAAAGCATTGGTTCTATAGAATTAGCTAAATTAGGAGTAAGCGATGCCGCAACTGCCGCTACTAAAATCTCTGGTGTTTCAAGTAGTGAAGCTTCTGGAGACGTTTACGTAAGAGGTTTAGGAGATCGTTATTTATATACAACGCTAAACGGAATGACTGTCCCTTCTGACAATGTGGACAAGAAAAACATAGACTTAGGTCTTTTCCCTACACGCCTTGTACAAAGTATATCGATAAGCAAAAACTTTTCGCCAGAAAATTCTTCAGACCAATCTTCAGGAAGTATCGATATTACTTCTAGAAGCTTAAATGGTATTAATGAACTTCAGTTTGGTTTCGAATCTGGTTTAAATACACAGGCTATTGGACAAAGTAAATTTAAAAGAACAGCGAACCAAGACGATATTTCTTTTGGTTTCTATTCTAGTAATATGACTACAAAAGATGCGATCACTCAGCAATCTTGGGATACAGAAAGCACTACTTTGCCAATAGATTATAGTTACACCTTAACTGCAGGAACTAAAATAGGAGATAAATTTAAAGTCTTGTTTAGTGGTTCTCAATCTAGCGATTTTGAATATAACGAAGGTACATTCCAACAATTCAACAGAAACCTTTTAGACGTAAATTACACAGATGCTACAAACTACAGTAACACAATTAGTACTACTGGTCTTGTAGATATGTCTTACGATTTTGATGATAATCATAACGTAAGAGCATTAAGCTTATTTGTTAATAAATTGACCGATCAGGTTTTTGAAGCAGGTAGAAATCGCGATGGTTTTGTCTTTGAAGAAGTTAACGATCCAGACAGCTATAGCCAATATGTAGTAGACCAAAACACCATACAAACACGATTATGGATTAATCAAATTATGGGAGACCATCAAATTGGGACAAGAAACCACTTGACATGGGGATACGGATACAACCAAATGGATGCAGATGAGCCTAACCGTATTAGAAACGAGGTTAACATAAAAAAACCTACAGATACAGAAGCTGAAACTATTGAACTAGCAAACCAAGGTGGTACACAACAGAGAAAATCGTTTCAAGATATTGAAGACTCTGAATATAGCGCACGTATAAAAGATGTGTTTAACGTATTCGAAAACGACACTATCTCTTCATTAAAACTAACAGTTGGAGGTAACTACCGATATAAAACTAGAGATTTCGAATCGCAAGTGTACGGTGTCGATGAAATAGGTGCTCCAGGACAAGTTGTTCCTCCATCAATAGACGATATAGGTTCTGTATTCACTCAAGAAAACTTCGATAACGGGTCATTAAGTTTAGTGCAACAATTACCAGATACCTATAATGGAGAATTAAATTCTGCTTCAGGATTCTTAAGCGTTAATTACTCAATAAATAAATTCAACTTCATTTTAGGAGCACGTTACCAAAATGACGAAATTATAGTAGACTATAACGTAGGAAATGCACCAGGTGGAAGAGATGGAAGTGTCACTAAAAATTACGACAATATTTACCCAGCCCTTAATGTAAGATATGCTTTAAATGAAAAAAACAATTTCAGATTAGCGGCTAGTAAAACAATCACATTACCAGAATTTAAAGAAATAGCTCCTTTTGGATATGTATCTCCAACCAATCAAGTTGTAGTTGGTAACACGGGTCTTGAAGCAAGTAATGTTTATAATTTCGATATTAAATGGGAACTTTTTCCTTCTAGAAAAGAACTTATTTCTGCAACTGGATTTTATAAGTACATAGACAACCCAATAAACAGAACTTTAGATAGAGGATCTTCAGGATACTTCTCTTTCTACAACACGAGTGATAGAGCACAAGTTATTGGATTAGAATTAGAAGCAGATCTAGGTTTAGTATCTTCGACAGAAGATAATGGTTACAATTTAGATTTAGGTTTCAACTTCACAAGAATGTGGCATACTCAAGATTTAAGAACCTTTTATAACTACAACGGAAGTATCGCAAATACGTTTACCTATAACGGTAAAGATGAAATAGGGTTAGAAGGTGCTTCAGACTATATCGTGAATGCTTCCCTAAACTTTTCTACAAACTGGGAGCGAGCATTTAACGCTAACATTTCTGGAAACTATGCATCAGATAAAATTTATGCCTTAGGAAGTGCTCCAGACAGTCAAACAACACAATCTAACTTATACAACAACGAAATTATAGAAAAAGGTTTTGTGGTATTAAATGCAACATTTAGCCAAGAACTTTCAGACAATATCGATTTAAGCTTTAAAGCATTCAACCTACTTAATCCAGAAATTAAAAGGACTCAGGATGTAAGAAGTATTGCAACAGGAACAGAAAGTACAGAAACAATTAGATCATATAAAAACGGAGCTACAATCTCCTTAGGAGTAAACATTAACTTTTAGAATTAAATTTATTTAAACATAACAAAATGAAAAAGACAATTAGAAAAATTTCAATTTTAAGCGCAATTGCGGTATTAAATGTATTCGCTTTTAGCTGTAGTAGTGACGATGATTCTACCGGAGGCGGTGGAGGTGGTACTGATGATTCAGTATTAGAAGGTTCTATTACCGAGAACATGACTCTTGATCCATCAACGGCTTACACACTTCCTGCAAGACTAAGCGTAGAAAGTGGAGCAACTTTAACTATTCCTGCAGGAACAAACATTACAACAGGAGTTGGAACAGATGTTTACATTGCTGTACAAAAAGGTGGTAAAATTAATATTAATGGTAGTGCAGATTCTCCAGTAGTTATGGGACCAACTGCAACAGGAAACTGGGGTGGACTTGTAATCTTAGGAGATGCAACAACCACTGCTGGTACAGATGCTTCTGCTGAAGTAGGTGGACTTATTTACGGAGGTACTAACGATTCAGATAACTCAGGTTCTATTAACTATTTAATTATCAATAAATCTGGAGCTCAAATTAATTCAGATTCTCAATATAACGGTTTAACACTTTACGCTGTTGGTTCTGGAACTTCAATTTCTAACGTAGCTATTTTAAATGGTACTGACGATGGTGTTGAATTTTTTGGAGGAACAGTTAACGCATCTAACATTTACGTTCAAGATTTAGAAGATGATGCTATCGACTGGACAGAAGGTTGGAACGGTACTTTAACAGATACTTATGTATTAAACACTGTTGCTGGTTTTTCTACAGTTATAGAAGCTGATGGTGTAAATGGAAATCCAACAATTACAAACTTCACTGCTGTTTCTAGTGTTGGAGGAAAAGCATTACAATTTAAAGCTGAATCTGGAGCAACTATTACAGGTCTTTCTTTAAGCGGATATGACACTACTTTAGACATGGCAAATGATGGTCCTTTAGCTAACATTTCTATAAATGGTGAAGTTGCAAATTTAGAAGATGGTTACACTGGTCCTGCTACTGTAGACGCTAGTATGTTTGACTGGGTTCAAGCTGGAAACAATTCAATCTTAACAGGATCTATCTATGAAGACATGACTTTAGATGCATCTGTTACTTATAACCTACCTGGTATTTTAAGTATCGAAGACGGAGCGTCTTTAACTATTCCTGCTGGAACAACAATTAACACTGGAGTTGGTACAGATGTTTATATAGCTATCCAAAAAGGAGCTCAAATTTTTATTGAAGGAACAGAATCTAATCCTGTAGTAATGGCACCAACATCTGAAACTGGTGTATGGGGAGGTTTAGTTATCTTAGGAGATGCTACTACTACTGCTGGTACAGATGCTACTGCAGAAGTAGGTGGACTTATCTACGGAGGTACTAATGATACTGATAACTCTGGATCTATCGCATACTTAGTTATCAAACAATCTGGTGCTCAAATTAACGCAGATTCTCAATATAATGGTTTAACACTTTACGGTGTTGGTAGTGGAACTTCTATTAACAATGTAGCTTTATTAGGTGGATTAGATGATGGTATCGAATTCTTCGGAGGAACGGTAAATGCAACTAATGTTTACGTACAAGATTTAGAAGATGATGCTATCGACTGGACAGAAGGTTGGAATGGTACTTTAACAAACACATACGTATCTCATAACCAAGCAGGTTTCTCTACAGCTATCGAAGCAGATGGTTTAAATAACAACCCTACAATTGTAAACTTCACTGCAGTTTCTACTGTTGCAGGTAAAGCATTACAGTTTAAAGCTGAATCTGGAGCAACTATCACTGGTTTATCTTTATCAGGTTACGCTACAATTATAGACATGGCTAACGATGGTCCTATAACAAACGTATCTATTAATGGTGAAGTAGCTAACGAAAACAGCCTTTACGATGGTGCTGCAACTGTAGATGTTGCAACATTCTCTTGGGCAACTTCTTTATAAGCCTTTCTTTTACAACACAAATTATTAATATAAAAAAAGCATCCTTAACAGGATGCTTTTTTCGTATATTATATCGTTTGGTTTATTGACTTACTACACGGGTAGATTTGTTATTCCATTCACTAACACTAGCAATAGCGTTGTTAGAATAGTCTACTTCTTTTAAAGTATCTTCTCCCCAGAAAAACCATTTTCCAACTTTTTCTCCGTTATTATAATTTGCAGCAGTAAGTTTTTTACCAGAAGCATCATATTGTTTCCATTCTCCTTGTAACTTACCATCTAGCGTATAAAATCCTGTTTGGCTTATAACACCATTCTCGTGGAAATACGTGGCCTCAATAAGTTGAGTGCCTTCGTTAAGTTTTAATTCTCTTTTATCTTGTGCAAATGTTACTACTCCCATTAGTAAAGCAAGAGCAAATATTATTTTCGTTTTCATAGTCCGTGTTTTTTTAATTATACCTCAAAGATAATCAATTATTAACATTCAGGCAATCATTTGGTAACATTAATTTAACATTGAAGCTTATTTTACTGATTTTCAACCAAATACTATGTTAACATTACAAAAAGACACTTAATACTAACATAATAATAGGGTTACACTTACATAAAAGAGAATCCGTTTCTTTGCAGTATTCATATAATCTATTAGTTTTTGTCGACTATTTATCATGAAGTAAAGAACTGTCTTTTTTAAGGCAGTTCTTGTTTTTTATACCTCCTAAAATACAAAATAAAACCTTGCAATCACAGCTGTTAACCGGAATTCCATAAAAAACGTTACAAGGTAACTGCTGTTAATAGGTAAATATTAGAGACTCCTTTTCACCCTCCTTTACACTATTATTATTCTAAAAAAATAAGTGTCCGCTAAAAAAATACAACTGTATAATTCCCCGCGTTCCAACATCACTATTTTAAATTAAAAATGGTATCTTCTGCTTTTAAAATAAAACGACACTATTTAAGGGACACTATAGATGTATTTAAAATATAAATAATTAAAACAGTATTTCAATTCAAACTATTCAAGATTTAAAGTTAATGCCTTAAATATCATCAACATTTGGTTTAATTTTAATGAAATAAAATAACAAACCTCATCACCAAAAACCTATAAAATGACCTCAATTAAGACTTCCAATTTTATTAAAAATCATAACATTAACGTAACGTGTCAGTCCGAAACACTATTGATATTTGCAATCTATTATTAAAATTAACAATGGAGAATATATATCTATTAATGATTGTTGCTTTAGGCGTTTTGGCTATAGCAGATTTAGTTGTTGGAGTAAGTAACGATGCTGTAAACTTTTTGAATTCCGCTATAGGATCGAAAGCAGTTTCGTTTAAGTCTATAATGATTATTGCCAGTTTAGGGGTTGCCATAGGAGCCATCTTTTCTAGCGGTATGATGGAAGTCGCTAGAAAAGGAATATTTAACCCTAGCGAGTTTATGTTTAGTGAAATCATGATTATATTCATGGCGGTAATGATAACAGACATATTATTACTCGATTTCTTTAATACCATTGGGATGCCTACATCTACAACGGTATCTATAGTCTTTGAGTTATTAGGAGCTTCGGTTGCGATTGCCTTAATTAAAATTGGTCACGATGGTGGTAGTTTCTTAGATTTAGTAACGTATATAAACACCTCTAAAGCCACACAAATTATAGTAGGAATACTACTATCGGTTGTGATAGCCTTTTCTGTCGGTGCCGCCGTACAGTGGGTTACGCGTTTATTATTATCTTATAATTTCATTAAAAAAGCAAAATGGGTAGGTGCACTTTTTGGAGGTGTAGCTATTTCTTCAATTTCATATTTTATCTTTATTAAAGGTATTGGAGGGACCTCTTTCGCTGAAGAAAGTTATGCCATTTTAGACGGTTTAACCATATCTCATTATTTAGAAAATCACGTTCTATTTATATTGCTAGGAAGTTTTATTTTCTGGACTGCAATCTCCTATTTATATATTGCGGTTTTAAAACTAAACATTTACAAATTAATTATAATCGTGGGTACCTTTGCATTGGCACTAGCTTTTGCAGGAAACGATTTAGTAAACTTTATTGGAGTACCAATCGCTGCTTGGCAATCGTATCAGGTATGGTCTACGTCTGGAATACCAGCAGATCAATTTAGTATGGAGGTTTTAGCCGAAGCGGTTAGAACACCTACATTACTGCTTTTTATCTCTGGAATGGTAATGATTGCGACTTTGTGGTTTTCTAGCAAAGCCAAGGCTGTAGTAAAAACATCTATCGATTTATCTTCGGAAAATGCAACCACTAAGGAACGTTTTCAACCTAACTTCTTATCTCGAGGTTTAGTGAGAACCGCTGTAGGTATTTCTTACGTTTTTAATTCTATAATTCCTGGTAAAGCTCAGGAGAAAATAGATAAGCGTTTTGAAAAACCAACCATCGCCCTGAATAAAGATAAAAAATACGAATTACCTGCTTTTGATATGGTTCGTGCCGCTGTAAACCTTATGGTTGCTAGTGTACTTATATCTATTGCAACCTCTATGAAGCTGCCTTTATCTACAACTTATGTTACTTTTATGGTGGCTATGGGTACATCTTTAGCCGATAGAGCTTGGGGAGCAGAAAGTGCTGTATATCGTGTTGCCGGTGTATTAAACGTAATTGGAGGTTGGTTCTTTACTGCTTTTATCGCCTTTATTTCGGCTGCCATTATCGCATATTTAATAAACTTACACGTTCCATCTATGGTTGGTATCTTATTATTAATTGCACTGATATTACTAATAAGAAACTATTTAAAACTTAATAAGAAGAAAAAAGAGCTTAAGGCAGAGCATCAATTAATTAGGGCAGAAAGTAGCTCGATTCAAGGTGTTATACACGAAAGTGCTAAAAACATTTCTAACGCTATAAAACGTGTTAACAAAATTTACACGGGCGCTATAAACGGACTATCTAAACAAGATCACCTAGCTTTAAAGCAGAATAAAAAACAAGTTGATAAATTAGGTAACGAGATAGATGAGTTACGAGATAACATCTTCTATTTTATTAAAAACTTAGACGATTCTAGTGTTGCGGCAAGTAACTTCTATATTAACATATTGGGATACTTACAGGATATGACGCAGTCTTTAGAATACATTTCTAAAGTAAGTTATAAACACGTAAACAACAATCACAAAAAACTTAAATTCAATCAGATAAAAGAACTTAAGCAAATCGATTCGTTATTTGAAAACTTATTCAATAAAACGCAAAAAGCATTTGAAACCAGTTCTTTTGAAGAAATTGGAAATATATTAAGTGAGAAAGAAACGTTATATAAAGAAATTACAGAAAAAATTCAGAAACAAGTAGAGCGTACAAGAACAGAAGAAGTGAGTCCTAAAAACACGACTTTATACTTTAGTTTATTGTTAGAAACTAAAGACTTGTTAACCGCTACAATGAATTTATTAGAAGAGTACTATCATGCACATGACGGAACTTCTATTTCGACAATCATTAACGAGTCTACTTCGCCAGAAGAGGAATAGAGCATATTATCCTCGCATCGTTTCGAGTATAAAAAAGAAAGCCGTTTAGTTAACTAAACGGCTTTCTTTTTTTTATATCGTATTCCTAAATCTAGACGGCTTTAAAACAGGCTATAAACCCTATGGTATTAGACTGTACCTTACTTCCTAATTTATATAACTACAACCAAACTAATAAGTACGGACTGTATTATTGTACTATGCTATCCTTAAAGAGCCTCTATTTATAAGTTTCGGCAACTTTCTCTAGTTCCATATACCAATCTTCGCCAAACTTTCTAATTAAAGCTTCTTTTACAAACTTATAGATGGGCACGCCCAACTCTTGACCAAGCGTACAAGCATCGTCGCATATTTCCCAACGATCGTAATTAACGGCAGAAAACTCGGTAAAATCTTTTATTCGAATCGGGTATAAATGACAAGACACTGGTTTTTTCCATGATATTTCACCTTGATTATAGGCTTCTTCGATGGCACAAAGCGCAGTCTTTTTTTCGTCGAAAATAACATAGGCACAATCGGCTCCATTAATAAGAGGTGTTTCCAATTCGCCAAAATCTGTCACTATAGATGTACCCTGAGCTTCGATAGCATCGATACCTTCCTGACGTAAAAACGGTTTGACTTTTGAATAAATATCGTCCAGAATCTTTACTTCATCCTGTTCTAACGGTGCGCCTGCATCGCCATCTATACAACAAGCACCTTTGCAAGCTGACAAATTACAGAGAAAATCCTTCTCTATAATTTCTTCTGAAATTATGGTTTTTCCTATTTGAAACATGCCACAAAAATAGACAAACTTTATATTTAATTAATACAGATAGTCTGTTTTAATCTAGTACTTTTGCAAAAAAAATAAAATCAAGAAGTAAAATTATGCAATTCAATTTTAAAGAAATATTCACAGCATTTATGATACTATTTGCTGTAATAGATATTATAGGAAACATCCCTATTATTATTGATTTACGTAAAAAAATGGGACAAATTCAAAGTGAAAAAGCATCTATTATCGCAGGTGTCATTTTAATTGTCTTCTTATTTTTAGGAAATAGTATTCTAAAATTAATTGGAATAGACGTAAATTCATTCGCTGTAGCAGGTTCATTTATACTGTTTTTTATCGCCTTAGAAATGATATTAGGTATTACACTTTATAAGCAGGAAGAACAAAGTTCGGTTACGGCTACGGTGTTTCCGTTAGCATTCCCGCTTATTGCTGGTCCTGGTAGTTTAACAACCTTATTATCGCTTAGAGCAGAGTTTAGAACAGAAAACATTATAGTTGCAGTTTTAGCAAACGTTATTTTAATTTACATTGTACTTAAAACATCGTCTGCTATAGAACGTATTATAGGACAAACAGGAATTAATATAATTCGTAAAGTTTTTGGAGTTATATTGCTAGCCATCGCTGTGAAATTATTTGCACACAACATTAAAGCTTTATTTATCTAATATGAAAATACTATCAATAATATTATCGGTAATCGCCCTGGCACTTATTGTTTTCAACCTGACTCAAATTAATTTTGACAATCCCTTTGGAGATGAAAGCATTGTAGCATTAATCACTATAATGGCGTTATTATGCGCTATTGTTTTGTTAGTTATCCTGAATACGTCTAAACGTATTGAAGAAAAGTTTAAAAAGCAGAACTAAATATATTATAAGAATTAAGAATGGTGGGCAGCGTTAATGTATTTTAATGCTGCTCGCTTATTTTTATAACTTCCCTTAGCATAGCGTCGTCTTTATTAAAGACTTCGGTGTACGCCCCTTTTCCGAATAACTGATCGGCAATAATAGCCTTTAAGAATAATTTCACTTCGTCTTGATAAGACACAAAAGTTATATTAGCTGCTGTTCGGGCATTTAAGTAATCTTGAAACTCAAGAACCAAATCGTCTTCAACAGTATAATTGTCTATAAAATCACGTTTATTATAGATATCGAAGATGTGCCTATCTTTCTCTAATTCTTCAAAAATAAAATAGCTTATAAAACCGCGTTGTTCTAAAAACAGTAAGGTTTCATTTTCCATATTGGAGTCTATAGGCACAAAGACATCTGGAATAATACCGCCACCTCCATATACCACCTTGCCTTTAGGCGTTGTAAATTTTAAAGAATCTGATACTTTTATTTTACTTGGATCTAATAGCTCTCCGCTTTCTAAACGCTCGAAATATTCGTCGTAATAATCTTTATTTCCATTACTGTAAGAACGCTGTATAGAGCGTCCTGTAGGCGTATAATATCTAGAAACGGTTAAACGCACAGCACTACCATCGCCCAAATCCATTTCGCGTTGCACCAAACCTTTTCCATACGACCTGCGCCCCACAATAGTCCCTTTATCGTTATCTTGCAAAGCACCAGCAACAATCTCGCTTGCCGAAGCCGAATTTTCATTAATTAAAACATATACCTCCCCGTTTTCAAAATCCCCCTTATCAGTAGCGTAGGTATTGTCTATATTTCCTCTTTTATTTTTTGTAAAAAGAATTAGTTTTTCATCCTCTAAAAATTCATCTACAATTTGCTCGGCAACGCCTAAAAAACCACCTGGATTATCTCTTAAATCGATTGTAATTTCCTTGGCTCCCTTAGACTTTAAATCTAATAAAGCATTTTTAAATTCTCTGTATGTAGATTCAGCAAAGCGATTCACCTTAATATAACCAAGTGTATTGCTTAACATATAACTCGCATCTACACTTTTAATAGGAATAATATCTCTCTCGACATCGAAATCTAAAAATTGATTGGTGTCTTTTCTAAACACTCTTAAACTTACTTTAGAATTTTTAGGCCCTTTAAGACGATGAATAATATCTATATCCTCAAGATACTTGCCAAAAAGCGAATCTCCATCGGCTAAAATAATACGATCTCCTCCAAGTATTCCTGCCTTATCACTAGGACCATTATCTACGGTTCTAATCACTGTTACGGTATCTTTATAGGTGTAAAAATGCACACCAATACCAACAAAATCCCCTTTCATGTTCTCTGAAACGCTTTCCATATCCTCTTTAGGAATATAAACCGAATGCGGATCTAAGTTTTGAAGAATACCATTTACAGTAACATCTACAATACTATCGGTATTTACATCGTCTACATACTCGTAATCGATATAATCGATAAGTCGGTTTAGTTTTTCCTTTTTACTATTGGAGGTAAATAACCTATCGGAAGTATCGGAAAAATTTAACTTACCACCAATAAGTACGCCCACAGCTACTGCTGCGCCAATAATTATAGGCAGGTATGTTTTTTTAAGAGCCATTATGCAGATAAATCTTCGATGTATTCTATTTCTATGCCTGCTTTTTCTAAAAAGCTTAACCCGGAATTATCCTTATATTTTTGGCAATACACGACTCTTACTATTCCTGCTTGGTGAATTAATTTACTGCACTCCTTACATGGCGAAAGTGTAATGTATAATGTAGCCCCTTTACAAGATTGTGTGGACGCTGCAACTTTAAGAATGGCATTTGCTTCGGCATGCAAAACATACCACTTTGTGTAGCCTTCTTCATCTTCACAGAAGTTATCAAATCCGGAAGGTGTTCCGTTAAATCCATCAGAAATAATCATGCGATCTTTCACGATAACGGCTCCCACTTGCTTGCGTTCGCAAAACGATAATTTCCCCCACTCTCTTGCTATACGTAAATAAGCTTTATCGTATTTAAGTTGCTTTTTTTTTGGCATTAAAAAAATTTAAATTAGAGCGAGCCCCTAGTATTGCATATAAATAAAGTAAAAACCTCGACCTTATTCTTTTAAATCTAAAGAACTCTTAACGAAGATAATCCGTTAACTTTTTAGTAACAACGGTAATTCGTTAAAATTTTGAGAAAACTTTGTGTTCTAGGCTAATAATTCGTTTTCCATAATCATAGGAATAACCAAACCAATTACAATAGAAGACACCACTAAAACCCAGTCTCGCTTGGAGAATCGGAATACCGTTTGCATGATATAGCTAAACAATAAAACAACGAATACAATAATAACTTGGGCGACTTCAATCCCTAGAGCAAATTCCAATAATGGTACTAATTTATTACTTGCTCCTCCTATTAGTAAATGAAACTCTCTTGCAAATCCTAAACCATGAATAATTCCGAAAAATAAAGCCGAGAAAAACAATACACCCACGCCTTTGTTTATGGTTTTACCTGCAGTAAATATATTAGACAAGGCCATAATAAGAATGGTTATCGGAATTAAAAACTCGACCACAACACCATTAATTTGCACCACACCATACGCTGCTAAAATTAAAGAAATAGTATGCCCTAAAGTGAAAAGTGAAACCAAGATTAATACACGTTTCCAATCCTTGAACACATAAGATACGGTTAAGACTAAAAGAAATAATACATGGTCGTAACCATTAATATCTAATACATGATTAACACCATATTGCACATAAAAAAGGAAATCGTCTAACATACTTAGGGGATTGGGAAATTAAATTAATAAAGATATTTTTATTGATGAGCACCGTTTCTTTAATCCGCGCTCAAATTTTCGAGCGTAAAATTAAGAAAAAGAAATTAGCTTAAAAGATTAACTATTATTATTTGCCAAACAACGCAAGTTTTAAAATTCGCACCGTCTATTTAATCAAAATACAGGAATTTATCTAACCTTAAAAAAATCACAAATCCGTGTAAAATTTTGCTCATTTCCTTACTTAATCGTAATATTACAATATACAATTATCACGTGTTTAATTATTAACATCATTTAAATTCAAACCTGCTTCACAAGCACTAGACAATACGACTATGGACAAAGAGCAAGAATTAAAGAATATAGTAAAAGAACGATACACCACCATTGCAGAACAAGGCAAAGCAGAAAATGCGTCGTCGTGTTGTGGCGCTACAACATCTAGCAATAAAGTGTATAATATTATGATGGACGACTACTCCAAAACTGGAGGTTACGTTGAAGATGCGGATTTAGGCTTAGGCTGTGGATTACCAACACAGTTTGCTAAAATTAAAAAAGGAGATACAGTTATCGATTTAGGTTCTGGTGCTGGAAATGATGCCTTTGTTGCCAGACACGAAACGGGTGCAGAAGGAAAAGTTATTGGTATTGATTTCACTCCGATTATGATAGAAAAGGCACGTAAAAATGCTGATACATTAGGTTATAATAATGTAGAATTTAGAACCGGAGACATAGATAATATGCCTGTAAACGATAATGTTGCTGATGTTATTGTAAGTAATTGCGTTTTAAACCTTGTACCTAACAAGACCAAAGTAATTTCAGAAATTCACCGTGTTTTAAAACCGAATGGTCACTTTAGTATTTCTGACGTGGTATTGGTTGGAGATCTTCCAAAAGCGCTAAAAGAGGATGCCGAAATGTACGCAGGATGTGTGGCGGGAGCTATTCAGAAATCTGAATATTTACAACTTATCACAGATCAAGGATTTAAAAACATGACCATACAAAAGGAAAAACCCATTGTAATTCCTAACGATATTTTAGAAAAATATTTAACTGCAGAAGAAGTCACTGCGTTTAACGAAGGTAATACAGGTATCTTTAGCGTTACCGTATATGCCGAGAAGGCAGGTGGCCTTGAAACGATTACTACAACATCTACAGAAGCTAATTCCTGCACACCAGGTGGCGGTTGTTGTTAAACCAGTATTGGCAATAAGCCGTTATTCACAAAAAAAGTCCCATGCAATAAATGCATGGGACTTTTTCTATGTTCGGTAAGCCTTGACTTTGCGAATCTGAAGTTAAACCAACGCGCTAGGCTTTCCAGAATTTCTCAATCTCTTCAAGAGATTTTCCTTTTGTTTCAGGTAAAAATTTATACGTGATAAATACAATTATTAATATAAAGGCTATAAAAATATAGTAAGGTAAAGAACCGTGCCAAGGCGCACTATTGTTTGTTTCACTTCCCATAACAATTGGAAACGACTGGGACACGACATAATTTGCGGCCCATTGTGCCCCCACAGCCACAGACATGGCAACACTTCTAATTTTATTCGGAAACATCTCGGATAATAAAACCCAAACCACTGGCCCCATAGACAAGGCAAAAGAAGCTATAAATACCAAAACTCCTATTAATGATAACATCCCAACATTTTGTTGCTGTAATGTAATTCCTAATAACAAGAACCCAATAATCATCCCAACCGAGCCAATGTATAGTAATGGTTTTCTTCCAAACTTATCTACAGTGAACATGGCGACAAAAGTGAACACTAAATTCACAAAGGCCAGTAATATTTGTTGTAAAAGCACATCTTCTTTTCCAAAACCAAGTGCTTTTTCAAATATGTCTGCACCATAATACAATACCGCATTAATTCCTGTAAATTGTTGTAATACCGAAAGCACGGTACCTATTGCTATAATTCCTAGAATTGCTTTGGAGAAATAACTCACCTCAACACCATCGTTAGCTTCGTTTAAAGACGCCTTAATATTGGCCATTTCTTTTGAAGCAAGTGCGTCTCCATTAATTTTTTGTAAAACTTCTAGAGCATCTTTATCCCTTCCTTTTAAAGCCAACCATCTTGGACTCTTTGGCACAATAAATAAGAGCACTAAAAACAAAATACTAGGGATTAACTCCGACCAAAACATACGACGCCATCCAAACTCTATATTCTCGGCAACACTTAAATCACTACCAATAAAATATGTTGCAAGAAACACGACAAAAAAACCAATAACAATGGCTAATTGATAATACGTAACCATACGGCCACGAATATTAGAAGGTGCAATTTCTGCAATATACATAGGTGCATTCATAGACGCCACACCAATACCTAAACCTCCAATAATTCTAAAAACCACCAACATACTTACCGTTTGCGGAAACAGTTCTGGTAAACCTGAACCATAGGCCGAAAGCGTAAAAAATACAGCCGATATAATTAAAGATTTTTTTCGACCAATCTTAACACTTAACGGTCCGGCAATAATGGCTCCTACAAAACAACCTAAGAGCGCACTTCCTACAACCCATCCTTTTAAAGCATCGCTTAATTGAAAATATTCTGTAAGATAAAATTGTGCCCCGTTAATAACTCCTGTATCATAACCAAATAACAAGCCTCCCAAAGCGGAAACTGCTGCGATTAATAATAAGAAAAGACTTTTTTTCATTGTTTTAGTTTTAGTGTGTTTGTTTGATTAAATAATGCTTAAGACATACTCAAGATGCAATATGATTTATTGAGCAAATAGAATATCACTTTGTACAGAAATTCCATTTTCATTAAATGCTTCTATAGTAAAATAATATGGCGTATCCCGATCTAAGGAACGCATAAAATGTTCATTTGTATCGTAAACTTGCCATGACTGATATAATTTATCTTCTGCAATTCCCCAACGGATATTATAACCTTGCGCGCCTTCTACAGCATCCCAAGAAAACTGCACATCTCTACGATCGTCTTCTCTTTTTACTTTAAATCCTGTTACGCTTTCTGGCTTATCTCCTAGTCCTATTCCAAAGACTCTAAATTCTGACATTGCAAAATTTGTCCCAGGCACTTTAATATTGTTGTAGCGCACATATTTTGCTTTTACAGGAGCGTCTAATACTATGTATGCATTTGGTGTGTCCTTTTCGCTCGTACTTCTGTCTACAACGGTTTGCCAGTTAACACCATCTTCTGAGGTTTCAATTGTAAATCGATGTTTTAATCCTTCGGTACGTGTATAAATTCCTGATTCGTGGTCATGGAAATTCAACTGAAAAGCGTTTATGTTTCCAGGTTTTAACATGTCTATAGTGATCCATTGTTTATCATCATTGGCTTCTGCAACCCAAAATGTTTTAGGATTCTCGTCTGTTAATACTTTTGAGATTATTTGACCATCAGTATTTTTTTCTAAAGGCAATTCTGTGACTTCTACAGCATCATCATTAGACGTAAATTTCTTAATCTGCATTAAAGAAGAAGAGACAGTAACATCACCCTTATAAGACAATAACATCCAACCATTATGTTGGCCAGCCTTTGTAGGATGATTAGCGCCAAAACGCGGATAATCGCCATAAGCGGTATTGGTATACATCAAGCCATCGTCGTCAAAATATGTAGGAAACATACACAAACGACGTTCCCATTGCGAATTAGAAGCAAGCGCCATGGTGGCAAAATGCCAATATTGTCCGTTGGTTTGCTTCACCGTTATTCCATGTCCTGCACCATTTGTAAATCCGCCTGGTTTAAAACTCATCGGATTATTTTTCATATATGTAAAAGGCCCTAATGGTGTATCTCCAATATAAACCCCATCGGCATACACATTAAATTGAGTTCCTGGTGCGGCGTATTGCAAATAATATTTTCCGTTATGTTTGGTCATAGAAGCACCTTCCATATAGCCTTCCTTTAAAGTTGGATGGAAATTATTCTCGCCAAAGCGTTCCCATCCGTGTGCGTCTTCGTCGAGATTAAATAAGTCTTTACGCACACCAGTTTCTAAAAAACGATCGTCTTTATTCAGTATTTTCACCTTTAACGGATTCACATTAGAAGAGCCCCAGTACAAATAGGTTTCTCCATCGTCATCTATAAATAATTCCGAATCTTGAATGTCGGTAGATATAGATGCTGTCGGTTCCCATTTTCCACTTTTTGGATCATCTGTATAAAGAATACTTCCGTAGCCCGCAGGATTACCAGCAAAATACACTAATGAATCCTTATAGTTGAAAGCTGTAGGTGCGTTACTACCTTCAAAAAACCATTGTTCTGGCTTAATAAAATCCCAGTTTACCAAATCGGTAGAATGCCAATAGCCAAAAGAACGCGTGACAAACATGTAATACTCGCCTTTAAATTCTATAACCGCTGGATCTGCACCAGAACGGTACGATTTATTCTGACTTGAATTATAAACCATATAGGTATAATCTATATCTAATGGATTAATGTATGTTTCAGAATTTATCTCTGTATTTTCGGCTGTATTAGAAGGTTGTTGTGCCTTCCGATTCTTTTCATTATTACAAGAAAAAAATAATATTATAGTGAATAAAAAAAGTAAATTTTTCATGATATATAATTTAATGTCGTTTTGGGTTAATACATTATACAACGTGCTACCCTTTTAATCTTTCAAACGGTTTACACGCACGATCTGTATTTCATTTTGGCTCGTGTTCAAGTTTTTTTTCTAGGACCAAATATTCCTTTTTGATGTGCTTAAAGGATTACTTATTCTGAAATACGACTTGGTTTCAAAATCAATGTGCTCCTCTGAAGGCCTTACTATAGAATTTCGGACCTGAAATGGTATCGTTATCTAAGAAGTAAAAGCCACACAAATTAATAAGAATATGGGGGTAAAAACTTAAAATATATGTGTGGCATAAGGACTTGCTATTAGTTAATTAAGGCCTTTTTTACTCTGTCAACTCAAAGGATTTCATCATTTGAGCATCCGAATTTGTTCCTACAAATACTTGAAACTGTCCAGGTTCAGCCACAAAATCTAAATCTGAATTATAGAACTTTAAATCTTCAACAGATATTTTGAAGGTTACAGTTTGAGTTTCTCCTTTCTTAATTAATACTTTTTGAAAGCCTTTTAGCTCTTTTACAGGTCGCGTTACAGAGCCTACAAGGTCTCTTATATATAACTGCACCACTTCTTTCCCATCGTAATCTCCAGAATTAGTCACGTCTACAGATACATTAATTTCGCCATCCATATTTATTACAGAAGCATCTAAATTTAGATTTGCATAATCAAACGTCGTGTAACTTAAACCATACCCGAAAGGATATAAAGGTTCATTACGAACATCGATATAATTACTTTTAAATTTTTCGAATTTTCCTTCAGAATTTCCAAGCGGTCTTCCTGTGTTTTTATGATTGTAAAATAATGGCACCTGACCTACATTTCTAGGAAAGGTAGCGGTTAATTTCCCTGAAGGATTTACATCTCCGAACAACACATCTGAAATCGCTAAACCAGCTTCACTTCCAGGAAACCATGCATTAAGTATGGCTGGTACATTTTCGTTTTCTTCAACCAAGACTAAAGGTCTTCCGGTAAACAGTACTAAAACCACAGGTTTTCCTGTTTTAAGTAACGCATTCAATAAATCTTTTTGAACTTGCGGAATACCAAGATCTGTTCTACTACTGCTTTCTCCACTTAATTCTGCAGACTCTCCAATAGTAGCTACAATGACATCAGACTTTGCTGCTATTTGAAGCGCTTCGTCTAGCAATTGTTTATCTGTACGTCCGTCACGCGGAATATCTTTACCAAACATTGTAGCACGTTGTTCTAGCTCTAAGTCGTAATCGATATTACTTCCTTTAGCATATAACATAGTTGCTTTGTCTCCTATCACCTCTTTTAAACCATCGAAAACAGAATTAGATTGTTCTTGATCTGTAGCCACACTCCAAGTCCCTGCCATGTTATTTGTAGCTTTTGCTAGAGGACCGATTAACGCAATTGTTCCCGCTTTTTTAAGTGGCAATAACTGATCTTCGTTTTTAAGCAACACCATAGATTCTGCAGAAACTTTACGTGCAAAGGCTTTATGTTCTGGAGTAAATATTTCTGTTTTAGCACGATCGAAATCACAATATCTATAAGGATCGTCAAACAAACCTAACTGATATTTAGCCGTTAAAATACGTTTTACAGCTGTATCAATTTCATCCATAGACACTTTATCATTTTCAAGAGATGTTTTTAATGTTTTCACAAACGCCGCTGGAACAGAAGGCGAATCTCCTGCCATATCCATATCTACACCTGCTTTTAAGGCGAGTTCTGAAACTTCATATTTATCTCCTACACCATGAGCAATCATTTCGTAAACACCAGTATAATCGGTTACTACAAATCCATTAAACCCCCAATCGTCTCTTAGTAAATCTGTAAGTAACCACTTATTTCCTGTTGCAGGAATACCATCTACTTCATTAAATGATGCCATTACAGAACCTACTCCAGCATCTACAGCCGCTTTATACGGCGCTAAGTATTCGTTATACATTCTAATACGACTCATATCTACGGTATTGTAATCTCTTCCTGCTTCTGAAGCGCCATAAAGTGCAAAGTGTTTTACACAAGACATAAGTGTATTGTTTGCGGCTAAGTCGTCTGACTGATATCCGTTTACCATTGCTCTGGCAATAGCACTCCCTAAATAAGGATCTTCTCCATTACCTTCGGAAACGCGTCCCCAACGTGGATCTCTAGAAATATCTACCATTGGCGAAAACGTCCAGTTAATTCCATCTGCACTCGCTTCAACCGCTGCTACTCGAGCTGTTTTTTCAATCATCTCCATATCCCAAGAACTCGATAAACCTAAAGGAATTGGAAATGTGGTTTTATAACCATGAATAACGTCCATTCCAAAAATTAATGGAATCCCCAGTCTACTTTGCTCTACAGCAATTTTCTGAACTTCATAAATCTTTTCGGCTGTTTTAATATTGAATAAACCTCCAACTTTACCTTCTTTTATGCGTTCTCCAACATCAGAACCTTTAGCAGCACCTGTTGTAATATCGCCAGATGTTGGTAAATTTAACTGACCTAGTTTTTCTTCTATAGTCATCAATTTTAAAATTGAATCGACTTTAGATGCGAATGGATTCTCTTCTGATGTTTTAGAATTTATAGCTGTATCGCTTTTAGAATTACAGCTTACACACGTAATTGCTATAATTAGAATACCTGTTATTTTTACAAAAAATTGTTTTGTCATTATATTATATTTTATTCGATTTAGAGAAAAGCCATGTTAATAATTCTGGTTCTGCAAAAGCAGCATCCCAACTATTATGATTTGCAAAGTCGTATAGTGTAAATCTTGGAGATCCGCCGTTGTTTAGAATTGCGGATACCATGTTTATGGATAAATTAGGGTCTACCACATCGTCTTTTGCGCCATGAAAAACCCATAACGGGATAGACTTAGCATATGCCATAACAGATTTCGGATGTCCACCACCACATATTGGAATAGCTGCAGCAAACACATCTGGTTTGCGATAGAGAATTTCGAAGGTGCCCATGCCACCCATAGATAACCCCATAACATACACTTGATTGATTTTTACATATGGTTTTTCTACGATATTATCCATTAAATCCATAACCAAAGCCATCGCTTTAGTAGGTGTTTCTTTGTATTTGTAATTGAACGTTATTGGTTGTGTTGATCGATCGGCTTCTAGTTTTGCCCAATAATCATTTTCAGGGCATTGTGGAAAAATGACTATTGCTGGAAAAGTATTTCGTGTACTTTCCTTTAAAAATAAATCACTACCATTTACTAATTGCTTCTTATTATCGTTGCCGCGTTCTCCTGCCCCATGAAGAGCTAAAACTACTGGATACGACTTATCTTCAGAAAACCCTTTAGGCAAAAGCATTCTGTATTGTAGCGTGTCTGTATTTACAATATGTGTTTTACTTAAAAATAAATCTTCAGTCTTTTGTAACTGCTGTGCGTTTAATACAAAAGGCATAATCATTACTAAACACAGTGTAATTATATAAGGTTTTAACGTCATATTTATAGCTTTTAAGAGGTGATTAATAAATAAAACCAAGGACATCTAACCCGTTTTGTACATTGCTGTTTTTCATAAATAAGCGCCAAAGCAACCCTGTTCTATAATTCTCTATCATTACTGGAATTGGACCTTGATCGATAGCGAGGTATCTGGGTTTATACCAATTATCTTGGAAGCTAAAAGCATCGTACGGACCGTATTTACCAACTAGACTATCATGATTTTTATAAATATTTTTTAAAACATTCATACTTTCTTTTGGCGTGTATGGAAAAGACGACAGGGCGGCAGTTGGCGAAATAACACCAACATCGTTTCCTGGCCTATGTCCATTGTAGCCATTGACAGAATAGCTAGAGGTTAATCCCCAAAGGCTATCGCCGTATCCTTTATAATTAAGCGGATTATCGACTGCATATTTATAATGTATTTTAGCCTGATTCTGCGTTAGCGTCCAGTAATTTGCATATTGATCTGTTAAGTTTCTAGGATCTAAACCTAAGTACGAATAATGCGCCCAAAATAATGGTCCGACCAAATCTGTATCATTATAAAAATAGTTTAAGACCAAATCTTCGTTGTAGTATGTTTTACTAGAAACAATACTTCCATTTTTTGCCCAACCTTTTTCGTAAACTGTCGGACTAATAGGATGAGTAGGCGATGCTGCCGCTAGTACATACATGATTAAACACTCATTATATCCCTGAACAGGCATATTCATATCCCAACCATAGTTTGGCGACCAATGCCAATACAACACGTCTTCGCCTCCTTTAGTATACCAGTCCCATTCTACAGTTTTGTATAATGCATCGATTTTAGACACCAGTTCTTTTTCGGCCTCGGTATCGCCATCAAAATATTCTGAAACGGTTAATAAGCCTTGGATCAGAAAGGCTGTTTCGACCAAATCCCCGCCATTATCTTTTTCGCTAAAAGGAAATACCTTTCCTGTTTCACCATTAATCCAATGTGGCCAAGCCCCATGAAAACGATCGGCTTTGTCTAGGAAATCTACTATTTTAGCAAATCTTACTAGTGCCTCTTCTCTAGAAATAAATCCGCGCTCAATACCCACTAGAATAGCCATCAATCCAAAACCACTTCCTCCAGTTGTTACTGTGTTTTCTGGAGATTCCAAATAGATATTATCCATGTGTATTCGCTCGCGTGCTAAACCTGAATTAGACTCTGCTCCTTCCCAGAAATAATTGATAGTTTGCTCTTGAATTCGATTTAAAAGAGCCTCATCTGAAACAACATTCTCTATTACCTCCGTATCCTCTGCTGTTTCTTCTTTTTCCTCTTTTTGGTTGTTACAACCAAATAAAGAAAGTGATAGTATACTTATTAAAACAAATTTACGTGTACATAGTATGTTCATAAATGATATCTTAAAATTTAGTCACACCCAACCAAATAGGTGTGACTAAAACATTTATATTATTCCCACCCTGGATTCTGTACCATTGTAGGAGTTTGTACTAATTGATTATAAGGAATTGGGAATAATTCATGTTTCCCTATTACAAATGTTTTCCCATCGGCAGCCATGACCTCTTTTGCTTGTCCAGTTCTAACAATATCAAACCAACGATCGTGTTCCATAGCTAATTCTAAATGTCTTTCGTTCCAAATTTGCTCGACTGTAGGATTACTAATTGTAGGCAGACCAACTCTAGTTCTCACTAAATTAAGAGGAGTTGCGGCATCCTGACCGATGTATGTTGCGGCTTCGGCTTTAATTAATAGTATTTCGGCATAACGTAATATTCTTATGTTTTTATCACCATCGTCTGAACCTGCTGAAGCACTAGAATATGCTTTTTCATTATATCTCGGATTTTCAACTTCAAACACTTTGCGACCATCCCATAAAGTTTCACCTTCAAAAATGATAGATGCATTCATTCTAACCATATCACCTTCCGCTTCGAAAGCTTTCACAAGTGTTTCGGATGGCGTGTTGTAACCCCAACCCCAACCATCGGCTCCTCTGGCGCCTTGAGTTTGTGAATATTGTTGAACACCATGTTGGATGGCTTCTCCTCTTGCCTGTACTTCAAAAATAGATTCTACACCATTCTCTGTTGAAGCTCTCCATAATTCTTCATAATTTGGATGTAAACCATATTCTCCGGAATTAATGACATTGTTAGCCATATCGTATGCTTTTTGCCACTCTTTTTCATACAAGTAAACTTTAGATAAAAGCGCCTGAGCTGCTCCTTTTGTAGCACGTCCTAAATCGGCAGCATTGTATTCACTTTTTAGAGGTAGTGTAGCAATCGCGTCTAATAAATCGGCTTCGATATAAGCATATACATCGGCTACTGGTTGTCTTTCAACTAAATCGACATCTTGCAAAGGCACTGCACCAAAAGATCTTACTAGCCAGAAATAATTTAAAGCTCTTAAAAACTTAGCTTCCCCGACTAATCTGTCTTTATAAGTGGCGTCTGTCAATCCATAATTTTCAGCATAATCTATAGCAATAGATGCTCTATTTATAGATTTATACCAGTTTTGCCACATAGAAAGAATAGAACCTGCACTACTAGTAAAGGTTAGCGCGTCCAACACATCTTTATCGGCTCCAGTATCGGTTGGAGAACTTCCTTTATCGGCATTATCAGATATAATTTCTGTAATTCCTAAATAGGAAAATGCATAATCCCATTCGGTTAACATACCGTAAGCACCATTTACCATTTCTTGAGGCGTTACTGTTTCGGTATCGTCTTGTTCTAATTGATCTTGACTATCTACGTTTAAATAATCTTCACTACAAGACGCTGTAATTAAAAGCAGTCCGATAGAAAATAGAATCTTTATATTTTTAATATTATTTTTCATAATAACTGATTTTTAAAATTTTACAAATCGATGTTTATACCAAATAAGAAGGTTTTAGTATTTGGATATGCAGAAAGCTCTATTCCTGACACACCGCTTGCTCCCGCTGCTCCTGGAGAACCAACTATTTCTGGAGTGAAACCAGAATACTTAGTAAACATAAATGGGTTTTTAGCAGTCGCATAAATTCTAATTCTAGACACTTGATTTATTAGGTCTGGTAAAGTATAACCTATGGTAATGTTGTTAATTCTTAAATAATCTCCATCTTCTAAATAGTAACTTGAGGCATAAGAATCTCTAGCAGCTCCAGGATTTACATTGGTAGACCCTTCGCCCGTCCATCGGTTTGCAAATGTATCGTACGCTATATTTTCACCACCATCTATACTTGTTCCTTTTAATCCGTTATAAATTTTATTCCCTCCAGATCCAAAGGCATCCACTGTTAAATCGAACGCTTTGTAATTAACACCAAGATTAATTCCGAAGTTATAGGTAGGCAGATAAGAATCGAAGTATTTTTTATCACTATCGTCTATAACACCATCGTTGTTCTGATCTTTATAACGTAAATGTCCTGGAGCAGGCGTACCGTAATGCGGATTGCTATCTATTTCTGCTTGGTTTTGCCAAACACCATCGGCTTCCCACATCCACCATGCATAAATAGGTTGTCCTTCTTGTAATCTCTTTGTTATTTGTCCGTTAGACAAACTTCCTCCGGTCTGACCATCATAAGCCGACTTTACATTCTCTACGTTATTATCATTCTTAGAGAATACAAAACCTAGGTTATAGGATAAGTCTTCAGAAATATTGTCTCTCCAATTAAGCTCTATTTCAAAACCTTTGTTAAGCACCTCTGCGCCATGATCGTAATAATTAGATCCTTCTCCAGACGTATAAACCGGAGTAACATTTAAAATCGCATTTTCTGTATTTCTATTGTAGTAGTTAAAGCTACCTGATAATCTAGAGCTATAGGCTTGAAAATCTAAACCAACGTTTGTTTCTTTAGTGATTTCCCAAGAAATTGGATAGATAGAAGCCCCTAAAGCAGCACCATATACTAAATCTTGATTTGCGCCAAACACATAGTTTACATTACTACTTCCTGGAGATGTTGTATAAGTTGACACATTAAAAGGCACATCTGAATTCCCTAATTTACCCCAACCTACACGTACTTTTAAGAAGTTTAAATTTTCTATATCACTTAAAAACGATTCTTTAGTTAATACCCAACCAGCACTAAACGATGGGAAATTTCCAAAATACTCTGTATTGTTATCATTATTAAATGTGCTTATACCATCTCTACGAATATTGGCTTGTAGAAAGTATTTTTCGCTAAAGTTATATTGCAATCTTCCATAGTACGATAATTGGTTTATAGGCGTAGAAGAAAATTGTTGAGACGTTTGCTCGTAGTCTTCGGATGCAAAGTTGATATTCCAATATTGCTCTTTTTCAGGCACATCGTATGCAAGCTGATAAGTATTAAATGTATTATTCTTACTTCCTTTAGTAAGACCTGCTACCACATTAATAGTATGCTTTCCTATTATTTTATCGAAGGTTAAATAGTTATCCCAGTTGTATCTATAACTTTCGGACGTAGAATATGACAAATTATTATCTGCATAAGCCGTAGTTGTTGGATTTGCGGCTTTTAAAGCGTTAAAATCTGCTTCATCCTGTCCCGTATTCATTGTTAAATATTGAGACTTGATATCGTTAAAAGATCTTGATTTATAATACGATTTTGTTGCTCCAAAACGAGAATTCGCTTTTAAAGAACTTGTTAGCTTAACTTCCAAATCGAAAGATCCTTGCAAGTCTGTAACCTCATCTTTCTGATTTTTATAATACACAGTAGCCAAAGGGTTTCCTATAGAGTTTAAACTACTGTTACCTTGGTAACCAACGAGTCCTGTATTAGTATTCCAATCGGACTGACCAAAAGCACCATTATCATAATACGTTGGAACTAAAGGCGATTGGCGGTAAGCTTCGTTAAAAGCTTCGAAAGGCTTAGGTGTTTCTTTGGAAAGCGCAGCACTAAAGCTTTGTGTTAATTTTACTTTATTATCGAAAAGATTGAAGGTATTGTTAGATCTTAACGTGTTTCTAGTTAAATTTTGACCTTGTAAAATACCATCTTCATTATAGTTATTTAAGCTGAAGAAATAATTAATATTTTCATTCGCTCCAGAAACGGCAACATTATTACTGTTAGATAATCCCACTTCTGCTAACTCATTGTACCAGTCTGTATCGTATGCTTGATTGGTAGATAATAAATCTGTCGATCCTAACGATGTACGCACTTCATTAAAATAAGTGATATACTCTGAAGCATTAGACATTTTTACTTGGTTAAGCATACTCGTTGCTCCAAAATAAGAACTTAACGCAATTTTTGCTTTGCCGCTTTTACCTTTTTTAGTGGTTATAAAAATAACACCATTGGCAGCATCCATACCGTAAATAGCAGCCGATGCAGCATCTTTCATAACATCCATAGTTTCAATATCTGAAGGATTTATGTTACTAATACCGCTTACTTGTATACCATCTACAATGTAAAGTGGTGTTGTACCAGATGCAGCAGTTCCTAACCCTCTAATCATAACTACGGGATCACTACCAGGCGCATTGGTATTAATAATATTTACACCAGATAATTTTCCTTGTATAGATTGTGTAGCATTTACAGCAGGTTGCTTTAAAAGTTCCTCAGATTTTATACTTGAAACGGCTCCTGTTAAATCGGAACGTTTTTGTGTACCATAACCTATAACAACAACCTCATTTAGAGATTCTACATCATCTTCTAATAGAACATTCACCACATTTTGATCACCTACAGTAATGGTAGACGATTTAAATCCGATGAAACTAAATTCTAAATTATCACCTTTATTTGCGGTAATTGAGTAGTTCCCATCAAAATCGGTGGACACTCCATTACTGGTTCCTTTTACAATAATATTTACTCCTGGTAATGGGACACCATCATTTTTACTTGTTACAACACCACTAATTTCCATTTCTTGTGCAAAAGCAGTAAATGAAAAAAATAGCATTAACAACAGACTAATCTTTGTTTTCATATTAGTATTATTAAAAGTTAAATATTCAGTTTGTTTGTGTGACTAAATTATAACCTCTTGTTAAATAAAGTTAAAATCCGTTTACATTTTAAATACGTCATTACATCCTTAAAATGTTAAAATGCATCAAAAAAACTCGCTTGACGTACCTTATACTTTTTAAAAAAACGTTGTAGTTGAAAACAAATGAAGCAAATGACGTAGTAATGACGTAGTGCTTAATTACGTAATAGATAATAAAATAGGGTGCTTATTTAAAATTTAACAAGTAATCGGTAATAGAAATGTCATTTTCCAAATCTAGCTTCTTTTTTAATCTATATCTATGCGTTTCTACACCTCTAGCAGAGATATTCATTAAAGGTGCGATTTCTTTTGAAGACAGATTCATTTTGATGTAGGCACAAATCTTTAAATCCTTTGGTGTAAGCTTAGCATGTTTGGCTTTTAGACGTTCAAAAAATTCGTCGTGAACCTGACTAAAGTTGTTCTCGAAAACTTCCCATTCGTCTTTAAGAACGATTGAATTTTCTAACTTTTTTAACAGCTTTTTAAACGAGTAGTGACTATTAAAACCTTCTTTATTAACCGTTAATTCTTTTTTAATTTCTTGAAGGGTTTCATTCTTTTTAACCAATGCCATGGCATTATTGGCTAACTGCTTACTTTTAAGCTTAATTTCTCTTTGTAACGCTTCATTCTTAAGCTCGACAATTTGCTTTTCGTTTTCTAACGTCTTTTCGCGTAGTAGTTTTTGTTGTTCTTTCTGATATTTAATCTTAATCAGGCGTTGCTCTTTTTCAATTTTCTTTTTCTGCATGACGTAGAATATGATACCGGTTAAGATGGCAATAAGCACATATAATAAAAAACCAAAGGTATCTCTATACCACGGTGGAAGTATATCGATTTGTAAATCGAGAGCTGGAGAAACTGTTCCGGAATTACTGCCGGTTCTAAACGATATGGTATAATTTCCATCCTTAAGACTAGAAAACTCAACTTTATTTCCATCGATTTTATACCATAGATTATCGGTATTCGAAATTTTGTATTCAAAAAAATGATTGACAGACCGTGCTGAAGATAGTTCTATGGTAATATTTTCATTAAAATTAAAGCACACCTCATCGTTTGTTATCTCGGATAAATTAATGGGAACACCACCAACAGCTACCATTTCTATTTTTGGTTTGTCCAAGGCATAATTAGATGGCGTGGTACTATTTATCATCATAAAACCATTATCTAAATTTAAAGCATACACCGAGTCGTTTATTTTAGAGACATTTTCATACCCTACAATATATCTATTCTTCAAAAAATCGTCACTTAAAACAAGTTGTTCATCATCGTTGGTAAACGATTTAAAATTGATAAAACCTTCGTCATTTTTTAAAGCGAAAAGATTCGTATCGTCTTCAGAGATAATATAACTATGCTTTCCTAGTTTTGTATTTAGCAATTTGTAAGGCACAATAGAATCTAAAATAGGCTCATACTTTTGCCAACCTTCACTAGTTTTAAAACTGATATCATTTTTAATATTGTAAACCCTAATATTATAATTAGAGCTTATGCCTTTTTGCTGATAATTTTCTACACTTTGAATCGTTTGATAATTATCGTCGAAACGAATTTTATAAATCCCTTTAGTTTCATGAGCAACCCAAGCGGTATGCGCATTCTCGAACACCAGAAAACGGGAAGGGATCATGGCTTTATCGAAGTGCTTTACCGTCCATTCACCTTCTTTTTTTTCAAATTTCACTAAACCAGAATACGTGCCCTGTATATACGTATTACTTCGTTCTGGAACTTTCTTTATGGTCCATCCTCCGGTAAAACCAGAGATCTTTTTAAAAGTATTATCGTCTACTAAAAAAGTACCTTCGTTATGCCCACAAAACAGCTCGTCTCCTATAATTGTTAAATCCCAAACCTGACCTTGAGATCCCTCTACAAACTCTAGCTTTTGGTTGGTATCTAATCTAAAAAGCCCGGTATTAGTCCCAATATAAATAACACCTTTAAACGAAATAATATCGTAAACGGCGCCTAACTTACCAGAAACATCATTAAAAAAATAGTTTGTACTATTAAGTTCTATATTGGCAATTCCGTTATCTAAACCTAACCAAAGATTATCGGAGCTATCTAAAGATTGCCCTAAAACCGTATTATTGACTAAGCCATTTTCTTTACTAACATGAAACTTTAAATTTCCAGAATTATCGGTTAAAAAAACGCCATCTTTTATAGTACCGAAAACCATTTCTCCATTTTTTAGAATAGAAAAATCGTTAAGCTGATGTTGTTTTATTTTTTCATTGATTTGAAAATTGGTCGAGATTAACTTGTTGTTCTTTAAAAAGTAGCTTCCTTTTAAGGACGTCATCAAGAGTAGTTTATCGTCGTACTTATTTATAGATATAATTTTAGTATTTATAAGTACATCGTTAAAATAAAACGGTTCCAGTGTATTGTCTTTAAGTAAAAATATGCCTTCACTTAAGGTACTGACGTATAAATTGTCTTCTATAACACTAAAGGAAATAATTAAAGAATTAGACTTTAGTTGTACGACACTCTTATAATCGTATATATAAATATTTGAAAACGATCGGAAAATTATTTTGTCCTTGAATTTTACGATTCCCCATATGTCCTCATTAGGAGAAATCTTCTCGAGAATAGTATCACTTAGTGAGTGATATTTTAGCACTCCAAAACCGTCTTTTTGCCAATACCCAAACTCTTCATAAGAACCGGTATAAACAATATCGTCTACAGTCAATACAGAACGCACGGTGGTATTGTTTGGCAATTGATAAAGTTTCCAAAGCAAGGCATCATATTCTAATAAACCACTACTATTAGCAACATATACTTTACCATTTTCCGCTCTTGAAATATCCCAATTTTGGTTAGCTGCTTTATATTCTGCTAAACTGTAGTTTTTAATGCTGGGAGAAAACTGAGCATGCCCTACCGATAGAATTAAACAATAAAAAAGTATAGTTAAAATTATTGAACGGTTTCTCATTCTGCTATGCTACTTATTTGCTTTAAATTATTAACATTTAACTGTGCTGGGTAATAGCCTTATTCTAGCATACACCTCTATTAAAATAAAGATTAAAGGTAAAATAAAATTGATAAATAGTGTCGGTCCATGAACTGTTATCACATTCTTCTATCCCATTTTTAACCATAATTTTGTTTTAAATGACTTCACTCTAATCTAAAATAATACTTTAAAAGGAAGACAGGAGTTATAAAGAGAGTGCTAAAATTAGCCTATAAATAGTAATGATTTTATTAAAATGCTAGGCTACCAATTTATCCTTAGTTATCCGATCTACCACCAAAGAAATAGCGCCATCTCCAGTAACATTACACGCCGTACCAAAACTATCCATGGCTATGTATAAAGCAATCATCAATCCGATCATCTCTTCGGTAAATCCTAACATAGATTGTAAGATGCCCACAGCTGCCATAATCGCCCCTCCTGGCACTCCAGGCGCTGCAACCATAGCGATTCCAAGCATAAAAATAAAACCGGCAAATAATGTAAAGCTAAAAGGCATACCTTCTAAAATCATTAACGCCATAGCACAAGCAGTAATTTTCATAACACTTCCCGAGAGGTGAATAGTTGCGCATAAAGGCACAACAAAACCCGCTATTTTTTCTGAAACCCCATTTTTTAAACATTGCTCTAGAGTTACAGGTATTGTAGCTGCCGAGGACTGCGTGCCAAGTGCAGTAAAATATGCGGGCATCATGGTTATCAATAACTTAAAAGGATTCTTTTTTGATAGTATACCTGCAATAGTAAACTGTAGTATTAACAGTAATATATGTAAGACAAAAATTACACCAATTATACTTATAAAAACAGAGAGTATAGAAAACACTTTACCGCTAAACGACATGCTAGCGAATATCCCTAATATAAATAAAGGTAAAAGCGGAATAACAACATATTCTATAACCTGCATTATAATGGTCTCGAAATCTTTAACCACTAATTTTAGAGTAGAATTTTCCTGATAAGACAGCCCTAAACCAATAACAAAAGCTAGAATTAAGGAAGTCATAATATCCATAAGTGGCGGTATTGTTATACTGAAATAGGGTAATAATTCTAATCCTGAATCTACAATTTGAGCCGTCTCATTTACATGCGATTCTAATAAATTTGGAAATATATTGGATGCCGTAAAATAAGTCATGAATCCCGAAAATAATGTGGAGCCATATGCAATTGCCGCGGTTAACAATAATAATTTTCCAGCCCCTTTACCCAAGTCGGAAATAGCAGGCATAATTAATCCCAATATAATTAATGGAATTGAAAAACTTAAAAACTGTCCGAAAAACGCATTAAATGTGGTGAAAATTCGGTTAACAGATTCCGGTAAATAAAGTCCGAAAACAATACCTAGCACCATGGCTAAAAAAACTTTAAATAGTAAATTCGAAAATAAACGTTTCATAATCTAGGATAATTTATAGCAGACCTTAATTTTATAACAGCAGTCAGTTTTAAGTTCGCAAATATACAGGCATTGAACAGAATTCACCTATAAAAATTGGGTTTAGTAGCATTATCCAAAACGTACTATTTTGTTTGAAGTGTATCAATCCAAAAATTTGAGTCTTTTTGCACCGATAGAACTGAGATTTCATTTTATTTAAAAGGCATTTCTGATATCGTTATAAATACTAAAAAAAGTCTGCAGAAAACGTGAGTATTGTGGTCGTGCATTTCATAGCATGTCGACTAAAAGTTGAAGGTAGCATCAGGATAAAAACGAAAAAACCCTCAGAAATCAACAGATTAAAAAGGGTTTTAAAGTACTCAAGGTGGGAATCGAACCCACACTTCCGAAGAAATTGGATTTTGAATCCAACGCGTCTACCAATTCCGCCACTTGAGCGTGATAGTTGAATTTTTCATCAAAATCAGACTGCAAAAATAATCCATTTTTATTTAAACTTCCTAAAAAATACAACACATATTTCTTTTCAGGTAAAAATAAATGTCTAAATTTGCACGGAATTTAAAAACCAGTAGTGTTTCACACTAATAAACAACACGTTACATATGCCTTCAAATGAAGCTAAAATATTTACCTGCGATCAAAGTAGAGAATTAGCAGAGAAAATTGCAGCGGCCTATGGTTCACACCTAGGAAATGTTATTACCTCTACGTATAGTGATGGCGAATTTCAGCCTTCTTACGAAGAATCAATTAGAGGAACTCGTATATTTATTATTGGTTCTACACATCCTGGTCCTAAAAATTTAATGGAGATGTTGTTAATGATTGATGCCGCTAAACGCGCCTCTGCAAGACACATCACCGCGGTTTTACCTTATTTTGGTTGGGCAAGACAAGATCGTAAAGATAAGCCTAGAGTACCAATAGCAGCTAAATTAGTTGCTAAAATGCTAGAAACAGCTGGTGCGACGCGTATTATCACTATGGATTTACACGCCGATCAAATTCAAGGTTTTTTCGAAAAACCAGTCGATCACCTTTTTGCATCCACAATCTTTTTACCTTACCTAAAGTCCCTAAACTTAGACAACTTAACCATTGCGTCTCCTGATATGGGAGGTTCTAAGCGTGCTTACGCATACTCTAAAGCTTTAGAAAGCGATGTTGTTATTTGTTATAAGCAACGCGCAAAAGCCAATGTGATTTCTTACATGGAATTAATTGGTGATGTTACGGGTAAAAATGTTGTTTTAGTTGATGATATGGTAGATACTGCCGGAACATTAACTAAAGCGGCAGATTTAATGATGGAGCGTGGTGCACTAAGCGTAAGAGCTATTTGTACACACCCTATTTTATCTGGAGATGCTTACAAGAAACTAGAAGCTTCAAAACTAGAGGAATTAATAGTAACAGATTCTATTCCTTTAAGTCAGCATAGCGACAAAATACGAGTACTTACTTGTGCCGATTTATTTGCTGGTGTCATGCAAAATGTACACTACGACAAATCAATCAGTTCAAAATTCGTAATGTAAATTTAATTTAATACTTAAATAAATAAAAATGAAATCAATTACAATCAACGGATCTCTAAGAGAAAGCGTGGGCAAAAAAGCAACAAAAGCCTTACGTAATGCTGGCCAGGTTCCTTGCGTACTATACGGAGGAGACAAACCAGTTCATTTTACTGCAGACGAATTGGCGTTTTCTAAACTTGTGTACACTCCAAATGCGCATACAGTTGTGATTACTCTAGCTAGTGGCGAATCTTTTAACGCTATTATGCAAGACATTCAATTTCATCCAGTAACAGACAAAATTATACATGTAGATTTCTACCAAACTTTTGATGATAAAGAAATATCTATGGATATTCCTGTATCTTTTATCGGTAGCTCTCGTGGTGTTAAAAATGGTGGTGTTTTACGTAAAAACAAACGTAGCTTAAGAGTAAAAGCACTTCCTGCTAACTTACCAGATTTTATCGAAGTAGACATTACACCTCTTAAAATTGGTGGTAAATTATACATTACTACTTTAGAAAACGAAGCTTACAAGTTTATGCATCCAGATAACACTGTAGTATGTCAAGTAAGACGTTCTAGAGCTGCAATTATCGAAGATGACGATGAAGAAGAAGGAGCAGAAGCTACTCCAGAAGCAACTACTGAAGCATAGTCTTTAATAGTTTTATAAAAAGTAAAAGCATTCTGTGTATTCAGGATGCTTTTTTTATTTTAGCATAAATTTAAATCGGATATGTTCACGTTTATAAAATCTTTACTGCATCCTAAACTTACGAACATAAATACGCAAGACAGTATGAAAAAATTCTTAATTGTTGGCCTTGGAAATATTGGTGACGCATACGAAAACACACGTCACAACATTGGCTTTAAAGTATTAGACCACTTGGCAAAAAAAGAATCTTTATCTTTTGAAACCCAGAAATTAGGCGACTTAGCAACCTATAAGTTTAAAGGCCGAACCTTTATTTTACTTAAACCTAGTACATTTATGAATTTAAGCGGAAAAGCTGTTCTATACTGGATGACAAAGGAAAATATACCTCTAGAAAATGTATTAATCATTACAGACGATTTAAATCTATCGTTTGGAAGTATTCGTCTTAAAGGCAAAGGAAGCGACGGCGGACACAACGGATTAAAAGACATTCAAAACAAATTACAAACAGCTACTTATAACCGATTCCGATTTGGTATTAGTGACGAATTTAGCAAAGGAAGACAGATTGATTATGTCTTAGGCGAATGGACTGTAGAAGAAAACGACCAACTTCCTGAGCGCCTAGATAAAGCTGTAGAACTTATTAAATCTTTCGGTACAGCTGGACTTAATAATACTATGAATAGCTTTAATGGTAAGTAAGTTTATGTAGACTCACACTACTTTTAATCTTATATATTTTATAATCGTAATAAGATAAAATTTTGGGATTATAGATTCTAGGCAAGCACCGGCTGACTTTACCAAACCAACTCACATCATAATACAAACAACAAAAACCTCATCTATTCTTACTTAATAAAAAAGCCAGAAATCAATCATCTTGATTTCTGGCTATTTAATTTATAACTCTGTTATTTAAAATTTAGGAGAAAACTATTCTACTACAATTTTCTTTATGGTTTTATGAACACCATTATTAACTTCTAATAAATATAACCCAGAAGCCACCTGATCTAAAACAATCTTCTGACTAAAAGCAGCACTACTTTTATACGCTTTAGAATAAACTTGTCTCCCACTAATATCGTATAACTTTATATTTACAGCGTTGCTAGACGTTGCATTTAGCGATACGGTAAAAGTTCCTTTATTTGGATTTGGCCACACGGAAAAACTACTAAATCCGTTATCTTCTATCCCTAACGTAGGCTGAACTTCTAATTTGTAATCTTCCACCTCTCCGTCAAATCCATCTTCACAAGAATCAGGTGTAGCCGAATATTTAGTAGTTACACGCATAATAGTTTTATCACTTAACACAGCATCTAAAGGCACCGTAATCTCTAAAGGAGAACCACCGGTAATACCATTTACAACATCTCTTGCCGTTCCTAAATCGTACACTTCTCCTGCATCGTTAAAATCACAGTTGTTATTCCAATCAATCCAAACAAGCGTATGTGTGGTAAAGTTTCCAGCCGTATCTACATAAACCGACAAAGTATATGTTCCTCCTCTTTTTACTTGATTTGCTATAGATGTAAAATCGCTATACCCCGTTTTTCCTGACGCATTATCGACCGTATTAAAAACCACTCGCGTTGTAGCAGTAAGAAGTAATGGATTATTACTAACACCCTCCGAAGCACATGCAGTACACAGACTAGTTATAAAACTAAAAACCTCCGAATCGACACTAAACGTACATTCGTTTATAGCACGAACTCTCCAGTAATAAACAACACGGTTTTCTAAAGCCTGAAATTCGAATTGCGTATCTGTAAGCTGATAGCGGTTCACTTCGGCAGAAAAATCTGAAGACGTAGACACTTCCAACTCATATTCGTCGGCATATGGGGAAGCATCCCATGACAGCAGAACTTGATTTGAAACTTCTGCACCTTTCGACGGACTTACTAAACTTGGACTTTCAATCTGAGATGCTTCAATTCGTAATGGAGCTACTGTAGTTTCAGTCAGTGAAGTGGCAGTTCCAATAATATCAACATCCTGAAAACCTATAGTTGCATTTTCAAAATTATTAAGCGTTAAAACCACATCCGTATCAGCTTGTGCTGTAGCTGGCGTAAATGTTGCCACGACACCTGATGGTAAATTATCAACACTAAAAGTTGTTAGGTCGTTAAACCCTGAAACTGTAATGTATTTAAACGGGATGGTTAAAGACAGTGCATTATTACAAACAACATAAGGCACGACCTCTTCTGTTTGTTCCAATACAAAAATAGGTCCTGATTTTTTTATACTGAAGTCTGCATTAGAAATATCATAAAAAATATTATCCGCAGCTTCGACCATAATTCTACAATTATCACTTTCATAGTCTGGAACCGTAATGGTTTCGGAACCATCGTTATCTACATTCGACGCCAAAGTAATTGGGTACGTCATTCCGCCATCTAAAGACAACTTAATATTTACTTTCTGACTATTAATGGGCGCCTTATTGGTTGCCCCAACTTCCCATTTAACGTCTCTTGAAATACCAACAAACCAATTTTCGGTTGTAGATGCTTCATACACTGTAAACGGCACGCCGTCTACCACGGTCACGGTCATAAAATCACTAGCCACTTGCCCAACACCTATAGGGAAACCACTTCCATTATCGCGTACCGTTAATGCAAAATTCATAGTTCTAGCAACCGAAGGTGTTACCTCCCATTTAGGCGTAAGATTACCCGCTACAACTTCACTTAAATCTGGCAAATACCTATCAGGAGAATCTGTAGGCAAAATAGAACGATACATAGGTCCGTAGGCCCAAGTAGACTGTGGGGCTCCATTAGCAGGAGCACGTTCTGGATCATTTTGAGACCAGTTATACGTTAATGTCTCTGTCCCGTCTGGATCTGTTCCTGCACCTCTTAATACAAAGGGTGTAGATACTGGAATAGCATAATCTTGACCCGCCATAGCCACTGGAGGCTTATTATCTAATACTGTTTGTACTCCACAATCACTAACTCCTCCTGGTTGTATGTTTTGAGAGATATCTCGAATATTTACAAAATTAAAATGCGCATCAGAATTTTCTTGCACATTGTTTACACCACAAATTCCTGAATACCCCATGATAGAACTTCCTGAAGCAGGTTCCACTTCAGAAATACCATTTCCTGAGCGAGAACACGTATTCATAGTATGCCATGCACCAAATTGATGTCCCATTTCATGAGCCACAAAATCGATGTCGAAGGCATCACCAATAGGATTTGCCATCCCCGTATATCCTTGTCCTTTAGACACGTCTGCAGTATAAGGCGCTTCAGCATCTACGCAAACACAACCAATACAACCTGCTTGTCCACCATTAGTGGTATTAAAATTATGTCCGATATCGTACAACCCTTCATCATTTAGAGTGGTAGAAATCACTTCTTGAGTTTTCGCACTAAATTCATTGCTCCAAGGATCGTTTTCTAAATCGTAATATAGTAATTCGTCATTTCTATCGATAAATACTAAGGTTATTGCTAAATCACGTTCATAAATTTCATTAACCCGGTTAATGGTAATGGCCATTTGCGCCTGAATTTTAGCTTTTTTTTCTAAATCTGTACCTTCTCCAGCGAATAAGGCGCCATACTTCGCGTTACAAGACAAGGCTAAACGATATGTTCTTAATATACCATCGTTTGTATTTGAAATATCGGTTGCTACATCAGACCTTAAAGATTTTAAATCGATATTTTCATCGGTTAAACATTCAAAATCTTGATTATTTACACCTAAGTCCGATCGATTATATACCATATACTTATTACCTTCTACGGTATATGGATCTATAAATAATGAACTTCTTTTTGCAGATAACGAAAACACATGCAATCCGCTTTGAGTCACACTAAAACGCATAGTTGCCGTTTTATCGTCTACTCCAATACCTTTATATGTCTTAATCATAGGAAATTTAGCCGCAAGTTTTGGCTCCATAATAGACGATTCTGTAATTTCAAACTGTTGAAATGTTCCATCGGACATTGGAAACGCCATTATAATTCCTGATGAATTTCTATTACTATCGCTTAAAGGCGCTTTACTTAAAGCGGTTTTAAAGGCCTCTATTTCTAGTTGGAAAATTTGATAAGCTTTTGGCTCTGTTTTTCGTGCCAGTGTTTTATTAGCAACACGCTCATTAGACACATTTTTCCAAAATATTGACGATGACTGCGCGAAAACAATGCTAGAACAGAAGGACACTATTAATAGCAATAAAAACGTTTTCGTGTTAAGGTTTTTCATAAATTTAAATCTTTTTTTTAGTATAATTATAATCCGCATTTTATTATCACAAAATTATTGTCATTGCAAAAACATGACGTAGTTTTGTTTATAATTGCGTATCACTTTAAGGTGAGCTAAAATAAACCTTTTTAACAATTACTTAACGATTACTCTTTATTAAATGGAAAAAGTCAGAAATTTTAACAATCTAGACTCCAAGATTTCAACAGTTGTAACTATAGGTACGTTTGACGGTGTGCATTTAGGACATCAAAAAATACTAAAACGACTTGTTAACACCGCTAAAGAGACGCATTTAAAATCTGTTGTTCTTACCTTTTTTCCACACCCTAGAATGGTGCTACAGAACGATGCCAACATAAAATTAATTCATACCATTGAGGAGCGCAGCGATATTTTAGAACAATCGGGTTTAGATTATCTATGTATTCAGAAGTTTACAAAAGAGTTTTCTAGACTGACAGCCGAAGATTTTGTAAAAAAAATCTTGGTAGAACAGTTACAAGCTAAGCGCGTTATAATTGGGTACGATCATCATTTTGGAAGAAATCGTTCTGCAAATATTGACGATTTACGCAAATTTGGAGAGACCTACGGTTTTGAAGTTGAAGAAATTTCTGCCGAAGATGTAAACGAAGTTGCTGTAAGTTCTACCAAAATTAGAAAAGCGCTTGAAGCCGGCGACATTACTAAAGCTAATAACTATTTAGGCTACCCGTTTTCTATAAATGGAACGGTAGTAACAGGGAAACAAATAGGAAAACAATTGCAGTATCCTACGGCTAATTTAGAAATCAAAGAAGCTTATAAACTTATTCCAAAACAAGGTGTATACGTTGTAAAATCTGAAATTGATAATGTGACTATTTTTGGTATGATGAATGTCGGGACCAACCCAACAGTTACCGACAGCACCAATCAACACATAGAAATTCATTTTTTTGATTTTGATGCCGATTTATACGGGAAATCTTTAAAAATCGATATGCTTCACCGTCTTAGAGACGAGAAAAAATTCGAATCTATCGATAACCTGAAAAAACAATTACAACAAGACGAAGAAGAATCACGACGCTTTATTAGTGAGACAAATGGTGAATAAATTTCTTTTTAAACATATAGACAATTCGGCTTTAATTGTCTTTAGAATTATTTTCGGACTCTTATGTTTTTTAGAAACTGTAGGTGCTATTTTTACCGGTTGGATTAAGCGCACCCTTATAGATCCTGACTTTACATTTTCATTTATTGGCTTTGAGTGGATACAACCGCTTCCTGGAAATGGCATGTATTTTTATTATGCTGTTATGGGAATTTTAGGGCTTTGTATTATGGTAGGATATAAATACCGTTTTAGTGCAATTTCGTTTACTATACTCTGGGCAGGCTGTTATTTAATGCAAAAAGCATCTTATAACAACCATTATTACTTATTAGTTTTACTAAGTGGCTTAATGGCCATACAGCCGGCAAACACCTATTTTTCTATAGATGCGAGGCTAAAACCTGAAATTGAAAGAATTTCCATGCCGCGTTGGTGTAGCATAGTATTTATTTTACAAATGTTTATTGTATACACCTACGGTTCTCTAAACAAGATTTATCCAGACTGGTTAGACACCACAGTAATGGCAGTGTTAATGAGAAGTAAAGCCAATTATATTCTTGTGGGAGATCTTTTGCAAAACCACATAATGCATTACTTCCTAGCCTATGGTGGCATTTTATACGACGGTTTAATTATTCCTTTATTTTTATATAAACCGACCCGAAAATTTGCGTTTTTTGCTTCAATTTTCTTTCACTTATTCAATTCGTTTATATTTCAAGTTGGTATTTTTCCGTATTTATCCTTAGCGTTTGCTTTATTCTTTTTTGAACCTAAGATTATCCATAAGCTCTTTTTTAAAAACAAAAAACCTTTTTATAACGCAGGCGAAATCATTGTTCCAAAACACAAAAACCTGGCATTAGGTGCAATGTCTGTATACTTTATTATACAAATTATATTGCCTATTCGTCATCACTTTATACAAGACAATGTACTTTGGACCGAAGAAGGACATCGTTTATCATGGCGTATGATGTTGCGCTCTAAAAGCGGAAATACGACATACACGATTAAAAATCACACGAAAAACACCACCGAACGGGTGAATCTAAAAGAGTATTTATCGCCTAAACAAGTCCGATTGGCCTCTAATAAACCGGATATTATGTGGCAATTTTCGCAACGTTTAAAATCGATTTATGCCGCGAAAGGTGATTCTATTTCGGTGTACGTTAAATCGTATGTTAGTGTTAATGGAAAACCTTCAAAAACATATACAAATCCAGAAGTAGACTTAGCCAATGTAAAATGGTCTGCTTTGAAACATAGCGATTGGATTTTACCATCAAAATAGGTTTATATTTTATTCCATTCGACCTAAAATCTTATTACTTTTGCTGTTAATTAAATTTTCACCTTGCGTTAAGGATTGCAGCGGCATCCTTTTTTACGTGTTTTGTTTTCTCTTTAATTACGCGGACTAAATCCTTCGTAAAACTATAACCTGAAAACTGAATTAAACCGGTAAAAAAGATATAGCGAAAAGCCTGGTCTTGTTAACAAAACAAGAAACGCCCAAATTAAAAACTAAGATGTTACAAATTCCTTTTATAAGAGACAATAAAGACCGCATTATTGCAAATCTAGCAAAGCGTAATATTGATGCTACAGAGATGATTTCTGAAGTACTTACCCTTGATGAAACTCGTAGAAGCACGCAAGCACAATTAGACAACACATTAGCTGAAGCCAATACATTATCGAAAGAAATTGGTATGTTGTTTAAAAGTGGAGAAACTCAAAAAGCTACCATCTTAAAAGGAAAAAGTGCAAACTTAAAAGAACTTTCTAAAGAATTAACAGAGACTTTAAACGAGGTTTCCGAAGCGCTAAGTCAGTTGTTATATAAAATCCCTAATATTCCTAACGATTCCGTTCCTGCGGGAAGTACAGAAGACGATAATGAGGAGATTTTTAGAGCTGGAGACATCCCTACCTTATACGATGGCGCAATGCCTCACTGGGAATTAGCGAAAAAATACGACATTATAGATTTTGAATTAGGTAATAAAATTACAGGTGCTGGTTTCCCCGTTTACAAAGGGAAAGGTGCCCGCTTACAACGTGCCTTAATCGCATACTTTTTAGATAAAAACACGGCTGCTGGTTATACAGAATATCAGTTACCGCATTTAGTAAACGAAGCTTCTGGTTTTGGAACTGGACAATTACCAGATAAAGAAGGACAGATGTACCACGTTACCGCAGATAATTTATATTTAATCCCTACAGCAGAAGTGCCAGGAACTAACATTTTTAGAGATGTGGTTTTAAACGAAAGCGAATTACCAATCGGGATTACAGGCTACACGCCATGTTTTAGACGTGAAGCAGGAAGTTACGGTGCGCACGTTAGAGGTTTAAACCGTTTACACCAATTTGATAAAGTTGAAATTTTACGCGTCGAGCATCCAGACAATTCTTATACAGCATTAGATGGTATGGTCGCTCATGTAAAAACCATACTTGAAGACTTAAAATTACCATACAGAATATTAAGATTATGCGGTGGTGATTTAGGATTTACATCGGCATTAACATTCGATTTCGAGGTTTTCTCTACGGCTCAAGACCGATGGTTAGAAATTTCTTCTGTCTCTAATTTTGAAACCTTTCAAGCCAATCGCTTAAAATTACGTTTTAAAAATAAAGATGGTAAAAACGAATTGGCTCACACCCTAAATGGTAGCTCTTTAGCATTACCAAGAGTGCTTGCAGGAATTTTAGAGAACTACCAAACCGAAGATGGCATTGTAATTCCAGACGTTTTAGTACCTTATACAGGCTTCTCTATTATAGACTAAATGTATTTTGTAATGGTTTTCTTATAACTTAAATACTGTAAAACAGTACTGCGAGTGAACAAGCACATTGAACCGAAACCGTTTAACGAAAAACAACTTTTTAATTTTGAATTTTAACACTTTATCAAGAAATTTGTATCTTCCACTAATAGTAAATTTCTTGATAAAGTGTAAATGATATAGTTTACTGTATTCGCCTATCAATTTCGAAATTTAAACATAAAAGAGACTATTTGGTTGTACTTACTCACAGCTACATATATTTAACATATAACAATATCCGACAAAGTAATTGAATCACACTTGGGTAAACAGGAGGGTTAATAGCACTTTTATTTTTGTTGGTTAAAATGCCTGATTCTTCGGGCATTTTTTATATCCCTATTTTTCATTAGTAAATTCCACTTCCTTATATTTACAAGAATCTAAAAAAACTATGAGATTAATACTTGTTTGTTGCATGCTCTTAAGCTTTTGCGCGTTTTCGCAACAGGATATTGTTGCCAAACAGTATTTTAAAAATGGTGATTTTGAAAAAGCACTTATTTCCTACAAAAAACTGCACGAGAATAGTCCGACCAATATAAATTACATCAAGGCACTTGCAGATACCCACATACAACTTAAGCAATATAACGAGGCAGAACAGCTTTTAAAACAAGCTATAGATAGAATGAAATTTCCTTCGTTTTATGTAGAATTAGGGTATAATTTTCAACTACAAGACCGGGAGGAAGAAGCCCAGGAAAATTATGAAAAAGCCATTCAGAGTTTAGACGAAAATCCAAGTTACGTATACTCTATAGCAAGACAATTCCAAGAGCACTCACTGTTAGATTTAGCCATACGTTCTTATGAAAAAGCAATGACTTTAAATGAAGAATTTGATTTTAGTATGCAACTCTCTCAAATTTATGGAGAGCAAGGAAACATTGAAAAAATGTTTGTGAATTATATAGATTTCGTAGAAAAGAATCCGATTTACATCGACGAGATAAAACGCATTTTTAGTGACTTTCTAAACGAGAATCCAGATAATGAAAACAACGTTATACTTAGAAAAACCATACTGCGAAAAATTCAACAAAACCCAGAGTTAATATGGAACGAATTACTCAGTTGGTTGTTTAGTCAGCAGAAAGAATTCAACAAAGCATTTGCACAGGAAAAAGCAATTTACAATAGGCTTCCGGAGAGCCTAAATCGCATGTCTCAATTAGCCTCGATAGCAACTAGCGAAAAAGATTTTGAAACCGCGACACGTATTTACGACTACATTATTGAAACCTCTCAGGATACAGACACCAAACTAAACGCTCACTATCACTTACTCCAGTTTAAAACAGACTTAGCTACAGAACAAGAGTATAAAGCTATTCAATCCGATTATATAAAATTATTCGAAACATACGGCTCGCAGTCACAAACCTTAAAACTTCAAATTGCTTATGGTCATTTTCTAGCGTTCTATTTACACGAAATCGATCAAGCAGAAACTGTTTTAAAACAATCTTTAAACCAGAACATAAGCAACACCCAAATTGCAGAGGTGAAATTAGAATTGGCGGACATTTTGGTCTTGCAAGAAAAATTTAACGAAGCTTTAATTTATTATACACAGATCCAACGAAGCTTAAAAAATAGCACCATTTCTCAAGAAGCAAGGTTTAGAGTTGCAAAAACCAGCTATTATAAAGGCGATTTTAAATGGGCAGAATCCCAATTGAATATTTTAAAACAATCTACTACCCAATTAATTGCAAACGACGCCCTAGAATTAAAACTTCTAATATCCGATAACAAATACGAAGACTCCACTCAAACAGCATTAAAACTCTATGCAAAAGCCGATTTATTAGCCTACCAAAACAAACCAAAGGAAGCCATTGTGGTTTTAGATACCATACTAAAAAACCATAATAGCGAACCCATTGCCGAGCAAGCGCTATATAAGCAAGCACAATTATTCGAGTCTCAAAAAGCATACAATCAAGCAGAAAACAATTATGAACTTTTAATTGCAAATCATGCCAATGGTTTACTGTCAGACGATGCTTATTTTGCTTTAGCCGAATTATATAATCACCAATTAAATCGGCCTGAAAAAGCCAAACCACTTTACGAGTATATTATATTTAACTTTGCCGATAGTATCTATTTTGTGGAAGCACGATCAAAATTTAGAACCTTACGTGGCGATTCCTTAAGTCAATAATTTATGAGTATAGCTACAACCGAACGTTTACACCTTGAAGAATTAACGCTAAACGACGCGCCGTTTTTATTAGAATTATTAAATACTCCCAATTGGATAAAATATATTGGAGATCGTAATATTAAATCGGTTGCAGATGCCGAACAAGCGCTAACCAATACCTATCTAAAAAGCTACCGAGATCACGGTTTTGGCTTTTTTAAAGTGCTTTTAAAATCAGACAACTCTAAAGCCATAGGCTGTTGCGGATTAATAAAACGACCAGAATTAGAGGGTGTAGATATTGGTTTTGCATTTTTACCGGAATATGAGCGTAAAGGTTACGGTTTCGAATCTGCTACTGCGGTATTAGAAATCGCCAAAGAAAAATTTAAATTAGACGAAGTTTTAGCCATAGTATTACCAACAAATCCAAATTCGATAAAACTCCTTGAGAAATTAGGCATGACCTATAGGAAAACGGTATCTCCCTTCGAAACCAAAGAAGCATTGTTGTTATACTCCAAAACGTTCGACTAAAGTAAATGAAGATGTAATACCTGAATTTTTTACTTTAGTGATATTACACTTTCTAATAGCGATTGGATTAAAATCCGTGAAAAATTAAACCTAACTTACCAAAAAACAGTATTTCATTTTGTAGCTGACAAAGAGATGCTGTTATTTGCAAAAAAATTAATTACATGTATATCTATAATGTAACCTCTAATGTTAGCGATGCAGTGCACGACACTTGGATCACCTGGATGAAACAAGAACATATTCCTCAGGTTTTATCTGTTGGCACCTTTTACGAAGCTAAACTTACACGCGTCCTTATTGAAGAAGAAATGGGAGGTAAAACCTATTCTGTACAATATCGCGCAAAATCACGCGAAGATTTAGACAGATATTACCATAAATTTGCAGATTTACTTCGCACAGAAGCCTTAAAAAAATTCGGTGAAAATGTCTTAGCTTTTAGAACAGAACTAGAAGTTGTAGATGTTTACAGCGTAACAAAACAGTAATATACATGACGGTAAAAGCAAAAAAACATTTAGGTCAACATTTCCTTAACGACGAATCTATTGCTGAAAAAATAGCAAACACCTTATCTTTCGAAGGGTATAAAAATGTCCTGGAAATTGGTCCTGGAATGGGGGTTTTAACCAAATATTTGCTTGATAAGCCAACAAAAACTTACGTGGTAGAAATCGACTCAGAATCGGTAGATTATTTAAAAGCAAACTACTTAACGTTGGCAGACCGCGTCATCGAAAAAGACTTCTTAAAATACGATATCAACGAGGTGTTTAAAGGCGAATCGTTTGCTGTTATCGGAAATTACCCATACAATATTTCAACACAAATCGTGTTTAAAACTTTAGAAATGCGCGATCAAATTCCTGAGTTTTCTGGAATGTTTCAAAAAGAAGTAGCACAACGTATTTGCGAAAAAGAAGGCAGTAAAGCTTACGGTATTTTATCGGTGCTTACACAAGCTTTTTACCATGCAGAATACCTTTTTACCGTACCACCACATGTATTTAATCCGCCACCAAAAGTAGATTCTGGTGTGTTGCGATTAACACGAAAAGAAGACTATAGTTTAGATTGTAATGAAGCCATGCTTTTTAAGGTTGTAAAAGCATCTTTTCAGCAACGCAGAAAAACACTTCGTAACAGTTTAAAAACATTCAATCTATCCGATAGTTTAAGAGAAGATAGTATCTTTGGAAAACGTCCGGAACAACTTTCGGTTGCACAATTTATAGCGCTAACTAAACGCATAGAAGACGACTTAAAAACACAAGATTAGTGGAGGAACACGAAGACAATATTCAGTTTAAAATAAGTGATGAACTTATTGAAAATGTGGAACAGTTAATTGAGTCTAAAGATGATGCAAACATCTTAGAACTTTTAAGTGATTACCACCACGCTGATATTGCCGAAATTCTAGAAGAAACAGATATAGATCACGCCACCTATGTGATTAAACTTTTAGATAGTGAAAAAACGTCGGAAGTGTTAATGGAATTAGACGAGGATACTCGTGAAAAAATTCTAGATACACTCTCTGCAAAAGAAATCGCCGAAGAAATAGACGAGCTGGATACCGATGATGCGGTAGACATGATTTCTGAATTATCAGACGATCGTCAGCAACTCGTAATCGACCACATTGAAGATCAAGAACACGCACAGCACATTAAAGATCTGTTGCGTTACGACGATAATGTAGCCGGGGGATTAATGGCCAAGGAACTTGTAAAAGTTAACGAAAATTGGACTGTTACCCGATGCGTTAAAGAAATGCGCGCACAAGCCGAAGAAGTTACCCGCGTACACTCCATTTATGTCGTCGATAATAACCAGAAACTTATTGGCCGTCTATCTTTAAAAGATTTACTAATTGCGTCTCCAAGAGCACATATTTCAGACATTTACATTCCTAAAGTAGATTATGTTTACGTTACCGAAGATGTAGAGGAGGTCGCAAATATTATGCAAAAATACGACTTGGAAGCGATTCCTGTAGTCGATAAAAACCATATCCTTTTAGGCCGTATCACCATCGACGATATTGTAGATGTTATTCGTGAAGAAGCCGAAAAAGACTACCAACTTGCTGCCGGTATTACCCGAGATGTAGAGGCCGACGATAGCATTTGGAAACTTACTAAAGCCCGTTTACCATGGTTACTAATTGGTATGTTTGGTGGTTTAGGTGCAGCAAGCATTATAAACAGTTTTAGCGGTGCTATGGGCGATTATATTATACTGTTAAGCTTTGTGCCACTTATTCAAGCAACCGCCGGAAATGTTGGAGTACAATCGTCTGCCATTGTGGTTCAGGGACTTGCAAATAATACCATGGATAGCAGTCTTGTTAGACAATTATTCAAAGAATTCACTCTAGGTTTGGTTAACGGATTAGCTATTGCCCTAATCGCTTTATGCGTTACACATTTTGCTTTTGGCACACCATATACCGTATCTATAACCATAGGTTTAGCCTTAATTGCCGTAATTGTAATGGCGGCACTCATAGGCACATTTATTCCTATTATTTTAGATAAACGCGGCATAGATCCAGCCGTAGCCACAGGACCATTTATTACCACCAGCAACGATGTGTTTGGTATCTTAATTTACTTCTTAATCGCTAAAGCCATGCTAGGGTTTTAATTTGAGTGTTCCGCAAAAAGGGTCAGACTTTCGCGACTAGCTTTTTTAGGCAGAACAACTTAAAAATGAAGGTAAACAAATCGCTCAATCCTTAACGCAAAAGTTCGTAAATTTGGAATCTAATTTCCAATACAATGAACATTCTTCATCTCGATAGCAATCACTCGCTCTTAAAGCAACAGTTAACCGATTTAGGCTTTACCAATCATGACGATTTTACTTCAACAAAATCAGAAGTAGAAGCTAAAATTCATCAATACGATGGTATTATTATAAGAAGTCGTTTTACAATCGACAAATCATTTTTAGATGCCGCAACAAACTTAAAATTTATTGGCCGTGTTGGTGCTGGTTTAGAAAACATAGATTGCGATTATGCCATATCTAAAGGTGTCTATCTTATTTCGGCTCCCGAAGGCAACAGAAATGCAGTTGGCGAACATACTCTAGGCATGCTCCTTTCGTTATTTAACAAACTTAACAAAGCCGATCATGAAGTTCGTGAAGGCCAATGGCTACGCGAAGATAATCGTGGGATAGAATTAGACGGAAAAACGGTTGGAATTATTGGCTATGGAAATATGGGAAATGCGTTTTCTAAAAAATTACGTGGCTTCGATGTAAACGTCTTGTGTTACGATATTAAAGCCGGTGTTGGAAACGAAAATGCTAAACAAGTCGACTTAGAAACGTTTCAAAACCAAGTTGATGTCGTGAGTTTACATGTACCACAAACACCACTTACTCAAAACATGATTGATGCCAAATTTATTAACGGTTTTAAAAAGCCATTTTGGTTTTTTAATACGGCTAGAGGAAAAAGCGTGGTAACTACCGATTTAGTTACTGCATTACAATCTAAGCAAATTTTAGGTGCCGGCTTAGACGTTTTAGAATACGAAAAAGCCTCCTTCGAGAATTTATTTACTGCAGATCAAATGCCTGAAGCTTTTCAATATTTAATAGAAGCAGAAAATGTATTATTAACACCACATGTTGCAGGATGGACTATAGAGAGTAAAGAAAAATTAGCACAAACCATAGTCGATAAAATCAAGCAAAAATTTGTAAAACTTTTATCTCGCAAATAATCCATTTGCAGGAGCGAATCACTCATTACAACATGTATTATAAAACAAAAAAAGCTGAAGATTTAAACCTTCAGCTTTTCCATTATATTCAGATTTAAAGACATTAATTTCCCGTCTTCGAATCGTCTTTTTTCTTTCCAAATAAGCCGTTAAGTATATTATCGGCCGCTTTTTTAATGTTATCTGTTTGTACAGAATCTTTTACTTTGTCTGCGCCTACACTAGTGGAGTCGTTAGATTTATTTCCACCTAAGAAATTATTTAAAGCGTCTTTTACCTTATCTGTTCCTTTGTTTAATAATTCATTTTTTTGCATTTCAATCAGCTTTTGGGTTAAGGCTGTTGCAGTCGCACTTAAATCTGTAGTCACCGACGGACTACCAATACTTCCTCCAATTTTAGCCATTACAGGAACTGTAATATTCTCTGCTTTCGGGTCGTTTAGTTTGGCTAATAAGTTGGTAGCCTCTTTTCCAAGATATTTAGCAGGCACATCGAAAAGCGCACTATAATTTAGAGACTGGTCGAATCCATGGCTCCCTCCTATTTCTACAGCAATATCCTTAAATTTAAGGTCGAAAGGTTTTACCTGCACTTGTCCATCTTTAAAATTCAATGCTGTTTTAAAGTTTTTAGTTTCACCTTCATCAAAATTTAAGAATTCTAAACGATCTACCAATGTTGCCAAAACCTTACTGTCTTTAGTATCGACATCGTTAACAAATAATTCTGCCAATACATTTCCTGAAATGGTACTTAAATTGGGCGTAAAATCGGTAGAAAGATCTCCTTTCATTTCAAAATTAGAATTTAATACACCTTGAAATGCTTGAGCAATAGGCGCTAAAGCTTTTAACAGATCTAAACCTTGAAAAGATTCTGCGATATTAAAACGTTGCATCCCCAATTTCACATCGAAAATAGGTGTTTCAGATTTAGTCGATACCGAACCATTTAATGCGATTTGTCCACCAAATAAATTAGATGTTAAATCTTTTATCGTCACCGTTTCATCGCGAACTATTAAAGTTCCCGCCACTTCTTTTAAAGTGAGATTATCGTAAATAACCGTATTTGCTTTTGCTGCAATAGTGGCATCTAAAAATGCTGGAATTTTTATTTGCTCTTTCCCAACCACAACTTCAGATTTCGGTTGTGTTTTGGTGCTTTCGTTGGTAGTAGCATTTTCAGAAGCGTCTTCTTCGACCATAAAATCGTTAACAGCAAATGTATTCGAATTCAGTGTAAAGTTTCCTTTTAACATCTCGTCGTTAAACATAAACCCTAAGAGATTGTCTATAGCTCCTTTTGCAGAAAGATCGGTTTGACCCGTTTTCGCTTCAAAGGCATTCAAGGTCACATTTGTTGTATTAAAAGTTAAGCCTGCTTTCGAAATTTGAATCGGATTTTTTAAATCGTCAGAACTAAACTCAAAATTACTTAAGCCTAAAGACCCCTTATTTTTAGTGTCTTGATATCTGCTTTCCTCTATGGCTTTCATATCGAATGCTGTTGTAATATCTGCATCTAAAATTCCTTTTAAATCTTGCTCGACAGCAAACGGATACGCTTGTGACAGATTTCCTAAATTAATTCGCCCTTTCAAATTAGCATTTACCAACGGATTCCCCATAAGATTTTTAATCGTTGCATTGGCACTAAAAACATCCTGGGCTATTTTAAAAGTTAAGGTATTTATATTAACATGCGTATTCTCCAACAGTCCCGTTTCATTTGCAATTTTAGTATCTATAGTAATATTAGATACTGCTTGAGGTAAATCTGGATATTTAAACGACGCGTTATTAGATGAAATTCCAATGTTAAAGGCCGGAATATGCGTCTCGTCTACCGTACCATTAATGCGTCCTTGCACCACAAAATCTCCAGTAGTTTGTACGTTTTCTATTTCTTTAGAATAGGGCTGAGGAATTAATGCTAAGAAATTTTTAAAATCGGAAGACGGTGTTTTAAATGAAATATCGACATCTTGACTCGCTTCATTAAGTTTTACAAAACCATCGAAAACCAATTCCAATTGGTTAATAACAGCTTTGTTTTCTAGAAACGTATATGTGTTCTGCTCTAAATCTACTCCTAATTTAGCATCCAATTTAATGGGAGTCGCATTAAGATAATTAGTACCTCCCATATCGAAGGAAATCAAACCATTTGTCTTGGTATCTAATTCAGATTTTACAGCAGATAAATCTCCTGTTCCGGAATGATTAAAATCGGTAAGCTGAAAATGCATCTTCCCTTGCTCGTCAAAATATTTGATTTGGGAATTTGTTATGTCGTAGTTTTTAATAGACAAAGAAACCGAACTTGGAGTTGCCGGATCTGTATCCTTAATACCCTCTTTAGAAGCCGGATCTGCCTTAACAATATCGTAATTAACATTACCATTTTCGTCTATTAGCACATTCACTACAGCGTCATCTATACTAAAAGAATTAATCGTATACGGTTCGCCTTCGCTATTAAATATTTGCATAAAAGGCATACTGATATTTGCATTTTTTGCAGACACCAAAGTTTCTCCTGCGAAAGTTCCTGTATTTATAATACTCATATCGTTAACAGAAACGGACACTTCAGGAAAACTCCGAATTAAACTCACATCTGCATCGGCAAAATCGAATTCTGCATTAATATTTTTATTCACTGTACTCTTTACAATGTCAAGTATTTTACCTTCAAATACAAAAGGAATGGCAATGAGAATAAGAACAATAACCCCTATTGCTATCCCTACTATTTTGAGTGTTTTTTTCATATTTATAATATTTTCTATAAATTTATATAGCAGTGAAATACAGCGCAAAAATGATGCTAATTCTATAGTTCTACCTGCACTTTAATAAAAGTTTAGTGTTTATTTATTTTCCATCTCTAAAAGTCACCAAAACGTACGCTGACTACCTTTAAAAACACACAAAGGAACCTAAATTAACGCATATTTTAGGTCTTTTTCGATGAGATTATTAACGCATAAAAAAGACTACCGTTATCGATAGTCTTTTTTAAAAATTGAATTTTATATGTGCTTTTTTAGATTACTCCGCAGGATCTGCTTGTTCGCTATTACCTGCTCCGGAAAATTTACGTTCTAATTCTTCTTGAAACTCTTCCATAACTGGACGCACCGTACTTTCTGGCAAATCTTCTATTTTTATATACATTAGGCCATCGACTGCATTATTAAATAAAGGATCGACATTAAAAGCCACCAACCTGGCATTTTGCTTGATATACTTTTTAAGTAAAACCGGCAATCTTAAGTTTCCTGGCTCTACTTCATCTATAATTTTATCGAATTTGTTTAAATCGGCTTCGGTTTCATCAAATACAAAATCTTTATCGGCATCTTTAAGCTTAACCTTAAACTCTTTTTTAGGGTGCACATACTGCGCGACATACGGGTCGTAATAATGAGATTTCATAAACTCTATCATTAACGATTTTGAAAAATTCGAAAACTGATTACTGATGCTTACACCACCAATTAAATATTTATGCTCAGGAAAACGTAAAGTAGTATGCACAATACCACGCCAAAGCAGAAAAAGTGGCATTGGTTTAAGCTGAAATTCTTTAATAATAAAGGCGCGTCCCATCTCGATAGACTCACTCATCATTTTATGTAATTCCGGCTCAAAGCGAAATAAGTCTTGTAAATAGAACCCGTCTATTCCATATTTTTTAAAAATTTGGGACCCTAAGCCCATTCTATATGCTCCAGCAATCTTTTTTTGATCGTCGTCCCATAAAAACATATGGTGATAGTAACTATCAAACTTATCTAAATCTATAGATTCGTTTGTTCCTTCTCCAATTTCACGAAAAGTAATTTCACGCAAACGCCCAATTTCTCTAAGAATAGTAGGAATATCTCTTGAAGAGGCCAAAAACACTTCGTAGTTCTTACTTTGCAATAACCTGCAATCTAGCTCACGCAATTGCGAAACTTCTTCTTCCATTAAGGTTGCATCTCCAGGAGTTACAATACGCTTTGGGGTTTTAGTCGATTTTAAATTTAAGGTTGATGATAAGCTGCTTAGTATTTTAGATTTCTCTTCGAATGCATTTGCAAGCATATACGTTTTTCGCCTTAAAAACTCGGAGTATTCTGGCAAGGTCGCATGCTCTTTTTGATCGGCTACTGATATAGGCCTTCCAATTCTCACCTTAATTACACGCTTTTTCTGTGTTAAGACTTCAGAAGGCAATTTTGCTGTTCTTAACGTACCACTTATCTTAGAAAGTTCATAAAACAACTTACTGTTTTTAGCATGAAAATAAATAGGAACCACTGGTACTTCGGCTCGCTTTACCAATTTTAAAGCCGCGGCTTCCCAAGGTTTATCTACCACTAATTTACCTTCGCGATAGGTAGAGACTTCTCCTGCAGGAAATACACCTAGCGGATGACCTGCTTTTAAATGTAACAAGGCATTTTTAAAGGCAGCAACACTAGATTTAGCATCCTTTCTATCTTCAAACGGATTTACAGGCATAATGTATGGCTGTAAAGGTTCTATACGATTCAGTAAAAAATTGGCCATGATTTTATAATCATCGCGATGTTCTATCATAAGTTTTAATAACAACACGCCATCAATACCGCCTAACGGATGATTAGATACCGTTATAAAGGCGCCACTTTTTGGTAAACGTTTTAGATCTTCTTCTGGAATTTCAAATTTAATCTCGTACTCTTCTAAAATGCGATTTAAAAAATGTATATCTGATAGATGCTTATTTTTAATATAAAAGTCGTTTATTTTAGAAATTTTTAGAACCTTCATTAGGCTCCAGCCCACAAATGTGCCCAGAAAACCAAATTTTTCTAAATTTATAGCACTTGCTACTTCACTGGGTGTTACTATTCCCTTTTCTTCCTGTTTCGCCATGGGCACAAATGTAGTGAATTGTTTATTTAGTTACTATTTGTAACGTATCTTGGGTACGCTGTTGTACCAATATATTTTTATTATTTTCGATTATACCAATGGCTTCATCATTATAATGCCTAACCGTATATAATGAAACGTTAGAAGTATATGTAATCTTATATTTCTCTTGAAATTGTTCTAAAACGTCTTTTAAATTAGTAAAAGTATCTTCTACACAAACAGAAAAACTAATGGCCGAATTCTGAATAAGATTAACTTTCATCTTAGCGACATGCAGTATATTAAAAATATCACTAATATTCTCTTCAACAATATATGAAAAATCTAAAGATGATATACAGATTAAAATCTGGTTTTTCTTAACTATATAACACGGAACTTCAGGAACGACATCCTGATTCTGACTGATCTCGGTTCCTTTTTCTAGCGGATTTAAAAATGATTTTACAAACAACCGAATCTCTTTTTGTTGAAGTGGTTGTAATGTTTTTGGATGAATAACACTAGCACCATAAAACGCTAATTCTATGGCTTCTCTATACGACAATTGGCTTAACAACTGAGTGTTGGGAAAAAACCTTGGGTCGGCATTTAATACTCCCGGGACATCTTTCCAAATCGTTACACTTTCGGCATCTAAGGCATAGGCAAAAATGGCAGCTGTATAATCACTTCCCTCTCGGCCTAGCGTTGTAGTGTTTATAGAGTCGCTCGCTAAAAAACCTTGTGTTACACAAATCGAATCCTGCTTTTTTAAAGGTGAAATTAATTGGCAAGTCGTATCCCAATCTACATTTGCACGTCTAAAATTAGAATCGGTTTTAATATAGTTACGGACGTCTAGCCACGTGTTTTCAACTCCAAAATTATTTAAATACGCACTTACAATAGTTGTAGAAAGTAATTCTCCAAAACCTATAAGCTGGTCGTATACAAAATTATAGTTGGTAGACGTATTTGTATTTAAAAAGTGTCTTAAATCTTTAAAAAGAATTTCGACAGCATTAAAAACGGCATGATTTTTATCTAGAAACAAAGCTGAAACAATTGTAGTATGAAAGTGTTCTACATAAGTAACAGAGGTCTCTAACTCGGAGGTATCGTGAAGCAAATTATGAACAATTACTTCAAAAGCATTTGTCATTTTTCCCATAGCGGAAACAATAACCACAGTATCTTTTTCTGAAAATTGCTTTACAATTTTAGCGAGATTTATTACGCCCTCGGCATCCTTTACCGAAGCTCCTCCGAATTTAAATATTTTCATTTATAACTTATCGATATAGTTTTTTATCCCCGCTTCATCCAATTGTACAACATCCCAATCGCGTAGTACATTTGCGCCCTTACTTTCGTAAAAAGCAATAGCAGATTCGTTCCAATCTATAACTTCCCAATTAATTCGTTTTGCTCCTTTACTGTGGCCATATTTAACAACCTCGTCCAACAAAGCTGTACCCACTCCTGTGCCTCTATAGGCTTTATTTACAATTAAATCTTCAAGATGAATAATAGGCCCTTTCCAAGTCGAATATCTGTTATACACCAAAGCGATACCTTTTATATCGCCTTCAATTTCTGCAACAAAACACTTAAATAATGGAGACACACCAAAACCATCGCGTTCTAAGTCAGTCACCGTAACTTCCACAGCTTCTGGTTCCTTTTCATAAATGGCTAATTCATAAATCAACTCCAGTACGGCTGACATATCTTCAATTTTAGCCGCTCTTATTTTAATATTCATAATAATCTTTTGAGAATCCAAATATATGGAAAATCGATGGATTATAATTTTCACTCAAACGTTATAGTTTAACAAAAAGTACGATATTTGTAAAAACAAACGTTACCATTAAATGTCAGGACAAAACAAAACATTAGGTGAATTTATAATCGAAAATCAGACCGCTTTTAAATACACCACAGGAGAGTTAACAAGATTATTAAATTCTATCCGATTAGCAGCTAAAGTTGTAAATCACGAAGTAAACAAAGCTGGATTGGTAGACATAATTGGTGCCGCAGGGGATGTAAACATTCAAGGTGAGGACCAACAAAAATTAGACGTTTACGCTAACGATATCTTCATTCAGACGCTTAAAAAGCGAAATATTGTTTGTGGTATTGCTAGTGAAGAAGAAGATGATTTTATTTCAATTAACAGTCAGGATTCTAACCATCAGAATAAATATGTGGTACTTATAGACCCTTTAGATGGATCTTCTAATATCGATGTTAATGTATCTGTAGGAACTATTTTCTCTGTATACAGACGTATTACTCCTGTTGGATCTCCTGTTACAATAGAAGATTTCTTACAAGAAGGACACCAACAAGTCGCTGCAGGATATATTGTTTACGGAACCTCAACCATGTTAGTATATACTACTGGTGCTGGTGTAAACGGATTTACATTAAACCCTGCCATTGGAACATTTTACTTATCGCATCCAGACATGTCTTTTCCTGAAGATGGAAATATTTACTCATGTAACGAAGGGAACTACATCCATTTCCCACAGGGAATAAAAGATTATATTAAGTATTGCCAAATGGAAGAAGGCGACAGACCATATACGTCTCGATATATTGGGTCTTTAGTTTCAGATTTCCATAGAAACATGATTAAAGGAGGTATTTATTTATATCCAAAAAGTTCTAAAAACTCTAAAGGAAAATTACGTTTATTATACGAATGTAATCCTATGGCCTTTTTAGCAGAACAAGCTAACGGAAAAGCTAGTGATGGTTTTACACGTATTATGGATATTAAACCTACAGAATTACACGAACGTGTTCCTTTTATATGTGGAAGTAAAAACATGGTAGAAAAAGCTGAAGAGTTCGTAAGAAACGCAGCCACTAAATAAATTCAAAACATAAAAAAAGCGATTGTTATAAAACAATCGCTTTTTTTATTTCATGTGGTAAAAAGATTACTTTTTCATCGCCTCAATAAATGTATCTAAATCTGCACCTTCAGAAACCAAAGCTAAAGCCTTCTCGACTATAGCGCTTAATTTTTCTGAAGAAAATCCTAAACCTAAACATATTTTTCTTAGTAGCGTAATTTCACTTTCGCCGTTTATATGATCTAAATTTACCATACGTGCTAAGTCGTATAAACGCTCTAAACGACGTGTATTTTCATGAGGAGGATTAATTGGGTGTGATTTATAATCCAATAAAATCTGCTCGTAATCGTGTTCATTTATCTGTAAACTGCGGGCTAATCGATCTAAAAACGCTTTTTCGTCTTCAGAAATAATACCGTCATCCATAGCTACACGTACAATTGCAGCGAAATGATCTTTATTACGTTCTTTAAACCCGTTATCAAACAATTTTGAATAAGACATATCTATTATTTTTTTTAAGGCGACTAATATAATTAAACTTTAATTGTTAATTAATTTAAATATCAGTAATTTTTACTTCTAAAGTTACTAAAAATTCAATAATTAGTAATTTTTAAATTCATAAATCGTTAACACAATTTATAAGTTCATACCCTTATATTTACACAAAATAAATTGCCTTGAGTAAAAACAACCTCTTGCAAACATTTGCACAAACTTTGCAAACGCAAAATTTGCAACTTGCTATTTCCAAAAGTGAAAGTAAAACGGTTTTAAAAGGTCTTGTAGGATCATCATTTTCTTTGGTCATTGCCGAAGTTTTTAAATATGCAGAAAAACCTTTTCTTCTTATTTTTAATGATAAGGAAGAAGCTGCCTTTTATTTAAACGATTTAGAACAACTTTTAAACACTAAAGATGTTTTATTTTATCCTGGGAGCTACCGCAGACCATATCAAATTGAAGAAACCGATAATGCCAACGTTTTATTACGTGCCGAAGTTTTAAACCGTATTAACTCGCGAAAAAAACCGGCTATAATAGTAACGTATACAGATGCATTATTTGAAAAAGTTGTTACCAAAAAAGAACTGGAACGTAACACTTTAAAAATTGCAATAAACGACAATTTATCTATAGATTTTGTAAACGAAATTTTATTTGAATACAAGTTTAAACGTGTCGATTTTGTTACCGAACCCGGCGAGTTTTCTGTCCGTGGAGGGATCGTAGATGTCTTCTCCTTCTCGCACGACGAACCTTATAGAATTGAGTTTTTTGGAGACGAAGTAGATAGCATTAGAACCTTTGATGTAGAGACACAACTATCGACAGAGCAAATCAATAAAATAAGCATTATACCAAATGTAGAAAATAAATTCTTAGACGAAAGTCGAGAAAGTTTTCTAAAATACATGGCCGCTAAGACGGTGATTTTTTCTAAAAACAGTCAGTTATTATTTTCTGGAAGTGATATTCTTTTTGGCAAAGCTGTAGAGGCTTTCGAAAATTTAAACTCCGATTTAAAACACAATGCCCCAAGCGAATTATTTTGTGATGCCGAATTGCTTAAAAAGCAACTTTTAAAATTTACTGTAGTCGAGTTTGGAAGTGGTTATTATTTTACAAAAAGTATAGATACTGGCATTGTTTTTAATACCACACCTCAGCCTTCATTTAATAAACAATTCGACCTTTTAATAGACGATTTAAATAGTAATCACAATAAAGGATTTACTAATTATATTGCCTGCGTAAGCGAACAACAAGCGAAACGTTTTCACGACATATTTAACGACATTGAACAAGGTGTTTCGTATAAGACTATAGTGCTTTCCTTACATCAAGGGTTTGTAGATCATGAAAATAAAGTATTGTGTTATACCGACCATCAAATCTTTGAACGTTATCATAAATTTAGCCTTAAAAACGGTTATGCTAAAAAACAATCCATAACCCTAAAAGAACTTACAAATCTGGAAATTGGCGATTATGTTACGCATATCGATCATGGGGTTGGACGTTTTGGTGGTCTGCAAAAAATAGACGTAGAAGGCAAAAAACAAGAAGCTATAAAACTAATTTATGGCGAACGCGATATATTATATTTAAGCATACATGCGCTACATAAAATTACCAAGTTTAATGGTAAAGATGGTAAGCCTCCAAAAATACATAAACTAGGAAGTAACGCTTGGAAAGTTTTAAAACAAAAAACAAAATCTAGAGTTAAAGAAGTTGCCTTTAACCTAATTAAATTATACGCTAAACGAAAGCTTGAAAAAGGGTATCAATACAATCCAGATAGCCATTTACAACATGAATTAGAAGCATCCTTTATTTACGAAGACACGCCAGACCAAAGCACGTCGACTGCCGATATTAAAAACGACATGGAAAGCGAGCGCCCCATGGACCGATTGGTTTGTGGAGACGTTGGTTTCGGAAAAACAGAGGTTGCTATTCGTGCTGCCTTTAAAGCGGTAGATAACGGTAAACAAGTGGCCGTTTTGGTGCCTACAACCATTTTAGCCTATCAGCATCATAAAACCTTTAGCGAACGTTTAAAAGATTTTCCTGTCACGGTCGATTATGTTAACCGATTTAGAACTGCAAAAGAAAAACGAGACACTTTAGAGCGTTTAGAAAAAGGGCATGTCGATATTATTATTGGGACGCATCAACTTGCCAATAAAAGTGTAGTATTTAAAAATTTAGGGTTATTAATTGTCGATGAAGAACAGAAATTTGGAGTTGCAGTTAAAGAAAAACTAAAGACCTTAAAAGATAATGTAGATGTGCTTACACTAACCGCTACACCTATCCCAAGAACGCTTCAATTTAGCTTAATGGCAGCGCGAGATTTATCGGTAATTACCACGCCTCCGCCAAACCGTTATCCTATAGAAAGTAATGTGATTCGCTTTGAAGAAGAAACCATTCGTGATGCTGTGAGTTACGAAATTCAGCGAGGCGGACAGATTTATTTCATTCATAATCGTATTGAAAACATTAAGGAAGTTGCGGGTTTAATTCAGCGTCTAGTTCCCGATGCCAAAGTAGGTATTGGTCATGGACAAATGGAAGGTAAAAAATTAGAAAATTTAATGTTAGCTTTTATGAATGGTGACTTCGATGTGCTAGTCAGTACAACCATTGTAGAAAGCGGATTAGACGTACCAAATGCCAATACTATTTTTATAAACAACGCCAATAATTTTGGACTGAGCGACTTGCACCAAATGCGTGGTCGTGTAGGTAGAAGCAATAAAAAAGCATTCTGTTATTTTATCACGCCAGATTATTCTGCCATGACTGCCGATGCCAGAAAACGTATCACAGCCCTGGAACAATTTACAGAATTGGGAAGCGGATTTAATATCGCGATGAAAGATTTAGAAATTCGTGGTGCTGGAGATTTATTAGGAGGAGAACAAAGTGGCTTTATAAACGATATTGGGTTTGATACGTATCAGAAAATTTTAAATGAAGCGATTGAAGAACTTAAAGAAAACGAGTTTAAAGATTTATATCCAGACCAGGAAGGCAAGCCTAAGGAATACGTTAAAGACATCACTATAGATACAGATTTCGAATTGCTTTTCCCTGACGATTATGTAAATAATATTGCCGAACGCTTAAACTTATACACACAATTAAATCAGTTAAAAACCGAAGACGAATTAAAAGTTTTCGAAAGCCAGTTGGTCGATCGTTTTGGAGAGCTCCCAACACAAGTTGTCGATTTACTTAATAGTGTTCGCGTAAAGTGGTTAGCAACAACCATTGGATTAGAAAAACTAGTGATGAAACAAGGCAAAATGGTTGGTTATTTTGTTAGCGATCAGCAAAGCTCATTTTACCAAAGTGCCAATTTTACAAACGTTTTAAAGTTTGTACAATCTAATCCAAGAGCATGCAAAATGAAAGAAAAACAAACGCGTGCCGGCTTACGTTTATTATTAACATTCGATCATATTAAAACCGTAAAACAAGCCTTACTTGCTTTGCAACCTATTTTAAAATAAAATACATGAAAAAATTAATTTTAGCCCTTTTATTATTACCCACATTAGTTCTTGCCCAACATAAAATCTCAGGTACGTTTTCTCCTGCAGCAAGTTTTAAAACAGCTATTTTATACAAATTAGAACCTTCTAACCACATATACATTAGCAACGCAGATATTGTAAACGGTAATTTTGAATTAGACCTAGACACCACTTTAAAACCCGGCATGTACCGTATAGTTTATGCCTTACCGCAGGATCAATACAGTTTCGATTTTATTTATAATAACGAAGATATTGTGTTTCGATTCCAGCAAGATAGTGGCGTTTCCTTTGTGCTTTCAAAAGAAAACAAGCTTTTAACAACCTACAAAAATGACATGTATACTGTTAAAAGTAAAATCAATACCTTTTATGGTTCGGCGAATCAAAATGAAGACGATTATATGGCCTGTATTTCTGAAATGAAAACTATTCAAAATCAAGCAGAAAGTGCTTCAAAAGGGATGTTAGCTCATGATTTTATTAAAGCTGAAAAACCATATATTCCAACAGCTTTTGAAGACGCTCCAACGTATTTTAATAATTATAAAATGAATTATTTTAATTCTGTTGACTTTAGTAATTCTGTACTTCAAAACTCCAGTTTTTTAATGGATTCTGCTTTAAGCTACGTGTTTATTTTTGTGGATAGACAATATGAAAATAGGTCGTTTAAAAAAAATATAGACGATGTTGTGCGGGAAACTACGGCGACTAAAAGTATACAAAAATCAATTTTAGAAGTGTTATGGAATCAGTTTAAGGAACGTAAAAACGAAGAAGTTGCGAACTATATCTCTACAAAATATCTAGAAAAATTATTAGACCCCGTAAAAGACGAGATGTTAATAACCGACATGAAAGCTTTTCGTAATACTGCAATCGGAGCTGTTGCTCCAGACTTCTCTTGGCCGTCTAAACTAGGAAGTAGTAAACTAAGTACGCTTTCAGGAAAAGAATACTACATTGTTACATTTTGGAGCAGTACTTGTTCTCACTGCTTAGAAGAGTTACCTGTTTTAAAAGCCTATATACACGGCAAATCTAACATTCAGGTCCTTGCTATAGGATTAGAAGATGAACGTCCGAATTGGGAAAAAACAATAGCAAATTATCCTGAATTCACTCAAATTTACGGAATAAACAAATGGGAAAACCCAATTCCAATTGCCTATGGTATTTCGGGAACACCTTCGTTTTTTGTATTAGATAAGGACAAAAAAATTATAGCAAAACCAAACGATGTTGAAAAATTAATTACGTTTATGGACGCACTATAATTACGCTACAAAACCTAATTCATTTCATTAAAAAGAAAAGCATCACAATAATTACATTGTGATGCTTTTCTTTTTTTTAATATTCAACAGATATAAAATTATTCATTTAAAATAAAGTCGACAGCAGATAGCGAATGAATTTTTGTTGTATCGAAAGCGGGAACCTCAAGGTCTTCTTGGAAAATCATTAACGGAAACTCTGTGCATCCTAGAATCACTCCTTCGGCACCATCATTTATCATGTTATTTATAACGCTTAGCACATAGGCTTTAGATTCTGGTTTAACTGTTCCGTAAGTAAGTTCCTCAATAATTATTCGGTGCAATTCATCTATCACTTTTTCGTCTTCTGGCACTAGAACTTCTAATCCATTTTCTTCGATTCTTTTGGTAATAAAATCTTCCTCCATGCTATATTTTGTTCCAATAAAGCAGACTTTTTTCAAACCTTTTTTCTTAATCGCTTTAGCGGTTGCATCTGCAATATGAATGACCGGAAAGTCTAATTGTTCTTGCACACTATTATATACTTTATGCGGTGTATTGGCGCAAAACATTACAGATTCTGCTCCTGCTTTATTAAGATTTAAAGCGGCATTTGTTAGCATATTGGCAATAGAATCCCATTTATCTTGTGTCTGAAAACGATGCACCTCAGCCTGATTAAGCGTGTAGACTAATAACGGTGGATTTGTATTATTTCCAAAATGATCGTTTACCGTTTGGTTAATTGTACTATAATAATCTAAGGTAGAATGCCACGACGTTCCACCGATAAGGCCTAATGTATGCATTTTTTGCACTTTTATTTCTAATTTAACTGGTTTGACTAACTCTTTTTCATTTGGACTAACATAAGAGGTCAGCCCTAAAAAAAGTAATCCATAAATATATTTCTTCATATGTTTTTCAACTTATAATGTTGTAAATCCTTTTTTTAATTCTTCAGACAATCTGACTACTAATTCCTTATTTATAGCTTGGTCTACAACATTTATATTCTCTTGGGAATCATTCTCGTGATCAAAAAGCTCTCTCCCAATTAACTCTCCTTTCTCTTTTTTATCTGCCTGCCATGTGTACCATTCAACATAACGGTAGCGATTTGTTCTCACAGTATATCCCATTTTTTCCTCTTCTCTTTCTTTTACCGTACCGTATCTTCCTAATAAAAACTGACTATAAGCAGTATCTTTTACTTTTGAATCTGGATCCTTTAGAAGCGGCTTTAAACTTGTGCCTTGTAAATATTCGGGAACGCTAAAACCTGCCACATCGCAAAGTGTTGGATAGACATCAACAAATTCTGTTAACGCATTGCTTGTTTTACCTTTCGCCTCTACTTTAGCTCCACTAATAATTAACGGTACTCTAGCATCAATTTCATAATTGGTTTGTTTACCCCAACCATTATGCTCTCCAAGTTTCCATCCATGGTCCCCCCAAAGTACAACAATAGTATTATCTTTAAGTCCCAAGCGCTCTAATTCGTCCATAATTCTACCTATTTGTGCATCAATATAAGACACACAAGCATAATAGGCATGTTTTAGTTCTCTTTGTTTTTCTTCATCCCAATTACCTTCGTTAGGATAAGGCAAATTATTTTTAGCATCTACATAACCTCTAAGCTCTGCATCTCCATGTACAGAATAAGACGGACTATCTTTTGGATGAAATTGATTATCTGCTAATTTTATATCTGCTCTATTATACATATCCCAATATTTTTTGGGTGCATTAAATGGTAAATGCGGTTTATAATAACCTACAGATAAAAAAAAGGGCTGATTTTTAGATTTTAATTCTTTCAATTTTTCAATTGCCATTGTCGTTTGGGCACCATCGTAATAGGCATCATCGTCGTTTACAAGCCCCATTTCACTTGATTTGGTTTTTGAATAAATAAAACCATATTTATCAAACTTAGCTTTACCAGCTTTTAAACGCTTAAGCTCAAGCTCTTTTTGCTCTATAATATTATCCTGATTTACGTATACGGCATCTGGATCGAAAGGAAATCCGTCGACATGTAAATACTCATTCCAAGCCAAAGAATCCTGTAATGTATTATGAAACGTTTTACCTAAACCAACGCTGTAGTACCCATTATTTTTAAAAAATTGAGGTAATGTAACTAGGTCGGGCATTTGGTCTCTAAAATGTGTTTTTAAATCCCAAACTTGTGTCGAGTCTGGTCATAAACCAGTTAATAAACTCGTTCTAGACGCTGTACAAACGGCTTGTTGGCAATAGGCACGATTAAAAACAACACCATTAGATGCTAATTTGTCAATATTAGGAGATAGTATATCGCTATTACCATAGCTTCCAAATTCAGGTCTTAAATCATCTATTGGAATAAATAAAATATTGGGTCTATCGGCCTCTATATTTACAACTTTAGCCTCTGTCTTTGTTTCACATCCGCTCAATACTAGAAAGGCTAAAAATGCGACCGTATTAAGTATTCTTTTATGTATATTCATATTAAATAATTAGGCTTTAATTTTAGGCACAGCGGCTCGCCACCCTTGTTTTAATTGTACTGATAATTGCTCTATAAGTTGCTTTTGATCTGATTGCCCTGCAATATTTACAGTTTCATACGGATCTACAGCATGATCGTATAATTCGGCTGTCGCATACGCTCCTTTTTCCTTAGCTTCATTATCCCAAGCATACCATTCTATATAGTGATATTGCTTGGTTTGCATGGAATATCCCATATACTCGTTCCCATCTTTAGATACACGAGCACGGCGTCTAAATTGCGTAAACACGGCATCCTTCCATGCTAAGTTAGGATTACTAAAAAGAGGCGTTAAACTCGTTCCTTGAAAATAATCTGCTTTTTCAACTCCCGAAATATCACATAAGGTTGGGAATATATCGACAAGTTCTGAAAGTGCTTCGATTCGTTTTCCTTCGGTTTGATTGGCTTGCTTTATAATTAAAGGCACATGCGTATCGATATAAAAATTTGTCATTTTCCCCCAACCATTATGATCGCCTAATTTCCAGCCATGGTCACCCCAAAGCACTATAATGGTGTTTTCGTACAAGCCTCTTTCTTTTAAGCCTTCAACTAATCGTCCTACACACGCATCAATAAAACTAACACTTGCATAATACCCTCTTTTTAAAGAATCGGCATATTTTTCTGGTACCGGCTCGTCTTCCGGTCTTCCAATGGTATACGGATTATCATAATTCCGCAATTCGTAATTAGAATTCGCCGACATCACGGGCGCATTTTCAGGTAATTTTGGATTGGGCGCTGGAGACACAGAACCTTTTGGATATAAATCCCAATATTTTTTTGGTGCAACAAAAGGCAAGTGCGGTCTATAAAACCCTAAACCCATAAAAAATGGTTGTTTCTTATCTTTAATTCTATCTATAGTTTCTAATGCCAATGTTGTTTGCATGGCATCGTAAAACAACGAATCCGGCACATCGGCAGCTTCTAAAGCAGGACCACGATTCCAACCGTCTCCATATATTTTTCCTTTTCGCTTAGCTTTAAACAGGTCTCGATCTCTTTTCTGAATTGCTAAAGCCTCTTTGGTATAGTAATATGTTTCTGCATCCCGATTTGCATATGGCGCAGTATTATATGGCGCTGGTTTTAAGTCTGGCTCGTCCCAAGAAATAGAATCTGGCATATAATTATGAAAGATTTTACCGATGTTCACCGTATAATATCCCGACTTATTAAAATATTGAGGCATCGTAACAGCATCTGGATTAATCTCTCTAAACTTATCTCCTAAGTGCCATACACGTGTAGAGTCTGGTCTATACCCAAGCATAGTACTTGCTCGAGAAGTAGCACAAACTGCAGCTTGACTATGCGTATTTAACATAAGCATAGATGTAGACGCCAAGGCATCGATATGTGGTGTTTTCATTTCGGCATTGCCATACGCTCCAAGATCCGGTCTTAAATCGTCTATAGACAAAAATAAGATGTTAGGTTTTTGTTCAGGCTCAGTTTCGGCAATAGAAGTCTCCTTTTTCTGATTGTCACAAGAAGAAAGTAACAACATTGAGGATATTAATAGTAATACAATTTTCATGTTATGGGAAGCTTATTTATAAAATATCTAATTGGTTTAACAACATTCACGCGCTACATTATTAAGAAGTATTAATTTCCTTGTCCTAATAATTCTATCCACTGGCTCGTATACCCTGTATTTCTAACACCATTTGAATGTCCTTTTTTTCCTTCTGGAACGGGAAGACTAAACGGATAAATATGATTTTCAGGAATCTTCATAGCAATATACGATGCTCTAATAACTTTAGCCATAGGCTCTGTAACATGATAAGTGCCATACCACAAATGAGAAGGCGTTTTACTTGCGTTATAATACCAGGTTGCTAATTTATTTTTTGCAGAAAAATCCCAACCGCCTGAAAAATCTATAACTCTAGCCACACGGTGCTCTTTCGCGATAAATGCTGCCATACCACCGCCTTGCGACTGACCAGAGACAGCTATTTGATCCCATTTAAGATTTCCGTCTTCAAGGTAAGAATCCCAGTTACCATCTTTATCTGTTTCCGACAGGTATTCCAATAATTTTATTAATCTATTTACAATAGCATCATAAGATTTATCTGTAGTAAATTCGAAATTATTTGTACCGTAAATACGATTTATTCTAAAATCTGAAGCACAATCTGGATTAGCTTCCAAGGTTTCTTTTCTACATATTTGAGCGATTGCAGGTCTGTTTATGTACGACAAATTAATTACCGCATAACCTTGTTTCACGGCTGTATTAAACAGGTCTTTTGGTCCTTTTAATGCAACACCACCTGTCCCCGGCATAAACAATAACAATTTGCCCTGTTTTATTGTTGGATTATATACAACTAAATGTGGCGTATTTGATTCTGTAATTCTGGAATCTGTTTTAGAAGGCAGAACTTCTAGAACCTTGTAATCTTCTGGAAAAGTATATTTAGATTGCGCTGAAGAAATATTAAAGCATAGCACCGCGCCAACAAAAATCACAAACTTTTTAAACATCATGTTTTTTTTGACATGAAGATACAATTATATCCCAAATACACAGTATACACGGGAGTTTTGCACGGCTTTAAAAACGGTCTAACACTTGAAATTATAGCTATAAATCGAGGTATTGAAATCAAAAAACGCGATCAAATTATTGATATATCATTTTTTCGAATTACGAATATAAATTTAGATAATTGTAGCTCTAATAATTTCAAATAAAATAAAAATTATTGGACTTAAAAATTTATTAAAAAAAAGACTTAAGACACCACGTTTTGCGCTTCTCCTTTTAAAAACATTTCAAAATTTCGCACTGCAATTTGCATGCATCGGCGTCTTGCTTCTAGAGGTGCCCAAGCAATATGTGGCGTAATAATACAATTTTTAGCATCTAAAAGTGGATTATCGGATACTATAGGTTCCTCCGAAACCACATCTACTGCGGCTCCTGCGATTTTACCAGAATTTAAAGCTTCGGCTAAATCGGCTTCTACCACTAATCCCCCACGCGAGGTATTAATGATAAATGCACTCGACTTCATTTTAGAAATTGTTTCCGAATTAATAAGTCCTGCGGTATCCTTTGTCATCGGACAATGTAAACTGATAAAATCTGAATTTTTCAACATATCATCTAAAGACACAAATTGGCAAGTTTCAGATTCATATTCAGAATATACGGTTCTATTATACACCAAAACATGTAAACCAAATGCTTGTGCTAATGCCGCTGTGGCTTTTCCTATTTGTCCGAAACCAACAATTCCCATGGTTTTTCCATCTAGTTCGATAAGCGGACTATTCCAAAAACTAAAATCTAAAGATTTTTCCCATTGACCGGATTGCACTGCTCGATTATGGTCGCCAACATGGTGGCAAAGTTCTAACAACAACGCCATGGTAAACTGGGCTACCGAAGCCGTACTGTAAGCAGGCACATTAGTAACCACTACGTCTTGGCTTTGAGCGGCTTCGACATCTATAATATTAAATCCTGTTGCGGTTACACCAATATATTTTAAATGCGGTAATTGTTTAAGCACGTATTTATCTAAAGGTATTTTATTGGTAATAACCGCCTCGGCATCTCCAATAGCCTTCACTATAGATTCGGTATCTTCATCTGTACGATCGTGAATCGTAACCGTTGCCAAATCTTTTAAAGCATCCCAACTTAAATCTCCCGGATTCAAAGTATATCCATCTAATACAACAATATTCATAAGTCTAAATAATTTTAATGAAGGTAACAATTTAGCGAATTCTATTAAAATTTATTAGCGTTTAATGTTTTCAAAAATGATAAAAAGCATCTTCTAAATGCTCCAATTCTAAGCCCTTTTTAGAACTGACAATGGCGATAATATCAAATCGCACTTCTACATCTAAGTTATTAGAAGTCACGTAAGCGTCTACCGCAGTAACCAAACGCTGAATCTGTTTGGGTTTTACAAAATCTTGAGGATTCCCAAAATCGGTACTAGAGCGGGTTTTCACTTCAACAACGGCCAACACATCTTCTTTCTTCGCTAAAATATCGACCTCTGCTCTTTGATACCGATAATTACGTTCTAAAATCTGATAGCCATTCTTCAACAAAAAATGCACAGCCTCTTCTTCTCCTAATTTCCCTAACTTATTGTGATCTGCCATAATCTTCTAAAACAAAACGAATTACAAGTTAATGATTAATCCATTTTAAAAAAATTCCTGTTTCATTTTTTAGGTATGTTAACCTCAACTCCTTTTTCCTTATAACACAATATCTGCTCTCACATTTTATAACAATTTTAATAAACGAAACATCCCCAAATCAGTATCTTTGGAAGAGTTAACTATCATAATAATGAAAAAATTAATCTTAATCTTAACAGTCTTGATTGCAAGTAATATATCAAACGCCCAACAAGTCATGAACCCTGAATTGCTTTGGAGCGTAAAACGTATTGGCGTAATGGGTATATCTGAAGATGAGTCTCAGATATTTTACAGTATTAAAATTCCGAATATCGAAAATAATGATTTCGACACCACCTATTTTAAAATGCCTATTGATGGTGGCACTGCAATACAAATTGAAAAGGAAGATGTAGCTGTTGCAGACAAAAACATATCGCCGGATGGCGCTTTAAAAGTGTTTCATAAATCGGTTCATTTAACAGATGTGAAAGCAACCGACATTTATAAACATTTGGATAAAGCAAATGCGTATGTCTTTACAGAACTTGATAATCGCCACTGGGATACATGGAGCGACGGATCTTACGAACATGTGTTTTATAAAAAAGCAAATGCATTAGACGAGACTGCTATAGACATCATGCCTGAAGAACCATACTACGCACCACAACGTCCGTTTGGTGGTGACGAAGATTACATTTGGTCTCCAGACAGTAAAAGCATTTATTATGTAAGCAAAAAACTTAAAGGAAAAGCCTACGCTACAAGTACCAATACAGATATTTACAAATACGATATTGAGACTAAAACAACGACAAACATTACCGAAGGAAATACAGGTTACGATACCAATCCTGCATTTGCAAAAACAGGAGCTTTAGGTTGGTTACAAATGAAAACTGATGGTTACGAAAGTGATAAGAATGATATTGTTGTTCTTGAAAACGGTATTAAACAAAACTTAACGCAGCAGTGGGATGGTACTGTAAACAGTTTTAAATGGAGTAAAGATGGCTCGAAAATCTATTTCACCGCCGCTGTAGATGGAACGATTCAATTATTTTCGGTGAACTATCCTGGTAAAAAACGAATTGCTCCTGTAGTAAAACAATTATCTGAAGGACAATTTGATGTTCAGAGTATTGTTGCCGAATTAGACGACACACTTATTGTTACACGTGGCGATATGAATCACGCGAGTGAAATTTTCTCTTTCCGTTTAAAAGATGCTTCTTTTAAACAACTATCTGCTGTAAACAATGACTTCTACAGCAAATTAGATTTACCTAAAGTTGAAAAACGTTACGTAACAACTACCGATAATAAACAAATGTTAGTGTGGGTTATTTTACCTCCTAACTTCGATGCAACTAAAAAATATCCGACCTTATTATACGCACAAGGTGGACCGCAATCTGCGTTATCTCAATTTTATTCTTACCGTTGGAATTTTCAATTAATGGCCTCTCAAGGCTATATTGTTGTAGCACCTAACCGAAGAGGAATGCCTGGTTATGGAGTAGAATGGAATGAAGCCATTAGTAAAGATTGGGGCGGACAAGTCATGGATGATTATCTTTCTGCCATAGACGATGTGGCAAAAGAACCATATGTAGATAACGACAGATTAGGTGCCATTGGAGCAAGTTACGGTGGTTATTCTGTATTTTATTTAGCCGGAATACATAACAAACGTTTTAAATCGTTTATTGCTCACGATGGTGTTTTCGACACACGATCTATGGCCGGAACAACAGAAGAATTATTCTTTGTGAATCATGATTTTGGAGGAAACTATTGGGACAAATCGAATACTATAGCTCAAAAAGCATTTAACGAATTTAACCCGATAACCCATGTCGATAAATGGGATACGCCTATTTTAATTATCCAAGGTGGTAAAGATTACCGTGTACCTATCGAGCAAGGTTTAGCTGCTTTTCAAGCAGCTCAATTACGGGATATAAAAAGTAAATTATTGTATTTGCCAGATGAAAATCATTGGGTATTACAGCCTCAGAATGCTTTAGTTTGGCAACATGAATTTTTTAAATGGTTAAAAGCGACCTTATAAAATGCTTTTACGTTAATACTATCTTGATACTTTTTTTAAATTACATTACAATTTAAATAAAATAAGTAAAAGGCATAAAACAAGATAAATTTATGGGTGGTACAGTTCAAATAAAATGTCCTAATTGTGGTTTATTCAACACGAACGCAGATCATTGTTCGAACTGTGGCACCCTTCTTTCTTATAAAAAAAGAAGAGCACTGGCTCATGAAGAACAGAAAAAAGAACGTTTAGAGCGCGAGGAAACCAAAAAGAAAAACTCTCCTTCTTGGATTGAATCTGGTAAAAAGAGTAAAAATCCAATAGTGCGTATTGGCGCTCACATGACGAACTCTATAGTTATAGTTGTTATGGCGATAGGTGCCTTTTTCGCTTGGTTGTTCACCTTCTTGGCTGCATGAGAATTATAAAACATCCTGTGTTTTTAACAGGCTTAGCACTGGCGAGTTTTATTTATTTATCAAGTGTCTTCAACTTACAACTCCCAAACTGGATTACATTTTATGTAAACGATGCCTTATGTATGCCCCTCGTATTATCGTTTTGTTTGATTGGTGTAAGATTAATTAAGAGCGACAAAAACGTATATTTAACAGTATTACCTATTGCATTATTAACATTGCTTTACGCGTTACTTTTCGAATGGTGGTTACCTCAATCAAACCCGAGATATACAGCAGATTGGATTGACGTTATACTATATATGTTAGGAAGTTTTGCGTTTTATTTTTATCAGAAGAAATTGTATTGATTGTTAACTTCTGAAGCATCACAACTAAATTCGTCTTTACAATGTTTTCAGAAACCCTAATCGTGAAAAATTAAAGTAGACTCGCCTTTCTCCACTTTTAAAGTGACTGTTGCACCAAGAATCATGGCGCGATTATCTTTTTCGTGACCTGCAGGCATATTAAAAGCGACTGGAAAATCATATTCGGCAACTATATCTAGAATAATTTCATCGATCGTTCTTCCAAAATCTGTGGTATTTTTTCGTACTCTACTCATGTCACCAACCAAAATACCTTTACAGTTTTCAAAATATCCGGCACGTTTCAAACTTTGCAACATACGATCTATATGATAAGCGTATTCTCCGATTTCCTCAATAAAAAGAATCTCTCCAGAAGTATCCAAACTGGTTTCCGAACCTAGCATAGTGTGTAGTAATGTTAAATTTCCACCGGCAATTGGAGCAGTCACCATTCCTGGTTTGTTATAGCTAGATCCTTTTAAAGTGTAGGATAAATTTTTTCCGAAAATGGCATTTTTAAATGTGGAAATGGTTTCAGGAATATCGGCCAAATTTTGAGGTAAACTCACACACATCATCGCATGCATAGATTCGTACCCTAAATTATGAATTTGATTATGAATGGCTGTAATGTCCGAGTATCCAATTACCCATTTAGGTTGCAACTTAAACTTAGAGTAATCTAATAAATCTATCATTCTCACTGTTCCGTATCCACCTCGAGCACACCAAATTGCTTTTATTTTAGGATCGTCTAAAGCCTTCTGAAAATCGGAAGCCCGTTGTTTATCTGTTCCTGCAAAATGTCCGTTTTGAGCAAAAACATGCTCACCAACTACAGCATGAAGTCCCCAACTTTCTATTAAATATTTAGCTCGGTTAACCTCATCATATCTATTTTTTAATACGCCAGAGGGCGCTAAAATAGCAACAGTATCTCCCGCTTTTAAAAATGGCGGTTGGATATATGTTTTTTGTTGGTTAACGAAAGACTGGTCTACAGAGTATTGTGCCATTATGGTACTAATATTTAAACTAAAAACAATAAAAAATAGGGCTAATAATATTCGATTAGAGGACATAAAATGTGCTTTTTGTAAAAGTACATTTTTTTTCTAAATGGTTAATGAATTGCGTACTTTTGTGCCTTTAAAACAGAAACGAGACATGTCTAAAAGATATACCATTACAGCAGCGTTACCATACACCAACGGTCCGATACACATTGGACATTTAGCCGGTGTTTACGTGCCTGCCGATATTTATGCCCGATATTTACGCCTTACAGGAAACGATGTTCTATTTATTTGCGGAAGCGACGAACACGGTGTTCCAATTACTATTAAAGCGAAAAAAGAAGGTGTAACACCTCAAGATATTGTAGATAAATATCACGCGATTATAAAAACATCGTTTGAAGATTTTGGTGTCTCTTTCGATAATTACTCTAGAACCTCAGCTAAAATTCATCACGATACCGCATCTGAGTTTTTCACAACTTTATATGACAAAGGTGAATTTACCGAAGAAACTACCGAGCAGTTATACGACGAAGAAGCGAATCAGTTTTTAGCCGATCGTTTTGTTGTGGGGACTTGCCCGAAATGTAACTACGAAGAAGCTTATGGCGATCAGTGTGAAAAGTGCGGTAGTAGTTTAAATGCGACAGATTTAATTAATCCGAAATCTGCTATTACAGGAAATGTACCGACTTTAAAACAGACGAAACACTGGTTTTTACCTTTAGATAAGCACGAAGAGTTCTTAAAAGAATGGATTTTAAAAGGTCATAAAAAAGATTGGAAACCTAATGTTTACGGCCAAGTAAAATCTTGGATCGACGATGGTTTACGTCCGCGTGCCGTGACTCGTGATTTAGATTGGGGAATTCCTGTCCCTGTAGAAGGTGCCGAAGGAAAAGTACTTTACGTTTGGTTTGATGCACCAATTGGGTACATCTCGTCTACTAAAGAATGGGCGGCTCGCGAAGGAAAAGATTGGGAACCGTATTGGAAAGACAAAGACACCACTCTAGTACATTTTATTGGTAAGGATAATATTGTATTTCACTGTATAATTTTCCCTGCCATGTTAAAAGCAGAAGGCTCTTATATTCTTCCTGAAAATGTGCCAGCAAACGAATTTTTAAACCTAGAAGGTAATAAATTATCGACTTCTAAAAACTGGGCCGTTTGGTTACCAGAATATTTAGAAGATTTTCCTGGTCAGCAAGATGTGTTGCGCTATGCCTTAACAGCAAATGCCCCAGAAACAAAAGATAACGACTTTACTTGGAAGGATTTCCAAGCCAGAAACAATAACGAATTGGTTGCCATTTTCGGAAACCTCATTAACCGTGTTGTTGTATTAACAAATAAATATTACAATGGTGTTGTTCCTACTCCAAGTGCGTTTTCTCAAATAGACGAAGAAACATTGGCCGCATTAAAAGCGTATCCAGCTGTAATTTCTAGTTCTATTGAGCGCTACCGTTTCCGTGAAGCAAGTCAGGAATTAATGAATTTAGCTAGACTTGGAAACAAATATTTAGCCGATGAAGAGCCTTGGAAAATGATAAAAGTAGATGAAGCTCGTACACAAACCATTATGTTTGTTGCACTTCAAATTGCTTCAGGACTAGCAACACTTTGCGAACCCTTTTTACCATTTACTTCAGCAAAATTAAAAGGTATTTTAAACCTTTCAGATGAAAATAGTTGGGATAGTATTTCTACTAAAGACGTATTACTTCCTGCAAATCATCAAATTGAAAAAGGAGAATTATTATTTTCAAAAATTGAAGATGATACTATCCAAAAGCAATTAGATAAATTAATAGCTAGTAAGAAAGCAAACGAAGCCGCTAACAAAGTTGTTGAACCTCAAAAGGATACCATTACATTCGACGATTTCTCTAAACTAGATTTACGTGTTGGCACGATTTTAGAAGCAGAGAAAATGCCGAAAGCAAAAAAATTATTGGTTTTAAAAGTTGATACCGGAATCGATGTCCGCACAATTGTTTCTGGAATAGCAGAAAGTTTCACTCCAGAAGACGTTGTTGGAAAACGCGTTACTGTCTTGGTAAATTTAGCGCCAAGAGCATTACGTGGCGTAGATAGTGAAGGTATGATTTTAATGACTGAAACTGCCGAAGGTAAACTTATATTTGTTAACCCAGATGAAAAAGGAGTGACTAACGGATTACAAATTAGTTAGGAATTTCCGGAAAGAAACCATCATCCAAACTAAAATATTATGATAAAGAAAGTATTACCATTTTTAATAATTGCGGTTCTAATTGTAAGCTGTAAAAGCAACAAAGAATCAACAGCGACTAACGGAGATAATAGTATGACGAGTTTAGATTGGAATGGTACTTATGTGGGCACAACACCGTGTGCAGATTGCGAAGGTATTAAAACTGTAATTACTTTAAAAACCGATTTAACTTTTACGAAGAAAACGCAGTATTTAGGAAAATCGACAGATGTTTACACAGAAAACGGATCGTTTTCTTGGAATAAAGCGGGAAGTACGGTAACTCTAAAAGCAGACGGAGCATCTTATAATTATCTTGTTGGAGAGCATACACTTACGCATTTAGATTTAAGCGGTAAGAAAATTACAGGAGATTTAGCCGACAGCTATATTTTAAAGCAACAAGGCACAGATACTTTAAAAGATATGCCTTGGAAGTTGGTCGAGCTTAGAGGTAAAGCTATTGAAAACGCATCTAAGCAACCTTATTTAATACTAGCAACGGAGGACAATCGTGTTAGCGGAAACACAAGCTGTAATGGTTTTGGTGGCGAGTACGAACTGTTAGAAGGTAACAGAATTAAATTTTCTAAAATGATGCACACCATGATGGCGTGTCCAAATATGTCTATTGAAAATGAATTCATGCAAGTTTTAGAAGTGGCAGATAATTACACCGTAGTAAATGGCGTTTTAAACTTAAACAAAGGTCGTATGGCGACTATGGCAAAATTTGAAGTTGACTATTTTGTGAACTAGTTTTATGTCCTAAATCATATAGTAAAAGACCTCTCAATTTTATATTTGAGAGGTCTTTTTATTTCTAGTTATGTCTCTTTTTTTCTTACGAACATCCTTATATTTACAGTCCTTTTCAAAATCTAAACATGACTATTTTACACTATATTATATCCCAAACTCAGCTTCCAGAATTGGGCGTAAAAAACACTTTAAATTTATTAAATGAAGACTGTACCATTCCGTTTATCTCCAGATATAGAAAGGAATTAACAGGACATTTAGACGAAGTTCAGATTGCAGATATCGTAAAATATAAGGATATTTTTGAAGCCTTAGAAAAGCGAAAAACTACCATATTAAAAGCGCTTGAAGAGCAGGCTGTTTTAACACCCGAACTGGAGAAAAAAATTAAATCTACCACCGATTTAATTACGCTTGAAGACTTATATCTACCTTTTAAAAAAAGCAGAAAAACCAAAGCAGAAAAAGCAAGACAACTGGGCTTAGAACCTTTGGCTAAAATTATCATGAGTCAGAATGCGAACGATGTAGAATCTATCGCACTTAAGTATGTAAAAGGCGATGTAATTTCTGCCGAAGATGCTCTGGAAGGGGCTCGTCATATTATTTCAGAATGGATAAACGAACGTACAGATGTTAGAAACAACATCCGTTTTCAATTAGAACGTCATGCCACCATTATAACGAAAGTTGTAAAAACAAAAGCCAAAGACGAAAAAGCTCAAAAATTTAAAGACTATTTCGATTGGACCGAAGCTTTTAGTCGCATTCCGTCGCACCGCTTATTAGCGATTCTTAGAGCAGAAAAGGAAGGATTTATCCGGGTAAAAATTGAAATTGATAACGAACGCATTTTAGAGAAAATAGAAGATCGCATCATTAAGTCTAGAAATTCATGTGCTAATCAGATTTCATTAGCTATTCAAGATACCTATAAACGTTTATTGTTGCCAGCCTTAACAAACGAAGCGATGCAAGTCGCCAAAGATAAGGCAGACGAAGGTGCCATACAGGTATTTGCAAAAAACTTAAAACAACTACTTTTAGGGTCTCCACTAGGACAAAAACGTGTTTTGGCCATCGACCCTGGATTTAGATCGGGTTGTAAAGTTGTGTGTTTAGACGAGCAAGGTGATTTAAAACATAATGAAAATATTTATCCGCATCAGCCAAAAAATGATAGTACTGGAGCGATAAGAAGAATAAGCACTCTGGTAGAAACCTATAATATAGAGGCTGTTGCTATTGGAAACGGTACTGCATCTAGAGAAACAGAAACATTAATTCGCAGTATTCCATTTAAAACCGAAATTCAGATTTTTGTAGTGAGCGAAGCCGGTGCATCTATCTATTCGGCTTCAAAAATTGCACGAGACGAATTTCCTAATTACGATGTGACTGTTAGAGGCTCTGTATCTATTGGACGACGTTTGCAAGATCCGCTAGCAGAACTAGTAAAAATTGATGCCAAATCTATTGGTGTAGGACAATATCAGCACGATGTCGACCAAACGAAACTTCAGAAACAATTAGATGTTGTGGTCGAAAATTGTGTGAATGCCGTGGGTGTAAATGTAAACACCGCAAGTACTTCTTTATTAAGTTATGTGTCTGGTATCGGACCAAAATTAGCCGAAAACATAGTGCATTATAGAACCGAAAATGGCGCATTTAAGACGCGAGCATCAATAAAAAAAGTACCGCGTTTAGGCGAAAAAGCCTTCGAACAAGGTGCAGGATTCTTACGTATTAAAGATGCAAAAAACCCGTTAGACGATTCGGCTGTACACCCGGAACGTTACGCTATTGTCCAAAAAATGGCGAAAGATTCTGGTAAAAGTATTTCAGAATTAATTGGTAATTCGGCTGTGCTTCAAAATATAAATCTTAAATCGTATTGTTCAGATACTGTTGGATTACCAACACTTCAGGACATTATAAAAGAACTTGAAAAACCTGGATTAGACATTAGACAACACGCTAAAGCCTTCGCTTTTAATCAAGATATAAAAACCATTAACGATGTTAGCGAGGGTCAGTTATTACCTGGAATTGTTAATAACATTACAAATTTTGGATGTTTCGTAGACATCGGAATAAAAGAAAGCGGACTCATTCACGTGTCTAATTTATCGGATAGTTTTGTAAAAGATGTAAGTGAGCATGTGAGTTTACATCAGCAAATTATTGTAAAAGTGCTTGAGGTAGATGTTCAGCGTAAGCGTATTCAATTAAAATTGGAAAAGTAACATGTTAAAAATCGCATATCATCCCATTTATAATCATCCGCTTCCCAAGAGGCATCGGTTTCCCATGGAAAAATATGAATTACTAAAATTACAATTGATTTACGAAGGGACAGCTACAGAAGAGAATTTCTTCGAACCAGAACTTTTACTAAATCATAAGCCAATCTTAGCAGTTCATGATGCAGAATATTTCTACGACTTATTAAACATAACTTTAAATCATCAGGCGGCACTTAAAATTGGTTTTTTATTAAGTGAACGTTTAATAGCCCGTGAAATATGCATTGTATCCGGTACTTTAAAGGCTACTGAATATGCTTTAAAACACGGCATAGCTATGAACATTGCAGGAGGTACTCATCATGCCTACTCTACCCACGGTGAAGGGTTTTGCATGTTAAACGACCAAGCTATTGCCGCTAAGCACTTATTACAGGAACAAATAGCAAAACAGATTCTTATAGTAGATTTAGACGTGCACCAAGGCAATGGTACCGCAGAAATATTTCAAAACGAATCACGTGTATTTACCTTTTCTATGCACGCTAAAAACAATTATCCGTTCCAAAAAGAACAGAGCGATTTGGATATTGAGTTGGATGATAACACTAACGACCACACGTATCTAGAAATTCTAAAAACCACATTACCCCAATTAATCACAGAACACCAACCAGATTTTATATTCTACCAATGCGGTGTGGATATTATCGCTTCGGATAAATTAGGCAAATTAGGGCTTTCCATAGCGGGTTGTAAGGCGAGAGATCGCTTTGTTTTAGAAACATGTAAAACACATGCTATTCCTGTTATGTGCAGTATGGGTGGTGGTTATGCACCTGAAATAAAAACGATTATTGAAGCACACTCAAACACTTACAGAATTGCTCAGGAACTTTATTTTTAACTAAATTCCGTATCACATTTTTATTTAAATACTCCTTCTTAATTGGGTTAAACAGCTTCCAAAGTCGCGTATAATAATCTAATTATAGAACAAAATCTTTCCTGCTTTTAAACGGCAAAACATAAGTATATTTTATCACATTTAGAATATTTATAATCAAGTTATTGCGTACTTTTGCCGCCCTCTAATTTTTTATTGATATGACAAAACCTAGAATTGCACTCGTGGTAGGCATTATTTGTATTTCCATCTTCCCTGTCTTGGTACGATTAAGTTTAACTCCAGGGCTAATTTCGGCATTTTATCGCATGTTATTCGCATCTGTTCTTATTTTACCTTATGTATTAATTACTAAGCAAATTAAACTACCTTCAAAAAAAATGCTCGCATTGGCATCGATGTGTGGGGTTGTATTTGGGCTAGATGTTGGTGTTTGGAATATTGCAATTCAAGAATCTTCGGCAACGCAAGCGACACTTTTAACAAACTTATCTCCGGTTTGGGTAGGGATTGGAGCTTTTCTCTTTTTAAAAGATAAACCTTTACGTAATTTTTGGATTGGGACAGTAATCGCTATTATAGGCATGATTACTTTAGTAGGATTTCAGTTTTTCATAAAATTAGATTTCGATCTTGCTTTCTTCTTTGCCATTCTTTCAGGCATGTTGTATGCTGTTTATATGCTAACCAGTAAATTTGTATTAGAAGAAACCGACGTATTAAGTTTTATGACTATAAGCGTGGTTTCATCGGCGATAGCTTTAGGCCTATTAAGTTTTGCAATGGGCGAACCATTTTCAGGGTTTTCGAATACAGGTTGGGGCGTTTTAGTCATTCAAGGTTTGGTTTGTCAGCTTCTCGCTTGGTTACTTATAAGTTACGCCACAAAATACATGCGGGCAACGCGAGTTTCTGTAAGCTTATTAGGACAAGCTATTTTAGCATCTATTCTAGCTTGGATTTTTCTGGATGAAACCATTACGCTACAGATGGTTATAGGTGGAATAATTTTACTTTTTGGTATTCGTATTACGTTTTATACCAAACAAATTTCGTTATTTAGAATGCCTAAAAAAGCAAAATCTTAAGGATTTTAATTTAAAATTGAATTGAATTATCTATAACTTTACTAAAAACCAGAAAATATGTTATCAAAAAAAATAGAAGAAGTATTAAATAATCAAATTAGAATTGAAGCTGAATCTTCTCAGATTTATTTAGCTATGGCTTGTTGGGCAGAAGTAAAAGGCTTAGAAGGTATCGCTAACTTTATGTTTAAGCAGTCTGATGAAGAGCGTGAACACATGCTTAAATTAATTAAATTTATAAACGAGCGTGGCGGACATGCCTTTATATCGGAGTTAAAAGCGCCGGATGTATCGTTTAAATCGTTTAAAGAAATGTTTGAAATGTTATTTGAACATGAAATTTTTGTTAGTGAAAGTATCAACGAACTTGTGCATATTTCTTTAGAGCAAAAGGATTACGCAACTCACAATTTCTTACAATGGTATGTTTCTGAACAAATTGAAGAAGAAGCTATGGCCAGAACAATTTTAGACAAGATTAATTTAATTGGAGATGATAAAGGTGGTCTATACTTATTTGATAGAGATATCAATCAGCTTACCGTAAGTACAGCCTCTACTATGAGTCCTGAGTAAATTTTAACATTTAATCTTATTTAGATTAAGTAAAAATAATTATTTTTGAAGCCTAAACCTCTAGTAACATTTGTTTTGGGCAAGAAAAAGGAACTTAAGTTAAAAAAGAAAGAGCTTAAAAAAGCAAAATCTATTTTGTTAGATGCCGGTTTTAAGATAGCCGACAAATGCAAAACAAAATGTTGTGATAAATATTTAAAATCTGAAAAGAAACGTTGTAGCAAATGCCCATGTTTCGATTTAATTCAGAAAGTTGCATAAATTAAAAAAGCCTCAAAATTAAAATTTTGAGGCTTTTTTGTTTTTGTATTAATCTGCATTGTTCATCATAAACAATTTACTGAGATAGAAAACAATTAAGGAAGTGTTGGATCAAACGCTCCACCCCATCCAATATTCTGTTCTAATTTTTCATTTCTGTTTAATACTTGTTGCTGAATAGGAAAGAAATAATAGCTCTCAGGTAGAGAACTTTCTTGTACACCTGAACGCGGAACTTGTAATATACTGTATTGAAAATCTGTTTCCTCCAAATCATATGTATCTGCTAAATCTTGTGCCGTTCCAATCTCCATTTCACTCTTATCCGATTCAATAGCAATAGCTTCTACTCCTTCTTTTATAGTTCCATCAAGCCTATCTAGCATTCTAAGTCTTCTTAAGTCCCAAAAACGATGTCCTTCAAAACAAAATTCAATATTCTTTTCAGCTAATATAGCTTCTCTAACATCTTCTCTACTAATTGCATCAATTCCATAGTTTTCATTAATACCAGGTTCTATACCTGCTCTTTCCCTGATTTCTCTAAGAATTTTTAATGCCATAGCAGAATCTCCTGTTTCATTTGCTGTTTCAGCATAATTAAACATTACCTCCGCAAAACGCATAACAACATAATCTAAATCGTATTGTTCTACTTCAGATTGAGTTAAATTAAGTAAGCTGTTCTTTAAAATAAAGAATCCGGTATAACGATCTAAATTAGTCGAATTGGTGTTTGCATTAGGGTTGATTCCAAAATCATCTAATTCATGCGCTATTCCTAACGATGTATATTGTCTTTTGCCTATTTTCCCTGAAACTTCATAAATTTTACCATTCCAGACTATGGATTTCTCAAATCTAGGATCTCTATTTTCCCAGTAATTTTGAAGAAAATCTTCATCAGACATATTGTAGTTACTAAGCGGATCATTATAAAGTCTCCCGTCTTTCATAGGAAATTCTTTTACAAATTCCCATGTTGGACATGCATTTGCTGTTCCTCGACTTTCAGACCCTGGACGCACCCCATTATCCCATGAAGCAATTTTATTTGGATAAGAATTAATAACAGAAAATACAACCTCCTTATTTCTCTCTTCCAATGCTATATTAGAATAATCTTCAACAAGCCCGTATCCTTGACCAAGAAGTGATTCGTAGGCTTCTTTATTTGCAACATTAGCCTTTTCCCAGTATTCATTATCCCATGGATTAGAAGGGTTAAATTGCGGAGAAGCCATGTAAAGAAGTACTTTAGCTTTAAAAGCTAAAGCAAAATTTGCATCTATTTTTCCGTAGTCTGATGATGTTGGTAAAATATGGTCAGGAAGCAGTTCCATTGCCCTATTTAGGTCTTCTTGAATAAATTCGAAACATTCCTTGGTAGAGTTTCTAGTAACAAATAAATCATCTTCATATCTGTCTTGAGGCTCTGTAATATATGGGACACCTCCGTGATAAGTAACCATGTTGAAATACGTATATGCTCTCATAAAAAGCGCCTGTCCTGCAATATTATCTTTTATCGACTGCGAAAGGGTTCCATTTTCAACATCAATTATCGCCTGATTCAAGAGGCGAATATTAGAGTAGTCCCAACTCTTAAAACTTGAGTTTGAAATGGTCACTCTATCTTTATACCACTCTATTCCGGCTAATTGGCCACTTAATCTATCTGCTCCTGTATCCCAATTACCAAACATCGGGTATAGATTGACCATGTAAGCATTAGCTAAATTTTCATCATTCCAAACAGCTTCAGGGCTGTAGTTATTTATATCTTCTATGTCGAGTACCTCTGAACAACTCGCCAATAAAATAAAAAGTAAAAATATATTTATTAGTTTTTTCATTTTGTTCTATTAAAATTTAAAGTTCATACCAATGGAATAAGATTTCATAACGGGATAAGAATCGTAATTTTTCTGTTCTGGATCGTGGAATTCAGTCATATCTGAAATAGCAAATAAATTGGTTCCATTTAGAAAAATCTTCACACTAGAAACACCAATATTATTAAGAAGATTTTGTGGTAAGGTATACCCCAAATTTAGATTTTTAAGTCTTAAGTAGGATCCGTTATATATCCAAAAGGAAGATGATCCTGTTCCTGACTCATTCCAGTTTTTCCCAACAACTCTTGGGTATTGAGCGTCTGGATTTTCGGGAGTCCAGACGTCATCCGCCCAGATAGGATAATAAGGTCGTACAGTCCCACCATATTGTCTTATTCCTGCTCCTTCTGCGTTGCTTATTATACGGTCATAATCACTTACACCCTGAAAATGTGCATCTAAAGTGAAGTTACCTAAGGCTAAATTAAAACCAAAGCCATAATTAATTCTTGGCGCGGCCTTATTAGAAAGTAATTGATAATCATTCTCATCAATTTTACCATCTGGAGTAGGAGAATAACCATCGCCTCTTATATCTTCAAAATAAAGTCCTCCCAAATAAGGAGTTCTACCAAATTGTGTAAATCCTGATGCTAATAACTCATCTAACTGTTCTTGTGAACGTACTATACCTAAAGATTTTAAACCAAATATTCGATTTATAGACTGTCCGATTTGTGACTCTGATTCTCTAAGTCCCCCAGCTTCAAATATGGCCTCTTGATCAATTTTGTCCCATTGATCTTTTGCATAACCTAAATTTCCATAAATAGAATATTTAAAGTCGCTGTTCTCAGAAAAATCACGCCACATTATAGATAACTCTCCTCCTTTCCAGGATCTTTCGGCATAATTTTCTGGTGCTAAAGATTGACCATAATTATCTGGAAGCGTTACCAATCTAGAGCCCAAAATGTCAACTTCTTTCTTGTTAAAAACATCAATAGATCCTAGAAGTTTTCTATTGATAAACTCAAAATCAAAACCTAAATTATATGTTGTTGAAGTGGACCAAGTCAAATTAGGATTAGGCGTTGCTCCTGGACCAATACCACTATATAAGTTATTACCAAAAATATAACTACCATTGTTTTGATACGTACTTGCAAAAGAAAATGGAGATATACTATTGTTATTAACGTCCAGATCGTTACCTGTTGTACCGTAAGAAACCCGTAATTTAAGTTCGTCTATCCAATTGGTTTCAGTCATGAAGGATTCTTCTGAAATTCGCCAAGCACCAGAAAAAGAAGGGAAAAAGCCCCAACGTCCTTTTTCGGGAAATAGCGTATTTCCATCGTATCTAAATGAAAACTCTGCAATATATCGTTCTTTAAAGTTGTAATTAGCTCTCCCTATTATGGATTGTCTAGCACCTATCTCTTCGTACCCTCGTCCATATCTTCTTTCTGCATCTGTAGAATAAACAAAGTCTTGATCATAGGTTGTCACTGGATCTTCAGCTTTTGCATAAGCACCATATAATCCATTTTCTGCCTGTTCAAATACCACCATAGCATTAACACCATGATTTCCAAAGGTATTCTTATAATTTATAAACCAATCTGCCTGGTATTCCCAAGATGTACTTATATCATAACTTAAAAACTCTTGATTCTGACTAAAAGTAAATGTGTTGATTTTGTTAGGATCTGGAGCTCCAGGAATAAATCTATTGCCATCAGGATCTGCCTGATTAAAAACATAGTTGTCCTGAAAAGTTAAAAAATGCTTTCGCATATAATCCTCTGCCAAATAGCTTCCTACAAATTTAGTGGATAGCCCAGGTAATATATCACTTAAATCAATATCTAAAGAAAGTATAGAGTTAAGTTGTCTGTTTTTCGTATTTATATATCTATCTCCAATAATTTGATCGATAACGCTCCAAGCTAACCAGCTACCCATAGGGGTTTGAACGGGATAGTCTGTGACTTCATTACTGGGAATACCATTAACATCTGTATAAAAAGGATACGTCTTTGGCCAGTTAAAAGTCGTACGATAAAGATCGGAAACATCATAATCATCATCAGAAGAAAATGGCCAGTAAAATCGATCATGATTTTGCTGACTTGCTCCAATATTTAAATCTAATGTTATTCTTTTAGAGATTTTAGCAGAGACGTTCGAGCGAAGATTAAATTTATCATAGTCCAGACCTTTAAATGAACCTTCTTGACTACGATAGCTAGCTAAAGCGTAGTAAGTGACTGTTTCACCTCCACCAGACACACTCATAGAATAATCTACACTTGTTGGGTTTTGCCAAATAAAATCGTTTACATTATAATTTCGATCTTCAAAATAGTCAAATTCTTCTTGCCCATTTGGAGGGGTAGTCCCATTGAATTCTGCTACACGATTTTGATAAATTAATTCATCTGTAGACGTTGTTAAATCTGAAAGAAGAGTCTGAGTTGTGCGTGATGTTTCATAAGAGGTTTGAAAATTAAACACTGCTTTTTGCTTGACTCCTTTTTTTGTGGTAACCAAAACCACACCATTTCCTGCTTGTGATCCATATATAGAAGCGGTTGCTGCATCTTTTAAAAAGCTTAATTGATCTACTTCGTTAGCATTAAGAGCATCAAAGGCTTCTTTATCCCTTACTATACCATCAATTACATATAATGGTTCTCCAAAGCTACCTCTAATTCTAATACTGGAGGATGCTCCAGACAAACCAGAAGTATTAGTTATATTTACTCCCGGAGCCCGACCTGCTAGAGCATTTGATAAATTGCTTGTTGGTATTTCATTCAAATCCTCTGTTTTTATAGAAGTTATTGCTCCAGTAAGTGTTACTTTTTTTTGCTTCCCATAGCCTACAAGTACAACTTCTTCCAACCCTGAAGCACTTTCCTCCATAATTATATTTACTTCGGTTGATCCATTTAAAGTTATGGTTTGTGTTGCAAAACCTAGATAGTAAAATTCAAGGGTCGCGTTTAAATTTGTCACCTTTAAAGTAAAGTTACCGTCAAAATCACTAAGTGTACCGTTAGACGTTCCTTTCTCGGCGATATTAGCACCTGGTAATGGGACACCTTTTTCATCTTTAATTGTTCCTTGTACCTCAAAACTCTGTGGTGTTAAAGATTTATTTTGATTTGGTACACTGGACTGAAGAATAGATTTAGTTCGAAGTACAATCTGTTTACCATATATTTTATATCCTAGATTTATTGTAGAAAGAAGATCCTCTAAAACTTTTGACAAAGGTTTATCTGACACCTTAATGGTTACGATCTCATCATAGCCAACCTCGCTATCTTTATAAATAAACTTATAATCTGTAAGTTTTTCAATTTTGTTTAAAACTTTTTCAAGATTTACATTTTCAAAGTCTAAAGTAATTTTTGTATCTGGATCAGATGGAGGATTTGCATAAATTTGAAATATGGATAAAACAAAAAATAGAATACTAAGTTTTATTTTTAAATTATAGCATAATTGATTAGGAATATATTTCCTTTTAATAATTTCTTTTTTCATTACTTTTGTGGTTCTTAAAGTGGTTAGATAATTCGACCACACCTTAAATCGGGAAATGTTCTAGCATTTTCCGGTTTTTCATTCTAAAAAAAATAAAATCGAGGTGCAGTAAGGCAATACGTTTTATTTCATATATATCTATATTTAGGGTTAGTTAATAATAATTTTATCTTTCTGGATTCTATAATTAATTCCATAATTATCCTTGAATGTCTTTAAGATCTGTTCTAAAGACTGACTTTCGAAACTAGCTGTAAATAACTGATCATTGAGTGCACTATTATTATTTACAATTAAGACATTGTACTGTCTTTCTAATTTTTTTACGATATGTTTGAAAGGGATATGTTTGAAAATAATATCTCCATTAATCCAAGCAGTATAGATTGAAGTATCTGTTTCTTGAACCGAGATATTCTTATTCGTTTTATTTAATGAAGCTAAATGACCAGGTTTTAGGCTTATTGGCGTCTCCAAACCAAGAGAATATTCTTGATAAAGATCTACAGCACCTTCTACTAATGCTGTGTTTATTGTAGCATCTTCTGTATAAGCAGACACATTAAATTTAGTCCCAACAACTTTAATACTTAAACCTTTAGCGTTAACTATAAATGGTTCTTCGGTGTTTCTAGCCACTTCAAAAAAGGCCTCACCCGTCAAATATACTTCCCGATTTTTTCCTTTAATAAATTTCACAGGATATCTAAGAGATGTTCCTGAATTCAACACAACATGACTCCCATCGGAAAGAATAATATTAAATCGTTTTCCATAAGGAATTTTGAGGGTATTATATTTTAATTTCTCAATTTTGACTTGACTGTTGTATTTCAATTTATTTCCTTGCTGACTCACTAACATATTCCCATTAGAATCTGTAACTTTTGTATCGCCATTCTCTTCAAGAACTTGTAACGTTCCATTTTCTAATTTAAGAGTGATTACATCTTCTTTTATTTCCGCAATGGCTGTCGTCGAAGTATTATGAAAAGAGCCTATAAAGAATGAGTATAATACGCCGAAGGTTACTATTAATATTGCAGCGTATTTTAAAACAATATCCCACTTTCTATTTGGGTTTAACTCTATTATAGAATTATTATTCCTAATCTTATTTTTAAACTGCCTGTAACTAGCATCGGTATGGGCTATCTTTTCAGTTTCCTCAAAACTTGATATAATATGTTCTGCTTTTAACAGATTAAACGCTTCAGTATTTTCTGAAGAAGAATTTATCCAAGCTTCGACTTCTCTAATTTCTTTTTGAGAAGCTAAATTTTTGAGATATTTTAGAATTTTATCGCGATCCATAGTATGAGTTATACTATATAGACGATTAAAAAAGAGATAGTACCTAAAAAAATAAAAAAATTATAGAAGTAGAGTTAAAAACTCCTTTAAGTGCAGCCTCATAAGTTTTAAGGCATTCGAAATATGATTATCCACTGTTCTTTTTGAAATATTCAGAACATCAGCTATTTCTGAATGTTTCATACCATCTAATCTGCTTTTTTCAAAAACATGTCTACACTTGCTAGGTAGTGCTTTAATAGCCTCTTGTATTCTTATATCCAATTCTTTTTCTAAAAGCGCAGATGCTGTTATATCAATCATAAAAAGATATTGAATATCATTTTTTTCTTGATAATAGCTTTCTGAAAATGAATTTTTGACTTTATTGTGCTTTATCTGATCAAAGCATGCATTTTTAGTCATAGTGAAGAGATAGTTATTTATACTAACTATTTGATTAAGATTTTCTTTTCGCTCCCAAATTTTCAAAAACACGTTTTGAACCACCTCTTCCGCATCCTCAATAGACCCTAAATATCCTTTTGCTATGTGAAGAAGCTTGTCATGATAAACTTTAAAAAGTACTTCAAAAGATATTCTTTCACCATTCTTCAATTGAATAACAAAGGAGTTTAGACTATTATTTTTTTTTGGTGATTTCAGAATTTCTATTTAGGATCTCTAAATTATAAATAAAATATTAAATGATTCACCTAAAAAACTCGAAAATCATATACTATTTTAACAAAAAAACACACTATTTTAACAAAACTTAACATTAAGTTGTCATAAATGCCAAACATAGGTAATTAACTAAATTTTTAAAGGAAATTTTGAAGGTCAGATAAATAGATGTCTAATATAATAAGAGGTTTAAGAAGGGTTAATTTGAGATTGGTAGTATTTCCAACTAATACATACCCAACAAAATTAAAAAAGCCTCAAAATTAAAATTTTGAGGCTTTTTTGTTATATCTAAATCAAGCATTTAAGCCGAATTTCTACTCGCATTAATATTTCCGAATAACGAACGTGTTACTAAATTTTCGTAAATTTTAATTTGTTCTTCGTCTCTTACTTCTGCCTTTTCTAACTCTTGGATTTTTCTTAAAGCAAATTGCTGAATGGTTAATAAAGGTAAAACCATAGATTCTCTAAGATCGATAGATGCTTTACCAGCTGGTTCGTCTTCCATCAACACTTTGTAACCCGTAAGTTTTAACAACAGCTCTTTTGTAATTAAATATTCGTCATGAATAATATTCCAAAATTCACCAAACTCAGGATCTTCTGACATGTATTTTGTTAAATCGAAAAATGATTTAGACAATGACATCATACTATTTTCGATTAATGTTTTAAAGAAACTTGACGAATTGTAAAGTGCTTTTACTTTATCAAATTCACCTGCATCATCATATTTCTTTAATGCAGTCCCGACTCCAAAGAATCCAGGTACATTTTGTTTTAACTGGCTCCAAGATCCAACAAAAGGAATAGCTCTTAAATCTTCGAAAACTAAGGCATCTGACTTTCCTCGTTTAGACGGACGACTACCAATATTAGTTTTTGCATAGTATTTTAAGGTACTCATACGTTCTAAATATGGTACAAACATCTTGTGATTTTTAAAATCTACATAGGTTTTAAAACTAATTTCGGCCAGGTCGTTCATCACGACTGTATTATCCGCGGTCATTGCCGCATTGGTATCGTTTAAGCGATTATGAATTCCTGAACTTATTAATTGTTCTAAATTATATTGAGACGAATCTAAAGTTCCGAAATTAGAACTAATGGTTTGTCCTTGTATGGTAAGTTGTACTTCTTTATCTTCAATTGTCGGTCCTAATGATGCATAAAATTGGTGTGTTTTTCCTCCACCACGAGCAGGAGGTCCGCCACGTCCATCAAAGAATAACACGGTAACATCATATTTTCTAGAGATTTCGGTTAAACGCTCTTTAGCTTTAAATATAGCCCAGTTTGCCATTAAATAACCACCATCTTTTGTCCCATCAGAAAAACCTAACATTATGGTTTGTTTATTACCTCTAGATTTTAAGTGTGCACTATATGCAGGATTTGTGTACAACTCTTCCATAACGGTATGTGCATTCTCTAAATCTGTAATAGTCTCAAACAACGGACCAATATCAACAGTTAATTTGTCATGGAAAGCCACAAGCTTTAACATGGCAAATAATTGCATTACGTTTAATGTGGTTTGGTTGTTACTAATAATATAACGATTCGCAGCTCTTTCTCCGTTATAATCTTGAATATGCTTAATCGCAACCATAGAGTTTAAGGTCTTTAATACATCTTCTCCTTCGAAAATAGACATATCTACAGAGCCTTCGACTTTAGATAAAATAGCTACTTGTTCTTTTTCTGAAAGCTGATTATAATCTTTAGGGAAAATATCACTTCCTGAAGCTATTACAGCCTCTACCATATCTGTAAATACCTGATCGTGCGCACGACTATCCTGTCTGATATCTAAAGAAGCAAAATGGAATCCGAATAATTTAATTTTGTTCATGAAGCTTTTAACTTCGGTCACATAAAGTGATTGATGCTTTTCCGATAAGGTCGCAATAATTGCCTCTAACTCAGAATTTAATTGGTCTAAGGTGATAAAAGATTCCCCAGACGTATCAATCATTTGTTTGTATAGTTTCTCTTCGATAAAAGAAATACGTTCTTCCACACCAACAAAGGTTAGTCTACGTTTTAATCGGCGGGCATCGCGATAATAATTTTTCAAGACCGCTTGCTTTAAACGTTCAGACACTTTAAGTGTAATTTCCGGCGTTACAAAAGGGTTTCCATCACGATCACCTCCTGGCCAGAATCCGATATTTAAAATATCATTATCTATTTCTTTATTATCGAAAATATTTTGCTGGATATAGTCGTATATCGAACCAAATGAATAATAAAACACATTCTCTAGGTACCAAATTAAGCTAATAGCTTCATCGTAAGGCGATGGCTTTTTATGCTTAAAGAACGGTGTTTTCCCTAACTGCGCTAACAAATCGTTTATTAATAACAAATCGTTTTCTTGAATAGCCGCCGTTAAATCGGTAATAATTCCTAGAACAGAACCTGGATAAAACTGTGTTGGGTGAGCCGTAAGTACAATTCGTACTTTAAACTCTTCAAGATATTGTCTTAAAAGTTCTGTTTTGTTTTCTGAACTTGCCGTTTCCTTTAAGCTTCTAAGTGTTCCAATCCCGTCCATATTGTTTACAACAGGGAAAGCAGCATCTTCAATAGCGTCAAATAAAACAACTTGTCTTTCTATATATTGAATAAATCTGAATAATAAATTGATTTGACTTTCGTCTGATCGTCTCGCTTGGTATTTTTCAAAAAACGATTCTACAATCATCGAGGGGTTATCTCCATTTTGGAATCCTTTCTCACAAGTTTCATGAAAAAGTGGTAATAAGACACCCGTTTTGGTAATAGAATCAAACGGTAACGTCATGAAAATACTATTGTATATCTGATATTTAGATAATACATTCTGATTAAATCGAGTTAATTTTGGTTGTACTGACATGTTTTAACTTCTTTATTTTTCATAAAAATACTAAAGGTTAGCCAAAAGCCTATCATAGTTATACAAATTTTGTGTAAATTTAAATTAAAGCAATTTATAGGTCTATTTTAATGCATAATATGCTCTATTCTTTATTTTGAATAAAGTCTACTGAAATTTCAATAACTATTGTGGGTTATAAAATGGTGCAATTACACTTAAAAACAGACATAAATAGAGGGCGAATTACTAATTATTAAAATACACTGCGCTTGCAATAATTGCTTTGAAGAAAGAAAAGTAGGATTATATAAACATAGTAATCATGAAAAAAAAATCGTCTAAAATAATATTGGGTATATGCTGGCTCCTTTTTATTATTTGGGAAATATTGGTAATGAATTGGGCCAACGCACAAGATTATGTTTTTAAAAGAATAGATCTCGTTATTATTTTACCCATACTTATTTTATTTACCATATATATGTTGTTTCAGATTTTTCGTGAGAAACGTAAAAAGAAGAAAAAAAGGAGTATAAAATAAGGGGATGACTCTTTTAAGAATCACCCCCTAGTTTTATCTTCGTTATTTCCCCATCATTACGATTTCATTACAAACAATTTCTGTAACAAATCGTTTTTCACCGTCTTTGGTATCGTAGCTTCTAGATGTTAATTTACCATCTATAGCCACTTCCTTTCCTTTAGTTAAATAATTTTCTACCAATTTGGCTGTTGCTCCCCAGGCCACCACATTGTGCCATTGGGTATCTGTAACTTTTTCTCCGGCTTTATTTTTATAACTTTCGTTAGTTGCTAGAGAGAATTTCGCTAGCGTGGTCCCGGATTCTAAATTAATAATTTCTGGATTGTTTCCTAAGTTTCCAATCAACTGTACTTTGTTTCTAAGCGTGCTCATAATTATAAATTTTAATGTTAAACAGTTAATACCTGTCTTAGTGTTTTAAGACATTACAAAGATGCGATGACACTTAAATAACAGTCGGTTTATAACTATTTAAACTCACTTACACACGATTGTAGTCGTTTGTAAACGGATAAGAATAGTATAATAAGAGCTCCACTTTTTCAAAAAATTATTTGAAATTTTAAACGACTCATTCAATAATTATTTAACTTTATTGCAAAATAAACCAACCATGAAAAACATTCTACTTTTTTTGATTCTACTTCAATTAGCAACGTATACAAGCTATGCGCAAGAATATGAAACAGAACACGATATAGAATTAGGACATGAAGAAGGAGAACATTTTCATCGCCATCAAATTGGAGCAATGATTGGACATGCTCATATTTATCAAGGCAGTCATGCTGAAGGTAAAAAGTGGCTTGTTGTGCCTATGGTTAGTTTAAACTACAATTACTGGATAAATAAAACATGGGGAATTGGACTTCATACAGATTTTATTTTGGAAACTTATGAAGTGCATGAAGAAGGAGAAGATGGGGAAATTGAAATTCTAGAACGTGAATTGCCTATTGCTCCTGCTTTAATGGCTGCTTATAAACCTGGAGAACACTTTACTTTTATGTTAGGGGTTGGAGAAGAATTTGCAAAAGAAGAAGACTTATTCCTAATACGAGGCGAAGTAGAATATAGCTTAGAGCTACCCAATGCCTTCGAGCTTGGTGCTGCTGTAGGTTATGATGTACGTTTTGATGCTTACGACTCTTGGGTGTTAGCTCTAGGCGTATCTAAAATGTTTTAAATTATAAAAATGGATAAATCTTGTTTAGAATGTGGTGAAAAAATAATTGGGCGATCGGACAAAAAGTTTTGCAACGATTACTGCAGAAATGCCTATAATAACCAGATAAACAAGGATTCTAAAAATTTAATTAGAAACACAAACAACAAATTACGTAAGAATTGGCGGATTTTAGAAACTTTAAATCCTGATCAGAAAACGAAAACCACTAAATTAAAGCTACTTAATTTAGGGTTCGATTTTAATTTATTTACAAGTATATATATTACAAAGGCAGGAACCACGTATTACTTTGTATACAATCAAGGGTATTTACCTTTAGAAGGTGACTATTATGCACTAGTAAAACGAGACAGTTAATTATCTGTTTATTTCCAATTATGACCTTTTAATGTCAGTGCTGCCTTTAAAATATCCTTCTGACTAATTTGCCCAGCTAATTTACCGTCTATAACTATAGGAAAACGACGACGTTTAGATTCCAAAAACTTATTAGCAGCATCGAAGATGTTCATATTCCCATCTATAGTTTCAACATCTCTTATCATGCGTGTTTCCACTTTGTGTTGTTCCATAGGCATATTGTAATATCTACTATCACTAATTTGCTTTAAACAATCTCCTTCCGAAATGATTCCTATTAATTCGTAATTATCATTAACTACTGGACCTCCCGAAATCCTATTTGCTATTAATTTGTCTATAACATCTTCAACCATTTCTTCTGGCTTAAACGTAATTAATTCTCGGCTCATATAATCGCAAACTCGAACAGCAACATGCTCTATTTCCAGATTTTGTTTCTTCCTGGCTCCTACAAAACTCTTAATACCCATAATAATAAATTTTTAGATTAATCTTAAACTTACTAAATATTAAGCAATTAACCTAACTTAATTTTAAAGATATAATAGTTTTAACGTTAAATATTAATAAAATAACAAAAACAAACAACAACCGTTTACCTGGTAAATGCTTCTCCAATTCTAAAATACACACCCCAATCGTCTCGTCCAACAGCAGCATCGAAACCAATATTAATATTTGCCTTTGGTATAGCCAAATAACGTATTCCTGCTCCCATTGCAGGCAAAGTATTATCTAGACTTACATCACTAACTGTATTAATGGCAGTTGCCAAACCAGCAAAAGCAACATAACCCCATTTTTTATTTAAAGCATGTCTATATTCCGTCTGTACATCGTACACTTGATCGGCTCTAAATTTACCGTTAGAGTATCCTCTTAAATCGTCTCTCCCTAAAACATTCTGTCCGGAAAACGGAACATCTCCAATTGCTATTTGAGCATAACCTCTTAACAACATTGTATTTGTCTCTTGCATGGGATAATACTTGTTGTACTCCATATTTATATTAGAATAATTTGAAGTACTCCCTAAACCAGTAAGAAAATGCATTGTACTTAATTTTGCATTCATTCCTGTTAAGGGCCTCATTTGGTTATCTCGTGTATCGTAAACCGATGCTAAACCAAAACCAAATAAATTATTTTCTTCATCTTTTTTTAAAGCCGTGTCGAAATCGGTAAGATTATGAGAGTACAATAAGTGTCCTCCTACATATAGTTTCTTATACACTTCGGTTACAAACTCTGCAAACGCAAATTGAAACGAATTATTATACCCGACAAACTCGCCTTCCGGCTGTATTACATTAAAAATATCATCTGGTAAAAACTCAAGAAAATCGCCCCAATCTACATACGTTTGAAAATTAACAGACCCCGTTCCTACTACAAATTTTGCCCGCTGTTTATCTTCATTAAAATAAAAGGTATTGGGTATAATAACCATCCATGTTTTATTAGTACTGTACGTACCAATAATCATAGATTTAGAAATTGGAGAAATCGTGTCTTTTGGGTTTAATTTATAGAAACCAGAACCCATAGCTCCAAACATGGTTCCGAAACTGTTATTATAAGTAATGGTTGGAATAATTACAGTTTTTACTTTCTTTTCTGCCTTAGCTTTTCCCTTTTGTTCAACTATAGAATCTTGAGCGAAAGTTGACAGAGAGCATAAAAATAAAATAACATAAAAATATTTCATATTGTTACGGTTAGGTTTTAGAACAAATTAATCGGTAAACGATTTAATTATAATAGAATCTTCTGTTCTCTTTAAAGGAATAACAGCATTCATTTTATCGTTTGGAATGGTCGCAGAAAGGACGTAGTGGGCAACTTTCCAAGACTGACCGTCAAATTTCATAACTCCAGAACCACGACACACACCCATTTGGGTGTTTAACAACTCGTCGAACCAAGCAATATGAGCATCACCCAGAAATATATGTCGTTCTAAAGCAGTAAACGTCCACGCGCTTCCTTTATCAAAATGAGGCTTGCTATATGCTTTAAAAGCCTCAAGTTCCCAATGTTCACTAGCATCCGTTCCCACAAAAACAGCATCGGTTGTCATTAAGTTAAAATAAGAATTAAAATTGGCATCGGCAGCCGCTTTATGCCAAGCATCTAGATTTAGAGCAATGGCTTGCTTGATTTTATCGTGATTATGAAATGCATCTGATTTTAAATCTTGAGCATTGGTATTTACAACAACAAAAAAGATTAGAAATACTGAAGCAAACACATGTTTTAAGTTTATCATGGCTTTTCTATATTTTGAGAATCCTTCTCGTATTTTTTATTGATTTGTAAATTGAGATTAGAATATGCAATCAGGGTTTCTTTTACGTTTTGTAATTGTTCCTCTTTAGGAATATCTCGTAAACTTAGAACACTCTGTAATTTCAGCATTTTGGTTTCGAGACTTAAAAAACGAGCTTGTATTGAAGGTGTGTTTACCACTTCTGGAATCCCGTTTACCACTTCTTTTAGCAAAGTCTCTATAGATTTAGAAGTCCCTTGAAAATAGGATACATCTCCAGATTTTAATTGAGACATCACAACTTCCAATTCTTTAAATTTATCCCAAGTTTCAATATCAGATTCCACTTTTCGGTCTAAAACATAATCGGTGTATTTCAATTTTAAAATGTCGTCTTTAAATATAAAAGGAGACACTTCTTCTTCGACCACTTCCTTCTCTTTTTTTTCAGACGAGTTACACGCCCAAAGCCCTAAACATAATAATAGTATAGTAATTTTTTTCATTGGTAATACCGTTATAAAATTTCAATAAGATGAATCATTAAACAAAAATATGGAACACCTAAGTGCCATAACTTAATTTAGATGCTAACAAATATATGTTGATGTTCATTAAAATCATCTTTATAATTATTTTTCCTTTATTAAAATACACTTTATTCTTATTTCTGACCTGTTCTAGCTCTTCAATTTCGGGAAATTCTTCACTTATATTACACCTTAAATAAAATATTAATGTGTCCCCATAAAATTAGATCTAACAAACAAGCACCTCAATATAAATTAAAACTATAGAGATTTTAATTCATTTATCATTAAAAATATAATGCAGAAACATCAAAACTAAACCATAATAATACCTGCGAAACATAACATAAGAAGCATGAATAAAAAAGATTATTAATTTTAATAAAGTAGCTGTGCTTATTAATTCATTACCGACTTATATGTTAGTTAAAAAAAATTCAAGACGAAATAAAAAATTCCCAAAAATTCCCAATTAGTTGCCTTTTCGATTAATTAATCTTAATTTTAAATTAAAATGACGAGCTTAATCGTCCTAAAAAATTGAATTTATGAAACATATTATAGCCCTATTTTGTTTAGCCTTAGTATTTACATCTTGTGAAGGAGACCAAGGACCTCCAGGACGCGATGGCGTTGACGGAGATGTTGGAGTAGCTTTTGAAATTGAACGTAACTTTACTTCTGCAAATGGCTTCCAAATTCAGGAAGGATACGGATTTGACATCGTTCCTTCAGACGTTGTTTTAGTGTATATATCTTGGGAAACCTTAAACGGTCAAGAAATCTGGAGACTTGTACCACAAACAGAATATTTAGATGGTGGAGGCATGTTAACTTATAACTATGATTTTACTGACACTGATTATAGAATTTTCTTAACTGCAGATTTCGATCTTAATACATTAGATAGTAGTTATACGCAAAATCAGTTTTTTAGAGTTGTTATTGTCCCAGCAGATTATATTAACGGTATTGACACTAGTAACTTAGACAACGTAATTCAGGCTGCCAACATTGAAAGTTTTAAGAGTCTTGAAACCATGTAATAAAGGATTCAGCATAGTACAATTACAAAATCGGTTTGGATGTATTTCAAGCCGATTTTTGCTTTTAAAATTAATTTAAATCCGAACGGTTACCATATAATTCTTTAACATACTTATGAAAGTTAAATTTAAAATATTCAAAGAAGTCGCTTTAAATTTAAGCTTTACAAAATCTGCCGAAATTTTAAATTTATCGCAACCTGCAGTTTCTAAAACCATTCGAACTCTAGAAGATACTTACAAAAAAACATTTTTTATTCGTTTAGGAAATAATATAGAACTGACTCCCGATGGACTTGATTTTTTAGAATATGCTGAAAAAATTCTGGCACTTCATGCCGAATTAGACAACCATTTTTTAACCTTAGACCAAAACGAACAAAAACTAATAAAATTTGGAGCAAGTACGACTTTAGCCGATTTTATTCTCCCTCAAATTTTAGCAAAATCACAAAAAAACACGCCCAATACAACGGTGCAACTTATAAGTGGAAACACCGAACATATTGAACATTTAATAACAAGCTTACAATTAGATTTTGGTATTATTGAAGGAAGTAGCCACAATAAACAATTACAATACGAGAAATTTATAAAAGATGAAATTGTGTTGGTTACCCATGTTAACAATCCCAAATTTAAAACAGGTGTCTTACAGTTAAGCGATTTAGAAAACTTACCCATGGTCGAACGGGAACATGGTTCTGGAACGCGAGAAATTATCTACAAAAAATTAAGCGAATATGGCATTAAGCAATTAAAATCGCATGTAACTTTACACAGTACTATTGCCATTAAAAATTATTTATACCATTCTAAAAGTTATGCCTTATTGTCTATACATTCGGTTAGCGACGATTTATTAAACAATAAATTAAAAGTAATAGACATACAGGATTTTAATTTTGAACGCTGGTTTTATTTTGTTTCCCGACAAGGGTTTCAGTCTAAAACTAAAGACTTTTTCGAGAAACTCATAAAACTTAATCATAACTAAAAGTTATTGCCTATAACTTTTTTCATCTCAAAAAAAGCATAACCTCGTTGTATCTTTGTTTCAAATTAGGAAACAATGAAAACGCATCTATCTAAAATCTATTTTTTCGCAGTTATCGCACTTGCGTTAGCTGGGCAAATCTCTAGTCCGATGGCTTTAGGATTGGGATTTGTTTTTACCTTATTTTTCAAACATCCTTTTTTAGAAAAGAGTCAGAAAAGCATTAATTTCTTACTGAAAATTGCAGTTATAGGATTGGGATTTGGAATGGCACTTGTAGAAACCATACAAACAAGTATTTCTAGTTTTGGACTGACTTTATTTTGTGTGCTCTTAACTGTGAGTTTTGGTCTTCTATTAGCAAAATATTTACACTTAGATAAATCACTGGGTCACCTGATAACATCAGGAACTTCCATTTGTGGCGGTAGTGCCATCGCGGCCATATCACCCATTATTAAGGCAGACACGAAAACCATAACTATGGCACTTGGTGTCGTATTCTTTTTAAATGCTATAGCCTTAGTAATCTTCCCGTACTTAGGACATTTCTTCGGATTAAATCAGCATCAATTTGGATTGTGGTGTGCAGTGGCCATTCACGATACAAGCTCTGTGGTTGGTGCCGCACTTAGTTATGGTGAAGACGCTTTAAAAATAGCTACTACGGTAAAATTGTCTAGAACCTTATGGATTATTCCAATGTCTATCGTCTCTATGTTTTTATTTAAAAATAGTGGTCAGAAAATAAAATTTCCACTTTTTATATTATTGTTTATTGTAGCTATTTTAATACACAGTGCTAATCTACTTCCAGACACCCTAACAACATCTTTTGTTTCAATTTCTAAACATTTACTTGTGGTTACTCTATTTTTAGTGGGAACTACCATGTCGGTTTCAGATTTAAAAACAACAGGATGGAAACCTATGGCGTTCGCTACAACACTGTGGATATTTGTTTCCGCCATATCGCTATGCTACATTTTATACTTCTCTGTTTAGACCAACATAATGCTATTTTTTTAAAACGAAATAACTTCATTTTATGACCAAAAAACGAAATAAACGTAACACCTACCGCAAAGCGAGAATTATAGTAATAAAGCAAACCGTAATAAATCCTATAGATCATTTATGGTCGTTTATTGGTGCTTTTACAGGAATTGCTTTAATAGGTAGCTTACAAACTTTAACCCTAACGTCTTTAGATAATACGTTCTTAATTGGTTCATTTGGGGCATCGGCTGTACTTATTTATGGTGAAACTAGTAGTCCGTTGGCGCAACCTAGAAACTTAGTTGGCGGACATGTATTAAGTGCAATTATAGGCGTGTGTATCGCGAAATTAATTCCGCATCCGAACTTGAGTTGGTTAGCCTGTGCTCTAGCCGTATCACTTGCCATTGTTATCATGCAAATCACAAAAACAATGCATCCTCCGGGAGGAGCAACTGCCCTTATCGCAGTAACTGGAAGCACTCAAATTAAAAGCTTAGGCTTTCTATATGTTATAAACCCCGTACTTATTGGCGTTGTAATTTTACTTGTTACGGCTTACTTTACAAACAAATTTGCTGGGCATAGGCAATATCCATTTAACTCGCGCCCAAAATAACTTAATTTAGATTTTTAATTACTCAAACGTATAACTTATAAGTATACAAACCGCCTACACAACACATTTTATAATTTATTTTAGTCAGTTTAAAACCTTAATTAGATATTTTGCGTAAGTATTTGCAAACCGTCTAAAATTAGGGTGCTTTTTTATGTTTAAAAGCGTCTAGATATTGACCACTTTCTAGTATTAACTCCTCTGTAGTTGGAGGACAACCAAATTATGAAACAATGAAACACTATTTATCAGTAGCATTTATATTGCTTACCTGTATAATGTATGCGCAACAAGTCTCCGGAAAAATATTTAATACCGAAAATAAGCCAGTAGAAGAAGTTAGTATCTTTAATAAATCCACACAAATACACACGCATTCTTCAACAACAGGATCTTTTTCTTTAAATAAAACTAAAGTAAGCGACACTATTTATATATCTCGCTTGGGATATGAACCTAGGACTATAGTTGTAACTCAGGATAATTTAAACACTCCAATTATTATAACCTTAAACGATGCCAATATTTCTTTGAATCAAGTGAGATTGGTTGCAGAAATAAACGCGTTTAGCAAATTTGTAGATGTAGATGTTCAAGCAAGTCCTGTAAAATCGTCTCAAGAAATTTTAAGAAAAGTTCCAGGATTAATTATTGGTCAGCACGCTGGTGGCGGAAAAGCAGAACAAATATTTTTAAGAGGTTTCGATATCGACCATGGAACGGATGTTAATCTAACTGTAGACGGGTTACCTGTAAACATGGTATCGCACGCTCATGGTCAAGGCTATTCAGATTTGCACTTTGTAATCCCAGAAACTATAGACAATATAAACTTTGGAAAAGGGACTTATTATGCAGATCAAGGAAACTTTACAACGGCAGGATATGTGAGTTTAGGTCTTAAAGAAAGACTGAATAACAATTACATCTCAATAGAAGCAGGTCAATTTAACACCAACCGACTTATGGGAATGTTTAATGTATTGGACACCGATAAGAGTAGCGCCTATATTGCCTCAGAATTGTCTTTAACAGATGGCCCATTCGATTCTCCTCAAAATTTTAGTAGAATAAATGTCATGGGGCGTTATAATTATAAATTAGCAGGAGATCAAGAGTTGAGTTTAACACTATCGCATTTTCAAAGTAAATGGGATGCGTCAGGTCAAATTCCTCAACGTGCTATAGACGATGGTAGTATTGATCGTTTTGGAGCCATAGACGACACAGAAGGTGGAGAAACAAGCAGAACCAACGTGCTGTTAAATCACACAAAAGTTATAGACAACGATAAGTCATTTAAAACATCGGCTTACGTCTCTCAATATAATTTTGAACTCTTCTCTAATTTTACCTTTTATTTAGACGATCCAATAAATGGAGATCAAATTAGGCAATTCGAGGAACGCCTTACTACCGGTGCAAGTACAGTATATGAACATAGAAATATTGAACTAGGACAAAACACCTTGTTTAAATATCAGGCTGGAGTAGGATTTAGATATGATAATGTAGACGATGTTGAATTATCCCACACGCTAAACAGAAAAACGATTCTAGATTATAAAGCACTAGGTGATATTGACGAAGTAAATACATATGCCTTTCTAAACACAGAATTTAAAACAGGTAAGTGGACGTTTAATCCTTCTGCGAGAATTGATTATTTTAAATTTCAATATGAAGATAAACTATCTCAAACCTATAGCGATAAGGCTGAAACAAAAATGCGTGTAAATCCCAAAATGAATACTATTTATTCCTTTAACGATAAAGTACAATTATTTTTAAAGGCAGGTATGGGCTTCCATTCTAACGATACGCGCGTTGTAGTAGCCAACAACGGGAAATCTATTCTTCCTGCAGCCTATGGAGCAGATTTAGGAACACTTATAAAACCGACAGATAAATTGGCCCTAAATGCAAGTTTATGGTATCTGTTTTTAGAACAGGAATTTGTGTATGTAGGAGATGCCGCCATCGTAGAACCTAGTGGAAAATCGCAACGTTTAGGGATAGATTTTGGAGCAAGATACCAAGCCTTAGATTGGTTATATATATATGCGGATGTTAACTACGCTCACGGAAGGAGTGTAGACGATCCTGACGGAGAAAATTACATACCACTAGCACCAGATTTAACCTCGGCTGGAGGTCTTTTATTCGATAATTTGGGTCGATTTTCCGGAGGACTAAATTATAGATATATAGACGATAGGCCTGCAAACGAATATAATTCTATAGTAGCAGAAGGATATTTCGTATCAGATTTTAATGTAAATTATACTTTAAATAATTGGACGTATAGTATAATTATTGAAAATTTATTTAATACGGAATGGAACGAAACTCAATTTGCCACAGAGAGTAGATTATATGACGAAGTTGCACCAGTAGATGAAATTCACTTCACTCCAGGTACACCATTTTATATTCGCGGGAAAATTGCTTTTACGTTTTAATTCCATTTACATAGCTATCCTAGGGAGACTATCAGTTTTTGATAGTCTCTTTTTTTTATAAATCTATTTAAATATTAAGGGAACAATACTAGTTGCTAAAATTAAAAGTTTTATTGTATATTTAAAACACTATGTTTCAAACAACTAACTTAAAACCTTTTTATTATGAATTCTTTAAAATTAGATTACGAAGGCTTATCAATTAATTTCAAGGATAACCAGCATCATGATGCCGATATAATGTGGGAACCAACTACCGATGTGGAGGTTGATGGTACACTTTATAAAGCAGGTGAATATATACATGTGATGTCGGTAGAATACGATGCACCCGACAACAATTATTCGCTATTGAACAAATTTTTCTCTACTACACATTTGGAAATGTCTTCTGAAGATTTTGAAGCACTTAAACAAACTATACTATCGCACCAAAACGAATCGACAAAGCTATTCTATAACGATCGCTTAATTAAGGTGAATTAAAGGCACAAAAAAACCTTCAGCTTAATACAATTAACAAGCTGAAGGTTAAAAAAAAATAGTAATCAAAAAATTGTCAATTATTTTAGGTTAATCGATTCCTAAAAAACACACTACAAAGATACATCTAACCCGCTTTACTATATATGACATTTGTTAGCTTATGAAAATTAATCTAAAATTCTTTCCTTAGTAGCGTAATGGATCGATTTTTTCCAATAGATGAAATGATAAAAAGTAATCTGTAAAAAGTAAATTAAGACAAGTAAAAAAAGAGTGTTTAAATAGGGTTTAATTGCACTAAAACAAAAAAAACATACAAGAATGTTACTTTACAGAATAACGGCGTTTAACGGCTTTATAAGAAGAAAAAAATAAAAGTAGTAACATAAGCCTGGGAATTATGAAAATAACCAGGGTTTTATTCTCGAGGCCGCTCGAACACCATTTAACGAAATATTTTAATTTTTGATATTCCGAAAAGCATATAAACAAAGAAAATCCTCAACACATTAATATCGAAGAGAAGTTGCAAAATGAATAAACCATAAATATATGATTGGTTTTATTCTCGACTCCGCTCGAACACCCTATAAAGAAATATTGTAAATTTTGATTTCTTGAAAAGTATATAATTGAAGTAGATCATTACAAAACCATCTGTGCATTATAATTCAGGGCAGTTTCCCCAAAAGTATATAAACAAAAAAAATCCTCAACAAATAAATGTTGAGGATTTAGTTTTAAAAAAGGCGACGACCTACTCTCCCACAAATGCAGTACCATCGGCGCTAATAGGCTTAACTTCTCTGTTCGGAATGGTAAGAGGTGAGCCCTATCGCAATAATCACCTTAAATTGTTGATCGTTAGATGTAATTAATTACAATCTAATCAACCGCGCTAATGCGCAAATATCTTAACATATTGAAAAAGGACCTTAATAGTCTTTATTTTAAAAATACTTTATAATAATAATTCTTTTTAACTTAATAAAAAAACATGCGCCCCTCATTACTCTTGCAAGTAACTGTCCTCTATATTACTATAAAGTTAGAGGGGGCTTCCATACAATAAGCCTATGGGTTATTAGTACTACTCGGCTATGACATTACTGCCTTTACACCTATAGCCTATCAACGTGGTCATCTCCCACGACCCTTTAAAGAAATCTCATCTTGTGGTGGGTTTCGCGCTTATATGCTTTCAGCGCTTATCCCTTCCCAACGTAGCTACTCAGCAATGCTCCTGGCGGAACAACTGATACACCAGAGGTTGGTCCATTCCGGTCCTCTCGTACTAGGAACAGATCCACTCAAATTTCTAACGCCCACTGTAGATAGAGACCGAACTGTCTCACGACGTTCTGAACCCAGCTCGCGTGCCACTTTAATGGGCGAACAGCCCAACCCTTGGGACCTTCTCCAGCCCCAGGATGTGACGAGCCGACATCGAGGTGCCAAACCCCCCCGTCGATATGAGCTCTTGGGGGAGATCAGCCTGTTATCCCCGGCGTACCTTTTATCCTTTGAGCGATGGCCCTTCCATACGGAACCACCGGATCACTATGCTCTACTTTCGTACCTGATCGACTTGTAGGTCTCTCAGTCAAGCTCCCTTATGCCATTGCACTCTACGTACGATTACCAACCGTACTGAGGGAACCTTTAGAAGCCTCCGTTACTCTTTTGGAGGCGACCACCCCAGTCAAACTACCCACCAAGCACTGTCCCTTCAAAAGAAGGTTAGACTCTAGATAAGCAAAGGGTGGTATTTCAACAATGACTCCACAACACCTAGCGATGCCGCTTCAAAGTCTCCCACCTATCCTACACATTACTTATCCAAAACCAATACTAAGCTATAGTAAAGGTGCACGGGGTCTTTTCGTCCCACAGCGGGTAATCGGCATCTTCACCGATACTACAATTTCACCGAGCTCATGGTTGAGACAGTGTCCAGATCGTTGCACCATTCGTGCAGGTCGGAACTTACCCGACAAGGAATTTCGCTACCTTAGGACCGTTATAGTTACGGCCGCCGTTTACTGGGGCTTCATTTTAGACCTTCGAGGTAAACCTCTAAGCCCACCACTTAACCTTCCAGCACCGGGCAGGTGTCAGGCCATATACGTCATCTTTCAATTTAGCATAGCCCTGTGTTTTTGATAAACAGTCGCCTGGACCTTTTCACTGCGGCCCCACCGAAGTGGGGCGACCCTTCTCCCGAAGTTACGGGTCTATTTTGCCTAGTTCCTTAACCATGAATCTCTCGAGCTCCTTAGAATTCTCATCCCAACTACCTGTGTCGGTTTAGGGTACGGGCTGCTTCTTTCGCTTTTCTTGGAAGTCGCTTTTCTGGATTATCACCTTGACCGTAGTCTCAGTGTACTATCGCGGTATTACTACTCGCTTCAACGAACTATTCCGTCAGTTCGCACCAAATTTACGCCTCCGTCACTTTTAGTAAGAGCAGGTACAGGAATATTAACCTGTTGTCCATCCACTACCCCTTTCGGGTTCGCGTTAGGTCCCGACTAACCCTCAGCTGATTAGCATAGCTGAGGAAACCTTAGTCTTTCGGAGTGCGGGTTTCTCGCCCGCATTATCGTTACTTATGCCTACATTTTCTTTTCTATACGTTCCAGCATACCTCACAGTACACCTTCTACACCTATAGAATGCTCCCCTACCAGATATAATAAATTATAAATCCATAGCTTCGGTAATATGTTTATGCCCGATTATTATCCATGCCGAACCGCTCGACTAGTGAGCTGTTACGCACTCTTTAAATGAATGGCTGCTTCCAAGCCAACATCCTAGCTGTCAAAGCAGTTCAACCGCGTTTTTTCAACTTAACATATATTTGGGGACCTTAGCTGATGGTCTGGGTTCTTTCCCTCTCGGACATGGACCTTAGCACCCATGCCCTCACTGCTGATCATCATTTTATAGCATTCGGAGTTTGTCAGGAATTGGTAGGCGGTGAAGCCCCCGCATCCAATCAGTAGCTCTACCTCTATAAAACTATATATCAACGCTGCACCTAAATGCATTTCGGGGAGTACGAGCTATTTCCGAGTTTGATTGGCCTTTCACCCCTACCCACAGGTCATCCGAAGACTTTTCAACGTCAACCGGTTCGGTCCTCCACTGTATGTTACTACAGCTTCAACCTGCCCATGGGTAGATCACACGGTTTCGCGTCTACCACTACTAACTAAAGCGCCCTATTCAGACTCGCTTTCGCTACGGATCCGTGACTTAATCACTTAACCTTGCTAGCAACGGTAACTCGTAGGCTCATTATGCAAAAGGCACGCCGTCACCCAAAAGGGCTCCGACCGCTTGTAAGCGTATGGTTTCAGGATCTATTTCACTCCCTTATTCAGGGTTCTTTTCACCTTTCCCTCACGGTACTAGTTCACTATCGGTCTCTCAGGAGTATTTAGCCTTAACGGATGGTCCCGCCAAATTCACACAGGGTTTCACGTGCCCCGCACTACTCAGGATACCACTATCTTGCCAATCTTTACCTATACGGGACTATCACCCTCTATGGTCACTCTTTCCAAAGTGTTCTAATTCATCATGGTTCAAATGTCGTGGTCCTACAACCCCAGCAATGCCGTAACATTACTGGTTTGGGCTAATCCGCGTTCGCTCGCCGCTACTTACGGAATCACTTTTGTTTTCTTCTCCTCCGGGTACTTAGATGTTTCAGTTCTCCGGGTTTACCTCCTTGCGGATACTATATCTTCAATATAGTGGGTTGCCCCATTCGGATATTTGCGGATCAATTTGTATGTGCCAATCCCCGCAACTTTTCGCAGCTTATCACGTCCTTCATCGCCTCTGAGAGCCTAGGCATTCCCCATACGCCCTTATTTAGCTTATTGTACTTTTTGCTTTTTTAATGAGTTTGTTATTAATTAAAAGCTCGTAAACTTTAATTAACAACGAATTATTATTTAATTTAAAATATATCTTATATAGTATGTGCAATACTACATAATCAAATATCTTAATGTATTTTTATGTATCTTTTTCAATATGTCAATGAACGTGTGGCGAATCGCCACTGATAAGTTATTATCAGCAGACAACTTTTGCCGTTGTGGAGAATATCGGAGTCGAACCGATGACCTCCTGCGTGCAAGGCAGGCGCTCTAGCCAGCTGAGCTAATCCCCCAATTACTAGTAGATAGTAATTAGTAGTTAGCAGTTAGTACTTATAACCACTACTCTAGCTTCTAGAATTTCCTTTATTTATTATATTTAGTAGTCTCAGGCAGACTCGAACTGCCGACCTCTACATTATCAGTGTAGCGCTCTAACCAGCTGAGCTATGAGACTCTAACTATAATAAATTGTTTTTTAAATTAACAGCTAAGAATAAACTATCCCTTTTCCTTTTTAATATCTTACTCCAATAGTCGTCTTTCTCTAGAAAGGAGGTGTTCCAGCCGCACCTTCCGGTACGGCTACCTTGTTACGACTTAGCCCTAGTTATCGACTTTACCCTAGGCCGCTCCTTGCGGTGACGGACTTCAGGCACTTCCAACTTCCATGGCTTGACGGGCGGTGTGTACAAGGCCCGGGAACGTATTCACCGCATCATGGCTGATATGCGATTACTAGCGATTCCAGCTTCACGGAGTCGAGTTGCAGACTCCGATCCGAACTGTGATAGGGTTTATAGATTCGCTCCTGGTCGCCCAGTGGCTGCTCTCTGTCCCTACCATTGTAGCACGTGTGTAGCCCAGGACGTAAGGGCCGTGATGATTTGACGTCATCCCCACCTTCCTCACAGTTTGCACTGGCAGTCTTGTTAGAGTTCCCGACTTGACTCGCTGGCAACTAACAACAGGGGTTGCGCTCGTTATAGGACTTAACCTGACACCTCACGGCACGAGCTGACGACAACCATGCAGCACCTTGTAAATTGTCCGAAGAAAAAACTATCTCTAGTCCTGTCAATCTACATTTAAGCCCTGGTAAGGTTCCTCGCGTATCATCGAATTAAACCACATGCTCCACCGCTTGTGCGGGCCCCCGTCAATTCCTTTGAGTTTCATTCTTGCGAACGTACTCCCCAGGTGGGTTACTTATCACTTTCGCTTAGCCACTCAGACCGAAGTCCGAACAGCTAGTAACCATCGTTTACGGCGTGGACTACCAGGGTATCTAATCCTGTTCGCTACCCACGCTTTCGTCCATCAGTGTCAGTATATTATTAGTAATCTGCCTTCGCAATTGGTATTCTATGTAATATCTATGCATTTCACCGCTACACTACATATTCTAACTACTTCATAATAACTCAAGATAACCAGTATCAAAGGCAATTTTACAGTTGAGCTGCAAGATTTCACCTCTGACTTAATCATCCACCTACGGACCCTTTAAACCCAATGATTCCGGATAACGCTTGGATCCTCCGTATTACCGCGGCTGCTGGCACGGAGTTAGCCGATCCTTATTCTTACAGTACCGTCAAGCTGCTACACGTAGCAGTGTTTCTTCCTGTATAAAAGCAGTTTACAACCCATAGGGCAGTCTTCCTGCACGCGGCATGGCTGGATCAGGCTCTCGCCCATTGTCCAATATTCCTCACTGCTGCCTCCCGTAGGAGTCTGGTCCGTGTCTCAGTACCAGTGTGGGGGATCCCCCTCTCAGGGCCCCTATCTATCGTAGTCTTGGTAAGCCGTTACCTTACCAACTAACTAATAGAACGCATGCTCATCTTTTACCGATAAATCTTTAATATTAAAGTGATGCCACTTCAATATACTATGAGGCATTAATCCAAATTTCTCTGGGCTATTCCCCTGTAAAAGGTAGATTGCATACGCGTTACGCACCCGTGCGCCGGTCGTCAGCGGAGCAAGCTCCCTGTTACCCCTCGACTTGCATGTGTTAAGCCTGCCGCTAGCGTTCATCCTGAGCCAGGATCAAACTCTTCATCGTTAAATTTTTAAGTCTTTCGACTATTACTTTTAACAACTAATGGAATTAAATGTTGGTACTCAAAATGGTTTATTCTTTTTTGTTGATAATAACCGTTTCCAGTTATTATCTACGCTGTCAATTCAATATGTTAATGAACTTATTTCTCTTTTTGTTTCTTAACTCGTTTCCTCGTTAAGCGGGTGCAAATATAAAACCCTTTTTTTAATCTCACAATGTTTTTTTGAAGTTTTTTTTAGACTCGTTTTTAAAACGTTTCTAACTCCATTAAAACAATCTGTAAAGAACTTTGTTTTCTAAAAACGTTGCCGTTTTTAGCGGGTGCAAACTTACACCCTTTTTTGTTACTAACAAATCTTTTTTATCTTTTTTTGAAACTAATCTAAATCCGATAAATATGACTCTGTTAATGAACGTGTTGCCTAACTAAACTACCGTAGTTGTGTCGCTAAGCGGGTGCAAATATACCACCTTTTATTTCTATATAACTAATTTATTTACGGTTTATTTTGAAATAAAAGTCAAATCGTAACCCGTCAGTAGATTACAACGGAATAAAAATGTGTTCTGCTCTATAGAAATTTCAATTCCTTACAATCCTTACCTTATCTACTTCCAATATACATGTCGATTTATTTATATAAACAGTAATTCTTCGTCCACACCATCTACACACTTTAATCTATATATAGGATGTAATTTCACAAGTCTATCATATTATAGTACACAACAAATAAAGCCAGCCACGTCATATTATATAATTACTTACAAGAGCTCCTTCTGAGCAGATCTCGCCAACCACTCTTGCATTACATTCCTTACCTATTAATGCCTAATTAGATTCCTAACAGCGATCTCGTTTTTAACACCCTGATAACCTCTACAATTACAATAGCAATTACTCTTATATATATAGGAGACAAGATTGACTTGCAATCAACCCGTTTCAGCAAATAGTTTCAGTTTCCCTATAACTATAAAGTCAACTTTAAATGATTTGTCCTGTCTAAAGCAAATTTCATTTTAGCACTTCCTTCGCTTATCATTACCACTGTGATTTTACTCCTATATATTATTAAGCAAGATTTATTCAACATTATATAGCATAGGCCCCTTTTAGACCATTGATAAAGTTATTACTTCCAGCAGCATCAACATGATAATGATACCCTCTTGTTTCGTCGGTATGACCCCGTAAATCATCTAAGTCTGCTGGCAACTCTTTATTAGCGTCCTCTAATTCATAAATCCCAAAGCCATCCAAAGCGTAACCTATTAAAGCCGCATGACCATCTTCCTGTTCGACTTTCGTACTAAATCCTGTGGCCACATGGTAATGATAGCCTTGATGCACATTTATATGTCCGCCAGCATCGTCGAACGGAGCAAGCGTATAAGCCCTTAAAATATTATTTGTAGGTGCTGGAGCAGAAAACTCAATTCCGTTTAAAGCCAGACCTCGGGTAGACGGCGCTCTATTTCCTCGACGTCCTGGCCCTCTAGCAAATAATGTGGGACTATCTTGAATTACAGGCGTTATTGGAATTAGCCATGACTGGGTGAGATTAGTAACATAAGACGGCAAACACTCCACACAAAAATTCTCGTATTCTTCACCTACATTTGGATTTGCCGCATTAAGACAATCTTCTTCGGTTGCTGTTATGTACACGTCTCCATTATCATCGTACATTAACCACTTCGAATCGTTATAGAAACTGGCCATATTCTTAATAAATGCGCCATCGACGTCGTAAACCTCTCCATTTTCTAACCAAATCCCCCCAGCTTCTGCACTATCTGAAATATTACTAGGACACCATGGCCCCATCGCATGATCACTCGGAACACTTTTAGTTACAATTTTATAGCACTCTGCACGAATTCCATCAGAAAGTTCACAAGGCACAGTGGTTACTGTAACCGATCCATCTTCCGTAAGAAAATAGGAAGCGTTTACATTTACAACATCACCCGCTTCTACTTTTGCTGGTTTATTGTTGCTAGAAAATAAATTACAACCCACAAGCCCGAAACAAAAGCCTGCAAAAACGATTATAGCCGATTTAAAAAAGTAAGTATTCATAATGACAAAATTTATGGAATTAGGGTTTGCTTATAAAAAAAAGGACTGCAATGTACTACATAGAACACCTATGTATTAACCATCTAATTCTTGTTTTAATTTAATAGCTAGTTTTTCCGTTTTATTTCGAAGGTTTATAGCTGTGTTCAATTGTATCTGAGTTTGCAATAACTGATCGATTACACTATTCTGATATTCTTTATTATTTAACAAGTCGATATAATTTGATTCTTGTCCGAATGCCCTAATCTGATTAAAATTATCGTTATCATCGGGAAGTAAATCTTTAAGCGAAATATACTCTTCCAACACGGGCTTCAATCTATTATCAATAATAGATCTAATTTTAAGCTCTTGCTGTTCGAAACGTTTTAACTCAGACGGATATTCCGCTATTAAATCGGCTACCGTATCATTTTCCAAAAACTGAAACTTATCGGTAAAATTCACAGAGCTTAAAGCTTCACTTCTCAAGTTTGTATTCTTAAACTTTACTTGCACAATAAGATCTTTCGCTTCTTGTGTTAAACTCTCTTGACAAAATCCCACATAATTAAGCGAGTTCTGAAGGGAGGTCGTATTGTTTTTATACTGAAAAATTGAAGTATTTAAAACGCCTAAGTTTGTATGCAACTCCTCATACAAGCTAACGTATATCTTTTCTTGAATTATTTTGTTCTTCCTTAATTCATTAAAATTATTAATCTTCCAGGCTATTAAAATCCCCACCACAATTAACAGAATCTCGCCCAAAGCATATATTAGATACTTTTTAATATTATTGGACACTAATAGATGTCTTCTTACCGTTCTAAACAACTTCATATTTTAGTTAAATCCAACTTTTAAAATTTATACCGAAAGCACAAAACCTAGACATTTGCACTTTGCATTATCAAGTATGTCCCCAAACACAAAACCACTTTTACTTTCTAGCTTTTGGTTTTGGTGCTTTTTTAAATTCCGCTTCCGAGATAAAACCATCCTCATCTGTATCGATTTTTGCGAAGTCTTTTTTTAACGGACCTTTTAATTCCGACTCTGCAAGCTTACCATCTTCGTTAGCATCCATCTCTTCTAATAATTTCGCATACGTTGGCGGTTCTTTTTGTTCTTTTCCTTCTTGTGCCTGTGCCACATTTACGAATGTTAGACAACATAAAATCATTGCAAATCCAAATATTGACTGTACTCTTTTCATAATTTTTTTATTTAAAATTGTTATTACGAAACAAAGTTGCGCATTAGTTACATATGAATTTTATGTTTTCAACTAACAACGAACAGTATTAAGCGAATAGCACCTCTTATGGGTTAAGCACAATTTTGAAGATTAAAAAAATAGTGGAATTTGAAAATTTAATGCATTTAACATCAACTAAAATCTAATTCATCTCGATTTTAAGCCACAAAAAAAAAGAGCTCCATTTCTGAAGCTCTCTGTTTATGATTTTAAATTTATTTCAATATTTAATCAACTTCTTAGTTTCTCTTCCTTTTTCTGAATCTATGTGAACAATATACATTCCTGTCGAAAGATTATTTACAGATATAGTTTCTGGATTGGCGTGATATGATTTCAATTCCTTACCAGATAAGGTATACAATCGCACGGCATTAATTTGTAAAGGAGACACAATAGTTATAGACTCTAAACCACGGTTATAAAATACTTGACTTTTAGATGCAGCAACATCCGCTACACTTAAGGCATTACAATCGGCCTCATTATTAACAAATGTAGACATGGCATCTTTGTACGCCGACCAATTGTCATTACTCCAACTTGAATCATCTACAAAAATACAGGTTAAATCTAAATTGTATTCTGAATTGAAAAATGTAAAATTAGAGTTGTTACCATTTTTAAGGTTTAGACTGGTTAATTGATTTTGATTGACCCTCAAATCCCTTAGGTTTCCAAATCGAGACACATCGATATCCGTCATTTGATTTTCATAAATTTCTAACTTCCATAATGAAGGTGCACTAGAAGGTAAATTAACAGAAGTTAATTGATTTTGGTGTAAAAATAATTCTTCAATATTTACAAGCGCACTTACATCTAAAGCAGTAAACCTGTTACGCATAATTCCAAAACGTTTTAAAGCTGTGTTATTGGAAACATCAATAGTGGTTAGTTCATTATCATTTACAAATAGCGAAGTTAAAGCGATGTTATTGGAAACATCTAAAGACGTCAATTTATTATAGCTTAAGCCTAATTCCTCTAAGGCCACAAAGTCTTCGATTCCTGTTAAGTCTGAAATCTCCTTATTATCTACAACTAAACTTGTTATTGAATTAATACGTGTAGTAACAACAGCTCCATCTAATACATAATCTAAACCCAAATCTATTAAAGCCTGTTCGAATTTAGGATCCGGAATTATAGTATTAAAACAATCTACACCATAAACCGAAGCATCATCTACATTCGTCCAATTACTAGTAGCATAACTCACATTATCCACTTGTATACATTGTAAACCTGGATTATTTGTCGCATCGAAGTAGGTGAAATTTGCATTATTACCATTTGCTACATTAAAGCTTAGCAATAAATTATCATTAACACTAATATTAGACAGATTAGCAAGCATAGACACATCTAAACTACTCAATTGATTATTGTATGCTCTTAATCCAACGAGTTTTGTTAAGGGAGACAGATCCAGTGTTGTAAATTTATTGCTATACATATGCAATTCCCATAATGGTGAATTTTCAGGAAAGCTAATAGAAGTTAATTCGTTTTGATGAATAAATAACTCTTCAATGTTCACTAGCGCACTTACATCTAAAGTAGTAAAACTGTTACGCATAATTCCAAAACGTTTTAAAGCTGTATTATTAGAAACATCGATAGCTGTTAATTCATTATCATTTACAAATAACGAGGTTAAAGCGATGTTATTGGAAACATCTAAAGACGTCAATTTATTATAGCTTAAGCCTAATTCCTCTAAGGCCACAAAGTCTTCGATTCCTGTTAAGTCTGAAATCTCCTTATTATCTACAACTAAACTTGTTATTGAATTAATATGCGTAGTAGCCACAGCTCCATCTAACACATAATCTAAACCTAAATCTATTAAAGCCTGTTCGAATTTAGGATCAGGAATTAGAGTATTAAAACAATCTAGACCATAAACCGAAGCATCATCTACACTCGTCCAATTGCTAGTCGCATAACTCACATCATCCACTTGTATACATTGTAAATCTGGATTATCTGAAGCATTAAAATAAGTAAAGTTAACATTATTACCGTTAGCCATATTTAAACTCTTAAGTTGGTTAATATTGGCACTGAAATTAGATAACTCTTTGAGCATGGAAATATCTAAACTGGCCAGCTGATTGTTGTAAGCTCTTAACCCTACTAATTTTGTTAAAGGCGATAAATCTAATTTTGTTAATTTATTCTCATATATATGTAATTCCGTTAGAGGTGAATTCTCAGGAAAAATAACTGAGGTTAATTCGTTTTGATGAATTAATAATAATTCAATGTTAACTAGCTCACTTAAATCTAAACTAGCTAACTGATTATTATACACAAATAATTCCTTTAAATTCGTTAAACCAGAAACATCTAAACTAGTTAACTGATTACTATACGCCCGTAGTTCCTGTAAATTTGTTAAACGAGACACATCTACTGTCGTAAATTGATTATGCTCCATGTAAATCTTCCACATGGGTGAGTTCTCGGGAAAAATGACAGACGTTATTTGATTTTCATTTATAAATAATTCTTCAATATTTACAAGCGCACTTACATCTATAAATGTAAAGTTGTTTCGCATAATACCAAACCGTTTTAAAGCTGTATTAGTTGAAACATCTAAAGATGTCAATTGATTATCGTCTACGAATAGAGACGTTAGCGCTGTGTTTTTTGAAATATCTAAAGTGGTTAGTTTATTTAAACCCAACTCTAATTTTTCTAAAGCCACGAAATCTTCAAGACCTGTTACATCTTCTATACCTTTATCTACAACCTCTAAAACGGTTATAGTGTTAATATTTGCAGTCAGTACAGAACCATCTAAAACATCGTCTAATCCTAAATCTATTAAAGCTTGCTCAAATTTTGAATCTGGGATTGTTGTGGTCTGACTAAAACCAAAAAGAGTCATGCTAAAAAAGCAGAGCGAGAGTAATTTTCTTTTCATAGTTTATTTATTTATTTATTAATTCAAAGCAACAGTAAATTAAATGCTTATAGAAAAAACTAACAATACCCTATATTGGGTATATTTTAAACTATTCAAGCTTTAGCTATATTATGAGAAGATTACTTTGTATTGAATTAGCTCTATTTGAAAAGATGGATACTTAAGCTTTAATTTTGGGCTCCTAATAGTATACCTAAATCACCCTAAATCCAAGATACTACGGCTCAACCGTAAAAGTTGGGGAGAATGTTATCTTTGAATAAAAAATGTTTAGATTTTGAATATAGAATTAGCCCGTTATTTATTACCAGAAGGCCTATTAGAATATTTTGATATTGTTTCTGATAAGAGCACATCACAAGAAACGCATTTCTACCTAGAAGAGAAAAATATACTTCCTCAAGAATATCAGTCAGAAATAGCGCAATCAAAAGGTTTTTTGTCAGAGATCACTATTGAAGATTTTCCACTTCGAGGAAAACCGGTACTTCTGCACATAAAAAGAAGACGTTGGACACTCGTTGATACTGGCAAAATCATAAAAAGAGATTGGAATTTGGTTGCTAAGGGCACTCGGATTACTAACGAGTTTGCCTCTTTTTTAAAAGAACTCTCTTGATAATCACCCTGTAAGCGCTAAACGCTTTGGTGATTATTATAAGTTAAAAGGAAAAACACTTCAGTTTCACTATAAAAATCATCTTAGTGACTTTAAGGATTGGACACAAAAGGATCACGCTAGTGATTGGTTACTCTACGGCAAAAATATAAGTAAATATTTAAGCCTAGATGAGACCTCACTTTCTAATGGAGAACTTTATACCATTGTAACCAATAAAGACGCTCATGGTAAAAAAGGAAGTATTGTAGCTATTGTAAAAGGTACCAAAGCACAGGATGTTATCGATGTGATTAACCAAATTCCTTTAGAAAGACGAAAAATGGTTAGGGAGGTGACTGTAGATATGGCGGGAAACATGAATTTAATCGTAAAAAAATGTTTTCCAAAAACAGACATCGTTACCGATAGGTTTCATGTTCAAAAACTAGCTTCAGAAGCTGTTCAAGAGGAGCGGATAAGACTAAGATGGGAAATCATAGAAGCTGAAAACAAAGCCATTGAAGAAGATCGAAATAAAGGAAAAGTATATCAACCTGAACTTCTTTCTAATGGTGATACGCTCAGACAATTATTAGCTAGAAGCAGATATCTATTATTCAAATCAAAGGCTAAGTGGACGGTAAATCAAATAGAAAGAGCTGAGATTCTATTTGAACGGTATCCAACAATTGAAAAAGCATACAATCTTGCTCAGGATCTAAGCTATATTTTCCAAACTAATACTAGCAAAAGTATAGCAAGATTAAAATTAGCGCATTGGTATGATAAAGTAGAAAAATCAGAATTTAAATCCTTTAATACGATTGCCAAATCAATACAAACGCACTATGACTCTATTTTAAACTACTTTAATAATAGAAGCACAAATGCTTCGGCAGAATCTTTTAATGCTAAAATAAAGGAATTTAGAGCGCTGTTTAGAGGAGTCAGAGATGTTAAGTTCTTTCTCTATAGATTAACTAAATTATATGCATAATTTATACGGCTCCCCAGAAATATAACTTGATCCAATTTAAATCCTTTAATACGATTGCCAAATCAATACAAACGCACTATGACTCTATTTTAAACTACTTTAATAATAGAAGCACAAATGCTTCGGCAGAATCTTTTAATGCTAAAATAAAGGAATTTAGAGCGCTGTTTAGAGGAGTCAGAGATGTTAAGTTCTTTCTCTATAGATTAACTAAATTATATGCATAATTTATACGGCTCCCCAGAAATATAACTTGATCCTTAAACAATTGGCATACAATTCAGATTAAAATGGGACACCCAGAGCATGAAATGGGACACCCACAGGGACACCCATTTCTTCAATAAACTTGATAAGTTGATGTTTCTCTAAAATTACGAAACACTTCAAGACACCCCACACCACTAGCACGAAACTATAACGCATAAAAAAAGCCTTACATTTCCGTAAGGCTTTTAGCTAGCTTTGCTCCCTCTCTTGGGCTCGAACCAAGGACCCTCTGATTAACAGTCAGATGCTCTAACCAACTGAGCTAAGAAGGAGTGTTTTGCATTAGCGAGTGCAAATATAGAACTTTATTTCAGTTGCACAAAACTTTTTTAAAAAAAATTCAAAAAAAATTATTTGAACAGTGCTTTAAAGACATCATTTCCGTTCGCAAACAGCACTAATGCTATAAGAATGAAGAATCCAACCATTTGTGCATACTCCAAAAATTTATCACTTGGTTTACGTCCAGAGATCATCTCGTATAGTAAAAACATAACATGACCACCATCTAACGCTGGAATTGGTAATAAGTTAAGCACTCCTAACATAATCGACAAAAAGGCTGTAATACTCCAGAATGCTTCCCAGCTCCATGTGCTAGGAAATACATCGAAGATTGCTTTAAAACCACCTACGCCTTTATATGCACCTGTACTTGGATTAAAAATCATTCCTAACTGCGCCCAATAGCCAACAATTTGTTCTTTAAAACGGGTTGCTCCTACACCTATGCTTTCACCTAGTCCGTATGTTTTAGTAATTACATTGTAATATCCTAATTTCTCATAAGTTTTAGCATTCGCTCCAGAAAACGGATAAATTCCAAATTTCCCATCTTCATCAACCTTAAGCTCTCTTGTTATAGACTCAAAATCTCTTAATATATCCACTTGTACTGTTTGTCCTTTTAGCGTTTCTAAGAAAGGCCCAAATTCATCAAAATATTTCAGCTTAGTATTATTCACTGCTGTTATAATATCTCCTTCTTTTAAATCTGCATTTTTGTTTGCCGAAGAATCTACCACTTGAGCCACTACAAAAGGTGTGCGTAATTGAAACAACGTACGATCTTCACCAGTACTTAATTGTCCTAGAAAATCTTCTGGAGTGGTTAGCACAATTTTTTCACCATTGCGGTCTATTGTTATTTTCTTTGCTTCAATTAATTTAGGTCTCATGGCGTTATACCCCGTTACAGGTTCTCCATTAATTGCTAAAACATTATCTCCTGTTTTAGCCCCCATATCTTCTAGAATAGGATTCGTTATAAAATACCCATCTTTAATACTCGCAGTTGCAATATCGGTTTCACCATATGCAAATGCCATAACCATATAAATTAATGCGGCCAGAACAAAGTTTACCGTTACACCTCCAAGCATAATAATTAGACGTTGCCAAGCTGGTTTCGATCTAAATTCCCAAGGTTGTGGTGGCAATGCCATTTGTTCCTTGTCCATACTTTCGTCTATCATTCCTGATATTTTCACGTAACCACCTAAAGGCAACCAACCAATACCATAAACGGTATCACCAATTTTCTTTTTGAAAAGAGAAAATTTTACATCGAAAAACAAATAGAATTTCTCTACTCGTGTTTTAAATAGTTTTGCTGGAATAAAATGCCCAAGCTCGTGTAATACAATTAATAAGGAAAGGCTTAATAGAAATTGTGAAATCTTAATTATAAACTCCATGAAGTTTTTACAGTTATATTTTAACGCGCAAAAGTACGGTTTTTAAAGTCGTAAAAAAACATAAACTACACTACACCCTTTTTTTAACATGCATTTATCATATAAAGGGCTTCGGTAAACTTAATTTAACTCGTATTTTTGTGTCATACTCGATTTAAACTTCGCCATGTTATCATTTTTTAAAGATTACAAATACTTCGCCATTGTTTTTGCCATCATTTCAATAGTTATTGTATCTATTATTTACAATATTTTAGATGTCGAAAAACCACTTCCTATTTACCAACCTGCTCAAGTAGAACAAGAATTGGTAGATAGCACTCTTTACGATGTTAGAAAATATCATAAAATAGCAGATTTTAGCCTGACGAATCAGAATGGAAAAACCATTACTCAAGACGATTACAAAGATAAAATTTACGTGGCCGATTTCTTTTTTACAACCTGCCAAACCATTTGTCCGATTATGACCGATCACATGGCACAGATTCAAAACCAAATTTTAAATGATGACGAGGTTATGCTACTTTCTCATACCGTTACACCACAAATAGACACGATTGCTCAATTAAAAAGATATGCCTTAAAAAAAGGCGTTAATGATGCCAAATGGAATTTAGTTACAGGCGATAAAAAACAAATTTACGAACTGGCAAGAAAAAGTTATTTGGCCGTAAAAACAGTTGGAGATGGCGATGAATACGATATGATTCATACCGAAAATTTCATGCTAATCGATAAGAAAAAACAAATTCGAGGGTTTTACGATGGTACAGATCCAGAAGCCATTACACAGTTACTAAAAGACATTGAAACTCTAAAAAGAGAATATAAAAAGTAGTTTTAGTGCCACAATTTTTTTAGCATCACTTTTTACCTTACTTTTGCTTCTTTAAAATCAATCTAAATAAGTTTGCAGACAACTTTAGCACATCTAAAACGTGGAGAAACAGCTGTTATTACAGATGTTTCATCCGATCAAATTCCTTTAAAGTTAATGGAAATGGGTTGCCTTCCTGGTAATCAAGTGGAACTGGTTCAACTTGCTCCATTTAAAGATCCTATTTACCTCAACATAAATGGCACACATTTAGCCATAAGAAAGGACACTGCAAGTCTTATTTTAATTGAAAAATTATCGCATGAGTAAACAAATTAATGTTGCTTTAATAGGAAATCCGAATACAGGAAAAACATCGGTATTTAATGCCCTTACCGGTCTGCATCAAAAAGTGGGGAATTACCCCGGAATTACAGTCGAAAAAAAAGAAGGGATTTGCAAATTACCTCGTGGGGTAAAAGCGCACATTATCGATTTACCTGGAACATATAGTCTAAACGCATCGTCTTTAGATGAAAATGTAGTGATTGAATTACTATTAAACAAAAAAGATAAAGACTTTCCTGATATCGCGATAGTAGTTAGTGATGTTGAAAACTTGAAACGAAATCTTCTACTTTTTACACAAATTAAAGATTTAGAAATCCCTACTATTTTAGTGATTAACATGGCTGATCGTATGACGCGTCGTGGTATTTCTTTAGACATCCCTTACTTAGAAGAACAATTAAAGACTAAAATCGCAATTGTTAGTACACGTAAAAATCAAGGAATAGATCAATTAAAAGAACTCATTCTTAATTATAGAGAACAATCGACTACGCCTTGTCTTAATGCATCAGAAATTGACAAAGCTTATTTTGACCGGTTACAACAGGTGTTCCCAAATCAGTTATTATACAAACTTTGGTTGGTAATTACTCAGGATGTTAATTTTGGAAAAACAGATAGAAATGAATTTGATGCTGTAGCCGATTTTAAAACAAAAAGTAAAACCGATTTAAAACGACTGCAACAAAAGGAAACGATAAAACGCTATCAGTTTATAAATAACACCCTTAAAAAAGGTCAAACTATAGATCCGTCTCAAGCTACAGACTTACGAGCAAAATTAGATCGTATTCTAACGCATAAAGTTTGGGGCTATGTCATTTTCTTTTTTATACTATTATTAATTTTCCAAGCCATTTACGATTGGTCTAGCATACCAATGGATTTTATTGATTCGTCTTTTGCGTCTTTAGGAGAATGGGTTAAAACAGAACTTCCGGCCGGAGTATTTACAGACTTATTGGCCGAGGGAATTATTCCTGGCTTAGGAGGTGTGGTTATTTTTATACCGCAAATTGCCTTCCTTTTCTTGTTTATTGCCATACTTGAAGAAAGTGGGTATATGAGTCGTGTGGTCTTTTTAATGGACCGTATTATGCGCCGATTTGGATTAAGCGGAAAAAGTGTTGTGCCTTTAATTTCAGGTACTGCGTGTGCAATTCCTGCTATTATGGCCACTAGAAATATAGAGAGTTGGAAGGAGCGATTAATTACCATATTGGTTACGCCATTTACTACTTGCGCCGCAAGATTACCAGTATACCTTATTATTATTTCGTTAGTGATTCCTGAAGGTACATTCTTAGGACTAGGTTATCAGGCATTAACATTAATGTTATTGTATTTACTAGGGTTTGCAACGGCCATTAGTGCCGCTTACATTTTAGACCGCGTAATGAAACTTAAAAGTAAAACGTTTTTTGTAGTCGAAATGCCGAATTACAAAATGCCTTTATTTAAAAATGTAGCTTTAACCGTTCTTGAAAAAACAAAATCGTTTGTATTCGGCGCTGGTAAAATTATACTTGCCATTTCAATTATCTTATGGTTTTTAGCATCTTATGGTCCAGGTGAGCGTTTTAATGATGCCGAGAATATTATAACTGAAAAATATGCTTCAGAAAACTTATCTCAAGAGGATTTAGATCATAAAATAGATTCGTACAAATTAGAACATTCTTATATCGGGATTGCCGGTCATGCTATCGAACCTGCTATTAGACCACTTGGTTACGATTGGAAAATCGGGATTGCTATTGTAAGTTCGTTTGCCGCACGTGAGGTATTTGTAGGAACTTTAGCTACTATTTACAGTGTTGGTAATGACCAGGAAGAAACCATTAAAAACAGAATGGCAGGAGAAGTGAATCCTATTTTAGGCGGACCGCTTTTTAACTTTGCATCGGGAATTTCGCTGTTATTATTTTATGCTTTCGCCATGCAATGTATGAGTACCTTAGCCATTGTAAAACGTGAAACTAACAGTTGGAAGTGGCCAACACTTCAATTGGCATTCATGACGATATTAGCATACGTATCGGCATTTATAGCCTATCAAGTATTAATATAAATGAAAGTACACCGTAATTAAAACGACTTTAAAATTATGAATACAATCATTCAAAATATTTTAGTTTTTGCATCCTTAGGTATTGCAGTCGCTTTTATCATTAAGAAATTTTTCTGGAAAAAAGGAAAGTCTAAAAAAGCATGTGGCTCTGATGGCGATAGTTGCGGTTGTTCTTAAATCTTAACCTACAATCTCACTTTCATAACAATCACAATCAGGATTGATAATTTCTCGTTTTGCTTCAAAAAAATCACTACTTAGCGGAGTGCTTTTCGATAGTCTATATCCTCTCTAATGGTCACTATATTCAGAATCAAATGTTGTTTCAAAGTGTTCAACAACAGGAAAAGGTTCATAATAATGATGCAAAATATTTTTCCAAGACAAATAGTGTTCAGACTGCCTGAAACCAATAGTATGATCCTCTAACTTATCCCATTCAACCAATAAAATGTATTTATTTTTTTGTTCTATACACCGTTTTAGTTTGTGATTTAAATATCCATCTATAGCGCTAATATATGCACTAGCAATATTAAAATCTTTTTCAAATCTACTTTCAAATCCAGGTTTCACCTCAAGAATTGCAACTTCTAAAATCATCTATTTACTTTATTTCCTTATTGTAAAATTTTTATTGAATATCCGAATCATCTTGAACAGAAACTTATCACTAAATACTGATTTTTAAATATTATGAGTCGCCGATAACGTAATCTCATTCTGAAATACAAGCAAATAGAATCTTTAATTTATTTCTGAAAACATTCTAGTATTCTAAAAAACAATTCTCCAGACTTGAGCCACTAAAAAACAAACTACAAACCCCAAAATAATTGGCATTATAGAAGCAACAATCGTCCATTTGGCACTATTAGTTTCTTTATAAATTGTATATATGGTTGTACTACACGGATTATGCAATAAACTAAATAACATCAAATTTATAGCGGTTAATAATGTCCAACCTCCAGCTCTTAAAATATCACCAGTAGCATTTATAGAATCTAACTCGAACATCACTCCAGCACCTTCACCACCACCAATTCCAGTAACCATAACGGTCAGCATCAAAATCGTAGGAATCACAATTTCGTTGGCAGGAATAGCAACGATATAGGCCAATAAAATAACACCATTTAAACCTAGTAAGAATCCGAAACCATCCATACCGTTAACCAACCATGCTGCGATGGATTCGTCTCCGATATGCAGGTTAGAAATAAGCCAAATTACAGCCCCTGCAGGTGCCGCAAAAACTATGGCTCTCCATAATACAATTGCAGTTCTGTCTATTAAAGAGGTATAAATTGTTTTCCAAAAACGTGGCGGACGATAAGGTGGTAATTCCAAATTAAAGGTAGATACTTCGCCTTTTAAAACTGTATTAGAAAGCACCCAAGACACACCAAACATAAATCCCATTCCTAAAACAGCAATCCCTATTACGGCTAATAGCGAAGCTACACTAGATAATGATTCTGGCACTACAGCTCCAATAAAAATAGTTGCTATTAAAATCTGAGTTGGCCAACGACCATTACATAGCGAGAAATTGTTTGTAATAATTGCAATTAACCGCTCCCGAGGACTATCTATAATTCGGGTTGCCACAACACCTGCAGCATTACAACCAAACCCCATACTCATAGTTAAAGCCTGTTTACCATGCGCACCAGATTTATTAAATAAGGAATCTAAATTAAAGGCGACACGCGGTAAATATCCAAAATCTTCTAAAAGCGTGAACATTGGGAAAAATATAGCCATAGGTGGCAACATTACCGCGATAACCCAAGCCACAGCCAAATACACTCCATCGATTAAAAAACCAGCAAGCCACCATGGCATGTTAACACTTTCGGCACCACTAGTTAAAATAGGATGTATGGTATCTAAAAGCAACTCTGCAAGCAGTGAGGAAGGATAATTTGCTCCAATAATGGTTAGCCACAAAACCGTTCCAAGGATTAAAAACATGATGGGGAATCCCCACCTTTTACTTGTAACTATTTTATCGATTTTAGAATCTAAACGAAACCGTTTTTCGCCGTCTTCTGTTTTTACTGAATCTCTTACAATATCCGCCGCATCTGCATAGATACTTTCGGTAAGGTTATCGTGAAATTCATCACCAATTTGCCAACGCAAATCGTTAGATAACTCTATAATATTGTCTATATTATTTTCTTTCATGTAGTTGAAAATTTAGAGAAACTCTCCTGTTTTTAAAGCTTCAATAATTTGCTTATCTCCCTCTAACAGCCTGAAGGCAATCCAACGACTATTTGGGATATTAGGAAATTCTTTTTCTATTTCGGTGGTTAAGGTTTTAACCGCCCTTTCAATATTTTTAGGCACATTTTTAATGCGATGTGGTTTACACACAATTTTTCCACTTGCAATCTCACTAATGGTTTGGATTAATTCGGGAATCCCTTTATTAAAACGTGCACTTGTTGGCACCACAGGAATTCCTAAATCTCGTGATAAAGTTCTTATATCAATATCGACTTTATTACGTTTAGCTTCATCCATTAAATTTAAACACAACACGGCCTTATCGGTGATTTCAAGTATTTGAAGCACCAAATTTAGATTGCGTTCTAATCGATTTGCATCAGCCACAATTACTGTAACATCTGGCTTTCCGAAAAGGATAAAATCTCGAGCAACTTCTTCATCTTCGGATGTTGACAGCAATGAATATGTTCCTGGCAAATCTACCAGTTTGTATTTTTCTTTATTATATTCAAAACCTCCCTCTGCACGTGTTACCGTCTTTCCTGGCCAGTTTCCTGTATGTTGCTTTAAGCCTGTTAATGCATTAAAAACGGTACTTTTACCTGTATTTGGATTTCCGGCTAAGGCCACTACAAAGTCAAAATCGGTGGTTTGAACGCCTAATTTTTTTAAACCATCTTTATTAAAGTGGGCACAGGTTTCGCAAGCACTCTTTACAGCTGTTTCCATAATTTAAGATTTTTGAATTAAAATTTTAGAAGCCTGATCTTTTCGTAAGGCAATGGACGTACCTTTTATTAAGTACGCATTCGGATCGCCTAAAGGATTTAACAAATCGATACTAACCTCCGATCCTTTTACAAATCCGAGATCCAATAATCGTCTGCGACTATCTCCTCTATTCTCTTTTGAAATACCAATAATTTTAGCCGTTTCGTTTTCTTTTAAGCTCGATAAACGGGCTACATTTTCTTCTATATCAACTAACTTTTCTATAGGTGCAACAGTTAAGTTTGCCGCAACTATTGGCGCCAGTTTAAATTCTTCCCCTTCCGACTGAAATACAATCCGTGTGGAATTATTTTCGGTTATTTTAAGGACCGACCCCATATAAATGTTCTCAGCTAAAATTTGCTTATAAATAACTTCAGGCTCATCTTCGATATGTGTAATTCTTCCAACCGATCCCACTGCCAACAAAGGTAATTCTACGCCGTGAACATCGGCCAATTTCCCGCTTCGAGTAGGAATAGGATCGCCATGCGGATCGAATTGTGGGTGACCTAAATGCGCCGCCAACTCATCGGCCTCTTCATGACTCAAGCGGTGCTCCATAGATTCGGCTCTATCGTGCCACTCCTTTTTATGTACTCCTGTTTTATCGGCTAAATAACGTTCCCAAAGTCGGTGAACTCTAACAATTCTCAAGGCATAATCTCGTCCTTCAGTTGTAAGTTTTAAGGCATCGAATTCGGAATAAATTAAATCATTAATTGTCATTTTCTTTACGGCTTCTACGATGTCATCATTTTTATAATCTAACACCTGAACTAAGGTTTTCATATCTACCTTATTTTTTGAATCCTCGAAATGATAAAGTTGCTTTAGCACATCTTCAATAATTTCTTTTTCGTTGGATTTTAACGATTTTCTAATAATCCAAAACCAACCTTTTATTGGTCTAAATACAACATATAATAAGGCAACTACAATAAAAAATATTAGCAGTGCCAATAAAGGGCTGTAGTTTTCCATAGTTATAAGTTTAAGTATAAATTTTTCGAAACTTCATTAGAAATAATCATTTTCCCATCTGATGTTTCTATCGTTAAAGAATTGTCGAACGGTTCGAAATCTAAAACCTTAATAGTATCTCCAAGTGCTAAATTATTTTTGTTTAGATACTTTAAAAAGGCTTCGGAAGAATCTTTCACCAATGCTAAAACCCCCGTTTCACCTGTTTTAATATCTAAAATATTTACACTCTTTAAAGGCGAATAATTTCCGTTTTTATCCGGAATAGGATCGCCATGAGGATCGTGTGTCGGGCAACCTAAAAACACATCTAATTCGTTTACTAATTTTAACGATTTTATATGCTCCAATTGCTCTGCAACGTCATGAACCTCGTCCCAAGAAAAGTTTAATTTTTCAACTAAAAACACTTCCCAAAGTCTATGTTTTCTAATGACTAAAGCCGCCGCCGAACGCCCAGCCTCTGTTAAGGTCACCCCTTGATATTTGACATAATTGGCTAATTGCTTTTCAGCCAATTTTTTTATCATATCTGTTACCGAAGATGCTTTGGCTTCTATTTTTTCGGCAATCGCATTTGTACTTACAGGAACAGAACCCTGTTTACCTAAATGGTAAATAGCTTTTAAATAATTTTCTTCAGATAATGTAATCACTAAACACGTATTTATCACAAAGATACACAATTTACTTGAATACAAATATATTTTTAGTTTTACCTAAAAATTCGTTTGTAATTACAATAAAATATACAGTAGAATGCTCTGAAACCACTGTAAATATTAGAATAACGATAGATATAGAATATTAGCGCGCTTCTGGATTAAGCCACTGAATGGACTAGAAGATTAAGTGTTTTTTCAATCCGATGGCATTTGAGTGCTTATAGTCTTAAACAGAATTATATATCGGATTATGCCATTGCAAAAGAATTGATGGCTCGGTAATTATATTGAAAACAGGATATAAATCCTGAAAGCTGATGTAGAAGCAACAGCTAAAATAGTAACGGAGAGTAGGCACCATTAGAACCGTTGGCGACCTATTGTAAAGTATAATATGGTAATGTTAGCCTTTCGCATATAGATAAGATTAACCGAATGTATATGTGAAAGGCTGAAACAGTATATGATTTTTAAATAAAACCGCGTTCTTTTTGAAGCTGATCGTAAGCGTCCTGAACTTGTCTAAATTTTTCTTCGGCCCCTTTTTGATGTTCTTCACCTAAATGAAGCACTTTATCTGGGTGGTATTTTTTAGCCATAGTACGATAGGCTTTCTTAATCTGGTCGTTAGTTGCAGTTTTATCGATTTCAAGAATTTTATAGGCATTATCGCTACTGTTGTAAAACATGGCTTTAATACTTTCAAAATCTAATGCACGAATACCTAAATAGTTGGAGATTTCGTTAATAACCTCAACCTCATCTGCACTTACATTTCCGTCGGCTTTAGCAATACCGAATAGAAAATGAAGTAACTGAAGACGTGACGGATGATCCATCATCTGACGGATTTGCATACATACATCGCGAACAGGAATATTCTCTTGCTGACTTATATTTTTGAATAATTTAAAAGCGTGATTTGCACGGTCTTTCCCGTACATCCCGACAAACTGAGCACGCACAAAATCTAATTCGCGTTTATCACTTTTACCATCGGCTTTTATAACTATTGCGGCTAGTACTAATAGACTCACTTCAAAATCCCCCGATTTTGTTCTGGTTTGTGATGGCGCAGAAAAAGGTCCGTCACTACCAACTTTAATACCTCCGTTGGAAAGACCATCGACTACACTACCCAATGCAAATCCTAGAATCGCCCCTATTGGACCACCAAAAGACCATCCTAACGTAGCACCTAACCATTTTGAAACACTCATAATTTTATTTTTAAGACTGCAAATATACTACATGTAGTTTTAAGTGCTGTGGTTTTAATTTTATTGCTTTATATCTATATTAAAAGATACACTATAAGCGTTCGGATTTTACGAAAATTAATAAAAATATTGTCTAAATACTTAGTCTGATTAGAAAATGGTTCTTCTATATAACCAATCCATCAGGCACTCTCGCGTTAGGGATAGCAGTGGTATCCTTTTTGTTTTCTAAAAAAAACAAAAAGATATAACGTATAGCCCGACCTTGCCCGAGCAAGGTAACGCCCAAGAGATTACAAAGCCCGGCTTCTTTAGGTTACGTTAAAGTAATAAGGGGTTCTGTTTTAATTATGTATATTTGTGCTTTATTTATAAACAAAAATTTAAAACTATGTACCCAGCAGAATTAGTAAAACCAATGCGTGAAGATTTAACCAAAGTTGGTTTTGAAGAATTACACACTGCCGAGGCTGTAGATGCAGCGATAGCAAAAGAAGGAACAACTTTAGTCGTTGTAAATTCTGTATGTGGTTGTGCTGCAGCGAATGCACGTCCAGGCGCAAGCATGAGTATACAAAACGATAAAAAACCAGACCATTTAGTAACTGTTTTTGCAGGTGTAGATAAAGAGGCTGTAGATGCAGCAAGAGGTTATATGATTCCTTTTCCTCCAAGTTCTCCTTGTATTGCTTTATTTAAGGATGGCGAATTAGTACACATGTTAGAGCGTCACCATATTGAAGGTCGTCCTGCAGAAATGATTGCAGACAATCTTAAAGATGCTTTTAACCAAGTATGTTAAGTCGGATTTTGTAAAAAAATATAAACCACGCTTTTGGCGTGGTTTTTTTATATCTTAAATTTGCCACCAAACAAAACCTGTAAGCTCCAATTAATGAAAATTCTAGCGTATCCACTAACAGCATTATATGCTCTTGCGTTTTTATTATCGATATGTATTTTTCATCCTATATTATGGATTAGCCACCGTGTGTTTGGCTACAATGCATTACAACATAGTGTAAATGCCTTACAATTTGTATTGTTGCGTTGCTTAAATATTCTTGGCACCCGTTTTACATTCACCAACAATTTTGATAACGAGATCCCAAAGGATGCTCCGTTAATAATAGTATCTAATCACCAAAGTATGTACGACATTTCGCCAATACTTTGGTATATGAGACAGTACCGCCCAAAATTTATTAGCAAAAAAGAATTGGGTTCGGGCATACCTAGTGTATCTTATAATTTACGCCATGGTGGCTCTGCATTAATCGACAGGAAAAACCCAAGGCAAGCGATTCGTGCCATATATGATTTTTCTGCTTTTATAAAAGAAAACAACTATGCTGCAGTTATTTTCCCTGAAGGTACACGAAGTAAAAATGGGCACCCAAAACGGTTTCAACGTCATGGTTTACAAACTTTAATAAAAAACATACCTAATGCAACCGTAGTGCCGTTAACCATAAATAATTCATGGAAAACGTTAAAATACGGTAAATTTCCTATGGGATTAGGGGCTCATATTACATTAACTATTCATAAACCCATAAATTTATCTACCTTTACAGGCACTACAGACACTTTAATTGACGAAATTGAACACACTGTAACACAAAGTATAAACCATTAAAACTTAACATTATGTCATTAAAAAATGTAAGGTTAGAAGTGATGCAGTTCTTAGAAAAAGACGTAGACGCTTTAATAGAAAAGTATTTAATTCCGATTGAAACTATTTGGCAACCAACAGATTTCTTACCAGATTCTGAAAGTCCAAAGTTTTTTGACGAAGTAAAAGAAATAAGAGAGTTAGCTAAAGATTTACCTTACGATTTCTGGGTAGTTTTAGTTGGAGATATGATTACCGAAGAGGCCTTACCAACCTACGAATCCTGGTTAATGGATGTAGAAGGTGTTGGACAAATAGAACGTAACGGTTGGTCTAAATGGGTACGTCACTGGACAGGTGAAGAAAACCGCCACGGCGATGTGCTTAACAAATACCTTTATCTTTCTGGACGTGTAAATATGCGTGAGATAGAGAAAACAACACAGCATTTAATTGCTGATGGTTTTGATATTGGTACAGACCGCGACCCGTATAAAAACTTCGTGTATACAAGTTTCCAAGAACTTGCCACATACATTTCTCATAACCGTGTAGCTAAACTAGCTAAAGAACGCGGCAACAAACAACTAAGCAAAATGTGTAGAATTATTTCGGGAGACGAAATGAGACACCATAACGCCTATAGCGAATTTGTAGAGCGTATTTTTGCAGTAGATCCTAGCCAAATGATGATGGCGTTTCACTACATGATGAAACAAAAAATTACAATGCCAGCGCACTTTTTAAGAGAATCTGGCGGACAAATAAGTTCGGCTTTCGAAGAATTTTCGAATACCGCACAGCGTATTGGCGTGTATACATCTATGGATTATATAGATATTCTTGAGAAGTTACTTAAACGTTGGGAAATTGAAAAAGTTACCGGCTTAACAGACGAAGCTGAAAAGGCAAGAGATTACCTTATTAAACTTCCAAGCAGAATGACACGTATTGCAGAGCGTATGAAAGTCCCTGAAAATTCGTTCGAATTTAAATGGGTAGAGCCTGCTAAATTATAAATCGACTTATACCTTTATATAACACAAAAATTCCTTTCTGTCTCAGTTAGGAATTTTTACTTTTATAGCTATGACGAAAGACCTACAAATACAGACTACAATTAATTTTGTAAAAGAAAAATTAGAAGGTGCCGAAGGAGGCCACGATTGGTTTCATATAGAGCGGGTTTATAAAAACTCGAAATTAATTGCCAAAACCGAAGATGTAAATCTATTTGTTGTAGAACTTGGTGCGTTACTTCACGATATAGCCGATAGTAAATTTCATGATGGCGATGAAACTGTTGGCCCAAAAGTAGCCTCTGAGTTTTTAAAAACGATTGAAGTTGACGAGGAAACCATTCAGCATGTGATTAATATTATAGAAAACATATCTTATAAAGGCGGGAATTTTAAAGCGACGTTTTCTTCACCCGAATTAAATGTGGTGCAAGATGCCGACCGATTAGATGCTATTGGTGCCATTGGAATTGCCAGAACCTTTAATTATGGAGGCTTTAAAAACCGTGCACTTTACAACCCTGAGATTGCACCTAATCTAAATATGACAAAAGCGGCATATAAAGCATCTAACGCGCCTACAATTAATCATTTTTATGAAAAGCTTCTACTTTTAAAAGACAAGATGAATACAGAAACGGGGAAACACATCGCAACTCAACGCCACGATTTTATGATTGCATTTCTAGATCAGTTTTACGCCGAATGGAATGGTGAGAAGTAAACCTACTGCGATGTAACCCTCAATATTTCAAAAGATATAACATTACAAATATTTTATTTCAGGTTAAACTATTTCATTTTTTTATGGTCTTAAGGTATTATATCAATAACCTTTAAAACCAAATAAGATGAAATTAAAAACATTAACATTCGCCATGCTAAGCTTAGCATTTTTCGCGGTATCATTTTCTGCGCAAGCACAAGATAAAAAAAGAGAGCCAAATCCTGAAAAAATGCTAGAGCGCATGGATACAGATAAAAATGGCACCATATCTTTAGAAGAGTTTAAATCTGTAAAACGAAAAAAAGAAGTCGACGCTAAAACTTTAGAAAAAAACTTTGCCAAAATCGATGCCGATTCTAACGGACAAATCACATTAGAGGAATTAAAGAAGCAACCGAAAAAAGACAAAAAGAAAGACTAAACTAATTGTTTAACTTTAAATAAGAAAAAACCCTTCAAACACATTAATTTTGAAGGGTTTACTTTTTATACTGGTATTCAATTAAACTTATTGAATAATACGAGTCATTTCACTTCTGTACTTAGAAGCGCTCGTTCCTGTAATTTCATTAAAGAATTTATTAAAATGCGAGAAGTTATTAAATCCGCATTCAAAGCAAATATCGGTAATACTCATTTCGCTTTCCTGTAATAATTTAGTGGCGTGTACCACACGGTATTCGTTTACTAATTTGGTAAATGTCTTTCCTGTTGCTTTTTTAAAGAATCGGCAAAATGCAGGAACAGTCATGTTTGCCTGATCGGCAATATCTTCTAAACTAATATGCCTCTGAAAGTTGTTATTTATATATCTAAAAATAACATCAACCTTAGCGCTATCTTGTGGTTCGGTTTCAAAAGCAACACCGTCTACATTTAATAAGCTATAATGCTCAGAGACTGCTAAATCATTCAATATTTCTAATAATTTCAGAACGCGATTAAAGCCTTGGTACTCCATTAAGGTTTCAATCTTAGGCCCAACAATTAATTTTGTTTCTGGTTTAAAAAGCACGCCCTTCTTTGCGCGTTCGAATAGCATGGCAATACGTTCTGTTTCTGGAAGTTTTAAAAATTGTTCTCCTAAAAAATTTGGTAAGAATTGTACAATGGTTTCAGAACCGCGAGCGGTTAGTCGATCTGCAAAACCATTATGAGGTAAATTAGAACCTATTAGTATAAGCTGACTATTATTAAAGTATGATAAATGATTTCCTATATGACGTTTTCCTTTTCCTTTATTAACATAAACTAATTCTAGTTCAGGATGGAAGTGCCAAAAAGGCTTATTAGTATGCGCTTCTTGAGTATGTTGCCTAACAACCAACGAGCTACCAAAACTTGGCGTTACTTTTCTATATGTTGGTTTTAATTTCATTCGTATTTCACATTTGTATTACAAAAATACAAAATGTATATGGGATAGTATGTGTATAATTAGCTCTAAAATATACTATTTTACCTTTACAATTTCTTAACATTTATATCACAGTTAATATAGCACATAAAGTAGCCAATATCGTTGTTTTCCATCGTCTCCTTCCACCATATCTTTGCCATGTAATTAAGTTACAAAATTTTATTATTATGAGAAAATTATTAGCCCTTAGTATTTATATGTTTGCAATGGTAACTGGAATATCTAGTTATGCGAACGACAATTTATCTAACGTAGATAGCAGAAAAAAATCAGAAATTACATTAACGCTTAACCACGTAAAAGCAGGTCAGTTACTATCTATTAAAGATGAGTACGGAATTGCATTATACAAGTCTACAATTTCAACTTCAGGAGCTTACAATAACACATTCGATTTAACAGCTTTACCTAATGGTGACTATTCTTTCGAACATGAAAAAGGATTAGAGATTAAAATTATTCCTTTTACTGTATCTAACGAAGAAGTTACTTTTAACAGAGAAGAAGAAAGAAGCATTTTTAAGCCTTCTGTAAAATTTAAAAATAATGCTGTGTATTTAACACAATTAGATTTAGATAAAGAAGAGGTATCAGTAAATATTTATTATTCATCTAACGATAGTTATTCAAATGATGAATTAATTTATACTGAAAAAATATCTGACGAAGCTAGTATCCAACGTATATACAGCTTATCTGAAAAACGTGCAGGTCATTACAAAGTATTCATTAGTGCAAACGGAAGAAATTACGTTGAACACTTCAAAATATAGTTTTAATTTTAATTAGATAGTTAGTTAAACTATGTCAATTAGTTAGTTTGTTTGTAAGAGTGGGGCTGGTTACCTCACTCTTTTTTTTGTTTTATACTTAGCTGAGTCTCTCTAAAAGTTTTAACTTTAGATGAGATTTTTTTTGAATACAAACCACTCTTTTTAACATGACACACCATTTAAATATACCACTTCAAGGCAAACACGGGAAGCCCATTTTAACAGATGTATGTTATACCAAAAACAATTTACTTAAACCCATAATTATTTTTTGTCATGGCTACAAAGGGTTTAAAGATTGGGGCGCTTGGAACCTCATGGGTGAGGCCTTTGCTAAAGCAGGTTACTTTTTTATAAAATTTAATTTCTCACATAATGGTGGCACACCAGAGCAACCCATAGATTTTCCAGATTTAGAAGCCTTTGGTCAGAATAATTACACCAAAGAATTAGACGATTTAAAATCGGTAATCGACTGGATTACAAACAGTACTGATTACAATACAGAAGTAAACACCGATAACATCTCTTTAATTGGTCACAGTCGTGGTGGTGGTATTGTAACCATAAAAGCCGAAGAAGACCCACGAATTACAAGCGTAATTAGTTTAGCCGGTGTTAGCGATTATGCCTCTAGAATGTCTAGTGGAGACGCCCTAAAACAATGGAAAACCAACGGTGTAGAATATGTAGTAAATGGAAGAACAAAACAAAACATGCCCCATTATTATCAGTTTTTCGAAGATTTTAAAGCTCACGAGAATCGGTTAAATATAGAGCGTGCGACGTCACAGTTAAAAATTCCGCATCTTATTATTCATGGCGATAACGATTCCAGTGTTAAAATTGAGGAAGCTTACAATTTGCACCAATGGAATCCAGATAGCAAATTAAAAATTATTGCAGGCGCTAATCATGTATTTGAAACGTCTCATCCTTGGAATCAGGACCAATTATCCATTCAGCTTCAAGAAGTGGTTAATACGGTATTAGATTTTTTAAAATAATAGAGAAATCATGAAATACATTCTCTTGGCACTTTTTTCTAGTTACATGCTTTCGGTTCATGCTCAGAAATCAAGCTTCTTTAATAATAGTAGAACCATTTTAGGAGTCCATAAAGAGCGTACCGCTTCTATGGGCATTGGCGATATAGATAGCGATGGCGATTTAGATGTTGTTATTGCGAATGGTAGGCACTGGCCAGGACAGAATAAAATCTTTATAAACAATGGCCGTGGCATGTTTACGGTTTCAAAACACTTAGGTTTAGAACAAGAAACCAGTTACGCAACAGAGCTTGCAGATTTTAATGGTGATGGATATTTAGATATCGCGGTAGGAAACGATATGGCGCCGAATTATATTTTTATAAACGACGGTAAAGGGAATTTTACTAAAGGCACTAGTTTTGGTGCAAAATACGGACCGACAAGAAATATTGTTGTTGCCGATATAGATAACGATACCGATTTAGATATTTTAATTACCAATAGAGGCAGTGAAAACGAAATTTGTTTTAATAACGGACATGGAGTATTTACAGAAGTTATTGGATTTGGAAGCAAAAAAGATTCGACTATAGATGTCGAGGTTGCCGATATGAATAGTGACGGACATTTAGATCTTATTTTAGCAAATAGAGACGATCAACCCAACTATGTATATTTAAATGATGGGAATCTAAACTTTAATATAAAAACACCTTACGGAACAGGTAACGATGCTACAAGATCTGTAGCTGTTACAGATATTGACAACGATGGTTTCAAGGATATTATAACAGCAAATATTGGCGAGCCTAATGTTATTTATTTCGGAAATGAAAAAGGAACATACGGGCGCAAAGTAATATTCGACACGAGCTCAGATAAATCGTATGCCGTATCTATTGGCGACTTAAATGATGATGGTAATACAGATATTGCGATAGGTAATGTAGGTGCCCCAAACACTGTTTTTATTAACTCCGCTCATGCAAGGTCTTGGGAGAAAATGCAATTAAATAATCAAGATTTTAGTACATACGATATTTTAATGTTCGACTTAAATGGTGATAATAAACTAGATCTTATTGAAAGTAATTCAGACGAATTAAATCAGTTTTATTTTAATAGGTTACCGGCAAAACGTCCTTAAACTCATTAACAACGTAATCTTTTTTATAATTAAAAAGAAAAAATTGTTTTGGCTTAAGATTTAAATCCCTCTTTTAAAGTGCTATTAATCTATAAAACTCAAGGAGATTTTTTTCGTAATTAATCTACCATAATATGTACAAGACTATCTAAAAAAGAGGGTAATTAAACTTATTTGGTCACTATAAATTCACTTCTTCTGTTTTGCTGATGTTCAAAACTAGAACACTTCACTCCATTAGAACATTTATTTATTAATACCGTTTCTCCAAAACCTTTTGCAGTTATCCTATTGCTATCAATGTTTTTACTTACCAAATAATCACGAGTAGATTGTGCTCGTCTGGAAGACAGTTTCATATTGTAATCATCGTCACCTCGACTATCGGTATAAGATCGTATTTCGATCTTTAAATCAGGGTAAGTATTTAAAGTCACCAGTATTTTTTGCAACTCGACTTCTGCATCATCTCGAATATTGGACTGATTATAATCGAAATAGATTACTGGAATATTTAAAACCTTAGCCAAATCTATTTCAGGAACAAGATCTACTATATTTGGTTGCAATTGAAAATTAATTTCTTGATGATCTAAATTTATTTTAGAGATATGTTCATCTGCATCATAGCGCGCTTTCTCCGATTTCAGAAAATACGATGTATACGTATTCGTTTCTACCGTATAAAACCCATTTTCATTAGTAAAGACTTCCTGTAACACCAGTCCATCGGAATCCCTTAGACTTACCCTAACATCTTCAATAGGTTTTTTAGATTGTTTATCGGTTACATATCCTTCTATTATAGAAAGATATACATCTACTATTGGGGCATTTTCTTTAAACGTATATATATTATCGTAAACAAATTCCCCGGCTTTAGTAGATCGATTAGAACTTATAAATCCTCTACGTGTTGTTAAATCTATTCCAAATGCAAAATCGTCTGCATAAGAGTTTACAGGTTCTCCGACATTTAATAAGTTTCCGTAATGATTATCTAAAATCTTGATGTAAAAAACATCTAATCCTCCAAAGCCAAAATGTCCGTCTGATGAGAAATAAAGCTCATCAAGAGTGGTTATAAAAGGAAAAGTCTCCTTGCCTTCTGTATTTACTTCCGACCCTAGATTTACTGGTTCTCCTAAATCTCCTCCTGGAGAAATTGTAGACATATAAATATCTGATTCGCCATAACCACCTGGACGGTCCGATGAAAAATATAGTTTAGTTCCTTCAGCATTTAAAGTTGGATTGGCCGTTGAAAAATTGTCGCTATTAATTGATAACTCTACGGCTTTTTGCCACTTATTATTAATCTTTACAGATTTATAAATTTTCAACTTATAATCATCTATATCATCATCAGAAGGTATGCTACTGCTTGTAAAATACATAGTATTATTATCTTTTGTAAACACAGGAGAAGATTCATGAAATTTGCCATTTATGTTGCCTTTAAGCATTCTAGGCTCGTTAATAGCTTGGTTTGAAGAATCTAGCCTAACTTCGTACAACGATAAAAAACTAAGACCATCCCAACCACTTTTATCATTTAATATTTTGTAAGAATCTTTAGTAGACGAATAATATAAGGCATCCTTTACTAATACATTTCCAAAAGTAATTTTATTGTCATTGTAAATTTTTCTGATTGGCTCTAAATCATATCTGCCTGAATTTTTATCCATTAACCTCAAATAATCTTCAGCTAATAAAGTCCCCGATTCTAAATCATTTTCTCTTGTAAAAATATTGAAATACTCCATGGCTTGTTCAGGTTTCCCTGTAGCTTTTAATGTCTGAGCATATCGTAAATTATTAACACTTTCCTTGGGCACCTGAACCATAGAGAACAAACTATCATACCATTTTACAGCTTGCCCGTATTGTGCATTAAAATAATAACTATTAGCAAGTTTGGCATACAACTCTTCAGACTTATGTCCATTTTCAGCAACTGATAAATAGATTTTTTGAGCATTTATGAAACTTAATTTTTCATAATTCTGATTTGCCTGAATTAATTTCTTTTCTTGCCCATTAACGGCCGTCACAGTAACCATGGCTAAAAACACCCAAAAGAAACTATATATAGATATCTTATTTTTCATTAATTTATTTTTTTAATTAAAAGAATCTAGGGTTTACTATTCCACTTCGTCTGGTACCTAATTCAAATCGTAAAAGTATCTCATGAGATCCATCGTTATAATTTCCTAATTCGGTAGTATCGTAATCATATGCATAGCCTATCATAATTGTGTCGGTTAACTGAAAACCTGCCAGCACACTAACCGCTGCATCTAACCTATAAGAAAAACCTATTGTTAAGCCGTTATTGATAAGAGCATTTAAAGACAAGTCTAGGGCCAAGGGAGAACCTGTAACAGATTTAACTAAAAATGCAGGCTTCAATTTTAATCCTGAATTCATTTTAAAAACATATCCCCCTATTAAATATAAATGCGCTCGTTCTGTAAATGTAGATGCTTGTATATCGTCATAATGTGTAGTTTCTAAAAAATTAGGAGTGGATAACCCTACATACCATTTATCAGAATATAGATATAAACCTGTACCAACTATTGGGGAATTATGACTTTGTTGATCTAGAGTAACGTCGTTCTGATTATGGATATTTAATTTAGTAGGGTCTAAATTCCACATAGATATACCACCTTTAATACCAAAGGCTAATTTTAATTCGTTAGCTAAATTTATAGTATAAGAAAAGTCTACCGAAAGTAGGTCTTCTGAAGTAGGGCCTATTTTATCGCTTAAAAACCCAACACCAATACCAACACCTTTAATTCCGATAGGAGAATGTGCTGAAAAATTTAGTGTTTCAGGAGCTCCATCTAAACCAACCCACTGGTTTCTATAAATCCCCAACATACTTAATGATTCTCTAGACCCTGCATAAGCAGGATTAATAGAGACCGTATTATACATGTATTGTGTGTATTGCGAATCTTGTTGCGCATGTAGTTTAGGAGTCATAAAAAACAGACTCAACAACAACAACACTAAAACAGATATATTTTCTTTTTTTGAAGTCATTCTAATTTTATTCATATTAGTTATCGCTTAAGTATAAGAAACCTGCTTTTTTATGAGAGGTGTTATCTGCCTCATTGCCATACTTATATTTTAAAATATAGTAATATGTACTAGCAGGTAACACATCAGAATCTTTTACTGTTAATCTTCCAGAAGAACGGCCATTAAACAAACGGCCATCTTCACCATAATTATTCATTTCATAAACCTTAACACCCCATCTATTAAAAACTTGAAGCGTAAGCTCTCTTGCACATGTATCGTCTGTTTTTTCTACCTCGAAATAATCATTTTTACCATCTCCGTTTGGAGACACATAATTGTAAACAACTAGAGTACAAGGCAATTCAGATTCAGTTTTTAGGCGTCCAAGTGTAAAAACACCATAATTAGTTGTGGCTGTTGTTATTGTTTGGTTATTGGGATCTACAACACCTCCTTCATCGATCCATATATTACTAGACTCGTCCCATCTTACAATCGTTAGCGCTTCTTGTGTAGCCGCTTCAACCAATGTATTTGGGGTTGTAACAGCACTCCAAGACAATGTAATTAAGCCGTCTACAGAGTTATCATTAACCCGATCTATAGTCCAATATTCTTGACTATTTACCTCTAATATATCTTCAGACTTAAGCTCGTGTGAAAACAAATCATTAGAACTTTCATAATAATACTTTCCTTTAAAGAAAGCACTAGAATTTTCTGGGGCAGATATACCAGCTAACCTATAATAGCCACCATCTCCAATAGGAAATGTAAATTCCTGATCTCCAATTTTATTTACAGGTCCATCTACATGACTAACATTAGAAGTATTGATGTGATTTCCATTCGTGTTAAATGTAATTTGCCCACCAAAATTATCGTTATCAACAACGCCTTCGTAAAAATCTGTAGTTCCACTAATATTTATTTCACCTGATACATGAAATGGGTTTGCGCTACTACTGTTATAAAACAAAACATTATGTAAATAACTAACTTGACTCCCGCTTATATTCTGAGTTTTGGAACCTATAAATTTTATTATCCCTGTGTTCTCATAAAAATCTAAAGCACCATCGTTATTAAAATGATCGTATACATAAGTTTCTCCATCGTTATTAAATGTTCCTTGACTTAAATTATCAAATTGAGACACCGTGGAGAACTGTGTATTTTCACTTACATACAATACACCTATATTAGAAGTCTGCGCTAGCATGCCATAAGTAAGGAGTAATAAAATGCTTATTTGTAATAAATATTTTTTCATGTGTCTAAATATTTAATTATTAATGAGTCTGATTTATTTTAAAAGAAAACAACTCTTTTTCTTTCTTCTAGATTTCCCTGAGGACAACAACAGCTTCTTGTTATTGCTATCCTCAGGATATTACAATTGTCTGTTATAAATTACTTTTTAAAATAAATCAGACTACTAATTAAAAACCTCTTTTACTTTACTTGATGTATTGAGAACTGGGATTCAAAACCATTCAATACACCAGCTGCAAGTAATGGTACATAAGTTCCAAATTTAATTTTATCTCCTGCATTAAGTTTAACTAAAGTTTGTGTAGATCGTGTTGGAGGAGAGACATCTAAATCAATAGTTAACACACTAACATTCACACTAAGATATCTATCCTCAGCCAGTAAACTTATACTGCCTGAAGTTCCGTCTTCTTTAAAAATCCCTACTCCAAATTCTGCTGCACTAACAGCCCCTTTTGAATTAGCCTGAACATATACTTCATAAATCCCATCCTGCTTAGCTGTAAAAGTTGATGTACTTGCATCATACTCAGAATTTTCATCAAATTCCTCTCCACTGGACGGGAAATTAGTAACACTATAACCATTAAGGAGGCTAACACTTAATAAATTATATCCACTTGTAACATTATATTTTACAAATGACTTTAAAACATCTGCAGAGGCTCCTGCTGGCCCTGTTAAATCTGCGGTAGTAAATGTTGAGTTATCTGAATACGTAATTGTAAAAGTACCATCTCCATTATCTGCAGTTCCTGTAATTCCTACACCATTACTTCCATCTGCTCCATCAGCTCCGTTTAGTGACGCTAACCAATCTGCTTCTGTTCCTGTAAATCCTCCGGCTACTGCTATTTCATAGGCTGAAGAACCGTCTGATCCATCAGAACCATTACTTCCATCGGCTCCGTCAGCTCCATTTAATGACGCTAACCAAACTGCTTCCGTTCCTGTGAATCCTCCGGACACGGCTATTTCATAGGCTGAAGAGCCATCTGAACCATCAGTACCGTTGGTTCCATCTGCTCCATCAGCACCGTTTAGTGACGCTAACCAAACTGCTTCCGTTCCTGTGAATCCTCCTGCAACGGCTATTTCATAGGCTGAAGCCCCGTCTGAACCATCGTTTCCATCAGTACCATTACTTCCATCTGCTCCGTCAACACCGTTTAATGACGCTAACCAATCCGCTTCTGTTCCTGTAAATCCTCCAGCAACTGCTATCTCATATGCTGAAGAGCCATCTGTTCCATTAGCTCCGTTTAATGACGCTAACCAAGCTGCTTCTGTTCCTAAAAATCCTCCTGCTACGGCTATTTCATAGGCTGAAGAGCCATCTGATCCATCAGCTCCGTTTAGAGACGCTAACCAATCCGATTCTGTTCCAGTAAATCCTCCAGCAACTGCTATCTCATATGCTGAAGCCCCATCTGAACCATCTATTCCATCCGTACCATTACTTCCGTCTGCTCCATCTGCACCGTTTAATGAAGCTAACCAATCTGCTTCTGTTCCTGTAAATCCAGCTGTTACTGCTACTTCATATGCTGAATCACCATCTGCTCCATTTAATGACGCTAACCAATCTGCTTCCGTTCCTGTAAATCCTCCTGCTACTGCAATCTCATAGGCTGAAGAGCCATTAGTTCCATCTACTCCATCATTACCATTACTTCCATCTGCTCCATCAGCACCGTTTAGTGACGTTAACCAATCCGCTTCCGTTCCTGTAAATCCTCCAGCAACTGCTATCTCATATGCAGAAGAGCCATCGGCTCCATTCAATGATGCTAACCAAGCTACTTCTGTTCCCGTAAATCCTCCGGCTACTGCAATCTCAAAAGCTGAAGAACCGTCTGATCCATCTATTCCATTTGTTCCATCAGAACCATCTGCTCCGTCAACTCCATTTAATGAAGTTAACCAATCCGCTTCCGTTCCAGTAAATCCTCCAGCAACTGCTATCTCATATGCTGAAGAGCCATCTGTTCCATTAGCTCCGTTTAATGACGCTAACCAAGCTGCTTCTGTTCCTAAAAATCCTCCTGCTACGGCTATTTCATAGGCTGAAGAGCCATCTGATCCATCAGCTCCGTTTAGAGACGCTAACCAATCCGATTCTGTTCCAGTAAATCCTCCAGCAACTGCTATCTCATATGCTGAAGCCCCATCTGAACCATCTATTCCATCCGTACCATTACTTCCGTCTGCTCCATCTGCACCGTTTAATGAAGCTAACCAATCTGCTTCTGTTCCTGTAAATCCAGCTGTTACTGCTACTTCATATGCTGAATCACCATCTGCTCCATTTAATGACGCTAACCAATCTGCTTCCGTTCCTGTAAATCCTCCTGCTACTGCAATCTCATAGGCTGAAGAGCCATTAGTTCCATCTACTCCATCATTACCATTACTTCCATCTGCTCCATCAGCACCGTTTAGTGACGTTAACCAATCCGCTTCCGTTCCTGTAAATCCTCCAGCAACTGCTATCTCATATGCAGAAGAGCCATCGGCTCCATTCAATGATGCTAACCAAGCTACTTCTGTTCCCGTAAATCCTCCGGCTACTGCAATCTCAAAAGCTGAAGAACCGTCTGATCCATCTATTCCATTTGTTCCATCAGAACCATCTGCTCCGTCAACTCCATTTAATGAAGTTAACCAATCCGCTTCCGTTCCAGTAAATCCTCCAGCAACTGCTATCTCATATGCTGAAGAGCCATCTGTTCCATTAGCTCCGTTTAATGACGCTAACCAAGCTGCTTCTGTTCCTAAAAATCCTCCTGCTACGGCTATTTCATAGGCTGAAGAGCCATCTGATCCATCAGCTCCGTTTAGAGACGCTAACCAATCCGATTCTGTTCCAGTAAATCCTCCAGCAACTGCTATCTCATATGCTGAAGCCCCATCTGAACCATCTATTCCATCCGTACCATTACTTCCGTCTGCTCCATCTGCACCGTTTAATGAAGCTAACCAATCTGCTTCTGTTCCTGTAAATCCAGCTGTTACTGCTACTTCATATGCTGAATCACCATCTGCTCCATTTAATGACGCTAACCAATCTGCTTCCGTTCCTGTAAATCCTCCTGCTACTGCAATCTCATAGGCTGAAGAGCCATTAGTTCCATCTACTCCATCATTACCATTACTTCCATCTGCTCCATCAGCACCGTTTAGTGACGTTAACCAATCCGCTTCCGTTCCTGTAAATCCTCCAGCAACTGCTATCTCATATGCAGAAGAGCCATCGGCTCCATTCAATGATGCTAACCAAGCTACTTCTGTTCCCGTAAATCCTCCGGCTACTGCAATCTCAAAAGCTGAAGAACCGTCTGATCCATCAGAACCATTACTTCCATCGGCTCCGTCAGCACCGTTTAGCGACGCCAACCAATCCGCTTCTGTTCCTGTAAATCCTCCAGCTACTGCAATCTCATAGGCTGAAGAGCCATTAGTTCCATCAGTACCATTACTTCCATCTGCTCCATCAGCACCGTTTAGTGACGCTAACCAAACTGCTTCTGTTCCTGTAAATCCTCCGGCTACTGCAATCTCATAGGCTGAAGCTCCGTCTGAACCATCGTTTCCATCAGTACCATTACTTCCGTCTGCTCCATCAGCACCGTTTAGTGACGCTAACCAATCCGATTCTGTTCCTGTAAATCCTCCGGCTACTGCTATTTCAAATGCTGAAGAACCGTCTGTTCCATCGTTCCCGTCTGCTCCGTTTAATGATGCTAACCAAGCTGTTTCGGTTCCTGTAAATCCACCAGCTACTGCTATATCATATGCGGAAGCCCCGTCTGAACCATCGTTTCCATCCGTACCGTTACTTCCATCTGCTCCATCAGCACCGTTTAGTGACGCTAACCAATCTGCTTCTGTTCCTGTAAATCCTCCGGCTACTGCAATCTCAAAAGCTGAAGAACCGTCTGATCCATCGTTTCCATTAGTACCATCTGCTCCGTTTAATGATGCTAACCAATCCGCTTCTGTTCCTGTAAATCCACCGGCTACTGCAATCTCAAATGCTGAAGAGCCATCTGAACCATCATTTCCATCAGTACCATCTGCTCCGTTTAGTGACGCTAACCAAACTGCTTCTGTTCCTGTAAATCCTCCGGCTACTGCAATCTCATAGGCTGAAGCTCCGTCTGAACCATCGTTTCCATCAGTACCATTACTTCCGTCTGCTCCATCAGCACCGTTTAGTGACGCTAACCAATCCGATTCTGTTCCTGGAAATCCTCCGGCTACTGCTATTTCAAATGCTGAAGAACCGTCTGTTCCATCGTTCCCGTCTGCTCCGTTTAATGATGCTAACCAAGCTGTTTCGGTTCCTGTAAATCCACCAGCTACTGCTATATCATATGCGGAAGCCCCGTCTGAACCATCGTTTCCATCCGTACCGTTACTTCCATCTGCTCCATCAGCACCGTTTAGTGACGCTAACCAATCTGCTTCTGTTCCTGTAAATCCTCCGGCTACTGCAATCTCAAAAGCTGAAGAACCGTCTGATCCATCGTTTCCATTAGTACCATCTGCTCCGTTTAATGATGCTAACCAATCCGCTTCTGTTCCTGTAAATCCACCGGCTACTGCAATCTCAAATGCTGAAAAGCCATCTGAACCATCATTTCCATCAGTACCATCTGCTCCGTTTAATGATGCTAACCAATCCGCTTCTGTTCCTGTAAATCCACCGGCTACTGCAATCTCAAATGCTGAAGAACCGTCTGATCCATCGTTTCCATTAGTACCATCTGCTCCGTTTAATGATGCTAACCAATCCGCTTCTGTTCCTGTAAATCCACCGGCTACTGCAATCTCAAATGCTGAAGAGCCATCTGAACCATCATTTCCATCAGTACCGTTACTTCCATCGGCACCATCAGCACCGTTTAATGACGCTAACCAATCCGCTTCCGTTCCTGTAAATCCTCCGGCTACTGCAATCTCATAGGCTGAAGAGCCATTAGTTCCATTACTTCCATCTGCTCCATCAGCACCGTTTAGAGATGCCAACCAAGCTGTTTCTGTTCCTGTAAATCCTGCAGCTACTGCAATTTCATAGGCTGAAGACCCATCTGTTCCATCAGCTCCGTTTAATGACGCCAACCAATCTGATTCTGTTCCTGTAAATCCTCCGGCTACTGCAATCTCAAAAGCTGAAGAACCGTCTGTTCCATCGTTCCCGTCTGCTCCGTCAACTCCGTTTAATGATGCTAACCAAGCTGTTTCGGTTCCCGTAAATCCACCAGCTACTGCAATCTCAAAAGCTGAAGAACCGTCTGATCCATCGTTTCCATTAGTACCATCTGCTCCGTTTAATGATGCTAACCAATCCGCTTCTGTTCCTGTAAATCCACCGGCTACTGCAATCTCAAATGCTGAAGAGCCATCTGAACCATCATTTCCATCAGTACCGTTACTTCCATCGGCACCATCAGCACCGTTTAATGACGCTAACCAATCCGCTTCCGTTCCTGTAAATCCTCCGGCTACTGCAATCTCATAGGCTGAAGAGCCATTACTTCCATCTGCTCCATCAGCACCGTTTAGAGATGCCAACCAAGCTGTTTCTGTTCCTGTAAATCCTGCAGCTACTGCAATTTCATAGGCTGAAGACCCATCTGTTCCATCAGCTCCGTTTAATGACGCTAACCAATCTGCTTCTGTACCTGTAAATCCACCGGCTACTGCAATGCTAACCAAGCTGTTTCGGTTCCCGTAAATCCACCAGCTACTGCAATCTCCATCTACTCCATTACTTCCATCTGCTCCATCAGCACCGTTTAGTGATGCTAACCAATCTGATTCCGTTCCTGTGAATCCTCCGGCTACTGCTATTTCATAGGCTGAAGAACCATCCGTTCCATCTATTCCATCAGTACCGTTGGTTCCATCGGCACCATCTGCACCGTTTAATGACGCCAACCAATCTGATTCTGTTCCTGTAAATCCTCCGGCTACTGCTATTTCAAATGCTGAAGAACCGTCTGTTCCATCGTTCCCGTCTGCTCCGTCAACTCCGTTTAATGATGCTAACCAAGCTGTTTCGGTTCCCGTAAATCCACCAGCTACTGCAATCTCATATGCCGAAGAGCCATCTGAACCATCGTTTCCATCAGTACCGTTACTTCCATCGGCACCATCTGCTCCATTCAATGACGCTAACCAATCTGATTCCGTTCCTGTGAATCCTCCGGCTACTGCTATTTCATAGGCTGAAGAACCATCCGTTCCATCTATTCCATCAGTACCGTTGGTTCCATCGGCACCATCTGCACCGTTTAATGACGCCAACCAATCTGATTCTGTTCCTGTAAATCCTCCTGCTACTGCTATTTCAAATGCTGAAGAACCGTCTGTTCCATCGTTCCCGTCTGCTCCGTCAACCGTTTAATGACGCCAACCAATCTGATTCTGTTCCTGTAAATCCTCCTGCTACTGCTATTTCAAATGCTGAAGAACCGTCTGTTCCATCGTTCCCGTCTGCTCCGTCAACTCCGTTTAATGATGCTAACCAAGCTGTTTCGGTTCCCGTAAATCCACCAGCTACTGCAACCTCAAAAGCTGAAGCTCCATCTGAACCATCAGTACCGTTTAGTGATGCTAACCAATCCGCTTCCGTTCCTGTAAATCCTCCTGCTACTGCTATTTCAAATGCTGAAGAACCGTCTGAACCGTCAGTACCATTACTTCCGTCAGCACCATCTGCTCCGTTTAGTGACGCCAACCAATCTGCTTCTGTTCCTGTAAATCCTCCAGCAACTGCTATCTCATATGCAGAAGAGCCATCTGATCCATCAGTACCGTTACTTCCATCGTTCCCGTCTGCTCCGTCAACACCGCTTAATGACGCTAACCAATCTGCTTCTGTACCTGTAAATCCACCGGCTACTGCAATCTCAAAAGCTGAAGCCCCATCTGAACCAGCAATTCCTTTCTCACCTGTTAAATCTGAAGTTGTAAATATAGATCCATCTGAATATAGTATAGTAAATGTGCCATTTCCATTATCTACTGTAGAAGTAATTCCAACACCATCTAATCCTGCCGGACCACTGGCTAAATCAATAACTATTTGATCATTATTTTCATTGAAATAAGTTATTGTACCATCTCCATTATCAACTATGGTTGTTATAGTTTCAAGATTCTTAACTAGATTAGTCATATCTAATGCAGTAACATCTCCATTTTCATCTTTATACTCTAAAGATTTTCCATCTTCGTTAAGACTAAGAAAGGTTAATGTTTCCACATTACTATTTGTTATAATTTGGACATCTCCATTCTCATCAATATAAGAATACTGATTATTAACCACATCCCAATAAACAATGTTATCTGGTAAATCCTGCTTTCCTAAGAATTTCACCCAACGATCTTGATACCAATAATAATATCCTGGACTTATTCCTGTGGATGTATTTGTATTATAAACCAACAAACTTTCAATATTTCCTGCAGAAATAGTAGTTTGATCTGTTAGACTAGTTAAAGGTACTTGTGGTATTAAAACCCCCTTATTACTAGATACAATTTCTAACTGCGTCGACGAATTTGGCATATCTGTACCAATCCCTACTTGAGAGTAGGTAACATGAGCCGTAAATAAAATGAGTAATAGTAAAATTTTTTTCATAAAATCTGAGTTATTTTAACGTATTGCTTTTACAGGTTCTTCGTTGAAAAAGAAGATATATTTAATAGATTAAAAGCTATTAAACACATTTTACTAAGCGTAAAAACCGTATCCACAATGTATTATTAAAATATTGTGCTAAAAATTAAACGTTTAGCTATTTTCCCGAAAACAGATAGGATTAAAAAAATAAAACCCTAATAATCAACAAGTTAAAATACAAGAAGTTATTATGTTTTTAAGAATTTAAAAGCTAATACTCAATTTATAACCATGAAAAAGAGCACCGAAAAAACGATTCAAGAATAAAACAGAATGATTCAACACGACGTGTTAAAAAACTGGTCTATTAAGAAATAGATTAAATGACAAAAGAATATTGAAAATAAAAAAGTATAAGATTTCTAAAAAGGAAATATGAATTCGAATAATATTTTTCTTACACAGCATAAAAAAAATCGATTCATTTTCTTTCTAGGAAAATTGAATCGATTATAACATTCTCTAATTTATTTAGACATCCGAAGAGGAAACACAACATAAAACACCTTGCTTTATAAGCCTATAAAGACAACTAAATATTCTTGTTTTTTTTTAGAAATACTGGTCCTAAAAAATAATAGAACAGAAAATAACTATAGGGAAAAAACAACGTACTTATTATAGCTTTTTTTTAATCTAAATCTAATAAGTTAACGAAATTAATTTATTTTATTTTTCAAATTGTTGATATAATATGAAGGCGAATATTTAGTGAATTTCTTAAAATTGGTAGAAAATTTACTATGTGATGAAAAACCACACTCTTTCGCCAAGTAACTTATTTTATAATTTAAATAATCGGAATTGGTATTTAACTTATTTACTATATACATAATTCGTAATCTATTTATATAAGTATTAAAATCTAAACCTTTTTGATCTTTAAGCACTTGCCTAAGGTATTTTGTATTTGAATTAAGCTGCGCAACTAAAATAGCTAAAGACATGTTTTTATCTAAAAAACGATTCGAAGCTTCGAAATCTTCTAGTTTTTCTATAAGTATTTTTTCTGTTTTAATTGTACACGTGACACCTGAAACTTTTTTTGCTTTACTATTAAATACTCCATTTACATACTTAAACACTTTTTTCCTATTATAATAAGCACAAAAGGAAGGTATTAATATAAAAAATATAGAAAATATAACATTACTAGAACTAGAAGGTTCGTGAATGCGAATATCCTTCGGTAACTTTTTAAATTCATTAGATGCTTTATTTATTAGACGTCTTGAATAGTTCTTATTCTGTCTAATAACAGCTATATATTTATAGCTATACAATTTAAAGCTATCAGCAATTTTAATCTGCTGATAATATTCTGTAATGTTTTTATAAACTTCTTCTTTTATAATATTATTATATTTTTTGGCAACCATCCGTAGACTTTTCTCGACATACACCTTGGAACTGTCTAACTGCTTCTGCTCTAAATAGACTCCAAGCATCCCATTATATATATTAGATTCCAATAAAGGTTCTGCCAGCGTAGTACGTTCAATAAACGATTTTGCTTTAGAATAATGATTAAGCGCAGAATTATTATCCTCCAAAATAATGAAACATCTTGCTAATTTTTCTTCACAGTGAGCTAAATCAAAATACTTTATATTTTCATCTTTCTCCTTGCTTAATACTACAATGGCAGATTTTAAATACTCGACAGCGCCCGTACATTCTTTAGCTTCAATACTATATTCTAGCAACTCAAGATTAGCCATTGTAATATATTTTATGGCATGTTCCTTATTCTGTATCTTCGAACTTGCAACAAAACTTTCTGCGATTAAATATTTACCCTTATCTACAAATCCCACACTTCTGTATTGTCTAGATAAAAAGGTATAAATTCTTGATTGTAAACAATAATTATTTTTGAGTTTAGCCAATTCTAAAGATTTTAACGCAAAATCTATGGAAGCCCCTCTTTTCTCTTCCTGTTCTAAAATAACACTCTTTAGCATTAACGCATGCATTTTATCTTGAGTACTCTCGGAGTACATAAATAAAGAATCTGCAACACGCATAGAATTTAAAGTATTTTTAGAGGAAATATCTAAGGTGGCACCTGAACAGAACGTTTCATTATAAATGGATTCTTCCTCCTTGGGAAAATAAAATATTATCGGAAATAGTAATAGTAAAGCATATTTCATAGTAGGTTGATTTGAGAGATCTTCTTAAAGTTAAAATTTTCTTAAATAAAAAACAAATGAAAATTTACATATTCGACAAATAACACTCACTACTATTGAAAATACTTCATAAAATATACAAGTTATTCAGAATAATTTAATTACATTATTATTAATCCCTTTAACTATACTTGCAAAAATAAAGGCTTAATTCTACTTATTGCTTACATTTGTCTAATTTGCAACCTAAGGTACACGTGATAATAAACTACATTATAATCCTCTTTGAAAAGATTATGGTATAATACGAGATTTAATTGTATAATTATTCCAATTGAAGAAACACCAAGCAAAAAGGATTATTACTTGAGTTATACAAAATGGTAGATTTTAATAATATTGCTTCTCAATTATTTGGGATTTATATTTTGACAACGTAGAACAAGTAATTCACAAAAAAAAGGCTCCGATTGCTCGAAACCCTTATTAACACTAGTGGAGAAGATGGGATTCGAACCCACGACCTCTTGACTGCCAGTCAAGCACTCTAGCCAACTGAGCTACATCCCCATTATAATTTATTTTACGCCCTTTAAAACCAACACTGGAAATGGGCTATAAAAATCCTTTTTCAAAATTACATTTTTTTCCCACATTTTAGCAAAAAATCCGCGCTTTCGTCTAAATACACAAAGTAAGTCCGGTTCATGCGAATTACAGTGTTGTAAAACACCATGAAACGTGGTCGGGTTTTCTGTAAAAACAGTTTCGGTTATTAGTGACGACAAGGAACTATGTACCTTAAAATCTCCTTCTTTAAAAAATGGTGTTTTTACTAATAATAAATTGACCACAGCTTTAAACTGATTTTGAATTTGTTTTAAAGGCACTAACGCTTGTTCCTTTTTTATTATAGCCGATTTTACAGCAACCAATACATTGGTCATTGGCTTAAACACATAACTCTCTGGTACAATTAACGACGGAATATTAGTCTTCTTAATAATCTTACCAGATATTTTTCCTAAAAAAACAGCCTCCTTAATAGCATTTGATCTCGGCTCCACGAGCATTAAATCGACATCAGCTGTTTTACAAATTAGCTCTAAAGTAGGTATTAATTTGCCTTTAAAACTCTTAACGACAATATCAACCTCCTTCGTCTCAATCTTAGCCAATAAATTATTTAAATAAGATAAACTCTCACGTTCTAAAACATCATCTGTTTTACCTAAAGTCCCAGATTTTACTCGCATACCATACACTTGTACAACATACAAACGTGCTCCAAAAGCATGAGCAAAATCTACAGCATACTGTAAATGACTTTCAATATTTTTCGAATGCCCTACAGGAACTAAAATATTTTTCATAAAAACTTATAATGATAAAAACGGTTATAAATGTAATAATAAAACACATTCAAAATTTCACTATTATTCAGTTCTTCATAATTAATACTTCTAAAAAAAATCCGACCTTCGCAACTACCAAACAATTTATAAACACCAACAGAACCTTTGGATCAATCCATATCTTTAAAACACATTAATACACTTGCTGTGCCTGCTATTATTGCGGGTATTAGCGAACCTATATTATCTATAACCGACACCGCAATAATTGGAAATGTAAACATTCACCCCACAGAAGCACTCGCCGCCGTTGGTATAGTAGGAACGTTTATTTCCATGCTAATTTGGGTACTCGGACAAAGCCGTAGTGCAATTTCATCAATCATTTCGCAATCTGTTGGAGCTAATAAGTTAGACGACGTAAAAAATCTACCGGCTCAAGCCATATTTTTAATTACATCGTTAAGCATTATTATTATACTGGTAACTTACCCACTAGCAGCATCTATTTTTAAACTCTATAATGCCTCTGGATTAATCTTAGAATATGCACAAGAGTATTATAAAATCCGTGTATTTGGTTTTCCATTTACCCTTTTTACTTTTGCCATTTTTGGAGCATTTCGCGGTTTACAAAACACCTATTACCCCATGATTATTGCCATTATCGGTTCCGCATCAAATATTCTTTTAGATTTTGCATTGGTATATGGCATTCCAGATTATATCCCTGCCATGCATATAAAAGGAGCAGCTTATGCAAGTGTTATCGCACAACTTATTATGGCTGTTTTATCAGGGTATTATTTATATAAAAAGACAGATATCCCTTTAAAACTCACACTACCTTTCAATAAGGAAATCAACAAGTTCTTATTAATGATTCTCAATTTATTTATTCGAACTCTAGCATTAAACACGGCCTTATATTTTGCAAGTTCGTACGCTACGAGTTACGGTAAAAATTATATCGCAGCCTATACTATTGCCATAAATATTTGGTTTTTAGGCGCCTTTTTAATCGATGGATTTGCAAGTGCAGGAAATATACTTTCAGGAAAGCTATTCGGTGCTAAACGTCCAGATTTATTAATAAGACTAAGTAACAAACTTATTGTGCTGGGCATTTTAACAGGTATACTTTTAGCTGGAATTGGGTGGCTGTTTTACGAACCTATCGGACGTGTATTCACAAAGCAACCCGAAGTTTTAGAAGCTTTTTACGATGTGTTTTGGATTGTTTTAGCCATGCAACCATTGTGTGCACTAGCTTTTATTTTCGACGGTATGTTTAAAGGTTTAGGAAAAATGAAATACTTAAGAAATGTACTTCTAGCATCGACCTTCTTGGTATTCTTACCAACTCTACTCCTGTTCGATTATTACAACTATAAACTATACGCTATTTTTATAGCCTTCACACTTTGGATGGCCGCTCGTGGTATTCCTTTAATTATAAAATTTAGACAATTGTTTTTAGTAACTAAATAATAATATTTACAAACCTTGAAACACTTCTTACAATAAATTTTAGATAGCCTATATAAAACAGAAACATTTGATAAAAAATCAACTAAATTTACTCCAAGAATAAAACTCCAAGACACAACAAAACATGATTGCGCTAATTCAAGACTTAAACATAGAAGACAAGATTAAAAACGCACCCGATTCTAATTACGAAATCGGCGTATTTATTGGCTCTATGGTTCCGTTTGTTGTGTTAGTTATTTTAGCTTACATCATGTATTATTACAACAAAAAAAATAACCAAGACCTAGACTTATGAACATTTTAGAATTTTTAAGCGGTAACGGACTTTTCCTTATACTTGCTATCGTACTCGTTATTATCTACGTTTATAACCGAAACAAAGGCGGACGTCGTTAAATTATCGCGTTTTTAACCAGCCTGTAATACTCAATCGTTTTGTGTTTACAGGTTTTACTTCGTGCTCCAAAATCTGACTTTCAAAAATAACAACTCGTCCAGGTAACGGATAGATTTTCTTTTCAACCTCAACACCATTTTCATTGGTGTAAATCGCTAATTCTCCTCCATTTTCTGGTTGCCAATCTTCGTTATTTAAATAACAAACAAACGATAATTTTCGTCTGTCGTCGTTCTGAAACGTATCTAAATGGCGCTTATAAAATGTGCCTTTCGGATAAATCGCATAATGAAATTCCTTATGTAAAATCCCTAGAAAACATGTTCTATTTAGGTAAGATACTAACGCATTTATTTTATTAAAAAACAAAGTTTCAGCAGGATTTACACACTGCTCATCTATCCATAAAATCACATCACCACGAATTGCTTTTTCAACCGTTTCATTTAAACGATTACCAATAGCGGCCTTCTTAAAAGCATCGGCTTCGTATTTTAAGAGTATAGAATCACGAAGTTGTGCCACTTCATTTTCATCAAAAAAATTATCAATAATACTGTATTGCTGATTCAGAAGATCATCAATAATCTTCTCGTATAACGGATGCTCAGCAACGACCAAATCTTCGAAAAGAGCAGTCATTAAAGGAATATTCTCATTTTAGTTAACTCTCTATATTTTAAAAACTTAACTCGTTTTTCGTATAAAAAGTGCGCAAATGTAATCTAAAAACAAATTGCTTTTACAAATTCGGTACCTTTGCACTGTTAAAAAATCAAATCATGAGTAATATTCGAATTACCAAACAATTTACTTTCGAAACCGGACACGCCCTTTATGGCTACGACGGAAAATGTAAAAACGTTCACGGCCACAGTTACAAACTTTCGGTAACCGTAATTGGCAAACCCATTACAGACAACACCAATGTAAAATACGGAATGGTTATCGATTTTGGCGATTTAAAGAAAATTGTTAAAACAGAAATTGTCGATGTTTTCGATCATGCAACCGTTTTTAACAAAAACACACCACACGTGGAGTTGGCAAAAGAATTGAGCGATCGCGGGCATAACGTCCTGTTGGTCGATTACCAGCCAACCAGCGAGATGATGGTTATCGATTTTGCGTCGAAAATAAAAACCTATTTACCAAGCCACATTGCATTACATTCTTTAAGATTACAGGAAACAGATAGTAGTTTTGCAGAATGGTACGCTAGCGATAATTTATAGGGCGTTCCCTTTCGCTGTGCTTCAGGTCAGGCTTTCGCAAGTCGCTTTTTAAATGCAAAAACGCATTTAAAAGAGCTCCAACAATTGCTCTATCCTTAACGCAGATCCAAACCAAGAACAATTTTTATATTTACAGCATGCAAATTCCAGAAGGCAAAAAAATATACTTCTCGTCAGACAATCATTTAGGCGCACCAACACACGAAGTCTCACTACCTCGTGAGAAAAAATTTGTGGCTTGGTTAGACGAAATCAAGCACGATGCAGCGGCTATATTTCTGTTAGGTGATTTGTTCGACTTTTGGTTCGAATATAAAACTGTAGTACCAAAAGGCTTTGTAAGAACCTTAGGAAAACTTGCCGAAATACGAGATTCTGGAATACCCATATACTTTTTCGTGGGTAATCACGATTTATGGATGGACGATTATTTCGAAAAAGAACTTAATATCCCAGTTTATCATAAACCTAAGGAGTTCACCTTTAACAATAAAACCTTCTTAATAGGTCACGGCGACGGATTAGGCCCTGGAGACAAAGGCTATAAACGCATGAAAAAAGTGTTTACAAGTCCGTTTTTTCAATGGTTATTCCGTTGGTTACATCCAGACTTAGGTGTGAAATTGGCTCAGTACATGTCGGTTAAAAACAAATTGATTTCTGGCGACGAGGATGCTAAATTTCTAGGCGAAGACAACGAATGGCTCATACAATATTGCAAACGTAAATTAGAAACCAAAGCTTACGATTATTTCGTGTTTGGTCACCGCCATTTACCTATGGAAATCTCTTTAAACGATACCGCCAAGTACGTTAATTTAGGGGATTGGATTGGGTACTATACTTATGGAGAGTTTGATGGTAGAGATCTTAATTTAAAGACTTACGAGGTTAAATTGTAATTCACGTCATGCTGAACTTGTTTCAGCATCGCATAAGTTGTTAATCCAATTTCACCACTATATGTTAATCGAGCGGAATCGAGATTTCGTTTAGATGGCTTTCGACTCCGCTCAAGCAACCTACATGCCTAATACACAAATCTTTAACACTATTAAATCTACGTTTTAGCATCCAACAACTAACTCAAATTTTCTTACTCTAATGAGACCCTGAAATGAATTCAGGGTGACGCCGCGATGTCTAAAACAGTATAGAGTTCAAATCAAAACTAGAATCACAAAACTAACATCAACGTCATGCTGAACTTGTTTCAGCATCACACAACTAACTCAAATTTTCTTACTCTAATGAGACCCTGAAACCAGTTCAGGGTGACGCTACGATGTTTAAAAACAATATGAATTTCAAATCAAAACTAGAATTACGAAACTAACACCAACGTCATGCTGAACTTGTTTCAGCATCACACAACAAACTTAAATTAACTTACTTTAATGAGACCCTGAAATGAATTCAGGGTGACGCCGTAGATTATATATAAATTTTAGTAAAATTTCAAAGCACCAAATTAGTGAATGGCTACATTATTACATTGTTTCATTAATATATCGGTACATTGCCCAATTAGTACATTTAAACCATCTTTCGAAAACCATTTAAAGCTTATAAACAACCTTAAACATTATAATTCTAGGTAAAATAAAGGTCTTCGTATCCGAAATTAAAAAGCTAGAAAAGCTATTACTCTGTTTAAACTTTGTATCGAACGCATTGGATACTGAAATTTCAAACCCCCAAGGCTGATCTTCCTTTTGGTAAAATAAAGATGCATTTAAATTATCGAATCTGTTTTTTATTCCAGCAACATCATTTCTATACAAATCGTAGTTATAATCGGTTTTAAAAATAAAATCATCTAAAAAATCATATTCTAGTTCCACAAGAATATTATCGTTTTCAAAGGTGGTTTCATCACCTAAAGCCATATAAATATTAGCCGACTTTTTATAAGCTACCTTTAAATTTGGCACAGCTTTAAAAAGTGTTTCAATTCCCAGTGTACCGGAAATATTCTTAGAATTATTTTTATTCGTTTCCTCGTTTACAATCTGGTAAAAATTAGAATAACTTAATTGCGCATCGAACGAATATCGGATTTTATTTATTTTCTTTGATGCACCTCCAAAAAACATAAGTTCTTGTTCTGGTTGATTAAAAAGAATAAGCGAATTGTATTGATCTATCCCATCTAATTGCGTGATATATTTTAACGTTTTTTCTTTTATGTTATAAGACAGATTCGCATTAATATTTAAACCTTTAAATAAACTAAATTTATAATAGCTTAGCACAAGTCTGTGGTAAATCTCGTTTTGTAAAGTTTCATTACCTTTAAACACACTACTAAAACTAGATAATATATAATTAGTAGCTAAGTTTTTAATTGTCGGAAATTCTGCATTAAGAGTATATTTAAATCCAATAGTCTCGCTGTTATTTATATCCAATTTCACATCAAACTTTGGTAACAATACTGCTTTATTATGCGTATTTCGCTCCGATTCTTGCCCCGTTTCCCAGAAGAAAAACTGATAATACGCTGCTGGTTTAATGGTTACTTTACCAATCATAAATTTATACTCTAACCCAAAGTAGGTATTCAGCATATTGTATCCAAAATCGTTATTAAAACCAGCATTAGAAAACGAATTAATGTCTCCAGTAGACAACTGCTGTAAATCGCGGCTATAAAAATCGCTAAAAGCTAAATTTACGCCTACACTGGTGTATAGGTGATTAAAGTTATTAAGTACCCAATAGTCTTTTGCTAGCGCATTAAACGTATGCGTATTGAGCCTAACTGTTTGCTGAATATTATAAACCTCGTCGTCTTCTAACGGTAAAATATCTTGCAAAATCTCTTGATCTGTTAACCAATTGGTAAACGGTTTATCGTTACTAAATGTGTAATTAGCTTCTAAGGTTCCGGTATGGGTTTTCGATAATTTATGGCTATAACTTAAATTTTGCCTTAGCTGTAATCCGTCTAAAGCATCTAGGGTTTGTATCTGATTGTTTTGCGATGGGTTTTCAGTTAAAATTAATCCATCACTATCTGTTGTATTTAATTTTACAAAACTTGTGTAGGTAAAATCTTCATCGAAACTCGGTTCGTAATCTAAAGTTAATTTTCCTATTAAAAACTGGTTATTTAGTTCATTTGTCTCTGTCCTATTTTCAATAAAAGAGGTATCGTTATTTAAATAATCATTACTTGTAAGAACTTCGGTTTCGGTTTTACTATTAGAAGCAATAACATAAGCACTTAAGTCTGTAGATTCACTAACGGACTGTCTCATATTTAAAGCTCCAAATTGGTTGGTATTTGCTTTGTAATCCTGAGTATCTATAAACGCAGATATATCGCTATTTTTTAAGCTACTATAGCCTCCAGAACGCTCTAGTAGTTTACTTACACCACCTTCAAACTCCATATAGTCATTAAACGTAAAACTTTTAACTCCTGTATTATTAACATCTCCAATAAAATTAACGTTCGTTTCTGGACTGTAATAAAATAAGGTAGGATGCACAATATAACGCTCCTTAATACCTCCTCCAGCTTCAATCTCTCCAAAAACAAACTTCTTTTTGTCTTCTTTTAAGGTAATATTCATGGCCGTTTTATCACTATCTTCCAAGCCTTTAAGCATAGCTACTTCGCTGTAGTTTTCTAGAATTTCTATTTTATCTACCGCGTCGGCAGGAATATTATTAACAGCCAACTTACTACCACCATTAAAAAAAGCCTTATTCTCGACCATAACTTTGGTCACCTTTTTTCCATTTGCTGTAACATTACCAGCCTTGTCGACTTCTATTCCAGGTAGCTTTTTTAAAACCTCTCTAAGTTTACGCTCATCGCCAGTAACAAATTTATCGGTGAGATAAATAATGGTGTCTTTTTTTACGGTAATAGGTGGTGTATATGCAATATTAACCTCATTTAAAACATCTATATTTTCGCTTAAACTAAAATTTCTGGCAACTTTAGTTTCTTCTGAAGTTTTTAACGCTACAGTTAATGGCTTATAACCTAAATAACTAATCGTTAATTGATAGGATTGATTTGATTGAAGCTTTATTTTGTAAGCACCTGCTTTATTAGTTATACCAAAACCAACTGGAACCTCATCTGATTGAGGTATAGCTAGGAGATTCGCGTTTTCTAAAGGGTTGTTAAGACTATCTGTAACTTGACCTGAAAGCTCTATAGTTTGGGCGTAAGTAGCACACCCTATTAAAACGAATAGAATTGTTATTTTTAGCTTCCTAAAAAGATTATTAACTTTAGTCTTTAAATATGCCTCCAAATTTCTCCTTATATGCTTCTGCAGTAATTAATATCCCTTCTGGTTTTTCTATTTCAAGTGCATTTTCTTTACTATTAATAGATACTTTAGTCGCTGTAAAAACGATATGAGGGTTTTCTAAAAGCAATATTACCCCAGGAAGACCTTGATATTCTCTAGGCCCAAACCCCACAGGTAGTTCTGGCGTAAACCAAGCACTAGTAGGAAACTTAGTATTGTTGTTATTTAATATCGCTTTAAAACATTTGTATTTCCCGATTTGCTTAGACTCGTTTGTTATTGTCCATTTATATAAACCGTTGTCTTCTTGCACCAGATAAGGTTCGTTATCAGGACCTATAGTTCGTTTTAAAAACTCCTTTGTTTCTAAATTGTTATAAAACTGATTTTCAAAACCTGAAAAAATAGAAGTAAGATTTATACCCTTATCTAAATCACTTTTCATAAAATTCACTCCTTTAAAAAGCGATACCGTTGGCGTAAAAAGCAATTCAAGATTTACATCTTTGGCAGATTTTATTAACGCTGCATTAGTTGGATTTTTAGTTTCCTTTTTTATATAAGAAGCCGTGTAAATAACCTTTCCATTTATGTTTTGAGCGTACAAAAACGTCGTACATATTAAAGCAAAACAGAATATAAGTGTTTTTAATTTTGTCATAAATAAAGTATTAATAATGCTTATTTAATTACCAAAAAGAAACTCTGTATTAGACTTCACTAATTTTGAATACGCGTCCTCTGTTATAAACTCTCCTTCTGTGGGTAGTTCTAGTACTTCTGTATTATTTCCTAAGCTGATTTTTGTTGCAGAAAAAATCAATTTATTTTTCGTCAGTTCTAAAATCAGCCCTGGAAGTCCACCCATTCCTATGGGACCAAACGGAAAATTTAATTCAGGAGCAAACCAAACTATAATAGCCTCATCAGATTTTAATATTGCTTTATAGCAGGTATAACCTCCAATTTCTCTTTTGTCTTTAGTGATCTCCCAATCTAAACTTTTATACTCCAGTTGAATATTAAATAATTTCCCCGAAAACTCTTTTTGCTTAACAAACTTTTGTTTTGTTCTATCGCAATAATATGTTCCTCCAACAAAAATGGAGGCCATTTTTTGATAAGGGTCGTTGTCGTACTCCATTTTCTCAACTTCTCGAAATACTCCAAAATCTTTATTATACACTAACACACATTCTATATTGTTTAATGCATTATATATTCCTTTAATTTTAGTTTTAGCAGACATTCCCAGGTTTTTATCATCTAACCCACTATAATCTCTTGAAATTTTATAAGTGATTTCTGAATTTTGCCCAAAAGAAAATAAACTAATAAAAACTATAATTAGGAATACTAAAAATTTTCTATGCTTTAAATAAGACTTCTTAATACTTAACGTTTTCATTAGTTTAAGTTTTTAACACCCTTCAATGAGTAATAAGACTAATTCCGCGCCCTCATCTTCAATAAGTTCATTAGTTTCCATCATATGAATCAGAATTCCTATAGCATCATCTATACAGTCTGGTATTCCTGCATTTGATAATTTAGCCGATGAAGTATTGAAAGAAACCCTATTCGCTTTAGGCATAAAGATTAATTTTATCATAAATAAAGTCCTAATAATGCGTATTCAACTTTAAAAAGCACACCTCCATCATTTTTCTTAAAAATCTCCAAAAGCATCACTTAAAGACTTTACCATCTGAGTATCATATTCTTTTTTAGAAATAATCTTTCCTTCTGGAATTTCTTGTATTGCAACATTCTTTTTCTTAAATTCGATTTTTGTAGCTGTGTAAACCGTACTACCATATTGCATTTCTAGCACCAAACCCGGCAAACCAGCCACTGATAATGGACCGAATGATACAGGCACTTCATTTGTATACCAAACGACAATATCGTTAACCTTGTCTTGATATCCTTTTTTAATTTTAGAAAATTCAACGACTTCCTGAGATGTAGCTTTATAGCATTTGTAACCACCAATACTTTTAGTTTCAGTAGTAAGTTTAAAATTATATTTAGGATAACTAACTAATAATTTTTCGGAACCACGATTTACTTCTTCTACAGTCGTATTAGTCTGTAAGTTTGTATAAAATTGGTTTTTTCCTTTACCCAACAACTCTGCCTTACTTACCATTTTCTTGTTTAAGTCTGACGCCATAGGTTTTATATGATAAAAATAGGATGCTTCCTTATTAAACTCTAAAACATAAGGTATATTCCTTAAAATTTCATTCATCGCATTCACATAAGAAACATATTTAGCTTCTCCAACCTTTTCAGAATTTGCTATTATAGCTTTAGTATATGTAACTTTTCCTGAAAAATTATTTTGAGCTTTTACGACATATACTAATAATATAAATAATAGCAATACTATTTTTTTAAGCATAGTTTTATAATTTTTATTCTAACACTAAACCAGCTATTTTAGACTTTAAAAAGTAACAATTTTAATCTAAATACTGTTCTAATTTCTTATTTAAACCACCAATTATATCTTCATATTCCTTTTCATTTAATGTATTTGTATCTTCAATATTTTGAACTTTTAAATTGGGTATCATATCAATTTTTCTAGCAGTTACCACTGCTCCTTTGAGATGCACCTCTACTATTAAACCAGGTAAACCCATAAAAATGTCTGGACCAGCTTGAATTGGAATGGAAGGCACAAACCAAGCTTCAATACTAAATTCCTTATTTAATACTGGGTTATAATATTTACCTGTAGCCTGAATTGCATTATATCCTAATATGTTTTTTTGAGATGTTGAAATCTTCCAATTAAAATTATATGCCTTTTGTTTAACTTTAAAATCTTGTCCTGCTAATCTTTTGCTAAAGATAATATTATCTGTAGCATAATTAGAATAAACCTGTTCATTAAAAGAAGCAAATCGTTTTGCTAATTTTATAAGCATTTGTGTTTTCGGAGAATCACTATCAGATTGTAATTTATCTTCAGCCTCAAAAAAGGATTCCTCTTTTGTCGCTATTAAATTATAATTTACTGCTTTTGCCTGCTCGCGCACTTCTCTTGTTAATTGTTTTCCTCGTTCATCTAAATTATCTACAGAACCATGCAGTTCAATCTCAGAAATGCAGTAAATTATTTTAAAGGAGGTTTGAGATACGCCGATTGAAAAATTTAAAAATAAGATTACGGATAAAATAAATCTAAAAACACTAAAATTTAATTTTTTATCCATAATTTTTACTTTTTTAGTTGATTAAATCAGGGTAATATTTAAAACTATTCAAGCCGTTTTAAGAAACTGTTAAAAATTTGGCATCAATGTTTTATACGAACTTAATTAAAAAAAACTAACACTAGTTAAGTTGCAACTGCCTATCAATAAAATTAGAAACGACTTCAATTATTTCTAATAGTACATCAAGACATTCAAACTTATTGTTTGTTGTAAAAAAAAAAAAAACACTTTTTTGTTAAAATATTATGCAATTCGTCGAAAGGCACTTTTTGCGTTACGGAAAAACCGTAATCACCTCATATTTATATGATTAATTGCTTTATTTGAACTTTTTAAAGTAGTGGAAATGAACTCTAAAATATATAATAATAAACATGATTCGCCTTACTCGAATGCGACCATGAAATGGAACTATAATATAAAAAAAATGGGTTTAATTAAATTTATTGTGACACTGTGGATTATAAATAAATTTTAGTGAAGTTTTAAAGCACCAATTTTTTTGCATTAATACATTATACAATTATTACATTAGATTACCCCTCATTTTCATGCTCCTCCAAATCCTTACGCAAATCGAGCTTCCTAAAGGTTGGAGAAAATACCCCTGTAGTTAGTACAATTAATAAGGTCATACTACCTCCAAATACAACGGCTGTAACCGTTCCCATAAGTTTAGCTGTAAGACCACTTTCAAAAGCACCCAGTTCGTTAGAAGAACCTACAAACATAGAATTTACTGAAGCCACACGCCCACGCATATGATCGGGTGTTTTAAGTTGTAAAATAGTCTGACGGATAACCATAGAAATCCCATCGAACACACCACTAAAAAACAAGGCACCTACCGATACCCAGAACCACTTAGATAATCCGAAGACAATAATACTACATCCAAATCCAAAAATAGCTATGAGTAACTTCATCCCTGCATCTTTATTTAAAGGGATATATGCAGAAATAACCATCGTAATAAAAGCTCCCACTGCCGGTGCGGCACGTAACACGCCAAACCCTTGCGGTCCGACTTTTAAAATATCTTGCGCAAATACAGGCAATAAAGCCACAGCACCTCCAAATAAAACGGCCACCATATCTAATGTAAGTGCCCCTAAAATGGCTTTAGTACTAAACACAAACTTTAAGCCTTCTCTTAAACTTTGCATTATAGGTTCTCCAATGTTCGGGTTTAAAATAGGCTTTGTAGAAATCTGAGTTAATGCCATTAATGCTGTTATGGAAAAGCCTACAATTAAACACATAGACCAATGTACTCCAATTAAATGAATAGAAAATCCAGCGAGTGCCGGACCTAATACCGCGCCCATTTGCCAAACCGAACTACTCCACGTTGCCGCATTTGGATATAACTTTTTAGGCACCACTAAAGACAATAATGAGAAAATGGTAGGACCTAAAAACGAACGGACAAAACCGCCAAGAAATACTAAAAAGTAAATGGAATACAGAACTACATTTTGAGAAAGGCCTCCAACGACTTTTGGCCAAGTGAGTAAAAACAGTCCGAAACTAATTACAGAAAACCCAAGTATACATTTTACAAGTAAACTCTTTTTTTCGCTCTGATCGACAATATGTCCTGAAAACAAAGCCATAGATACGGCTGGAATCACTTCCATAAGTCCGATAATTCCTAACGACAACGGATTTTTAGTAATGCTATATACTTCCCATTCTATCACGATAAATTGCATAGACCAGGCGAATACCATAGCAAAACGGACTAATAAAAATATATTAAATTCTTTGTACCGAAGTGCAGCGTACGGATCTTTTTGTTTCATAAGTGCTTGGGTTGCCGCAAATGTACAAAAGTGACCGTTTTAAAAAATTCTGATAATCATTTTAATTCTTACAAATTTCATTCACGTAACTATCCAACTCTAAATGAAACAAGGTTCCGGTAATTAAATCGTTTATATCTCTGAGCTCCAAAGCATTTATTGCCAAATCGACTTGGCTAAACGGGGTTTTTAACAACATAGATCGACTACGGTCTTTGTTTTTACAGCAAGCACAAGGATTTTCAGATTGAACAAATCTAATCTGTTTCTGAAACTGAACAATTTCGCGATAGGTAAGGTAAAACCCCATATCCCGAAAAATTATCTGAATTTTAGGAGACTGTTTTTTAGGCATGTTTTCCTTCCAAATAAAGGAAACACCAAAGGCATTATGGTATATTTTATTGATGTCTTGATCCATATCGGTTGCTTTTCAACCACTAAAATAGTTATTATTTATATTTAATCTAAATAAATATAATATTTATTTTATATCTCTAAGCTTCAATTGCAGACTTGTTACACCATTCCAATGGTTTTCATCTATAGAATACACAATACTAAAAGGCACTTTAGTAGAGACCACATCTATCTTTTTTCCCAGACCAAATCCAATACACACAATAGGATTTACGTGGGGTTGCTTCACGGTTATCCGTAAATGATCTTCTTCTTTCCCAACACATTTTCCATATCCAGTATCTACCACATCCTCAGTCATAAAAACCGGCATCATATTCCCGGGACCAAATGGTGCGAACTGCTTTAAAATACGATAGAATTTAGGTGTTATATTTTCTAAAGCAATATTCGCTTCAATTTTAATTTCTGGAGAGATTAATTTAGGATCGATAGTATTAGACACCACATCTTCAAAAGCCTGTTTAAAAGCATCGTAATTTTCAGGATGCAATGTTAATCCAGCTGCGTATTTATGTCCACCAAATTGTTCGATATGTTCGCTACATGCCTCTAGGGCATTATACACATCGAACCCCACAACAGAACGTGCAGAAGCGGCCAATTTCTCACCACTTTTTGTAAATACTAATGTGGGTCTGTAGTAGGTTTCTATAAGCCGAGATGCCACAATACCAATAACACCTTTGTGCCAATCTTCCTGAAACACTACAGAGGTATAGCGTTCTTGTTCATTGCGCTCTTCAATCTGGTTTAAAGCTTGAATTGTAATTTCTTTATCGGTTTCTCGACGGTCTAAATTAAAACTTTCAATTTCGGCAGCATACGTTTCCGCTTGCTTTTCGTCCATTTCTGTAAGCAATTGCACAGCATATGTACCATGTTTCATACGTCCAGCAGCGTTAATTCTTGGTGCAACAATAAAGACCACATCGGTTATAGTGAATACGGTTTTATCTACCTGATTTAAAATGGCTTTAATGCCTGGTCTCGGATTCTCGTTAATAATTTGAAGTCCGTAATAGGCCAAAATTCTATTTTCACCAGTAATAGGCACAATATCCGCTCCAATTGCGGTAGCTACTAAATCTAGATATTCACCTAAATCTTCAATGGTAAACCCTTGCTTAGACGATAAGGCCTGAATGAGTTTAAACCCAACCCCGCAACCGCATAATTCTTTATATGGATACTCACAATCTTCCCGTTTAGGATCCAGAACTGCGACGGCATTTGGAATAGCATCGCTTGGTCTGTGGTGATCGCAAATAATAAAATCGATGCCCTTTTCTTTGGCATAGACCACTTTATCGATTGCTTTTATACCACAGTCTAACGCCACTATTAGTGTAAAATCGTTATCGTGAGCAAAGTCAATGCCTTTATAAGACACGCCATAACCTTCGTCGTAACGATCCGGAATATACGTGACTACATTCTCCTGACGTGTTTGTAAATACGAACTCATTAACGCCACAGAGGTTGTACCATCGACATCATAATCGCCATACACCATAATATTCTCGCCAGCTTCTAGAGCTTGTTCAATACGTACCACAGCTTTGTCCATATCTTTCATTAAGAACGGATCGTGCAATTCGCTAAGATCTGGTCTAAAGAACGATTTTGCCTCATCGAACGTCTCAATGCCACGCTGTATTAACAACGACGCAGTAAGTTCGTCTACATGAAGTGCCTCTTGTAACGTTTTAACTTTATGAGATTCTGGTTTTGGTTTTATGGTCCAACGCATAGCTTGTAATCCGAAATAATTTATTTATTATGAAAATGAGACTTTACTTTTACCTCAGCAAAACGACGAAACATTTCCATAACCCCGCAGTATTTATCGACAGATAAATCTACAGCTCTTTTAATTTTTGTTTCATTTAATTCTGTTCCGTAAAAATGATAATCTACAGTAACTAAATGATAATATTTTGGGTGTTCTTCGGTTAAATGCCCTTCAATAACAATTTTAAAATCGTCTATCTCAACCTTCATTTTTTCCAACATTGGCGTAATATCTACCCCCGAACAACCAGCAAGAGCCGTTAACATTAAGGCTTTCGGACGCATACCGTCGCCTTTACCACCATTATCTTCGCCTAAATCAATCATAACCGATTTACCGCTAGGGTTATCAGATTCAAATTGTACATTTTTTTTCCATTGAGTTGTAACAAGATGTGTCATAATTGCATTATTTTTCGTTAATTGATACTTCAAAAATACGACTAAAATTCAGAATAAAATGCCACTAATAACACCATTATCTCCCGATCACGATCAAGAAACTCAAGATTTAGCAACCTTTTTTAACGAAACCTTGGGCTTCTGTCCGAACTCAGTTTTAACCATGCAACGCCGGCCAGCCATAAGCAAAGCCTTCATTAATTTAAACAAAGCCGTAATGGCTAACGAAGGTCGCGTAACTTCCGCTTTAAAACGCTTAATTGCTTGGGTTAGCAGTAATGCCACCGGCTGTCGCTATTGCCAAGCACACGCCATTCGTGCCGCAGAGCGCTATGGGGCAGAACAAGAGCAACTTAATAACGTTTGGGATTATCGCACCCATCCTGCATTTAGCGAGGCCGAACGTGTGGCTTTAGATTTTAGTTTGGCCGCATCTCAAGTACCAAATGCCGTAGACGACACTTTAAAAAAACGATTAAACACCTATTGGGACGAAGGCGAAATTGTAGAAATGTTAGGCGTTATTTCACTTTTCGGATATTTAAACCGTTGGAACGACAGTATGGGAACTACACTGGAAAATGGTGCTATAGAAAGTGGTGAACAACATTTAGGAAAACACGGCTGGGAAAAGGGTAAACATATTTAATCGGTTTTGGGCGTTCCCCTTTTGGGGCGCGCTTTCCGTTATATCTTTTGTGTTGAAAAACCATAAAAGGATGCCACTGCAATCGCTAACGCAAATGGATTTTCAATTATAGAATATCTGTTCATTTTTTCCATTGATGAAAAAACGAACCAAAAAAATCTAGGCTTACGAATCTTTATCTAAATTTATCGTTTGACACCTAAATTTTAGGAACTCGCTATTAAAATTATTGATAATTATAAATATCCGTTTAGCTCAAACAGCCTAAAATTCCACGGTGTTTTCACTTCAAATTTTACGATAAATTTTCGATAGGCCAAAAACCTTTTTACCACCACATGTTCTCTGAAATTGTAAACCCCTCAATTTAAGTTATTAAAACATCAAAATTCCGATATTTTTTTCCTTCTCATTTATTCAATAAAATCAGCATATTTGGCTGAAAATCGTCTAGAAATTCACTAAATAAATTTGATTTCACAATATTTATTTTTCTATTATATTTGATTAAATGTAAAGTATTATATACTTTTATATAAAAATAATAGAATATGAACATACAAATACTTCCAAATTGGTGTAAAAACTAGGTGCTTCGGTCTTTATAATATTTAGCGTACTAAGTGGAATTAATGATATGAAACGGGGTTTTAATGACGCTATTTGTAATTGTGATTCTACTTTAACACAAAACGAAGAGATTAAGGATAATCAACAAGATATAATCCTTCCGGATACCAAATCTGAAAAACTTCTAGATCGTTCAGAACTTAATAAAGTACATTTATTTTTGGTTTTAAGCTATATTGGTTTATTCACCTATATACTCTCTAAAGAAAAAGTTGAAGACGACTATATCAATAAATTACGTTTAGAATCCTACCAACTGTCAGTCTTATTATTTATAATACTCTCTCTTATAATCTTTGTGTTTTTTAAAGATTTAAAACTGACATTTGACTACTTCTTAGAGTCATTCATGCTAATATATCTTATTATATTCTTCTTTAAAAAACGTATTTATTAATGAAAAACCTCATAAAAGTAGAGCGAGCAAGACACAATTTAACCCAAGCAGATTTAGCCAATAAACTGCAAGTTTCTAGACAAACTATTCACGCTATTGAAAATAACAAATTCAATCCCTCAGTAATCTTAGCCATTAAAATGGCACGATTTTTCGATGTAACTGTTGAATATTTATTTGATATCGAAGAATAAGATTTTATAGTATATCGTGGACTCTTTTCTGTAATTCAGGCACAACTGATGCTTCGAACCACAGATTTTTAGACATCCAAAATCGGTTACGTGGTGACGGGTGCGGAATAGGAAAATAGGTTGGTAAATACGACTCGAAATTGGAAACAGTTTCTGTCAAATTCGCTCCAGCCTCTGCTTTGAGATAATATTTTTGAGCATAATTCCCAATTAAAATCACAAGTTTTACCTGTGGCATTTTACTAAATAACGTAGCATGCCATTGAGGTGCACATTCGGGTCTTGGAGGTAAATCGCCACTTTTACCTTTACCAGGATAACAAAAACCCATAGGTATAATAGCAAAGTTCTTGGTGTTGTAAAACTGGTCTTCGGTGACATTTAACCACGTTCTTAAACGCTTACCACTTGCATCGTCCCAAGGAATTCCGGAATTATGCACTTTTAATCCTGGCGCCTGACCAACAATTACAATCTTAGAATCTGGATGCGCCGTTGCAATAGGATGCGGACCTAAAGGCAAATGGTCTGCACAAATGGTGCATTGCTTAATCTCATGTAAAAGCGCATCCATAATTGCTTATTTCAGCTTTAAAGGCTCTCCTTCAAATTGCAATCCTTCGAATCCAGTATTCATAAAATTTCTAATGTTTTGGTGGCCATCACCATTTGGATCGCCTAAAACATCTATATAATAAAACTGACCGAAGCATGATAAGGTTTCTTCTTTTGTAAACCCTTGCAGTTTTGCAAAAGCAAACAATTTACAAGAGCCTGAATTCTCGCCAGATTTATTATATACCTCACCATTTTTAAATGCTGTAGGTGTAAATATGTAATTGGACTCTATAGTATCTACAGTATCTGAAAATACTATAGATTTAGGCGTATTCTGTAATTTTTGTTTAAATGCGTCTAATGTCATTTTAAAATTTTTAAAAGTGTAAACTTATTTTTTTCCACCAACCACAACCACTATTTCCCCTTTTGGTGGCTTATTGGTGTAATGTTCTAAAACCTCTTTTGCTGTTCCACGAACGGTTTCCTCGTATAATTTTGTTAATTCACGCGATACGGAAACGGGACGATCTTCTCCAAAATATTCGCAAAAATGGGTCAAGGTTTTTATGAGTTTGTGTGGCGATTCGTAAAATATAATAGTACGCGTTTCTTCGGCTAAAAGTAATAAACGCGTTTGTCTGCCTTTCTTTACGGGTAAAAAGCCTTCAAATACAAATTTATCGTTAGGCAAACCTGAATTTACTAATGCTGGCACAAAGGCCGTAGCACCAGGCAAACAATCTACTTCAATACCATGTTCTACACACGCACGCGTTAATAAAAATCCAGGATCGGAAATAGCTGGTGTTCCTGCATCACTAATTAATGCAATTATGGTTCCTCCCTTTAATTTTTGTATTAACCCTTCAACCGTTTTATGCTCGTTATGCATATGGTGTGATTGCGAATGTGTATTAATCTCGAAATGTTTTAGAAGTTTTCCAGAGGTTCTCGTGTCTTCAGCCAATATTAAATCGGCTTCTTTAAGAACGCGTATGGCCCTAAAAGTCATATCTTCTAAATTACCAATTGGTGTAGGTACAATGTATAGTTTACTCATGTATAGAAAATTAACGGCATGTTTTTAAAGCTTCTTTTTTAGAAGCTGCATACAAGAAAAAATTAAAAGGAATTAAAGATGCAAATCTCAGAAAACTAATTGAATTTTCTTTCTATAATTAACATAAAACGCTCTTCGAAGACTTCCTTACCTTCCCAATTATTATAATCGGATTTCACGACATTCTGAATTAAATTTCGAGCCTCTTCAAAGTTCCCACTTGTATTTATCTGCGAAATAACGCGTTCATAATCTTCTGCGCTTCCTGCAAATAATTGTTTTATAAAAGCAATTTTATCGTTTAATCCAATATTTAGTCCACCGCCTTTTAATTTATCGTTTAGAGATCTTTTAACATTGGTTATGGTAGAATCTTTTACAGGTTCGAAGACTGGAGTGACTTTAAAATCGGCTGTAATTTCTTCAAAATCATTTTTTTCGTACTGCGGTTTAGGTGTAATAGCACTAAATAAATCGTCGGCTGTTTCCTCTTCTTCAGGCATATGTGCGACAATATCTTTAATTTTTTCCATTACTGGTTCGGCTATATCTTCGGCATTTTCGTCGGGTTGTACCTGATCTTCTCTAATAAATGCTTTGTCTACACCTTCTTCTTCAACGACTTCGGTCACTTTTTTAGTGAACGCATTATCAATCATATCAAAAAATGAGGTGTCGTCGTGTAGCAATTTATCCTGAGGATTTTCTTGTAGAAATTTTAAAACAGAAAGTTTTTCAAAAAGTAGCGCTGTTTCAGCATGAAGTTTAGCCACATCATCCTTTCCTTCAAGCCTTAAAACTCTTAGTGCAACACTCATTAATTCCGATTCCAACTTCTTCTTCATAACTTTTAAATTTAAACTATTTTCGCCTTTTTATTTTTAATAAATTTACATCCTATAAACAAACGAAAGTTTGCGTAATATTAGTGTTAAAATTACAAAATGTTTCTCGAAAATACAGTAAATCATAAAGAACAATTTGGTTGGATTGAAGTTATCTGCGGTTCGATGTTCTCAGGAAAGACCGAAGAATTAATCCGAAGACTTAAACGTGCACAGTTCGCCAAACAAAAAGTCGAAATTTTTAAACCCTCGGTAGATATCCGCTATAATGAAGATATGGTGGTCTCTCACGATGCCAACGAAATTCGTTCTACACCTGTTCCTGCAGCCGCAAACATCCCGATACTTGCCGATGGTTGTGATGTGGTAGGCATAGACGAAGCTCAGTTTTTTGATGATGAAATTGTTCGTGTTTGTAATGACTTAGCCAATAAAGGAATTCGTGTTATTGTAGCTGGATTAGATATGGATTTTAAGGGTAATCCGTTTGGCCCGATGCCAAATTTAATGGCTACAGCAGAATACGTTACTAAAGTACATGCCATCTGCACACGAACGGGGAACTTAGCGCAATTTAGTTACAGAAAATCACAAAGTGATGCTCTTGTTTTACTTGGGGAAACCGAAGAATACGAACCCCTAAGTCGCGCCGCTTATTATAAAGCTATGCGTAGCGAAAAACAAAAAAACAATACGCCTAACGGAACTGAAACCATAGATTTAAATTTCGACAATACCGATGCTTAAAGCACAGGAAACTCTTTTAGAAATAGATTTAAACGCTTTAGAACACAATGTTACTTATCTTAAATCTAGAATAGATTCGTCTACCAAATTTTTAGCTGTTGTTAAATCGTATGCTTACGGAAACGCCGCGGTAGATATTGCAAAACATTTAGAAACCTTAAATGTAGATTACTTTGCTGTTGCCTATACTTACGAAGGTGCTCAATTAAGAACCTCAGGAATAACAACACCAATTTTGGTGCTTCATCCTCAGGCCGTAAGTTTTAATACGCTTATTGAAAATCGGCTAGAACCAAACTTATACAGTTTAAAAGTTCTGAAAGAATTTGTAGCCACTGCAGAAGCTCTAAACCAAAAAGAATATCCGATCCACTTAAAGTTTAATACGGGATTAAACCGATTAGGATTTTCTGAAGATAATATTTCTGAAATTTTATCAATATTAGCAAATACAGAATCTATTAAAGTGACTTCCCTAATGTCGCATATGGGAGCTAGTGAAGATTTAAACGAGAAGGCTTTTACACTCCAACAGATTAATACGTTTAAATCTATATCAGACTCATTACTCAAGCAATTACCTTATAAACCAATGCTTCATATGTGTAATACTTCTGGAATTTTAAATTATCCGGAAGCACATTTTGATATGGTTAGAAGCGGGATTGGCATGTATGGCTTTGGAAATTCGGAAGAAGAAAACATTCACTTTAAACCCATTACCACATTAAAAACAGTAATTTCTCAGATTCATCATATTCCTATTGGGGAAAGTGTAGGTTATAATCGTGGTTATATTTGTGATGCGCCTCTAACCACAGCAACCTTACCACTTGGGCATGCCGATGGTATTGGAAGAGAATATGGAAACGGCAAGGGATTTGTTGTCATTAACGGACAGAAAGCCCATATTGTAGGAAATACGTGCATGGATATGATAATGGTTGATATTACAAATATTGACTGCCAAGAAGGAGATGAGGTTATTGTTTTTGGCGATTATCCAACAGCCGAAGAGTTTGCTGCAACCGCGAACACCATATCTTACGAACTACTCACAGGCCTTTCCCAACGGATTAAACGTGTCGTTTTAAAATAGATACCTCTTATTTTTGATTTATTTTATATACTTTAGCTATTATTAATCAATCCTAAACTATATGGCATTTTTCAAAGATTTCAAGTCCTTTCTTCTAAAAGGAGATATTATAAACCTTGCAACAGCAGTAATTATTGGTGGTGCATTTGGTAAAATAGTAACATCGTTTACTAAAGACATTTTAATGCCTCCTATTGGCATGTTGCTTGGCGACGTTAATTTTTCGGACCTAAAGTATGTTCTAAAAGAAGCAACAACCAATGCGGCCGGAGCAGAAGTTCCTCCTGTAGCCATTAACTATGGTAACTTTATTCAAATGGTTATCGATTTTATAATTATTGGTTTCTGTATTTTCATGGTATTGAAAGCTTACGAAAACTCTAAGAAGAAAGAAGAAGCGGCACCAGCAGCGCCTGCAGGTCCAACGCAAGAAGAACTTTTAGCAGAAATAAGAGATTTACTAAAGAAATAAGATCTGTTAAATAATTAACATTTTGTTATTTGTTGTTAAATAGCCTTAGTTTGAAGAAACTAAGGCTATTTTTTAATTATTAATACTTAGTTTTGTTCAAAATAAATAGACACACTTAAACTAAAATTGATATAATGAAAGTAGCTGTAGTTGGTGCCACGGGTATGGTTGGCGAAGTAATGCTTAAAGTATTAGCAGAACGTAATTTTCCGTTAACGGAATTAATTCCTGTTGCCTCAGAGCGCTCTGTAGGTAAAACAATTTCTTATAAAGGACAAGATTATAAGGTTGTAGGTTTAGCAGATGCGGTAGCAATGAAACCAGATGTTGCTTTATTTTCTGCCGGAGGAGACACGTCTTTAGAATGGGCTCCTAAATTTGCAGAAGCTGGTACAACAGTAGTCGATAATTCTTCAGCATGGAGAATGGACGCTACAAAAAAACTAATCGTTCCAGAAATTAATGCTAACGAATTAACCAAAGACGATAAAATTATTGCAAACCCTAATTGCTCTACTATTCAATTAGTTATGGCATTAGCACCTCTTCATAAAAAATACACTATGAAACGTGTTGTGGTTTCAACATACCAATCGGTTTCTGGTACAGGTGTAAAAGCTGTAAAACAACTAGAAAACGAAATTGCTGGTATAGAAGGCGAAATGGCTTATCCTTATCCAATTGGAAGAAATGCACTACCTCATTGTGATGTGTTTTTAGACAATGGATACACTAAAGAGGAAATGAAATTAGCTAAGGAACCTCAAAAAATTTTAAACGATACATCTTTCTCTGTATCTGCAACCGCAGTAAGAATCCCTACCGCTGGTGGACATTCTGAATCTGTAAATGTAGAATTTGAAAACGACTTCGAATTAGCAGATGTTCGTAAATTATTAAGCGAAACTCCAGGTGTTGTTGTTCAAGATAATACAGATACAAATACATATCCAATGCCAATTTATGCACATGATAAGGATGATGTTTTTGTTGGACGTATAAGAAGAGACGAGACACAAAAAAACACTTTAAATATGTGGATTGTTGCCGATAACCTTCGTAAAGGAGCAGCAACAAACACTATACAAATTGCAGAATACTTAATTGCGAATAAACTTATCTAAATTTTCTCTTAAATAAGTTTAAAAAAAGCTCCTAAGCCTAAGCGTTTAGGAGCTTTTTCGTTATTTTTGGAAGACCTATAAAACAATATGAGTCATGAAAAAACTAATAGCTACTCTAACGATATTAACCATCTTTAGTTCCTGTAAAAATGAGCAAGAACTAAAAAAAAATAAAAATCAAATCGTGAACTATCCGATAACCAAAACTATAGATACCGCAGACACCTATTTCGACACAGAAGTTAAAGATCCATATCGCTGGTTAGAAGACGATAGAAGTCCTGAAACCGAGGCTTGGGTGGCAGAAGAAAACAAAATAACTTTCGACTATTTAGAAAAAATACCATATCGTAACCAAATCAAAGACCGCTTAACGACACTTTGGAATTACGAGAAAATTGGTGCTCCTTTTAAAGAAGGAGATTACAACTACTTTTATAAGAATAACGGATTACAAAACCAGAGTGTATTATATAGAACCAAAGGAGATGATAGTACAGAAGAAGTCTTTCTTGATCCCAATACCTTTAGTACCGAAGGCACAACGTCTTTAGGAGGCTTGTCGTTCTCTAAAGATGGAAGTATCGCTGCGTATTCCATTTCTGAAGGCGGTAGCGATTGGAGAAAAATTATAATCATTAATGCCGAAACTAAACAAGTTATTGAAGACACTTTAGTCGATGTAAAATTTAGTGGCATGTCTTGGAAGGGTAACGAAGGTTTCTATTATTCTAGCTACGATAAACCAAAGGGCAGTGAGCTTTCTGCTAAAACCGACCAACACAAATTATATTATCATAAAATTGGAACAAAGCAAAGTACCGACAAACTAATATTTGGAGGCACACCGCTAGAAAAACACCGTTATATCTCGGCAAGTGTTACCGAAGACGATCATTATTTATTAATTTATCCACGAACATCAACCTCTGGGAATAAATTATACATTAAAGATTTAACAAAATCCAATAGCAGATTTGTTGCCATATTAGATCACACAGGCAGTGATACGCATTTGGTAGACAATATAGGAAGCACATTATTTTTATCGACTAATTTAAATGCGCCTAATATAAAAATTGTAACGGTAGACGCCTCTAACCCAACTCCAGAACATTGGGTAGATTTTATTCCCGAAACAGAGAATGTATTAACACCTTCTACAGGTGGTAATTTTATATTTGCACATTACATGGTTGATGCTGTTTCACAAGTAAAACAATATGATTACAACGGGAAACTAGTTCGCGAAATCGAACTTCCTGGTATTGGTACAGTAAGTGGGTTCTCAGGTAAAAAAGAAAATGAAACCTTATATTATTCATTCTCAAATTACACGACACCATCTACAAGTTATGCTTTTAACACAGAGTCGGGAGCATCTACAGTGTATGTAAAACCAAAAGTTGATTTTGATCCAAATCAGTACGAGAGTAAGCAGGTTTTTTACAAATCTAAAGATGGTACAAAAGTACCTATGATTATTTCTTACAAAAAGGGCACAGCGCTAAACGGCAAAAATCCTACAATCTTATATGCTTATGGAGGTTTCAATATTAGTTTAACACCTTCTTTTAGTATTGCTAATGCCGTTTGGATGGAGGCCGGTGGTATTTATGCTGTTCCCAACATACGTGGTGGTGGAGAATACGGAAAAGCGTGGCACGATGCAGGAACCAAAATGCAAAAACAAAATGTGTTTGACGACTTTATTGTCGCTGGAGAATATTTAATTGAAAACAATTATACATCTTCTAAGTTTTTAGCCATTAAAGGAGGTTCTAACGGCGGATTATTAGTTGGAGCAACAATGACACAACGTCCTGATTTAATGCAAGTCGCATTACCCGCTGTTGGTGTACTAGATATGTTACGTTATCATACGTTCACTGCCGGTGCAGGTTGGGCATACGATTACGGGACAGCAGAAGATAGCAAGGAAATGTTCGAGTACTTAAAAGCGTATTCTCCAATTCACAATGTAAAACCAGGCGTAAAATATCCAGCCACTTTAATAACCACTGGCGATCATGACGACCGTGTTGTACCTGCCCATAGTTTTAAATTTGCTGCCGAATTGCAACACAATCAAAAACATGGAAATCCTGTTTTAATCCGAATTGAAACTGATGCCGGTCATGGCGCAGGAACCCCAGTAAGTAAAACCATTGAACAATATGCCGATATTTTCGGATTTACGTTATACAATATGGGATTTAATACACTTCCTGAAGCCCATAAAGAACAGACTAAAGGGTAATCCTTTTTTATAATCATATTAAGAGTCGTTTAAATGCTTTATTTGCAATTAAATGGCTCTTTGTTTTTTTATACTATTTTTGTAAATCAAAATTAAATTATGCTTAAAGTCCAAGATATTTCATTTGGTTACGACACGAAAACCATACTTCACAATATTTCATTCTCGGTAGAACGCGGACAGCATGTTTCTATTATTGGCGAAAGTGGCTCTGGAAAAAGTACGCTTATAAAATTACTTTACGGTACCTACGATTTACCTGAAGGGGAGATATTTTGGAACGACAAACCCATATTAGGCCCAAAATTCAATTTGGTTATTGGTTACGACTTTATGAAATATGTAGCTCAAGAATTTGATTTAATGCCTTTTATTTCTGTGAAACAAAATATCGGTAAATTCTTGTCTAACTTCTTTCCCGAAGAAAAGGAACGACGTACTAAAGAACTCATAGAACTGGTAGATTTAGTTGAATTTACAAATGTTAAAGTGAAATTATTAAGTGGCGGACAAAAACAACGTGTGGCACTTGCTAGAGCGATTGCGAGACAACCTGAGATTATTTTATTGGACGAACCTTTTAGCCATATCGATAATTTTCAAAAACAAACCCTGCGTCGCAACTTATTCAATTATTTAAAAGAAAAGAATATTTCTGTCATTGTAGCCACCCACGACCGTGAAGACGTGTTACCTTATTCGGATAGGATGATTGTTTTAAATAGCGGAAAAATTATAGCGAGCGATACACCTAAAGAATTATACCGAAACCCTAAAAAACCTTTAATCGCCTCTTTCTTTGATGAGTTTAATGACATGCAAGCGCAAGATTTAAAACTAAACACCTCTGAAAAGCAAGTCTTTGTATATGCACATGAATTAGAGATTTCTGAAGAATCTGCGTTAGAAGTTACAATAAAGCGTAATTATTTTAGAGGAAGTACATATCTTATTGAAGCTATTTATCATTCTAAATCCATCTTTTTTTATCACAATTCCGAACTACCTATTGATACAACTCTGAACCTAATTTTAACGGAATCTGCTAAAAAACGTCTAGAATCTTAAACGCTTGATTTCGAAACTTTACAACATCTCCAGCTTGCTTAGATAGTAAAAGTAAACCTATAGGTGTGTTAGGTGCTATTGCATAATACTTAGTTCCGTCTAATTCAATTTCACCTGCACTAATGGCTATAAAATAATTTGAAACATCTGTAATAACAGTACTTCCTAAGCAAATAGTTTCCGATTGCTTTGTAATATTAATTTTAGTTAACGCTTGCTGTACCTGATTTATTTCGGCCAATTGCGCTCCAAATTTCTCTCGCTCTAATTGTAACATGGCGCGTCCGGTTTCGTGCTTATCTCCCGCCGAACTTTTAGTTTCAGACGTTAAAGACTCTTGCACTTCGGCAATATTATGCTGTACATTTACCAATCGTTTATCGATAAACGATTCACAACGCTTTAGTAATTCTTGTTTAATTTCAGAATTGGCTTTCATTACTTTTTAGATTGTAGAAGGATGTTTTTAGTTTATTTTTTTTAATTATTTAGTGACTAACCTCCTTTTCTTCAAAGTTGAGTTCTGGGTTAAATATATCTAAAATCAAGACCTTAAGTTGCTCCTCGAATAACTGAATCGTTTCCTCGTTTATAGCGGTTATTTTAGTGGCACCGTTTCCAGATTTGTCCTTTTTGGTAAATTTTAAAAAGCCACCATTTAAATTTTTAAAAGAAATAATTCCGGCCTCTAAAGGAAATTTTAAAGTCCCATCTGAAAGCATCATAAATGCATAACACAAAATTTGGAACGGCTTACTATATTTATCATAATCGGTGGTGAGGTCTTCCCAATTTATAATTTCTACTTGCGACTGACTCACTTTACCTGTCTTATAATCAATTATTCTAGTCACACCGTCATATTCGTCTACACGATCTACTTTTCCACCTATAGTCACCGGAAAATCGAGTTCAGGAATATTAATTTCTATACGTTCAAAATCGGCTTCAATAGCAATAATCTTTATAATTCGGCCAGCTTTAATTTCTTTTAATTCTAAGTCGATAAAATTAGAAACATAACGCTTTGCGATTTCAAAACTGATTAAATTTTTACCCGTTTTAATATCGCCTTTCTTATAAGTATCTTCAAAATGATGCAACACCGTAGCAGAAATCTTAGCTCGCATTTCTTTAATATGCGCTTCGGTTAATTGCTCACCAATTAATGGCTGGTAAAAATCTTCGAGCGTATTATGTACAACTGTCCCAAGAGTATTAGCCGCTACAGTTTCTTCAACCTCATCATATTCTTGAATTTTTAGTACTTTCTGCAGATAGAAATCCATTGGGTTCCGCATATAGTTCGTTAAAGACGATGGAGAAAAACCATTCTTACCAATTTGCTTTAAACGCTCCATAACTAAAGCCGATTTGGGTACTGTTTTCAATTCATTTTCTACCAAATGCACCGTAGGCGTCGCCATAATCTGTGTAGGCTCGTGTATTTTTTCTAGTTCTAACTGTGTTATAAATCTACTTTTTTCTCCGCCCTTTAAAACATCGGCTTCCGTATTATAAATAATATAAACATTTTTAGCACGTTGCAATAAGCGATAAAAGTGATAGGTATAAACCGCATCCTTCTCCTTGAAAGTTGGTAAATTATTCTCGAGTTTTACATCTAATGGAATAAAAGAATTATTACTTTTTCCTGCGGGTAAAATACCTTCGTTTACCGAGGAAATAATAACGGTCTCAAAGTCTAAAACACGGGACTCCAACATTCCCATAATCTGTAAACCTTGCAATGGCTCCCCTTGAAAATCTAAAGTTTCACTACTAAGTAATTCCTGATACACTTGATGCAAGGCACTTATGTTCTGAAAAAAGTTATAGGTGGTATTTAAACGTTCTAATTCATTAAAAAGTTCGTAAAAGCGATATGTATATTCTAGACTTAATATATTCTCATCCTTACTAATATTTAAATACTCCTTTAAGGCGAAAATTAAAGATTTAGACTGGCTTAACGCTTTAGTTGCGTTGTTATCCCAAGCTTTGAATAAAAGCTCTAAAACGTCTTTAAATGGCTCGCACAACTCAACTAAATGTTGACATGTAAGAAAGACTATGTTATTAGTTTGAATCGTTTCAATTAAGGCTGTAGCAAAATCTTCTTTATCTTGAATAAATAGCGGACGCACAAATTGATGAGACACTATGGAAATTACATCTTTATAATAAAAAGACTTCGGATTATTTTTATGAAGCTTAAATAGACTTTCGAATAATGAAGCCAACGGAATTGATTTTAACGGAAAACCCATTGTAACATTTAACGCCTTTACTTCCGAAGGTATCGAATTAAGCACTGGAAGCAAAAGATCTTCATTCCCTAAAACAATCGCTGTATGCTCTAAAGTGTTTTTAGTTTTACCTAGTTCTTTAAGAATATTACCAATATATTTTGATTGCCCAATATTTTTAGGAACACCAATTACTTGTATAGATTTTTCATTTTTATAATTATCGGAAATCCAATTAAAAGGATGTGTATTAAAATATTTCCACTTTTTTGCGTGTTGTCTGGTAAACAATCCCGCATCATGAACTGGGTTTTCATAAAATGTTTTATCTATATCCCAATAAATTAAAGCATCTGTATGCTCTAGGATATGTTGAATAATAGATTCTTCGGCAGTATTTAAAGCATTAAAGCCTAAAAACACATGTTGTATTTTGTTCTGTTGGGTATACTCGCCAACCTTAGTATGCGCTTGTCTATAGACCAAGCCTTGGTACCCCAAATTATTTTCCAGCAACGTTTTTGTGAAGTGCGTATAGTAGACATGTAGCTTATTCCAAAACGCAAGATATTTTATAATGAATTCGGTTTTATCTTCGGCCACAGACCAATGGTTAGTCTCCTGAATGGCTGCCAAGTATTCAAATATTTTTTGTTGCGGAATTAAGTATCTATCGATTTCATTAAAATCTTGAAGCAAGATTTGAGCCCATTTAGAAAACACTTCAAACGAGTCCGGACTACCGTCGGTATTAAGGGTGATGTAGGTATTATAAAATTGAAAAAGTAACTCTGTATTTGAGACTGTTTTTAAACCTGAAATGTTTTCAACAAAATCTTCAATACTTAATATTTCTGGGGCAAACATATTTTGCTTGGTCGTTCTTGAAAGTTGATGCTTTAAGAATGTCCCTGCACGTTTACTAGGAAGAATAAATTTTAATTCCGAAAGATCGAGACCTTTCTCTTGTAGGTTAGCAATAACCTCTTCTATAAAAGTTGTCATGCTATAAAAATAAAAAACGCCCCGAATAAACGGGGCGTTTTAGATAATTATATTTTAACAGATTTAGTCTTATTTAACTAAGTTAATTTCTACACGTCTGTTGTTAGCTCTACCAGCTCTAGTTTTGTTAGAATCGATTGGCTTTTCTTCACCATATCCTTTAGAAGATAATCTTGAAGAGTCAATACCTTTATTTACTAAGTAATCTTTTACAGCTGCTGCTCTAGCATCAGATAACTTCATGTTTAAAGCATCAGATCCTGAACTATCAGTGTGACCATCTACTGTAAAAGTAGCGTTTGGATACTCATTGATAATAGCTATAATGTTTTCTAAAACTTCAGCAGAGTGAGTTTTGATAGTAGATTTACCTGTATCGAATAAGATAGTTTTAGCATATTCGTTAAGAGATTTTTGAACTGCTTCAGATAATTCTGGACAACCGTTGTTTGCAACAGTACCAGGAACATCTACACACTCATCATCTTTATCTGCTACACCGTCTCCGTCAGTATCAGGCCAAGGACAACCATTGTTTTCTGCAGGACCAGCAACGTTTGGACATTTATCATCAGGATCAGCTACACCGTCACCATCAGCATCAGGACATCCGTTTAATGCTACTAAACCAGCTACAGTAGGACATTTATCTTCTGGATCAGCTACACCGTCTCCGTCAGTATCAGGACAACCATTAAATTCAGCTGTACCAGCTTCGTTAGGACAAGCATCTTTAGAATCTTCGATACCATCACCGTCAGTGTCAGGACATCCGTTAAAGATAGCTAAACCAAATACATCTGGACAAGCATCATCTTTGTCGTATATTCCATCTTTATCAGCATCTTTTCCACCAAATTTGATAGCGATTCCTGCAGTATGTTGGAAATGAGAAGTTAAATAGTCTTCGAAAGAGTGCTTATAAGAAGATTGTAATGTAAGACCAATGTTTTCAGTAAACCAGATATTGAAACCTAAAGTACCGTTTGCAGTACCAGCTCCGATTTCGTCTACCCAAGTGTAACCCCCACCAACTCCGATGAATGGATTAAATACACTGTGTTGTAAAAAACCGTACTTAAAAGTACCATCTACTCCGTAGTAAGATAAATCAGAAACTTCATCATCACCGTATTTATCAATTTTATTAATTGACCCTGTTACTCCAAATGATAAACCATCTGTTATAGTACGAGCTACAGTAATAGTTGATAAAGAAGGTAAAACGTTCCAGTGATCTCCAGTATTGAAGTATTCGTCTCCGAAACCTTCACTAAGAGGTGCTCCGTCTCCGTTTGGAAAGAAGTCTACTGCGTTTACCCCGAAACTAATCGCCCATGGGTTGTTGTCATCTTGCGCATAAGTGTTGCTAAAACCAAATACCAGCAACATTGCGAACAATAATCTGCTAAGATTTTTCATATTCAAAAGTTTAATTTTTAAGTGTTAATTGTAAACAAAAGTAAGTTGTTAAATTTTATTAACAAAGACAAATATAAAAAAATATTGACAACTTATGTGAAACTTAAAGAGTTTAGAAGCGTTTTAAAATAGAGCCTTACTTATTTAAAACCGCCATAAATACGCCCAAGTCTTTATCTATAAGGGATGGCGCAATTTTTAGTTTTATTTTTTATTCAAAATTAAGGCGCGAATAAAAAAATTTATCAGCTTAAACACCTCATTTTTACCGTCTTTTAGACACGTTTTGAGACAAGATCTAATGTTAAAGAGTTAAAAATATTAGTTAAAAAATTTGTGTAATTAAAAAATTAAAAATCACGCGGTACAGTCTCTTTTTTTAAGCGTTTTCCATCCTACAGAAAAGTACATTTTTATGCGTATTTGACTTGTATATCCTCATTAATATAGACTAAAATTTTAGCGACAACCTCAAAACCCATAGCCTCTATCCCTTCCTGATACAACATTAATTGCTGTTTATGCTTATCTAACGCTGTTCCCGTTTTATAATCTATAATAGAAACTTGTTTATTTGGAGTAATTACGAGACGGTCAGGTCTTAAAATAGTACCATCGGCCTTGATTATATCCCGTTCGGTATAAATAGTATGGTCTGAAGTAAAATACGACTCCAATTCCGAATGATCTATAATTTGTAAAATACGCTCTTGCAACCCTTCTAATTGATCTGATGAAATCAAACCCGATTGTTCGGCATCTTTTAACACGCCTTCAACATCTGATTTGGTCTTTATGTTCGCCATTAAATTATGGACTAGATTTCCTTTTTCAATCGCTTCTTGCTGTTTGGTATCCCACAAGTAACCGCTACTTGCCACTATTTTAATATTATGATCTTTTTTGGCTGTAGAAATAAACTCTAAGGTTACCTGTCCTTCTTTATCTTCGGCCATCGCATCGACTTTAGGTTTAGTAAGACGTTTCGGGTTTCCAAAATGATAATTAAAAGTATGTTCTTGCCATAGCTGATTCTTCATTAAGTAGTCTATAAACAAACCACTATAATTTTTAATATTAACATTCTTTTTGGCATCTAATGCCAAACTTCCAATAATATGAAGCTGTTCGACTGGTCGGGTTAACGCAACATACAATAGGTTAAGACTATCCAGCTCTAGTTCGGATTGATGTTTTTTGCTAATAGCAAGACCTTCTTCCCCAAACTCTTCAAAATTAGCTTTATTATAATCTAATAAAGTCCACGAAAAACCATTAAACTCTTCGGCATTTAAAGGAAACCACTCTTTAGGATCTATCTCCTTATATATATCTAAATCGGCAAAAGGAAAAATAACAACTGGAAATTCTAATCCTTTCGATTTATGAATCGTCATGATCTGAACAGCATCCTGCCCTTCAGGAGAAACAATACTTAACTTATCAATTTTAGTTTCAAAATACTCTAAAAACCCAAAAATATCAGAACCTTTCTTTTGTGTATATTCTAAAACGACATCTAAATAATACTGAATATAAGCGTTAGAATGCGCTACTAAATTAAATTCTCTAACCATAGTTTCAAACATATCAAACAATGGTAATTGTATTAAAGCGCTTGCATTTGTATGGATTCCGAATTGCTTAAAACTTTCAAATAACGCGACATTATCTAGCAGAATGAATTTTGCAAAGAAGGCATGTTTATCTTCAATATTAAATTTATCTGCTAAGAAATATAAGATTTCAGCCTTAATTTCGGCGTTTTTCGGTTGAAATAAAAGCGTTGACAGATGCGTAATAAACATGACCTCGGGTGCTTGTTTAATCAGTAACAATTCTGAAGAAATGATAGGAATGCCCTGCTGACTTAGATAATCTGCCGTAACCACAGCGTCTTTTGTTTTTCTTACCAAAATGCAAATATCTTTTAATTGAAATCCGTTTGCCAAACAATCTTCAACCGTTTTATAAACCTGTTCGGGATATAGCGCATTGCGATCCTCATCTTTTAAATCTAAGAACGAAATATTTACATATCCCTCATTTACGTTTTTCTGATGCTGACTCGCTCTTTTGTATAAGTTTCCATACACTTCATTACTAAAAGTTGCTCCCGAGACATAATCGAAAAATGAATTATTAAAATGAATTACCTCTTTAAAGCTTCTAAAATTAGTATCTAAAGACTTTATGTTTTTTGGTGTATTAAATGGATTATGGCTAGAATCTAAGTCGGATAACTCTATAAATTGTTCTGCTTTTCCGCCACGCCATCTGTAAATGGCTTGTTTAGCATCTCCAACAATCATTAAAGAGCCCGGTTCTTTCTCGACATCGTGAGTATCTATCGCTTCTGACACCAATGGAATTAAGTTATTCCATTGCATGGTCGATGTATCTTGAAACTCGTCTATAAAGTAATGATTGAATTTTTCGCCCAACCGTTCGTATATAAAAGGAGTTGGTTGCGCCGCGATTTCTTTACTAATTAAAGTATTAAATTCTGAAATCAGCATTTTATTTTCTTCATCTTTAAGCGCTGTCAATTCTTGATTTATCGCGTTTAAAACCGAAAGTTGGGTTAAATTTTTAGAAATTGTTTTTCTGAATTTAAATAAATAAACGGCTTCTTTAATTTTTAAATAGGTCGACTCTATTACAGGCAAAAGGCCATCTATAATCTCCTTTTTTGAAGGATCGAGTGCCTTTGTATAGACTTTACCTTCTTTTATATTCGCTTCTAGTTGATTTTTATAAAGTCCGTGTATTTTAAATTCTGAGGCATTTACAAAATGATTAAACAATGTTCCTCTTGAAAAGTCTTTAACGGTTAAATTATTACTTTCGAATGTATTTAATATATGTTTGGCGGCTTCAGTAATGCTAGCTTCTAGTGTGTTTAAATCGTTATAAAGTTGCTTTTTAAACGTACTAAAGTCAGACAATGTTCTATCTTTTAACGTTTCTAAATATGGAATATCATTTTCGTAAATAAGTAGTTTTGCTATTTTATAAAGATCTAATGCAATATTCCAACTTTTATCATCGTCTGCCTTTTCTATAGCAAACTGTACCAAAACATTGGTAATTTCTTTATCGGTTCCCGCTTTTGCTATTAAGCGATCAACCGCTTTATTTAATAAACTTTCGGAATCTAAATCGACTTCAAAGTTTAAAGGAAGTTTTAAATCGTGAGCAAAGGTTCTAATAATTCTGTGTGTAAATCCGTCGATTGTCGAAATCTCGAAAGCGGCGTAATTATGTATAATGGTATGAAGTAACATTTTCGATTTGCTATGTAAAGCTTCCGGCTCCATGTTTAGCTCTTTACACAACAAACTAAACATATCGTTATCTTGCTCCAAAACAGCCTCGTCCGAAAATTCTTTAAGCGTTTTAATAATACGCTCTTTCATTTCGAATACTGCTTTATTAGTAAACGTTATAGCCAAAATATTTTTAAACTGAAAATGGCTTTTCGATTTAAACAAGATTGTTAAATAGGCTTTTACTAAGGTGAATGTTTTTCCGCTCCCTGCAGAAGCATCGTAAATAGAAAAAGTAGTGTTACTCTCCATGCTTATTAAATAATTTGAATACAAGATAAAAACTATCGATGATTAGATAGCTATATATTATTTTTAATTGACGTGTATTATACTTAAATTTGAAAGAGATAAAATTTTTAATCATAAAAAACACAAATATTATGGCTTTCGAATTACCGAAATTACAATATGCTTACGGTGCGTTAGAACCACACATCGATGCACGTACAATGGAAATACACCATACTAAACACCACCAAGGATATACTACAAAATTAAATGGCGCTATTGAAGGAACTGACTTAGAAGGAAAATCTATTGAAGATATCCTTACAGGTTTAGACATGAGCAATGGAGCTGTTAGAAATAATGGTGGAGGTTTTTACAATCACTCTTTATTTTGGGAAATAATGAACCCAGAAGGTAAAGGGCGTTTATCAGGTGAATTAAAAACAGCTATCGAAGAAGCATTTGGATCTGTAGATGCTTTTAAAGAAGCATTTAGTAATGCTGCAGCAACACAATTTGGTTCAGGTTGGGCTTGGTTATGTGTAAACAAAGGCGGAAAAGTTTCTGTTTGTTCTACTCCAAATCAAGATAACCCATTAATGCCAGGTGTTGAGTGCGACGGAACTCCTATTTTAGGATTAGACGTTTGGGAACATGCATACTACTTAAATTACCAAAACAAAAGACCAGAATATATTGATGCATTTTTTAATGTAATTAACTGGAACGAAGTAGAACGTCGTTATGCTGAAGCAAAATAATAAGACGTTTTAAATACTATATTACAGTCGGGCTATATTTTTATATAGTCCGATTTTTTTTTGGAAACTATTTTAAAATGAAAAAGGCGAACTGTTAAGTTCACCTTTTTGCCCCAAATCTACCATGAACTTAACCTACTTATGTTATGGTGACGCAAATATAAATGGTGTACCTGTATAAGTAAAAGAATATTAGTTTAACTACATAAAAATTAGTCCAACGGAAAGAATAGCACCTAATTAAAGTAAATGCCTTATTTACATCAACTAAAAACACGCAAAACACTAAAAAGAATACGTGTTTACCTAGCTAAATGATGTGGTTAAAATGAAATCTTAATTAATTTATAGCTTGCATTAAACGAACATTAGTAATGACTTCACGAAAGTTATATAAACCAATGTTGTGTTAAGGATAGAAGTGGCATCCTTTTATTTTCTATAAAATAAAAGATATAGCAGATAGCCTGACTTTTGCTTTTTGCAGCAAAAGTAACACCATAAAAAAACTCCGAAATAAATTCCGGAGTTTGTATATTTTAATCTTCTTTTGGAGGTTTTTCCATTACGAAATCTTCCATGAATTTAGTAGTATAATTTCCAGCGACATAATCTGGATGATCCATTAATTGTCTGTGGAATGGAATCGTGGTATTAACACCCTCTATTACGAATTCGTCTAAAGCACGTTTCATTTTACTTATGGCTTCTTCTCGAGTTTGCGCCGTAGTAATTAACTTTGCAATCATTGAATCGTAATTTGGCGGAATGCTATAACCTGCATAAACATGTGTATCTAAACGCACACCATGACCTCCTGGGGCATGTAGTGTATTTATCCGACCTGGAGACGGACGGAATCCGTGATATGGATCTTCTGCGTTAATACGACACTCTATAGAATGCATGTTAGGAGTATAGTTTTTACCTAAAATTGGCACACCGGCAGCGACAAGAATTTGCTCACGAACTAAATCGAAGTCTATTACTTGCTCTGTAATTGGGTGTTCTACCTGAATACGCGTATTCATTTCCATAAAGTAAAAATTACGGTGCTTATCTACCAAAAATTCGATAGTTCCCACCCCTTCGTACTTTATATATTCTGCGGCACGAACAGCTGCAGCCCCCATAGCATCACGCAGTTTCTTCGTCATAAATGGCGAAGGTACTTCTTCTGTTAGCTTTTGGTGACGACGCTGAATAGAGCAATCCCGTTCTGATAAATGGCATGCTTTACCTGTAGAATCTCCTACAATTTGGATTTCGATATGTCTTGGTTCTTCAATAAGTTTCTCCATGTACATACCATCGTTTCCAAAGGCTGCTTTAGCTTCTTGGCGGGCAGAATCCCAACCTTCTTTTAGGTCTTCTTCTTTCCAAATGGCACGCATACCTTTTCCACCACCACCAGCAGTTGCTTTAAGCATCACTGGATATCCGGTTTCTAAGGCTACTTTTTGACACATTTCGAAATCTGAAATAATACCATCACTACCAGGCACACATGGTACTCCGGCAGCTTTCATAGTTTCCTTTGCTGTGGCTTTATCTCCCATTTTAGAGATCATATCGGCAGAAGCCCCAATGAACTTGATATCGTGTTCCTCACATATTTTAGAAAATTTTGCGTTTTCTGAAAGAAACCCATATCCTGGGTGAATAGCATCTGCATTTGTTATTTCTGCAGCAGCAATGATATTAGACATTTTTAAATAGGACTCACTACTTGCGGCAGGACCTATACATACGGCCTCATCTGCAAATTTTACATGCAAACTTTCTGCATCGGCTGTAGAATAAACTGCAACCGTTTTAATTCCCATTTCTTTACAGGTTCTAATAACACGTAGTGCTATTTCCCCTCTATTGGCTATTAGTATTTTTTTAAACATAACGTATACAATTTAAAAATCTCAAATTCCAAATTCCAAGTCAATTGGGATTTGTTTTGGAATTTTAAAATTTGTTATGATGGATCTACCAAGAATAATGGTTGATCGAATTCTACTGGAGACGCATCATCTACAAGTATTTTAACAATTTTACCAGATACTTCTGATTCGATTTCGTTAAAAAGTTTCATCGCTTCAATAATACAAAGTACATCACCTTCGGCTATAGTTTGACCAACTTCTACAAACAGTGGTTTGTCTGGAGAGGGTTTTCTATATAAAGTCCCGATAATTGGAGATTTAATAGTTATATATTTTGAATTCGCTTCTGCCTCGGCAGGTGCTGCTTGGGTGGTTGCTACAGTTTGTGGTGCAACAGGAGCCTGAGCAACTGGAGTTCCTACAGGTATTTGTTGTACATAAGTTGTAGTTTCACCTTTATCGTCACCACCAGTTTTGATGGTAATCTTTACATCATCGGTTTCTAATTTAACCTCGCTTGCACCAGATTTAGCAACGAATTTGATTAAATTTTGAATGTCTTTTAAATCCATAATAAATTAGATTTTAAAATAAGTTATTATTAGTCAATTAAGAATTGTATGCCCAGGTTAAGTAAATAGATCCCCATGTAAAACCACCTCCAAAAGCAGCAAAAACTAATTTGTCGCCTTTTTTAAGTTGTTTTTCATAATCAAAAAGTAATAATGGTAATGTAGCAGAAGTCGTATTACCGTACTTTTCTATATTAATCATTACTTTTTCTGAGTCTAAATCTATTCGTTTAGCTGTTGCATCTATAATGCGCTTGTTTGCTTGGTGGGCTACAAGCCAAGAAATATCGTCTTTAGATAAATTATTTCGTTCTAATATTTTTTCAGCAACATCTGCCATATTAGACACTGCATTTTTAAATACCGTTTTCCCATCCTGAAACACAAAGTGCTTTCCTTCGGCTACCGCTTCGGGAGTTACAGGGTAAGATGATCCGCCATAGGTAGCTTGTAGAAAATCTCTACCAGCACCATCGCTTCTTAAATATTCGTCGTGTAATCCTAAACCTTCTTCATTAGGTTCGAATAACACTGCACCGGCACCATCTCCAAAAATAATACATGTTGCTCGGTCTTTATAATTAATCATTGAAGAGTTTTTATCTGCTCCAATAAGTAATACTTTTTTATACCGTCCAGACTCGATGTAACTGGATGCTGTAGACATTCCGAATAAGAAACTGGAACACGCAGCTTCTAAATCGTATGCAAACGCATTTACCGCTCCAATCGCTGTTGCTGTAAAAGATGCCGTTGCAGCAGCTTTCATATCTGGTGTTGCAGTAGCAACAATTACTAAATCGATTTGTGTAGGATCTACTCCCGACTTATTAATTAAATCCTGAGCAGCCTTTATAGCTAGAAAAGAAGTTCCTTGCCCTTCTTCCTTTAAAATACGACGTTCTTTAATTCCAGTTCTCGATGTAATCCATTCATCATTAGTTTCAACCATAGACTCTAACATCTTATTTGTTAAAACATGTTCGGGCACATATCCTCCTACAGCTGTAATAGCCGCTGTTATTTTACTCATAGCGTATAAATTATTGAACCAAAACTTAGATAATTAGACCTGAAACATCAATTTTACGGCCAAATTACTTAATTTTTTGGTTTAATTGAATGCAAATTAAGTTGTTTTTGACTTATAGAAAACTATATGACAAAAAAAACGCTCACAATGGAGCGTTTTTTTATATGCTTGCATAATACTTATGCTAAATTTTCTTCTACCTCTGAGTTGTCGATTAAAACTTGACCTCTGTAATATAATTTACCTTCGTGCCAGTGTGCTCTGTGATATAAATGAGCTTCTCCTGTCGTTGGACATGTAGCAATCTGTGGCGCAGTTGCTTTGTAATGTGTTCTTCTCTTATCTCTTCTTGTTTTCGAGATTTTTCTTTTAGGATGTGCCATTTTCTATTTATTTATTATCCGTTAATAGTTTCTTTAATGTATTCCATCGAGGGTCTGACTCCTCTTGGTCTTTTTTTTCTTCCTTAATTTTAGGACTCAATTCTTCTAGTTTATCGAGTATTTCTGATTGTAACGTGCCATCTTCAACTCCAGGGTGAACACGTTTCGTAGGAATTGCTAACACTATTAATTCATAAATATACTGTTGTATATTTAATTCATATTCCCCGTGAGGAATAATTAGTAAATCAATCTCTTCGTCATTATACTCATCACCAAAATTCACTACCAAATCAAATTCATTTTGAATAGGTTGATCGTAAGGTTCGTTTGTGACATCACAATAGACATTTACAATTCCCGAGATTTCAAAATGCAATTCCAATAACGTATTCTTCTTTTCGAAAAGAACATGTACCTGAATATCAGCATCATTAAAATCTTCATACCCAAAATGTGCAAAGAACTCTTGTCCAATTTGATATTCGAATTGATGTTTGCCTAATTTTAATCCAACGAATTGGATTGTAAATTCTTTCAACAGCTTCATTTCCATATCTAATTTGAGCCTGCAAATATATGAATTTTTATTTTACACAAGCTTACTTATAAACATTTTTTTGTTTATATCTTTTTTATTTAATATTTTACACTCTTTTCACAAGCTTATCATACTCCAAACGGTGCTTATAAATCTGTATTCCTGAGAATAACGCTTCTTTAAACGAGCTTACGTTTGCAATACCTTTCCCTGCGATTTCGAATGCTGTACCATGATCTGGAGATGTACGTACTTTATTTAAGCCCGCCGTATAATTTACACCCTCTCCAAACGATAAAGTTTTAAACGGAATTAATCCTTGATCGTGATACGAGGCAATTATAGCGTCAAAATTCTTATAATTATTCGATCCAAAGAAGCTATCTGCTGCATATGGGCCATAAACCAATTTGCCACTCTCTTTAATTTTAGCCAAAGTAGGACGTAAAATGGTATCATCTTCATTACCTATCACACCATTATCCCCTGTATGCGGATTGATGCCTAAAACAGCAATTTTTGGTTTAGAAATCTGAAAATCTCGTTGAAGTGATTTATATACGGTACTGATTTTCTTCTCAATTAATTCAGGAGTAATATGGTTTGCAATTTCACTTACAGGAACATGATCGGTTAACAAGCCTACTTTTAAAGTGTCAGTAATCATAAACATTAAACTTTCTCCTTCTAACTCTTGCGCTAGATAATCTGTATGACCTGGAAATTTAAATTTATCCGACTGAATATTGTGTTTGTTAATAGGTGCGGTTACTAAAAGATCTATAGTGCCTTCTTTTAGCGCCGCAGTTGCAGATTCAAGAGATTTAATAGCATATTCGCCTATTTTAAAATCTTCTTTTCCGAAATTTATAGACACATTCTCTTTCCAACAATTTAAAACATTAACCTTACCTATAACCATCTGGTTAATATGGTTAATACCATTAAAATTTATATCCATTTTAAAATGATTCTTAAAAAAAGACATCACTTTAACTGAAGCGAAAATCACCGGCGTACAAAATTCTAGTATTCTTGGGTCTTCAAAAGTCTTCAATACAATTTCACCACCAATCCCATTCAAGTCTCCAATTGAAATTCCAACTATTATATTTTCTTCTTTCTTCATTAAACTTGATAACTATTTTGTTCGTAATTTTACAGATACAAATTTAACCAAATAATTGAATTAATATGTTTACAGGAATAATAGAAAATTTAGGTCGTGTTGCTAATCTTAAATCAGATCAAGGTAATCTACATGTAACCATAGAAAGTGAATTAACTTCTGAATTAAAAATAGACCAAAGTGTGGCTCATAATGGTGTATGCCTAACTGTTGTAAGCATAAGCGAAAACACATATACTGTAACGGCCATACAAGAAACCTTAAACAAAACAAACTTAGGATCTCTTAAAACAGACGATTTAGTAAACTTAGAACGCGCTATGCTCCTTGGAGATCGCTTAGATGGACATATTGTACAAGGTCATGTCGACCAAACTGCAACATGTATAGATATTAAAGAAACTTCTGGAAGTTGGTTATTTACTTTTGAATACGATAAAGAACTAAATAATATTACAATAGAAAAAGGCTCTATTACTGTAAATGGGACAAGCCTAACAGTGGTTAATTCTAAACGCAATCAATTTAGTGTCGCAATAATACCTTACACTTTCGAACATACCAACTTTAAGTATTTTAAAATCGGGGATGCTGTAAACTTAGAATTTGATGTACTCGGGAAATATGTAAAACGCTTATTGGAGTTTGATATAAAGTAACCTTAGTGTTTCAAAGATTTTTTGACACCATAATATGCTCCGGCAGCTATTAAAATGGCTAAACCACCGTCTATAGGAACACCTGTAGGAGGGCCTGGAGGTCCATCCATTGCTCGTGGTGTAGGTGGCGTTTGAGCAAAACATATTACCCCTACCAGTATAAAAAGGATTAAAAAAAATTTAGTTTTATCTTGCATCACTATGAATTATTGGCTCACTACGTGTCCAAAATTGTTAATTAAAAAATTAAAATCTGCTATTAATTCAATCTCTCTTAACGCGACAAATTTAAGATAAAATACTTTACTTAAACAACTATTACCACTACTATTTTAGCGTATTTTTATGATTTTTAGTAATTACCAATAATATTAACTTTTATTTAATTATTCGGATTAACTATTTCCAATACAATGGTTTTGATAAATGAATCCCCATAGCAAAGTTATTTAAAAAATTTACTGGTTTTAATTTGTAAGCTATTTTAATACTTTTACAAGAACAGCGTATCAATATTATTTAGATTTTAAAAGCTTAAACATTTTATGAAACAACGCATCACATTAAAACAAATAGCACTAGCCTTTAATGTCTCTATTGCTACCGTTTCTAAAGCGTTAAAAGACAGTCATGAAATTAGTATATCGACAAAAGAAAAAATTCAGGAGTATGCGTTGCAGCACAATTATAGACCCAATCGCATAGCCTTAAGTCTATTAAACAAAAAAACTAAAACCATAGGTGTTATTATGCCTTCAATTTTAAATCCGTTTTTCGTAAAAACGTTTAGTGGCATAGAACAGATCGCAAACGATAAAGGTTATAATGTAATTACCATTGTATCTCATGGAAAATTAGATAAAGAAATCGCTTCTGTAAACATGTTAGAAAATGGTTTAATAGATGGCTTACTTATTTCATTAAGTGAAGAAACCGAATCTAAACAGCATTTTAAACATTTGGAAGAATTTATTGAAAATGCTGGCCCCATAGTCATGTTCGATCGTATTTCAGATTCCGTGATTACCGATAAAGTTATTGTAGACGATTTTAACTGTGCCTATAAAGCTACAGAACACCTAATAAAAACCGGATGTAAACATATTTCGGTGGTTTCTACCTTAAAAAATGTGGGAATTATTAAATTAAGAATTAACGGATATTTAAAGGCCCTAGAAGATTACAAACTACCAGTTAATAAAAAAATAATAACACTTATAAAGCCCGAATACGACTTCGAGACCGAAATAAAAACCATGTTAGATTATCAGGATGTAGATGCTATTATAGGATTAGAAGAGTTTTCTGCTGTGGAAGCGATGGTAATTGCTCAAGATCGCGGGTATACTATCCCTGACGATATTTCTATAATTAGCTTTACAAGTAGTGACTTTTTTAAATACACAAAACCTTCCATTACTTGTATTAATCAGCATAGTGTATTTATGGGAAAGACCGCTACAGAAATACTGATTTCGAAAATAGAACAACCTCAAGATGCTGATCCCGTTTTCGAAACAAGAACAATAAAAACAACACTTATAGAACGTAATAGCACAAAACCTTTAGTAATAAAATAGCCAGTACCTAAATTTTATATTGAAATAAATTTATGTACTGGCCATTAAAAGTTTTATCATCCAATACGATTATCAGTATTGGATTTTAGTTATCTATTATTATTTTATTTTTTAGTCCATAAATCATTCATCTCTTCTAATGTTTTTCCTTTGGTTTCAGGAATAAATTTCCAAACAAAGAATGCGGCAAGAACTCCCATTAGTCCGTAAATCCAATAAGCAAATCCGTGATTAAATTGTTCAATTAAGTAACTATTCTTATCCATCATCGGGAACGTCCAAGACACTAAATAATTGGCAACCCATTGGCACGCTACGGCAACAGCTAAAGCTTTTCCACGAATGTTATTTGGGAAAATCTCAGATAGAAGCACCCAGGTTACAGGCCCCCAGCTCATCGCAAAACCCGCGACATATACCAACATACAAATTAGAGAAAACAGACCTAGTGAATGACTAAAGAATGATGTTCCCAAGGCAAACATCGCTACAGCCATAGCCAAAGCACCAATAATCATTAATGGTTTTCTTCCAAATTTATCGACGGTTTGCATTGCTAGAACGGTAAATAATAAATTTATAGCCCCTACAATTATGGTTTGCATTAAAGCAGTATCTGTACCAGAGCCCATACTTTTAAAAATTTCGGGAGCATAATAGAGCACTACATTTATCCCAACAAATTGTTGAAAAACAGATAGCAGTATTCCGAATATAATTACAGGCACTCCATAAGAAAAGAGCTTCCCCGAATTAGCTGTTACTGTATTTTTAATCTCAGAAAGAATAATCTTAGCTTCCGCAGCACCATTCACTTTTGTTAAGACATCTAAAGCTTTTTCTGGCTTAGATTTTAACACTAAAGACCTTGGTGTGTCTGGAACAAACATTAAAAAGAACAGGAATAGACTAGCAGGTATTATTTCCGAAGCAAACATCCAACGCCATCCTATAGTATTAAGCCAATTATCGTTTCCTAAACTAGAAATATAATAATTAACAAAATATACAATTAACATCCCGAAAACAATAGCAAATTGATTCATAGAAACTAATCGACCTCTATTTTTTGCAGGTGCGATTTCTGCGATATAGAGCGGAGATAACATAGACGCTAATCCAACTCCAATACCACCAATTATTCTGTATACTATAAAGAAGTAAATAAATGTGTGATCTCCTTCACCTATGGGTTTTAGAAACAACTCTGGAGCAGAAGATCCTATTGCAGATAATAAAAATAAAATCCCGGCTAATATTAGTCCGTTTTTTCGTCCCAATTTCCGACTAATAAAACCACCTGTAATCCCACCAATAATACATCCTATTAAAGCACTTGAGACCAAAAATCCTAGCCGTGCATTAGAAGCCATTTCGGACAACCCGAAGGGGAGCACGAAAAATTCATCTAATGAGCTAACGGTACCAGAAATTACTGCTGTATCGTAACCAAAGAGTAATCCTCCCAAGGTCGCGACCAAGGTTAAGCGCCATAAAAAGGCTGCATTGTGTGAAGTTGACATGTTTATGTGGTTTAGTTAATTTGTTTTACTATAAAAATGGAATAACAAAACTGCATCGTATCCTTTATATTGAATACGATACAGCTTTATAACACCTTTAAGGGTGTTTATTAAATATATTGGTTGATTATATTCTCGAATAATTCCTGCTTTCCACTTTGTAATTCTAATTCGCCATTCTCTTGAGCGATTTTATATAAATCTTGAAAGTTTAATTTTCCGTTTTCAAAATCTTTTCCTTTTCCTGAATCGAAACTACTGTATCGTTCTGTTCTTAATGTATCGTAAGCCGAAGATGTAATAATTTTATCTGCAGTTAATAAAGCTCTTGCAAACGTATCTGCTCCACCAATATGCGCATGGAATACATCTTCCATATCTGTTGAATTTCTTCTAATTTTAGCATCGAAATTCACACCTCCACCTTGTAAACCACCTGCTTTTAAAAACACCAACATGGCCTCTGTAGTCTCTTGAATATTATTTGGAAACTGATCTGTATCCCAACCGTTTTGGTAATCTCCACGGTTTGCATCTAAACTTCCTAACATACCCGCTTTTGCTGCGGTAGCAATTTCATGTTGGAATGTGTGTTGTGCTAAAGTTGCGTGATTGACTTCGATATTGATTTTAAAATCTTTATCTAAACCATATTCTTTTAAGAACCCAATAGCTGTAGCAGAGTCAAAATCGTATTGATGCTTCATTGGCTCCATTGGTTTAGGCTCGATAAAGAAGTTCCCCTTAAAACCTTGTGCTCGTGCATAATCCCTAGCCATACCTAAAAACTGTCCCATATGGTCTAATTCACGACCCATATCTGTGTTTAATAAGCTCATATAACCTTCACGACCACCCCAGAACACATAATTTTCTCCATTTAAAGCAATAGTTGCATCCATAGCCAATTTAATCTGACCACCAGCTCTTGCTAATACATTAAAATCTGGATTGGTTGATGCACCATTCATATAACGCGGATTAGAAAAACAGTTGGCAGTTCCCCAAAGTAATTTTACACCTGAAGCTTTTTGTTTTTCTTTTAAATACTCGGTAATTGTTGCTAACCTACTTTCTAACTCTCCAAAAGTAGATCCTTCTCTTACTAAATCTACGTCGTGAAAACAGTAATAATCGAAACCCATTTTAGTAATAAATTCAAAAGCGGCATCTGCTTTTGCTTTTGCAGCTTCAATAGCATCTGATGGTTCGTCCCAAGGAAAATTTAAAGTTCCTGGTCCAAACGGATCGCCTCCTGTTCCGCAGAACGTATGCCAATACGAAATGGCGAATCTAAAATGCTCGCGCATTGTTTTTCCTGCTACAACTTGTTCCGGATTATAATATTTAAATGCTAACGGATTGTCGGATTCTTTTCCCTCAAATTTTATATCTCCGATGCCTTTGTAATACTCCTTATTTCCTAATGTTGCCATAATTTATTTGTGTTTTAATATCATTTCTAATTCATTTTTCCAACTTTCGTATGCGGTTTCATACGGTGCCTTATTTTCCAAAGGGGTATACGTCATCACATGATCGTTATTGGTAATATTTTCACCAAATTTATCGAAATTCCCATCTGTTAAACCTGCCGCTCTAGCCGCTCCTACAGCTCCCGTAGTGTTATAAATTTCGATGTCATGATTAATTAGTGTAGCTACAGTGTTTGCAAAGATTTCTGAACGGAATAAATTATCATTACCAGCACGAATAACTTTAATATCACCTATATCTTTTTTCAGAATTTCAACGCCATAAACAAACGAAAAAGCGATACCTTCTAAAGATGCACGATACAAATGCGCATTACCGTGTGAATTTAGATTGAGGTTTAAAATATGCGTGCCTACATTTTTATTTTCTAACATGCGCTCTGCTCCGTTTCCAAATGGTATAATAACTACACCATTAGAACCAACTTCTACTTCTGAAGCTTTGGTATTCATGGTTTCGTAAGAATCGTTTCCACAATTATTCCGCAACCAACGGTACTGAATCCCTGCACCATTTATATTTAGAAGTGTTCCTATAATAGGTTCTTCTTTAGTGTAATTAATATGTGCAAAATGATTTACTTTTGAAATCTCTTGAGGTTTTAAATTATTGGAAACCGCATACACAACGCCCGAAGTACCACCTGTAGCAGCAACTTCCCCCGGATTAAAAATATTAAGTGACAATGCATTGTTTGGCTGGTCTCCGGAACGGTAAGTAACCTGAGCTCCCAATGGCAAACCGGTGTCCTTAGATGCTTGTTCGTTTACACTTCCTTGGTTGGTAAAATTCTCTACTATTTCTGGGACTAGATTTTTATCAATCCCATAATAATCTAATAAGCCAGTAGCAACCTCGTCTGCTTTATAATCCCATAAAACACCTTCGGACAATCCGTTTTTAGTGGTCGCCATTTTCCCGGTAAGTTTATATGCGATAAAATCGCCTGGCAACATAAATTTATAAGTGCTTTTGTATGTTTCAGGTTCATTATCTATAACCCATTTTAATTTAGAAGCCGTAAAATTTCCTGGAGCATTTAGCATATGTTCGCCACAGAAGGTTTCACCTAAATCTTCTAATGCTTTCCGACCAATATTAACAGCACGGCTATCGCACCAAATTATTGAATTTCTTAATGGGTGTCCAGATTTATCTACGATAACTAAACCGTGCATCTGGTAAGAAATTCCTATGTTTTTTATCTGCGAAACGTTAACATCCGATTCTTTTATAACACGTTTTATCGCATTACACACATGCGTCCACCACATATTTGGATCTTGCTCTGCCCAATCTGGATTAACCGCAATAATCCCCATCTCGTTTGGAGGTTCGTGAAGTGATATTATTTTTTTTCCGCTGTCAGCATCAACTAAAGCGACTTTAACTGACGAACTACCTAAATCTATTCCTAAATGATACATCTCTAAAGAAAAACATGTTTTATTGAGTAACTATAAAAATGAAGATTCTTTTATTGTCAACATCTTTGTTCTTTTTTTAAATTCAACAAAAACGACAAGAATACCTTCAATTAAATATGAATTTAGGAATTATATCTCAAAATATTGAATAATATCTACACATTAGGTTTTTTAAAACTGTAAACGCTTGTATACTTTTCTATGCTAAAATATGGCAAAAACATCAACAATATAAGCCTTTTACACCCGTATTATTCACCATTAAAAATCCGTTTTTTAATCTACTTAAAGGTTTAAGTAATTTTCTAATTACACTCTGAAAAATTGGAACTATTTAAACAAAAAAAACCTTCAAGAATATAAACTCTTGAAGGTTTTAATATATTTATTTATCGACTAATTTTTCTTTAAGTAATACTTTAGTGGCTTACCTTAAATTATTAGGATTAATAAGCGTTCTTATACATTGACATTCATTTGAAATGTAAGTCGTTAAATGCACGAATATCTAATCCTTGTTTTAGCTCCTTATCTAAATTAATAAAATAGGATTCTACCTGATCTAAAAGGGCTTTACCATTATTATGCGCTACAGATATACGTGTAACAATAACGGTTTTAGTAGTTAGAATAGCTTGCGCTATAGAAGCGTTGAACTTCTCTATAAATGTTTTTATTGGGTTACTTAAAGCATGCTCAGTTTCAATAACAGAACCAGCAACTTCTGATACAGCAACCTTATTAATTACTATATTTTCAGTTTCTTCAGTAGCAAATTCTGATGACTTATTTTTTAAATATAGATTTAACTTGTATAGATATACTACAGCACTAAATAACAACCAACCATTTAAAACGAAAAAAGCGCCATAAGCTATAGGGTTATAAAGTGGGTTTAATAAAATATCGTTGAATTCTTGATAAAAAGCAAAAATGCCAAATGCAGTTCCGATCATAAATAAACAAATGCTCGTAAAAACCATTGCACTTAAGTGTTTGGTGTTTCTTTTAACAAATGATTCATTACTAAAAAATAATCTATTTATAAGTGACAAACTACTATACGCAGTTTGTGAATATTCTACTTGAGATGAGGTTAGTGTTGCTGTTTCCATAATATATGTGCTACTAAAGTTATCTATCTTTTTAAATGTTACCAATATGTAAATCGGTAGACACTTATAGATTAGCAATACATATGCCATTACAACAAACCCACTACATACAAGGGTTTTAGCATTTTTTAACAAAAAACCTGTGTGTAAAAAATACACAGTTTAACATTTTATGTATACAAATTATACACAGTTTAGATACACACTCTTTAATACTTTCAACTTCGAAAAGCCAACCATTTTTTACGAAACGAAAATTTCTTGTAGAATAAATTAATTTTCTTTGTTGGCTTCCTTATAACGCTGTAAAATCTGATGGATAAATTCTAATTTCTCTTTTACTTTATCTGAAATCACAAATGGATAGACATCGGTTATCCCCATAGATCTGTTTATACTATTCACCGCATAAAATAAAGATGAGGTTTCGTCTAATATAGCCTTAAAGGAGATATTATCTTTATAAGGGTAAATGGCATTAATACGCATATGGTGAGAATTCCGAAGGTTAGGAACCCCTTCTAAACCAAAATAAAAAGCCGTTTCCATAGCATCTAAAATATGTAAATAATGCGCCCAAGTTTCGGCCCAGTCTTCCCATGGATGAGATGATGCGTAAGTACTTATAAAATTTTCTTTCCAATTATCCGGCGCACCATTCTTATAATGTACTTTTAAAGATTCCCCGTAATCCTGACTTTCGTCTCCAAAAAGGGCTCTATATTCCTTTAAAAAAACATCGTTAGACCGGAATATTCTATCCCAATAATAATGTCCAACTTCATGCCTAAAATGCCCAATTAAGGTGCGGTATTTCTCATTTAGAGAAATTCGAGTTTGCTCCCTACTCACAGTATCTGCTTCTGCTAACAAAATAGTAATTACACCATTGGCATGCCCCGTCATTACCTTTTTACCATCGACATTTGCATCTTCCTTGGATAAAAAATCGAAAAATAATCCGGATTGCGGATTTTCAAATTGACTAACTATTGGAAGCTGTAAACGTTGTAAAGCATAAATAAGTCTATGCTTGGCAATTTCCATAATTTGCCAGCGTTCGTAATATTCAGGAATATCTAAATCTGGTATGGTTCTATTTAACTCGCAAGAATTACAAAAACCATTATCGTCGTTTACTGGAACCAACCAGTTACATGCATGTAAATTTTTATTTTTACAGTATGTATAACTCTCGCCGTTAATATCCCACTTTAACTGATTGGTATTGTTGGCTAAAATTTCATTTTCAAAATCTAAATACCCTAAAGCAGACCCACAACTTTCGCAAGTTGTATTCTCGAAAAACACGGGAAAATCGCAATGACTACACTGAAATATTTTCATAACAAAACACATTTAAAAATGAATAAGCTGAGTTTCAACACCCTGCTTACAACTTGGGCAAATATAATCTAATAATAACTCATAAAAGCACAAGATTATTTACTTATTATTAATTAAATTATAAACAAAAAAAACACCCCATACAGCGTGTTTTTAAGTCAAAAATCTATGAAGTTAGAAATCCTTAAATAAGACCTAAGTCTTTAGCGATAGCTACAAGGTGAATCACATTATTTGCTTTAAAATCTAGTTTTAATTTATTTAAACGCTTTTCGATAGAACTTAAACTTCTTGGTTTAATATTCTGTTTTTCCAATTTAATAGTAATATCGTTGTACGATAAACCTTCAGATAAATATTTAATAAGGTTAATATCGTAGTCGTCCATTTCTAAGGACGTCTGCGGATTTAGAGCATTTTCTACTGCGGGAGACAGAAATAATTTATTGTTCTCAATTACTGAAATCGCTTGCCTCAATTCAAAAATACTTCTACGGCCTTTACAGACATACGCATTAATATTGTATTTATTTACCAATGTTCTTACACGTTGCAGACGATCTTCGGTAGAATACACAATAATAGGAATATCGAAACCTTCTTCTCTTATGGCATGAACAAGTTCGTCTCCAGATTTTAAGCGAGCATCCTTAAAGTCTGTTTTAAAGGACAAATCTGTTATCAATAAATCGAAAGGATCATTTTCGTGATTCGCTGTTTTAATCTTAAGCAATGCCATATCGCAATACTGTTCGCTTTTTACGTTAGTAACACCTATATCATTAAGCATACTAAGCACACCTTCATTTACCACATCGTAATCGTCTGCTATTAAAACTTTTTTAAACATATCTATATGGTTATTTTAGCTTTAAAACCTTTATCCGGTTCTGATTCAAAAGTAATGGTTCCATTTGTAGATTTTATACGGGTTTCCATATTTTGAACGCCAGAACCCTTTTTTATTTCACAACCATTGCCATTATCCGAATAAGCCACCACAATTTTTCTTCTACTTTTACTAAATTTAAGTACTACTATTGAAGCATTACTGTGTTTTTTCATATTTACCAAAAGCTCTTGTATTAACCGGAAAATAGTTACTTTTTTATAAGCTTCTATTTTATTCCAATTAATTTCTGGAGCTGTTTTAGTAATTATATTTACTTCGGAAGTTTTATAGCTCAACAATAAGTCGTTTAACAATTCTTCAAAATTATGTTCTACATCTAAATGGCTATTTTCTTTAGAAATATCTCGTGTTTGCGTATAAATATGGTCTAAATCGTCCATTATGTCTTCACTAATATGCGACTGAAACTGTAATTTGTTAATTACGCGATGTACATCGTTCGCAACCTCATCGTGAATTTTTTTCGAAATACGCTTTTCGGTTATGTAAACCTGTTGGATTTTTTCCCTTCGGTATTTTAATTTCTGAAAAACAATAGCAACCCCCGACATAAAAGCCAAGAAAATTCCTATAGATAAATAGGTGAGCTTCCATCGTTTTTGTCGTTCTTTTTCAATTTCTGTAACATTCGCTAATTGTTCATTTCTCGAGTAGTCGTATTTAATTTTAGAATACTTATTTTCCTGTAATTGTTGAATCACAGATAAACTATCTGAAATTGCCAAATATACCTGAGCATATTCATCTCCATTAATAGCGATTAGTTTTGCTAAAGCCTGTTTTATTAACGCCGGACTATTAATTTGTTTTGCTAACTCGTAACTTTTATCGGCATAAAACTTGGCTTGTTTTATATCGTTCTGGTCCCTGTAATATTCAGAAAGATTAGAGTAACTCCAATACAAACCTGTAGAATGATTTATAGCTTTTTTTAATTCCAAGGCTTTTAGCATGTTTGTTAATCCTTCTGGTTTGTTTAATTTAGATTGTACAAAACCTAAATTATTTAATGACTTGTTGGTTTCGAAATCATTGTCGAGCCCCAAACTATTTTCATATACACCTTTAAATTCCTGTTCTGCTAACTCATATTTTTCCTGCTTTACATAAATTAAAGCCTTATTATTATGAATAATATTAAGGTGTTCCTGATCTTTCGCTATGGCTATAGCCTGATTGTAATACTGGATGGCTGTATCGTAATCCAACCGCTTAGCAGATATCTTACCTAGCTTATTAAGAAAACTTAATTTAAAGTTTAAATACGTATCGCCGTCGCATACCGCTAAAACACTTAAACCTTCGACCACCGAATTTTCGCTTCCAAAATAATCACCTAAACTATATTGTACCTTGGATAAATGTTGCAAACTAAATAACACATTATTAGTGTCTTGCTTTTTTAAGCTTTCATATTTAAGCTTTTCAAAGTATAAATAGGCACGACTTAAATTCGTTATATTTTTTGGATTAGCGACTGTTTCTATAAAGTAAGACAAACTATCTTTAATTTGTTTATTCTGACTGTAAACAAGATTAAAGCTAGGTATTAGTAACATTGTACAAACAAAAAAAAGTAAGCTTGTATTTTTTAATAATTTCATGCCATAAATCTATGAAGATATTTTCGTATTTTAACTCCGACTTAATATTATGTTTTCGTTCTAAATTAGCTCTTTTCAACAAGATTCACCGGGATTAACACCTCTATTTTAACACTATAAAACCACATACCTAAGTCGCAGTTTGATTTGATTTAAAACCATTGGCCCACTAGAAATAGAACTTGCGACCTCTAAATAAATTCATTATTTTAGATTATTAAAATCGCTCTAAAAGTGCTTACATATAAACTTTTCTCTAATCTAAAAAAGTTAACATCTTTTAACTCTCTATGTTTTATTTAAGTCGTTTATTGTTAATATTCCGGAGTACAGATTGCAAATGATATTTTTTTAGAAAAGCGCGCCAACCTATGAAATCAGAGTCTTTAAATTTTTATTCATTTTTTACCAAGTATTCAATAATGGAAGAGTACGGGTTTAGTTCTGGGATAGTAAATCGTCTTTACAGAAAAATATTACCCAATATTCCTGACGAAGGTACCATAGAATATTTTTTACTGAACCGAGAAAACCCTGTACAGCACGTATTATCTCTAATAGATTTAAGTACAATATCAGAAAGCAACATTTCCCAGCAATTAGACCTAAGTATTAAAGCATTATGCGCAAAGGTTATTGCCTTTGGTTTAGATAGCGATATTAAAGCTAAATATAATTCCATCGAATTAAACTCTAAACCTTTCGAGTTGTTACTAAAAAAAGTAAACGACTTATCTGAATTCGATGAAGAAGAGACGTTACAACTTTTTAATTCTTTAGAAGCCATAGAGCTTCTTATTATTGATTTAAGAAAAAACAAAAGTAAAATAGGAACAAGTTTTCACCTAACCCTAGTTACTAGGCGGATTCTAGAATACACCATTAGAATAAAGGAATTACTTCATTTAAAAATACATATTTCCTCAAAACAACATTGGGAGAACATCTTGGCCGACTTTATTGTGTATTCTAAACATAAAGATAGTGTTAGACGCTACCTGAGTAGACATTCTGATTTGGTTGCTATAGAAATTGTAGAACACACCTCTAACAAAGGTGAAAAGTATATTGCTGAAACGACTAAAGAATACTGGAAATTCTTCTACCGCTCTTTATTTGGAGGAGGCATAATTGCCTTATTCGCTCTTTTCAAACTTCTTTTATATACTTATGATTTATCGGAGGTTAGTAATGCTATCCTATTTAGTATAAATTATGCCCTGTGCTTTATTATTGTCAATCAATTGGGAGGAATTATTGCGACAAAACAACCCGCTATGACGGCTACGACACTGGCTAAAAACATTGATAAGGAAGGTACTTTAAAATATGATTCGATTAAAAGTATTACCATTATAGTAAGAAAGGTGTTTCGAAGCCAATTTATTTCGGTTATGGGAAACTTTTTAATGGCCATATTTTCGGCCTGTATATTCATGCTTTTTATTCAAATATTTAGCACTGCAGATATGGCTAAGATTGTAAAACCGGTATACCTTATTCATAAAATTGTACCAAGTTTTCAACTGGTTTTCTTCGCTGCAATTGCTGGTTTTTTCTTAGCGTTTTCGGGGTTAGTTTCTGGTTTTGTAGATAATAAAGTAATTGCTTCAAAAATACCTCATCGTATTCGAAACAATCGTTTTTTACTAAAAAGTGAGAAATTAGCGACATTTGTAGATAAAAAATGGGGAACCATGTTTGGGAATATTAGTCTTGGATTTTTTCTGGGTTCTACATTTTTATTGAGTCATGTTTTACCTTTTGATATCGATATTAGACACGTTGCCTTTAGCTCGGCAAACTTGGGTTATTCAATTATGAATTACGATTTTAGTCATCACACTATTCTACTAGCCGTAATTGGAGCATTACTAATTGGGTTAGTGAATTTTATAGTTAGTTTTTCAATCACCTTATACCTCGCTTTAAAATCGAGAGGAGTAAATTTTAGATTACTTCCTAAAGTAGTCTTTAATATATTTAAAGATTTCCTGCATAATCCGTTTCATTATTTCATTAAAATTGAAAAAGAACCCGTGACTAAAAAAGATAAAGAATCTTAAAGCACGTAAACTCTATAAACAACATACTCGGGGTTTTAATTGAATGTCAATTAAAACCCCGAGTATTTAAATATGACCTTAAACTAAGATCTTTATTTCTTATTTAATAAATCCATTAAATCGACATCGTTTCCTAATAAGATTTCATTCGGATTGATACGACCTTCCATTGAATCGTTTTCTAATTTTAAAACACCTCTTGGGCAAACTGCAGAACATATACCACAACCCACACAACTAGATCTTACAATATTTTCTCCTTTTTGCGCATAGGCTCTAACGTCTATCCCCATTTCGCAATAGGTAGAACAGTTTCCACAAGAAATACATTGTCCGCCATTGGTTGTTATTCTAAACTTAGAAAATAAACGCTGTTGAAATCCTAAAATAGCGGCCATCGGACAACCAAAACGACACCAAGAACGGTTTCCTAAAATAGGATAAAATCCTGTCCCAATAACTCCAGAAAAAATAGAACCAATGTATAAACCATAGGCCGCTCTTAAAGTACCTGCTTTTATAAAAAATAAATTTTCTGTTGTTCCCGTAAAGTGCATGATTAACAATAACGCGATAACTACGGCATAACCAATAGCTCCCATTTTGGCATCTTTACCAAATTCTTGTCTTTTAAAGTACATGACACCAACAAAAACCACTGTTAATAACCCAATGACTAACGAGATAAACACATCTCTTGTTAACCAGAAATCATTTTTATCGTAGCCTAAATATGAATACACCATGGCTACCGTCATCACTACCGAAAAGACTAAAACCGTATGAATTAACCAACGCTCTATCTTCCAAGCATACATTTTTTTAGATGATAATTGTCTGAACGAATCACCAGCAGTTTCGGCTAAACCACCACAACCACAAACCCAAGAACAATACCAACGTTTACCGTATTTGTAGGTTAAAATAGGCGTAATTACAAAAATGGATAATAGCCCAAATATTAATAAGGCTACCCCTATATTTCCTGCTGAAAGAAATCCGTTTACAGACCATTCGTCAAAAATATAGTAGTTAAGTGGCCATATACTTTTAAGATCGTAATATGGTAAATCGTTATTCATAACGTACATAAATTCCGGTATCAAAAAGGCAAAACCCAATTGAAAAAACATAACCGATCCTGTACGTAATTGCTGATAACGGTTATGTCTGTATTTTAACAAGAACTTATATCCAAACGCTAATATAGCGACTGTATAAAGCACCCCATAAACAAACCATTGGCTAGCATCTCTTCCGCTTAACAACTGACTTAAAGGATCGAAAAGCGCTATTAAACCTGTGTTTGCTTCGCCGTCTGTTCCTAATCCTAAATACTTCGGAAAGAAATACAAAACAATGTAAAACGTTGTTAAAACCACACCGAGTATCCATCCTAAAATTCCACGAGACGAAATAGATTTAAACCAAACACCATCGTTTTTTATCCCTTCTAACTTATTAAGATAAGCTTCTCTAGAATACATTATTACCCCTCCAAATATAGCGACTAATGAAAGTGTAAGAAATAAAGCTTTATTTGGAAAGTCGGTATTAAGAAGTGCTAAGACCATTATAAATAAACCAATAACACCAATGGCAAGTGCTATTTTTTGCTTGTTCGTTATATTTAAAGCATCGGGATTAGCCAATGACATACTTGTGTTAATTTTATTACTCATTTTATACCGTTTGTAATTGGTTAGTGTAGGCTTTTAAAATATCGGTTTCAAAAGTTTTATAGAATTCAGGATCGAAATTAGCTTCGGCCAAATGATGCATGACATAGTCTACATCGCGTGCTTCGGTAAGCCAACGGTCGAATACTTCATGACGCATACGTATTCCAAAAGTATTAATCCCTAAAAATAGGTTCGTGTCTTTATGGTAGGCTACAGTAATACATTTGGTATCGTCTTCATGCTTCCAATGAAAATGTGCTTCGTGTTCAGGTTTACTCCTTTCGCTAAACACCCATCCATAGGTTTGATATTCGATATCTAAAAATTTCGCCGAGTTAAACCAATGTCCTGGTTTGTATGCCATTTTATTGCCACAAATAGTTTGCGCTAACACTTCTCCCATCATACGACCGGTATACCAAACAGCTTCTATTGGACGTCTGTTCCCGATAGCTTCGTGTTGCTCGGCACAATCGCCAATAGCATAAACATCTGCTACGTTAGTTTCTAAAAACCGATTCACTTTTACACCACGACCTATTTCTATACCAGAGTCTTTTAGAAAGTCGATATTTGGAGCAACTCCAGCTGTAAGGCCCACTACATTACACGGAATTTCCTCTCCAGTTTCTTCAATAATTATAGATTTTACTTTGCCGTTTTCGTCTGAAACAATTTCCTTTAAGTTTGTAGACAACCTAAGGTCTATATGATGGCTTTTTATATGACGATTAATCATTTCACTTTCGCCTTTAGGTAACACACCATTCCAAAAACTATTTTCACGCACTAAAAATGTAACCGGAATATTTCTAGAATTTAGCATTTCTGCCATTTCAATACCAATTAATCCGCCACCAACAATAACGGCTCTATTACATGTTTCCTTATTAGGCGCATAGGTTTCTAAGCTTTCTAAATCTTGTTTATGATACATGCCCATAACACCCTTAAGGTCCTGCCCTGGCCATCCAAACTTATTAGGTTTACTTCCTGTTGCAACGACGAGTTTATCGTATTTAAGCGTATCGCCTTCAGCAAAATGAAGCATTTTTGAAGCGGTATCGACCTGTTTTACGAAGCCTTTCTTGAGCTCGATTCTGTTCTTATCCCAAAACCAATCTTCGTAGGGCTTTGTATTTTCAAACTTCATATGTCCCATGTAAATATACATGAGCGCTGTGCGTGAAAAAAAATGTTCTGTTTCAGAAGAGATTATAGTTATCCTTTTATCCGAATTTTTTCTGATATGTCTCGCAAGCGTCACACCAGAAATTCCGTTTCCTATAATGGCAATGTGTTCCATAAATTAATTGTTAACTACTATTAGGTCGTACTTAAAGATAATAACTTATATGCATTATATTATTTAGAAGGTTTTTAAACTGTGGTATTTTTGTAAGGTCAAAAAAATAACCCTCAGAGAATACCATTCTCTGAGGGTTAAAAATTATTAATGTTTAAAATATTGGTTATTTAGAAACCACTATTTTATTAACAACTCTGCTGCTTGCATTTGAAATTTCTACAAAATATAAACCTTGAGACAATGAAGACACATTAATCTCTTCTTTATCGATTGATCCGTTTAATGCTTTCGATAAAATAGTTTTACCAGAAACATCGTAGATTCTTAAGGTATCAAAATTACCAGATTGTTTACTTAAATACAGAACTCCGTTTGTAACTGGGTTTGGATACAATTTCAGACTGTTTTTAGTTATATCTGTTGTCGACAAGGTTGTTGACTCTCCGTAAAATTCTATTTCTCCTATAGCAGACCAAGCGCTTTCTCTCTTATCTCCATCGGCATTAAATCTTCCATATCCCATTAGTTTTACGTAACGTGCATCGGCATCAACTATATACTGATTAAAATCTGTTGTACCTGTTGCTGTAAACTCTAGATCTCCAGCACTCGGAACAATTTTAGAAAAGTCTGCATCTTCTGTACCTGTTGTAGATACCCAAATTTGGATTCCGAAGGCATCGTCTTTATCTGTAGTATTTAATTGAATAAAGTCTAATGTATAAGGACTTCCTAAATCGTATATAATATACTCCCCATCACCTTTATAATCGTCTACTAAAACACTACCGTCTTGCGCGGCCCATATTGTATTTAAATCCTTATCTAAGGTGTTTGTTGCCACTTCGCCTTTAGATCCATTTTCACTAGAAAAAGATTTTACAGATACAGGATCATCAGAACCACCTGTGTTAATTAAATTCTCACGCATTTTATCTCCGAAAAATTCAATTTCTCCAATTGCAGTCCATGCACTAGATCTGCTATAATCGGCAGTCGCTCTATCGGATTCCTCTACTTCTTTAAATCTTCCAAAACCTATAACCTTAACATATTTAGCTTTCGAATTAATATCGAATTCATTGAACGCTGTACTATTTATAGCTGTAAATAATAAGTCATCTTCGGTAGGTAAAATCATAGAAAAATCTGCATCTTCCATTCCTGTTGTAGACACCCATACTTGATATCCGAATGCTTCACTTTTATCTGTAGTATTAAACTGCATAAGGTCCAATTCGTATGTTCCACCTAAATCTAGGATAACATATTCTCCATCACCTTTATAATCTCCTGCTACAATATCTCCATCATCTGCTGTCCAAACCGTACCCATGTCTTTATCTAACATATTGGTTGCAAATTCGCCTTTAGAACTATTTTCTTTAGACACAAATGCGATTGTAACACCTTCGATAAAATCCGTTCGTGGTCCGCCATCTTGAGTTACAATTAATTCTCTTACAATACCATCTCCGCCATCTACTTGTGTAAATGTTACCGAACCTTCTCTGCTCATTAATTCTGTGTTTTCGGTTACAGAAAGTACAACAGTAGCGTCGCCATCGGCTGCATCTGGATCGATAGTTATCCAATCGTTATTAGATACTGCAGTCCATCCTACGTTAGCCGTAACCGTAACATCTGCAACACTAGCCACGTAAGGAAGCGTTGGAATACTACTCACAATTATAGACTCAGGGATTTCGATAGTACAATCCCCATTAGTAATATTAGCACCTAAATTATTTAAGAAACAAGCTCCAATACCATGACCCACCATACTGTCTGTCGCTGGACTATAAGTCCCCATATCTGCCCCTTTACCGTCTGCGCCTGCAAACGTAAATATTTCACCATTTTCTGTTGCAGTAACATCTGTTCCTTCTGCAAAACCATCGTTAGTTACGCCTAAAGTTGTTCCGGTAAATAGGTTTCCAGAATAGCTTAATGCTGTACCAAGATTTGCATACGCATTATCTGTATCTCCAGAAATTACCTCTGAAATATTCGCATTATCTGAAGTAAAATAAATTAAGTTATCAGAAACTACTCCTGTTGGGTCTGTAGATCCTTTATCTGTGTTGTAAAATAAAGGCGCATTTGTATTTACAATAGTATTTCTAGACACCGTAATATTCTCTGTTTGTTGGTATCCATTTGAAACTTTTGTAGATGAGCAATTCACTGCGGCATCATCTCCACCACCTATAAACGTGATTCCATTATTCCACTTGGCTTGATCTAAAACTGTAATACAATCTTGGATGTAATTATTAGTGATGGTATGATCACTATCTGTAATTCTAATTCCTCCAGTACCGTCTACATTTTCGCCTAAAAAGTAATTTCCTTCTACAGTAGCATTAGAACCATGACGCAATACTAAAGACCCTCTAGATCTTCTAAATGTATTATTTATGTAAAAGTTATTTTTACTTTTATTGGTAATAATTTCATTCTCACCATCGGCTTCCACAAAATAATTATTACTTACTACAGCACCACTATTTACATTTTGGTACTCGCTAGTTCCAATTCTAATGGTTTCACTATCTCCAGCATTTTCAAAAGATTGGTCCTTTTTTTCGTACTTATAAAAGTAGTTATTACTAATGGTATGCCCGACTAATTCACAACGCGTGTTATTTGCATTATCGTCGTCATCGTCGCCGTAAGGTGGTCCTACAGCATTATAAGAGTATTCTGCTAATATTAAAGCTCCCGCACTTTTCTTATTCATAAATGAACAGTTTAGGACACTGTTGTATGTTCCGTATAATACAATCCAACGGTGTTTTGCATAAACTCCGTCCTCAATATCATCTGGTTCGATTTCCAAGCCATCGATCGCACAATTTTGAATGGTACTGTGGTGTGCGAAATCGTAACCATTTCTAAACTCGATAAAGTTACTAGCACCGTAACCACCTTTCCAGTGAAAACCATCGACAATTAAATATTCTCCGGTTGCAATTATTTCGCCAGTAGTTTTGTCTGATTCTCCACCGATGGTTAATCGTGGTCCACCAGTAAAAATAACGCCTCCCGGTGTTTCTGCTCTAAAAATAACTGGATTTTCTGCGGTACCTGATCCCAGAAAGCGCATGCGCTCGTCTGTATCGTATACCCCATTCTTTAAAATAATTTGATCTCCAGGCTGATAATAAACATCCCGTAAAGCATCAGGATCGTCGATTAGGTACGTTTTGTTTTGTGCCATTACTGTAGCTGTACACAGTAATAGAAGAAATAGTGTAATGTTCCTCATTAGTCATTCTAATTTAATTAATAAATGTTTGTTTTTTTACCGATTAACCTCATTGGTTATCCAGATTGGTTAACCAAATATAACAAATATTTAACATTTAACAAATCAGTTTTAAAGACTTAATTTCCAGTTAATGAAAAAAATTATTAACTATAAATTACAAAAGCCCATACCCGTTGATTTTCTTGAATTAACGACCTAATTATCGGATAAATAAACCAACATCTTTTACTACAAAAAAATCAATCATTTAAAATTCTTACACTGCTAAACTTTTCTAAAATTGAAAAAGCACACTTTAGAAAACAAAAAAAAAGCTGAACGATTATCGCTCAGCTTTTTTAACACTTTAGTCCTTTGCCAATCTGTATCGTTGGCTAAAACGTATTTTAGATTACTTCTACAGTATATATCTTTCCTTTTTCAGTTTTGAAATTCACGATACCTTTAGATTCTTTTTTCACTTTAATTTGTTTACCACTAGAAAGCACTTTCACTTTTTTATCTGTTTTAAAACTAAATACGTTACCTGCATTAGATCGTACTTCTAAAGAAGTTACCGCACTGTTTTTCCACTTATAATCTAGCTCAAATCCACCTCTTGCAACAACACCATCAAATTGTCCTTCCGACCATTCTGATGGTAAGGCTGGTAATAAATCGATATAGCCTTCTTGAGATTGTAATAACATTTCTGTTACTCCAGCAGCCATACCTAACGATGCATCGACTTGGAATTGGCTTCCACAAATTGCAAATAAAGACGAATAACATTGTTCTTTTAAGTAGCCTTTAAATACTTTATTCGCTCTATCTCCATCTCTTAATCGCGCCCATAAATTAACTTTCCATGCTCGAGACCAACCAGAAGCCCCATCTCCTCTTAATTCTAGCACTTTTTTTACAGGCTCTATTAATTCTGGAGTTTTATTCACAGATATAACATTCCCTGGATACAGACCATATAAATGAGATGCATGACGGTGGTTTTTCTCCATCTGCCCATAATCTTCTGTCCATTCTTGAAGCGTACCATCTTTTCCTACTTGCGAAGGCACTAATTTAGATCTGGCTTCAAGTACTTCTTTTGCAAAATCCTTATCTACTCCTAATACCTCTGTTGCCGAAGCATAATAACTAAATAAATCTTTTAGTATTTGCATATCTATAGTAGAACCCGCTGCGATAGTTGTAAAATAGTAACTTGCCGTAACCTCATCGAAAAAGTATTGGTAACCTTTACCTTCTGGCGGGTTCTCAGGAGAATTTGAAGGATTGGTAACCAACCAGTCTTTACCAGGATATTTAACTAAGAAATCCATAAAGAATTCTACAGACCCTTTCATTACAGGATAAATATCTTCAAGATGCTCTTTATCTTGCGTATATAAATAATGTTCCCATAAATGCGTTGTTAACCAGGCACCTCCAACGGTAAATGTTCCCCACGTTGGGCCATCCATTGGCGCTGCTACGCGCCATAGATCGGTGTTTTGATGAAAGACCCAACCACGTGCCCCATAGTGCTCCTTAGCCACCTGTGCTCCTTGATCTGTAAGTTCCTTGACCATAGTGGTTAAAGGCTCTAACAATTCTGGTAAATTCCCAGACTCTACAGCCCAATAATTCATTTCAATATTAATGTTTGTGGTGTATTTAGAATCCCATGCTGGATTCATTTTATTATTCCAAATCCCCTGTAAATTTGCAGGTTGAGTTCCTGGTCTAGAAGATGAAATTAATAGGTAACGTCCGAAATTGTAACATAAAGATGACAATTGCGGATCTGGAGAGGTTTGTATTTTTTGCATACGCTCGTCGGTAGGCAAATAAGAATTTTCGGTTGTAGGAAGAGTTAGCGATACTCTATCGAACAATTTTTTATAATCGGTTAACGCCTTTTCTTTAACGTCTTTAAAAGATGTTTTTTCTAATCTAGCTAACATCTCGGCAACGCGTGCTTGCTGATCGCCACTTACATCCTTATAATTTACAAAGTTTGTCGCTGCTACAAAGTATAACGTTACGGCATCTGCATCTTTAATACTTAAAATTGTATTGGTTGCATTATCCATTGTCATAGTACCACCTTCTGGAACGGCTTTAATCTGCGCTTCGTATCTCAGTTTACCTTCTACACCTAAATAATCTGCAGACTTCCCTGTTAAACGTAATTGTCCGTTTCCAAGACCATCCATTTGGAAGTAATCTGTTGCATAATTAGAATGTGCATCGTTTCTTTCTCCACGAAGTTGCGCGCCAAAGGAAATACTTCCTTTTTTATCGGCTGTAATACGAATCGCGATAGTCTGATCTATTTCTGAAGCAATAATTTCTCTGGTGTAATTTACTCCTTCAAATTTATATTTAACAGTCACGATTCCTGTTTTAAGATCTAATGATCTGGTATAATCTTCAACCTCATCATTATTAAAAAACAGATAAAGATTTGCCAAACTTTGGTATTTCATCTGTTCTACTGGGTAGCCCATCATGGTTCTTCCAAAAAGCTTATGTGCCTTTATAGGTTCGCCATCAAAAATAAGTTTTTGAATTTCCGGAAGTGCCTTATATCCGCCTTTAACAACAGTGTTATACGGTCCTCCTGTATAATAGGTGTCTTCGTTAAACTGGATTATCTCTTCGTCATGCCTTCCATAAACCATTCCACCTAATCTCCCGTTACCTACAGGAAGTGCCTCTTCCCAAATTTTTGCAGGTTGCTTGTACCAAAGAACGGTAGCTGGATCAAACTTTTTAGAATCGGTTTTTGTAACGCTTGCATTCTGTCCATTAATAGAGACTGTAGTAAGAATTATTAAAAAAACCAGTACATTTTTTAAATTCATTTTTTCTAATATTTAGTTATACTCTTTATTATAAGTTAACCTATACATAAGATTTATGTATAGGTTAACGGGTTTAAGCTTTTACTTAATTATCTTTTTCAAATATTTTTTTTAATTAATATCCCACCATACTCCTGCTCCAAATTTTTCGTCTATTATACCAGGTTGTGCTTCTAAAGCGGCATCGAATCCTATAGGATTAGACACGCCTTCAGAATACGGATAAGGTCTTCTAACAATAGTTCCTTTACCACTGTATAATGATTCTACCGGCTCAGTTTCGGCCACATATTTTGGGAAACCTGTTCTGCGCACTTCTGCCCAACCTTGGTTTCCATCAGGATATATAGCACACCATTTCTGATCTCCTATTAACTCTCTTTGATCTTTACCTCCATTAAAATCTACAAGCGGATCTGATAAGTAATCTCCTGCATCCAGACCGTACTCGTTAAAACTTGCAGTTATTGCAGCATTGTATGCTTCTTCGGCAGTATAGCCTACGTTCCAACCGTTTAAAGCGGCTTCGGCATAAATAAATAAAACTTCAGAATATCTAAGTATTCGTGTTGGAGAATCGGCAGATCTAAATTCTGAAAGTCCCATTACAGATAATTCTTGTGCATTTCCTTCGGCTCCTAAAGGTAATCCAACATATTCTCCTGTAGTTCCCACCGGTTCTGCATACACCGGCAATCTACCATCTGAACGATCTTTAAGGAAATTAATCATAAATTCTGAAGTCGCATTTTGTTGTCTATCAATGTTACTTGGCTGAATATAATATGGACTTCTATAAATGGCGTCATTAGCAAGCCAGTATTTAAAAGCCGCATTCTCGTTGGAATTAATTACAGGATAGGTTGATGGATCTGAAGCAATCATTTCTACACCCGATTTTGCAGTAGCAGCATCGACAAGCGACATTCTCATGTAAATTCTTAACAATAATGAATTACAAAACCTTTTCCACTGCATCATATCTCCGTCGAAAATAACATCCGACGTTCCGATATTTGCTGTAGGATCGATCATTGCGTTTGCTGTCTTTAATTGTTCTATTAAATCCATGTAAATACTTTGTTGAGAATCGTATTTAGGGTATATCGTTGGGCTCTCAGGATCGTCGGCACTAAGTGCTTCAAAATATGGAATATCGCCATACCAGTCTGTCATGTTTTGAAAAGCGTAAGCTTTAAGAATATTTCCTACCGCCACGGTGTTGTCGTCTCCAGCTTCTTCCGCTTTAGCGATAGCAACTTGTAAGTTTTTTAAATGACCACTGTAAACATTAAAGTTGGTGCCGTCTCCTGCTAAAGCATATCTTTCGTTGTGTACGTATACTGTTCTTACGTTATAACGGCTCCAACTCACTTGGAAGTCTAAGATTGAATTATAAGAATTAAGTATACTGATTTCAGAATTCGTAATTAATGTAGAATAAGGCACATTTGTTAACGAATTAGGGTCTGTATTCATTTCTACATAATCATCGGTACAGGCAAATAAAGTCGATGCTAAAATGAATGCGGTATATATTTTTTTATTTAGTTTCATATTTCTTTAAATTTTAAAATTTTAACAATCAATCTAAAAGTCAATTTTTACTCTTAAGCCAATGTTTCTTGCCGAAGGTGGCGCAGCAAATTCAGATCCTTGAGAAGATTGACTCGCTCCTTTGTTTGCAACTTCAGGATCAAAATTTTCATTTCTACTGTATAACAATGCAATGTTTCGTGCAAAAACAGAAAAGTCTACACCGCTTAATCCAATTTTATTAACAAGATCTCTGTCTAAAGAATACCCTATACTAATTTGTCTTAATTTCACGTAAGTGGCATCGTACAACCATCTTTCGGCTCTGGCGAAATTATTCCATCTAAAACCATCTAAATCTTGGTAGATTGTATTTGGACTACCATCTTCAAAAACACCATCGAATAAATATCCTCCACCTTCACTTATAGGATCTCTAACAGGCACGCCATTAGCATTATTACCAACAGTACTTGTTAAAGCTCCTGTTGCCCATCCGTCTTGATTGGTTCTAGAGTACACATCTCCACCCCATTTGGCATCTATTAAAACACTAAAGTTAAAGTTTCCGTAAGTAAACGAGTTGTTAATACTCCCTAACCAATCTGGCATAATGTTTCCTAATTTTCTAGCTTCACTAGTAAGAGGAACTCCATTTTCTCCTACAATTGGTTTACCGTTTTCGTGATATACAAATCCTTTACCAATCATATCTCCATAAGAACCTCCTACATCTGCAACCACAGTAATTTGATTTCCTTCTGTTTTATATAATTCCAGTCTTTCTAAGTCGTCGTTTAATGAAATAATCTCATTTCTATTTGTACTCCAGTTTGCTGTTACATCCCAAGAAAATTTATCTGTTTGTATTGGCGTTCCTGTTAGAATAACTTCTATCCCTTCGTTATTTACCTGTCCTGCATTAATAGTCTGTGTATTAAATCCTGCTGTTGGAGAAATTGGCGCTGTTAAAATCTGATTTTTTGCAATAGACTTATAACCTGTTACGTCTATACCAAGTCTATTATTAAAGAACTTTAAATTTAGACCCACCTCGTAAGACGTTACTAATTCGTTTACTAAATCAGCAGATGGCATAGCCGAACTTAAACTAAAAGACGGATTATTACCATATGGAGAAGATGCATTATAGGTTGCATTTAATCTGTAAGGATCTGTATCGTTCCCCACTTGCGCAACACTCATTCTTAATTTTCCGAAATTAAACGCCCCAGCGCCTGTATTAAATGTTTCTGAGAAAATCCAACTTGTTGTAGCTGAAGGATAAAAATAAGAGTTATTATCTTCTGGCAACGTTGTAGACCAGTCGTTTCTTCCTGTTAAATCAAGATAAAGCTGATTCATTAATCCGAAAGAAAGAGAAACATACATACTTTGTATTTCCTTTTCACTTGCATAATATGAAGTGGTTGGTGTTTCCTTGGCATTTGCTAAAGAATAGTTATCTGGAACAACTAAACGGCTTACATAAGAACCTTGTGTTTGGTATTTACGATTCATAATATTTGCTCCAAGATTTCCAGAAAAAGAGATGTTATCAGAAATATCTTTATTCACAGATAATAAAACATCCGCATTTATTTCTTGTCTGAAATAATTGTTTACACTGTATTTTCCTTCTGGGTTATTGATCCCGTAATAGGCTCTTTTTAATTCTACTTGCTGATTAGAATAATCTATACCCGCTCTAGTTGTTAAGCTTAACCAATCGGTAAAATCGTATTTTAAAGCACTAGAACCAATCAACCTATTTTTGTTCATTGGATTTGAATCTTTAGTTGCTGTCCAGAACGGATTATCTGCAAATTGATCGTTCCAAGTTATTGGTGTACCATCTTCGTTTTCTATATTATTACTTAAGTATTCGTAATCTACCTGTCTCCCTGTCCAAATACTCTGAAGACCAAAATTATTATTACTATATCCAGAACCACTAAGGTTTGCTTTAGTATTTATGTAAGAAACGCTAGACTGAAAAGAAAACTTTTCTGATAATTTTGCGTTTCCAGAGAAATTAACGGTATTCTTTTTCATGTATGAATTAGGCACCATTCCTTCTTCATCAGAGTTAGTAAGCGATAATCTCATATTACCTATTTCTCCTCCATTACTAACAGAAAAATTGGTAATTCTAGTAACACCTGTTTCATAATAACTTTTTATGTTATCTGGATGAGAAATCCAAGGTGTTGCAATGCGTTCTCCGGTGTTAGGATCTATAGGCGAATCGAATTGAGGAAGCATTAATATTTCACCAGGCGTTTGCGGAAAGCCAGCTTCTACTGCCCAATACAATTTTCCTCCCGGAGCAATATCTCCAGGTTGTACAACGTAATCTAATTCAGGTCCGAAACTTTCATCGACTCCATCATTTAATCCACCGTTTAAACCATCCTTATACCAGAATTGGCCACCACCACCTTGACCATATTGATTTTGGTAATCTGGAAGTAAAAAAGGATCACTCATGGTAATCGTGTTTTCTAATGTTGCCGAAAACCCTTTGCCTTTACCCTTTTTTGTAGTTATTAAAACCACACCATTTGCACCTCTAGATCCATATAAGGCTGAAGCGTTACCTCCTTTTAGAATCGTAACATCTGCAATATCTGATGGATTGATGTCTGATGCACCATTACCCATATCTGTAAAATCCATTCCTCCATTTGTGCTAGATTGTATCGAGTTATCTATAGGTATACCATCAACCACAAAAAGCGGTTGGTTGTTTCCGGTTAACGATTGATTTCCACGAATTACAATTCTTGAAGACGATCCTACATTTCCACTAGAGCTACTCACAAATACTCCAGCAGATTGCCCCGTAAGTGCATTTACAACATTGGTCTGACCTGTATTTTTCACTGTATTACCAGAAACTTCTTGCACGGCATATCCCAATGCTTTTTTCTCTCTTGTAATTCCTAATGCGGTTACAACAACTTCGTCTAAAGACTGTACATCCTGAATTAGAGTTGCATTTACAGTTGTTCGAGAACCTACATTAATTTCTTGTTCTTTAAAACCAACGAAACTAAATACTAGCGTAGCATCTTTAACTACTTTAATACTGTATTTCCCGTCAAAATCAGTCATTGTTCCTGAATTAGTCCCTTTATGTATTACAGACAGCCCCGGTAACGGAAGCCCATCCTCATCGACCACAGTACCAGAAACAGACAACTCTTGAGCATTGACAGCTCCTGAAACCAAGAACATCAATGCCAACATCGGTAAAAATTTCATTAAAAATAGTAATGGATTTTTCATGTAAAATTAATTTTAGTTTAACATTAAGCTAAACTATGTCAATTAATTTGTCATGCTCACGAGCATATTAACACATATTAATACTATTTTAACAGATGTATTGCATTTTATTTGATACTGTAAGTATTCCCTTTAATTCTGAATCTTTTTAAACAAATAGAGTGCTTGATAGTGCACCTATACTGACATATTCGGTAGACTGGATTGGATATAAAAAATGGCTAGGGATATATAAATATATTCCTAGCCATAATATTGTTTAATTAATATGTGCAATTACACTATAAGAACTAAAACCAACAAGATGTTTGTACCGTTAATTTTCAGTCTTCTGCGATTGCTTTTTAGTATACCTATATAATAAAGCAATAACACCTACTAAAGGAAAGATTAACCAACCCCATGCACCTAAAAAAGTGTCATGTGTATGATGTCCTCCTGGATGAGCTAATAATGTTTGTGAACTTATCACTAATAATAGAATAGAAAATAATTTTTTCATAGTTTACGATTTTTTAGGGTTAATGTTGATTTGACTAAAAACTTGAAAAGGTGAGCGATCTGATGCTTTTGCAAGCCTCTGAATATCGTCAAACTCGGGTTTTATTTTTATGTGTTCTGTTGGCGTAGTGGTCTCTTTTACCAAAACATCTCCAAATTGTGTTTGAATTTTTTTCTGTACTCTTGGAAGTTCGATACGATCTATATTAAAATACCTTACGCCAATCGTACTCGTACTATCGAATATGTAATTCGATACTGCTTTTAATTTATCTACTGGAAGAATGACACTAAGCAGAAAGGCAAATCTACCTTTTTTCATGAGTTGTTGCGTTATGCTAAAATCTAATGCTCCAGAAGCTAATAGCCCGTCCTGAAAATCACTTCCTAAATACTCTGGCGACATATCGTCTATCGATGCTTCCAGTTGTAAGCACTGTTCTTTTTCTTTTTCAACCTCACTTTTAACTAACGAAATACGCACAACATTGGCATTATGGAAATCTTTTTTTCCTGGACCGTAAGCTGTTTTTGTTGGTGTGTATGCTACATTACTAAAGTCAGGGTTTAGGTATCTTAATATTGCGGCACCTGTAGGTGTAATCTTTTCACCTTCCTCATTACCCGGATAAATAGGCATGCCTTGTAACAGTTCGGCTGTTGCAGGAGCAGGGACAGGCAACATACCGTGTTGCGTTTTCACAATTCCAAACCCCGTACAAATAGGAGTACAATATGTTTTTGAAATGTTTAACTTATCTATAAGTACAGCATTCCCAACTATATCTATTATAGAATCGACACCACTTATTTCATGAAAATGAATGGTTTCCAAGGGCATATCGTGAATTTTAGACTCTGCTTTTCCAATCATTAGAAAAATGTCATGAGCTATTTTCTTTGCATTTTCACTTATATGCGCATGATCTATAATCTTTTGGATATCGCCTAAATGACGATGTTCTCCATGATCGTGAGAATGTCCGTCATGACTATGTCCATGTGAATGGCTGTGACCGTGGTCGTGTGAATGATCGTGAGTGTGAGAATGATCATGACTATGCGAATGACCGTGACTGTGATCTTCCGATGCCTGGTCTTCATTTAAATCAAGCACCTCAACATATTTACAGCTTATACCGTTTTTATTGGCTTCTTGGATTTCAATTTTACCATCTGGTAAATGCAATTTCTTTGGTAAATCTATTAACTGATCGTAATCTCCTAATAGTTCGCTAAAGGCACTCAAGAACATATTTCCCGATAGTCCTGAAAACGCTTCTATATATATTGTATTCATTTTTTTTCTAATAATTTAACCATTCTAAATGCACTCATTGCAGCGCCGTAACCATTGTCTATATTAACCACAGTAATACCGTTTGCACAACTAGTAAGCATAGCATGCAAAGCCGTTTCTCCATTTTTTGCTGTACCGTAACCTACTGAAGTGGGCACTGCAATAATTGGTTGAGGTAATAATCCACCCACAACTGTTGGTAAAGCTCCTTCGAAACCTGCGACTATAATTAAAATATCAAATGATTTTAATACCTCAATTTTATCTATTAATCGGTGTAATCCGGCAACTCCAACATCATGAATAACACGAGATTTTACACCCATATACTCTAAGGTGTAAAAGGCTTCGTTAGCCACACCAATATCCGAACTTCCTGCAGAAACTATACCCACTTTGGCTGCTGTATTTTCCGAGAATTCTAACGGAATCAATATAAAAATGCCAGATTCGGCATCGTAGAATGACTTTTTATACGTGTTTAATAGCACTTTTGCTTTTTCTTCTTGAAGCTTAGTAACTAGTACATTTTCTTTTTTATCTGTATACTCTTTTAATATGTCTAGCAGTAATGCTACACTTTTTGATGCGCCGTAAATAACCTCATCGAATCCTAAACGGCGCTTCCTATCTTCATCTATAATAAATGATTTATCCATGCAATACACGATTTAATTTTCCAGAAACAAATCCTTCTTTATCAATATTTACTTTTGAAAACCCTAATGCTTTTATGTCTCTTGAAATAACATCAAACTGATGTTCTAACAATTCCATTTCAGACATAGGAACTTCTATTGAAGCTTCTTCTCCTAGATATCTTACACGCACGTTTTCAAAACCAAACTGATTCAAAATATATTCTGCTTCCTCTATTTGCTTCAATCTCATTTTATTTACTGCCGTTCCATATGGAATTCTAGAACTTAAACACGGACTTGGTGGTTTAGAAGCTGTTTCTAATTCCAATTCGCCCGCCATAGCGATAACTTCTGCTTTGCTAATTTCTAATTCTGCCAGAGGGGAACGGATGGCGTTATTTTTCGCCGCTTCTAATCCTGGTCTATAATCTCCTAAATCGTCTTGATTTGTTCCGTTTAAAATGGTGTATTCGGGGTACTCAACCTTTATAATATCTATCATGGCTTCGTACAAATGTGTTTTACAAAAAAAACAGCGGTTCGCCGGATTAGCCGTATAATTTGGATCGTTCAATTCATCCGTTTTAATCACTCTTAAGTTGATATCGTGTGTCTTGCAAAAATTAACAGCGATTTCAAAATCTTTAGTTTTTAAGCTTTCCGAATTAGAAATTAAACCAATAGCTCGGTCACCGAGTGCTAATTTTGAAGCATATAAGACCAAGGAAGAGTCTACACCTCCTGAGAAGGCAGTAACCGTTCCTTTATGTTCTTTAAACCAATTTATAAGTAATGGTAATTTTGACATACGTTTACGTTTTTAAGTCGACAATAGCGTCCTTTATAAATTAATTTTTAGGCTCTATGTCCTGCTTTATCGACTGTAAACACTTTAAAGTTTCCAGATTTATTGGTTTCGAATACAAAAGGTTTAGACTTTAATACTTGAGGCTTATGGTCTACCTTACCAATGACTTTATTATCTAATTCAATTTCGTAGTGAGAAATAGGATCTGCCGCCGCATAAGCAGTCTGCCATGTAATCTTTGTAGTTCCGTTTTTGGTTTCTTGATTTACATCCCTAGGCGGAGTCATGTTTATTTTATCAAGCTGAAAGAAATTTGTTCTTTCTCCAGCCGCTTGTGCTGTTTTTGCCTCAATACTACGTCGTTTTTCTTGAGACATCGCATCTGGTTTTACTTGAGCTCCGTAGTAATTTTGAGTTAATTGACATTTAAGCGGATCCTCATCGACTTGACCAATTCCTATAATAAGTGTATCTACACCTGGTGTTGTTAATACATACTCTATAAGTTCGTTACTTGGTAAAGATGTAGAACCTACTTTACGGTAAATTTGGTCAGGCTCTCTAGAGAATCCTGGAACCTGATTATACATGGTTCCTGCTCCAAACACTTTCATTCCAATAACACCAATCCCTTTTGCCTTAGCTAACGGAATAACATTGTGTTTCATATTAAAATACAAATGATCATTGGAATTAACAGAGACTAATAAAGCATCAAGCAAGCCATATTTATCACGTTGCATAATGTCTATCATAGCCACTGGATTTTTATGTCCTGAAAATCCAATATGTTTAAGTAATTTTTCGTTTTTAGGATTGGTTCCTGTTAGGTTGGTACCATCTCTAAAATCTCTTAACACTGCTAAAGCACCACAATTTTCGTCTGGGCTAAGCGGCGTTTCTATTCCTTTATATAACACATCTACCTCTTCGATGGTTTCTAGACTGTGAACCAACATAATATCTACATAAGAGCCTTCTGGATAATTTCCTTTTCCGTCACCAAAAATTTGAGACATTGACCTTCTCACATCATCTGCTGCGGTTTGCACATCGTCTCCATTAGATTTGTTTCTCACATTTTCTTGCTCTTCCCATCCTGGTTTTCCCCATCTCATAAGCGTTTTACTTGTTAGGGTAATAGATTCTCTAAGCTTTTTATCGTAATTCGGTTTTCCAGGAATTAAGTTCATTTTTTTAAAGGCTTCATGATAGTGAAGCTGACTTAAATCGTACACATTAGATGTATCGAAATAATTAATTCCTAAATCGAAAGCTTTGGTTATAATCGACACTGGGTCGACATCCTCTGGCGTCCATTGTATAGAGGCCTGACCTCCAAGTCCCAATGTTGTGACTTTATTTTTCATCCGCCCAAAAGGTCTTAGCATGGGTGCGGGTGCTTTGTCTGAAAAACTCATTCCAAAAGGAAGAATCACGGCTCCAGCAGCTGCTGTACTGGTTAACCTAAGAAAATCTCGTCTAGATACAGGATATTTACTTTTCATTATGTTGCAGTTTTTTCTCTAAGTTACCGTTTCTGTGGGTTTAGCGCATGTTTTTAACATCAAATAAATTGATTTTAACATCATTTTAAGGGTTTGTGTTAAATTGGGCATATTCCCGCTAGTAAATTTCACTATTCGCTAGCAAACACAGGGGATTAAGAGTCTTTTATCCATTTTAAAATGTGCTCTAAAAGAATTTATCGTAAATAAGATGTTTTGCCTTCTGTAGGATTATTAGCAGTCTATGACTTAAACACCTAAATAGAATTGAAAGATTTAACCACCTTAATTATCCATTTTATGATTCACGACATTAACTCAAGCACAAGGAACAAAGCATCACGAATTTTAAATTTAAAATGAAGTTTGAAATGGACAATGAGTAAACCATATTGCTATAGTACAGCCTATCCTCTATTTTTTCGAACAATATCTAACCAATAAGTGACTTTTAAAAACACGCCTCTTTCAACGGGTACGAAAGGAGATGTTCTATCTGTATCCGTATAGGTTAAAAATACATCCGATAATGGTGCATACCTCCATTGAAGTCTAGATACTAATAAAAAACTATCCGATTGCGAGCTGTATTGCACATCGGTATTAAAGAATAACGTTTTTGAAAACGTAACATTAAGTGTTGGACCAACATACCAAATTTGACCAGACGAATACGGTTCTGGAAGTTTTATATCGTCGTATTGAATCTGCAAAGACACATAAAATAAGGGTTGATATCGGTACTGAAACTTAACATCTGCACTAAACTTATCTCCCGTATAAAATGAACCATAAGTAGCTGTTCCTTCCATCCAAAACGCTTTACGCCTATCGGTGTTAAAATCAAGATCGAAATCTACGGTATCGTAACCTCCAACAGGCACCGGCTCTCCTTTACCTTTAGCCCCTACAGGATCGAATGGAGTATATAAATATTCGTAATTTTTATTAGCTGTTAAGGATAGTAATGCTCCACTTGTAAAATTTACTTCGGCACCTAACGCCGTATAACCTTCAGATAAATCGTTTCCACCGGAAGCTTTCCAATATCCGTTATAACTGGCATTAAATATAATGGTATTTATAGCATCAGATTTTGGGTATAAATTATACTTAACAGATGGATTGGCTCTTAATATATCAACACGTTTAAGATAGCCGAGATCTGATACAAATCCGTTATCGACGTATTGAGTCGTAAAACCTAAAGAATAGTCTCTCTTTTCTACATTTAAATCTGTTCCCGCAGAAATGGCATCACTATCGATGCCTGGAGTAAACGATTTATGAAAAAACGCCCTTCCATCTATACTATTATCTTTAGAAAAGAAATTAAAATCTGTACCTGCCACGCGGTTATATTTGGTTCCTGTACTCTCTTCATTAAAATTGGTCGCCTCCCGGTTAATAAAGAACATTGAAATATTAGACTTGTTAAAAATCTTTTGTTCGGCGGCTATAACCAAATTATTATTAGACGGGATATCCTCTCCTTTATCATCTTCCGTCTGAACATCCAACACTCCAATTCTTAGCTTATTATTTATTTTACCTGTAAATTTTGCTCCAACTGTAAGTGGCACAACCACATCGGCTCCCAATGAATCTTTTGCAAAACCTACACGTCTCGAGTAAAAAGGAAGTGCATTGTCTGTGTTTCCAAAACCATTAAATAAATCGCCATTATCTATAAAGAACAATCGTGTTTCATCCTGTTTAATTTCGAATTGGGTGACGTTATTTGTTCCAGAAACCACATCGTCGCTAGAGAAATCCGGCAACACAGTTAAGTCTAACATTAAACTACTTTTAATAGGAATTTTAGCATCAAATCCGGCTTTAAATTCGAAGGATTTTTCTCCTTTGTAGTGCTCATTTAAATACGAAGGCGTTACATAAGGAATTAAAGAAATAGGGTTTCTTGATCTTTGTAAAGGTTTTTCGAAAATCATATCTCCAAAATACCCGATATTTAGCTGATTTTGATTTTGTGGAACTCTAGACCAGGAACTCTTTGTGTTAGATTGCGTATCCGATCGCATTGCCGAGAACTTCCATGTTGTGGTGCCGGCCTTAAATTTAAATGCAGACATCGGGATTTTGATTTCTGAAATAAAATAACCATCATAAATTTGAGACTCTCCCTTCCATTTTGTATTCCAGTTTAAATCTAAGTCCCCAGTAACTCCACCTCTATAAATTACACCTTCTCGTTCTACCCCAAATGGATTTATTCCGAATAAAAAGGCATTAGTTCTGTCGCTATAGGTATCGAACATAAGATTAACAATATCGGCTCCACTTATACTAAAATCTCTTTCGTAAGATGGAGTTCTATAATTTTTTCCAGGCGCATAACCTTTAACCGCGATATACAAAAAACCTTCATTGTACATCATTCTCATTTCAGTCTGGTATTCGGCCTGCTTACTATCTGTTGGGAAGTATTCGGTAAAACCACTTGTTGGAACAGCTTCTGCCCACATGGCTTCATCTAAAACACCATCAATAATAAAATCGTCGTTGTCTACATACTTTACGGAAATGCTTTTTTGAGCATGAACTAAAGAACCTAGTGTAAAGCATAATAAAAATAAAAGTTGCCTACAAGAGAAAGCAGTAGAAGAAAAAAAAGAATTTCGTGTTTCCATACAACTTCTAGATCCTCTTTTTGTAAGTAAATTCAACGGCATAGTGACTTTTTTTTGCAAAAGTACTATCTGTTTTATAATTGTCGTCCCTTTTGAGATGTTAATGTAAATCGAGGATTAAGAATTATGTATTTCCTTATTTTTGGAACTAATTATCACAAACCCATGCTTTTTTTAACACGTTTTACAAACAACTCTAAAATTATCACTATAAAATCACCTAATCCCATAAAACGCTAAACAATTGTACTTAAAACAGAATAAGCACTGAAAACAACCTCACAGCACTGATAATCATTATCTTAATAATTATAAAACAAAAAAGCCTCTCGATTACTCGAAAGGCTTAAATAGACTAACACTAGTTTAGAAGTATATGTAATTAGGCTTACATATTATCCTCCCAAATTTTTAAATACAATGTTTTAAAGGCATCGGCTTCTGTTTGAGTATTACTTAGAGTAATATAAGTTTGCATGGCCTTAATACGATTGACTCCCGAAGGATGTGTAAATGTTCCGCCACCTAAAATATTTATTAACTCCTGAAAATTCTTTGTTAAGGATTCAAAATACACTGGTTCTTGTGATTTTATAAGATGAATCGCAATTAGATCTGCCAAGTATTCAGATTTAATATATTCGTTTGTTTCTGGTCCGCTAGACACATAACCATCTAGATTAAATAATCTTGCCTGACTTAAGGTTGCAATATGAGCTACCTCGTGCGTTAATGCGAACAGCTGAATACTTTCTTCAGATACATTTATTAAACCCATACTCACCTCGACATATCCAAAAGAAGCCCCAGCATCGATTCCCATTTCATCTTCACGCACATGAAATTCTACTGGAATATCAATATCGGTATAGGCCGAAAATAACGGAATGACAGTGGCATTGTATAATTGCTTTAATTTATCTTCTTTGTCTAAAATACAGGTTTCCTGATCTTCGTTTACTTCTGCTTTATTCTCCTTTGAGTCCTTACTACATGTAAAGAACACTAGAAACATTATGAAGTACATAAATTTTTTCATTTATAAAACTTTTATAAAAAAAGGAACACTCTAATAAAAAAGTGTTCCTTTTAAGGGGGGTAAAACAATAGGTTTTATTAAAAAGACTAAAACTTAGTACGTAAATATTTTTTCTACAGTTGCAAGACCTTCAAAGTAAGTATAAGATGCTTTAATTGGATAATTGTCTGTGTTGTATTCGTAAGTTATTGCACCGTCTGCTAATGTTCCTGAAATAGGGTTATTAGTATTTACAGCTTGAATTCCTGCGTTTATAGCAGCGAAAGCAGCAGGATAAAGTCCTACGAATGGGTTGTTATTATCATCGTAAGTGGCTACATAATCAGAACCATATCTTTTTTCAAGAACAACGTTACCATCTACAATAGTAAAGTCTACTTCTGTAACAGAATCCTCGTCTGTATGATCTATTCTTTTCTCTACAGCTAAACTTCCGTTAGCATCGTACTCATATTCGAAAGTATATTCTAAAACGTCCTCATAAGAGAATAGTCCTTTTACAATTTGTCCAGCTTCGTTATATTCGTAAACAGTGCTTTCTTTATCATCTGAAGTTCTTTTTTCGATAACTTGATTTTTGTCATCGTAAATTAAAGAATATTCAACAGTATATAATGTTCCAAAATCGTCGATTTCTTTAGAGTAAGAGCTCACAAAATTAGATTCGTTATAGCTATACGTTGTTGTTGAATTCTCTCCAAATAAATCTGAAATTTGGTACGTAAGTAATTGAGAACCGCTCCCAACTTCTCCTCTAGTGGTAATAGTCACACTATATTCTTTAGTAGTAACACCGTCTTCTGCAGTAACCACAAATACTTTAGGTTCGCCATCTTCAAACGAGATTACACTTCCTGAAGCTGGTGAAACTGTTGCATTTTCAGAAATATCTATAGTAGGCTCTACAGCAGATAAATCTGTTCCAAAAGGCACGCTAATTGCAATAGCACTTCCTAAATCGTATGTAATATCGTCTGCACTAACACCATCGATAGACAATGAAAAATCGGTAATTGCAGCCAAAGAAGATACTGAGACAGAATCATCGTCGCTTGAACAAGAAACGGTTGCTATAGATACAGCTAAAAATAGACTTAAAATTGAAAAAATTTTCTTCATAATTTATTTATTTAATTGTTTTGATATTACCTTTTTAACTCCTCTACAACCCACAAGATAACAACAGGTTATAGTATTTTTATTTTACAAATTCGGGTTGTTTATAACAGCATCGTTAGGAAATGGTATCACATATCTTTCGTCGTTTTGGTTTAATTGATATGTTTCTCCGTTATAATTTTTTATAAGTAAAGGCTGTGTGGTTCTTCTTAAATCGTCCCATCTGTGCCCTTCGATAGCAAATTCTCTTTGACGCTCTGCTAGCACCTCTGTAAGTATTGCTTCTGCATCTAGCGCTTCAATTTTTGTTTTATACACATTTAATCCTTCAGGCGTATATCTGTTAGTTGCAAGCTCAATTAATTTTTCTTTAGCTTCATTTGTAGCATTTAAATGGGCATAGCTTTCTGCTAGTGTCAAATACAATTCGGCTGTTCTAAAAGAGACTTTAAAATTAGAATCGGCATTTTTACTTGAATGGTATGTTCCATCACTATCCTCATAGAAATAGGTTTCAAAACGTAAATCGTCCGTTTGATTGTAGATGGCTAATAAATCGTCTGAAATACTAGCGTTAGCAGTCATATCGAAAGAAGCTACGGTTTCTAAAGCAAGAATAGATTCCACAGAATTATATTCTGAAGGCATAATTGATTGATCTACATTTAAGTTTTGTAGACTGTTTTTAATAGCCAGCGCTTCGGATGAAGATGTGATAGCCTTTTCCCATTCATTTTGGTATAAGTAAACACGCGCTTTAAATGCTTTTACAGCCACAGCAGAAAACCGATAATTGTATCCTAACGCTTGCTGATTGATCTGCATTAACACCTCAGCCTCATTAAGATCGCTTAAAATTAAATCGTAAACGTCTTGCACTGTACCAACCACGTAGTCTTTATCGGAATCATACTCGGTGGTAATTGGTACTCCTGCATCTGTATTTGCAGTCGCTTTATTGTAAGGTTTTGCGTATAAATTAATTAAATCGAAATATTGTAAGGCTCTTAGCGCATGTGCCTCTCCAAGTAATTGTTCCTTTTCTAAGGTCTCGCCTTCCATAGCACCTGCACTATTTATAACATGATTAGTATAAAAAATGATATTATAAATACTAGCGTACGGATACGCTCTAGATAACGGACTTGGATTTAAATCGTTCCAGATATATAAGTCCTCGTATTGCTCTATTCCTACAGAACTAGGGCTTAGACTAAGTTCGTCACTTCTATATGTCGTTAAAATTTTGGATTCTTTGGTAATAGCATAAGCCGCTGTTAAGAAGCTCCTATAGTCTTCGACAGTTGTAGGTATCACTTGCCCAACAGGCTCAATGTCTAAATAATCGTCGCAAGCCGAAAAACTTAATGCAACTATTAGTATGTATAATATTTTTTTCATGAATACTGTCTTTTTAAAATGCAAGATTAAATCCTATTGAAATGATTTTAGGAATAGGTTGGGCATAAATGCTACCATATGTTTCCGGGTCGAAAAAGCCCTCGTAATCTGTACCTATTACAAATAAATTGCGTCCTTCTATATTAAAATCGAAACTTGATAATTTTAGTTTATCTAATTGTTTTTTAGGCAGAGAATAGCTAAATCTTATACTACTTACACGCAAATAAGAAATATCTTTAATCCAAAGATCTAAGTCGTCGTAGGTTCTCCCATCGTCTGAAGAATTATACCAGTTATACACTAAATCTGTATCAAATCCAGGTGTATTAAATCCAATTAATGCTGGAAAATTACCTGTACCTGCTTTTAAAATATCTGTACTATAATTATTCCCAGGTTCGGCTTGAGTGAGGTTATAACTTGGATCTGCCTGCACGGTTTGTTTTAGACTAAAGTTTGTTAAAACACGTAATCCAAATTGCTTATATCTAAACGTATTATTAAATCCACCACTAAATTTTGGAGCTGCATCACCCACATACGAGTATAAATCGCGGTGCTCTTGTCGTGTTAACTGGCTACCATCGGTACCTTCTTCTAAATTATAGAAATCTACTGCAGTAACTTTTTTTCCATCTTTCCAAAATAAAGGCAACCCATTACTATCTAATCCCGCGGTTTTAATAGCAAAAATAGCAGTCGAACTATAGCCTTTTAAAGACGGTTTAAAGTCTTCTTCTCTAATCTCTATATCTTCAACAATACTTTTATTATGAGAAATATTGAACGTAGACGTCCATTTAAAATTCTCATTCTGAATGTTTACTGTATTAATTAAAAATTCGAATCCTTTGTTACTAACACTCGCCCAGTTTGTATTTATAAAACTAAATCCGCTTTCTAAGGGAACCGATTGCAAACCAATTAAATCTGTACTTTTTCGCGTATAATAATCACTTGTTATATATACTCTATTATTAAGTAATCCTAAATCGAAACCAACGTTAGACGATACTGTTTTTTCCCATCTTAAATTTGCATTGGGTGCACTTAATGCTCGAATAACTTCCTCGCTCATTCCTGGCAAAATAGTTTCTGTATAATACTCTCCAATAACAAACGGAGATGTAGATTTATCTATATTTCCTTGTACCCCGTAAGATGCACGAATTTTTAAATCACTTATAATATCTACATTAGAAAGGACGTTTTCCTTATAGACATTCCAAGATCCAGCTACAGACCATAACGGCAGGTATCTGTATTTAGGATTTACGCCAAAAAGATTGGAACCGTCGTATCTTAGACTGGTGAAAAACGTATACTTTTTATCTAAAGTATAAGATGCCGTTCCAAAAAACGAAGCATATGCATTCTCGTAATACGATTTTTTATAAGGATCGAATAAAGAATTTGTTAAAGACCTTTCATCGGTAATTGCGATGGAAGTCAGTGTATTTGGATTAAAGCCAAAGCCTTTAGCGTGAATTTCTGTTTTTTCATTTCTTCTAAACTCTGTTCCTGCCATCACATCCAACTCGTGTCTGCTATTAAAAGTGGTACTATAATTCGCTGTTGTTTTCCAGTTATATTGAAACACATCTGAATTCCAATTTTGAATTATGCCACCCTTAGGCATGTAATATGCAGGACCATCGGCCGTATTATATTGCGATCGTTGCTCGTATTTTCTTGTATAATAACTATTCTCGTCACTAAATTTTTCTGTCTTATCGAAATCTAATTGTAATCCCAACTGACTATTAATTTGAAGTCCTTTTAACACCTTATAATTAACATCTAGAATCGCTTTTAAAGAATTAGACACCAATTCGTAATTCGTATTTTCTCGCTCTTCTAAGACATTGTAGTTTAAATTTAAATCGGATCTTTCAACCAAATCAGGATCGTAAACATACTCCCCATTTTCGTCTTTAAGTTCTAAATATGGATTTGCTGTTCTTGAATAGTACGACGGATTGGTATAGGCATCTGCGCCTGTAATGTATGAGCTTGTTTTTGTTTGACTCCCAAATAAAGCCACACCTACTTTAAGCTTTTCGTTTATAGAAAAGTTATCCTTAAGTGTAATGTTGTAACGTTGTTGTCCTGTTCCGGTTGTTGTTCCTTTTTCGTCGAAGATTCCAGTAGAAAAATAATAATTATTATCATCATTCCCTCCAGAGATACTTACACTGTACTGTTGGTTTATTGCTGTTTGATAAAGCTCGTCTCCCCAATTGGTTTGCGATTGTTTTAAACTATTAATATCGTTTTGGGCATTAAGTGATAAGGCTGAAAATCCGTTATTCTGAAAATTAGCATATTCTCCATAAGAATTTAAAATCCTTGCAACACTTCCTCTATCCTGCTGATAAGTTAAATCTGAACGACTCGCTAAATACAATTCGAAATCTACTTTCTCACTAGAGTTCATTAAATTTAATTTATCGAAATCTGGTCTCTGCGTAATAAAAACATTTCCGTTTGCTTGTACACGCATAGCTCCTTTTTTACCACTTTTACTGGTAATAACAATAACACCATTGGCCGCTCTAGCACCATAAATAGATGTTGCCGAAGCGTCTTTTAACACGGTAATACTTTCAATATCTTCCGGATTTAAACCAGCAATAGGATAAGATTGTAAATTATCGATATTGTCTTTATCTCTAAAATCTGATGGAATATCGTTTCCTTCTAAAGGAATTCCATCTAAAACCCACAGCGGGTCTGAAGAACCGTTTAATGTTGCACTTCCACGAATTACAATTTTGGCAGGTGCACCAGGCGCACCACTAGTAGGTTGCACCACAACTCCGGAAATTTGACCGGCCAACATATGGTCTACACTTAAAACTCCAGACTGTTCTATTTCGGACATTTCAATCTTCTCGTAAGCCGAAGTCATTTTACGTTTTTCGATTTTCTGATACCCTGTTAAAACAATCTCATCTAAAACCTCTTCACTCTCGTTAAGGACAATGGTGTAATTTGATTTAGTTCCTGAAACAGCAACTTTTTCTGTTTCGTATCCCATAAAAGAAACCAAGAAGTATTTAACATCTGTGTTAATAGTTAGCGAAAACTCACCGTCGAAATTAGTTGTTGTGCCCAACATACTACTATTTAAAACACCTGCTGTTTTAGATTCACTCCCCATAATGGCAGACGACACGTAAATTGAAGCTCCAACCACAGGAGATTTTGTACTATTATCTATGACCTGCCCAGTGATTACTTTTTGGTTCTGACCAATAAGTAAAGCGGGAATAAAAATTAATAAATATATTAACCCTTTCATGTTTTAGTTTTTCAAATTATAAGTAATTCGCGCAATCAAATCACTGTAATGCTCTTTAGTCGCGCGATCTCCTTTTCTTTTCTTTTTTTCTAATAATTCTAATGCTTTCTCTAAAGCGGCTCTTTTGCTTGTTCCGATATCTGCAACTCTAGGCAAATAAGAAAAATGAATATTTTTGAAGTTGTTAGTGTCGTCTGAAACCGTATTTTCTTTCGTTTTTTCTAGAAGTTTATTTCTATCTACAGTTAAAACATCGATATAATTTTTCTGAGTAATACGATCGAACATATCTAAAGATTTCCCATGTTTTGTCTTTTCAAAAATGGCATCAAACAATGTGTCAAATAAATACTCTTCGGTAAAAACCTCTTCGTCTTCATTTAACAACACTTCGTTCTCTGTAATACGCATTAAACGATCTGTTTTTAACAAGGCGTAAATAACATTGGTTTGATAGATGCGTAGCATAGAAACCGGAGAATAATAACGTTCGCCATCTGGAGCATCTCTAACAGCAAAAATCTTGTTCATTATTTCTGGTGTGAACAACCATTTTTGAGGTAATATAGCATTGGTAATTAAATAATCTAGAGCTTCCTTTTGAAACGCTCCTGACACTGGTTTATAAGTGTCTTTCCCATCGCCATAAATAGTATTGTTTATATATACACCACCAATATTTGCCATCACGTGGTTATTGTATAATTCCCACTGATCGATAACCGATTTATACAATTTAGATGCTTTGTAATAATCTTGTCCCGCTTCATTTGTCCACTTCAAAATATTAGGAACAATTCGTTTTAAGTTTTTAAGTCCGTATTCACTAGCCTTAACTGCATTATCTCCTAAGTCTTCGCTCTGAGATCTTGGATCGACCACATCGCTTTGTTGTGCGCCATAGAAATACAACGGATTATTTTCGTGCTTGCGTATCCATTCATTTAAAATGGGCAACTCTTCGTGAGCTGTTTTATTTTCTATCCATCGGTATCCCCAATCAATCGCATATGTATCGTACACTCCAATTTTTGGTGTAATATCTACAACATTATCTTCTGGTTGTGCCACATAATTAAATCGTGCATAATCCATAATAGATGGCGCTGTACCTCCCATTTTAGAAGTAAACGTTCGCGATCTTAAGGAATCTACAGGGTAGCTAAAAGAAGCGCCCATATTGTGTTTTAATCCGAACGTATGTCCAACTTCGTGAGAAGACACAAAACGAATAGCTTCTCCCATATGTTCGTCGGAGAATTTATTACCTCTAGCTTTAGGATCTATTGGTCCCGTTTGCACACGTATCCAAGAGTGTAATCCTTTCATAAGGTTGTGCCACCAAATAATATCAGATTCTAAAATCTCTCCACTTCTAGGATCGACAACCGATGGTCCCATAGCATTTTGTTTTTCTGAAGCCGCATATGTAATTACAGAATAGCGCACATCGTCGGCATCGAAATCTAAATCTGTATCCGACGGAAATTTAACTGTTACAGCATTCTTAAATCCAGCTGCTTCGAAAGCCACATTCCAATCGTAAACACCTTGCTCTATGTAAGGTCTCCATTGTTTTGGTGTTGCAGGATCTATATAATATACAATTGGCTTTTTAGGCTCTACTAACTCCCCTTTTTTATACGCTTCTATATCTTCATCTTTTGGTTGTAAATTCCAACGCGTAATCATGTGACGTGTTTCAACTTCATGCTGACTATCAGAATAATATTCCACTGGAATACTAAAATACCCAATACGATTATCGTCGAAACGTGGTTTCATAATTTCGGTCGGCAATAATACAATATTTGTAGTAACTCCAATGGTTAATGGTAAATCCGGACTTTTACCTTCGGCAACAGACGTTGTTAATTCTGATTTTACAACAATATTTTCTGGAAAAGACTTAATGGCTTCTATTTTAGAAAGCTTTGTTTTTACACTACCTCCTAAACCAATATTAGTAAGCACATCGCTAAAACTTTTCTCTTTTCCGTTAAATACTTTATTCACTTTTATAAATACAGAAGTAGAATCTGTATTCTTCGCTTCAATATCAAATTCTTCAATAACAGACTCTCTAAAATTATCTTTAACAGACAACGTAATCGCATCGTTTACGGGAGATTTCACCTTTGGATTTATGGTTTTAACCCAAATTTTATTTAAGATTGTATCTCTGTAAAACCGAACTAATTTGGTTTCGAACGTCATCCCTTTATTTAACCCATGACCGTTTAAAGCGTAAGGCACGCTAGAGACTTTATTAACTACAAGAAAATCTTTAGAAAGCAGTGAATCCGGAATTTCGAAATAATAATCTTCCTTTATCGTATAAATATTGAAGACTCCTTTTTTAACGTTTCCTTCTTTTAAAAATTTCTGATAATTTAGTTTTTTACTATCAGAAGTATCTGTGCTATCTTTTTTTACGTCACTCTCTTTGTCTTGAGCATAATTTATATGGCTAACTAAGACTAGCATACAAAAAACAGAAAAACGGAAAAAGGCATTACCCTTAAAGAAATAGTATTTCATAAAAATGTTAATTATGTGTCAAATTTTCATTAAATAACAGAGTTCCCAAAACAAAAAGGAGTGAACTCAGTAAAACAAGGAGTGAAATGCTATTTTACGTTAATAAAGGGCAGTGTACAGATAAATTTACCGTCTAAAATCTCCGTTTTGAAGTCTTTTATTTGATAATGTAGATACGTATTTTCTAAATAAGTTAATCCGATATGATGACTATTCTCAGCTTTTTGCTTTCTTGGCATATAATTATTTAAAACTTCGATCTTATCGTTTAGAATTCTAATTTCTATAAATAAAGGATTTTGCTTTGTAATATTATTATGCTTTATCGCATTTTCTACCAACGTTTCTAAAGACAAAAAGGGAATTTTATTTTGAAGAACTTTGTCGTTGTTATTATGTATTATGGAAACATTTAAACTGTTATTAAATCGTATTTCCTGCAAAAACACATATTGCTTTAAAAAGGTTATTTCTTTTTTTACAGTGATTAAATTTCCCTCGCGTTCTTCCAAAAGATAGCGATACACATCTGCCAGCTTTAATACAAATTGCTGAGACAACTCCGGATTTAAATCTATTAATACATGTAATGAATTAAGACTATTAAATAAAAAATGAGGATTCATCTTCTTCTTTAACTGATTTAATTGAAGCACTGCATTTTCTTTTTGATATTTCTCGTTTGCATAAATTAACTGTTCCTTCTCTTCTAAAACCCTTAAATTTTCTACAAACTCTTTTTTTAACTGCAACCTATACACTATTAAAATAAGCATGAATGTTGCAAAAGCTAAGAAACTAATCCATGAAAAATAGCGTTGTATACTCTGTGTAGTCTCTTGCAGATGAATTTCTAACGGAAAACTAACCACGACAATTAATGGTGTATTATTTATTTTAATAGTATCGTAATACCTTAAAACTTCTAAATCTAGAAATTCTGAAACGGCTTTAGTTTTAAGTATATTGTCGTTTCTGGGCACATAATAACCATTAATTTGAATGGTACTCTGAAGGACTTTATCTATAGAAATAGAATTAAAATAACTGTGTAATTTTTTTCCAATATACTTAGTGTCGGGATGTAAAATGCAAATCCCGTCTTTATTGGCCACCACAGTATAACCACCATCGCCTTTATATTTTTCGGAGAAATACTCCCAAAAGTTCAACAGGTCTACATCGTAACCAAAAGTCACACTCGTGCCATTTTCTAATTTAACCGAACACGACTTTCTATACAGCACGCGATCTTGCTGGGTTATAATAGTATCTCTTGTACTCTTAGTTTTTAATACAGGTTTATCGCTGAGATACATTTTAATTTCCTCCGCATATAACGAATCGGTATTTGCGCTATAAAACGATGCTACATCCTGGTTTATAAATTGAACAAACGTATTTGAAATGTTCTGATTTTCTAGTGCTAATCCCGAAGAGAACAGTAATTTATCTTTCAATTCTTGGTTAGAGGTTTCTGCGGAATATTCGATTACTTTTTCGGCATCGATTAAATAACTATTAAGCTGATTAAATTCGAATAGCACCACATTTTCCTTAGACTTTAAATTCCCCTGAATAAGGTCTTCGACTAAGTTCTCGGTAACAGAAGTAATTTTTGGAGTTATTAACGCACTCCCAACAAAGTACATCGCAACAAACAATAAACTAATAAAAAAGTATTGTCTATGTTGTTTAAATTTTAAGAATAAATTGTTTGAAGACATATTAGCGATTTAACCAATCTTTAAAAGCATTTATACGATTGGAACTTACAAAAATCAAGTCGTTAGCATTTACTGGTGTTTGCAATTCTATTTTCAATCTATTCTGACTGTATTTTACAATGGTTTTAATAGCTAGATGACTAATAATGTATTTTCTGTTTATTTTAAAAAAGTGCTTTTCGGATAATTTATGTTCCAAATTAGAAATGGTATCGTCGTACAAATAACTATCTCCAGCAGTTGTGAATATAAAAAGAGATTTATTTTCCGCCATAAAATAAGCAATTTCCTCGCTTTCTATAGATAGTAAGGTTTCGCCTTTAGTTACTAAAAATCGGCCTTGTTCTTCTTTCTTTTCATTACCGGCTTTTAGTTGCGTAAGAAATTTATCTAACTGACTATAATCGACTACCGTGTTTTCATTAAAATTAATATGCTTTTTTATGGCATTTTCCAGACGCACCTTATCATATGGTTTTAATATATAATCGATAGCAAAAAACTGAAACGATTGTATGGCATATTGGTCGAAAGCCGTTGTAAAAATAATTGGAATTTTAATTTCCAAAGTTTCGAAAATCTCAAAACTCTCACCGTCGCCCAAGTGAATATCGCTTAAAATAAGATCGCAGGTATTGGTTTTAAACCAGTTTAAAGACTGTTCGACACTTTCTAATCGTTTTTTTATAGTAATGGGATATTCCATTTTTAGTAGCATACTCTCTAAAGAATTTGCCGCTAAATCTTCGTCTTCAATAATAACAATATCCATTCTAAAGTTTTTTAATCTAAAAGTTAAATGCTGTAAAACACAACACAGATTGTGTCTTTACAAATCGCGACCCAAATTACTAAAAGTCGATTAAAGTCATTATTACATTAACATTTAAAATCTTCGACCTCGAAAAACAAATAACGACAAAATAATAGAGGTATTGAAATAGGTTAGAGAATAAGGCACTTTAAACTGTGTAGATCGCGTTTTGCTATATTGAAATGGTGCTGTATTCCTTCTAGAATTAAGAATAAGAACGCATCTTAAATTTAACAGATAGTAATTTGAAAACCTTGAGTGCCTAAAACAAAAAAAGCCTCTCGATTTCTCGAAAGGCTTTACAATTATTGAAGTGGTCCCACCTGGGCTCGAACCAGGGACCACCTGATTATGAGTCAGGTGCTCTAACCAACTGAGCTATAGGACCTCAAAATTGGAGTGCAATATTACATTTATTTTTAAAATACTGCAAGTGTTTTTATAATTACTTTTTTAAAAATTATCTTTACAGAGCACTAAATTTACAGCTCAATCCATAAACCATTGTTAATTAATAATTTTATACTTTTTAACCACAAAGTAAATTTTACAATCAAAAAGTAAGATAATCTTTAAATATCGACTATTTTTGCATCATGGAAAGTAATAGACAAAAAAAAATAGGCTCAGTTTTACAACGTGATTTAGTAGATGTACTTCAAAGTGCAGCAACACAAGGCGGTATGCAAGGGATACTAATTTCGGTATCTAAAGTAAATGTAACTGTCGATTTATCTATTGCGAAAGTATATCTTAGTATTTTTCCAAACGATAAAGCAAAAGAATTACTAGTCGGTATTCGTTCTAATAAACCATTAATTAGACACGAATTAGCACAACGTACAAAACACCAATTACGCAGAATGCCTAACTTAGAATTCTTTGTAGACGATTCTTTAGAATACATCGACCAAATAGAGCAATCTTTAAAAGGAAAAGACAACCCTATTAAAGACCCAGGTCTTTTAGGAGATCATAAAAAATCGTAAATTGAATTTTCCGCTGTACATTGCGAAACGCTATTTGCGCTCTAAAAGCAGCAACAATGCCATTAATTTTATTACTATAATTGCTGCAGTAGGTGTTATTCTTGGTGCGGCTTCATTATTTATTGTCCTTTCCGGATTTTCTGGATTAAAGGATTTTTCGCTACAATTTTCCACTATAATCGACCCCGATTTAAAGGCGGTTCCTGCTTCAGGAAAATCGTTTATTCTTACCGATAATCAGTTTGAAAAATTACAGGCCCTAGAAGAGGTTGCTTCGTACTCAAAAATTATTGAAGAACGCGTTATCCTAGCCTACGACGATAAAAATTTTCCGGCTTTTATAAAAGGTGTCGATGAAAACTATAATCGCGTAAACGCCATAGATTCTGTAATTATTCAAGGAAGCTGGTTACGACCTAACACCGACCAAATGGTTGCTGGGTGGGGAATTTCCAATCATTTATCGCTTGGGGTTCTAGATTATGGGAAATCTGTTACTATTTATGTTCCCAAACCCGGAACAGGCCAAATCACCTCAACTAAAAGTGCTTTTAACTCCATACAGTGTATCAATGTAGGCTTATTCGATATTAACGAAACTCTAAACGAAACTTATGTATACGCCGATTTAGAAATGTCTCGCGAACTTTTAAGTTATGAGAAACATGAGCTTTCTGCGATAGAGTTTAAGTTAAGTCCTAATGCAGACGAAGACGCCGTAAAACCGCTGTTACAACATATATTAGGGGATAATATTATCATTAAAAATCGTATTCAATTAAATGATGCGCTTTATAAAATGCTGAATACCGAAAATTTAGCAGTCTATTTAATCTTTACCTTAGTTTTAATCATCGCATTATTTAACGTAATTGGCTCGATAATAATGATGATTTTAGACAAGAAAAAAACGCTAAGTACGCTATACAAACTCGGCGCTTCTGTTAAAGACATTAGACGCATATTTTTCTACCAAGGTAGCTTAATGTCTGTTTTTGGAGGGATGGCGGGATTAATTCTCGGACTTATAATTGTAGCCATCCAACAAGCGTTTTCTTTGGTTATGATTACTCCTAGCCTACCCTATCCGGTTGCAATTACAATATCTAATATTATTGTAGTTATGCTCACCATATCGGTCTTAGGGATAATCGCTTCGAAAATTGCTTCGGTAAGGATTTCTAAGTCTCTAATAGAATCTATTTAAAGCTGTTTATTGCTTAAACTGATAATCGGAAAAATCGTTTAATACCAAATCAAAAGCATCAAAAACATCTTTAGAAGCATCACTAGTCACCATTTTCTGGCGGTATTCTTTAAAATGCGGAATGCCTTTAAAGTAATTGGTATAGTGACGACGGGTTTCAAAAACGCCTAAAACCTCACCTTTCCAGTCTATAGCCATTTGTAAATGACGCTTAGCGGCTTCTACACGCTCTTCAATTGTAATTGGAGCAAGATGTTCTCCGGTTTCAAAAAAGTGTTTTACTTGCTTAAAAAACCATGGATTTCCAATACTAGCACGACCAATCATACAGCCATCTAAACCGTACTCATCTCGCATTTTCATGGCCTTCTCTGGCGTATCTACATCTCCGTTTCCAAATACAGGAATATGCATTCTCGGATTGTTTTTAACATCGGCAATAGGTCCCCAATCAGCATCACCTTTATACATCTGCGCACGTGTACGTCCGTGAATAGAAATCGCTTTACAACCAACATCTTGTAAACGTTCGGCAACTTCCATAATCCGAATAGAATCGTGGTCCCAACCTAAACGGGTTTTTACAGTAATAGGAAGATTAGTGCGCTTTACCATAGCTTCGGTTAAACTCACCATTAAATCTATATCTTTTAAAATACCCGCTCCAGCGCCTTTAGAGACTACTTTTTTTACAGGACATCCAAAATTAATATCGATTATATCGGGTTTAGAGGCAGTAACAATATCTACCGTCTGAAGCATACTTTCTAAATTAGCTCCAAATATTTGAATACCCACTGGGCGTTCTTTTTCATAGATATCTAACTTCATAGTGCTTTTTACAGCATCGCGAATTAGCCCTTCGCTAGAAATAAATTCTGTATACACGACATCTGCACCTTGTTCTTTACATAATGCTCGAAAAGGGGGATCGCTTACATCTTCCATAGGTGCTAAAAGCAAAGGAAAATCGGGAAGTTCTATAGTATCTATTTTAACCAAAGTCTATTTTTTAAGTGAGCAAAAATACTTAAATTGAGGAATAAATACTAATTCTTTAATGTTTTGTAGATGACGGATTTAAATTGAAAGATTAAGCAGAGATTATTACTCGAGGCCTTTTCTTTAATACATAATTTTATTTATCTACGTCTTCAACAATAACTTCTATAACCTCTAACTCTTCTGGAGATATTTCTTTTAAAACAACAGAATTCAGGAAAAGCACTTTATCTATAACTAACTCTGTAGAATAACTAGAATATCCTACAAAACTAATTTCTAAATTATACGTTCCGGTTTCAATATTCTTGATAACAAAGTGTCCTGTTTCGTTTGTTATTGTTCCTGAAATATTTGCTTCATCTTGTTTATTTGCCAAAATAACATTCGCATAGGCGATAGGAGCACCATTATTGTCTTGAACTTTACCAGAAATTTTATTTTCTTGAGCAAAGCAAAAGCATGATATAAATAATAATAAATATGTTAGTTTGAATGACATATAATGAAAAATGGTTGCTCAAAAATAAGATAAATATTTAAATAAAAAGAAGATATAAAAACATTATAAGTCAATCAATTAGAATAACTCTAATTATGTGAGCCTTCAGAATTCAAACGATTACGTTCATTTAATTCTTTTTCATTTTTTTCATTGGTAGTTAACCTAGTATTTCCAAAATTATAACGCAATCCTAAACGAAACCATTGGTTGTCAAATCGGCTGTAATATTGGTTATCCTGATTTAAATATTTGTTTTTAACAGTAAAATCTGTAGTTCTAAAAATATCACTTGCTTTTAGCGAAGCTACCCATTTCCCGTTATTAAAACTCTTCTTAACTCCTAAATCTACTTGCGTTCTTGAAGTCACATCGGACGATCCATTAATCATTGGAGCCATATACAACACCGAAATTTCGCCACTTAAACTACGATCCTCTAAAAAGGTAAAGAAATTCATCATGTTAGAGTATACAGACCACGTTTCGTTATATTCTGTAGAATTCCCGCTTTGGGCCGCCGTAAAGTAGTCTCTTGTATGAAAAATAGAATTCACAAAATACACAGACCAAAAACCCGTTATGGGTTTAAACGTTAAAAAATCGAAACCATAATCGATCGATTTTTCCATATTTGTAGGTTTGTAAACAATCTCGTTGCTACTATTATCTTGAAAAACTAATTCTGATGTCGGATCCTTTTCGTAACGATAATACAACTCAAAAGTATAAGTCCCTTGTAAAGTGTAAGACAGCGTGGTTAAATGAGATATTGTAGGTTGTAAATTAGGGTTTCCTTGAAGATAAATATAATCGTTAAAATAATATTTAAACGGATTTAAAGACGAGTACGTAGGCCTTTCAATTCGTTTGCCATAGGATAGTCCCAAGCTATTATTTTCATTAAAATCTTTAGAGATATTTAAAGTTGGAAATAATTTAAAATAATCGAAACTATTACTCTCATTAGTGGTGCTTATTTCCCCTTCTACATCGGTAAACTCACCACGTAATCCTGCAGATATATACCAGGTTTCCCAAGCTTTAGAGGCATTAATATATCCTGCATAATTAATTTCGTTATATTCAAAAATACCGCTATTTTCTTCATCGTTCCAATACTTGTTTTCTTTCAAATAGTATTGATCTAAGCCACTTTTAGAATCGATAACCGATGATTTTACACCAAATTCTAAGTCTATTTCCTGCTCAAAACTCATACTATAATCTGCCTGAGCAGAAAATATTTTTGTTTTTTGATCGGACATCGAATTAAAAATATTACTTCTTGTTAGCTGATCACTAACATTAAAATACATGGATTGAATATCTTGATATCTATCGTAATCATAATTGGTATGGTGTAAATTCACAGAAAACACATCTCCCGATTTAGATGTGTTTACATAACTTAAATTGGCTGCGACGTTCACTTTAGAATCGTCCATATTGTTCATAGAACTAAATGAAGAATCTACAGCGTCCGTTTCCATATATCCCTCACGCTTCCAATACGGCGTAACATTTACATTGGTCGCGAAAGACAATACATTAGCATTGTTAAAAGCATAATCTATATTAGCATTAGCATTGTGAGATTTTGTATTTGTATCTCTATCGTTTTCACTGTGCCAAGTGCCTATTGTAGTATTATTTTCTATAAAGTTAACATCACTTGTATTGTATTGATACAATTCACTTTCTCCATAAGAGTAGTTTGCAAAAATGTCTAGTTTTTCTGTTTTATAGAAATGATTCATCCCTGCATTAAATCTCGGATAAATACCTTGAGTATAATTTGCGTACAAACTACCATTGTAACCCGTAATTAAATTTTTACTCATATTTATATTAATCAAAGCCGCTCCTTCAGCATCATATTTTGCAGACGGATTGGTAATAACCTCGACCGATTCTATATGAGAGGCATCTGTTCCTGCTAATAACTGTTGCAGATCTTCTCCCGTTAAATGCACTCTTTTATTATTAACTAAATAAATAATATTAGTATTATTTTTCACGCTAATTTCATCGTTCATCACTAAAACACCAGGCGTACTTCTTAGCACATCCATAACACTTCCTTCTGTTAATGAGGTTTTTTCTATATTAAATATAATGCGATCAGACTGTTTTATAAACGTTGGTTTATTAGATACTAGGTTTACGGTCGCTAACTCCTCTGTAGATTCTTCCAACACAATAGGACCTAATTCTGTAGTGCGCTCTATCTCTAAATTTACTTTGTAAGTCGTATAACCAATAAAACTAATCTCCAAAATGTAGGATCCAAGCGCAACATTATTTAAAATATAACGTCCATCTTCCTGGCTAGTAGTACCATGGACTACAGTAGCATCTTCTGAATTTGTAAGAATAACATTTGCAAAATCAACGGGTAAGTCATTTACATTTTTTATAGAGCCGGAAACCTGAATGTCTTGAGAAAAACACACAGAAGAGCATAAAAAAAGAAGGAGCATTAACTTAATGTACATATAAAGAGGTTGATAGTTACAAATTTAGGTTAAATGAATCTAATACTTTTACGGAAAAACTTTTTTATTTGATATTTTTTTTAGTCATAAAAACTCCTGTTTAAAAAAAACATAATAGCAAATGTAAATCACCTATATTTGCAGATTAAAGCCAGGTATATTTTTCTTTATGAAGAACATCAGAAATTTTTGCATCATTGCACACATCGATCACGGTAAAAGTACTTTAGCCGATCGTTTATTAGATTACACAGGTTCGGTAACCGAACGTGAAAAACAAAATCAGCTATTAGATTCTATGGATTTGGAGCGCGAGCGTGGTATTACCATTAAATCGCACGCCATCCAAATGGATTATATCTATAAAGGTGAAGAATATGTTTTAAACCTTATTGATACTCCTGGTCACGTAGACTTCTCTTACGAAGTATCTCGATCTATTGCTGCGTGTGAAGGTGCTCTTTTAATTGTAGATGCCGCGCAAAGTATTCAGGCACAAACAATTTCTAACCTATACTTAGCTTTAGAAAACGATTTGGAAATTATTCCTGTTCTTAATAAAGTAGATTTACCTAGTGCTAATCCAGAAGAAGTTACAGACGATATCGTTGAACTTTTAGGATGTAATCCAGAAGATGTTATTCATGCAAGTGGAAAAACAGGTTTTGGAGTAGATAAAATTTTAGAAGCCGTAATTGAACGTATTCCTGCTCCAAAAGGAGATCCTAACGAACCGCTTCAAGCTTTAATTTTCGACTCGGTTTACAATACGTTTAGAGGTATTGAAACTTATTTTAGAGTCTTTAATGGTGAAATTAAAAAAGGACAGAAAATTAAATTTGTCGCTACAGCTAAAGAATATTATGCCGACGAAGTGGGAACTTTAAAACTAACCCAAGTCGCTAAAAAAAGTGTAAAAGCTGGAGATGTTGGATATCTAATTACGGGTATTAAAACAGCAAAAGAAGTAAAAGTAGGAGATACTATTACAGATTTTGACAATCCTACAACAAATATAGTTGAAGGTTTCGAAGACGTAAAACCAATGGTATTCGCTGGTATTTACCCTGTAGATACAGAAGATTACGAAGAGCTACGTAACTCTATGGAAAAGTTACAACTTAACGATGCTTCGTTAGTGTTCTTTCCAGAAAGTTCTGCAGCTTTAGGTTTTGGATTCCGTTGTGGATTCTTAGGAATGCTTCACATGGAAATTATTCAGGAACGTTTAGAACGTGAATTTGATATGACTGTGATTACAACCGTACCCAACGTATCTTACAACGCTTTTACAAACAAAAATCCAGATACGCCATTTATTGTAAATAACCCTTCAGATTTACCAGATCCTTCAACAGTAAACAGAGTTGAAGAACCGTATATAAAAGCAACCATCATTACAAAAGCAGATTTCGTAGGAAATGTGATGTCACTTTGTATTGAAAAACGTGGTATGATTTTAAATCAGACCTACTTAACACCAGAGCGTGTAGAGTTAACGTTTGATATGCCTCTAGCCGAAATTGTATTTGATTTTTATGATCGTTTAAAAACAGTTTCTAAAGGATATGCATCTTTCGATTACCACCCTATTGGTATGAAAACGTCTAAATTAGTAAGATTAGACATTTTACTAAACGCACAACCTGTAGATGCACTTTCTGCATTAATTCACGCCGATAATGCGCAGAGTATTGGAAAGAAAATGTGTGAAAAACTGAAGGAATTAATTCCACGTCAGCAATTCGATATTCCAATTCAGGCTGCTATTGGTGCTAAAATTATTTCTAGAGAAACCATTAAAGCTTTACGTAAAGATGTAACCGCTAAATGTTACGGAGGAGATATCTCTAGAAAACGTAAACTTTTAGAAAAGCAGAAAAAAGGAAAAAAACGTATGCGTCAGGTAGGAAATGTAGAAATCCCACAACAAGCGTTTATGGCCGTTTTAAAATTAAACGATTAAAAAACTCACAATATTTTTATATAAAAAGACTGTCTGAAAAGACAGTCTTTTTTTTTGCTATAAATTAATTTCCAGTAAAATACAGGGCTCATAGCCCAGCCATCCCCGAAAATTCTGATAAAAATTAATTCTAAAAAAATTATTACTAATTCTATTAACTTTTTTTTTAATAATAGATATAAATCATAATAACGGATTCAATTAATATTTTTAAATTTAGGGACAAATGCCATTTTATAAACTATGATTATCACTCATCTAAGTGCCGAATGTTATCCAATTGCTAAAATCGGAGGTTTAGCAGATGTATTAGGTGCGCTACCAAAATACCAAAATGAACTTGGAGCTACGGCTCAAGTTGTAATGCCTTTCTACAATAACAAATTCACTAAAACACATAAGTTTAAGCCTGTATATAACGATACTATTCTTATGGGTGAAACAGATTATGATTTTAGAATTTTAACCTTAGTAGATAATACTTTAGGTTTCGATATTTACTTTGTAGACGTTCCCGAGCTTTTGTATTCAGATTTTGTGTACACTTCCGATGATACAGAACGATTTTTAGCTTTTCAAATTGCAGCTTTAGATTGGATTGCTCAGAGTGAAACATTACCAGATGTTATTCATTGTCACGATCACCATACCGGTCTTATTCCGTTTATGGCTCAAGAATCGTACAGATATTCTATGTTAAGGAAGATTCCTGTAGCATTTACAATACATAATGCTCAATATCAAGGTTCTTTTTCTCACGATTTAGTGTATCTTATTCCTGAATTTAAATTCAGCCGTGTTGGTTTGTTAGATTGGAACCACCTTATTAACCCCTTAGCTTGTGCTATAAAATGTTCTTGGATTGTTTCTACAGTATCTCCAAGCTACATGGACGAGTTAAAAGAGAGTGCCAATGGCCTAGAGACCTTATTAAGTAATGAGCATGCTAAATGTATTGGTATTTTAAATGGAATTGATACCGACGTTTGGAACACAGAAACCGATCCTTTAATAATTAAAAATTACAATCAGGATACGGTAGAAGCAGGAAAACAAGCCAATAAAGAATGGCTGTGTAACGAATTTAATTTAGATGTTAACAGACCCCTTTTTGCATTTATTGGACGTTTGGTAGAACAGAAAGGAGCCGATTTATTTCCTAAAATATTTTCAGAATCCTTATTTGGTAACGACATCTCTATTTTACTCCTGGGTTCTGGTGAAAAACATACGGAAAACGAACTTAGAAACCTTAAAACAAAATTTGGTGATAAATACAATGCTTTTATAGGTTACGACGAGAAACTCTCTCACATTATTTATGCTGGAGCCGATTTTCTATTAATGCCATCGCGTGTAGAGCCTTGTGGTCTAAACCAAATGTATTCTTTAAAATACGGTACTATTCCTGTAGTAAACAGCGTAGGCGGATTAAAAGACACGGTAGAAGATATTTTAGATGGCGGATTCGGAATTTGCCATAATTCGGCAACCGTTTCAGAAGTCTGTGAAGCCATAGAACGTGCTAACGCCTTCTACTACACCGATAAATTTAAACAAACTAGATCTGAAATTATGTCTATAGACCATTCTTGGCATGCCTCAGCTAAATCATATATAAACGTCTATAACTCATTAAATCCTTTTTTATGATGAACAACAAAGTATTATCAATAATTTTAGGTGGGGGTCAAGGTTCAAGACTCTATCCTTTAACAGAAGACAGATCTAAACCAGCTGTTCCTATCGCAGGAAAATACCGCTTAGTTGATATTCCTATTTCAAACTGTATTAACTCAGACATCAAACGTATGTTTGTCCTTACACAGTTTAACTCTGCCTCTTTAAACAAACATATTAAAGACACATATCATTTTAGTTTTTTTAGCTCAGCTTTTGTAGAAGTATTGGCTGCAGAACAAACCATGTCTAACAGTAATTGGTTTCAAGGTACAGCAGATGCCGTGAGACAAAGCATGCATCATTTTTTAAGAAACGATTTTGAATACGCTCTAATCCTATCTGGAGATCAGCTGTATCAAATGGATTTTAATGAAATGATTGAAAAGCATATACAAAGCGGTGCCGAAATTAGTGTCGCTACCTATCCTGTAAATGCTAAAGACGGGACATCTTTCGGAATTTTAAAAACCGATGAAAACAGTATGATTTCTTCATTTATCGAAAAACCTAACAGTGAATTAATTAAAGGTTGGGAATCTGAAGTAAGTAATGAAATGAAAGAAGAAGGACGTCATTATTTAGCGTCTATGGGTATTTATGTTTTCAATAAACAATTGTTAGTAGATTTAATGAACGACCCGTCTACTAACGATTTTGGTAAAGAAATTATACCACAAGCTATTGGTAAACGCCCTGTATATAGTTATCAATATGAAGGCTATTGGACAGATATCGGAACCATAGAATCTTTCTTTGAAGCCAATATTGGACTAACGGACGATATTCCTAAATTCAATTTATACGATAAAGATCAACGTATCTATACACGTGCTAGAATACTTCCAACTACAAAACTAGCAGGAACAACATTAAACGAAGCCGTAATTGCTGAAGGTTGTATTATTCAAGCTTCAAAAATTGAAAAATCTGTAATTGGTATTCGTGCTCGTATTGGAAAAGATACCGTAATAACCAACGCCTATATTATGGGATCTGATTATTATGAAACTCTTGAAGAAATCGAGAAAAACCACATCCAAATACTTGTTGGTATCGGTGAACGTTGTGTTATTAACAATGCTATTATCGATAAAAACAGTAAAATTGGAGACGATGTAACTATTAATGGAGGAAAACATTTAGAAGATACAGAAACCGATCTTTATGTAATTAGAGATGGTATTGTAGTTATTAAAAAAGGAGCTATTATTCCATCAGGATTTGTACTTTAATTCCTTTTAATTATATTTTTTACTTCAATTAATATTGAAGCGATTTACAACATACTACTATGACAAAGGTTAAACCTTTTAGCTTATTTACTGACTTTGATATAAACCTATTCAAATCAGGAAAACATTACAATCTATTCGAAAAATTCGGATCGCATATTGTTACCTATGAAGGTGAAAAAGGGACCTACTTTTCGGTTTGGGCTCCCAGCGCGAAATCCGTCTCGGTAATTGGTGATTTTAACTTTTGGAACGCAGAAGAACATCCGCTATATGTCCGTTGGGATTCTAGTGGTATATGGGAAGGGTTTATACCTCATGTTGGTAAAGGCTCTTTATACAAATATGCCATTACCAGCAATATTAACGACGTAAAAACAGAAAAAGCAGATCCCTATGCTGTGCGTTGCGAACATCCTCCAAAAACAGCTTCTATTGTTTGGGAAACCTCCAATTACACCTGGAAAGATAAAAGTTGGATGTCTTATAGAAGCGAGAAAAACGGACTAGATAGACCGTATGCGGTTTACGAAGTGCATTTAGGCTCGTGGATGAAAAATGTAGAAGAAGATCGTTTTTTAACCTATGCAGAGCTATCTAAAACTTTAGTAGACTATGTAAAAGAATTAAATTTTACACACGTAGAATTTATGCCTATTATGGAGTATCCTTACGATCCGTCTTGGGGATATCAAATTACAGGGTATTTTGCTCCGACTTCTAGATTTGGAACACCGCAAGAATTTATGGGCTTAATAGACGCCTTTCACGATGCAGATATTGGAGTGATCTTAGATTGGGTTCCCTCCCATTTTCCTTCAGACGCTCATGGATTAGGAAATTTTGATGGGTCTAATTTATACGAACATCCAGATATTAGAAAAGGATATCACCAAGATTGGAAGAGTTTAATTTTTAATTATGAACGCCCAGAAGTACGATCGTTTTTAATAAGTAATGCCGTGTATTGGCTTAAAAATTATCATGTAGATGCCTTACGTGTCGATGCTGTTGCCTCTATGATTTATCTAGATTATTCTAGAGAAGACGGAGAATGGGAACCAAATATTTATGGCGGAAACGAAAACCTTGAAGCTATTTCGTTTTTAAAAGAATGTAACCAAGCCATATATTCTATGTTCGATGGTGTACAAACCATTGCTGAAGAATCTACTGCCTTTACCGGTGTAACCAATAAAGTTGAACATGGTGGTTTAGGTTTTGGTATGAAATGGATGATGGGTTGGATGCACGACACCTTAGATTATTTTAAGAAAGATCCGATTTATAGAAGTTATCACCAAAACGAAATTACGTTTAGTTTAGCATATGCGTTTTCCGAACATTTTATGCTTCCTATTTCGCACGACGAAGTGGTGTACGGTAAAAACTCGGTATTGGGTAGAATGCCTGGCGATGAATGGCAACGTTTTGCTAATTTAAGGCTCATGTTAGGTTATATGTACACGCATCCAGGAACTAAGTTACTGTTTATGGGAGCGGAATTTGGTCAATATAACGAATGGAATTTTCAAACAAGTTTAGATTGGAATTTATTAGAATTTAAACCTCATATTCAGACTAAAAGCTATGTAAAAACCTTAAATACACTCTATAAAAACACACCTGCTTTATACGAAAAAGGATTTGCGCAGGCAGGATTTGAATGGATTAGTTACGACGATCATAAAAATGCAGTCATGTCTTATATTAGAAAAGGACATGACGAGAAAAACGATCTTATTGTTGTTTGCAATTTCACTCCGAACTACCACGAAAAATACGATATTGGAGTGCCTAGAAAAGGCAGTTTAGTAGAAGTTTTTAATAGTGATAGTTCAGAATTTGGTGGTGGTAATAATTTAAATATTAAAGCCATTAAAGTGAAAAAGAACACCACGAATAATAAACCATTTACGGCTACTATATTAGTACCGCCTTTAGCTATTTGTGTGTTTAAATATAAATAAAATTAGTAGTTAATATAACAAACGCATCATCCTGAAATCGCTTTCAGAGTGATGCGTTTTTGTTTTTAGCAGGTATTTATAGCACGCAATGGACTCCACACAAAAGAATTATAATGCCTCAACCGATATTTTGGAAAAAAATTATTAGGTTTATATACATCCCAATTAATAGCTTATGATTACTAATACCGAATTAGAACAAAAAGGAAACCAGTATCCCAATCACATCGTTTCTTACGAAAAAAACATAGATACACTTCATTTTAGGACTGAGAATGGTGTGGTGCTCCAACTTACAATTGTTCGAGATAGTATTTTACGTTTTCGATATGCTACAAATTGTAATTTCGAAAATGATTTTTCGTATGCCGTCTCAAAATATGCCAAAACAGGTTACAATTATTTAGATATTAAAGAAACCAAGGATATTTACATCATTACCACTTCTAAGGTGATATGTAGAATTTTTAAAAGCAATCTAAAAGTGAAGTTGTTCGATGCTGTTGACAACACTTTAATTTGTCAGGATGAGATCGGATTTCATTGGGAAGAAAGCTACGAATATGGTGGTAACATTGTAAAAATGAGTAAAGTCTCTCACGACGGCGAAAGTTATTACGGCCTTGGCGATAAAGCAGATCATTTAAACCTAAAAGGTAAACGTTTCGAAAATTGGGTATCAGACTCGTTCGCTTATGGTAAATATACCGATCCCTTATATAAATCCATTCCGTTTTATACCGGTTTGCATCACGGCCGGTCTTATGGAGTATTTTTCGATAATACCTTTAGGTCTAATTTTGATTTTTCTCATGAACGCAAAAATGTAACCAGTTTTTGGGCTGTGGGTGGCGAAATGAATTACTACTTTATTTACGGACCTAAAATGAACGATGTGGTCTCTAAATATACAGATTTAACAGGAAAACCTCATCAGTTACCACCCATGTGGACGCTTGGCTATCACCAATGTAAATGGAGTTATTATCCGGAAGCTAAAGTCAAAGAAATCACCTCAACATTTAGAGCATTACAAATTCCTTGCGATGCGATTTATTTAGATATCGATTATATGGAGGGCTTTCGTTGTTTTACCTGGAACAAAGAGTATTTCCCTGATCCGAAACGCATGGTTAAAGAATTAGCCGACGACGGATTTAAAACTATCGTTATTATTGATCCCGGAATTAAAATCGATCCAGAATATGCCATTTTTAAAGAAGGTTTAGACAACGATTATTTCTGCAGACGTGCCGACGGACCACATATGAAGGGAAAAGTATGGCCTGGACAATGTGTTTTTCCAGATTACACAAATAAAGACGTGAGAGCCTGGTGGGCCGATTTATTTAAGGAACTCGTAGAAGATATAGGTGTAAAAGGTGTTTGGAACGATATGAACGAACCTGCTATTATGGAAGTTCCTAACAAAACCTTCCCGGACGATGTCCGTCACGATTACGACGGAAATCCGTGTAGCCACAGAAAAGCACATAATATTTACGGCATGCAAATGGCTAGAGCAACCTATCAAGGCTTAAAGAAATTTGCCTACCCTAAGCGTCCGTTTGTAATTACCAGAGCCGCCTATGCAGGCACGCAACGCTACTCCTCGACTTGGACGGGAGATAACGTAGCCACGTGGGAACATTTATGGATTGCCAATGTACAAGCACAACGTATGGCCCTTTCGGGTTTTTCGTTTGTAGGAAGTGATATTGGAGGCTTTGCAGAACAACCAAATGGCGAGTTATTTACACGCTGGATTCAGCTTGGGGTATTTCATCCGTTTTGCAGAACACATTCTTCTGGAGATCATGGCGATCAAGAACCTTGGATGTTTGGTGACGAAGTTACAGATATAGTCCGTGCGTTTATAGAATTACGATACCAGCTTCTGCCCTATTTATACTCGGCTTTTTGGCAATATTTAGACGAAGGTATACCAATATTAAAATCGCTAGTACTCTTCGATCAAGACGATATACAAACCCATTACAGAACAGACGAATTTATCTACGGAAACGATATTTTAGTTTGTCCTATTTTAGAACCAAATTCTAAAGGCAGACGCATGTATATTCCACGTGGAAATTGGTATAACCATTGGACTAACGCACTGGTTAAAGGTGGCAGAGAAATATGGGTTGATGCCGATTTAGACACCATGCCGATTTTTGTAAAAGAAGGTACCATCATTCCAAAATATCCGATTCAGCAATATGTAGGCGAACGAGAATTTGACGAAATCACTTTAGAAGTCCGCTACAAATTAGGAAAAGAACAATCCCTGTTATTTGACGATGCACATGATGGATACGATTATACAAAGGGACGCTATATTTTGAGTAAATTTAAACTCACTGGTAAAGCAAACGAATTAATTATAAACCAACATACCACAGGCACTTTTACAACGCCTTATACGCGCTTTAAATTGAAATTTATAGGGATTCCTTTTGAGATGTCTAAAATTGAAATTGATAATGTAGAAATTAACATTGAAACTTTAGAACGAAGTAAAATAACTCAAGAGTTAATTGTAGATAAAACCTTCACAGAAATACATATGAGGTAGGTCTTAGTTTGAAATTAAAACGTAAATATTCAAACAATCTATGAAAAGTAATCTTTTAATTACGCTTAAATTTAGATAAAAACAGTAGTCCTTTTATAGTAATTAAGTTTAATGGTAATTCTAATAAAACATGCAAATAACTTAGAAAAAACAGAGCAATTAAACCTATCTTAAAATCATAGATATACAAACCTACAGATGCCACCCAAATTAAAAGTATTAGTAAAACTTTCTGTTTAGAAATAGTATCCTTCCATCCTATTATTGATGTCTTTGAAAACCAATTCAAATAATGATAGGTATAAGCAAAAGCTATAAAAATTTCAATTCTTATCCCTAATTCCGATAAAGGAAGAAACTTATCGTCTTTAAATCCGTTTAAAAGTTTAGAAACAATTTCACTCAAACTTATCATATCAGTATTAAAAAAAGTTTGAATGGTTTCTTCTGAAGGATTATAGTTTAAATATTTAATCGGTATATAAGATATAATAAAGGGAATGGTAAATAATATAATGCCTAAATAAAACCCATATTTACTCCTAGATTTCAATGCACCATAAAAAATGAAAAATAAAGTAAAAACGTAAACATGAATTAAAGTTGGTAGCAATGCTCCTATTATAAAAAAAGGTTTAGGATAAAAGGTAATGGTGATAAAAGAAAAGAATATTATAAAAACAAGAGCTATGACTACACCCTTATTGCTTTTCAAAAAAATTAAACTTATTGCAAATAAAAAACCTATTAATAAAAACAGTTTTGTTTTCCCTTTTAATAGATTTATAACATATTCTGCCGATTCAGTTAATCCCAAACCACTAAACTTAACAATAGGATAAATGCTAATTAAGATGGTTAAAACAATTAATATAATTGACCAATTTTTATGCGATGATATAAAATAGTTCTTTTGATGGAGCCAATTTATTTCTGTCAGATAATGTAAAGGCCCTAAAGCGGCATAAGAGAATATAAACAGTTCAAAAGGAATTTTAATAGCAATAAATAATGATATAAATATGAGAAAAATATTAAGAATATCTATTTTACTTGCACTCATTAAATACCTCTATTTATTTACTCACAACATGTTACAAAACAAGCAGTAATCTCCGTTAATACTTCGTATTAAACATTATCTCTTTTACTATAACATCTTGTACTAAATCCTACATTTTCTCGACATCAAAAGGTTTTCCGATGTAGACTAATTTAAATCCAGGTTCTATAATATGCTTCTCCTTATTTGAAGCCGAAATAATATCTAGCACACCCTTATTGTTTTTAATAAAAATAGGAATAATATCTGCGTCGGCATCACTAATTTTTAACAGGCTTATAAAGTGAGATTTGTCTTTTATTTCAATTTCATTAACTGCTGGAAATTTACGAGCGACTTCACTTAACGAATTAAAATCATCGGATTGCGCAAATAAACCTTCTCGCGGTAATTTATCGCTATTGCTCATTTCGTCGGCTGTTAATAACCTAAACGATCCATTTTCACCAAATTGTTCACCAAATTTATTTATCGCATACGTATTAATATCGGCACTTGCAGTTAATGCCATAAGATACCCGACGTCGTTTAATTCGATATTATCCATTAAGGTATCCGAATAAATATTGGTATTAATCCCTTCTAATCCAAGCTCTTCACTCTTTTTAATATTTTCTTGATTACTATCTATTAACACCACATGTCGTCCGTTTTCTTCTAAATAATGACCTATAAGACGAGAAAGTTTAGAAGCTCCTACAATTAAAATACCTTCAGATTTTTTCAAGAATACACCAATAAGCTTGGCAAACATACGTGCTGTTGTGGCATTTAATAATACTGTACCCAACACAATCATGAATACTAATGGGGTAATATATTCAGCATCTGGAACGCCACTTTTAGCCAATTTTAAACCAAATAAGGAGGCAATACCTGCCGCGACAATACCACGTGGTCCAACCCAACTAATAAATAGTTTTTCATTGAATTTTAAAGTCGATTTATACGTACTTAAAAACACGGCTATCGGACGAATAATAAAGACTACTATAGCAAATAAAACAGCTGTATTCCAATTAAAAATAAGTAACAAATCACTCATGTTAATATTGGCAGCCAATAAAATAAACAAGATTGAAATTAACAGAACACTAAGCGATTCTTTAAAATAAAGTAATTCTTTTAAGTAAGCCGATTTAGAATTTCCGAGAACCATTCCCATAACAACTACGGCTAAAAGTCCCGATTCGTGCGCAAAAGAATCTGATAATACAAAGACACCTAAAACAGATGCTAAGGCAAACACATTTAATAAATAATGAGGAATCCATTTTCGGTTAATAATCGTGTTTAAAGCATGAGCAAATGTAAATCCAAAAGAGAATCCGAATAATACAATCTTTCCAAACTCAATAAAAGCCCGCTTAGTAAATTCACCTCCAGCGTCTACACTAATAAATTCGAATACCAAAACGGCAATTAATGCTCCAATAGGATCTATTAAAATACCTTCCCATTTTAACACGGCAGAAACATCTTTAGGCAACGGAATATTTCTTAAAATGGGTGTAATTACTGTAGGTCCGGTTACAATGATTAATCCGGAAAATAGAAACGACATTTCCCAACTTAAGTAAAACGTATAATGCGCCGCAATGGCCGCGCCAAAAAACGTTACGGCTGCACCAAGGGTAATTAATTTTGTAATTGACGGTGCTACATTTTTAATCTCGCTTAATTTTAGAGTCAAGCCACCTTCAAATAGAATAATACTTATGGCCAGCGACACAAAATAAAACAAGCTTTCTCCTGGAAATAAACCTTCTCTCCCATTCCAAATAGGTTCTATCCATTTAGAGCCATCGTCAGAAAAAAATTCGGCGGCAAACGGCCCTACCAATAATCCAATAAGAATTAAAGGTAAAATAGCCGGAATCTTAAATTTCCAAGCCACCCATTGTGCTAATATTCCTAGTATGATTATCCCCGCTAATTCTAACATGTATTATTTTTTCAAAGGTTGAATATATAAAAGTTTTGGGTTAAATAATGTGCCGGTAGGCTATTTTATGTTAAAAAAGAGCTAATAAAAATTGAGAATTCATTAAAACTGCTACACTCTTTTTAACTTTACACTGAAAAATTTATAAACCATGAAATTATATCCCATTGAAACTGGTAATTTTAAGCTAGATGGCGGTGCTATGTTTGGCGTAGTTCCTAAAACCATTTGGCAAAGAACAAACCCGGCAGATTCAAATAATTTAATTGATATCGCCGCGAGATCTCTATTAATTGAAGATGGTAACAGGCTTATTTTAATAGACACTGGAATGGGAGACAAACAATCTGATAAGTTTTTTGGATATTATTCGCTTTGGGGTAACCATTCTATAGATGCATCACTTAAACAATATGGATTTCATAGAGATGATATTACCGATGTCTTTTTAACACATCTACATTTTGATCATTCTGGTGGATGTATTCAATGGAATAAAGACAGAACCGGTTACGAACCGGCTTTTAAAAATGCTCATTTTTGGAGCAATAAAGACCATTGGGCTTGGGCCACGCATCCTAACGTTAGAGAAGGCGCTTCTTTTCTTAAAGAAAATATTATTCCCATGGAAGAAAGTGGTCAATTAAAATTTACAGGACTTCCAAAAACCGATATCTTAGAAAATAGCGAATTGGGATTCGATATATTATTTGTCGATGGCCATACCGATAAACAAATGATTCCTCAAATTAAATACAAGGATAAAACCATAGTATTTATGGCCGATTTATTACCAACTGCAGGACATATTCCATTGGCCTATGTGGTGGGCTACGACACTAGACCGCTGATAACCCTTGGCGAGAAAGAAAAGTTTTTAAAACAAGCTGCTGATAATAATTATTACCTATTTTTGGAGCACGATGCTCATAACGAAATTATCACACTTCAACACACAGAAAAAGGTGTGCGTTTAAAAGATACGTTTACGTGCAACGATATATTTAATTAACATACAAATAACTCATGAATTTTATTAAACCTATTCTAATTTCTGCCTTTGCTGCAACTATTTTAACGAGCTGTGGTGGTGGAGCAAAAGTATTATCTACACCTATTGAGAATATAGATACTGCGCCATTAAAAGTTTCAGATTTAACTGAGACAGAGCAACACAATTGGGGACACTTAGACCTTATTACCGATACAATTCCAGGTATGAGCGTCGATAAAGCTTACTCAGAAATTATTAAAGATAATGCTGGAAAAACTGTAATTGTTGCAGTAATTGATTCCGGAATAGATATTGAGCACGAAGATTTAGATGGTGTTATTTGGACAAACGAAGACGAAATTCCAGGTAACGGTATAGACGACGATAAAAATGGATATGTAGACGATATTCACGGATGGAACTTTTTAGGAGATACTTACGAAGAACAATTAGAATTTGTACGTATACTAGCTAGTGGAGACACCTCTAACCCTGATTACGAAAGAGCTCAGAAAGAATACGACGAGGAGTACGGTAAATTTATTAACTATAAAACACAGTACGATCAATTATTACAACAATTGAAAGGTGCAGACGAAACTATAGTTGCTAAACTTAACAAAACCGACTATAGCTTAGCCGATCTTGAAGGTATTACCGCTGGTGATAACGAAGAGTTAGCAACAGCTACAGCCATGGCTAAATATATTTTAGGTCTTGGTTTTGATGATATAAATGCCGCTAAAAAAGAATTGAAAAATGGAGCAGAAAGCATTTCAGACCGTTTAAACTATAACCTTAATATGAAATTTGAGGGTAGAAAAACAGGCGATGATATCGATGATTTAACCGATGTTGGTTACGGAAATGGAAACGTGATGCCAACCGAAGATTCTGAAAGTCATGGTACACACGTTACAGGAATAATTGCTGCAGAACGTAACAATGGTTTAGGAGCAAATGGTGTAGCAAATAATGTAAAAATTATGAGCTTAAGAGTTGTTTCTAACGGAGATGAATACGATAAAGATGTTGCTTTAGGAATTCGTTATGCTGTAGACAATGGTGCTAAAGTTATTAACGGAAGTTTTGGTAAATACTACTCGCCACATAGTGACTGGGTACAAGATGCTATTAAATATGCGGCAGATCACGACGTATTATTAGTAATGGCTGCTGGAAATGAAGGCATGGATTTAGATAAAGAAAAACATCACTATCCTACAGACAATACTAACAACGGACCAGAAATTTCAGATAACTTTTTATCTGTTGGTGCATTAGCTCCTAAATACGGACCAGAAATGGTGGCTGGTTTCTCTAACTATGGTAAAATTAATGTAGATGTATTTGCTCCTGGAGCAGAAATTTACTCTACGGTACCTGGTAGCGATAAATACGATACCAAAGGAGGAACATCTATGGCATCTCCTGCAGTTGCTGGTGTTGCTGCGTTAATCCGTTCTCAATATCCTAAATTATCTGCTTCTCAAGTGAAGCGTGTAATCATGGATTCTGGATTACCTATTAAAATAAAAGTAGTTGTTGGTGGAGATGCTAGCAACGAACAATCGTTTACAAATTTATCTGTATCTGGTAAAATGGTTAATGCGTATAACGCATTAATTATGGCTTCGAAATTAAAATAAAAACATTTAATTAATTGAAACCTCATCAACTAAAACTTGATGAGGTTTTTTATTTAAACTCTATCCAATATGAAAAAAATATTTTATTCACTTTTTGTACTTCTTGTAGTGCTTACATCTTGTAAATCTTCGGAGACTATAAGTAATAGTACATCACATTCTAAAACAGATCCTACATACTGGCAACAACATGTAGATTACACTATGAATATTGATATGGATGTAGAAACCTATCAATATAAAGGCGTTCAAAAAATAGTGTATACTAACAATTCTCCAGATGTGTTAACAAGTGTATATTATCATTTATTTCTAAATGCATTTCAACCAGGAAGTGAAATGGATGCCCGTTTACAAAGTATTGAAGATCCAGATGGAAGAATGATGGAGAACGGAAAAAGTAGAATATCAACTTTAAAACCTGAGGAAACAGGTTACATTAAGGTAAAATCTCTTAAACAGAATGGAAAATCTATTGCTTACGAAACTGTAGGAACTATTCTGGAGGTAAAATTAGAATCTCCAATTCAGCCAGGAGAAAAAGTAACCTTCGATATGGATTACGATGCTCAAATTCCGCTTCAAATTCGTCGTTCTGGAAGAAATAGCAAAGAAGGTGTCGCTTTATCTATGACGCAGTGGTACCCAAAATTAGCGGAATACGATTTCGAAGGATGGCATGCAGATCCGTATATTGGAAGAGAATTTCACGGCGTTTGGGGTAATTTTGATGTTACCATAAATATCGATAAAAATTATACAATAGGAGGAACGGGTTACCTTCAAAACCCTAACGACATTGGTCATGGTTATGAAACGGGCCCTGTAAAATCGACAGATGGCGATAAACTATCTTGGCATTTTATTGCACCTAATGTACACGATTTTACTTGGGCTGCAGATCCTGAATATATTCACGATACCATGCAAGTACCAGACGGACCTTTATTACATTTCTTCTATAAAAACAATCCAGCTATTAAAGAAAACTGGAAGAAGCTTCAACCAAAAACGGTCGAGCTTATGCAATATTTTAGTTCAGAAATAGGGAAGTACCCATACGAACAATACTCTGTAATTCAAGGTGGAGACGGTGGTATGGAATATGCCATGTGCACACTAATTACTGGAGAGCGTAAATTTGGAAGTTTAGTAGGTGTTACAGCTCACGAATTAGCGCATACATGGTTTCAATTCTTATTAGCTTCAAACGAGTCTAAACACGAATGGATGGACGAAGGGTTTACAAGTTATATTAGTGACCAAGCCATGAATGTAATTATGAAAGAAGGAAAAGAAAATCCTTCAGAAAGAGCATACCAAGGGTATTACTATTTAGTAAAATCTGGTAAAGAGCAACCGCAGTCTACACATTCCGATCGTTACGATTGTAATATGGCTTATAGTATTGCCGCTTATAATAAAGGTGAAGTATTTTTAGCACAATTAGGCTATGTAATCGGACAAGATAATTTAAAGAACAGCCTTAAAAAGTACTTTACAGATTTTTCATTTAAACATCCTAGACCTATCGATATTATACGTTCTGCCGAAAAAGTATCTGGTTTAGAATTAGATTGGTATTTAACCGACTGGACGCAAACTACAAATACAATAGATTATGCCATTAAATCTATTGCTGGTGTTGGAAATACTACAACAGTAACTTTAGAGCGTATCGGATTAATGCCAATGCCATTAGATATTGAAGTAAACTATACCGATGGTACGTCAGAACAATTATACATTCCGTTAACCATGATGCGTGGTGAAAAACCAGCAACAGGAGACAGAACACAATTAAAAGATTGGGCTTGGGCTTATCCAACATACACGTTCACCATTAATAAATCCAGAGGAGATATTAAAGATCTTACAATAGATCCTAAAGAATTAATGGCCGATATTGATAAAGAAAATAACGTTTACACGAAAGAATAAAACTTTCGTTTTTAAGAATTAATAACGCATGTGCTTACATTTGTAAAAAACATGCGTTATTTTTATATATTAATATACCAGATTTCGCTTTGCTTTTAAGTCTTGATATTACAAAATATTAACGTCTCTAAGAAGTATATTAACCCATATAAGGTTAAAATATAGACAATTAAGAACATCAATATGAATTTAAATTCTGCTTTATATACCGATTTATATCAACTTGCCATGGGGCAATCTTATTTTCTAAAAGATAAACATGAGAATAGTGCCACCTTCGATTATTTTTTTAGAAAGAATCCTTTTGAAGGAGGTTACGTGTTATTTTGCGGATTGGAAGAGGCTTTAGATTGGTTAGAGAATGTATCGTTTTCCGATGATGATATCAGTTATTTAGAAGCTCAAGGGTTTGATTCTAATTACACCAACTATTTAAAAACATTTAAATTTACGGGACATATTAAAAGCATGTCTGAAGGTGAAGTTGTCTTTCCATTTAGTCCAATATTAACCGTTTCTGGTTCGATAATTGAATGTCAGATTATTGAAACATTCATTTTAAATAGTCTTAATTTTCAATCTCTAATCGCAACTAAGGCAAGCCGGATTAGATACATCGCTGGAAAAGATAAAAGTTTAGCCGAATTTGGTTTACGTCGTGCACAAGGTTTTGCAGGACTTCAGGCATCGCGATCGGCTTATATTGGCGGATTCGATTACACGTCTAACGTACTGGCTGGAAAAGCGTTTAATATTCCTGTATCTGGAACAATGGCGCATGCCTTTATACAAAGTTACGACGACGAACTTACAGCATTTAGAGATTTTGCAGAAACGAGACCAGTAAACTGTGTGTTATTGGTAGATACATACGATACCTTAAAAAAAGGTGTTCCTAATGCCATAATTGTGGCGAAAGAAATGGAGGCTCGTGGCGAAAAATTACTCGGAATTAGACTTGATAGTGGAGATTTAGCCTATTTATCTAATGCCGCAAGAAAGCAACTGGATCAAGCTGGATTAGATTATGTAAAAATTGCAGCCTCTAATCAATTAGACGAGCATGTTATAAGAAGTTTAAAGGAACAACATGCACAAATAGATATTTATGGTGTGGGAACCAATTTAGTTGTTGGTAAAGCCAATGGCGCCCTAGACGGTGTTTATAAACTGTGCAGTTTTAATGATACACCACGCATTAAAATTTCTGAAAATTTAAAAAAGATGAATTTTCCGGGTAAAAAGCAAGTCTACCGCTATATGAATCAAGATGGTCAATATATTGCAGATGCGATTACATTAGATCATTTAGAAACACCAAAAACTATGGCACATCCGTTCGAAACGCATAAACGCATGCCAATAGAATATACTTCGGTTAAACCGCTATTACACGATGTTATGATTAATGGAAAACGTGTACACACTAAGAAAACCACAGCGGAATTAGTTAAAATTGCGGAAGAAAATCTATCCAAATTACCTGTAGAACATAAACGTTTCGCTAATCCGCATGTCTATAAAGTTGGATTAAGTCCAGAATTAGAACAACTTAGAGATCAATTAAAAAAAGAAAAACTAGATTCGTAATGAAAGCCCTTATTCTAGTAGATATTCAAAACGATTTTTTACCTGATGGCGCACTAGCTGTACCTAAAGGAGACCAGATTATTCCGTTAATTAATACACTACAATCTAAATTCGATTTGGTAGTAGCTTCTCAAGATTGGCATCCCGAAAATCATTCCAGTTTTGCAAGTAATCATGCCAATAAAAATGAATTTGAAGTTATTCAGTTAAAAGGTCAAGATCAGGTTTTATGGCCAAATCATTGCGTACAAGGGACTCCTGGTGCCGCATTTTCTTCTTCATTAAATACAGATGCTATAGCTGCTATATTTAGAAAAGGAATGACCATTACTGTAGATAGTTACAGTGCCTTTTTCGATAATAATAAAAGGCAGCATACCGGCTTAGAGGCGTATTTAAAAAGCATGAAGGTTACAGAAGTTTATGTTTGTGGATTAGCCGCAGATTACTGTGTTTATTTCACGGCTAAAGATGCCCAAAGTTTAGGATTTAAAACATACTATATTACAGATGCTACACGTTATATTTCTGAAACTGTTTATCAGGATGCTATTTTAGATTTAAAACAACACGGCGTAACTATTTTAAACAGTTCCGAGATTTAATTTTATGAAGCAAACTTACGGTAAAACCGAAAAACTCAAAAGTAAAATTACAATAGGTAAACTCTTTACAGAAGGAAAATCTGTATCTGCATATCCGTTGCGATTAGTCTATGTAAAAACTAATTTTGAAGACAACGTTTCAATAAAAACTGGAGTTTCTGTAAGTAAGCGAAATTTTAAATTGGCTGTAGACAGAAACCGTGTTAAACGTTTATTAAGAGAAGCCTACAGACTGAATAAAAATGAGCATTTGGCTACTGTTTCAGGACAATACGCATTCATGATTATGTATTCCAGTAAAGACATGCCAAAGTATGAATTTGTTGAAAAAAAAATGATCACATTATTTCAAAAATTCATAAAATCTGAAACCGAAAACTTGTAGTATAATATACCTTTTTACACATGAAAACATTATTTAAAAAGAAGATTCTTATTCCTGTTTTAGCGTTAACTATCTTTTTTTCGACCACGGCATTTCAGAACGATTTCTTTGAAATCGCGAAACAAATAGAAATTTTCACCACGCTTTATAAAGAATTAAACATGAATTATGTCGACGAAACCAATCCGGCAGATTTAATGGACACCGCTATAAAGAGCATGTTAAAAGATTTGGATCCGTACACTACGTTTATGAACGAACAAGATGTAGAAGTGGCACGAATTAATAATACAGGCGATTATACAGGTATTGGAGCACGTGTAAAGACACTTAAAGATAAATTGGTTATCATTGAGCCTTATAAAGATTATCCTGCCGATAAAGCAGGTTTAAAGGCTGGAGATGAAATTATTAAAATTGGAAATATAGATTTAGCAACCTTTAAAGACGATAAAGGAGATTTATTAAAAGGAACTTCAGGATCGCGTGTAGAGGTGACCTTTAAACGTCAGGGGAAAATCCAAACAGCTACCATAAATAGGGCAGAAGTAGAGATTAATGCGGTACCCTATTTTTCTATGATAAATGAAGAAACTGGATATATTGTATTAAGTCAGTTTAATAGTAAAGCCTCTTCGCAAACCGCCTATGCAGTAAAAGATTTAAAAGCTCAAGGTGCAAAAAATATAATTTTAGATTTAAGAGATAACCCAGGCGGATTATTACACGAAGCTGTAAACGTGGTCAATATTTTTGTTCCAAAAAATCAATTAGTAGTGACTACAAAGTCGAAAGTTGAAAAGTTTAATAAAACGTATTACACGCAAAAGGAATCCTTGGATGTCGAAATTCCAGTAATTGTTTTAATAAACGGACGCAGTGCATCGGCGAGTGAAATAGTAGCAGGAACACTTCAAGATTTAGACCGTGGTGTAATACTTGGATCTAGAAGTTTCGGAAAAGGATTAGTACAACGTCCGAAACAATTAACCTACGGCACCCAATTAAAGCTTACTATTTCTAGATATTACACACCGTCAGGACGTTGCATTCAGGCTTTAGATTATTGGCATCGAGACGAGAAAGGCGATGCTGTAAGAATTACACAAGACAATTACCATGAGTTTAAAACTAAAAATGGAAGACCTGTTTTTGATGGTGGTGGGGTATTACCAGACGAAGCTTTAGACATTACTAAAACATCGGCAATTACTACTGCGATTTTACAAAAGGACTTTATTTTTGATTACGCCACAACGTATTATTACAAACATCAGACTATAAAAGACATTGATAATTTTAAACTATCAGATTCCGATTTTTCAGACTTCAAGAAATATTTAAAAACGAATGATTTTAGTTTTGAAACTGAAACTGAAAAAGCCTTAACAAAAGCGTTAGAAAGTGCTAAAAAAGAAGGATTAGACGACAATATTCAAAAGGATTACAACACACTTATTAACAATCTAAAGACCTCAAAAATAGAGGGTATAGATGAAAATAAAGCGCAATTAACGAGTTTATTAACAGACGAAATTGTAAAACGATATGTGTACAGAGAAGGTGTTTACGATTACTATAAAACACATAATCCAGAAATAGAACGCGCTACCGAAATATTAAGCAACCCGACCACTTATAGTGGCTTCTTAACAAAATAATTACGGTTTTAATAGCATGCCGATGTGCGGAATCCCATCTTCTAAATAGGGTTCGGAGACGGCAACAAATCCTAAGTTATTATAGAAATATTCTAAATGTTTTTGTGCCGAAATTTTAATGGTGGTTTCATTAAACTTAGTGCTAATAGCCTGAATAGAAGCTTTCATAATATCGTAACCGTATTTATGGCTACGTTCAGATTCCTTTACTATGACACGACCAATACTGGCATTTTCAAAATAATCGCCTGAATTAAATATTCTAGTATAAGCTACTAATTCGTAATTTTTAAATCCTAAAACATGTAAGGCTTTATTGTCTTTACCATCAATATCCTGATATACACAATTTTGTTCCACTACAAAGACTTCACTTCGTAATTGTAATAATGCATACAACTCGCTAGTGGTTAATTCTTCAAAGAATTTTATGGTAATATCCAACATAATTAAAACGATTTTCTTTTTATCACTAAAGTTTTTAAATCTACTAAACTAACTTCAAAATAATATGTCCCTTCAGTAACCTCTGTAGATTCATCATAAAATTTTGGAGTATAGCGAAATACTTCTTGCTCTGTCTGAATTAAAATAACAGCCTCCGAATGTATACTATTAAACAGTTTGTAAGCACTATATGTTCCTTTTTTTGTGTTATCGTATATCTGGATAACATTTCCAGAACGTATTTCTGCGCGTTTCCAATTGTAAGGTGTATTATTACGTAAGCCTACCATAAGAGATTCCGGTTCGGGAATTAAATCGTCTGTTACATTATCTATAATTTGCTCACAAGATGTTAATAGTGATATACTTATAACTATAAAGAAGGTATAAAATACAGATCCGTTTATTTTCATATTTAATCTTGAACTATAACATCTTTAGGATCTTCTCTATTAAACTCTGGCTGAATATTAACATGATTAATATGAAATTTATCCGCTAGAAGTGTTTCAATCTGAAACAAAATTACATTAAATTGGGTTAACGAAATGTCTTCTTTAAATTCTAAATGAGCTTCTAAATGCAATTCGTCATCATTTAAATTCCAAATATGAACATGATGTAACTTATTCACTTTAGGCATCTCATTAATTTCTTTAACCACATCATTTAAGTTAATATGTGCTGGTGTAAAGAGCATAATCATTTTTGTAGAGGTTATTAACAAATCTAAACCCACCCAAATAAGATAAATTCCAATTAAAAAAGTAAGCACACTGTCTACCCAATATACTTGGTAAAATTTCATAAGTAAACCGCCTATTAACACGGCTACACTCGCCATCATATCTGTAAATAAATGCAGATAGGCACTACGCATATTAAGGTTAGACTGGGAATCTGCTTTTAATAACAATACGCTAAAACCATTGGCTAAGATACCTAAGAGCGACAACCAAACAACAAGATCAGATGCGATGGGTTCTGGATGTTTAAAACGTTTAAAAGCTTCAATAATTAAAAGAACTGCGATAATTATTAACGTAGAAGCATTAATAAATGCGGCTAAAATTTCTGCACGCTTATAACCAAAAGTTTTCCCCATAGATGCCTTTTGTTTAGACAGTCTATTTGCTACATAACTAACTATTAAAGAAATTACATCTGTAAAATTGTGTAAGGCATCACTTAATAAAGACAAGCTACCGGAAATTAATCCACCGATAGCCTGACTTAATGTTATGAGTATGTTTAGAAAAATAGAAATAATTAAATTTCTACCTTTTAAACTAGGGTGTTCATGATTATGTTCGTGAGACATTGACATTTAACAACTTACTGGAATTTTATTTACACGGTTTTGGTGGCGTCCACCTTCGAAAGCAGTTTCTAAAAATGCATCTACCATTTCTATAGCTTGCTGTACAGCAGTATAACGTGCTGGAATACTTAAAATATTTGCATCGTTATGTTGTCTTGCTAAAACAACGATTTCTTTAGACCAACATAAAGCAGAACGAATTTCTTGATGCTTATTAGCAGTCATGTTTGCTCCGTTTCCACTACCGCAGATAATAATTCCAAAATCTACTTTCTTATTAGTAACATCTAAAGCCACTGGATGTACAAAATCTGGGTAATCAACACTGTCTGATGCATCGGTACCATAGTTGTTAACAACGTAGCCCTTTGCTTCTAAATGCTTTACGATTGCAAATTTATAATCTGTTCCTGCGTGATCATTTCCTATTGAAATCTTCATAATGTATTACTCTATTTATTAGTTATATTTATTGTGATACTGTTCGAAATATTAAGGAGGTAAATGTACGAAATGATGGTTAATAAACCACCTAAATGCCTAATAATTAAATACTTTACACACCTAAATTAATTATGAATTTGATAGTAAGTATACCATTTATAAACGTTTACGTAACAATTGTTCATAAAAACAGAATTAGTATTAATTAATTGTTAATATCTCTTGATTACTTTTTGAAACTTTTTCTTTTAAATATCAAAAAATTTTACAACCAAACATTATGTAATACACTCCAAAAATTTAACTCATTTTCTTTAGAAAAGTTTTTAGACCAAAACGAACTCATATAAACATCAAATTTCAAAATTTTTATTAAACTTTTACTGTGAAATCACGTTATCAACAATTGTTAACAACGTAATAAAAACACTTCAAAATAAACACTTTAATAGTCTAATAAGATGTTCACTTCCTATCGATAGACTGAAAACTAAATAGAATCAAAATAAAACCTAAAAAAGTTATACCGCTATTAACAGACTATAATAACAACCATTTTTTTTTTTAAATTTTAAAAGAAAACTAATTATATATATATATATGTGGATAACTGTTTTTGTAAACTAAAATAGATTTGAATTTTAAAAGAATAGTTAAACTTCTTAATAAAGAAACAATGATTTAGTTTTTAAAATGTAGCTTTGTTATTATTCAAATGAAGATTATGACAAGAAAGCGAAAAAAGAAAGCTTCAAAAGGAATTTCTAATCTCTCCCAAACGATTTTAAATATTCTAAGAAAGGAACGTAATAAGACCTTTAATTACAAACAAATAGGTGCTATCCTGGAAGTAAATGATGCCAGTAGCAGAAATCAAATTATAAAAACACTTCAACAATTACTTGCTAAAAAAGAAATTGAAGAAGTAGAACGTGGTAAATTTAAAGCCATTGTGACTACCGAATACCATACCGGAATTTTAGATTTAACAGCTAAAGGTGCAGGTTATGTAATTTCTGATGACTTTGAAGACGATATTTATATTGCTTCAAATAATATTAACAAAGCCCTAAATGGAGACGAAGTAGAACTGTATGTTTATAAACGACGTAAACATGGAAAGGTAGAAGGCGAAATTACAAGAATTATTAAACGTGCTAAAACAGAGTATGTTGGAGTAATTCAGTTAAGTAAAAACTATGCTTTTGTAGTGGTTGATGGTAATAAAATGTATAAAGACATTTTTGTGCCAATTAACAAAGTTAACGGTGCAGAAGATGGTGATAAGGTGTTAGTAAGTCTAGAAGATTGGCCAGATAAAGCCGATTCTCCTAACGGAAAAGTACTTAAAGTTTTAGGAAAACCTGGCGAACACAATACCGAAATACACGCTATTTTAGCCGATTACGGTTTACCATACGAATTTCCAGCAGAGGTTGAAGAGTTTGCAAATAACATAGATACTTCGATAACGGAAGACGAAATTAAAAAGCGTCGCGATATGCGTAAGGTGTTAACATTTACAATAGATCCAAAAGATGCGAAAGATTTTGATGATGCATTGTCTTTTGAAGTTTTAGAAAATGGAAATTACGAAATCGGAATCCATATTGCCGATGTGTCGCATTACGTGCAAGAAGGTACCATTTTAGACGAAGAAGCATACGAGCGTGCAACATCTGTGTATTTAGTAGATCGTGTAGTGCCTATGCTTCCAGAAATTTTATCTAATAATGCGTGTTCTTTACGTCCGCATGAAGAAAAATTTACGTTCTCGGCAGTGTTCGAACTAAACAATAAAGCACAAGTTGTTAACGAATGGTTTGGTAGAACCGTAACATACAGTGATGCACGTTTTGCTTACGAAGAAGCCCAAGCGATTATAGAAAGTAAATCGAATACCATTCCTGCAGAAGTTTCTTTAACTGGGGAAACCTATTTAGCAGAACAAGCCGTTGCAGATGCTGTTTTAAAAATGGACGAATTAGCCAAAATTATGCGTAGTAAGCGTATGAGTTCTGGTGCGATTTCGTTTGATAAAGTTGAAGTAAAATTCAATTTAGACGAAGATAGCAATCCAATAGGTGTGTTCTTTAAAACGTCTGCAGATGCCAATAAATTAATTGAAGAATTTATGTTACTGGCAAACAGAAAAGTATCGGAATTTGTTGGAAAACAAAAACCAGAAAAAACGTTTGTTTATCGTGTGCATGATGAACCAGACGAAAGCAAATTACAAGCCCTTCAAAATGTGGTAGCTAAGTTCGGTTACAAATTAAATTTTAAAGATAGTAAATCCATTTCGTCCTCATTAAATGGATTATTGAGTGATGTTGTTGGTAAAAAAGAACAAAATTTAGTCGATACTTTAGCGATTCGAACCATGAGTAAAGCTGAATATACCACGCATAATATTGGACATTACGGTTTGGCATTCGATTATTATAGTCATTTTACATCGCCAATTCGTCGTTACCCAGATGTTATGGCACATCGCTTGTTACAGCAGTATTTAGATGGCGGAAAATCGGCTAACGAAGCCATTTACGAAGAGAAATGTAAGCATTCTAGTAGCATGGAATATTTAGCGACTAAAGCCGAACGGGATTCGATTAAGTATATGCAGATTCGTTTTATGCAAGATCACGAAGATGAGGAATTTGTAGGTGTTATTTCCGGGGTTACCGATTGGGGTATTTACGTCGAAATTGTTGATAACAAATGCGAAGGTATGGTGAGAACTCGAGATATAAAGGGCGATTATTATGAATTCGACGAAAGTCAGTTTGCAATTATTGGTCGCGAATCTAAAACCATGTATCAGTTAGGAGACGAGGTTATTGTAAAAGTTAAGGATACAGATTTAGTTAAAAAACATCTAGATTTTAACTTGATAGGAAAACCAAACGCGTAAAAATTAACGTTATATTTTGCTGAATATCATTCAGTATCAAATAAAAACCATCAATATAATGATTTGTATTGATGGTAAATTAAACCATGAAAATTTGAAATAGATTCAAGTTTTCATGCTGTTTAGCGTATTAGTAAAATTATATTATACATTGAAAATGAAACAGTTAGTTGTATTATTTATGGCATGTTTATCTCTTGGATTACATGCTCAAGACAAAGTAGAAAAAACAGTTGGAGAATTTAAGGAACTTAAAGTTTACGATTTAATTCAGGTTAATCTTATTAAATCTGATATTAACAAAGTTGAAATTACTGGAAACAGTGCGAACCATGTAGAAACGGTTAATAAAAATGGAACTTTAAAAATTAGAATGAGCTTAGATAATAGCTTTAACGGCGAAAGCACTAAGGTGAATGTGTATTACACATCTATAGATGTTATCGATGCAAACGAAGGTTCGTCTATAAGTTCTAAGGATGTTATAGAGCAATTTGAAATTGAATTAAGAGCCCAGGAAGGTGCTAAAATAGATGTGCCTTTAAACACATCTTTCGTAGTTGTAAAATCTATTACTGGTGGAGAGATTACAACCAACGGAACCTCTAAAAATGAACAGATTAATATTTTAACAGGTGGTATTTATAATGGTCAATTATTAGATTCAGAAACGTCTAAAGTGACTATTCATGCGGCGGGAGAAGCGCATGTAAAAGCATCAAAAACTGTAGATGCTACTATCCGTGCTGGAGGAGATGTTTACATTTATGGAAAACCAGAAGAAGTAAACGAAAACAAAGTTTTAGGCGGAAGAATCCTAAGAGTGGACTAATTCCTTTAAGTTTTACTAAATTTGCGATAGAGATCGCATGATATGTTAGAAGACATTTTAAGAGCAATTCCGTTCGGAATATTGTTATCCTTTACTATTGGACCAGTTTTTTTTGTATTGCTAGAAACTAGTGCTACAAAGGGGTTTAAGAGCGCTCTTATATTCGATTTAGGCGTTATACTTGCCGACGCTTTTTTTATAGTGGTTGCATTTTATAGTACGAGTCGTATTTTAGATCGGATTAAAGACGATCCTAATTTCTTTGTTTTTGGTGGTGTTCTACTTGTTGTTTATGGCGTTATATCTTTTGTAAAGGCACAAAAATCATTTCGAACCATATTACGGGAATATCACAGTGTAGAAGTTCAGAAGAATTATGGAAAGCTATTTATGAAAGGCTTTTTGCTAAATTTTATAAACGTAGGTGTGCTTTTAGGTTGGTTGAGTTTTATAGTAATTGGAAACTCTATGACCGATAATGAATATGGTATTCATGTCTTTTTAGGTACTATTCTAGCCGTTTATTTTATTGTTGATATTTTTAAAATATTAGCGGCTAAAGCATTAAGAAGTAAGTTAACACCTCGTATTATTTTTAAAACTAAAAAAATAGTATCTCTTGTTATTTTAGGGTTTGGAGTCTTGTTACTCCTTCAAGGATTTTTCCCAAAAGAAAAAGAAATATTAAAAGATACTATAGAGCAAATTAATCCGTTACATTAAACATCTAAAATCCAGAGTATTTGTATAAAATAGCTCTGGATTTCTTTTTTTATTACGCTTCTATTTGAAATTCTGCTCTTAATTTTTTTGCTGTATTTACTAAGTGAGTTAGTGCTTCTTTAGTTTCTGGCCAATCTCTTGTTTTTAGTCCGCAATCTGGATTTACCCAAATATGTTCAATAGGTAATAAGTTGCAGGCTTTTTTTAGTAGCAATTCTATTTCTTCAGAATTCGGTATTCTTGGTGAATGTATATCATACACACCTGGACCAATTTCATTCGGATATTTATAATCTACAAAAGCATCTAATAATTCCATTTTAGAACGTGAGGTTTCAATAGTAATTACATCTGCATCTAAGGCAGCGACGCTATCAATAATATCATTAAATTCAGAATAACACATATGTGTGTGTATTTGTGTACTATCTGCTACACCACAAGCCGAAATTTTAAAAGATTCTATTGCCCAATCTAAGTACGCTTTCCAATCTTCTTTTCTAAGAGGTAAACCTTCTCTAATGGCTGGTTCATCTATTTGAATCACTTTTACTCCAGCAGATTCTAAATCTAAAACCTCATCACGTATCGCTAGAGCGATTTGTTTACAAGTTGTGGCTCTTGGTTGGTCATTTCTAACAAAAGACCATTGTAGTATAGTTACGGGTCCTGTAAGCATCCCTTTTACAGGAACGTCTGTTAAGGATTGTGCATAAGCTGTCCAATTTACGGTCATAGGATGTGTTCTAGAGACATCTCCAAAAACAACTGGAGGTTTTACACAACGGCTTCCGTAGCTCTGTACCCAACCAAAACTGGTAAATGCAAAACCATTTAACTGCTCTCCAAAATATTCTACCATGTCATTTCTTTCAAATTCGCCATGTACTAAAACATCTAATCCAATTGATTCTTGAAAACGAATAGTATCTTCTATTTCATCCTGAATTAATTGGTCGTATTCCGTTTGTGAAATGTCACCTTTTTTAAATTTAGAACGCCAACTTCTTACGGTTTTAGTTTGTGGAAAAGATCCAATTGTAGTGGTTGGAAATAATGGTAAATTTAAAATGCTTTTTTGTTGACTTTGGCGTTGCTTAAAAACAGATTGTCTAGAACTATCTTGTGGAGTTAATTTAGATACTCTAGATTTTACTGATTCATCATGAATTAATTTTGATGTGCTCTTGTTTAAAATAGCATGTTTGTTTGCTTTTAATTTAACTATATTTTCATCAGAATTTGGATTAATAACTAATGCTTTTAATTGAACTAATTCTTGAACTTTTTGTTTAGCAAATGCTAACCACTGCTTAACTTCAAGTGGTAAATTTTGTTCATTAGTTTCCAAATCTAGATCTATCGGACTATGTAATAAAGAGCAAGAAGAGGCAATCCAAACTTTATCTTTTCCTAATACAGCTGTCGCTTTTTTAATGTGTTTTAAACTTTTTTCAAAATCGTTTTTCCAAATGTTTCTACCATCAATAATACCCAAAGATAAAATAGTGTTTGTATTAAAAATTTCAGCATTTAATATATCATCTAATTGAAGTTGGCATCTTACTAAATCCAAGTGTAATGCGTGAACTGGTAATTTTAGAACAGTTTCTAAATTGTCGCCATAACAATCAAAATAATTAGCTAATATAATTTTTAGTTTAGGAAATGCTTCTGCTAATTTAGTGTAGGTTTTAGTAATAGCTTCTTGTTCTTTTACAGATAAATTTGTGGTTAAACAGGGTTCGTCAAACTGAATATATTCTGCACCTTCATCGATTAATTTTTCAACTAATTGAAAATATACAGGAAGTAATTTGTCTAATAAATCTATGCGATGAAAATTAGATTCTGTTTCTTTTCCTAGCAATAAAAATGTCACAGGCCCAATAAGTATGGGTTTGGTTTTTATACCCAACTCTAAAGCTTCTTTAAATTCATTTACAGCTTTTAAATTTAGAAGTTCAAAAGTTTGATTTTTACTAAATTCAGGTACAATGAAATGGTAATTCGTATCGAACCACTTTGTCATTTCCATAGCTATGATATCTAACCCTTCTTTTTGTATGCCACGTGCCATGGCATAATACAATTCTAACGGATTATCTTTTAATGTAACATCCTTATAACGTTCTGGAATACAACCTAAAGTAAGTGTTAAATCTAAAACTTGATCGTATAAAGAAAAGTCGTTCGAGGGAATTAAATCTACACCTAATTGGTGTTGATATGTCCAATTATCTTGTCTAATTTTAGCCGCATTTTGTAAATGATTTTCTAACGATATGTCATGTTTCCAATAGGCTTCAGAAGATTTTTTAAGTTCCCTTTTACTTCCAATTCTAGGATATCCTAAGAGGTTTGTTTTCATATTTATTGAATTTTTTAATTAGTTTTAAAATCTTTTCAAAATTATAAATACATTCTTATTATCTTTAATCTTTTAAAAAATAGGATTATAAACCTGAAATTGTATATAATAATGTTTGTTTTATCTTTTTATATGTGGATAAAATAAGCTTTACAGAATAAAACACTATGCATCAATTAGACAGTACAGATATTCAGCTATTAAAACTACTTCAAGAAAACTCTAATGTGACTACAAAAGAGTTAGCTAAGCGCGTAAATTTATCTCCAACTCCAGTTTTTGAACGGATTAAAAAACTTGAAAATGAAGGTTACATTAAAAAATATGTTGCTGTTTTAGATGCAGATAAATTAAATAAATCTTTAATCGCTTTTTGTAGTATTCGTTTAAAGCAACACACTAATATTATAGGGAACAAATTTGTTCACGATATTAAATCTTTAAAGGAAGTTACAGAATGTTATAATACGTCTGGAGATTTCGATTTTTTATTAAAGGTAATTGTAACTGATATGAAACATTATCAAGATTTTGTATTGAACAGTTTAGGATCGATTAAAAATATAGGAAGTGCCCACACAACCTTCGTTATGGGCGAGATTAAACATAGTTACGATATTCCTATTGATTAACTTTAGTGCATAAAAAACCTTCAAGAAAACTTGAAGGTTTTGAAGAGGCGTCGAGCGGATTCGAACCGCTGTACAAGGTTTTGCAGACCTCTGCCTAGCCACTCGGCCACGACGCCGTAATTAACGGATTGCAAATGTAGAAAAAATTATGATTCTACACTACTTACTTTCACTTTTTTCTTTTCTCCGTCATTTTAATTGTTACCATTTCTACATCACCACCAATAGGAGGGTTAAGTTTACTTACATTAATTGTGGCTTTATTTACTGAATTATTTTCGTTTAAAATTCTTACTAATATCCGTTTAGCAACAGTTTCTAAAAGGTAAGAAGGTGTTTTCATTTCTTCTCTTACAATTCTGTTTAAAAAGACATAATCTACCGTATCTACCAGATTATCCGAAAGTGCCGATTTTTGTAAATTGGCTTTTATAACCAAATCCACACGGTAATCGCTACCTATTTTTGTCTCTTCGGTTAAACAACCGTGATTAGCGAAAATTCTTATGTTTTCTACTTTTATAATGCCCATAAGCTTATAAATAAATGATGTTTTATGGATGAATATTTTGGATAAAATTAATCATTATCTCTTAGATTAATAGTAAGCAAGCGGATATTTCATTAATTTTGCGCTTTATTTTTAATAGGTATTCATATCAATTTATGTCTGAAGAAACAAAATCACTCAATTTTATTGAACATATTATAGAAAACGATTTAAAAACCGAAATATCTCAAGATAAATTACGTTTTCGTTTTCCACCAGAACCTAATGGGTATTTACACATTGGGCACACTAAAGCTATCGGAATTAGTTTTGGTTTAGGTGAACGTTATAATGCTCCTGTAAACCTTCGTTTCGACGATACTAATCCTGCTAAAGAAGAGCAGGAATATGTAGACGCGATTAAAGAAGATGTCTCTTGGTTAGGTTACCAGTGGGATAAGGAAGTGTATTCTTCAGATTATTTTCAGCAATTGTTCGATTGGGCAGTGCAACTTATAAAAGATGGAAAAGCATATGTCGATTCGCAATCGTCTGAAGCTATGGCCGAACAAAAAGGAACGCCTACACAACCAGGTGTCGATGGTCCATTTAGAAATAGAACTGTAGAAGAAAACTTAGATTTATTCAACCGTATGAAAGCGGGAGAATTCGACGAAGGCGAACATATTTTACGTGCTAAAATAGACATGCAACATGTTAATATGTTAATGCGTGATCCTATTATTTACCGTATTTTAAAGAAAGAACATCACCGCACAGGCAATACATGGTGTATTTACCCGATGTACGATTGGACGCATGGTGAAAGCGATTATATAGAACAGGTTTCGCACTCTTTATGTTCTTTAGAATTTAAACCTCACAGAGAGCTTTACGATTGGTTTTTGGACCAATTGGTTGTAGAAGATAAATTACGACCAAAACAACGCGAATTTGCACGTTTAAACTTAAGCTATACCATTATGAGTAAGCGTAAGTTATTGCAATTGGTGGAAGATGGTGTGGTTAACGGTTGGGACGATCCGCGTATGCCAACTATTTCTGGGTTACGTCGTCGTGGTTATACGCCAGCGGCAATCCGAAAATTTGTGGAAACTGTTGGGGTGGCTAAGCGTGAAAATGTAATCGATGTTTCGCTATTGGAATTTTGTATTCGTGAAGATTTAAACAAAACGGCACCGCGTGTTATGGCGGTTTTAGATCCGGTGAAGTTAGTAATTACTAACTATCCAGAAGATAAAGAAGAATGGTTAGAAGCAGAAAATAATCAGGAAGACGATAGTGCTGGATTTAGACAAGTGCCATTTTCTCGCGAATTGTATATTGAACGTGACGATTTTAAAGAACAAGCGAATAGTAAATATTTCCGACTAACTTTAGGAAAAGAAGTCCGTTTAAAAAACGCATACATCATTAAAGGAGAAAGCGTTGTAAAAGATGATAACGGTAACATTACCGAAATTCATGTAAGTTACGATCCGGATACGTTAAGTGGTAGTGGCACAGAAGCAAGTTTGCGTAAAGTAAAAGGAACTTTGCATTGGGTGTCTATAAAACATGCAGTTAAAGCTGTAGTTAGAGAATACGACAGATTATTTATGGACGAATCTCCAGATAGTCATGCCGATAAAAGCTTTATGGATTTTATTAATCCAGACTCTTTAAAATTAATTACGGCTTACGTAGAACCGAGCTTAAAAGAAGCAAAAGTAGGCGAGCGTTTTCAATTTCAACGTTTAGGGTATTTTAATGTCGATTACGATTCAACTTCAGAGCAATTAATTTTTAATAAAACAGTTGGTTTACGTGATTCTTGGACAAAAGAAAAACCAAAAGCGCAAGCGAATCAAAATCAGAATCAGCCTAAATCTAATCAGCCACAACGTAAGGCTATAGATGTGATACAGCAATTTGGTAAAAAATATACGAATTTACCAGATGCTAAACGTGAGAAAATTAAAGCCGATATTTTAGAATTGGCAGAAAAAGTGTCTTACGACGAATTAGAGCCGTTATTTGGAACTGCGGCTAAAAAAGTAGGTACACGTATCGCCGCCATGTTAACGTTGCAAGTACTGCTTAAAAATGGCTTAGAACGTAACGCTGCTATTAATGAATTTATAGAAAAAGGATTAACAGATGGTAATGCGCTTTTAGTTGCAGAAGCATCAGAGATATAATCTGAATTTAATTGATATATAAAGCCTTGAAATAGTTCTTATTTCAAGGCTTTTTTGTTTCAAATAATTAAAAATGATAAGTGAGATTTGTAATCTATTACGGGGATTCTAAGTATTTTTGTAAAACAACTTTTTAATTTTTGCAGTATGGTTTTTATAGATAACGAAGGCGTTACAGATCCGCATTTAAATTTGGCTTTAGAAGAATATGCTTTAAGGCATTTCGATACTAATACCGATTATTTGTTGTTTTACATTAACGAACCATCAATTATAATTGGCCGAAATCAAAATACATTAGAAGAAATAAATCAAGAGTATATTACAGAAAAAGGCATTCACGTGGTGCGCCGCATTAGTGGAGGAGGAGCTGTATATCACGATTTAGGAAACTTAAATTTTAGTTTTATCACCAATCATGATAATGCTAGTATGCATAATTTTAAAAAGTTTACTGCACCAGTTATCGAAGTCTTGAAAAACTTTGGAATAGAAGCCGAACTTATTGGAAGAAACGATATTTTAATAGACGGTAAAAAAGTCTCCGGAACAGCACAATTTACTACTGGAAAACGCATGTTTAGTCATGGAACGTTGTTGTTAAGTACCGACTTAAACGAAGTGGCTAATGCGTTACAAGTTAAGATGAGTAAAATTCAATCTAAAGGTCATAAATCGGTTAGAAGTCGGGTGGCAAATATTAGCGATTTTTTAGAGGAACCATTAACTATAGAAGCTTTTAGAAGTTTAATTTTAGAAGGTTTATATGCAAACGATAAAAATTTTAAAACTTACGAATTTACAGCAGAAGATCGTGAAGGAATCGCCAAATTAAAAGCAGATAAATATGACGATTGGAACTGGAATTACGGGCGTTCGCCTAAGTTTAATATTCAGCGTACAAAACGTTTTCCTATAGGTGAAATTGATTTGCGAATTTTTGTTGAAAAAGGACACATCGCCGAGTTTACCGTATTTGGAGATTTCTTTGGAAAAAAATCGGTTGAAGAACTTTCAGCTATTTTTATCGGACTGCCTTACGAAGAAACAGCTATTAAAAATGCTCTAAAAGATACAGAACTTACCGAATATTTTGGAGCTATCGATAGAAATGACTTTATTACTATGATTTATGGAAACGACGACATAGATGTGACAGCGGCTAATTAATGAATTTAAGAACTCTAATATTAATCATTATAAACAGCGTGATATTTTTCGTGATATTCATGTTGTCTATTACGTTTTATAATGAGTTTTCGAAGGTTTTAGACGACAGAATATTACTTCAGCTAAATTCTGTAAAAACATTAAAACAAATTCAGGTTGAAGATTTAATCAACAGTGAATGGAATTCATTTTTAAATGAAACTTCTAAGGATACTGCTACTTTAAATTTTAACGTTCCAGATCATATACTTAATACACCTGGAATTTACGATTTAACTACTTACGAACCGCAAGGAAACACTACTATTGGACTTATTTCCGATTATAATGGTATTCCAAAGGTTAAGATTATAGCATATAATAAAATCAAAAATATTTTATTAGAACGTGCTGGAATGGGAAGTAGTGGGGAATCTTATTTGGTGGGATCAGATTTTTATATGCGATCGCAATCTCGATTTATTCCCGAAAAAACACCATCGACTATTGCGGTTAAAACGCAGGGTGTTATAGACGCATTTTCTGGTAAAATTGGTAGAGGTGTTTTTAAGGATTATAGAGGTGTAGAAGTTTATAGTGTGTACAGTCCGATTAACGTTTCTTACCTTAAACTGGCTATACTTTCAGAAATAGATAAGAGTGAGGTTAAAGCCCCTTTGGAAGAACTAAGATTGAAGTTATTAGGATTAACCGTTTTAATAATGATTATCGCTATTATTTTATCACTTTTCCTTACTCGAATTATAACAAATCCTATTGCCAATATGAGAAAAAGTCTGAAAATTATGGCCGAAGGCCATTATAATGAGACTAAGCAATTTGTAAAAAATCCAAGCGAAGTTAAGGACATGTTTGAAGCACTAGATTATTTAAAAAAATCGTTGCAAGGTGCCGTTGTTTTTTCGAAAGAGTTGGGTAAAATGAATCTTAATTCTCATTACGTTCCAAAAAGTGAACACGATGTATTGGGGAAAAGTCTCATTAAAATGAGGGATAAGCTAATTGAATTTAGAAATAAAGAAAATAAGAATAGTATAAATACCAAGCGTCAATTGGTAGATGGTTTGGAGAATGAAAGACGCCGATTGTCTAGAGAATTACACGATGGTGTTGGTCCGTTATTAACCTCCTTAAAATTCTATATCGAAAATCATATACAAGATAAAAATCAGAAGTTAGAAATGATACGAATTTTAGATGGTACAATTTCTGAAATTAGATTAATGTCTAACGCCTTAATGCCATCTACTATAGATGATTTTGGAGTAGGTATTGCCTTAACAAATTTTGTAAATACAATTAAAAAAACGTCTGGGATTTCGATTGAATTTGAAGATTTAACACAAGGGGATGTGAGTAAAATCACTAAAAATCAGGCTATAAATATTTTTAGAATCGGTCAAGAATTAGTTAATAATGCTTTAAAACATTCTAATGCTAATAATATTAGGATTTCACTTTCGGAATTCGATGATTTTATATCGCTCTTTTACTTTGACGATGGTATAGGATTTGATTTAGAAAATGTGAAATTAGGTTCTGGAATTACCAATATAAAAGAACGTGTAGACATTTGTAATGGACAAATTTACATGCAATCTGAAACAGGAAATACAACTTTTGAAATTGAATTACCAATAGAGTTATGAATAAGATAAAAATTATAATAGCAGACGATCATGAGCTTTTTAGGAATGGTTTAAAGGAACTTCTTATAAAACATAACGATATAGAGGTTTTAGCTTCTGTGGGCGACGGTATTGGTTTTATGGATGCGATAGAGAGATATAAAGATGTTAGTATTGTTTTATTAGATCTTACTATGCCTAATATGGATGGTTTCGACGTATTAAAAGCGCTTAAAAATGAGAGTCCAACCATCAAGCCTATTATTATTTCTATGCATAACGATGGGAATTACATTGCCAAAAGTGCTAAAGCAGGAGCCTATGGATATTTACTTAAAAATACCGATGAGGATGAACTCATAAAAGTGATTCGAATAGTGAGTCAGGGTAAAAAATATTTTAGTCCTACAATCTCCGAAAAGATGATAAATTTTATGTCGGAACAAAAGATTAGCGAAAATATAATTTCTAATAAAGAAAAGGAAGTTTTAGGTTTGATTTCTAGAGGATTAACAACTAAAGAAATAGCCTCTAAACTGTTTGTTAGCACCAGAACTATAGAAACACATCGCGCTAATATTTTAAAAAAGTTAGATGTAAAGAATACAGCCGAACTTATAAAGAAAGCCACTGAAATAAATCTGATTTAATACTTTATCCGTATTTATACGGATACCGATTACGTGGTTTTTGTGACCTGTAAACACCCTATGTATGGCTTAATTTTGTACTAAACAAAAAAACATAGCATAGCATGAAAAATATATATTTAGTATTAGGTTTACTTTTAGGGTCTACAAGTATTGCATTTGCACAAGATAGAAATGATTTTACTGGACCGGAATATAAAAATTATAAAATTTGGGAACATGAAACTACCGCTTCCGTGATAGCTGTAGAGACTAATAAGGAACAGGTTACAGGTCCCGAATATAAAAATAAAAAGGCATGGGAGCGTAGTGATTCTGATAAAACGTATGCTGGAATTGTAATTGGTTCTGAGCGTTCAAAATTAAAAGGACCTGCGTATAAAAATTACAAGCCTTGGAGAGACAATAAATAATATAAATTTTCCTCAGAACATTCTTTTAATGTGAATTGGATTTATTAGTTAAACGAAAAGCGCCTTAACAAATTTGTTAAGGCGCTTTTTAATTTTATATCGGTCCTAAAAATAATACCTAAATACGCTATGATTTTTTAGTTATACCTTTAATTATTGAAGCGTTTAGGATGTTGATTTTCGGAGGATTATACGCAGAATATTAAAATTTTAAGGAGGTTTGTTTTTTAGTTTCCAATTAAATATCTACTATTTTTACCAAATATTTTTTTTGTGATTAACGTAGTATATAGAGAGAGCGAAATGACAATAATTGTTCCTAAAATATAAATAAAATAATCATTCCGAAATTCAATATTTAAAGAGTTCATCACTTTTATTATTAATTGAATATAAATACAATGAATAAAAAATATACCAAAACTATTTTCAGCTAATTTATTTAAAATTTTAATTTTTGTATTTTCAAATCTTTCTAAAAAAATAAAGAAAAAGAATATAAAAAAAACTTTTTGAAGAATCATTAAATCTGCTTTTTTAATATATTCTAAAAAATTATTTGTTGAATTTATAACATATGGTATAACAGTTAAAAAGCCTAAAATTAGAATAAAAAACTCCTTTCCTTTCAGTTTTTTTTGAATACTTTTTTTATTTATAGATACATATATTCCCATCAAATATATGGGAGTGTAATAAATAACATTGTGTAGAAACGCATAAGGGTTAGTAGTAATATTTCCTCTATGAATATAAAGTGAAATGATTAAAGAAATAATGATAAATACTATTTTTTGGTTGTTATCAAGGGTAATAAATTTTATAAAAAGAGGTGATAAAATAAATACAATCATAATAAATGGAATGTACCAATAGGCTGATACAATTCCTCCAGATAAATAAATCATCAAGATACTTGTTTCAAAGATTTGAGATGTATCAAAAAACAAATACAGGCAAAGTATAGTTGTTAAAAATAAATAGGGAACAAGTACATATTTAATTTTTTTTATTATAAATTTTTTAAAATTGAAATTTTGGTAAAAAATATGATAAAATAAATAGCCTGAAATAAAGACAAAAAAAGCAGTTCCTCCTTGAATTGATTTAGTAATTAACTTATAAACTATATTTTTATTATCAAAATTAATTAATTCAAAGCAATGACCGGATACTATTATTATAATGGCAACTGCCCTAAAATAATGTATTGAATTAACAAATTGTTTTTTTTCCATTTGTAACAAATCTATTAATAAATATGAATTGGTAAAGAGAGAAATTATTTATTATTTAATTATTACAATTAGTTCTTGATTTTCATCGTCATGAACAGTATAATAAATTTCTATTATTTTATTATAATAATAATTTTAATTTATCAAAAATGAAGTCCATATATCACTTCTAAAAGACAATATATTTTAATAAATGTATTGCCTTGTTGTATATAATAAAACCCGTTTAAAATTGCTTTAAACGGGTTTTGTATTTTTTTAAATGAACTCCTATATTTTGAATTTCTATATCGTGGTTTTTATTATCACGATTTTAAAATTATAATTATTCTAACTTTTTAGGATTTTTTTTACTTTCCTTCATGGCTTCACCAATTTGGTTACTTGCTACAAAACTAGCCACCATATCATTTAGCATATTACTTCCGGTTTGTGGAGAATTTGGTAATAAAATTAAATTACTGTTTGTTTCTTCACCTAAAGATTGTAAAGTATCATAATGCTGAGTTACTACAATTAGGGCAGAAGCTTCCTGAGAATTTATACCTACGCGATTTAAAACTTCGACAGATTCTTCTAATCCGCGAGCAATTTCACGTCTTTGATCTGCAATACCTTGTCCTTGTAAACGTTTGCTTTCGGCTTCTGCTTTAGCTTTTTCCACAATTAATATACGTTGTGCATCTCCTTCAAACTGAGCAGCAATTTTTTCACGTTCAGATGCGTTAATACGGTTCATGGCTTCTTTAACTTGTGCATCGGGATCGATATCTGTTACTAAAGTCTTAATAATATCGTATCCATAATCCGACATGGCATCATTAAGTTCTGTTTTAACCGCAATGGCGATATCATCTTTCTTAACAAAAACGTCGTCCAATTTCATTTTAGGAACTTCGGCACGTACCACATCAAAAACATAAGATGTAATCTGGTCGTGCGCATAGTCTAATTTATAGAATGCATCATACACTTTTTCTTGAATCACTTTAAACTGAACCGATATTTTTAAACGTACAAATACATCATCTCTAGTTTTAGTTTCTACAATAACATCTAATTGCTGAATTTTTAAACTCATTCGACCGGCAATACGATCGATAAACGGAATTTTCATTTGTAAACCAGAATGGCGAATACTTTTAAATTTTCCAAAACGCTCTATAATAGCTGCAGATTGTTGCTTCACTGTAAAAAAGGAAAGAAACAATACAAGTAATAATAGAAATACAATGGGTATAAACAATACGGACATATATATAATTTTATGGGTTAATGAATCTGGTTATAAATTTAGTCTATATAATTTTAATGGGATCATATATCTTCTTTAAGATAGAGATTTATCTGCCTTTTTAGGCCTAATTTTTGTAAAAAGCGAGATCCAATCTGTTCCATTTTATTTTTTTATAAAATTTAAAATGCACATTTCTTAGATGAACTGTAAGGTCATTTTTCGTTTAACTGAAAAAAAATCCAATTCAACGTTTTAATGCACTGTAGCCCTTGGAATAAAGCACTAAGTAATACTTTTATCATGCATTTAACCAAATCTGCTACTATGATTTACAGGATATTATTTCTGTTGAGTATTGTAATTTGTCCTACCCAAATTACTTATTCACAAACCAAAAATGAGGAAGTTGCTTCCACTTGGCTACAAGAGAACTTTAATAATTTAGCTTCTCAAAAATCTTACGAACTTAGAACTGTACACAATCAAGTTGGTGCTTCTGGTGAGACTTTAAGATATAAGCAATATGTTAACGACGTACCTGTTTATAATGCTAGTATGGCTGTTCACGTTTCACAAAATAGTGAAGTAACCTTTCATACAGGTTCTTTTGACAATACAATTTCAAGAATTAATACTGTTCCTACTTTAACATCTGATGATGCTGTAACTGTAGCAGCTAAAGCTTTAGCTATAGAGGGTACAATTACTCAAAAAGATTCTGAACTTTTAGTTTATAATAATGAAGGTACTACACAATTAGTATATCGCGTGACTACGAACTCTAAAACGTTAAACGGATTCTGGGAAACTGTTATAGATGCACACTCTGGTGAAGTAATTAGTAAAAATGATATTGCTCACTATCACCATGCTCATGACAACGATCATGAAAAAGAGAGTACTTCAAGAGCTTCTATGGTAGAGGTTACAGGAAAAATATTTAATCCAGATCCATTATCTTCTACTAACCAAGTTTATGGTGGAAACTTTGTAGACAACGACGATCAAACTAATGTGTATTTAGATGAAGCGCGTACAGATGTTTCTTTCTTAATTGCAAATAGCGAAAATGGTTTATATACATTAAAAGGAGAGTACTTAGAAATTAAAGAAATACAAAATCCTGCAACTGGATTGTTTCAACAAAAATCACCAGTATTTAGTTTTACAAGAGATGAAGATGGTTTTGAAGCTGTAAACGCTTATTACCATATAGATAAGAACATGAGATATATTAATGAAACCTTAGGGATTGCATTAAAATCCATGTACAACGATGGTGTTATTTTATACGATCCTCACGCTTTTAACGGTTCAGACAATTCATCTTACGGTGGAGGTGTTTTAAAATTTGGTACAGGTGGAGTAGATGATGCAGAAGATGCAGATGTAATTGTACACGAATTAGGTCACGGAATTCACGAATGGTTAATTGGAGGTAGTATTTCTCAAGTAGAAGGTTTAAGTGAAGGTTTTGGTGACTATTGGGCACAATCTTATAGTAGAGGTTTAGAAAGTAATAACAGTTCAAGATCGAATGCATCTTATAACAATTTATTTAAGTGGGATGGACATAACGAATTTTGGGATGGACGTGTTACAGATTACCAAGCTAGTTATCCAGAAGGATTAACAGGACAAATACATAAAGACGGACAAATTTTTTCAAGTACTTTAATGGAAGTTTGGGAATTGTTTGGAAAAGAAACTACAGATAAAATTGTTTTAGAAGGTATAGCAATGACAGGTAGCACAAGCACACAAAAAGAAGCGATGTCTGCAATTCGTCAAGCGGCAATAGATATGAATTTAGGATGTAGTAATATTGAACAAGTTATTGCTATTATTAACAATAGAGGTTACGATGTAGAAGGTTATGTATGTTCTTCTAAGGCATTAGCTGTAGAGGAAAGTGAAGAAATTATAACTAATATCTCTATCTATCCAAATCCTGCTAGCGATGTTATTTCTTTCAAAAATATATCTAGCGAGCACCAAATTAGTGTATATAACATGATGGGGCAAAAAGTATTACATCAGACAATAACACAAACTAATAATTCGGTTAATGTGTCTAACTTAACAAAAGGAATGTATGTAGTGTCATTCAAAGGTTTTGCTACTAACTTCAAGTTTATTAAGCAGTAATCAATATCTAATTATAAGGCATAAAAAAAGCACGTTTTTAAAACGTGCTTTTTTTATGCCTTTCAAAATAATTATAACCTATTATTTTGAAGTGTATTTATATATTAAATAGCTGTTGCTAAGTTTTCAATACGTGCGATAGATTCTTGTTTTCCAATCATAAACATAATATCGAAAACATCTGGACCTTGTAAAGCACCCACTAAAGCTAATCGTAAAGGCATCATAACTTTTCCAAAACCAATTTCTTTAGAGGTAATCCATCCTTTTACGGTATTTTGAAGCGTTTCCGTAGAGAAATCCTCTATAGTGTTAATAAGAGTAGCTAATTCACTTAAAAGCGCTCTAGTGTCGTCCTTAATAGCTTTTTTGGATGCTTTCTCGTCGTAAGTTTTTGGTGCTTCGAAGAAAAAACTACTTAAATCCCATAAATCAGATATAAATGTCGCACGTTCTTTAATTAAATTAACAGCCATCGCGATATAATTCACGTCGATATCTTTTAATTCGTCACGTTGCGCTTTAAAGGCTTCTGCAAGTTCGTCGTTATTTTGCTCTTGCATGTAATGGTGATTAAACCATTTTATTTTATCAGGATCAAATCGTGCTCCAGCTTTGTGTACGCGTTCTATATCGAAAGCTTCAACAAGTTCGTCTAAACTAAATAATTCTTGTTCTGTCCCTGGATTCCATCCTAAAAAGGCTAAGAAATTTATAACACCATCGGCAAAATAACCATCTTCTTTATATCCACGTGAAACATCGTTAGTTTTTGGGTCAATCCATTCTAAAGGAAATACTGGGAATCCTAATTTATCGCCATCACGTTTGCTTAATTTACCTTTACCTGTAGGTTTTAAAATTAATGGTAAATGTGCAAATTCTGGAGCATCCCATCCAAAGGCTTTATAAAGTTGATAATGCAAAGCAAGAGACGGTAACCATTCTTCACCACGAATTACATGCGAGATTTCCATTAAATGGTCGTCTACAATATTTGCTAAATGGTAAGTTGGCATTCCATCACTTTTAAATAAAACTTTATCATCTAAAATGTTGGTGTCTATTTTTATATCGCCACGAACCATATCTTTTAAATGTAAGGTTTCGTCTTGAGGTGATTTAAAACGCACAACGTAATCTTCTCCAGCATCTAATTTTTGTTGTACATCTTCAGCAGAAAGCGATAACGAATTGCTTAATTTTAAACGGTTATGCCAGTTGTAAATAAACGTCTTTCCGTTAGCTTCATGATCTTTTCTATGTGCATCTAAAGATTCGGCAGTATCAAAAGCGTAATATGCGTTTCCAGAAGCTATTAACTCTTCGGCATAAGCTTTGTATAAATCTTTACGTTCACTTTGTCTGTAAGGACCAAATTTTTCGTTTTTTCCGGGACCTTCATCAAACGGTATGTTACACCAATTTAAGGCATCAATAATATAATTTTCGGCACCTTCTACATATCTGTTTTGATCGGTATCTTCAATACGTAAAACAAAAGTTCCGTTATGTTTTTTAGCAAACAAATAGTTGAATAAGGCCGTACGTACACCACCTATATGAAGTGGTCCTGTTGGGCTGGGTGCAAAACGCACACGAACATCTTTAGTCATGTTTTTTTATTTAAGACCGCAAAGATACTCTGATATGTGTAAAGATGAAAGATTTAAACAAAGCAATAATTATTTTATAGATTTCAATTTAACAGAATGTTACATTTGCAGACTATTACAGCTAAAATTATTATTGTAGATTAGTGGGTTAAATACACAGTAGATTGGATAATTATAAAATTATAATACAAAAACTCGAAGGCTTTATTAGGCGTTATTATACGAACGAACTTATTAAAGGTGGAATCTTGTTTTTTTCTATCGGACTTTTGTATTTTTTACTCACGCTTTTAGTCGAACATTTTTTATGGTTAAGCCCAACCGCTAGAGCCATTTTATTTTGGATGTTTGTTTTGGTTGAGGTGTTACTCTTTGCAAAATTTATTGTGTTTCCGTTAAGTAAATTATTCAAACTTCAAAAAGGGATAGATTACGAAGAAGCTTCTAAATTAATTGGAAATCATTTTCCAGAAGTGAATGATAAATTATTGAATGTTTTACAACTTCATAATGATTCATCTAAATCGGAATTGCTATTGGCGAGTATCAATCAGAAAGCTTCAGAGTTAAGTCCGGTACCTTTTAAATTAGCCGTTAATTTCAATCAGAATTTAAAATATTTAAAATACGCGATTCTCCCGGTTTGTCTTTTGTTAATTTTTCTAGCGCTTGGAAAAATAAATTGGTTTACCGATAGCTATAAACGTGTGGTGGATTATAAAACGGCTTACGAACCACCTGCACCATTTCAGTTTTTTGTTTTAAATGAAAATTTAAATGGGGTAGAGAACAAAGATTTTAAATTACATATTAATACAGCAGGAAGTGTAATTCCTGAACAGGCTGAAATCATTTTTAATAACGAGACTTACATTTTACAAGATTTAGGTTCTGGAGAATTTGAATATGTTTTTAATAAGCCTAAAACAGATATTAATTTTCAGCTTCATGCAAATGGCGTCACATCTAAACCGTATAAATTGGCTATAGTCGAAGTGCCAACATTATTAGGTTTCGATATGGTTTTAGAATATCCTAATTACATTAATAAAAAGGATGAGGTTTTAAAAAGTACAGGTAATGCCATTGTTCCAGAAGGTACAAAGGTGACTTGGAAATTAAATACGAAAGCGACTGATCAGGTTCATTTATTCGCTACAGATACTATGGCTTTTTCAAAAGTTGGAAATAATTTTGAAGGCTCAAAACAGGTGTATTCTAATTTTAATTACAGTTTAAACACTAGTAATAAAAATCTTACAAACTACGAAAGTTTAAATTTTTCTATTGATGTTATTAAAGATCAATTCCCAGAGTTAAAAGTGGAAATGGTTAAAGATACAGTCGATTTAAAAACAATGTATTTTAAAGGTCAGGTGAGTGACGATTACGGTTTGCGTAATTTAAATTTGGTGTATTTTGAAACAGATAAAGAATCTGCTAAATCTACCATTCCAATTGCTATTTCTAAATTCAACGTCGATCAATTTGTAACGGCGTTTCCAAATCAATTACAGCTAAAAGAAGGCGTGTCTTATAGTTTATATTTTGAAGTGTTTGATAATGACCAACTACACGGATATAAGCGTAAAAAGAGTGAAGTGTTTAGTTATCGCGAAAAGACTAAAAGTGAAACTAAAAACACCTTATTACAGCAACAACAATCAGGTATACAGGATTTTAATAATTCTTTGGAGAAGTTCGATGAGAATCAGAAAATGCTAGATGATATTTCAAAAACACGTAAGACCAAAAAGACTTTAAATTTTAACGATAGAAAACAGATTAAGGATGTTCTGAAACGTCAAGAGCAACAGGAAAAGATGATGAAAAATTTCAATAAATCTTTTCAAAAAAATCTAGAAGAATTCGATAAGGACAATACAGCAGATCCCTTAAAGGATGAGCTTCAAAAACGTTTAAAGGAAAATGAAGAGCAGTTAAAACAAGATGAACGTTTATTAAAAGAATTGGAAAAGATTCAAGATAAAATAAGTGAAGAAGAACTTTCTGAGAAATTCAAATATTTAAGTAAACAAAATAAGAGACAGAAACGTAGTTTAGAACAGTTGGTGGAGTTAACTAAACGTTTTTATGTGGCTAAGAAAACTGAGAAGTTGCAACAGGATTTAGAAACTCTTGCCGATGAACAGTTAAAGCAAGCGGAGAAGTCGAAGGAAGAGAATACTTCTGAAAAGCAAGTCGAATTAAATAAAAAGTTTGATGAGTTTCAAAAGGAATTAGATGCTTTACAAAAGGAGAACAATGCGCTCAAAAAGCCAATGGATATGCCTCGTAATGAAAAGTCTGAATCGGAAATAGATAAACTTCAAAAAGAGGCATTGGAAGAATTAAATGATAGTGAGTCTAAAGAAAGTGAGGAGCCTAAAAAGTCTGAAGAAAATGCTAAGAAAAAGCAAAAGCAATCTGGTCAAAAAATGAAGCAAATGAGTTCTTCTATGCAACAATCTGTGCAGATGGATGGGGGAGAGCAAATGCAAGAAGATGCCGAAATGCTTCGTCAGATTTTGGATAATTTATTAATTTTTTCGTTCGACGAAGAAGCTCTGATGAATGCTTTTAAGGGCATTGAAATTAATCATAATAACTATGCTCAAAAACTAAGGAAGCAACACGATTTAAGAGAGTATTTTGAGCATATAGACGATAGTTTGTTTTCATTGTCTTTACGTCAGCCCATGTTGTCGGAGGCTATAAATAATGAAATCACTGAGATCTATTTTTACTTAGATAAATCGTTAGAAGAATTTTCTGAAAACGAAATTTTTCAAGGGGTATCTTCTCAGCAACATGTGTTTTCTTCGGCCAATGTACTTGCAGATTTATTGAGCAATATTTTAGATAATATGGAAGATCAATTAAATTCATCGTCATCTTCAGGACAAGGTTCCGAAGGTAAAAAATCTGGTGAGAGTGAGGGGCAACTTCAAGATATTATTATGAGTCAGGAGGAGTTGAATAAACAAATGAAACAACATACTAAAGGAGAAGGTAACGAAGAAGGAAAGAAGGGCGAGAAGGAAGGTGAATCTGGCGAAGGTTCTAAATCTGGCAAATCTGGTTCGGAAGGTCAAAGTTCTGAAGATGGCAAGGAGGGACAAGGTTCAAAATCTGGGCAGGGTAACAAATCCAATGAAGAGATGAGTGGCGAATTGTTTGGGATATATCAACGGCAACAAGAGTTGCGAAATCAGTTGCAGGAACGTCTAGAAAAAGAAGGTTTAACACCTGAAGGTTATCGTTTGTTAAAGGACATGGAATCGGTGGAAATGGAATTGTTAAATGATGGATTTACGGAAAAGACTTTAGAGAAAATGCTTAATTTTGAGCATCAATTATTAAAGATGGAAGACGCTACGTTTAAGCAAGATCAGGATGATAAACGGGAATCTAAAAGTAATTCTAGTACGTTTTCTAATACCACTTCAGATAAATTACCACAGGCTAAACAATATTTTAATACAACTGAAATATTAAATAGACAAGTCCTACCTTTGCAGAATACTTTTAAGCAAAAAGTACAACAGTATTTTAAGAATTAACGAATGATATATTTTAATTACGAAACTGATTTTGAAATAGCCAACGAAGAAAAGTTAGCTAATTGGATTATTACGACTATTATAGAGGAAGGTTGTAAAGAAGGGGAGGTTAACTATATTTTTTGTGACGATGAATATCTTCATAAATTAAATGTAGAGTTTCTAGATCATGATACCTTAACCGATGTTATTAGTTTCGATTATTGTATTGGTAAGGAAATTCATGGCGATATATACATATCTGTAGAACGCGTTCGAGATAATGCTTTAGATTTTAAGACAAAGTTCGAAGATGAAATTCACCGCGTTATTATTCATGGTGTATTACACTATTGTGGCTATAAGGATAAAACAGATTCTGATGCCGAAGTAATGAGGAGTAAAGAAGATTATTATTTAGCCAAATTTACTAAATAAGATTTTTTTTATTGATTGTTCCACGTGGAACATTATATAAATTTTAATAATAAATTGATTTAAATGTTTGATAAAGTTTACGATGTAATTGTAGTTGGAGCAGGACATGCTGGTAGCGAAGCTGCCGCATCGGCTGCGAATATGGGGAGTAGTACATTGTTAATTACAATGAATTTACAAAACATTGCACAGATGTCTTGTAACCCTGCAATGGGTGGAATTGCCAAAGGACAAATTGTAAGAGAGATTGATGCTTTAGGTGGTTATAGTGGTATTGTAAGCGATACTTCTGCGATTCAATTTAAGATGTTAAATAAGTCTAAAGGACCTGCGATGTGGAGTCCTAGAGTACAGAGCGACCGTATGCGTTTTGCTGAAGATTGGAGAATGATGTTAGAAGGAACTCCTAATTTAGATTTTTATCAGGACATGGTTTCTGGTTTAATAATGGAAGGCGGAAAGGTTTCTGGAGTAAAAACATCGTTAGGAATTGAGGTGAAAGCCAAGTCTGTTGTGCTTACTAATGGAACGTTTTTAAATGGCTTAATTCATATAGGAGATAAGAATTTTGGTGGGGGAAGAGCAGGTGAAAGAGCGGCTACTGGAATTACAGAACAGTTAGTAGATTTAGGATTTCAATCGGGAAGGATGAAGACAGGAACACCACCTCGTGTAGATGGTCGTTCTTTAGATTATTCTAAAATGTCTGAACAACCTGGAGACGAAGTTCCAGAGAAATTTTCGTACTCTAATATTACTAAACCCTTAACAAAACAACGTTCGTGTTACATGACATATACGAGTACTTTGGTGCATGATTTGTTGCGTGAAGGTTTCGATCGTTCGCCAATGTTTAATGGTCGAATAAAAAGTTTAGGACCTAGATATTGTCCATCTATTGAAGATAAAATTAATCGTTTCGCAGATAAAGATCGTCATCAATTGTTTATCGAGCCAGAAGGTTGGAATACCTGTGAGGTGTATGTAAATGGATTTTCGACATCGCTTCCAGAAGATGTTCAGTTTAAAGCATTACGTTCGGTTGTTGGTTTTGAAAAGGTAAAATTCTTCAGACCAGGTTATGCTATAGAATACGATTATTTTCCACCTACGCAATTAAAACATACCTTAGAAACGAAGTTAGTCGAAGGTTTGTATTTCGCTGGTCAGATTAACGGAACTACAGGTTATGAAGAAGCCGCTTCTCAAGGATTAATGGCTGGAATTAATGCGAGTTTAAAAGTTCAGGAGCGCGAAGAATTTGTACTAAAACGTAACGAAGCTTATATTGGAGTTTTAATAGATGATTTAATTACAAAGGGTACAGAAGAGCCTTATAGAATGTTTACCTCACGTGCAGAATATAGAACGTTACTTAGACAAGATAATGCCGATTTTAGATTAACTCCAAAAGGTTATGAGATTGGTTTGGCTTCTAAAGCGCGTTTAATTCGTATGGAGGATAAGCATAATAAATCGGATAAATTCGTTCAGTTTTTTAAAGATTTAAGTGTTAAAGCAGATGTTATTAATCCAATTTTAGAGAGTAAAGATTCTGCTGTTGTGAATCAGTCTGGTAAACTTTTTAAAGTATTTGCGCGTCCTAATATTGAAATGGACGATGTGCGTAAAATTGAAGAAGTAGAACAATATATTTCTGAAAATGATTTGGATCGAGAGATTATCGAACAAACAGAAATCCAAGTGAAGTATTCTGGATATATTGAAAAGGAAAAAAATAATGCCGATAAGTTAACACGTTTAGAGGATATAAAAATTCCTGCTAATTACGATTATTCGCAGATTAAATCTATGAGTTTTGAAGCTCGTGAAAAGCTTAGAAAAATTCAGCCAACAAGTATTTCTCAAGCGTCAAGAATTAGTGGAGTATCGCCTAACGATATTTCAGTTTTGCTTGTTTATATGGGAAGATAATTTCGATGTTCCACGTGGAACGTTTAACTATTTCGAATAAAAAATGTAATAAATATCAATAGTTAGAAATCTCTACAGGTAAAAGTGTAGAGATTTCTATTTTAAGTTTATAAATATAATGGCCAACAATGTGTATCTAAAATGTAAAGATTATTCTGTTTCTGGAAAATATTTTGAATTACATCGAGATATTAATCTTGATATCTTAATAACCTCGCCACAACCAAAAGATGAGGAACTTGGTCAATATTACAAGAGTGAAGATTATATTTCGCATACCGATTCTAAACGAAATCTGTTCGAAAAAGCATATCACGTTGTAAAAGGAATTGCTTTAAAACGAAAATTGAATTTAATAAATAGTTTTAATACATCAGATAAAACACTTTTAGATGTTGGTTGTGGTACAGGAGATTTTTTGCAAATAGCAAAAGCAAATGGATGGAATGCTTGTGGCATCGAACCAGATTTAGATGCACGCCAATTAGCTATTAAAAAAGTAGGGGATACGGTTCACGATCCTTCTAAAATAAATTCTTTAAAAGATCAGAGTTTCGACGTTATTACGCTTTGGCATGTTTTAGAACATTTGCCAAATTTAGATTCGCATATAGAAAATTATAAAAGACTTCTTAAGTCTAACGGTGTTTTGGTAATTGCAGTCCCAAATTATAAAAGTTACGATGCACAGTATTATAAAACGTTTTGGGCCGCTTTTGATGTGCCTAGACATTTATGGCATTTCTCGCAAACTGGGATTTCTAAAATTTTAGGAAAACAAGAGTTTAAAGTTGTAAAAACCCTTCCAATGGTATTCGATGCCTTTTACGTGTGTTTGCTTTCTGAAAAGTACAAATCTGGGAAAATGAATTTTTTTAAGGCATTTCAAATCGGATTACGATCTAATCTAAAGGCGAAACAGTCCGGGGAGTACTCATCATTGATTTACATAGCTAAAAACGAGTAAAAATCCAAAATAAAGCGATTTAAGCGCGTTTTTAGGTTTCCGACTTAATCTTATATGTCAATTTTTTAGTTTCGTCTTATATCGCTTCTATACGGTTTGTTTTTGATAAGTAAAAATTATTTATATCTTATTCTTAATAAATAATCGTGATAACTATTTAATAGCTTCATATTAATCCAATTATCTGCGTAACTTTTATATTTTTGTTTTCAGAAATAAATTTAAAATAAAAATGAAAAAAATATCTTTATTAGTAATTGTACTAATTACTATGGCTTCTTGTCAGCAAACACAAAAAATAGCATTTGTAGACAATTCTAAATTAATTAATGAATATCAAGAAAAAATTGATGTTGAGGCTAAGTATAAAACAATGATAGAGGCGTCTAATAAAAGGACAGATAGTTTAGCGCAATCTTTTCAAGCAGAATATCAAGAATTTCAAGCGCAAGCAAGTTCTATGGCTCAAAATAAAGCACAAGAGCGTTACCAGCAGTTAGGACAAAAACAACAAATGTTACAACAGCAAATTCAAATGGCAGAACAACAAATCGCCACTGAAAGTCAAAAGGAAATTGATTCTTTAATTTCTAAAGTAAGAACATTTGTAAAAGATTACGGAAAATCTAATGGTTACGATTTTATTTTAGGAAGTAATGATGCTGGAAGTGTTATGTACGGAAAAGAAGGAGATGATTTAACAGAAACACTTGTTAAAGCGTTAAATGACTCTTACAAGAAATAGATTCTAAATAAATCTTATAAACTAAAAGTCAAACATGGTTTTCATGTTTGACTTTTTTTATGTCTAACAATTCCATGTCTTAATTGTGTTTATAGTTAAACATAATTTTTAAGACTATCAATAGCATTAATATTTAAGTGTTTTGGGTTAAATTTAATACTTAAATGCCATATAAATTTACTTGATTTGTAATCAATTATAATATTAAACTAAAATATGAAAACGACACTTAGCGTTTGCTTTTTGCTTCTTAGTGTGCTGATGTATTCTCAAGAAAAATTTTCTGTTAGCGGGACTGTAAAGGATTTTGCAAATGGAGAAACTGTATTTGGGGCTTCAGTGTACTTAGAAGGTACAAGTAATGGAACAGTTACAAATGCTTATGGATTTTACTCGTTATCGGCTCCTAAAGGGAGTTATAAACTTGTTATTTCTTATTTAGGATATACCACAATTACTAAAGATATTGAACTCGATAGAAATCAAAATTATTCTTTCGAATTGGAGGAAGATAATATGGCTTTAGACGAAGTTGTAATTACTGCAGAAGAATCTGAAAAGGCTAATATTAGAGATCCGCAAATGAGTGTGTCTGTAATTAAAAGTTCTACCATTAAAGCAATTCCAGCAGTATTAGGTGAAGTGGACTTAGTGAAGTCTATACAGTTGTTGCCCGGAGTTACTAATAACGGGGAAGGTTCTAACGGGTTTAATGTTAGAGGTGGAGCAACAGATCAGAACTTAGTTCTCTTAGATGAAGCTATTATATTTAACGAATCGCATTTATTTGGGTTCTTTTCGGTGTTTAATGCCGATGTGGTTAAAGATGTAAAGTTGTACAAAGGTAATATTCCATCCAATTACGGTGGTCGCGTCTCATCTGTGCTCGATATCCGTCAAAAAGAAGGGAATAGTAAAGATTTTAATTTAACGGGTGGAATTGGGCTAATTTCAAGTCGTCTTGCGGCGGAAGGACCTTTGTTTAAAAGTAAAGGGTCGTTTATAGTTGCAGGGCGCTCGTCTTATGCGCATTTATTTTTAAAGGCCGCAGGTCAGGACAATACCGCATATTTTTACGATATAAATGCGAAAGGAAACTACGAGATTAATGCTAATAACAAGTTGTATGTATCAGGGTATTTCGGTCGGGATATTCTTAAATTTTCAGATTCTTTTGAAAATTCATACGGTAATACCTCTTTAAATTTACGATGGAATCATGTTTTTAACGATAAGCTGTTTTCTAACTTATCGTTAATTTATAGTATGTATAATTACAAATTAACTTTAGGTTTTATAGGCTTGGATTGGGATTCTGATATTAAAAATTTTAATGCGAAATACGATTTTAAATACTACCTAAATAATAAAACAACTATCGATTTTGGAGTAAGCGGAATTAATTACAATTTCAATCCGGGTGAGGTAAAACCTACAGATGAAAGCTCTGCGATTAATGAAAATATTTTAGATGAAAAACGTGCGTTCGAAGGTGGTGTATATGTAAATGCCGAACACAAATTTTCTGATCGTTTAAACGTTCAAGCTGGGTTGCGTTTTAGTTTTTTTAACCGTTTAGGCGGACAACCAATGTCGACTTACGAGAATAATCAGCCTGTGGTTTACAACGAATCTTTAGGAATTTATCAGGAAGGAATTAAAACAGGAGAAATAGATTATTCTAGAGGGGAATCTATAAAAACATTTTCAAATTTCGAACCGCGTTTAGGTTTAGCGTATGAGTTAAGCGAATCGTCTTCTTTTAAATTAGGATATTCTCGAATCGCCCAATATTTACATTTATTATCTAATACAGCAAATGCAACACCTTTAGATGTGTGGACGCCAAGTGGAGAATTTATAGATCCGCAAATGGCAAATCAATATTCTGCTGGATATTTTAAAGAACTTAAAAACGGATTGTTTTCTGTAGAAACCGAAGTGTATTATAAAACTGTAGATAATAGAATCGATTATATAGATGGTTCTAGTTTAATAGCTCAGAACAATATTGAAACTCAAATTTTAACAGGCGAATCTAGAGCTTACGGATGGGAGTTTTTATTCAGAAAAAACCGTGGCCGTTTTACAGGTTGGTTTGCGTATACTCTTTCTAAGTCAGAACAAAATACACCTGGAGGAAATGCTAACGGACCAGGTATTAATGGTGGTGAGTGGTATAGCACCGCATACGATAGAACGCATGATGTATCTGTAACGGGAAGCTATCAACTAACCGATAAATGGAGTTTTAGTAGTAATTTTGTGTTTCAAACAGGGCGTCCTACAACCTATCCTTTAGGTCAGTATGAATACGAAGGATTATCGTCTCCAGTGTACGATAATCGAAACTCAAATCGTTTACCGGCCTATAATCGATTAGATTTAGCAGCGACATTTAAGCCAAATAACAAACCAGACGCGAGATGGAAAGGGGAGTGGGTTTTTAGTATCTATAATGTTTACGATCGTAAAAATGCAGCGTCTATTTCTTTCGGTCAAAATTTAGAAACTGGGGTAAACGAAGCTACGCGTACAGCTATTTTCGGAATAGTGCCTTCTGTAACGTATAATTTCAAATTTTAAATCATCATGAAAAACAGCATATATATTGGTCTATTAACTCTAACATATATAATTACATCTTGTACAGATGTTATAGATGTAGAGGTGCCAACGGCCGAACCAAGACTTGTAATTGAGGCTTCCTTAGATTGGGAAAAAGGGACTTCCGGTATGGATCAGACTATTAAATTAAGTACAACAACACCTTATTTTGAAACCGATTTACCAAACGCAGTAACGGGGGCAGAAGTGCGTGTGACAAGAGCTAGCGATAATGCGGTTTATGTCTTTGAAGATCAGCAAAACGGTACTTATACATCTAATGCCTTTGGAGCGATTTTAAACGATGTATATACCTTAAATGTTATCTATGAAGGAGAAACCTTTACGGCTACAGAAACACTGCTTCCTACAACTTCTATTTCTCGAGTAACACAAACTAAGGACGACGGATTTGACCCTGATGCTTTAGAAGTGGTTGTGTATTTTGATGATCCAGCCGACGAAGAGAATTATTATGTTTTAAGATATCAGGAGGTAGGCGATTTTTTTCCGGATTTAGTTACCGTTTCCGATGAGTTTTTAAATGGAAATGAAATTAAATTAATCTATGAAAAACGTGGAGATGATGAAGATGATGAATTTCAGCCAGGTGATGTAGTAGATATTAATATTTACAACGTGACTAAAGAATATTATAATTATATCGGAATTCTTAACAATCAGTCAGGAAGTTCTGGTAATCCGTTTACTCCAGCTCCAGTAGAATTATTAGGTAATTGTATTAACGTTACTAATAAAGAAAACTATCCTTATGGGTATTTTAGAGTCACGCAAACAGATAAACAAAGCTATACTTTTATTGAAGATTAAAATCATAATCTTTTCAATATAAATTACAATAAAATAGAGCATTAAATTTTTGAACTTAAGGTTTAAAATTTAATGCTTTTTTTATGCAATGTGTTCAAAATTAACATCAGTTTAATGTGTTGTTATTTAAGTGTATAGGTTAGTGTTTTAGGTGTGATATTTTACAATTTACACAACTTTTAAAGTTTGCGAAAAATGAAGATTGAACTAGAGTATTTAATGACTTAGAATAGTATAGCGACTACTGTTTTTATGGAAGACAAATAGTAATTAGATTTAGTTTTGAAACAGAAAAACAGCAAATACAGAAACAATAAAATATATTGTAATATTCCTTGCGCCGTCGTAGTCTTTGGCAATACGTTGGCCTAATAAAAAGAGTAAAAGAATGACACATGAAATTATTGAACCTATAAGCGCAAAATGTGTGTTTTTCTCTGTAATGATTTCAAAAATACCTAGGCTACAATATACAGTTGTTAAAGCTTCTAAAACAAGAATAATTAATAAGGTTACCGGAATTAAAGGCGGTACAAAAGTATTGGCAAAATGCGATTTTAAAAAGGCTACATTACCTTTCCAGTCGGTTAACTTATCGATAACACTCATTAAAAAAGTTATGATTAAAAAGATAAGAATAAGTAATTCTGCACTGTGTTTTAAAATGATTTTCATAGCGTCTTATTCTTGTTTTGCATGTAATAAGCGCGTAAGCTTTATAGATAGATCTGTCAGTATTATTTTAGAATTTCCATTTCGTTCAATATGGTAAATGGCATCTTGAAGAGCTTCGTAAATATCCATAATATTTCCACTATGAACAAAGGGCGCAAACTTTTCTAATTTAAACGCTGTTTTTGGTTCTAAATAAACAAGTGCGTCTGCACTATAATTTAAGAGCATGGCTTGACGGAAAAAATCCATGCAAAAGTGTAAAAATTGCTTTTGTGTTTCTCTTCCTGTTTTTGCAATGTTTTCACTCCAATTTATAAGATCGTGAATTGCAGCTTTATTACCTTTGGCTTTAAATGCACTTCTTACCCAAAGCACAAACCAGTCTTCGAATTGCGTGTCTTCGGTATCGTGATACACTAAATCGCATGCTTTATTATAATTTCCGTTAGACTGATTAGCGATTTTAATCGCTTCAGATTCTTTAATCTGATAATTGTCCACAAGTGCTTTTACAATAACTTCTTCGGCGAGTCTTGGAAAGTGTAATACCTGGCACCGTGATCTAATTGTATTTATAATATGCTGTTCTTCTTCGGCAATCAGAATAAATACCGTTTTTTCTGGTGGTTCTTCAATCAGTTTTAATAATTTGTTTGAAGCGGCTGGATTCATTTTTTCAGCCATCCAGATAATCATTACTTTATAACCACCTTCGTATGCTTTTAACGATAATGCTTTAACAATATCCTGAGCTTCATCCACACCAATTTGCCCTTGTTTATTATCTACGCCTAACATTTTGTACCAATCAAAAAGATTTCCGTAAGGTTGTTCTTTTAGTAATTGACGCCACTCTGTTAAAAAGTGAGAAGAAACAGGGTGCGATTTTATGCTATTTGTAGTGGTTACAGGAAAGGCAAAATGCAAATCGGGATGCGAAATGTTATTAAATTTTAGATTGCAACTTTCGTTACCGGTGTTGTTTTCGCCATTACTATTTTTACACAAAATATATTGTGCATATGCAATAGCAAGAGGCAATGTACCGCAACCTTCGGGACCAACAAATAATTGCGCATGCGGAATACGACCATTATCTACACTTTGTGTTAAATGGTTTTTAATATGATCCTGACCTAAAATATCTTTAAATAACATGTCGCAAAACTAAATATTTTTTAATTAAAGCTAAGATTTAAATGGGAGTTACTTTTTAGCATAAAATTAAGTTTTATCTGTATTTTAAGTATTGTAATTCTAAATTTTTAAAAATCTTTTAAAATAGAAAACGTTTTCGTAAAAAAACACGTTTTAAAGCTGTTTATTATTGTTTACATTTGTAGAATAACATCAAAACTTTTTAGGATGAAAACACTTAACGATTTCGATTTTAATAATAAAAAAGCATTAATTAGAGTAGATTTTAACGTCCCTTTAGACGAGGATTTTAAAGTAACAGATAATACAAGAATAGTATCTGCAAAACCTACAATTATTAAAATTTTAGAAGATGGTGGAAGCTGTGTTTTAATGTCTCACTTAGGAAGACCAAAAGGTGTTCAAGATCAGTTTTCTTTAAAACATATTAGTGAAGAAGTTTCTAATGTTTTAGGAGTAGCCGTGAAAACTGTTTCGGATTGTGTAGGTAAAGAAGCCGAAGCTGCTGTTGAGGCACTACAGCCAGGTGAAGTGTTATTGTTAGAAAATTTACGTTTTTATTCTGAAGAAACTGCGGGCGACGAAAAATTTGCTGAACAACTTTCTAAATTAGGAGATATTTATGTGAATGATGCATTTGGTACAGCACATAGAGCACATGCGTCTACAACTATAGTTGCTAAATTTTTCCCAGAAAATAAATGTTTCGGTTATTTATTAGCTCAAGAAATAGAAAGTATCCAAAAAGTAATGGAAACTGGTGAAAAGCCTATTTTGGCAGTTTTAGGAGGTGCTAAAGTGTCTTCAAAAATTACTATTATCGAAAATATTTTAGATAAAGTAGATCATTTAATAATTGGTGGAGGTATGACATTTACTTTCATTAAAGCACAAGGAGGAAAAATAGGAGATTCCATTTGTGAAGACGATAAAATGGAATTGGCTTTAGAAATTTTAAAACAAGCTAAAGCTAAAAATGTTCAAGTTCATCTTCCTGTTGATGTTCTTGCGGCAAATGCATTTAGTAACGATGCAGATACTAAGGTATTAGATGTAACCGAAATTCCTGACGGATGGCAAGGTTTAGATGCTGGACCAAAATCTATCGAAAACTTCAATAAGGTTGTTTTAGAGAGTAAAACAATTTTATGGAACGGACCTTTAGGTGTTTTCGAATTACCAACGTTTGCAAATGGAACAATCGCTTTAGGAAATTCTATTGCCGAAGCAACTAAAAACGGAGCGTTCTCTTTAGTAGGAGGAGGAGATTCTGTTGCTGCTGTTAAGCAATTTGGTTTCGAAAAGAAAGTGAGTTATGTAAGTACAGGTGGAGGAGCAATGTTAGAGAGTTTAGAAGGAAAAACACTACCTGGTATTGCAGCCATTTTAGATTAATTTCTCAATTAAATATTGAAAGCTTTACAGTTTTATAACTTATAGTTTTCTTTTTCAGTATAAAAATACGAATTTAGCCGGCTCGACGTTACACCTAACTAATGGTTTTATTGATGAAGCACCGACTAAATTCGTATTTATTTTTTATTGCATTTCTACAGATTACATGTTTTTATGCCCAAGACTCCCTCGCTATTAAAGGTAGTCGGGATTCTCAGATTACCACTACAGCGCAGCAAGATACACTGACTCAAAATACAAAAAACACCTTAATAGTAAACGATTTAAAACAAGACACTTTAGTCGTTAAAGTTGTTACTGAGCTTGTTACCGAAGATAAGTTACGCACCGGAGAGGAGCATATTGTAGATACCATTATAGATGGACAAACCTATTACAAGCAAACTATTAAGCCTGTAATAGATTCATTAAGCTTAGAGAATCTTAGAGATCATAAGTATTCTGCAAAGGTCGATCAGTTATGGCTAGAAGAATTATATAGTAATGCACTTTACGATTCAATTTACGAATCGGTAACAGAACTTACCTACGATGCTGTAGATTATCCAGAACTAAACACCGATACTCTTAAAAAGAGGTTGAAAGAATTAGATGCAAAAACACCTTTTAATGTGGAGTATAATCCAGGTTTAGAAAGTGTAATTAAATCGTATTTAAAACGTCGTAGAAATTCACTTCAGAAGTTAATGGCGCTAAGCGAATATTATTTCCCAATGTTCGAGCGAGAACTAGATAATTACAACCTTCCATTAGAGATAAAGTATTTGTCGATTGTAGAATCTGCTTTAAAGCCAAGAGCTAAATCCAGAGTTGGTGCCACGGGTTTATGGCAGTTTATGTATCCAACAGGAAAGTATTACGGCTTGGATGTCAGTAGTTATGTCGACGAGCGTAGCGATCCGTTAAAATCTACCGAAGCAGCGGCTAAATACCTCTCTAAATTATACAGTGTTTTTGGCGATTGGGATTTGGCTTTAGCAGCATATAATTCTGGACCAGGAAATGTGACTAAAGCGATTAGACGATCTGGGGGTTATGAAAACTACTGGAATATTAGAAATTACTTGCCTCGTGAAACGGCAGGCTATTTACCCGCTTTTTTAGCCACTATGTATATTTTTGAATATGCTGAAGAACTTGGTTTTTCTAGAATAAGACCCGAATTTGCATACATTGAAACCGATACGCTTCACGTGAAACAAATGATTACGTTAGATCAGGTTTCAGAACTTACAGGTATTAAAATTGAAGAACTTCAGTTTTTAAATCCCGCTTATAAATTAGATGTAATTCCGGTTATTAAAAACGAAACCTATACCTTGCGCTTGCCAGTGCGTGCCATAGGACCTTTTGTGGCTAACGAAGATTTAATCTATGCTTATGCTAAAGCCGAATTTGATAAGCGCGAAAAACCCTTGCCTCAGTTTATAGAATCGGAAACCAAAACAAGGTACACCGTTAAATCTGGAGATTATTTAGGTAAAATTGCAAGAAAATATAGTGTTCGTGTTAGTCAGATAAAACAATGGAACGGACTAAGAAGTAATAATTTAAGTATCGGGCAACGCTTAACAATTTACCCAAGAAACTCAGGTGCAACGGCTAGTACTGCCACTACGGCATCTGCAAAAAAAACAGAAGAAAAGACTTATATTGTTAAGAAAGGAGATTCATTATGGAGTATAGCTCAAAAATATTCTGGAATTTCTGTAGATAATATTAAAGAATGGAACGATATTAGTGGTAGTCGTTTAAAACCAGGAATGTCCTTAAAAGTATCTAAAGGTTAATAATTCTTATAAAATTAAACATTATGCGTAAAATTCTATTTTTTGTATCTGCACTTTTAGTGCTTACTAGTTGTAATGGAGATAAAAAAAGCAACCAAAAATTATTATCAGAATCTTCTGGAAATCTAAATAACTTATCTGTTGTAGTCGACAACGATTTATGGCAAGGTAAAGTTGGTGAGGTTATTAGAGATGTAATGGCCGCTCCGGTAGATGGATTACCACAAGACGAACCATTGTTTTCATTAAGTCAGATTCCAACTCAAGTGTTTAGCGGGTTTGTAACAAAAAACAGAACAGTATTAAGAGTAGAAGTTGGGCCAAATAAAACGTCTTCTGTAAAGTTTGGTAAAAACGTATATGCCATTCCTCAAAAAGTAGTGGTTGTGTCTGGTAAAACAGAAGATGAGGTTGTGGAACAGTTAAAATCTAATGCTCCTAAAATTATTGAGGCTTTTAAAAGTCAAGAAATTAAAGAAAAGCAACGCAGAATTAAGTTGTCTTTACTTAAAATTGATACTATAGAGAAGGCTTTAGGTATTAAAATGGAGCTTCCTACAGCGTATCGTATAGCGAAAAAAGACAATAACTTTTTCTGGTTAAGAAAAGATATTACCACAGGAACACAAAACATAATGCTTTACGAGTTACCGTTAAATGCTATAAAACAAAACGATAGTTTAGTACAGCAAGTTATTAAAATAAGAGATTCTATTGGGCAAGTTCATATTCCTGGACCAACAGAAGGCACGTTTATGATTACAGAAAAGGCATACGCTCCTTATCTATTTCATACGACTATAGACGATAAACCTGTTATTGAAACTAAAGGAATTTGGGATGTAAAAAATGCATTTATGTCTGGTCCCTTTATAAATTATATTATTGAAGATAAAGCTAACAACAGATTACTTGTTATTGAAGGATTTACATTTGCACCGTCGGTAGAAAAACGTGATTATGTATTCGAACTGGATGCGATAATGAAGTCGATAAAAATTGACTAAATACCTTATAGTACAAGACATAAAAAAGCCAACAATTATTAATTGTTGGCTTTTTTTATGCTTCGAATATATAAACTATTCTTTTTTGTCTTTGATTTCGTCTTCTTCTTTCGAAGCGTCTTTAAATTCCTTAATACCACTTCCTAATCCACGCATAAGTTCAGGTATTTTTTTACCACCAAAAAGTAATAAAACAATTACTACAATTAAGATGATTTGAGGTGCACCAATCATTAAAAATATTGCTTGAGAAATCATATTCTTTTATGTTTAAAAAACAAAGGTAATAATTAAAGTTTAATATTATTGTTATTATCAGAATTTTAAGAAAACATAAAGGTTTCGTGCAATTAAATTCTTTAATTTTGTTTTTAAGATGAATCAAAAGAAAACTAAAAAGAAAAAAATAACACGGAAGTTACTGCATAAGTATCGCCTTGTTATTTTAAACGAAGACACTTTTGAAGAGCGTTTGTCGTTTAAACTTAATCGGTTAAATGTATTTGTGGTACTCTCGTTATTAACCATCTTTTTAATAACAGGAACTACACTTTTAATAGCTTATACGCCTTTACGAGAATATATTCCGGGGTATTCTTCTTCTACTTTAAAAAAATCGGCAACAGAATTACACTTCAGAACAGATTCTATACAGCAAGTGTTGCATGAAAACGAACAGTTTTATGCGTCTATAAAGAAAGTTTTAGAAGGCGATGTATCTACTCCTAATATAAATAAAGATTCTATTATTGCGGCAACTAAATATGAAGCAAGCCAAGTAGACTTAAATCCGACAAAAGCCGATTCTTTATTACGAGAGAAAGTAGATAAAGAAGATAAGTATAATCTTTTCGAATCGGCAACTACAGCAGCTAATTTTGTATTGTTTCCGCCGGTAAGTGGCGAAATAAGTGAATCATACAGTGTAAAAGATAAACACTACGCTGTAGATATTGTTGTGGCAAAAGATACGCCTATAAAAGCCACTGCCGATGGTCGTGTTATTTTCGCAGAATGGACGTCGCAAACCGGCTTTGTTTTAATTTTAGAGCATAGTTACGGTTTAATTTCAGTTTACAAACACAATGCGTCTATAACTAAGGATCAAGGCGATTTAGTTAAGGCGGGAGAAGTTATAGCAACTGCGGGTGACTCAGGTGAATTTACTACGGGACCTCATTTACATTTTGAATTATGGAGTGATGGATACCCTATTAATCCAATTAATTTTATCGACTTTAAACCATGATTTCTATAAAAGCATTACTAGCAAAACCATTTTCTAAGTATATACATTATACTGTTCAGAAATGGGCCAATAATCCTATTGAGACTCAGGATAACGTTTTTAAAAATTTAATTTCAGAAGCGACTTCTACTCAATTTGGAAAAGATCACAATTTTCAAAGTATTAAAACCTTCGAAGATTTTGTAAAACACGTTCCAGTACGTGATTATGAAGAGTTAAAGCCTTACGTGCTAAAAGTTGTAGACGGAGAAGAAGATATACTTTGGAAAGGGAAACCCCTATATTTTGCAAAAACATCTGGGACCACTTCTGGAGCTAAATACATACCAATTACCAAGGAAAGTATGCCTACGCATATCGAGGCGGCACGAAATGCTATTTTAATGTATATAAACGAAACGGGTAATTCTAGTTTTGTAGATGGAAAAATGATTTTCCTTCAAGGGAGTCCGATTTTAGAAAAGAAAAACGGTATAAATCTTGGCCGATTATCAGGCATTGTTGCGCATTTTGTACCTAAATATCTTCAAAAAAATAGGTTGCCAAGTTGGGAAACCAACTGTATTGAAGATTGGGAAACAAAGGTAGATGCTATTGTAGAGGAAACGCTTCCGGAGGATATGACCATAATTTCAGGAATTCCATCTTGGGTACAAATGTATTTTGAGAAACTTCTAGAAAAGACAGGAAAACCAGTTGGAGATATATTTGAGAATTTCAATTTATTCATTTTTGGAGGTGTAAATTTCGAACCATATCGCGCTAAATTTGAAAAATTAATCGGTCGAAAAGTAGATAGTATCGAATTGTACCCAGCGAGTGAAGGGTTCTTTGCTTATCAAGATAAGCAAGGCGAAAAGGGGATGTTACTTCAATTAAATTCGGGAATTTTCTACGAGTTTATAAAAGCAGATACCTTTTTCGATGAGAATCCAAAACGAATCACGATTAAGGATGTCGAGCTAGGTGTTAATTATGTAATGATAATTTCGACCACGGCCGGATTGTGGGCTTACAACATTGGAGATACGGTAGCATTTACGTCTTTAAAACCATATCGCGTGGTGGTTACTGGTAGAATAAAACATTTTATTTCGGCCTTTGGAGAGCATGTAATTGGTAAGGAGGTTGAAGAAGCAATGAGAGTAGCTACCGAAAACACAGATATTCGTATTTCAGAATTTACTGTTGCGCCTCAAATTAATCCAGAATCAGGTTTACCATTTCACGAGTGGTTTGTAGAGTTTGAAAACGAACCAGAAGATCTTGCAGGGTTAGTAAATCGTTTAGACCAATCACTTCAAAATCAGAATAGTTATTATTACGACTTAATTATTGGTAAAGTACTACAGCCTTTAAAAATTACTTTAATTAAAAAAGATGGATTTCAAGATTATATGAAATCTATAGGAAAGTTAGGAGGTCAAAATAAAATTCCAAGATTATCTAACGACCGAAAAATAGCAGATACGCTATATGCTTTAAAAGTAACTAAATAGTAGTATATTTACATGCAAAATATTTGTATGAGTAATAAAAAACATCATGAAAGAACGCGAGCTCAAGAGAGCTCAGGTGCGATAGAGCGCATGTATATTACGATGAGACATCTGTTTAATCGAGGGTTTTACAAACCAATGGGAATTTCTGGTGAAACGTTAAGAGAAGCATTATTGCTTTTAAGACCTGAGATTTATGGATCTGTAGGCGATGAAAAAGCCGAATTAAACGGATTGCTTTATATTATTGATAGACTACCAATAGGTATTGAAGAATGTCGTTATATAAATTTAACGAGTGACGAGGGCTATGCTAATTCTCATTTTAAAGCGATAATTCCGCCTAAACGTCGTCGTAATTGTTACCGTATTGATGAGGATCAGATGAATATTGAAATCACGCGCGGACGATCAGAAATTTACGATATCCTTACCCACCTTACTTTTCTTTTTATTGAATCTCATAAAATTAGTAAACGTGTTATTATTGACGACGAGGGTACGACCACAAGAGATTGGATTAAATTAGAAAAAGTAGTTCTTGCAAATGAAGAATTATCTCAACAAGACCGAGAAATAGCAATAACGTATACCGCGAATATTTTAGGCAGAACTTTTAACGAAATCACTGATATTTATAGTCAGTTTTCTGCTCCAAACCGTCCAGAACGCTTGTTACATATTGTGTATTGGTTAGGTAAATTAGCTATAGAAGAAGTTATAAATAACGATAAACGCACTGTTAGTTTTAGTCCGATGTTAAGAGAACGCTTAGGACACCATATTCATGGTGAAATTTGGGCAAATAACATCAAGCAAGTGCTTTATAAAAATAAACTATTAAATCGTCCGATTCATGTTATTAGTGCAAATATGCACAGTGTAATGAATACGCTTTTTGCTCCAAATGCTTTAAAAACCTTAGTGTCAAAAAAGGATGTTTTTGAAGTGTATGAGGCTATAAGTCATAAAGATAATAAGTCGCTTCGCAATAAAGTAAATAAAGAAGCGTTGCAAAGAGGAATGATTTTTATTGAAGATAGCTCAGGAACAAATATTGATGTTCAGATTTTTGATACCTCTAAAATAGATTTTTCAAAAATTGATATCGATGCAAACCAAGCGAAATTACAAGAAGAAAAGCCAGTGCTTTTAGTTATGGATTACGCATTTGGAGAGCAAGCTTACGAAACTATAGACGAACTTTTAAAACCTTATAAAATAGAAGGTAAGAAAGTACACTTAAATGTGGAATCGCTTTCTATAATGGGAAAAGCTGGAATTTTAGAAGGCGGAAAAGGAGATATTATGATACCTTCTGCTCATATTTTTGAAGGAACAGCAGATAACTATCCGCTTAATAACGAATTAAGTAAATCCGATTTAGAAGGACATGGAATTGGAGTTTCGGAAGGCACAATGATTACTGTGTTGGGAACTTCGCTTCAAAATAAAGACATTCTAAAATTCTTTTATAATTCTACATGGAATGTCATTGGATTAGAAATGGAAGGTGCACATTACCAAAAAGCGATTCAGTCTGCTTCTAAAGTACGCGGAAATATTTCTCCAGATGTTAAAGTAAGATATGCGTATTACGCAAGTGACAACCCGTTAGAAACAGGAGGAACTTTGGCTTCAGGTGGATTAGGAACATCGGGAGTAAAACCAACGTATTTAATTACAAGAACCATTTTACAACAAATATTTAACTAATTTAAATGAACACAAACTTGCCAGAGAATTCTAATCTGCCACAAAAACAACAAACTTCAAACGAAGAAGTAGACTTAATCGTTTTGTTTAACTATATAGGTAAAGGGTTTTCTAACTTATTTAAATTTATTGGGTTAATCTTTAAATCTATTTTTAAAGGACTTATTTACATTTTAAAGCCCATAGTTACATATTCCAAAATTATACTAGTTATAATTCTAATTTCTGCTGCTATTGGTTATTTTATGGATAAAACCAAACCAATTGTTTACAGCTCCAGTATGTTGGTTAAGCCGTATTATGACTCTAAATTTCCGCTAATAAATAATGTTAAATACTTTAATTCTTTAATAGAGGATGGTAACTACAATGATATAGCCAACATCTTTAAAATAAATGTGGAGCAAGCTCAAAAAATTCAAGCGATAGAGGTGGTTCAAGGACCAGAAACGGAGACGGAGTTAGTTCTGGAATATGAAGAGTTTTTACAGTCTACAGACTCTGCTACGGCAAGTAATTTTACCTACGAGAAATATCTAGAAGGTAGAGATATATATTCTTCTAAGATATTTGAAATCAATGTAGAGGCACTTCAAAATAATATTTTTCAAGACTTAGAAAGCGGTTTTAATGCGACGATTCAGAATAAATACTCTCAAACATTGATGGATAAACGGGATAAATTATATAATATCGAAAAAATAAGTATAAATTCATCTTTAGATAAAATAGATTCATTACAAAAAGTTTATATTTCCGTTTTAGAAGCAGAATCAAAATCGCAATCGAGGAAAGGCATGACTATAGGAGATGGGTTATCTTTCGAAAAAGATAAATCGGTAACCAAGGAATTTGAACTGTTTAATAAAGAAATAGATTTAAGAAATCAGTTAGTGAGACTTGAAAGAGAACAGCTTGAAGAAGACGTACTTTTCGAGACGGTTTCTGGATTTCAATCAGTTGGGAATAAAGTATCAAAAATTCAAAAGAAATATATGCTCATATTACCTATTCTTGCTTTTATAGTATTGTATATAGGTTTTGCATTATCAAAAATCATAAAATTTATAAAGAATTATGAAGGATAAAACTTCAATTTTAGTTACCGGAGGAGCAGGGTTTATTGGCTCTAATTTTGTTCCTTATTTTTTGGAAGAAAACAAAGATGTTCATCTTGTAAACCTGGATAAGTTAACTTATGCTGGAGATTTGGCAAACGTATCGGAAGTAGACGATAATCCAAATTATACTTTTGTTGAAGGCGATATTTGTGATCGTAATTTAATTGAAGAATTATTCGATAAATACAAGTTTTCTGGAGTTATTCATTTTGCTGCAGAATCGCACGTAGATAATTCTATAAAAAATCCTGATGCTTTCATGCAAACCAATATTTTTGGAACATTTAATTTAATCGATGTTGCTAAAAAACACTGGATGAATGGGCCTTTCGAATTTAAAGAAGGGTGCGAGAATAATAAATTTCATCATATTTCTACAGATGAGGTTTATGGAACGTTAGGTGAAACAGGTCTGTTTTTAGAGTCTACTCCCTATGCTCCAAATAGTCCATATAGTGCTTCTAAAGCCTCTTCAGACTTTGTTGTAAGAAGTTATTTTCATACTTATGGGATGAATGTTTTAACAACTAATTGTTCTAACAATTATGGCCCGAAACAGCATGACGAGAAATTAATTCCGACAATTATTAGAAAAGCATTATCGGGTGAAGATATTCCAATTTATGGCGACGGGAAAAATATCCGTGACTGGTTATATGTTTTAGATCACTGTAAAGGAATTGCTTTAGTTTATAAAACAGGAAAGTTCGGTGAAACGTACAATATTGGAGGTAGAAACGAGCGTGATAACATGTATATTGTAAATACCATTTGTGGTATTTTAGACGGTATTTATCCAAAAGATAAGCCTTATGCAGATCAAATTACTTTTGTAAAAGATCGTGCAGGACATGATTTCCGTTATGCCATAGATGCTACAAAGTTAGAAAATGAATTGGGCTGGAAAGCCGATGAAAATTTCGAAACAGGAATTAAGAAAACAATAGAGTGGTATATCAATAAATACAAAAATTAAGATGAAAGGAATTATTCTAGCAGGAGGTTCAGGAACCAGACTACACCCCTTAACATTATCCGTAAGTAAGCAATTAATGCCTATTTACGATAAACCAATGATTTATTATCCGTTGTCTACATTAATGTATGCAGGTATTAATGAGATTCTAATCATTTCAACGCCTAAAGATTTACCATTATTTAGAGATTTATTGGGAGATGGAGAAAAGTTCGGATGTAAGTTCGAATATGCTGTACAAGAAGAACCTAATGGTCTAGCTGAAGCTTTTATTATTGGATCAGATTTTATTGGAGACGATAAAGTGGCCTTAATTTTAGGAGATAACATTTTTTATGGAACAGGTTTAGGAAAATTATTACAAGCGAATAACGATCCTGATGGTGGAATTATTTATGCGTATCGCGTTCATGATCCAGAACGTTACGGCGTAGTAGATTTTGATGAAAATGGTCAAGCTATCTCTATTGAAGAAAAACCTGAACACCCGAAATCTAATTATGCGGTTCCTGGTATTTATTTTTATGATAACTCTGTGGTAGAAATTGCTAAAAATATTGCACCTAGTCATAGAGGTGAATTAGAAATTACCGATGTTAATAAAGTGTACTTAGAACAAGGGAAATTAAGTGTTAGTATTTTAGACAGAGGTACGGCTTGGTTAGATACAGGTACATTCCAATCGCTAATGCAAGCCTCTCAATTTGTTGAGGTTTTAGAAGAGCGTCAGGGATTAAAAATTGGTTCTATAGAAGCTGCCGCTTACGAAATGGGTTACATTACTACTGAACAATTTGAAGCCTTAGCACAACCTTTATTAAAGAGTGGGTACGGTAGAAATTTATTAGGATTACTAAATAAAAAATAATGACTGTTACAGAAACTAAACTAAAAGATTGTTTCATAATCGAACCTCAAGTTTTCGGAGATAAAAGAGGCTACTTTTTAGAATCTTATAATGCTCAGACATTTAAAAAATTAACAAATTTAGATGTGACTTTCGTTCAAGATAACGAATCGTTTTCGTCTCGTGGCGTTCTAAGAGGACTTCATTATCAATTAGGTGAATATGCGCAAGCAAAGTTAGTTCGTGTAGTTAAAGGTGAGGTGTTGGACGTCGCTGTCGATATAAGGAAGGATTCTCCTACGTTTGGACAACATGTGGCCGTAAATTTAACCGAAGAGAATAAAAAACAATTATTCGTGCCTCGTGGATTTGCACATGGATTTGTGGTTTTAAGCGAAACTGCAATATTTTCTTATAAATGCGATAATTTCTATAACAAGGCTTCTGAAGGCGGTATAATTTATAACGATAAAACGATAAATATTGATTGGCAAATTGATGAAAGTGAAATGAATATTTCAGAAAAAGATATTGTTTTGCCATCATTTGAAAAAGCGAAATTATGATAAATATTTTAGTTACCGGAGGAAATGGTCAGCTAGCAACAAGTATTAAAGATGTTAGCAAGGACTATGATCAGCTTCAATATATATATACAGATTCGGAAGATTTAGATATTACAAATCAGCAACACGTTGCTGATTTTTTTCAAAATAACAATATCGATTGGTGTATTAATTGTGCAGCATACACGGCTGTAGATAAAGCTGAATCTGATGTGGATTTAGCGCGAAAAGTAAATAAAGATGGAGCTAAACATCTAGCAATGGCCTGCAAAGCTAATAATGTAAAGCTAATCCATGTCTCTACAGATTTTGTGTTCGATGGGAAATCTTCGGCTTTATATTCTGAGAACGATAGTGCTCAACCTTTAGGGATATACGGTTTAACTAAATTGGAAGGCGAACAAGCCATTCAAAAGAGCCTAGAAGCATATTTCATCTTAAGAACATCTTGGTTGTATTCGGAACATGCTAATAATTTTATGAAAACCATGTTGCGTTTAGCAGAATCTAGACCGGAATTAAATGTGGTTGCAGACCAGATTGGAACGCCAACTTATGCGACAGATTTAGCGGGTGTAATGGTGAAGATTATAAATGATAATTCGACTAATTATGGTCTATATCATTATAGTAATGAAGGGGTAGCCAGTTGGTACGATTTTGCACATGCTATTTTTGAAATTGCCAATACAAATACCAAAGTCTTCCCAATTAAAACAGAAGCATATCCAACACCTGCGGCGCGTCCGCAATTTAGCGTTATGGATAAATCAAAGATAAAAGAAGCTTTGAAAATAGATATCCCTCATTGGAGAGAAAGTTTAAAGCAAGCTATCAAAAATTTATAAATGAATTCAAATTTAAAAACCGCTATTGAAGCGTCATTAAAAGCAGGAGAAGTAATTATGCAAGTGTATGATACGGCTTTTAATGTAGAGCTAAAAGATGATAAATCACCTCTAACGGAAGCCGACAAAAAAGCTAACGACGTGATTAATTCATTCTTAATTCCAACGGAAATTCCAATTATAAGCGAAGAGAATAAACAAACCGATTACGATGTTAGAAGAACTTGGGAAACCTGCTGGATTGTAGATCCAGTAGACGGTACTAAGGAGTTTATTAAACGTAATGGAGAGTTTACAGTAAATATTGCGCTTGTAACTAATGGGAAACCTGTTTTAGGCGTTATTTATGTGCCAGCTGTTAAGACTTTATACTACGGGGATGTAATCAATAATAAAGGTTTTAAAGTAGAATTAAAAGACCATAATACGTCTATAGAATATGTTTTGGAACATGCGGAAGCACTGCAACCTAAAGATTCTAATTCTAATCCAGTTCAGGTTGTTGGAAGTCGTTCGCATATGAGTCAGGACACACTTGACTTTGTAGAAACTTTAAAGGCAAATGGCAGTGATGTAGAAATTGTTTCCAAAGGAAGTTCTCTTAAATTTTGCTTGGTTGCAGAGGGAAATGCAGATGTTTATCCGAGATTTGCTCCAACAATGGAGTGGGATACTGCTGCGGGTCAGGCGATTTGTAACGCTGTTGGAGTAGAGGTCATTTCAAAAGAAACGGATCAGGCGTTATTATACAATAAAGAGAACTTATTAAATCCTTATTTCCTAGTAAACCCATAGGATAATTGTTTTTCTTAAAAAAATGTTTACTTTTGCCTATGTAAACGTATAGTGTTTACTTTTTAAGAAAATGAAAGACACTTCACATAAAAGACATATTGCAAAAGCTATTACTTGGAGGTTAGTAGGTACTTTAGATACGATATTGTTGTCTTGGCTAATTTCTGGAGATCCTTTAACAGGGATAAAAATTGGATTTGCAGAAATTACGACCAAAATGATTTTATATTACTTACACGAACGTGTATGGTTTAAAGTCGATATGGATGAAAGTAATAAACGCCATATTTATAAAACAATAACTTGGCGTATTGTTGGTACTATTGATACCATGACACTAGCTTGGTTAATCTCGGGAGATCCATTAATTGGATTGAAAGTTGGTGGGGCAGAAGTGCTAACAAAGATGATTTTATACTATCTACATGAAAAAGCTTGGTATAAGATTAATTTTGGGCTGGATAGAGATAAACGTCAAAAGCAAGAATAATGAAAGAGAATATTATACCTCACGATTATCAAATATCCAGAGGAGATAGACAGGATAAAAATCAGCATAATTCCTTTTTAATGTGGTTTACAGGACTTTCAGGTTCAGGAAAATCGACAATAGCGAATGTCGTTGAGCAAAAATTATATGAAAAAGGGATTAAGACGTATACGTTAGATGGCGATAATATTAGAAAAGGAATAAACAACGATTTAACATTTTCTCCAGAAGATCGTACTGAAAATATACGTCGTATAGCGGAGATTTCAAATCTGATGATTGATGCTGGGATTGTTACTTTGGCAGCATTTGTTTCTCCTTATAAAAAAGATAGGGAAAACATTAAGACTATTGTTAAAGCTAATAACTACATAGAAATATATGTAAATACAAGTGTGGAGGAATGTGAGCGTAGAGATACGAAAGGACTTTACAAAAAAGCTAGAGCTGGCGAAATTAAAAATATGACAGGGATTTCGGCCCCATATGAAGCTCCAAATCATCCAGATATTGAGATTAAAACTGAAGATGTGTCTGTAGAAGATGCTGCAAACACTATAGTAGAATATATATTACCTAAATTAAAATTATTAAGTAATGAGTAGTAAGAAGTATTATTTAAATTATTTAGATGAATTAGAGAGTGAAGCTATCTATATCTTAAGAGAAGTATGGGCTCAATTTGAAAATCCAGTAATTTTATTTTCTGGAGGTAAAGATTCTATTGTGTTAACACATTTGGCAAAAAAGGCGTTTTTTCCTTCTAAAATTCCTTTCCCCTTAATGCACGTTGATACAGGGCATAACTTCCCCGAGACTATTCAATTTAGAGATGATATTATTAAAGATTTAGGTGTAAACTTAATAGTTGGTTCTGTGCAAGAATCGATTGATGACGGACGAGTTGCTGAAGAAAAAGGTAAAAACGCTACACGTAACGCGCTTCAAATTACAACGCTTTTAGATGCTATTGAAGCGAATAAAGTAGATTGTGCTATTGGTGGTGGTCGTCGTGACGAAGAAAAAGCGAGAGCAAAAGAACGCTTCTTTTCGCATAGAGATGATTTCGGACAATGGGATCCGAAAAACCAACGTCCAGAATTATGGAACATTTTAAATGGTAAATATTTTGAAGGCGAACATTTTAGAGCGTTCCCAATAAGTAACTGGACCGAAATGGACGTTTGGAATTACATTAAACGTGAAAACATTGCGATCCCTTCATTATACTATGCTCATGAGCGTGAAGTGGTTTGGAGACAAGATGCTTGGATACCGAATTCAGAGTTCCTTGTTCTAGAAGATCATGAGGAGGTTGTTACCAAGAAAATTAGATTTAGAACATTAGGAGATATTACTATAACAGGAGGTATTGAATCTGATGCCGATACCTTAGAAAAAATTGCAGAAGAAGTTGCCGGAATGCGTCAGACAGAGCGTGGTAACAGAAGTGACGATAAGCGTTCAGAATCTGCAATGGAAGACAGAAAACGTCAAGGCTATTTTTAATCAATTCTCCAATCAATTTAAGAAACAAGTAATATGTTAGATAATAATCAATTATTAAGATTCACAACAGCTGGGAGTGTAGATGACGGAAAAAGTACCTTAATTGGTCGTTTACTATACGATTCAAAATCTATTTTTGAAGATCAGTTAAAATCTATAGAAAATACAAGTAAGAAAAAAGGTCATGCAGGTGTCGATTTAGCCTTATTTACAGACGGTTTAAAGGACGAACGTGAACAGGGTATAACAATAGATGTTGCGTACAGATATTTTACAACACCAAAGCGTAAGTTTATCATTGCAGATACTCCAGGTCATATTCAGTATACTAGAAACATGGTTACAGGAGCTTCTACAGCAAATGTAGCTACTATTTTGGTAGATGCAAGACATGGTGTGATAGAGCAGACTAAGCGACACGCATTTATTGCTTCTTTATTAAATATACCTCATGTAATCGTTTGTGTTAACAAGATGGACTTAGTGGATTATTCAGAAGAAGTCTTTAATAACATAGTGTCTCAGTTCGAGCAAATTTCATCTAAAATGTTAATTAAAGATGTTAGATTTATTCCAATGAGCGCACTAGATGGCGATAATGTTGTTAACCGTTCTGAGAATATGCCTTGGTATCAAGGTTCTCCGATGTTATACATGTTAGAAACCATGCATATTAGTAGTGATGTTAACAAAATCGATGCACGTTTTGCTGTACAAACGGTACTTAGGCCGCAAAGCGATTCACATAGAGATTATAGAGGTTATGCTGGACGTGTAGCCAGTGGAGTACTTCGTGTGGGCGATGAAATTACAGTTATGCCTTCAGGTTTTACTTCAAAAATAAAAGGTATAAATTTATACGATCAAGAATTAGAAGAAGCCTTTGCACCGCAGTCTGTATCGATTCAATTAGAAGACGATATCGATATTAGTAGAGGAGATATGATTGTAAGATCAAATAATAAGCCAGAGGCATCGCAAGATATTGAAGTGATGTTATGTTGGTTAAATAGTGCAGGAGCAAAGCCTCGTACTAAATACACAATAAAGCATACGTCAAACGATCAGAAAGCGATGATTAAGGATGTGGTTTATAAAATAGATATAGAAACCTTAAATCGAGTTGAGGGTAGTGCTGATCTAAATATGAATGATATTGCAAAAGTTAAGATTAGAACAACTAAGCCATTAATGATAGACTCTTATAGAGAAAATCGCTCTACAGGAAGCATTGTTTTGGTAGACGATTCTACAAACGAAACTGTTGCAGCGGGTATGATAGTATAAGTATTAAATTATCACTTCATTTAGAGTTAATTAAATACTAAGAATCCATTAAAAACATACATTTTAAATCGTATGTTTTTAATGGATTTGCTTTTTTAAAACCTTAACTTTATCCGCTTCTATATTAGAATCATTTTAACTACATCATAGCTAAGTTTTATATTGTTTATTAATGAAATTTAAATACAAAGAACTAGATCAAATAAGTTTAAATAGTTTACAAATAATTTTTATTAAAGGGTTTGGTATCATATTGTCTTATGGTTTGACGCTATTTTTAACGAACTATTTTTCTGAGAAAAGTGTTGGAGAATTTAATTTTTCAAATAATATATTACTGATTTTCGGAACCATATGCTTGTTCGGAGCTAACCAATCTATTTATCAAATAGGTGGTAAGATGAAGGGTGTTCAGAGTTTATTTTATCTAAAAAAAATCTATTTTAAGTTTTTATTAATTTCATTTTATATCTTCTTAATCATACTAATAACCGTTCTAATTATCCCGGAAAAATTTTATGATATAGTTTTTAATAAACCTGATGTTTATTCATTAACAATGAAAACAATTTTATATGTCTTTATTTATGCACTTACAATTATAAATTTTGAAATGCTACGGATTTTAAAATTTATAAAGACCTCTGAGCTTTTTAGGAGTGTTTTTAGACCTATTGTATTTTTTATAGCGGCAGTAGTTGTTTATTTTATTGGAAAATCTTATTTGTTAGTAGATATCTTTTTATTTTCTTTTCTAGTAATCGCTATAGTCAGTACTGCCATAATTTTAAAAAAAATAAAACAAGCGGGGATTAAGCAGGAAGAAGATAATGAAAGTTATTCTATAAAAAATATTTTTATTGTTTCTCTCCCTATGGCTGTTAGTGCATTATCCTTGTTGTTAATGCAAAGCATTGACTCCTTTTTTATTATAAAATATTATTCTTATGCGGAATTGGCTTATTATGCTATTGCTATCAAATTAACGGTGTTAATAACTGTGGTCTTAACTTCAATAAATACAGTAATTGCGCCAGAAATATCTAAGAGTTATTTTGAGAACAATTTTGTTAATTTAAAAGAAGTAATTTATAAATCAAGCCGGATTAATTTTATTTTCACAATACCTTTATTATTAATTTTAGTGGTTTTTTCTGATTTTATTTTAAATATGTTTGGAGAAAATTACGTCGTAGCCAAAGTTGCTTTAATAGTGTTGTGTGTAGGTCAGTTTGTTAGTTCTTACTGTGGTTCTGTAGGCTTGTATTTAAATATGACAGGAAAACAAAAACAATTCTTTTTATTATTATTAATTTCACTTGCTTTAAATTTTTTATTAAACTTTATTTTAATTCCCAAATATGGTATAAATGGTGCTGCGATTTCAAGTAGTTTTAGTTTAATTTTTTGGAATATAGTGGGTTTAATATATATATATAAAGTAGACAAGGTAAAAACATATTTTAGAAGATAAATGCAAAACTTACCAGATTTTTTAATTGTTGGTGCTGCTAAGGCAGGTACAACGTCATTATTTCATTATTTAGAGCAACATCCGGAAGTTTTTTTGCCAACAGTTAAGGAACCGAAATATTTTGTTACAAAATTCTTAAATCTTCCTCAACAAGGAAAAGGAGATCAATTAACTTATGAGTTAATGATAAAAGATTTCCAAAGCTATTCTAATCTATTTAGTGAAAAGTTAGAATCTCAAATATGTGGTGAAGCAAGTGTAGATTATTTATATTATAGTAAGAAGGTTATACCTGAAATAAAATCTAAATTAGGAGATCCTAAAATTATAATAATGCTTAGGGATCCTTTAAAACGTTCGTTTTCTGCATACAATCATTTAATAAGAGACGTTAGAGAAATAAAATCTTTTAAAGAGGGGTTGTCTCTAGAAGAAGATCGAATTCGCGATAATTATGAGTTTATTTGGCATTATACAAAGGCTAGTTTATATCATGATGATGTTAAAAATTTTATGGATCATTTTTCAAATGTGAAAATTGTAATTTTTGAAGAATTTGTGAAAGACCCAATTGTAATAACTCAGGAAGTTTACAAATTTTTAAATATAGATGCAAGTGTAATACCAGATGTAAACAAGCGTTATAACTTTACAGGGCATCCAAAAAATAAACATTTACAAAAAATACTAAAGGGAAGTCCTAATCAGTTTTCTAGACGTTTTTTTAAATGGATATTTGATGAGAAAACTAGAACTGTTTTGAGAAATATATTAGAAAATCGGAACTTATCTAAACCAAAAGAAAATATGGCTGCAGACACAAAAGCGTATTTACAAAGTGTCTTTAAGAAAGACAAAGAGGAATTAGAAAAATTATTAGATAAAAAACTCGATTTCTGGTTATGAACATATGTTTTATTTGCGACGAGTACCCTCCAGTGTCTCATGGAGGTATAGGTACTATAACAAAATCTTTGGCCGAAGAATTAGTAATACAAGGTCATAAAGTATTTGTAATTGGTATCCTACCGCTTTCATTTGGAGGAGAACAGCACGAAATAGTAAATGGCGTAGAGATTTGGCGAATACATCATGGCGTTAAAATACCCCTGTTGTCTAGAAATAGCTTATTATATAAAGCAATAAATAAAATTTTAAAAACAGACTTTATTGGGCTTAACAAAGTTTGGATAGAGCAAAATAGGCTTGTTGAAAAACTAGTAAAAGCACATAATATAGAAATTATAGAATTTCCTGATTATAGATTGGCTTACACTTATTTAAATTTAAAATCTGATATTTGGCCTAAAATTGATATTCCCAAAATTGTGAAATTTCATGGTAGTACCAATTACTTTAATTTGGAAGCAGATAAAACTATTTCTAAGCCAGATATGTTTTATGAAACAGATCTTTATAACTATGCGACTCAATTAGTCTCTGTAAGCCTCTATACAAAGCTTAAAATGATTTCATATTACAACTTGACGAAATCTATTGAGGTGCTTCATAATGGCCTTGAAATTGTTGATAAGCCTTATATTGGTTTAGAACGTTTTATTGTATTTTCTGGTTCATTATTGCCAAAGAAAGGAATAATTCCGCTACTTAAAGCGTGGAATACTGTATGCGATTCTATTGAGGGGATTACACTTAAATTATATGGAAAAGGTATAAAGGAGCGTTTTACTAAGTATATAGAACCGAAACATGCTGGGCGAGTACAATTTTTAGGACATACTAATAAAGAACACTTGCTTGAAGAATATACAAAAGCCAAATTAGCAGTTTTTCCATCATTTTCTGAAGCGTTCGCTTTAGCGCCTATGGAAGCCATGATGGTTGGCTGCCCAACAGTATATAGCAATAGTACCTCAGGTGATGAATTAAGTAAAGAAAAAAATGAATTGGTTTTAATCGATCCTTATAATGTTGATGCGTTTAGTAAAACATTAATAGATTTATTAACCGATGATGGTTTAAGAATGCAAATAGGACAACAAGGAAAGTTACTAATTAAAAATAATTTCAATATTAATAAAATAGCAAAAAATCATTTAAACTTATTTGAAAGACTTATAGATAATGGAGTTGAATAAACTAGCTTTTAAAACAGTAATTATTTCAATATTTTTAATTCCATTTACATTTTCGGATACAAGGCTGTTTTTAAATTTAGGAGAGTTTAGAAACGAAACATATATTTATCCATTACTTTTAGCAGTTCTAATTTTTGGACTTACTGTCATTTTTAAAGGAAAAATTAAAGTTCCTCTTAAAAATAATTATTTTATTTTAATAGGATTATTCTCTCTGTGGTGTTTTCTAACATTTGTCTTTAATTTTTTCGAAATTCAGTCAAATGTTTTTAAAGATACCAAAGGTGTTTCAAGGTTTTTAGGACAATTTCTATCTTTAATTTTCTGTGTTTTAATCGTGCCAATAACTTTATATAATATTTTAGAAAAATATGATATACATTATGTGTTTGGAAAAATAGAAAAAGTAATTAGAGTAAGTTTAATATGCGTTTTTATAGCCTCCGTATTACAAATATTATCTGTAATATATCATGTCTCAATTGCTCATAATATCATTCAGTTAATTAATGAGAATATTTCAATTTTATACATAAGAGAGGATGTACTTAATCAGCGTATATCAGGAACATCGCATGAGCCTCCTTTTTTAGGAATGTATCTTATATTTATCTTCCCATGGTTTTTAAGACGATTAATTACATTTAAACCTAAAAAGGTAACGTTAGTTTATATATTCATAATTTTCATTTTAGTTTTTTATTCACGATCTAGAGCTGCACAATTGTTTTGTTTGATAGAACTTATTGTTTTCATTGTATTTTTAGTTTTAAATCGATCAAAAGCTTTAGTTTATTTTCTTCGTACTTTGATTTTTATAGTGATGTTTTTGCCATTTTTATTTTTGTGGAAAGGACAAGTTATTGTGAGTACAATTAATGAGAGAATTGATTCATTTAAAATTGTCAAAAATATAGAAACTAATAATTCCAATAAAACCAGGATGGGTACTATTATTGCTGGTATGGAAACTTTTAATAAAAATCCATTTGCTGGCGTGGGATATGGGCAACAGGGGTTTTATTTACTGGATAATTATCCAGAATGGGCTGTAAAAGGTAACTGGGAAATTGAACGCTATAAAGAAGGTAAACAGAAAAACTTCCCACCAGGTTTTAATATTTATGTGCGATATTTAGCGGAAACAGGTATAATTGGATTTTTATTATTTATAATTTTCTTGATTTATATTTTGTACACTACGCTTAACAAATACATTTTAACGAAAGATGTTAATTATCTATTCTTTTTTACCACTTTTATTGGGTTTATAGTAAATTGGGTACAAATAGATACGCCAAGAATCTATGGATTTTGGATTACATTTGTACTTTTACTTATTTTTCAAAAGCAAACAGAGCATGACCGACCACAAGTTAATAGTGTTAATTCCTCACTATAATAATATTGACGGATTAAAAACATCTTTAGCATCCATACGAGAGGATTTTAATGTAGATGTGTTGGTTGTTGATGATGGTAGTAAAATAGTACCTCGGCTGGAGGAATTAAATCTATGTTTCTCTAAAGGACAGTTATATTTGGAAGTTTTAACCAAAAATATGGGTATAGAACATGCCTTAAATCACGGATTAAATAAAATAAAAAAGTTGAATTATCAATTTATAGGAAGATTAGATTCGGGAGACATTTGTCATATAAATAGATTTAAAATTCAATTAGATTACCTTCTTAAAAATCCAGAAATAAAATTATTGGGAACACAGTTAAATTATATTTCTCCACAAAATGAAATTCTATATAAATCTAACTTACCAACCAGTTACGAAAAATTAAAAAAGACTTTTTATATAAATTGTGAAATAATTCATCCAACAGTTATTTTTAATGCGGAGGTAATAGATTCAGTAGGACTATATCCCACGAATTATAAAGCAGCAGAAGATTATGGTTTCTTTTTCAAGATTTTAAAAGTGTTTAAAAGTGAAAATTTAGACATAGTTCTTTTAGATAAAATTGTAGATGATAATGCGATTTCTGTATTAAACAGAAGAGTGCAAATAAAAAGTAAAATAAAGATAATTAAGGATAACTTTTATCTAGGTATTCTTCCTGTTTATGGGATTTTTAGAAACATCATATCATTATGTATCCCTTATAAGGTATTACTCTCTATAAAGAAAATACTTTTTAAATAATGAATTATCTAAAACAAATTTATGCTGGTTTAGCCTGCTTATTATGTGCTTCTCTTCCGTTTGAAAACATTGCTAGAATTGTTCCAAATATTGTCTTAGGACTATTATTATTGCTAAGCCCGTTTATAATTAAAAAAAGGGACTTAAAAACAATAATAACACCTCCTAAAATTATAGTTTATATTTTTATTTTATACCTATTGCTTAGATCGGTTTTTATAGACGATAATAGTTTAGATTTTAAATTAATTAGTAAAATTGTTGCAATCATACCTCTGTTTATTGTTTTTTCGATTTCAAAACACAAGATTTTTATTCTTAAATCTTTTATTATAGGTGTGTTGCTTTGTATTCTAATATGTGCCTATTCCATTATTAAATATGTTATAAATACAAGGGGATTTGATTTTTCAAATGGAGATATAATTTATGAAATTTTAATTATTGAACGTCTATACTTAGGGTTTTTATGTGCCGTTAGTTTTGGGTTTTCAATTGTTATTTATGAACAATCAAAATTCAAAAGAGTAGTATTGTTTAATATGTTAATATGTTTCCTGTTTGTTGGTTTTATCTCTGCTAGAATAGGTTTAATTACAATTCTATTTATTGGTGTATTATTTCTGTTTCGACTTTTCAAATTTAAAAAAGCCATTGTTGGAGTTTTAGCAATATTGGTTTTAGTAATAAGTGTTTTCCAATTAAACGACAATTTAAAAAATCGTTTTTTATATGCAGAAGATACGCATGATAGTTATTTCTATAAATTGAGAGAATGGGAGCCTAGGGTTGTAATTTGGGAATGTAGCTATTCTATTTTAAAAGGAGAACATAACCGTTTTCTAGGTGATGGGCAACTAGATATTAAACAAAAATTAAACGCATGTTATGCCTCAAACATTGAAAAAGAAATTAGAAAAAATTGGTTTTTAGAAAGACAATATAATACACATAATCAGTTTATAGATATATTATTGTCATATGGGTATGTCGGATTATTTTTGTTTCTCTCAATATTTATAATAACTTTTATGTATTCCAAACATAGATTTCAAGCATTTATATTATTATCTGTTTTAATATTATTCGGTTTAGTAGAGAATTTTTTTCATAGGCAAATAGGAGTATACATATTTTCGTTAGTACTTATCCAAATTTCATGGTTAGATATAAATACTTTAAAGTTAAGTAATAATGAAAAATAAAATTAAAATAGCTCATATTCTTCATTCAGTTGGTGGCGTGGATGTGTCTTTAAGATTAATCTTAGAAAATATTAATAGCGATAATTTTGAAAGTATAGTTATCCATGGGGAAGATGATTCGGATACTAAATTTAAGACTAATTTAGGTGAAGTGATAACAGATTACAAAGTCCCTTTGCAACGTAATATTTCTCCTATAAAAGATTTAAAAACGGTTTTTAAGACTATTAAAATTCTGAGAGATTATAAGCCAGATATTATACATGGTCATAGTGCAAAAGGCGGAATAATTAGTAAGATTGTTGGTAAATATTTGGGTGTTTCGGTATTGCATACGCCACAAGCATATTCTTACCTAAGTGCTTCCAATAAAATTAAAAAGGGTGTGTTTTTAGCGATTGAAAAAATGTTTAATTTTAAAGGGAATAAAATTTTAGCATCTTCAAATTCCGAAAAAAACAACGCTTTAAAAGACGTTTGTTATCCAAAAAATAGAGTGTTAACGTTTAATAATTCTATATTACCAATTGAACATATTAAAAATTTAGGAATAAAAAAGACTTGGCCTGATAGTTATATTTGTTCTGTAGGTAGGCCTTCTTATCAAAAAAATATTGAGTTAATGCTTGAGGTCATTTCTCAAGTGAAAAAATTGAAATCAGATATTCATCTCGTGCTCATGGGGGTTGGTTATCATTCTCCAAACCTTTCTAATGTAAAAAGTATAATTAAGGCACTTAATTTAGAACAAAATATTACTCTGTTAGATTGGACTACTCGAGAAGATATTTTTAATATTATAGATAATTCGGATCTGTATATTACCACTGCGCGTTACGAAGGATTACCATATTCGGTGATAGAAAGTTTGGCATTGGGAAAACCTATTGTAGCTACAAATGCCGATGGAAATAGGGATCTCGTTATTAATGGTTATAATGGAATTTTAGTAGATAACGAAAATGTTACAGAATTCTCTGCGGGTATTCTAAATTTATTAAATAATAAAGAGGTTTTAGAGTCTTTCTCAAAAAACTCAAAGCAACTTTTTGAAGAAAAATTTAATATAAATAATAACATTAAACACTTAGAAAATATATATGTAAATAATATATAATAGGAACTGCCGTTAAACTAACTTACTTTCTTATTTTTGTATTCTCTAAATTTACCAAGCATCAAAAAAGATGTTTTTTATATACCTATAATCAAAAGTGAATCCATATAAACAAGGTCGATATTCAGGGTATTTAAGGCCCATCTCTTACGCTATTGATTTGGGGATAATAAATGGTTTAGCATTATTATTCTTTTTTAAAAATGTGAACCCTCTCCTTTTTGTTTCTTTAGTATCTGCAACGTGGATCATTCTTTCTCTGTATTCTCGTTTTTATGATGTATACCGTTTTACAAGAGAGGTCACTATAATGGCTTTACTGGTTAAGCAAGCGTTATTGTTTACTTTAATAGTGTTTGCGTATTTCGGATTTAGACATAATTTAAATGTAAATACTTTAGTTGTTTTACAATACATTGGACTTGTTTTTTTGCTTATTGGACTTGCGAAATTTACGGTCTATTATCTACTTCAGAAATACCGTTCATCATTTGGAGGTAACCTTAGAAAAACGGTGATAATTGGTAAAAACAGACAAACTAATGCCTTAGAGAATTTTTTTAAACAAAATCCTGAGTATGGATATGCCTTAAAGAGCGTTTTTAATTTAAGAGATAAAACCCAAGAATCATTAGATAAATGTCTGCGTTTTATTAAAGAAAATAATATCGACGAAATTTATTGTTCTATTACAGAGTTGTCCAATACCCAAATTCTACAAGTCGTTAATTTTGCAGATAATAATCTAAAGATTTTAAAGTTTTTACCAGACAATAAAGAAATATATTCTAAAAAATTAAAATACGAATATTACGACTTCATTCCAATCTTATCACTTCGTGATATTCCTTTAGAAGAAAGTGTAAATCAGTTTTTTAAAAGGTTATTCGATATCGTATTTTCTTTAATTGTAATTGTGTCCATACTTTCTTGGTTAACACCAATTCTAGCCATTATTATTAGGTTAGAGTCTAAAGGGCCAATATTTTTTAAACAATCTAGAAACGGATTTAATTATAAGGAATTTCAGTGTTATAAATTTCGCTCTATGATGCCAAACCCCGATGCGCATTTATATCAAGCTACAAAAGGAGATCAACGTGTTACCAAAGTCGGTAAATTTATTAGAAAAACAAGTATAGACGAGTTGCCTCAGTTTTATAATGTATTATTTGGAGATATGTCTGTGGTAGGACCAAGACCGCATATGGTAAGTCATACGCATATGTATGCTAAGCGAATCGATAAATTTATGGTACGCCATTTTGTAAAGCCAGGTATTACTGGTTTAGCACAAGTAAGCGGATTTAGAGGTGAAGTAGAAACCGATAAGGATATTATAAATCGCGTAAAATTCGATATTTTTTATATTGAAAACTGGTCGACACTTCTCGATATTAAAATTATTTTTCAGACCTTATTAAATGCCGTAAAAGGGGAAGATAAAGCGTATTAATTAGATTGTAAATGAAACCATTAGTGTCTGTTATTACGCCTGTTTATAATGCTGAAAAATTTATTTCAGATACGATTCAAAGTGTATTAAATCAAACCTATGTTAACTGGGAACTTATTCTTGTAGACGATGGCTCTACAGATGGCTCACTGGATATTATTTCAAAATTTACGCAAACACATACTAATATTTTTCTCTTTCAAAATGATAAAAATTCTGGTGCCGCTATTACTAGAAATAAAGGTACAAAAGAAGCTAAAGGAGATTATATAGCTTTTTTAGATGCAGATGATTTGTGGTTGCCTTCAAAACTGGAAAAACAAATCCGGTTTATGATAGATCAGGATCTAAATGTGTCGTTTTCTAGTTATAATTTAATGGACGAGCGTGGAAACGCATTACACAAAAGAATTCAAGCCTTAGAAACATTATCTTATAATAAAATTCTTAAATGTAATTATATCGGGAATTTAACGGGTATCTATCACGTAAAATCTTTAGGAAAAATATATACTAAAAACCTCAGGAAGCGACAGGATTGGTTGTTATGGTTAGAGGCTGTAAAGCGATCAGGATCTTCGGCTTTAGGAATTCAAGAGCCATTGGCTAATTATAGACTTCAATCTGATTCTATGTCGGCTAATAAATTCGGACTTATAAAATATAACTATGCTGTGTACAGAACAGGGCTTCAGTTTTCTACAGTAAAGTCCATGTTTTACATGATTCTTTTTCTTTATGAGTATATTTTTGTTAAGTCTAAAAATACTATTGTTTTACCAAAGACTTAAACTGCTTCAATTTGCCGCTTTTAGACCGTTTTAAGGCGTTGTGCTTCTCAAAACGAATCGTTAGTCCATCTTCTAAATAACGCTTCATTTCAGTGGTTATAGCATCTTTTTTTATTTCAGAAATTTCTGATGCTCCTGTATAATCTATTTTAAATGTAGATTTATCTTCTTGGGTTACTATAAACTCTTTTACGTTACCATCATCTTCAATTATCGCTTTAGTGATGTAGTAGAAGGTTAATCCCGCGGTTCGTTTTCCACTTGGTAATATAGCCATGTCACTGGTTCTTCCAGTTAATTTTTCTAAAACAGGTTTTTGTAATGTACTTGTTTCAGAAAGCATACCAATATCTCCTAATTCGTAGCGAATAAACGGCTGTGCCTTGTTATAAAGCGACGTTATTACAATCCGGCCTTCCTTTCCGTTAGACACAACCCGATTGTCTTCATCTAAAACTTCAACAAAAAGGGTGTCGCTGTTTACTTGCCAAATATTATTTGGATTTTGAAAAGCGATTAAATCTAATTCGGAGGCACCATATTCGTTAATTACGGGAACTCCAAAGTGTTGCTCTAAAAGTAGTTTGTCATCGGGAAAAAGCATTTCAGAAGTTACCACGCAACATTTTAAAGTCGGACAAATTTGTTTTAACTTCAGGTTTCTAGTTTTTAGAAACTTAGCAAATTGTACAATAGCACTCGTGTAACCATTTATATAATCGAAAGGTTTTGTTTTAAAAACGTCGAGATAGTTTTGCAATGCATCATCGCTTAAATCAAAAATAGAAAAACGGTAACGGTTGCTTAGTTTATCTTTAAAACGTTCTTTGTAATATCCTATTGTATCTAACGGAATACCATAAAAACGGGCTTGTAGCGAGCTATTAAAATCGATTCCATACCAGCCAAACCTGTTTTGTATCTCTGCCCAAGTTAAGGCGTGACACATTTTGTCTTTGGCAAAAATAAAAGGGGTTCCAGAAGAGCCTGATGTTTTATTTATGTAAACATTTTTGGTAGTAAATCCTTCAGATAAGCGATCCTGTAAAGGTTGTTGTAGATCGCGTTTAGTCATAACGGGAACCGAATTCCAGTCGTTTAGATTTACATTTTTTCCTAAATCCTTATAAAATGAATTGTGCTTTAAGTGATATTGAACAATCTCGTGCTTCTTCGAGTTTAAATAGTTTTCGTATTCAATTGTATTTAATTTATGAATTTTAGAAAGCGTCTGTTTAGCCTCCTTTAATGGAAAGCCATTTAACTGTAATGTAAGATCGAATAGCTTCAAAAGATGGATTGCAAATATGTTTTTGTAAAATAATTATTTTTTAAGCGTAAAAGCAATTATTTTTGCTTCAAACTATACTCAATATGACAATTTTAATTCTAGGATCAGGTGGAAGAGAACATACTTTTGCTTGGAAAATTTCTCAAAGCCCATTATGTAATAAACTTTTTGTAGCACCAGGTAACTCGGGAACTGCTACTATAGCAGAGAATGTTGCAATTGGAGTAACCGATTTTGAGGCGATTAAAACGCTAGTTTTAGAAAACAACATCGATATGGTGGTTGTTGGTCCAGAAGATCCGTTAGTGCAAGGAGTGCATGATTTTTTCTTAAACGACGAAAAATTAAAGCATGTAGCTGTTATCGGTCCTGAAAAAGCAGCAGCAGAATTAGAAGGAAGTAAAGAGTTTGCTAAAGAATTTTTATTCAGACATAATATTCCAACAGCGGCATACCAAAGTTTTGATAAATCTAATGTGGAAGAAGGCTACGCTTTTCTTGAAACATTAACGGCACCTTATGTTTTAAAAGCTGACGGATTAGCGGCAGGGAAAGGCGTGCTAATTTTAAACGATTTAGACGAGGCTAAAGCAGAACTTAAAGCGATGTTAATCGATTCTAAATTTGGTGCAGCAAGTACTAAAGTCGTGATTGAAGAATTCTTAGACGGAATAGAATTGAGCTGTTTCGTGTTAACAGACGGAAAGAATTATAAAGTGTTACCTACGGCGAAAGATTACAAACGTATTGGAGAAGGTGATACAGGTTTAAATACCGGTGGAATGGGAGCTGTTTCTCCAGTGCCATTTGCTACCGATGAGTTTTTAGAAAAAATAGAAACACGTATTGTAAAACCAACAATTGAAGGTTTAATAAAAGATAACTTACCTTACAAAGGATTTGTGTTTATTGGTTTGATAAAAGTAGGAGACGACCCTATGGTTATCGAGTATAATGTAAGAATGGGGGACCCGGAAACTGAAGTGGTGTTGCCTAGACTTAAAAACGATTTTGTAGAGCTGTTACAAGCTGTTGCAAATGGAACACTTAACGAAATTGATCTAGAAATAGACGAACGTGCAGCAACTACAGTAATGACTGTTTCTGGTGGTTATCCAGAAGCTTACGAAAAAGGCAAAGAAATTACTGGGCTAGATGCTATAGAGGGCTCTATTCCGTTCCATGCAGGAGCAGATTTAAAAGACGGTAAAGTATTAACTACTGGAGGACGTGTTTTAGCGATGACGTCTTATGGAAATACCTACCAAGAGGCCACAAAAAAATCTTATCAAAATATAGAAAAACTACATTTCGATAAGATGTATTACCGTAAAGATATAGGGTTCGATTTATAAAAATCGAACTTATAGAAATGAGTGCGAAGAAATACTTTTGTCTTCTTCGTTATTGTCATTAAACTTTTTTAGTTGAAGCATCCAGTATACAAAAAATCCCATTCCGATTAATATAAAAATCCATGAGAATGCATTGGCTAAAAACCAATTTTCAAGCTCTAAATTAGCTAGAGCATCTAGAGGTGCGAACAATACATTTACAAATAGGTCTTGTATTGCGTAAAAAAAATCTTTCATAGTGTAGTATATTTACCAAACAAAAATACAAAAAGAGTTAATGATTACAAGTATTTTTAGTAAATCTAAACCAATAAACTTTTTAGTCGTATTTACACTGACTATAGTTACGTTTTTTATTGCGCATACAAAGTATGCTGTGTCGTCCAATTTATTGGATCATTATGCCTCAAATTTCTTTGTGTTTTGTGCTAGTTTTTCTTCGATTTTAGTACTAGATTTTTTAGTAAGTAAGAATAAATTAACCCAGAAAAGCAGTTATGAAATTTTGCTATATGCTTTATTTTTAATGGCTTTACCGCAAACCATGTTAAATAATAACATAGTGTTTGCTAATTTTTTTATACTGCTATCCTTAAGACGAATTTTAAGTTTAAGGTCGCAACTAAATGTAAAAAAGAAATTGTTCGACGCCGCGTTTTGGATTGCTATTGCGTCCTTATTTTATTTTTGGTCTATCTTATTTATTCTCCTTATTTATTTCGCATTATATTTTCATTCCAATTCTAATTTAAAAGAATGGATGATACCTATCGTTGGAGTTGTAGCTGTTTTTGTTTTAGGGATGTCGTATTCCATAATTGTTTACGACGACTTTTTTTCGGCTCTTAATATCTTACCTCAGGTAAGCTTCGAGTTCGATTCGTATAATACGCTTCAATATGTGGTTGGCGTGACGTTATTAATTTCTTTTGGCATTTGGTCGTCTGTGTTTTATATTAAAACTATAAAATCCAAACAAAAAAACTTTAAAGCGGCCTATAAAGTTGTACTAGTTGCGGCCTTGATTGCCTTTAGTATTATGATTTTATCGCCTAAAAAGGAAGGTGGCGAGTTTTTATTCTTATTCGCACCTTTGGCAATTATAATTACTAATTACCTTGAAACAATTCAGGACAAATGGTTTAAAGAAGTCTTTCTCGGACTCTTAATTGTTGTGCCTTTTGGCTTATTAATGTTGTAATTTTTCTCCAAAACATAAATCGCCTGCATCTCCAAGTCCTGGAACAATATAACCTTTTTCATTCAAGCTTTCATCTACTGTAGCTATCCATAAATGAGCATCTGCATTAAAGTGATTTTCAATATAATCCACACCTTGTTGTGCTCCAATTACACTAACTAAATGGATCTCTTTTGGGGTTCCAAAAGGCTTCAAAGCTTCAAAAGTAGCAACCATAGACTGGCCAGTAGCTAACATAGGATCGGCAAGTATTAAGGTTTTGTTTTCTAACGATGGGCAAGCCAAATATTCTACTACAATTTCGAAACTTTCTGGAGACGATTTATGCTGTCTGTAGGCTGAAATAAATGCGTTTTCGGCAGCATCAAAATAATTTAACAAACCGTTGTGTAGCGGAATTCCGGCACGTAAAATTGAACAAATTACAATGTCATTTTCAGGCAGATCTACTTTGGTTGTGTCTAAAGGCGTGTCGACAGAGGTGGAGTTGTAGTGAAGAGATTTACTTAATTCGTACGCAAGAATTTCACCAATACGTTCAATATTTCGTCTAAAACGCATATTGTCCTTTTGGATGGTTTTATCACGTAATTCTGACATAAATACATTTAAAATTGTGTTTTCTGTAGATAAATTATGAATTTGCATGCTTCTATTTTATGGTGTCTGGTAAAGTTAATTAATTAGAGGTATATTTGTGCTTTAAAATAAAAATGATGTTTACAACTAAGGCAAATACTATTTTTCAGGAGGTAATAAATACCTATCACGTTATAAATACAGTAGATCAGGATTTTTCAAACCCATACAGTAAAGAAGACGATTTATTAGCGCATTTATTATATAGAAAATGTTGGATTGATACCGTACAATGGCATTACGAAGATATTATTCGTGATCCACAAATCGATCCCGTAGAAGCGTTAACCTTGAAACGTAAAATTGATGCTTCTAACCAAGATCGTACAGATATGGTGGAGTATATTGATAGTTATTTTTTAGAGGAATACAAAGGCGTTACACCTAAAGCAGATGCAACAATTAATACCGAAAGTCCAGCTTGGGGTGTAGATAGATTATCTATTTTAGCTTTAAAAGTGTACCATATGGAAGAAGAAGCTACGCGAAAAGATGCTTCTGAAGCTCATAAAAAAGCATGTCAAACAAAATTAGATATTCTTTTAGAACAGCGTGTAGATTTATCGACTGCTATAGATACTTTATTGAACGATATTGCCTCTGGCGAAAAATACATGAAAGTGTATAAGCAAATGAAAATGTACAACGACGACGAGCTTAATCCTGTATTGCGTTCTCAAAAATAGGAATCTTTTTTCTTATAAACTGTGTCTAAACCCATACAACATATTTTAGTTATACGTCTCTCTGCAATGGGAGACGTTGCTATGTCTGTACCTGTTTTACGTGCATTAATAACACAGTATCCAAACGTAAAAGTCACCGTTTTAACGCGTCCTTTTTTTGAACCCTTTTTTCGAGATTTAGATGCGGTAAGTATTTTTCCCGCCGATTTAAAAGGAACGCATAAAGGTGTTTTTGGATTGTATAAACTCTCGAAATCACTTAAAAAACTGAATATTGATGCCGTTGCCGATATTCATAATGTGCTTCGCTCTAAAGTTCTAAAAGCCTTTTTTACAGGTACGCCTTTTGTTCAAATAGATAAAGGGAGAAGTGAAAAGAAAGCGCTTACAAGCGGAGCTGTTTTTAAACAACTTCCAACAACTATTTCGCGTTATGCTGAGGTTTTTAATAACTTAGGTTTTCCTATAGATTTATCTCAACCCACGTTTCCAGAACCATCAATTTTATCGGATAAATTGCAAGCTATTCTGGGAGATCATACAGCGAAGTGGATTGGCATTGCGCCGTTTGCGGCACACGACAGTAAAATGTATCCCATTCAGCAAATGGAAACAGTAATTGAATCTTTATCTAAGGATTATAAGATATTACTCTTTGGAGGTGGTGCGAAGGAGGTTGAAATATTAGACCGATTTCAAACCCAATACAACCATGTGATTAATTTGGCTGGGCAATTAAATTTTAATGAAGAATTAGATATAATTTCTAATTTAGATGTGATGTTGTCTATGGACTCAGGAAATGGCCATTTGGCAGCGATGTTGGGTAAAAAAGTGATTACCATTTGGGGTGTAACACATCCGTTTGCGGGCTTTGCGCCTTTCAATCAGCCAGACGATTATGCCTTAACAGCCAATAGAACAGAATTTCCGCTAATTCCCACTTCAATTTACGGAAACAAATTTCCCGAAGGTTACGAAAAGGCTTCTGGAACTATTGCTCCAGAAACCATCGTAAATAAAATTATATCGGTTATTTAAACGTCGTCGTAATCTACAACAATAGTAGGTGTTGTGGGGTGTGCTTGACACGTTAATACTAAGCCTTCTGCTAGTTCTTTTTCAGTTAATATGTTGTTTTGTCTCATGGTTGCAGCACCTTCGGTAACACGTGCAATACAACTACTGCAAATTCCGCCTTGACAAGAATATGGAGCGTCAATTTCTTTAGCAATAGCAGCATCAAGAATCGATTGTTTTTGCGACATTACAAATTCAACTTCTTCATCGTCTACAATTATTTTTATTGCAGTAGAGCCATCATTTACAACGTCTGGAATGACCTCTTCATCTGTAGCAATTGGAGTGGTAAATAATTCGAAATGAATATTTTCGGCAGTCACACCAAAATCTTTTAAAACATCCTTTGTGGTGGTAATCATGCCTTCTGGACCACATAAATAAAAGGTGTCTATTTTTAAATGTTTGTAGGTGTTTTTCAATAAGAAATTCACTGTGCTTTTTTCAATTCGACCAAACATAGCATCGTCTTCTTGCGACTGACTAAATACCATTTGTATAGAAAAACGCTCGGTATATTTGCTGTGAAGTGCTATTAGTTCTTTGAAAAAGATGGTGTCTTTAGGCGTTTTGTTTCCGTAGATCAGGACAAAGTGACTGTTAGGTTCCTCCTCTAAAATGGTTTTCGCAATACTCATAATTGGCGTAATACCACTACCTGCTGCAAATGCAGCAACGGTTCTGGTTTTAGAAGCATCAGGCTCAAATATAAAGCGTCCGTTTGGTTCGGCAACTTCAATACTGTCTCCAGCTTTTAAGGTTGTATTTGCGTATTTAGAGAATAATCCATCTTCCACAGCTTTAACAGCAACTTGTAATTCGCCACTACTTGGAGACGAACATAATGAGTAGTCTCTACGTACTTCGTTACCGTTAATTTCGGTTTTTAAAGTAATATATTGCCCAGCTTTAAAACTGAATTTATCCTTTAGAAAAGAAGGAACTTCGAAACTAATAGTTACAGCAGCTTCTGTTTCTTTATTTATATTTTGTATTGCAAGTTTATGAAATGCCATTGATGTAATTTTTTACAAATTTAGTGAAGCTAAAAGGTTTATAAATATAATTAAGAAAAAAAATAATACATTGGAATCTTAGGTATGTAATAATTTATATATATTTATGGTGTTATGGCAAATTCAAATTTATATAAAGGTAGTCTTACTACTATCATTTTAAAGCTTTTAAAAGAGACAGATAGCATGTATGGTTATGAAATTACTCAAAAAGTAAAAGCGTTAACTAACGGAGAATTAAGTATAACTGAAGGTGCTTTGTACCCAGCATTGCATAAGTTAGAGTCTGAAGGTTTATTAAAAGTTGAAATGGTAAAAGTAGATAACAGATTGCGAAAATATTATAGATTAACCGATGCAGGAGAGAAGGAAACGGTCTCTAAATTATCGGAATTAGAGCGGTATATACAAACCATGCAGCAATTAGTTAATCCTAAAGTAGTCTAATTATGAAAGTTTCTGAGGGTCAAATAGAAGAGTTGTATCTCTTCACGCGTAAACATTTTGTCGAGCATTACGATGTGCAAACAGAGCTTGTAGATCATTTAGCGAATGATATTGAGTCGCAGTGGGAGGAATATCCACAGCGTACTTTTAGTGATGCTCTAAATCTCGCATTTAAAAGATTTGGAATTTATGGTTTTCAAGATATTTTAGAGGCTAAATCTAAAGCATTAAATCAACACTATTGGAGTGCTGTTTGGACTATTTATAAGCAGTTTTTTACCCTTCCTAAAATTATATTTACTACGGCTTTATGGTGCTTAACCTATTTAATTTTAAGATATACACCCTATTTTAATTATACCTTAATTATTGTAGTTTGTCTGTTGGTATTAATATATATAATTCAGGTGTTTCGTATTAATAAGGTGGTAAAACGAAGGCAAAAAGAAACTGGTAGAAAATGGCTGTACGAAGATGTTCTTGGTCGGTTAGGGGGTATGGCTGGTTTGGCTGGTGGTATTATTTAGTTTTTTCCAAGAATTTTAGATATTGAAAACAGTATTGCAGGATATAAATTACTAATGCTAACTTCTGCTTTGGTAGCTCTGCTAATTTTATGCTACGTTACCTTATTTGTTGTCCCTAAAAAGATTACATTACATTTAAAAGAAGAATATAAAAAATATTACGTGTAACATTTCTTAAATTACGCATACCAATATAAAAACCATACCAAACCAACCATCTTAATTATGATTAAACACTTTTTAAATCTAGAGTGGAAACAATTTACTAGATCGGCAAGCTTCGGGAAAACATTAGGTCTTAAGTTAATAATGGTGTTTTTTGCTTTGTATTTTATAGTGATGTTTTTGTTTCTTGGGGTTGCTATGTATCCGCTACTTAAAAAATTGTTCCCAGAAAACGATCCTTTTGTTGTATTTAATGGTTTTATTTTTTATTGGATTTTAGGCGATTTACTTATGCGCTTTTTCTTTCAAAAATTGCCAGTAATGAGTGTGAAGCCATTACTTACAGTGCCTATAAAACGGATGAATATTGTAAACTTTGTGTTAGCGAAATCGGCTTTGTCTTTTTTTAATTTTTTACCCTTATTTGCAATAATACCATTTGGAGTAACTCTAATTACAAAAGACTATAATGTTTTTACAGTTGTGGTTTGGGTGTTTACAATAATACTTATTACGCTAATTAATAATTTCCTGAATTTTATAATTGAAAGCCTGTCTTCTAAAACAGATCTATCCTTTTTACCCATTATTCTGTTCTCGGGTGTGTTATATACTTTAAATTATTTCGAGATTCTAAATATTTCAGAACTGTTAGCGCATGCTATTCTTGCTATTGCAAATAATGCAGTGTTAATAATTGTTCCTATTTTAGTTTTAATGGGGCTGTATTTTTCTAATTTTAAAATACTGCGAAGTAAATTGTTTTTAGACAGTTCTTTAAAAACTAAAACGCTAGAAGTTAATGCCTCTAACTTAGAGTGGACCAAGAAATTTGGAGATATTGCACCCTTTATGCAATTAGATTTAAAATTACTTTGGCGTAATAAGCGACCAAAATCATCGGTTTGGATGTTGGTTTTTGGGTTGCTCTATGGATTGATATTTTATCCAAATCCAGTGTATCAAGACAAGCCTTATTTTTATGCGTTTGTGGGCATATTTGTAACGGGTATTTTTCTTATAAACTTCGGACAATTTATACCGGCTTGGGATAGTGGTTATTATAAGTTGTTAATGAGTCAGAATATTAAATACAAACAATATTTAAAATCTAAATATACTTTAATGACGCTTAGTGTTATTATCCTTTTTGTGCTTAGTTTGCCTTATGCGTATTTCGGAAGGAAGGTTTTACTTGCTCATTTTGCGGCAGCCATTTATAATATTGGAGTAAATACTTATGTTATTTTGTTTGGCGGATCTTTTAATCGAAAAAAAATAGATCTTAATCAACGGGCCGCTTTTAATTTCCAAGGTGCGGGCGCTGTGCAGTGGCTTATTGGACTACCATTAGTGGTTTTACCAATGGCAATCTTTGCGCTTTTTAATGCGTTTTTTAGTTTTGAAATTGGCATTCTAGTTTTAGTTCTTTTGGGATTAACAGGTATCGTTTTTCATCAAAAACTAATGAAATTTATAATCGACAAATATTTAGATTCAAAATATAAAATGATCGCCGCTTTCGATCAAGATAACTAAAATATTACAGTATGATAACGACAACGAATCTTTCAAAAAAATATAACGGAAACCAAGTTTTAAACATAGAACATTTAGAGATTCCTAAAGGGCAAAGTTTTGGTTTAGTGGGGAATAATGGAGCTGGTAAAACTACATATTTTAGTTTGTTATTAGATTTAATTCAGCCAACAACTGGACATATTACAAGTCACGATATTCAGGTAAATCTAACTGAAGACTGGAAACCGTTTACGTCTTCATTTGTAGATGAAAGCTTTTTAATTGGATACCTAACTGCCGAAGAATATTTTTATTTTATTGGCGAACTTAGAGGTCAGAATAAAGCAGATGTGGATGCACTTGTCGGGCAGTTCGAAGATTTTTTCCACGGCGAAATTCTTGGTCAGAAAAAGTATCTAAGAGATTTAAGTAAAGGAAATCAGAAAAAAGTAGGAATTATTGCCGCTTTAATTGGAGATCCTGAAGTGATAATTTTAGACGAGCCCTTTGCGAATTTAGATCCTACAACCCAAATTAGACTTAAAAAAATAATTAAAGATTTAGCCGAACAAAAAGGAGTTACTGTACTTGTTTCTAGCCACGATTTAATGCATGTTACAGATGTTTGTGAGCGCATTGTGGTATTACAAAAAGGCGAAATTATAAAAGATATTGCAACTAGTGGCGAAACTCTTAAGGAGCTAGAGGCTTATTTTGCAAGTGAACTAGAGGCCTAAAAGTCATTCCAAATATATAGGTTAATCCAAAAAGATGCTTATTTTTACCGTCTTGCATAATATTAGCAAGAGTTTAAAGTTATTTAGTTGATTAAATATTCCAACGTTGAAAACATCTTTTAAGGTTATTTTTATAGCATGTATTTCTGCATTTCTATTGGTGAATTGTTCCCGGAAAAAGGACAAATTTATTAGTAGAAACTTTCATGCAATGGCTACAGAATATAACACACTTTATAACGGTAATCTGGCCTTAGAGGAAGGTCGGGCAAGGCTTAATGATTCTTATCGCGACGATTATTGGAACATTCTTCCGGTAGAGCGCTTAGATTTTGACGACGAAATTTTACTTCCAGGACAATCTAAAAACGAAATCTTTTCTAAGGCTGAAGAAAAAGCTGTAAAAGCTATTCAGAAGCATTCTATGAACATTAAAGGGAAGGAGAAAAACCCTAAAATGGATGAAGCATATTTGCTGTTAGGGAAATCTAGATACTTCGATCAGCGCTTTGTTCCTGCACTAGAAGCCTTAAATTATATACTCTATAAATATCCTTTAAGCGATAAAATTAATGTGGCTCGAGTTTGGCGAGAAAAAACCAATTTGCGTTTAGATAACGACGAACTTGCCATTAAAAATTTAAAACGTTTACTAAGGTTAGAGCAATTAGACGATCAGGAATTGGCCGATGCCACATCGACTTTGGCTCAAGCTTATCTTAACGTAAAAGTTATCGATACAGCCATTACGTATTTAGAAATTGCAGCAGAATCTACGCCAAAACACGAGGAGCGCGGTAGGTATTTGTTTATTAAAGGACAGCTTTATAATTCTTTAGGATATAAAGATAGTGCCAATTTAACCTTTGATCGGGTGATTGAAATGCATAGAAAAATTCCGAGATCCTATTATATAGGGGCTTATGTTGAAAAGGCTAGGAATTTCGATTACGACAATGGGGATAAATTACTTTTCGCAGAAACCTTGTCCATGCTAGAAGAAGATAGAGAAAACCGTCCGTATTTAGGTCGTATTTATCATCAAGTTGGGGAGTATTATTTAGCGACTAAAAGTGATTCTTTAGGTGTTGCCTACTACAATAAATCTTTAAGAACACAACGTGACGACAGCGAGTTAAATGCTAGAAATTATAAAATTTTAGGTGATTTTTACTTTGATAAAGCCGAGTATAAAGTCGCCGGTGCTTATTTTGATAGCACACTTACTAATCTAAAAGTAGACTCTAAACCATACCGAACCGTTAAACGAGAACGCGATAATTTAGACGATGTTATTTATTACGAAGACATCACAAAAGTGGACGATAGTATCATGCATTTAGTAGGTTTGTCTGAGGCAGATCGTTTGGCCTATTTTGAGAATCATACAGCATCTTTAAAAGCTCAGGCCGAGCTAGAATTTGAGCGTCAAGAAGCCGAAGCAAGGTCACAAGAAATATTAAATTCTAATAACGGATTTAATGTGGATACCAAGGCGTCTGCATTTCAAAAAACTGGAGAAGTTAGTAAAGAGGCAAGCACATTTTATTTTTACAACAACTCTACAGCAGCTTATGGTAAAAATGAGTTTGTAAAACTATGGGGAAGCAGAAAAAATGGAGATAACTGGCGTTGGTCTAATACAAATTTTACGGCTTCAACGGCAGCAATCGGAACTTCGGGAGCGGAAGGATTAGATTTAACAGGCGAGATATATCAGCCACAATTTTATTTAGATCAAATTCCTTCAGATGAAAAAATAATAGACAGTATCGCTAAAGAGCGGAACTATGCTTATTTTCAATTGGGCGTTATTTATAAAGAAAAATTTAGTGATTACGAGTTGTCTAAAGATAAATTGAAATCACTTTTAGAGAGTAATCCAGAAGAGCGTTTAATTGTACCGGCAAAGTATAATTTATATAAAGATTACGAGTTGTTAGGACAAACTGGTGAGGCTAATATTCTTAAGCAAGATATTATTGCGAATTATCCAGACTCTCGTTATGCCGAAATTTTAAGTCATCCCAATCAAGCTTTAGCCGAAGATTTAAACAGTCCGGAGTCTATTTATAAATCTATATATAACAAATTTGAAGCGCAACATTTTGCCGAAGTTATTGCACTTTGCGATGAGAATATAAGGCAGTTTGAAGGCGATGATATAGTCGCGAAATTCGATTTGTTAAAAGCCAATGCTATCGGACGATTATATGGTTTTGACGCGTATAGAAAAGCTTTAAACGAAATAGCCACATCTTACTCAAACCTTCCAGAAGGACAGCGTGCCGAAGACTTAAGAAAAAACGTCTTGCCTAATATGGAAGACGATAATTTTAGAGATGTTGAAGATGGGAAACGCTTTAATGTTATCTATCGTTTCGATAACACATCAGAAGAAGATATTAATGCGTTTGTAGAGCAATTAAATAAGCAACTTGAAGATGTTAAATATTATCGTTTATCGACGTCTACAGATGTGTATTCTCCTACAACAACATTTGTTCTTGTACATGGTATAAGTAATTACGTGGTTGCCGAAGACTTTAAAAGCTTGTTTAAAAAGAAAGATAAAAACAGAATCACAAGGCCTTACTTTGTAATGTCTTCTGCTAATTATCAAACGGTTCAAATACATAAAAATTTAGAGGCTTATTTAAGTCTAAATAAATCATAACTCTCCCAAATTACAGATTATGTTTAACGAGAATAAAAAAAATAAATTACAAAATTCAGAAGCGAGTGCCAATCAAAATATAATAGCTCAAGGCACTAAAATTGTTGGCGATGTGAATAGCGATGGTGGCTTTAGAATTGATGGAACTATTGAAGGAAATTTAATAACTCAAGGAAAAGTTGTAGTTGGTAAAACGGGCAGTATAAAAGGGTCATTACAGGGAACCGATGCTTATTTTGAAGGTAAGTTTTCCGGAAAGTTGATATTGTCAGGAACATTAACTTTAAAATCTACTGCAGAAATAGAAGGCGACTTTGTAGTTGGTAAACTAGCCGTAGATCCAGGAGCAAGTTTCGATGGAACGTGTGTTATGAAAAGTGCAGTAAAGACAATCAAAAATGAAAAATCCAGAGAAAAAACAGCTTAACAAATATGTGCGATTTACAACAATGGCACTCCAAATGGGCTTGACTATTTATTTAGGGAGTCTGTTAGGTGGTTGGCTAGACGATAAATTAGAGTCTGATAACCAACTATATTTTAAAATAGTAACATTGTTAGCTGTCTTTATAGCCATGTTTACGGTGATTAGACAAGTATTAGATATAACCAAAAACGATAAAAATGATTAAAAGAATACTCGTTTTTGCATTATGCATAGGTTTGCTTTTTGCAATTTCATTTTCCTTGCATAATTATTTTATAACCGACAGTTTAAGTTTTCAGCTGTGGCAAGTGTATTTATATCATGCTTTAGCGGCGCTAATTGTGTACTCCAGCATGGAAGGCGTATCTAGTGTGCTTCCTACACAAGCGGGATATACCTATTTGGTACTTATGTTTCTAAAATTAGGTATTTTTGTCTTAGTATTTAAACATTCAGTTTTCGATAATGATCATCTCACCCAAACGGAGCGTTTTGCTCTGGTGGTACCGCTATTTTTGTTTTTAACAGCCGAAGCTGTGGCTGTAGCAAAACTGTTAAATAGTAAATAGTTGATGTTTTTTTACATAAAATTATAATTTCATTAGTATAATTTAAACATATGTAAAAAAAGGGTTTGGGTTTTTAAATTATTGTTTACATTTGCACCAAAATTTTAGAGTGCGTAATTCATTAGTTAGAAAAATATGATGGTAGCAAAAATATCTATCAAGTTTATTGCAATTTTAGTTTTATTTATGTCTTCTGTTTCGGCCTTTGCTCACGAGGGTGGAGAACATGATGCTCAACATCATGAAGGGGGAAACAAAGTGGATACTCCTGAGGAAATTAAAGAATATATTGCGCATCACTTAAAGGATTCTCACGATTTTCATTTGTATACAGACAATGAGTCAGGAGTTAGTTATGGTTTTCCATTGCCTGTAATTGTATGGTCTAGCGAAGGGTTAAAAACATTTATGTCTTCAGAGTTTCATCACGATGATAACGGTCAAGTAATCGTTGAAAAAGATGGCGTTAAATTAACAAAAATTCACAGTAAAATATACGAGTTGGAAGCAGGTGCAGATGCTGTTGCCTTCGACGAACATCACCATGCAGAAAATGCACACAAAGTATTAGATCTTTCTATAACAAAAAGTGTATTTGGTATGCTAATCGCAGGAATCTTAATGTTATTAGGATTTGGTGCTTTAGCTAAAGGATATAAAAAAGGTCCAATTCCTACTGGTGTTGGAAGAATGTTAGAGCCGTTAGTACTTTATGTGCGTGACGAGATTGCTCGTCCAAACATTGGTGAAAAGAAGTACATGAAATTTATGCCGTTTTTATTAACCGTATTTTTCTTTATTTGGATTCTAAACTTATTGGGTTTAACACCACTTGGATTTAACGTTACAGGGCAAATTGCTGTAACTGCATGTTTAGCCATATTTACTGTAATTATTTACTTAGTTAACGGAACTAAAGATTTCTGGGGTCATACCTTATGGATGCCAGGTGTTCCATACGTATTAAGACCAGTTTTAGCAGTAATAGAATTAGTTGGACTTTTAGTTATTAAGCCATTCTCGTTATTAGTTCGTTTATTTGCGAACATGACAGCAGGTCACTTTGTGGTGATGAGCTTAATCGCATTAGTAATTACATTAAAAGATGCCTTCGGACCTGTAGCTTCGACAGGAGTGTCTTTGTTTTTAGCATTATTTATTACGGTTCTCGAAATATTGGTAGCCTTTTTACAAGCATTTATTTTCACGATGTTATCATCGTTATTTATAGGAATGGCAGTTGAAGAACATGACCATCATTAATAAGAATTTGTTTAATTAATATTTTAAAAATCAATTAGTATGTACAATTTAATTGGAGCAGGATTAATCGTAATCGGTGCTGGTTTAGGTCTTGGTAAAATTGGTGGTAGTGCAATGGAAGCTATTGCTCGTCAGCCAGAAGCAGCTGGAAAAATCCAAACTGCGATGATCATTATTGGAGCATTATTAGAAGGTTTAGCATTCGGTGCTTTAATCTTAGGTAAATAATCCTGATAGTTAAAAAAGCTATAACAGCAATTCTGCAACGGTTGGTTGCAGAAGCTGTTATAAATTAAACAAAAACAGAAGTAAAACTTTTTATTTAGTTACACAATGGATCAAATATTAAACGATTTTTCACCTGGATTGTTCTTCATGCAAGCCATTATTCTTATAATCTTAATTGTATTATTAGGTAAATTCGCATGGAAACCAATATTAGGGTCTTTACAAACTCGTGAAGATGATATTAGAAATGCAATAGAAGCTGCTGAAAAAGCAAAACTTGAAATGCAAAATCTTCATGCTGATAATGAAAGATTATTAAACGAAGCTAGAGCAGAACGCGATACAATGCTGAAAGAAGCACGTGAGATGAAAGATAAATTGATTCTAGACGCTAAAGATGAAGCACAATCTCAAGCTAACAGTATGATTGAGGCTGCAAAACATGCTATCGAAAGTGAAAAGAAATCTGCTATGGTTGAGATTAAAAATCACGTTGCAGAATTATCTTTAGAAATTGCAGAAAAAGTAGTGCGTGGTGAATTAGCTGATAAAGATAAGCAATTAGCATTGGTTGATTCTTTATTAGGTAAATCAACTTTAAACTAAGGAATAATGGCAGGAGCAAGAGCATCAATACGTTACGCAAAAGCAGTTCTAGGAATAGCAAAAACGAGTAATACAGCTGAGGCTGTAAATTCGGATATGACTTTAATTGCTAAGACTATTGCAGATAGTAAAGACTTAAGCGATATGCTTGAAAGTCCTGTAATTAAATCGTCTGTTAAGAAGTCGGCGTTGTTAGAAATTTTTAAATCTACCACACCATTAACAGTTAAATTGTTCGACACTTTAATTGAAAACAGAAGATTACCACTTTTAGAAGAGGTTGCGAGTAAGTATAAACAACTTTTCGAGCAATTATCGGGAACTGAAATAGCAACAGTAACAACTGCTGTGGCGTTAACAAGCGATTTAGAAGTTAAAATTTTAGCTAAACTAAAGGAGTTAACAGGGAAAACAGTTGAGGTTAAAAACGTAATTGATGAAGACATTATTGGTGGATTCATTTTACGCGTTGGCGATTTGCAATACGATGAAAGTGTAGCAAACAAACTGAATAAAATAAAACAAGAATTTTCATTAAATTAATTTTATAAATTTTTTAATCGAAAATTATTTCGATTAGAGCTTATATCTAGATAAAATGGCAGAAGTAAAACCAGCTGAAGTAACAGCAATCCTAAAACAACAACTGCAAGGTTTTGATGCAGGAGCAACCTTAAACGAAGTAGGTACAGTATTAACTGTAGGAGATGGTATTGCACGCGTTTACGGATTAGCTAATGCACAATATGGTGAATTAGTAGATTTCGGAGACGGTCTTGAAGGTATTGTATTAAACCTTGAAGAAGATAACGTAGGTGTAGTATTATTAGGACCTTCAAAATTTGTAAAAGAAGGAACAACAGTAAAACGTACAGAACGTATTGCATCTATTAAAGTGGGTGAAGGTATTGTTGGACGTGTGGTAGATACTTTAGGTAACCCTATTGATGGTAAAGGACCAATCTCTGGTACGACTTACGAAATGCCTTTAGAACGTAAAGCTCCAGGTGTTATCTTTAGAGAGCCAGTAACAGAACCATTACAAACAGGGATTAAAGCAATTGATGCTATGATTCCAGTGGGTAGAGGACAACGTGAATTGGTTATTGGAGATAGACAAACAGGTAAAACTGCTGTTTGTATTGATGCCATTTTAAATCAAAAAGAATTTTACGATGCAGGTGAGCCTGTATATTGTATATATGTTGCTGTTGGGCAAAAAGCTTCAACAGTTGCTTTAATTGCTAAAACTCTTGAAGAAAAAGGAGCTTTAGCTTATACAACAATAGTAGCTGCAAATGCATCAGATCCTGCTGCAATGCAAGTTTACGCACCTTTTACAGGAGCATCTATTGGAGAGTATTTTAGAGATACTGGTAGACCAGCTTTAATTGTATTCGATGATTTATCGAAACAAGCAGTTGCTTACCGTGAGGTATCTTTATTATTACGTCGTCCACCGGGACGTGAAGCATATCCTGGGGATGTATTTTACTTACACTCTCGTTTATTAGAGCGTTCTGCAAAAGTTATTAATAATGACGCTATTGCAAGAGAAATGAACGATTTACCAGATTCATTAAAGCCAATCGTAAAAGGTGGTGGTTCTTTAACAGCGTTACCAATTATTGAAACACAAGCAGGAGACGTTTCTGCATATATCCCAACAAACGTAATTTCTATTACAGATGGGCAAATCTTCTTAGATGGAGATTTATTTAACTCTGGTGTACGTCCAGCAATTAACGTGGGTATTTCTGTATCTCGTGTTGGTGGTAACGCACAGATTAAATCTATGAAAAAAGTATCAGGTACTTTAAAACTGGATCAAGCACAATATCGTGAGCTAGAAGCTTTCGCTAAGTTTGGATCGGATTTAGATGCTGTAACTTTAAATGTAATTAACAAAGGTAAGCGTAACGTTGAGATCTTAAAGCAAGCTCAAAACGATCCGTTTAAAGTAGAAGAACAAGTTGCTATTATTTATGCAGGTTCTAAAAACTTACTTAAAGACGTACCTGTTGAAAAAGTAAAAGAATTTGAAAATGATTACCTTGAGTTTTTAAGAGCTAAGCATTCTGATGCTTTAAGCACTTTAAAAGCAGGTAAATTAACTGATGAAGTTACAGATATATTAGTAGCTGTAGCAAAAGAATTATCAGTGAAATATAAAGCATAATTAGATTTTAGTATTGAGTAGTGAGGTTACAATTAATCTCACTACTGAATACTCAATACTTTATTCTAACAATAAACATGGCAAATTTAAAAGAAATACGTAACAGAATAGCTTCGGTATCTTCAACGATGCAGATTACAAGTGCCATGAAAATGGTATCTGCTGCAAAGTTAAAGAAAGCGCAAGATGCTATTACTGCTATGCGTCCTTATTCAGACAAGCTTACAGAACTTTTACAAACTTTAAGTGCAACTATAGATTCTGATATATCTAATAAATATTCAGAACAAAGAGAAGTAAATAAAGTACTTATTGTAGCAATAACGTCTAACAGAGGTTTATGTGGGGCATTTAACTCTAACATTATTAAAGAGGTAAATATTCTAGCGAATACAAAGTATGCTGGTAAAGATGTATCTTATCTTGTAGTTGGGAAAAAAGCAAACGATGCATTTAAAAAGACTAACAAAATTGTAGGTAATAAAAGTGATATTTTCGATGATTTAACTTTCGAAAATGTAGCCTTAATTGCTGAGTCTTTAATGGCACAGTTTGTCGCTGGTGAGTACGACAGAATTGATATTGTTTACAATCAATTTAAAAACGCAGCAACTCAAATCGTAACTACAGAACAATTTTTACCTATTTCTCCTATCGAAGTTGAAAAAGAAGTAAATACTGAATATATTTTTGAGCCATCAAAACTAGAAATTATAGATCAATTAATTCCTAAGTCATTAAAAAATCAATTGTTTAAAGGACTTAGAGATTCATTTGCAAGCGAGCACGGTGCACGTATGACAGCAATGCATAAAGCAACCGATAACGCAACAGAATTAAGAGATCAATTAAAATTAACATACAACAAAGCACGTCAGGCTTCAATTACTAACGAAATCTTAGAAATTGTTGGTGGAGCAGAAGCGCTTAATAATTAGTAATTTAATTTTAAGCTTTTAATAATATACTTTTAGATTAACATCTAAAGAATAATGTCAATATAGAATTAAAGCCTTGCAATGTATTTGCGAGGCTTTTTTTTATCTCAGTATTTTCCTTTTACTATCTTTAATGCACTTAAATTTGTTAGCATGAAATCATTTAAATTAGTTTTACTTTACAGTGTTTTAATTTGCTCTATTACAAATTGTGCCTCTCAAAAGTTTGAAAAAGAAACACCTTTTGGTATAGCCGACGTATATTTACAACATTGGAATTCTGGGGTTAAAATGGGTGGTTCTGGAACAAATATCTTTATGGAGTTAAAAGAGAATCTGCCAAATCATGTTAGTCTGGATAGTATTTATTTCGACAATTATCAATTGAAGCTTAATCAGGACAGTCATAATCCGTTATTATTTATTGGGCGACATATAGAAAGTTCTAAACGACATAATGGCCCTGTGAACGCTCTTAACGAACAAAAAAGCATCAGCAAGGCGCAGCCGATAGTGTCTAAATTTAAATTAGAGAATAATGAATGTGTTGTTCAATTTACGGACGCTTCAAAAGTTAAATATTTTAAATATGATGCACTATATACGAAAGAAACACCTTTGGTTCCTCAAGCTAAGCCAAATCGGCAATAATTAGTTTGTTTCCTTTTTTAGTACTCCTTATTTCTATACTTTTAGCCTCCTAGAATTTAAAATATATTGAGCTCCTTACAACGCCTTTTTAAACAGACTTTTATTTACGGTTTAGCAACGGTGTTGCCTCGTATGCTTAATTTCTTTTTGGTGCCGTTATACACCTCGCCAGGCGTATTAAACTCGGTTGCCGAATACGGAACAGTCTCCATTATTTTCTCATGGTTTGTTATGTTCAATGTTATCCTGGCCTATGGTATGGAAACTGCTTTTTTTAGATTTTTTAATAATGAGAAAAATCAAGATGAAGTTGTCGGAACATCAACCATTTCTCTAGTCATTTCTTCCTTTGTGTTTTTTGGTTTGGCTTTAATTTTCCAAGATCAAATCGCCTACATCACAGATATTAAAGTAGAATACATAAAGCTTGTTATTTGGATATTACTTCTAGATGCGCTTGTAATTATACCTTTTGCCTGGTTACGTGCCAACGAAAAATCGATGACATATGCCATTATCAAAATTGTAAATGTTGCTATTAATTTGGGATTAAATTTATTCTTCCTATTAGGTTTAAGAGATTGGTCTTATAATATTGGCGTATTCGATAGTATTTGTAAGGATAATTATCAAATCAATTATATTTTTATAGCCAATTTAATAGCTAGTGCAGTTACTTTATTATTATTGCTAGGCTTCTATTTGAAGGTAAAATATAATTTCAATACCGACTTATGGAAACGAATGATGCGTTATGCTTTTCCTGTCCTGATTGCTGGAATTGCCTTTTCAGTTAATGAAACCTTCGACCGTATTTTACTAAGTTATTTACTCCCAAAAAATATTGCAGACACCCAAATTGGAATGTATTCAGCCTGTTATAAACTTGCTTTATTCATGACGCTGTTTGCAACAGCATATCGTTTGGGTATAGAACCCTTCTTTTTTAGTCATGCTAAAACTGCAAACCCTCAGAAAAACTATGCTAAAATTTTAGAGTTTTTCGTAACTATTGGATCTTTAATTCTATTGGGAGTTATTGTTTTTGCAGATCTTTTAAAAGTAATCGTTATTCGTAGCGAAGATTATTGGGAAGCCATGTCTGTTGTGCCAATTATATTATTGGCGTATTTGTTTTTAGGGATGTATCACAATTTATCGGTATGGTATAAAATTACCGATCGCACAAAATACGGTGCTTATATTTCTATATTTGGGGCATTGGTTACCTTAGTTTTAAACTTTTGGCTCATACCAATTATAAGTTATAGAGGTTCGGCCATTGCAACCTTAGCAGCCTACGGAAGCATGGTATTATTGTCTTATTATTTTGGAAGGAAATATTACCCAATACCGTATAATATTAAAAAAATAAGTGCTTATATATTAATATCAGTAATGTTCTCAGTGATATCATTCTATTTCTTTAGAGAGAATTATGTAGTGGGCATCGGATTACTTTCCATATTTATGGGTATTATATATAAATTTGAAAAAGAAGATATACAACGTTTATTACAAAGATAAAATGATAGTAAAAATTATAAATAAATCGGATAATGCATTACCGCATTATGAAACAGAAGCTTCAGCGGGAATGGATTTACGCGCTGTAACCACAGAAGCGATAACTTTAAAACCGTTAGAACGTACTATTGTAAAAACAGGATTATTTATAGAATTACCAGTTGGAATAGAAGCGCAAGTTCGCCCGCGTAGCGGATTGGCTGCGAAGCATGGGATTACAGTGTTAAATGCGCCAGGAACTATCGATGCCGATTATCGAGGAGAAATAGGGGTGATTTTAGTTAATTTATCTAACGAGAATTTCACTATAGAAAATGGAGAGCGTATTGCCCAATTAGTCTTTGCGCGACATGAACAAGCCCAATTTGAAGAAGTAGAAGTGCTTTCTGAAACAGCTAGAGGCGAAGGCGGATTTGGAAGTACAGGGAAGAATTAGTAGCCTCTTTTAATTCCTGAAAGCGGAAAATACCTTAGCGAAATATAAAATTAAGATAGAGTAGACAGTACCTTCTTAGTATAAAATAAAGTTTAATCATAAAAAACACCTGCTTTCGCAGGCATACGTATGAAAATTATTGTACCAATGGCCGGTCGCGGTTCGCGCTTACGCCCACACACATTAACTGTACCTAAACCATTAATTCCTGTTGCAGGACAGCCTATCGTTCACCGTTTGGTAAAAGATATCGCAAAAGTAATAGATCAGCCCATCGAAGAAGTTGCATTTATTTTGGGAGATCCTGCATTTTTCGGAGACGATGTTGTAGAGAGTTTAACCAAATTGGCAAACGATCTTGGAGCCAAAGCATCAATTTACCGTCAAGATCAACCTTTAGGGACAGGTCATGCTATTATGAGTGCTAAGGAGTCTTTATCTGGTCCAGCAGTTGTAGCTTATGCGGATACTTTAATCCGTGCCGATTTTAATTTAGATGAAGATGCCGACGCTGTAATTTGGGTGAAGCAAGTCGATAAACCTGAAGCGTTTGGTGTGGTAAAATTAAATGAACGCCAAGAAATTGTGGAATTAGTTGAAAAACCTGAAAGCTTTGTTAGCGATTTAGCAGTTATCGGGATATACTATTTTAAAGATATAGCCGTTCTTAAAGACGAACTTCAGCATGTATTAGATAATAACATTATTAATGGAGGTGAATACCAAATTAATGATGGGATTAAAGGGATGATGGCTAAAGGTAAAGTTTTTAAAACGGGCCAAGTAGATGAGTGGATGGATTGTGGAAACAAAGCGGTGACTGTAGAAACTAATGGTAAAATGTTAGGATTCTTACAAGCCGATGGCGAAGAACAATTGGTAGATGCTTCCGTAGTGCTTAATAATTCAAAAATTATTGAGCCTTGTTATATCGGGAAAGATGTGGTGTTAACAGATGCTACAGTAGGACCCAATGTTTCTATTGGTAACGGATGTGTATTAACAAATACAACTGTTAAAAACACTATAATTAGTAATTACTCTACTATTAAAAACGCTAATTTAGATGATGCTATGATTGGTAATTACGTAGAATTTGATGGAGCGTTTAAAACCGTTAGTATCGGAGATTATTCAGTTTTAAACTAATAAGTAAAGAAAGCGCATGAGATTTAAAACCATTAGTATACTTGGTTTTTGGGGACTATTTTTAGTGTCCATGGCATCTCATGCCCAAGATGAAACCGTTGCTATTCAGTCTGCAGACGATGTAGAGGAATTAGACGATAAGTTTCAAGAGTTATTTTTCGAAGCTTTAAAGCAAAAAGGTATCGAGAATTATAATAGATCTGTTGAAGCGCTTCAAAAATGTATTGAAATAGACGACTCACATTCTGTGCTTTATTTTGAGATGGGCAAGAATTATAACAAACTTAAAAACTTTGGTGCGGCAGAAGAGGCTTTAAAAAAGGCCGTGAAGTTAGAACCTGGTAACGAGTGGTATTTAGACGAGCTATACGATGTATATGTACATCAGAATGATTATAATAAAGCCATTAAAACGCTTAAACAGTTGGTTGAATATCATCCCGATTATAAGGAAGATTTAGCGGCTTTGTTTGTTAGAACTAAGGATTACGACGAAGCGATTAAGGTTTTAGACGAATTGGATGAGGAGTTTGGACTTTCATCGCGTCGTGATTTTTTAAGAAATCAAGTTTATGATGCAACCGGACAGAAGAAAGAACAAATAGAAAATCTTCAAGAACGTGTTGAAAACGATCCAAATCAAGAATCTAATTATCTCGCTTTAATTTACCGTTATAGTGAAAGTGGTGATACCGAAAAAGCATTCGAAACCTCTAAAAAGCTACTTGAAATTCATCCCGAATCTCAATTGGTTCATTTGGCATTATATAAATTTTACTTAGACGATCAGGAGCCTGAAAAGGCGATTGAATCTATGAAAATTGCTATGAAAAGCCCTGAAATTAAAGCAGAAGCAAAGGTTTTAGTGCTTTCCGATTTTGTAAGATTTGTTGGAAAACATCCAGAATACGAGCAAGATTTAGTCGAGGTTTCTGCAATGGTTGGAGATTCTAACGATAGCAAAACATTAGTAGAATTAGCGCAATATTATATCGCAAAAGGCGAAAAGGAAAAAGCAATTAAATATTACTCCGAAGCGCTACAGTTAGAAGGCGATAATTATAGTGTTTCAAGAAATATAATAGTGCTTCATATCGATTTAGAACAATTTGATATAGCTTATAAAAAATCGGCTGAAGCTCTAGTTAAGTATCCGTCGCAACCCGAATTGTATTTAATGGCAGGCTTGTCCTTAAATAAAATAAACCGCTTTAAAGATGCCATAGATCAATTAAATATGGGATTAGATTATATTATTGATGATGTGAATTTGGAAAGTGATTTTTACTATCAAATTGCTCAGTCTTATCTTGGATTACAACAACCAAATGAAGCAAAACGTTTTACAGAAAAAGCAAATAAATTAGAAACTCCAAAGTAATGAAGCACCTACTTCGTATTGTAATTGTATTTTTTTTAATAATAGCTGTTGGATGTAAATCGGCTAAAACATTAACAGCAACAGACGCTAATTTAAAATTAAATACGAAACAATTATTAAAAGAAAATGCCAAGCAAGCGGCCAATTTTAATACGCTATCTGCTAAGGTAAAAGCCATGTATTCTCAGGGCGATAATTCGAAATCTGTTTCTATAAAGTTGCGCATGGAAAAGGATAAAACCATTTGGTTAGACGGTCCGTTTTCAGCCGCTAGATTATTGATTACTCCAGAGAAAGTAAGTTTTTATAATAAATTAGATAATACGTTTTTTGAAGGCGATTTTAAATTGTTAAGTGACTTTTTAGGCACCGATTTAGATTTTGATAAAGTTCAGAATTTATTGCTAGGTGAAGCACTTTTTAATTTAAAAGAAGCGCGCTATGTGTCTTCTATTTACGACGATATGTATTTAGTGCAGCCGGAACAACAAAATAGAGTATTCGAGCTGTTTTATATTATAAATCCGACTTATTTTAAAATCATGTCGCAACAATTGTCGCAACCAAAAACGGAACGTCTATTAGATATAGACTATGTGAAATATCAGGAAGTTTCTGGTCAAATAATTCCAGAATTTATAAAAATAAATGCTGTTGAAGCTAGAAGCGAAACTATTATAGAATTGGAGTTCAAATCTGTATCTTTGAACGAAAATATGAATTTTCCTTTTAAAATTCCGTCAGGTTTTGAACCTTTTAAATTTAAATGATTAAAAGACAGTCCTCATATAAATTAATTTTCATTTTTATCTGCTTATTAAGCAGTATAACTGTATTTTCTCAAAGTAAAAAGCAGCAAGAGTTGGAGAATCGCCGACAAGAATTGCGCAAAGAAATTGAGCAGATAAACAGTATGCTGTTTAAAAACAAGTCGAAAGAGAAATCACAACTATCGGTCATAGAAGATTTAAATCATAAAATTAATGTCCGTAGTAATTTAATTAAAGTTACAAATCAACAAGCAAATTTATTAACTCGGGAAATTGGTGTAAATCAGCGTGAAATTACTCAGCTTCGAAACGATTTAGAGACCCTTAAAAAGGACTATGCCGAGATGATTGTGCATTCGTACAAAAGTAGGAGTGAGCAAAGTCGTGTAATGTTTTTGCTGTCGTCTAACAATTTTCAGCAGGCCTACAAGCGTTTACAGTATATTAAACAATATACCAACTACCAAAAGGAGCAAGGCGAAACTATTAAAATTAAAACAGAAGATTTAAAAGTAGCTAATACCAAGTTGCTAAAGCAGAAAGCAGACAAGCAAAACCTTATTAAAGAGAATAGTATTGCACAAGCACAATTAGAAGTCGAGCGCAGACAGCAACGTGAACTGGTTGCTTCCATTCAGAAAGATTTAAAAACCTATTCTTCTCAGATTAAACAAAAACAGCAAGAGGCAGATCGTATCGATAGAGAAATTGAAAATTTAATTCGTGAAGCTATTGCAAAATCGAATAAAAAAGCCGGTAAAAGCTCGACATCAAAAAGCTTTACGTTAACTCCAGAAGCTAAGAATTTAGCAGCGAGTTTTATAGCAAATAAAGGCAAGTTACCTTGGCCAGTAGATAAGGGCGTGGTTAAATTACGTTATGGAGATCAGCCACACCCGATTGTAAAATCTGCGACCATACATAGTAATGGTGTACGTATTGCTACGAGTCCCGGTACAGAAGTGCGCTCTGTATTTAATGGTGAAGTGTACGCTATTATTGTACAGAAAAAAGGGAATCCAACGGTTTTAGTACAACATGGTAACTACTTTACTGCCTATAAAAACTTATCGAAAGTATACGTTAAAAAAGGAGATAAAGTAACAACGAGTCAAGCTATTGGACAAGTGTTTACCAATAGCGCAACAGGCGATACCACATTAAGCTTTAGTATTTTTAAAGAAAGTACAACGCAAGATCCTTCGTTATGGTTGTATAAAATGTAATTTTAAGAGTTTTATTTATCATTTAAAAATAAAGCTCTTAATTCTGTAGCTTCATTAGGTTTCATTTTACCAGCTAAAACTAAGCTTAGTTCCTTACGTCTTAAAGCACCTTCGTAACGCAATTTTTCAATTTTAGTTTCAGGAATAATTTCGGGAACAGGAATAGGGCGACCGGTTTCGTCTACGGCTACAAACGTATAGATAGCTTCGTTTGCCTTAGTTTTAAGACCCGATTCGCGATCTTCCGTCCAAACATCTATATAGACTTCCATAGAACTCTTAAAGGCTCTAGAAACCTTCGCTTCTACAGTTACAACACTCCCTAAAGGAATAGCACGATTAAATGCCACATGATTCACAGAAGCTGTAACTACAAATCGTCTAGAATGGCGACGCGCAGAAATGCTTGCAGCACGATCCATACGCGCTAATAACTCCCCTCCAAAAAGGTTGTTTAAAGGATTGGTTTCGCTTGGTAAGACAAGATCTGTTAATGTTGTTTTTGTAGCTCCGGCTGTATTTGGTGTCATAAAATTGTATTTCGGCCAAAGGTACAACGTAGGGGGTGACTTTCAAATTTTAATTCCATTAACCGCATAAAAAAAGCGTTAGAGGATGGTTTTCCAATAACGCTTAATAGGCTATAAATATATTGTTTTATTCTAAATCTTTTACAAGCATCCAAGCATGTGGATTGTTGTTCTCGCGAATGTTACGCAAAGCATCTAGAGCTTCTTTTCTGTTTTCAAAACTGTTGTAAACCACCTGATGTAAACCGTATTTGTTCACACCAATTTTTCTGGCATTAAAACCTTCTGCTTTTAAGTCGGCTATAATCTTATCACAATTCTCTTCTACACGAAAAGCACCTGCAATAATGTGGTAGCTTCCTACAGGTTTAGTCACTGTTAAACTAACTGCAGTTAATGGATTTTCAATAACAAATGTTGCTTCTTGAATCTTGTGTTCTAACTGGGTGTTAGCTGTTTCTTGTGCAATTTGATTATGATTCTCTACCTGATTCACATAATATTTAGAACCTAAAAATCCGCTAACTCCTAAAGCTAATACTGCAATCGCAGCGTAACGTAAATAAGGTCTAGTTTTACGACGTTCTGGTGTAATAGTAAGCGGAATAACCTTTTCAATAGCTTCTACCTCACGCTTATATTCTTCTCTTGAAATAGCAGGAGAAACCATTTGGTTTAGTCCAAAAGCATCTGTTAAATAGTTTAGGTGATTAAAAGGTTCAAATATAATTTTACCTTCTTCATTTAAAGCTAGTTTACCAATGTTTTGTAATGAAACACTTTCCTTTTCAACCAATTGAGATTTAATCGAACCAATGCGATTTTTGATTTTATCTAAGGCAATTTCGAAAGGAATTTTTTCAACATCTGCAATATAATGCGCTAAAAGACCATCATTGTTCTGAATTTGCTCATTAAAGGATATGACTTTTTTAGGTGGAAAAAACGTATTAGTGTCTGCATTTATCTTAGCAGAGACACGTTGGGTTAAAAACGCTCCGAATTCAGGAACGATAACACATTCGTAACGATATAATAAGTCGCTTATGTAAGTTTCTAATTGCATAATTACAAAGTTAATCAAATTTTAGTGCGGTCAAAGATGGGATTTCACTTTTTTATTAACAGCAAAGTAATTAGTTTCTTGTGTGTTAAGAATCAATTGTTTAATTTACGGTAATGGATTAAATATATTTTACAAAGAAGAATTTAGCTTGATGTAATTATGACTGATGATGAACTTTTATGTGTTTTAGCATTGCAACACGTTCCCAATATTGGAGATGTGGGGGCTAAAAAATTAATAGCGCATTGCGGTTCTGCTCAAGCTGTGTTTAAAGAGAAAAAACATATCCTCGCAAAGATTGATGGTATAGGAACCGTAAGATTAAATGGGCTAAATTTAGATACGCATTTAAAAGCGGCAGAAAATGAGTTGGATTTTATAAAAGAAAATAATATTTGCTGTTTATATTTTGAAAGTAGTTCGTATCCTGAAAAACTAAAACATTGTATCGATGGACCTATTTTGTTGTTTCAGTCGGGAACTGTACAATTGCAGTCGCAACGAATTATTAGCATTGTAGGAACACGACAAATTACAACTAGTGGTATTGCTTTTTGTGAAAAGTTAATTGAAGAACTCGCGCCTTTCAATCCCGTAATTATCTCTGGTTTTGCTTACGGAACAGATATAACTGCACATAAGGCGGCCATGAAAAACGGATTACAAACAGTAGGATGTTTGGCACATGGTTTAAACCAAACCTACCCAAAAGTGCATAAAAAATATGTGGCCGAAGTTGAAAAACATGGTGGTTTCTTAACTGATTTCTGGAGTACTTCTGTTTTTGATCGCAATAACTTTTTAAAACGTAATCGAATTATTGCAGGATTAAGTAGCGCAACTATTGTGGTTGAATCTGCAGAGCGTGGCGGTAGCTTGGTAACCGCAGATATTGCTAATTCTTACAACCGCGATGTGTTTGCCGTGCCAGGTCGAACTACGGATAGTTTGAGTAAAGGGTGCAACGATTTAATTAAACAGCAAAAGGCACAATTATTATCCACACCGCTAGATGTAGCTTACATGCTAAATTGGGATATAGAACAGGAACAAAAAGTAATCCAAAAACAATTGTTTGTAGAGCTAGACGATCAGGAAACTCTGATTTTTGATTTTTTGAAAAAATCGGATAAGCAATTGTTAGATGCCATTGCTATTGCCTGCGGTTTACCTATTTTTAAAGTTGCAGGTATTTTATTAAATATGGAGTTAAAAGGCGTTGTGCGCCCGTTGCCAGGAAAGCTTTTTGAACTGATTTAACCCACTACATATTTATTTTTAGAATCCATAAATCTTCGAAAAAATCCAAACGCGATAATTCTCGTTGTTTTAGATATACTACTTCTGGATCTTCATTCGTTTCTAAGTAGATATAATCCCAATTATTTATTGGGTTTTTGTACGATTTGGGTTTTAGACCTTTCTCTGTTAAGAATTTTTTCCAGTTTGTAGCATTGTCTTCAACAGAAAACACATTCGAGACTAAATAATATCCCGCTTTTAAATTGGGGATAGAAGTAGACTTTAAACTTTTAATTCGTTCTAAGTCTTTTTCTTGTGGCAGTGCATACGTGTCAATATCTACCGTCATATAATAATCAGCATTTTTATTTTCTAAATAAATCGGACTGATTTCGGTTTCGAACGCCACGAAAAACAAATAAAACCGATCGGCTTTTGTTTTAAATTCAATGGTTAATTCCGAGCTATTATTAGACAGGATGTTATTGTTTTCGTTTGGTATTTCAATTTTGGCCAAATCGAATCCAAGCGTATTCATACTGCTAGGGGTGCGATCTTTAAAGTATAAATTGTCTATAGTAATGGTGCTATTAAAAAAATTATCTTCTGCTCTCAACTTGTTTGAAAGTGGGATGTATTCATTTTTTAAGTTATCGTACACATTACAAACATCTGTTTTAAATTTTTGGTCGCCTTCCAATGCACCTATGGACAAAGATGTTTTTATATCACCTGCTTCATTTGTTTTAAAGTCGGAAAAATTAATGTGGACGGTCTCTTTATCGACTTCTAAAAACCCGTTATAGGTGGTAAAATATTTAGGTTTATCATCTGGGTTTTCATAAACCACGTAAAGTAGCCAACCTCCAGAGCAACCTCCGGAAACGTATCCCTCTGTGGCTTTAATATTGGCAACAGTGTAATTTCCATTTACGGTTTCAGTTTCTTGTAATAATTCAGTGACATCCGAATAACACACATATGGTTTTGAGTCGTTAAAAGCGGAGTTTAAGTAGCTATCGTAAACAGTTAATCCTTTAATTTCTGTGTATTCCCCTTGTGGTGTTTTAAATAGAATAGTATTAACGTCTAGCGAGCGTTTATCGTTTCCTTTGTAAACCATTTGGTTGTTAAAAGAGCGTTTGCTACCCTTGTCGTATTTATAAATGGCGCTCCAATATAGTGCGGCATATGCTATTTTTTGTGAATTTTCGGGAAGTGTCAATACAGCTTGACTGGAACTAAATGTCTCTTTATTATCGTCGACATCTATATATTCCATTTTTATCTTATCGTTAAAAATGGCTCTATCGTTAAAAGGTTTAGTGGCATGTTCACTAACAATATTATTGCCTATAAGAGCAGAGTTTCCTTTTAGATATAATTGATTATTAATTGAAAAATGTAAACCTTCTTGTGAATATCCATAATGAATACTCACAAAAAGGAATACAAATAATGTGTGTTTTAATTGAAGCATATTTCTATAATTTAGGGGAACTATATGCTTGTAAATATACAAAAACAAGAGGGCTATTAATACCCAACTTTAGCACGTACGCGACTTAAAGTGTCTTGAGCTACTTGTTTTGCTTTTGCAGCACCAACAGCCAGTGCTTTATCTATTTCTTCAAGGTTATTTATGTAATAATCGAAACGTTCACGTTCGTTGGCAAAACGTTCTACGATTAACTCAAAAAGCGCCTGTTTTGCATGTCCGTAACCATAATTACCATTTTCGTAATTGGCTTTCATGGTTGCAATTTGCTCTTCAGAAGCCAATAATTTATAAATAGCAAAGCAATTACAGGTGCTCCAGTCTTTAGGATCCTCAAGTGGTGTGCTATCGGTTTGAATGCTCATTACTTGTTTGCGTAATTTCTTGTCGGTTTGAAAAATATTAATCAAGTTATTTTTACTCTTACTCATTTTAGCCCCATCAGTCCCAGGAATTAAAATACCGTCTTCCTGAATTTTACCTGTTGGAAGCACAAATGTTTCTCCCATTTTAGCATGAAAACGTGAAGCCACATCGCGTGTCATTTCAATATGCTGTAATTGGTCTTTACCAACAGGAATGATTTCGGCATCGTATAAAAGAATATCTGCAGCCATTAGCATAGGATAAGTAAATAAGCCTGCGTTTACATCTTCTAAACGATCGGCTTTATCTTTAAAACCATGTGCTAAGGTTAAGCGCTGATATGGAAAAAAACAGCTTAAATACCAGCTTAATTCTGTGGTTTCTGGAATATCACTTTGTCTATAAAACACTACTTTTTCAATATCTAAACCAAAGGCAAGCCAGGTGGCGGCAACACAATAGGTGTTATGTCTAAGGGTTTCTGCATCTTTAATTTGAGTTAAAGAGTGCATGTCTGCAATAAATAAATACGATTCGTTTGTGTCTATTTCAGACATTTTTATTGCAGGAATAATTGCTCCTAATAAATTTCCTAAATGTGGTGTTCCAGTGCTTTGTACACCGGTTAAAATTCTAGCCATGATAATTATACTGATTGAATCGCAAAGGTAATTGTTTTAAATAAAAAATCAATCTCGTCTAAAACCTTTTGTAACGTTTAATGATAACCCTATTTCTATGATTAATTTATGCCATTATTTAAATAAGCGGTATCTTTATTGTGAAGCGTACTTATATAGTTATTTTAATGGTTTATGCAAATTAGTATTTGAAATGGAGTTGTCTTAAAGTGAGTGACTTAATGTAGCTTATTTTTGCTTGCTCTAGAGGTTTTTGATCTTTTATTAGTATAATAAAACACAGTTATTTAGCCGTTCATAGGAATTAATTTGCAAGTAGGCTAAATTTTTTGCTTGAACTAATCTATTTGTTAATTTTGTACTACAATTTACCATTATGCTTTAATTCTCCCAAAAGTGAACCGTGGTTTTATAGTCTTAATAAAAAAATCCTACTTATGAAAAAAATTACTTTTCTTTTACTTTATAACATAATCTCTAAACAAATCCTGACCGTTTTGCTGTTGTTTGCGACGACTTTTGTGTTTGCACAGACGGTTACAGGTGTGAGTCCAAATCGTGTGACTACTAATTCCATAGTAACGGTTACTGGTACTGGATTTTCTATTGCTACACCTCCAATCGTTTCGGTTAGTAACAATATAACGATTAGTGAAGTAATTTATATAAATAGTACCGAGATAACTTTTAAAGTAACTAATACTGCTGATGTAGTATATGTTAATGGTTCGGAAGATACTTCTAAAGATATCACAGGAGAAGTGATGTTTGGTTCAACTGGGTCTGGTGTAAATATCAGCTTTATTGCACCTAGACTTAAAACAAATAGTACAGGTACTCATAATATTAAAAGAGTTACTGAGGTTTTTACTACTTGGGATCATGATAATGATGGTATTGGATTTTGGAGGTCTAGTTGGTCTGATCTAGACTATTATAACCCTGATGTCAGTACATTGCCAAATGATAGTCATGATCTTTTAGGGTTTACATTTCAAGGGGATATTTACTCCACAGGAGTCGATGACGCTTTACTTGGTGCAAACATTTCAGGGGTAATTAATCAAACCTTTAAAGCATATAGTACTAACGGAGTAGCAGGGAATACACATAAGGATAATTTTCTTATCATGGCAGATAAACTCGATAACAAAGAAGGGGCGTTAGAGGAAATTAAGGGTGATCCTATTACTACTGATGATACCGCGATTTACGGCCAAACGGTTTTCGATGTTATTATAGATGGAGTGAATGGTTTAGATCTAGGTACTGGTATTACGAACTTTAATGAAGATGTTAGTATTCGATTTTATAGTGGAAATGGTCAGTTTGGAGCTGTAGATGACGATATTCCCGATTTATTAATTACACAGATTGCAGATTCAGGGAATACAGATATTTACTACTATGCGGATGAAGATGGAAATGTTATGGGTAGGCCTATAAAATTAGCATTGGGTAACCGAAACATTATGTTTAGATGGCGAGTAGATTTATATGATTTTATTATTGATACTGATTATAATCTTGCTACACCACAAACCAGAACCTTTGATAGTAATGAAAGAAGGGATATGAAAGTTATCGCATTAGAATTAAAAGATTTTGAGATTATATCTGATGTTGCCGCAGCAAACTATAGTACTCATGGTATAGAAAATGTAAATAATATTAATTTGTCAGCAGGAGGTAAAGCAGATATGGCATTTTTGGCATATAATAAATCGGCTTTCGATATAAAATCACCAGTAGTAACAAAAACGCCAGTACCTAGATTTATTTGTCGCTTGCCAAGTGACAAAAATATATTATTCGAGGTAGAGGGTGAATTAGATGGTGGTGCTTCCCCTGCCTCATCAGCCGAGACGTTGCGTTATCAGTGGTTTAAATATAATGATGAAATAAGCGGAGCTACTAATCAGGATTATCTTGTTAATGGTGGAGGAACAATTGATGATACGCATACAGGAGCTTATAAAGTAAGAATTTATAATGATTTTGGTACAGCTGTGTTGCCCGTGACATTAACAGAAGGCGGCGTGCCTGCAACTTGGGATAGTTTTACTAATTCCTGGAAACTACCTCCTGTTTACAGTGGCATAACTGTTGTCGATGAAGATAGAAGTTTAATTTTTTCTAATGATTATAATAGAGCTGTCGATCTTGAAGGGTGCGACTGTTTAGTGCCTGCAGGAAGGACTGTTACTATTCCGTCAGGAAGTAAGCTAAAACTTTATAATAATATAGTTGTTCAAGGTGATTTGGAAGTTGTTGATGAAGATGATGCTTCTAATAATTACACTATTCCAGCTGGAATTTTTACGTTAGAGAATAATGCCAGTTTGGTTCAGGTAAACGACGCAGATGGTAATATTAATGAAGGCGATATTATAATGAAGCGTTTGGCAGATGAGGTTAAACCATTGGATTACGTGTATTGGTCGTCACCAGTTTCTGGATTTAATATATCTGGAATTCCTAGCTCTGGTAAAGTATATGAATGGAATCCAACCGTATTGAATCCAAATAATTCTTCCGGAAATTGGATAACAGCAAGTGGTGAAATGCAAGTAGGCAAAGGTTATATTGTACAAGTACCTAATAATGGAGCAGATTTTACGACTACATTTACTGGAGTGCCAAATAATGGTACTTTAACAATAGCTGTTGAAAAATCAAATCCAAGCGCTCTTCCTAACGAAGGAAACCAAAACTTTAATTTAATTGGTAACCCATACCCGTCAGCAATAAATGTCGACAAATTTCTAGATTTTAATATAGGTAAAAATAATAATATTGAAGGAGCTGTGCATATATGGACACACCAAGGAGGGTTTAGTTATGCAGATGAGGATGATGAATTTTATCAGAATTTTGCATATAATTATGAAGATTCTTATTTAGTGGTTAATGGTATGGGAGCTACACCTTCTAACCCAAGTTTTGATGGTAATATCGCTTCTGGTCAAGCATTTTTTGTCAAACGACTTAATAGTGTGGCTGTCGATAATGTAGAGTTTACAAACACTATGCGTTATGATAGTTCTGAAGACGGCTATGATAACGATGAGTTTTTTAGAGGAACTAAAGACAAAGCCTTAGAGAAACAATTAATTTGGTTAAGCTTAGTGAATGAAAAAAGACAATCAAAAAGTATGTTGTTAGGATATACAGAAGGAGCTACTTATGAAAAGGATAGACTGTATGATGCACAGGCTAATGGAGACGATTTTAGAATATATTCTTTAATTTCTGACGAAAAAATGGTTATTCAGGGACGTCCATTACCCTTTTCGGATGCAGACGAAGTGCCATTAGGAATTCAGGTAGCCGCAAACGGATCTTATCAAATTGGGATTGATAATCTAAAAGGATCTTTGTTCGAAAACGACGGTCAGGATATTTATTTAGAAGATACATATTTAAATATGGAACATGACTTAAGACATTCTCCATATTTATTCACGGCTGTTGCAGGTTCAAGTAATGACCGATTTGTACTTAAATATGTAGCCGCCAACACATTATCTGTGGGTGAAGATGTATCAAACAACACTTATGTCTATGTAAATGATGCTACATTATATGTGAAAACAACAAAAACATTAAAAACCATTCAGGTATTTGATTTTAGTGGGAAACGCGTCGTAAATTATAGCGTTATTAACAATGCTAACGACTTCAGCTCATCTTTTCCTTTTTCAAACGGAGGTTATATTGTTAAAATTACATTAGAGGATGGTAGTGTTATCAATAAGAAGTTAATTAATTAACATAAGAAGTCTTTTATTTTTTTAAAATTCAAACATAATTATTTGCTATTAATCAATTCGAGATATATTAAAGCTTCAATGAAAAGAAGCTTTAATATTCACTTAAACTAAACTAAAATTTTAAATTTATGAATAAAAAAATTACACAATTTCAGGATATTAACTTGGTTAAAAGCATGTTATTTGCTCTGTTTTTCACAGTGTTTTTCCAAGTAGTTAACGCACAGTCTATTTTAGATGTTTATCCAACACGGATCACTTCAAAGTCTAAAATCACAGTAGTGGGGTCAGGGTTTACTTCTGCGACAACATTTAGTATTCCAGGTATATCGATTCTACAAGGAAGCACTAAATTTGTAAGTGCAACAGAAATGACTTTTAGCATATCAGAATCAGGAACCACTGATTTGACAGGAGAATTACAGGTTAACGGTGTGAAGACTGGCGTAAATTTTAATTATATTTCTCCCATAATTAAAACACTTCGAAATGGAGATACTAGTAACGTTACAAAGGTTACAGAAATTTTTACAACTTATAATGGTTTCTGGAGATCTTCTCAATGGAAAGCAGATCCATTAAATGATAATTTAAAACCTAATACAAGTCATGATTTATTAGCTTTTACTTACGATGGTATAACGTATTCTACAGGTGTAGATGATGATTTGCTTACATCCAAAGGGGTAACTTTCGAACCGCAATTGTTTTTTGCGTATAGTACAAATGGTGTTGATGGTACAACTACTATTGATAACTACCTAGCAATGGCTGATTTGATTGATGGTGAAGAAAATGAAGGTACAGAGATTACTTCTCAAGAAATTTTAGATGCATCGATTTATGAGGTTCTTATAGATGGAGTTAATGGATTAGATATGGGAACAGGTGTTACTAATTTTAATCAATCAGCAGATATAGGGTTTTATAGTAGTGGAGGACAATTAGGAGGGGTTGAAGATAAAGCTCCTGACTTTTTAGTAACTCAAATAGCACTAGCAGGTAGTACAGATGTATATTATTATACAGATGATTCAGGTAATGTTGTCGGTCGACCAATAAAATTAACTATAATTGAGGAAGCAGATCCTGAAGGAGATGCTCTGTTAGCGCAATGGAGATTAGACTTATATCATTTCCAATTAGGTGTAAACTACGGGGTTGCATCACCGATACGTAGAGGGTTTTATGAAGACGAAGTTAGACCTTTACGTATGGTTGCATTTAGGTTCGAAGATTTTAACATAACAGAAGCTAACGTAACAGATATAAATAATATTAATATGGTTGCTGGGGGTACCGCAGATCTAGCGTTTTTAGCATATAATCGAGGTTCTTTTGATGTTAAAACGCCAGTATTTAGTAAGTATCCTGTTTCTAATTATGTATGTGAAATTCCGTCAACTTCAGAAGTAACATTTGTTGCTACTGCAGATGTTTCAGGAGGAGATACAGGAACACCACAGGAAGCCTTGTCTTACCAATGGTATAAATATAATGAAGTAATCCCTGGGGCCACTTCTAATTCGTATACGCTATCTGGTGGCATAAAGTTAAGCGATTTAGGGACTTATAAATTAAAAGTGTCAAATTCATTTGGTTCGGTTATTGTTCCAGTTAAATTAATTCAGGGAGGTACACCAGTGTATTGGGATGGAGCAAATTGGCAATTACCAGCATCTTACAAGCAAGCGGGAGTTAGTGTCGCTCCTGAAAACACAAGACTTGTGTTGTCTTCAGATTATAATGAAGTTGCCGATTTAGTAGGTTGTGATTGTATCGTACCTAAGGGAAGTAATGCTACAATTCCTTCAGGATCTAGTTTGACATTGAAACGTAATTTAACTGTCGAGTCAGGAGCTTCTTTAACCTTTGAAGATAGTTCTAATTTAGTTCAAATTAATGATGTAACGGCTGGTTATGCTAATAGTGGAAATATTATAATGAAACGTGATGCAACTGCAACTGGTACTACTGAATTCATTATTTGGTCTACTCCTGTAAAAGATTACAGTGTGACAAATATTTCTTCGCCATATAGCAGTGCGGCTTACTTATGGGATGTTAAAAAAGGAACAACAGGAGATTGGACTTTTACTAGTGGATTAATGTCTAACGCCAAGGGTTATGCTGTTCTTGTTCCATCGAATTATCAAACTAGTGGGTTTACAGCTAATTTTGGAGGAACGCCACTTAACGGAACGATCTCTGTAGATGTGTTAAAAACAAGTGATGCTAATGCAAAAGCGGAACTTAAAAATTGGAATATCATAGGTAACCCATATCCGTCAGCGATAAGTGCAGATGAGTTCTTAGCTAAAAACACCTTGTTAAACGGAAATATTCGTTTATATGCAAATAATTTAGAAATTTCGAATGTTGCGTCAACATTATCAGGAGCTCCGTATCAGAATTTGGTGTATGACTATAATGAGCAATATATTAGTTATAATGCAACAGGAGCTAACCCTCCTCAAACTTCAGTTGGTAATATTTCTTCAGGACAAGGATTCTATGTGCAATTAGCGGATGGTGGTCCAGAAGGAACGGCTAAATTTACAAACGACATCAGATACGACGAAGATGGTATGGCTTATGATAACTCACATTTCTTTAAAACAAATGTGGAATTTACAGCTAACAATGAAAAGCAACTAGTATGGTTAAGTTTAATAGACGCTAGTAATGCTTCTGCAAGTGCATTAATAGGGTATGTACAAGGTGCTACTTTAGGAAAAGATAGAATGTACGATGCGTATTCTGATATGCAAGGATTGGATCTTTATACTATGGTAGAAGATTCTAAAATGGTTATTCAGGGGCGTCCGTTACCTTTTTCTGCTTCAGATTTTATTCCTTTAGGTGCTAATCTTCCTACAACTGGAAGTTATAAAATTGCAATAGGTGATTTACAAGGTTCTGAATTTATGGATAATGCACGTGGTATTTATCTTGAAGATACCTACCTTAATTTAGAGCATGATTTAAGATCTTCTCCATATGAGTTTTCTGGAGAACAAGGAGATATTAAAGATCGTTTTATCTTACGTTTCGAACAGACACTTTCTATAGAAGATAGTGTGGCGTCATCAACCTACGTTAATATTATTAATGATGTTTTAAATGTAAAATCATTAAAAAATATTAAAGCGGTTAATGTATTCGATATAAGTGGTAAAAAAGTGACTTCGTTTAAACCTAATGGACAAAGTAAGGAGCTTAGTGAATCCTTTAAGTTTTCTAAAGGAATCTATCTAACTTCTGTAGTTTTAGAAGGTAATGTGGTAGTGACTAAGAAAGTTATAAACTAAAAATAACATTCACATAATTTTTAAAAGGCCTCTGTTTTCAGAGGTCTTTTTTTTGTGTTTAAAAAGCTGTTTTATTACCTACATTCAGTACTTGTACTTCAATACAAATGTGTATTTTTGACAAGGTATGGCGTTTTATAAATATATTTTATGGATTTTGTATAGAGTATGGTTCTACATCCTTGTAGCAATTCCTATACTTTTACTTTTCCCTTTTCTTTTAATTTCAATTTTAAAAGAATCTTGGTATCCTTACTTTTTTAAGATGGCTAGATTGTGGTCTAAATTTATTTTAATAGGTATGGGGTTTCGTTGGAAGATAGAACGAGAAGAGGTCCCACAGAGCGGTAAAAGCTATATGTTTATCGCAAATCATACATCAATGACCGATATTATGCTCATGCTAGTTACGGTAAAAAATCCATTTGTATTTGTGGGTAAAAAGGAACTTGCAAAAATACCGTTATTCGGATTTTTCTATAAGCGAACTTGTATATTAGTAGATCGTGATAGTCTTAGAAGTAGACATGGTGTGTTTAAGCAAGCAGAACATAGATTACAGCAAGGCTTAAGTGTTTGTATATTTCCTGAAGGCGGTGTTTCCGAAGAGGATAGTCTTTTAGATGGTTTTAAAGATGGTGCATTTCGCCTGGCCATTAATCATCAAATTCCAGTTGTACCTATTACATTTGCAGATAATAAAGCGCGTTTCTCATTCGATATTTTTAGTGGTAGTCCAGGTCAAATGCGTGTTTGGGTTCACAAATTCTTAAATACGGAAGGATTGACACTAAAAGAGATTAAAGTCTTAAAAGAAGAGTCTCGGGACATTATTCTTAACCAGTTGTATGAATTTCAAAATGAAAAGAGCCTGACGACAGTAGTGCGCTAAGCTCCATAAAAGTATTAAAGCGTATTAAAATGTATAACTAAAACCGGTGTAGACTCCTATAATATAGGGTTTAAAGTTCCCTGAAGTATTATTGAAAGCATTTAATTGATATTTAAAAGTAGGTTCTAAATTTAAATAGAATCGTTTTGAAAAATTATAATCAAAACCAATTCCAAAATTGGTGCTAAAACTTATATCATTAATATTTGTAGCTTCTCCTATAAAGGTTTTATTAGAATTAACTTCGGAATAAATCCTATTATCGTCTAATATAAATGTGCTAAATCCGCCAATTACATGAATTCCAAAACGTGTATTTAAAATATTATATTCAATTTCTAAAGGCACTTCAAAATAATTTATATTCTGATTTATCGTACCTTTCTCACTAGATTTTGCTAGGGAGTTGCTCGCGATATTAGTGTCAACTTTATCCGAGCTAATAAAAGTTAGATGTTGGGCCTGATTGTCTGAAGATAAATGCTGCAAATTGGGCGTTTCTTTGCTGTTTACAAGCCCTGGATTCTCAAATAAAAAGACATCGTTAGTATTAAAACTTAGTTGTAGGTTGTTAACACCTGATCTTATTTTTATACGGTTGTTAATAGCATATCCAACACCAATTCCATAACTGGTATTAATCTCTCCAGATTTACTATTGTTTACAAACTGATCGTCTAGATGTGAGCCCTCTCCTGTGCTACCATAAAATACTGGTGCAAGGTTGGAGTGTACGTTCCACTTTTTAGGTCTTCCACCTTGTTTTGGAAGTGTTTTAGTGGCAGCTATGGCATCTTCTATGCTTAGAGTATCTAACGTTGAGTTTTCTTCAAGTACAGGGTTAGAAGGTGTTTCCTTGTCGTTTAAAACGATTTGGCCATCTTTTGTTGAATCTATAATTTTATTGTGGGTTTTGGTTCTAGAAGGCGTGTCTAAAATTGATTTCTCCTTAGCATTGTTATCTTGTTTTACGAGTGCATTCGGGGTAGTTGATTTTTTTTCTTTTACAGGTTTGTGTGTTGCTAAAATGTTTTCATTCGCATTTTTAACAGAATTATTTTTAGTTTTATTCGCAATAGAAGTTGAATTTTCTTCTTTATTTAGATGAGGTTGTTTATCTGTGCTATGCGGAGTTTCTGAGTTGGAGTCGTCTCCTGATTCATCTTTATCTTGAGTAATTGTTACGTTACTTTCAGAATCTATTTTAGTAGAAATTGGGGTGTCAGCAATTATATTAGGTGATGTAATTGTAGAATTATTTGCCTTATAAACAAAATTTCCAATAGCTAGTAACAATACTAAAATAGCGGCAACACCAGAAGCGCGCCACCATATTGGAATAACGCGTTTTGGCTTGTTTTGTTCTTTTAACTTCGCTTCGAGAGCATTCCAGACTTCTGGGTTTGGGGGAACGTCAAGGTCTTTTAAGCGCTCTTGAAATAAACGGTCTATGTTTTTTTTATCATTCATTTATACAGAATGTGATTCAAGATTTGAATTGTCTTTTTCGATTTTTTCTTGCAATATTTTCCGAGCTCTAGCTAGATTAGATTTTGACGTTCCAATAGAAATTTTAAGCATTTCGGAAATATCTTTGTGCGAAAAACCGTCTAAAACATAAAGGTTAAAGACCAATCGATACCTGTTAGGTAATGTTTGAATGAGTTTTAAAAGATAATCTAACGAGATATCTTCATGGTCGTTAACTTCTATGGTTTCATCAACAATATCGTCATTAATAATATCGAAAATACCTTTTTCGCGATAGCGCTGTAACGCTGTATTTATTGCAATGCGCTTTAACCAACCTTCAAAAGAGCCTGTGTTATTATATTGAGATATTTTACTGAATATAGTCAAAAAGGCATCTTGCAGATTGTCTTGAGCTTCTGCAGTGTTACGCGAATACTTTAAACAGACGGAATATAATTTGCTAGAAAAGAGCGTATATAATTCACTTTGTGCTTTAAGGTTATTCCGTTTACATTTATGTATGAGCTGGTCTAAACTCAAAGGTCGTTATTAGTTCGTTATTATTTTATTTTATTTTATTCTAAAACTTCAGTTTCGTATTCTAAAAATATACCTTCTCCATCTTCGTCTTCTCCAGTCCAAAATCTAAAAACGTATGGCCCTGCAGTTATTGGTTCAAAATCAAAATATACTTGAGTAGTTTCGTCTAGTTCTTCACACTCTTCTTCTGTGAAGATTCTATTAATTACAGCTACAGTTCTCACTTGAGTGTCAATTAATTCGCCGTTAGCATCTTCTATGTCTTCAGTGCTTCTTCGGTAATCTAGAGTGTAAAAACTATAACAGTCTGTTGGTCTAACATAATCTACTGTAATTCTGTATATTTTTCCAACTTCCATATCGTCTGGTATATCTGCAGATACTGTAGGTATTACACCGTAAGTGAAGTTAGAAGAATAATCGTCGTTTGTATCGCAAGATGCCAATGTTAAAGTGGCTACGAATAATAATAGTAATTTTTTCATGAGTTTATTTTTTTAATATAGGTTTATTCTGAAATTTGAACAGGATATTCTAAGAAAATACTTTCTCCATCGTCGTCTAGACCTGCCCAGAATCTAAAAATATACGATCCTGTTTCTAGAGTTTCGAAATTTACTGGAGTTTGTGCGATGACGTCTAAATCTTCACATTCGTCACCCGATTTCACTTCAATTTTATTAATAACAGCAAATGTTATAATTTTTGTTACCGTTGGTTCTTCGTCAGGATTGTCTTCGTTTTCAGTTTCTTCAACACTGCTTTCAATATTAGTAGTGGCATAAGAGTAACACGTTGTTGGCTGATTATAATCTATAGTAATTTTATAAGTTTGGTCGGTTACCATGGTTGCTGGAACATCGGCAGAGACTGTTGGCACAGCATCGAAATAGTAATCTGTGTCGTCGTCACTAGAATCGCAAGATGCTAGCGTTAATGTTGCTACAAATAATAAAAGTAATTTTTTCATGTCTATAAATTTAAAGGGTTTATTTATAGATGTAGAAATTTTAAAAAGGTTGCGTCGAAAAATGAAAAATCCCGAAAATAAATCGGGATTTAATCTTTTTGAACAGTTTAAAGTAAGACCTTACTGTGTTTAAATGCGAATTAATTATTCTTTCATCGCTTTAATGGCGTCCTTGATTTTAATTTCAAGTTCTTCAAATAATTCTGGATTATCTTTTATCATGACTTTCACAGCATCACGACCTTGTCCTAGTTTTGTGTCTTGGTAGCTAAACCATGATCCACTTTTCTTAACAATTTCTAATTCTACTGCTAAATCTAAAATTTCTCCTACCTTAGAAACACCTTGTCCGTACATAATGTCGAATTCTGCTATTTTAAATGGTGGAGCCACTTTATTTTTAACCACTTTTACTTTGGTTTTGTTACCCATAACGTTTCCATCAGAATCTTTAATCTGAGTAGATCTACGAATGTCTAAACGCACAGAGGCATAGAATTTTAATGCATTACCACCTGTTGTTGTTTCTGGGTTTCCAAACATCACACCAATCTTTTCACGTAATTGGTTAATAAAAAACATAGTACAGTTTGTCTTGCTAATAGAACCTGTAAGCTTACGAAGGGCTTGAGACATTAAACGGGCATGTAATCCCATTTTAGAATCTCCCATTTCACCTTCAATTTCACTTTTTGGTGTTAACGCGGCAACCGAGTCAATAACTACAATATCTATAGCTCCAGAACGCACTAAGTTTTCTGCAATTTCTAACGCTTGCTCTCCGTGATCTGGTTGAGAAATAATTAAGTTATCTATATCTACACCTAATTTTGCAGCGTAAAATCTATCGAAAGCATGCTCTGCATCAATAAATGCAGCAATACCTCCAGCTTTTTGTGCTTCGGCAATGGCATGTAATGTTAATGTTGTTTTACCAGAAGATTCTGGTCCGTATATTTCTATAACACGACCTCTTGGGTATCCTCCTACACCTAAAGCTAAATCTAAACCTAAAGATCCACTTGGTATCGCTTCAACCTCAACCACGGCTTTATCACTCATTCTCATTACGGTACCTTTTCCGTAAGTCTTGTCTAGTTTATCTAAAGTTAGTTGTAGTGCTTTTAATTTTGCTTCTTTTTCCTTGCTCATCTAATTGTGTTTTTTTACTGAAATAAGAGTTGCTAAAATACTATTTCTTTGGTCATCTAACAATTTTATAATGCAACCTTTTTCAGCCTCTAATAAAGTACGTAAAAATAGTGAGAACTAAAAATATCGTATGTCCTAAAAGTCTAGAATTGAGTTAACCTTTTCAGCCAATAGCAAACTATAAAGTGCTTTTTTGGGGATAAAATTTAGTGTTTTATCTAAAAGCAGTACCTTTGCAAAATATTTTTTAACCTTAAACACATTAGTATAGCATGCAACTGTACAATAAATTAAGTGCTAAAGAACGTGCAGAGTTAATCGAAGAAGCAGGAAAAGATCGATTAACACTCTCCTTCTACCAGTACGCCAAAATCGAAAATCCTCAATCATTTAGAGATCAGCTATTTATTACTTGGGACGCTTTAGACGTTCTTGGTAGAATATATGTCGCCCACGAAGGAATTAATGCCCAGTTATCCTTGCCGGCAGATCGCTTCAATGAATTTAAAACCCATCTTGATAGTATTTCATTTTTAAAAGATATTAGACTAAATATTGCTGTAGAGCAAGATAATATGTCGTTTTTAAAACTGAAAGTTAAAGTCCGTGATAAAATTGTTGCCGATGGTTTAAACGATGAGACTTTCGATGTTACCAATAAAGGTAGGCACGTAGATGCTATTCAATTTAACGAATTAATAGAAGATGAAAACACCATTCTTGTAGATATGAGAAATCATTACGAGAGTGAAATTGGCCATTTTAAAAATGCACGTCGTCCAGATGTCGATACGTTTAGAGAGTCGTTGCCTATAATAGAAAATGATTTAAAGGAGCATAAAGACGATAAAAAACTGGTTATGTATTGTACTGGTGGTATTCGTTGTGAAAAAGCAAGTGCTTATTTTAAGCATAAGGGCTTTAAGAATGTGTTTCAGTTAGAAGGCGGTATTATAGAATATACGAGACAAGTTAACGAGAGTGCTCTTGAAAATAAATTTGTAGGGAAAAATTTCGTGTTCGACGAGCGTCGTTCAGAACGCATTACAGACGATGTCATTGCGCGTTGCCACCAATGTGGTGAGCCAGCAGATACTCATGAGAATTGTGCTAACGATGCGTGTCATTTATTATTCATCCAGTGCGAAAAATGTAAAGTCGAAATGGATAACTGTTGTTCTACAACCTGTAAAGAAATTCATAGTTTGCCTTACGAAGAGCAGAAAGCGTTGCGTAAAGGACAGGGAAATAGTAACGACATATTTAAAAAGGGACGAGCAGATTATTTGCCTTATAAAAAAGATCTCAGAAATATTTACGAAAATTTCAACACAGATTCTTTAAAAGATTAGGTTATGCAACATATAGAATTAATGGCTCCGGCTGGAAATTTTGAATCCCTTCAGGCCGCATTAGATAATGGAGCAAACTCAGTTTATTTTGGAGTAGAGCAATTAAACATGAGAGCACGTGCTACAGTAAATTTTACTTTAGACGACCTTCATGAAATTGCAAAACGCTGCGAGGCGAAAAACGTGAGAACGTATTTAACTTTAAATACCATAATTTACGATCACGATTTATCGATTGTAAAAACCCTTTTAAAACAAGCTAAAGCCGCTAATATTACGGCGGTAATTGCCATGGACCAAGCTGTTATTGCTATGGCTAGAGAAATGGGAATCGAGGTTCATATTTCTACGCAAATAAACGTAACCAATATAGAAACGGTTAAATTTTATGCCTTGTTTGCAGATACTATGGTGTTAAGCCGTGAGTTGAGTTTGCGTCAGGTTAAGAGTATTACAGATGCTATAGAAAAGGAACAAATTAAAGGCCCTTCTGGACATTTAGTCGAGATTGAAATTTTTGGTCATGGTGCGCTGTGCATGGCAGTTTCTGGAAAATGTTATATGAGTTTACATTCGGCTAACTCATCTGCAAATCGTGGCGCTTGTAAGCAAAATTGCAGAAAAAAATACACGGTTGTAGACCAAGAGACTGGTTTCGAAATGGAATTGGATAATGAGTATATCATGTCGCCTAAAGATTTATGTACTATAGATTTCTTAGATGAAATTGTAGATGCTGGAATAAATGTATTAAAAATTGAAGGACGTGGTAGAGCACCGGAATACGTTGCCAAAGTGATTAAATGTTATCGTGATGCCATAGATAGTATTGAAGCTGGAACCTACAGTAAAGACAAAGTTATTGTTTGGATGCAAGAGCTAGAAAAAGTTTATAATCGCGGATTCTGGAGTGGCTATTACCTAGGTCAGAAATTAGGCGAGTGGAGTACAGGTTCTGGGTCGCACGCCACACAAAAGAAAGTGTATATAGGAAAAGGCACACATTTTTACCCGAAGGCAGAAATTGGCGAATTTAAAATTGAAGCTTTCGATGTTGCTATTGGTGATACCGTTTTGGTTACTGGCCCAACTACTGGAGCTAAAGAAATGAAAGTGGTAGATCTTATGGTTAACGATAAGAAGTCCGAAAAAGGCTCTAAAGGCGATTTGGTTACCATGCCTTTAAAATTTAGAATTCGACCATCGGATAAATTATACAAGATTGTTGAAAATAAAGTAGAAGCGTAATGGTTATTATTACCCTACAACGCAATAAATGTATAGGCTGTAATTATTGTGTAGAGTTGGCGCCCCGACAATTCCAAATGTCTAAAAAGGACGGGAAATCGGTATTACTACACGGTCAGGATAAAAAAGGATTTTTTACTTTAAAAAGTAACGATTACTCTATCTTAGATGCTTGCGAAAATGCATCAAAAGCTTGTCCGGTAAATATTATAAGTGTTAAGAATAATTAATTTTGCATTTTTTTACGATAATACGCATAGGTTTATAAAGCGTGCTGAAATCTGTATTAAATCGACTGAATTATGAAGTTAGGTCGAATTAATATTTCTTTTTTTTAAGTCTTTAGAATAATCATATCTTTACAAATCAAACTCAGGGTTATGTTTACCTAAACACTGAGTTTATAGAAGTTTCAATACTTGAGACTTCATTTTACTAATTCTCTTCTGTTAATCGCTGATTATCAGAATCTATATATACATAATTTATGGCTTGTGAAAGTTGTTCAACAGGAAAAGACGGCCAACCTAAAGGCTGCAAAAGTAATGGGACATGCGGAACGGATAGTTGTAACAAACTGACAGTTTTCGATTGGCTTGCAAATATGTCGCTACCAAACGGCGAAGCTCCTTTTAATTGGATTGAAGTGCGTTTTAAAAACGGACGTAAAGAATATTATAAAAACACCGAAAATTTAACCTTAAGTATTGGAGATATTGTAGCAACTCAGGCTGCAAATGGTCACGATATTGGAATGGTTACGCTTACAGGAGAGTTGGTGAGAGTACAAATGAAGCGTAAAAAAATTCCTCAAGATGGAGAGGTTTTAAAAATATACAGAAAAGCATCGCAACGAGATATCGACATTTGGTCTGATGCACGTGATAAAGAAGAACCTATGAAGGTTAGAGCGCGACAATTCGCAATCGATTTAAAGCTTCATATGAAAATCTCAGATATCGAATATCAAGGAGATGCTAGTAAAGCGACGTTTTATTATACTGCAGAAGAACGCGTAGATTTTAGAGAATTAATTAAAGTTTTTGCACGTGAATTTAGAACCCGTATCGAAATGAAACAAGTTGGTTTCCGTCAGGAAGCGGCGCGTTTAGGAGGTATAGGGTCTTGTGGTCGTGAGTTGTGTTGTTCTACATGGTTAACCGATTTTAGATCGGTAAGTACATCTGCTGCTCGTTATCAGCAATTGTCATTAAATCCGCAAAAATTAGCTGGTCAATGTGGAAAGTTAAAATGTTGTTTAAATTACGAATTAGACACGTATTTAGATGCCTTAAAAGCATTTCCTAAAACAGAAGTGAAGCTAAAAACTCAGAAAGGAACCGCTGTTTGTCAGAAAACAGATATTTTTAAAGGGCATATGTGGTATGCTTACGAAGGGGAATGGATGAATTGGCATAAGATTACAACCGAGCAAGCACAGGAAATAATTGCTTTAAATAAGAAGAATGAGCCTGTTGGTAGTTTGGAAGAATATGCGGTAGATTTATTAGAAGATACTAAAGTAGAGTTTGAGAACGTTGTAGGTCAAGATAGTTTAACGCGTTTCGATCAGCCTAAAAAACCTAAGCGACGCAGAACAAATAAAAATACAAATACGCCAAACGCTGAAGTGAAAGATAGTGGTGTGGCTACAAAGCCCGCAACAAAGAGACCGGTTAGAAGAAAAAAGCCTTCAAACCCAAATCAAAACCCTAACGCAAAGGCTAAGCAAAACCCGAATGCAAAACCTAATCCAAATGCAACTACGGCAGATGGAGAAGCTAAGCCTAAACCAAGTAGAAATAGTCGTAATAGAAATAAGAGAAAACCTCAAAATAAACAGAATCCGCAAAACGCTAACGCTAATCCAAACGCGAAGCCAAAGCCTAATCCAAATGCCAAGTCTAAGCCAAAACCTAGACCAAAGCCTAATGCTAAGCCTAATCAGAAATCAAATCCGAATACCAATGCAGAAAAGTAGTGCGGTTTTATTTTGTTTAAGCATACTGTTTGTATTCGCTTCGTGTGATTCCGGACATATGTTTGATGCTTATAAATCGGTGCCTGGAGCTTGGAATAAAGACAATGTGGTTCAGTTCGATTTTACACCCCCAGACACAACAAATGCGTATAATTTATTCGTAAATATTAGAAATAATAACGATTATAAATACAGTAATTTATTTTTAATAGTCGATTTAGAATTTCCTCATGGTAAAAGTCTAACAGATACTTTAGAGTATAAAATGGCAAAACCTAATGGCGAATTTCTAGGTGCAGGAGCAGGTAGCATCAAAGAAAATAAATTATGGTATAAAGAAGGTTTCATTTTAAATGAATCTGGACAGTATAAAGTAAAAATTCAACATGCCATGAGAGAAAATGGCAAGGTAAATGGTGTAATAAACCTTGAAGGCATTACAGATGTAGGCTTCAGAATAGAAAAACCAACAACACTTAATTAGATGGCAAAAAAGAAACAACCTGAAAAAAGCCAAAGCTTTGGTACATACATACGTTGGTTTTGGATTCTTTTCCTTACCGGTATTATCGCTGCTATATTACTATTTGTATCAGCTTCAGTATTTGGAGATCTACCAGATCACACGGTTTTAGAAAATCCTAAAACAAATCTTGCAACCGAAATTATTTCTTCAGATGGGAAGACATTAGGTAAATTTTATTTTAACGACAACCGAACTCCGGTCGATTATGAAGCTTTGCCTCAGCACTTGGTGGATGCTTTAATTGCTACCGAGGATGCTCGATTTTTTGAACATTCAGGTATTGATGGTCGCGGAACATTAAGAGCCATTGTGAAAATGGGTAAAGGCGGTGGTGCGAGTACCATTTCGCAACAGCTTGCAAAACAATTGTTTCATGGTGAAGGTTCTAAAAACATAGTAGAGCGTATTGGGCAAAAGATAAAAGAATGGATTATTGCTATCCGCTTAGAACGTCAGTATACCAAGGAAGAAATTATAGCTCAGTATTTTAATATTTACGACTTTTTAAATAATGCCGATGGTATAAAAAGTGCTGCAAGCATCTACTTTGGTAAACAACCCCAAGATTTAGATATTCAAGAATCGGCGATGTTGGTCGGGATGTTTAAAAATGCCTCAGCGTTTAATCCAAGAAAGTATCCTGAAGATGTAAGAAACCGTAGAAATGTGGTCTTAAGTCAGATGCAAAAATATGGTTATATCACAGAGCGTGTAAAGGATTCTATTCAACAAACACCGTTACAATTCACTTACACCCCAGAATCGCATCGTGAAGGTATTGCAACTTACTTTAGAGAGTATTTAAAGAAATTCATGAAAGACTGGATTAAAAATAATCCAAAAGCAGATGGTACAAATTACAACTTATATAGTGATGGACTAAAAGTGTATACAACTATCGATTCGCGCATGCAACAGTATGCAGAAGATGCCGTGCAAGATCACATGAAAAACTTGCAAGCAGAGTTTGACCATCAGAATACTCCAGATAGAAATCCTACAGCTCCATTTTTAGGATTAGATACAGACGAAATTAATGGCCTTATGAAGCGTGCTATGCGTCAGTCTGAGCGTTGGAGAAAGATGAAATACGACCTTAAAAAAACAAACGAAGAAATTATTGCATCGTTTGATGTGGCTGTTCCAATGACTGTGTTTTCTTGGGAAGGAGAGATCGATACAATTATGAAACCCATAGATTCTATGCGTTATTACAAGAAGTTTTTACATCCAGGTATGATGTCAATGGACCCAGAAACCGGACATGTAAAAGCATGGGTTGGAGGTATGAATTATCGCCATTTCCAGTACGATCACGTGCAACAAGGAAAGCGTCAGGTAGGTTCTACGTTTAAACCTTTTGTGTATGCAACTGCTATAGACCAATTGCATTTATCGCCTTGCGACGAATTTCCGGATGTACCATATTGTATAGAAGAAGGTCGTTGGGGAAATTTAAAAGATTGGTGTCCAGAAAACTCAGGTTTAACTTACGGTGGTACAAGAACACTTAAAGGAGCTTTAGCAAATTCTGTAAATACAATTACTGCGCAATTAATGGACAAGGTGGGGCCTGCACATGTTATCGATATGGCGCATAAATTAGGTGTGACTACCGAAATTCCAGAGGTGCCTTCTATTGCATTAGGTACTGTAGATTTAAGTGTTTATGAAATGGTAGCGGCTTATGCCACCTTTGCTAATCAAGGGGTGTATACCGAACCTGTCATGGTTACGAGTATCGAAGATAAAAACAACACTATTTTATACCAGTTTACACCTAAAACTAAGGATGTTTTAAGTGAAGAGGTAGCCTATGTTACTGTAAAATTACTAGAAGGTGTTACCGAAGGAGGTTCGGGAACACGTTTAAGAACGGTAGGTGCTGAAAAATGGAGTGCAGTATATCGAGAAATTATGACTGGATATCCTTACGAATTAAAGAATCCTATTGCTGGTAAAACTGGAACCACACAAAACCAAAGTGATGGTTGGTTTATGGGGATGGTTCCAAATTTAGTGACAGGAGTTTGGGTAGGAGCAGAAGATAGAGCTGTCCATTTTAAAAGTATTACCTACGGACAAGGTGCTTCTATGGCGCTTCCAATTTGGGGGTCTTATATGAAAAGTTGTTATGCAGATGAAGCTTTAAATATATCGACTGCAGAGTTCGAAGCTCCGGAAGAATTAACGATTAAGGTAGACTGTTATGATGATGCAAGTTCTTCAGAGAATGATGATAAGACACCTAATGTAGATGTACCGTCAGATTTAGATTTCTAAGTCAATTTTAATATATATTTAAAAGCCATTCTAAGCCAGTGCAGACTGTTTTAGAATGGCTTTTGTGTTTCCTATACTCTCAGCTCAAATGTGTTTATAAGACAATATATCGGTTGTTTTTATTAATTTCTAAATTTATAGGGCTTAAACCTTCTGATTTCGTATTTTTAAGTAGAATAAAATACAAAAAAAACATGATTACAAAAACTGTAGAATCTGTCGAAGATGCTTTACATGGAGTTTCCGATAATATGACGATGATGTTTGGTGGTTTCGGTTTATGTGGTATTCCCGAAAATGCAATAACCGAGTTAGTAAAAAAGGAAATTAAGGGATTAACATGTATTTCGAATAATGCCGGAGTAGACGATTTTGGATTGGGCTTATTACTTCAGAAAAAACAAATCAAGAAAATGATTTCGTCTTATGTAGGAGAAAACGATGAGTTTGAAAGACAAATGCTTAGTGGTGAGTTGGATGTAGAGTTAATTCCGCAAGGAACTTTAGCCGAACGTTGTCGCGCGTCACAAGCGGGTTTTCCTGCTATTTATACACCAGCTGGTTACGGTACTGAAGTGGCCAAAGGCAAGGAAACTCGCGAGTTCGACGGAAAAATGTATGTGTTAGAGCATGCATTTAAAGCGGATTTTTCATTCGTGAAAGCTTGGAAAGGTGATGCTGCTGGAAATCTTGTGTTTAAAGGTACGGCGCGCAATTTTAATCCAGTTATGTGTGGCGCCGCAAAAATAACCGTTGCTGAGGTTGAAGAGTTGGTTCCGGTAGGCACCTTAGATCCGAATCAGATTCATGTCCCAGGAATTTTTGTGCAACGTATTTTTCAGGGTAATGATTATGAAAAGCGTATTGAACAGCGAACAGTGATAAAAAAATAATTAATCAATTTAATATTTTGAAAATTTGAAAATGCTGGCATTTGTGATTCTTAAATAATTAAAAGATGAGAAACGATAGAGAGAATTTAATTGTAACGCTTACGTTTAATTTTTCATTAAAAATAATTGGTTTTTCAGAAACATTGCGAGGTATTCATAAATACGAAATGGCGTCCCAGGTTTTTAGAAGTGGAACTTCAATCGGAGCCAATATTAGAGAGGCGCAGAATGCAGAAAGTAAAAAGGATTTTATTCATAAGTTTAAAATATCGGCTAAAGAATCAGATGAGTTGGAGTATTGGTTAACCTTATGTAAAATGTCGGAATTTTACCCAAACCCAAGTGAGGAATTATTTAAAGATTTAAGGTCTATTGTTTTAATTATCAATAAAATAATTTCTACAAGTAAAAAAACAGAATGACAATTTAAAAACTTATTCAATATAAAATCAGTTTCATTTTAGGAGAGTGTAATTTTCAAATTTTCAAATTATATTATTTTCAAATTAGAATAGATGTTAGACAAAATAGGAATAGCAAAACGTATTGCAAAAGAAGTTAAGGACGGATACTATGTTAATTTAGGAATTGGGATTCCTACTTTGGTGGCTAATTATGTACGTGACGATATACAAGTTGAATTTCAGAGTGAAAACGGCGTCTTAGGTATGGGGCCTTTTCCTTTTGAAGGCGATGAGGATGCCGATATTATTAATGCGGGAAAACAAACTATAACAACGTTAGCAGGAGCTAGTTTTTTCGATTCGGCAACTAGTTTTGCAATGATTCGAGGAAAGCATGTCGATTTAACCATTTTAGGTGCTATGGAGGTTTCGGAAAACGGAGATATTGCCAATTGGAAAATACCTGGTAAAATGGTGAAGGGTATGGGAGGCGCAATGGATTTGGTCGCTAGTGCCGAGAATATTATTGTGGCCATGATGCATACCAATAGAGCTGGAGAATCTAAATTGTTAAAACGTTGCAGTTTGCCCCTTACTGGAGTAGGGTGTGTTAAAAAAATTGTTACCAATCTAGCTGTTCTCGAAGTCACCAAAAACGGATTTAAATTATTAGAACGTGCTCCTGGTGTTTCGGTAGATACCATTAAGAATGCTACCGAAGGACGATTAGAAATTAAAGGAGAAATTCCAGAAATGAACGTTTAAATAACTATAAATAGAATATAAAAAACTGGTAAATGTTAAAATTTAGTGTATTTGGTCGATAAATTTGTGTATTTAAACGATATATAAGAAATATTTAACATCTTTGTAGTACCCAAAAATACTAGAACTTATAGACCCCAAATCTACCAAGATCTAACGATTACGAATGTAGCCCCAAATCTACCTGACGAATCAAATTGGGCGAAGTGTTGCAAACATGGAGCCTACGATAACCTCGAGTTATGTGTTAGAATTTTTAAGTATTTAGTTAAAAAACTAATTCAAGCTACAATCCTTTTGGAATAGCTAGAATTAGTTTTTTTGTATATTCTTGTTTCGGATTATTATATACAATATCTGCGTCGTCTTTTTCTACAATCTTTCCTTTGTTCATCACAATCAATTGATCGGACATATATTTTACAACCGCTAAATCGTGAGAAATAAATATGTAAGTGAATCCGAATTTATCTTTCAATTCATTTAACAGATTTAAAACCTGAGCTTGAACGGAAATATCTAAAGCCGATACAGACTCGTCACATACAATTAATTTAGGCTGTAGTGCAATAGTTCTGGCTATTCCTATACGCTGACGTTGTCCGCCGGAAAATTCATGCGGATATCTATTAAAATAATCTTCAGAAAGTCCAACACGGTTTAAGATCTCTAATACTTTAGCTTTGCGTTCGGCTTTGTTTTTATACAATTTGTGCACCGTCATAGGTTCTAAAATAGCCTGACCAACAGTTAATCTCGGATTTAAGGAAGCATAAGGATCCTGAAAGATGATCTGAATATCCTTCCTAAGTGTTCTCATCGCTTTTTTAGGGAGATTCGTAATATCCGTACCTCTGTATAAAATAGTTCCTGCAGTCGCTTTATCGAGCTGGAGAATAGCATTTCCTAAGGTGGATTTCCCGCAACCCGATTCACCTACCAAACCTAAAGTTTCACCTTCGTAAATTTTAAAGTTTACCTTATTTACAGCCTTAAAAGTTTCTGTTTTTCCAAAAAATCCTGATCTAGAAACATATTCTTTTTCTAGATTGATAACTTCTAGTAGAGGTGTGCTACTATATAATTTTTTATGCGCTAGTGCTCTATCTTCAGCAGTAACTATCGTTTCAGAAATGGTATCTTCCAAGTAATCCTGAATTGTTGGTAACGTTTTTAAACGTACGTCTAAAGATGGTCTAGAATTTATTAAAGCTTTGGTATAAATATGTTGCGGGTGGTTAAATATAGTTTCAGAAGTCCCTTGCTCTACAATATCTCCTTTGTACATTACTAAAACCCGATGGGCAATCTCAGAAATTAAAGCGAGGTCATGAGTAATAAAAATAATACTCATTTGTGTTTTGGCTTGTAATTCTTTTAATAATAGAATTATCTCTTTCTGAACTGTAACATCTAAAGCGGTTGTAGGTTCGTCGGCGATTAAAATATCGGGTTCGCAGGCAATAGCCATAGCAATCATAACCCGTTGTTTTTGTCCGCCAGAAATTTCATGCGGATACGATTTATAAACACGCTCCGGTTCAGGTAGTTTTACTTGCTGAAACAACTCTAAAACACGTTGCTTTATTTCCGTTTGAGATAATTGGGTGTGCTCATTTAGTATTTCTTCTACCTGTGCACCACAGCGCATTGACGGATTTAAAGAACTCATTGGTTCTTGGAAAATCATGGCGATTTTATTACCACGAATTCCTTGAAATGCTTTTTGATTGATTTGTGTTAAATCTTTATCTTGAAAATGAATAGAACCTGTAGTTTTTGATATGTCTTTAGGTAGCAATCCTAAAATAGCTAAGGAAGATACCGATTTTCCAGATCCAGATTCTCCTACAATTCCTAGTATTTCATTCCCGTTTAAATGATAAGAAATCGAATGAATCACCTCGTTTCCGTTAAAGGAAATAGCGAGATTTTCAATGTGTAATAGAGGGGTTTTAATCATTTAAATATGAATAATTTCGTAGTCGGTTAAAATGGATTCGCCACGTAGACGTAAAAAAATCTGAGCAACAGCAATGGTATCTCTTTCGCAGTATGCAATAATGCGGCTAACTTCGTTTTCTTTGTAATACACGCGATATACTTCACTGCCGTCAATATCGTCTTTTGGCGAGGGTATGCCTAAAACGTTGGTAAGTAACTTTAAAGACGTATAGCTTTTATAATCGCCAAACTTCCATAGTTCTAAAGTATCAAGATGTGGTACTTCCCATGGTTTCTTGCCAAATAAATTAAGTTTTTCTGGTAACGGGACGTTATGGATAATCATACGACGAGCAATATATGGAAAATCGAATTCCTTACCATTGTGAGCGCATAATAGTTTTTTGGGATGATTATAATGGGTGTCTAAAAGGGTCTTGAAGTCTTTTAGAATTTCGATTTCTTCACCGTGAAAAGACGTGGTTCTAAACTGCCTATTATCTCCGTCTATTTTAAAATACCCAACCGAAATACAGACAATTATACCAAACTCGGCCCAAATTCCAGCACGGTCGTAAAATTCTTCTGCCGAGAGTTCGTTTCTTTGATATTTAGATTTTAAACTCCACAGCTCTTTTTTGGCCTCACTTAATTCTGAAAAATGCTGCGTTTCTGGAACGGTTTCGATGTCCAGAAATAAAATGTCTTCAAGGTTGAGCTTGTTTATCATTCATCTAACATATTATATCCTTCCTCAATATACGCAAAAATGTCTTTCGAAAAGGTTTCACCATTTCCTTTTGGACCTTTACTATGTCCTAGGCGAACTATTATAATATTGTCTTCTGGTTCTACAATAACGTATTGCCCAAGGTGTCCACGCATCATAAAAAAGTGTTTGTCTTTTATGGTTTTTAACCACCAACCGTAGCCATATTCTGGGCTTTCAGGAAAACGTGGTGTAATCGATTTTTGAACAAACGCTGAGTCTAAAAGTTGTTCGCCGTTCCATTTTCCATAGTCTTTATACAATTTTCCAAAGCGTGCAAAATCACGTGCATTACTGGCAATACAACAATATGCTTTTTCTAATCCATGTTGTTCGCTATCGAGTTGCCAAAGCGCATCACTTTCAAAACCCATAGGTTTCCAAAACTCTTCGCTTAAATATCCTGACATATTTTGGCCTGTTGCTTTTTCAAGAACCATACCTAACAATTGGGTGTTTCCGCTTAAATATTTATACGATTTTCCAGGAGCCTCGATGCCTTTCATGTTTAAAATAACAGGTGCTAAATCTTCATCGAAATAAACACGGGTAGTCACCGAAAATGGAGAATAATAAGACTCGTCCCAATCTAATCCAGAGGCCATAGACGATAAATCGCCCACCGTTAAATTTGCTGATAATCCGTTTTTAAATTCTGGATAAAAATCACTCACCTTTTGGTCTAAACTTCTCACTTTGCCTTCCATAATGGCTTTACCAAGCATAGCAGAAATGATGCTTTTTGCCATAGAAAAAGAATTGGTCTTTGATGTATTTTCGAAACCATCGTAGTACTTCTCAAACCAAATACTATCGTTTTTAATAATTAGATACGCGATAGTGCCGTTGGCTATATTGGTGCGTTCTAAACTGTCTGTAATGGTCATTTTATTATAATCTTTATGTATGTTCCAAGGCTGAGGTGAGCTACTTTTTATAACACGATTGTCAAACTCTTTATAATCTTCTAGAAATGCTGTTTTATGCCCTGTGCCGTATGTTACGCGAACAGCTTTTAAAATGTAATCGTAATCGAATATGTATAATAGAACTATAAGTAAACCGCATACAGTAACGATAAACTTTAAAAGTTTGGATAAGAATTTCATGCCGAAAATTTAAGTGGAATAAAGATAATAATTTAAAATAAGGTTTGTTGCGTAACCGGACTTTCATGATTTAACAGCCACTGCTTACGATGCAAACCACCAGCATATCCCGTTAAACTTCCGTCGGTACCAATAACACGGTGGCAGGGCACAACAATCCAAAGCGGATTTTTCCCATTGGCATTGGCGACAGCACGAATGGCTTTTACATCGCCCAGTTGTTTAGAAAGCTCTAGGTAGGAGAGTGTTTTTCCGTATGGAATTTTTGTTAACGCTTGCCACACTTTTTTCTGAAAATCTGTGCCTTTTGGATTTTGCTTAAAGCTGAAGGTTGTGCGATTACCCTCAAAATAGTCTTGCAGTTGGTTTACACAATCTAAAAGAACATCTGGAATGTGTTCGGAAGGTGTTTCTTCAGAATTTAAAACGTTTATGGAAACGATGCCGTCGGCGTCTCCTTTAATTCGTGTGAACCCCAAAGGCGAGTTTACAACACAAGAATCCATTAGTTTTCTTCAGGTGTATCATTAATTAAACCCAAACGTTTGGCACGTACTTCCCAGCTTTTTCTAGCTAAGGCTTGCAGATTGGCTACGTGGTCACTTTCATCCATAATTTCAAGTCCTAGAAGCGTTTCTATAACATCTTCCATAGTAACAATGCCGCTTACCGAACCATATTCATCGACTACTAAAGCCATATGATTTTTGCTTTCTACAAGTTGTTCAAATAGGGTTGGAATTGGAATGTTTCTTTCAATTATAATGATGTTTCGTTTTAAATCTTTTAATGTTTTACTCCCATTACCAAGCGCCATTTCTTTAAAAATTTCGTCTTTTAAAACTAGGCCTGTAATGTTGTCTGGCGTATCTGTGTAAACTGGAATTCTAGAGAAACGAATGTTCGAATTTTCTTTGAAAAAATCCTGAACCGTAGTCGTGTCGTTTGCTGTTTTAATTACCGTTCGAGGCGTCATGACATCTTTTGCAAGAATGTCTTTAAACGTTAGTAAGTTCTTTAAAATCTTGCTTTCAGATTCTTGAAATACACCATCTTCGGTAGCCATATCGGCCATGGCGTGAAAATCTTCACGACTTAAAACACTACCGTGACCTTTACCGCCAATAAGTTTTGTGGTAAGTTGAAGCACCCATAAAATACCAGTATATTTTAAAGGAAAGATTAAAACAGTAAGTGCTTTAGATGTAAAATTAGCCAATTCTTGCCAGTATTTAGCACCAATAGTTTTAGGAATAATTTCTGAAACCACTAAAATTAAAAAAGTCATGATTGCAGAAACTATACCTACTGTATTCACGCCGAAAAGCTCGAATTTATAAGGCAAGCTTTCGGCTTGAATACCAACCATCATAGCACCTAAAGTATGTGCTATGGTATTAAGAGTTAAGATGGCGATTAATGGTTTGTCGACATCTTTTTTAAGATTTTCTAAAGTTGTGGCGTACTCTTTTCCTTCATTCTTTTTAACGTTTATAAACGTAGGAGTTACACTCAAAAATACAGCTTCGAGGATTGAACATAAAAATGAAAAAAAGATTGAAACTGTTGCCCATAATAAAAGTGCGCCCATATAGATTTATTTGATTTTTAGCTAAGTTACGAAATCAATTTCACAACATCCTTAGCAAAGTAACTTGCAATAATATCTCCACCCGCTCTTTTAATGGCGGTTACTTGTTCCATCATAACGGCATCGTGGTCTAACCATCCGCGTTCCGAAGCGGCTTTTAGCATGGCATATTCTCCAGAAACTTGGTATACAGCTACAGGTACATTAACTTCATTCTTAATTTCGCGTACAATATCTAAGTAACATAATCCTGGTTTTACCATAACGATGTCGGCACCTTCTTCAATATCTATTAAAGTTTCTCGAACAGCTTCTAGTCTGTTACCAAAATCCATTTGATATGTTTTTTTGTCTTTTGGCACATCAACTAAATCCACTGGAGCCGAATCGAGAGCATCACGAAACGGACCATAAAATGCAGAAGCATATTTTGCGGTATAGGCCATAATTCCGGTATTTGTAAAACCTTCTTGTTCTAGTAACTGACGAATTTTTAAAGTTCTTCCGTCGTTCATATCACTAGGCGCAATAAAATCTGAACCCGCTACGGCATGACTTAACGCCATTTCTGCGAGAATATCCGAAGATTCGTCGTTAAGTATAACACCATTTGATACAATACCATCGTGTCCGTAAGAAGAGTATGGGTCTAAAGCTACATCGGTCATAACCAACATGCCCGGACAGGCGTTTTTAACTGTTTTAATAGCACGTTGCATCAATCCGTTTGGGTTTATAGCTTCGGTACCTTTATTGTCTTTTAAATTATCGTCTACTTTAACAAAAAGTAAAACCGATTTTAAACCTAAAGCCCATAATTCTTTAACTTCTTTTTCTAGCAAATCTAAGCTTAACCTGAAGTAGTTTGGCATAGACGGAATCTCGTCTTTTACACCTTTACCTTCTACCACAAAAAGTGGTACTAGAAAATCGTTTGGAGAGATAATGGTTTCACGAACTAAAGAACGAATAGCTTCATTGGTTCTTAAACGTCTGTTTCTTTTGATAGGGAACATGATTATATATTTGGAATTATTGGTGTTATTTTTTCATTGAAATCTTCGGCAGTTTTCACAAGTTTTTTTGACGCCCTAAAGCGGTAACCTACAAAAAACTGAAAATAAGGAACGTCGTCTTTTACATATAACGACCGATTTGTATTATGCTTTAAAATTAAGTAATTAAAATGTGAGCCTATATAAAGATTTGTTAAATCATATGTAACGGTTCCGCTAAAGCCTAATTCTGTAACTAGAGTGGTAATATTGTTGTTTTCGGAGGTTGAATAATTCAAGCCTAAACCAAGGGTAGTACCTGCAGAAATTAGTAAATTTTTATTAGGAACGTAATTGTAAAAATAGGAAGGCGAGAATAGTAAGTCGTAAGAATTAAATTTTTGTTTAAGGTTGTTTTCGTCTAGTTTACCCTCTGTATCTAAATGATAATTAGAATAGTAATACGTCACTCCTGGAATAAAACTTCCTGCATTTTTAAGTTGTCTTTCGTTTTGAGAAGCTAGCGCTCTGTATGAGAAATTGTCGTTAAAAATATAAGATGTAGAACCTCCAATTTTGAAAGATTCTGTATTTGGTAGGTAGATGCTTTGGCCTCCATTTTTTGCATAAAAGCCTTTTTCATTATAAACTTTTATGGTTTGCATCCAACGTCTTTTGTAAAAGCCTCTTAAGTTTAAATTGAATAATTTCGAGCTTTGGTTGTTTTTGTTTGTACTAATAAATTCTGGTGCGTAAGAGTATGAAATGGCAAGTTTTCTAAATGCTATACTTGCTCCAATTCGAGATTGTTTATTTGCATTAAAATCTAAACTTTTACCCGAATTTTCATGGTTTACAGTTAACGAGTTCGATGTGTTAACATAGTAAATACGCGTGATTAATCTGTTTTTATAAAAATGAACATACGCGTTTGGGGTACTGTTAATCGAGTCTTTTAATTCTTTGTTTTGAGATAGCCCGACATATGAAATTAGAAAAATTAAAAGAAGTATTTTAAAATTTTTTAATGGCATAAATAGGGTGTTAATAGTCTTCTATATTTAAGAATGGTTGAAAATAAAATTAATAAGAGTGTACTCATATTCAAGACAGAAAGGTCGCAACAAAATAATCGTGTCGGCTTAAATCCATTTTACAGGATGTTTTAAAACAGTTATTAATTTTTCTTCTTCACTACCTGTTTCGGGAGTATGATTATAAACCCATTGCACATGCGGTGGTAAACTCATTAAAATACTTTCTATACGGCCATTTGTTTTAAGTCCGAATAATGTGCCTTTATCGTGTACTAAATTGAATTCTACATAACGCCCACGACGGATTTCTTGCCAGTTGCGTTGTGTTTCAGTAAAAGGTAAATCTTTTCGCTTTTCGGCAATAGGCACGTAGCTTTCAAGGAAACTATTGGCCACTTCGGTGGTGAAATCGTACCAGTTTTCCATAGACATAGCGTCGGTGGCTTTACAATAATCGTAAAATAAACCGCCTATACCTCGGGCTTCATGTCTGTGAGCATTCCAAAAATATTTGTCACACTTTTCTTTATACGTGTTGTAAAAATCGGCATCGTGTTTATCGCAAGCCGTTTTGCAAACGGTATGGAAGTGAGTGGCATCCTCTTCAAAAAGATAGTAAGGCGTTAAATCTTGTCCGCCACCAAACCATTGGTCTACAATATTACCTTCTTTATCATACATTTCAAAATAACGCCAATTGGCATGTACGGTTGGCACCATTGGGTTTTTAGGATGTAGTACGAGACTTAATCCGCAGGCAAAGAAATTGGCATCTTTAACACCAAAATAGTTTTGCATACTTTCAGGAAGTTCGCCGTGAACTCCAGAAATATTTACACCACCTTTTTCGAAAACCGCTCCGTTTTCAATGACCCGTGTACGACCACCTCCACCTTCTGGGCGTTTCCAAATATCTTCTTGAAATTTAGCGGTTCCATCTACAGTTTCTAAAGCCGATGTAATGGTATCTTGTAATTCTAATATGTATTGATAAAATTTATCTTTCACACTGTAATTCATATAATTCCATGTCTTGAGTTGGTGCGTTTGGCGGCGCGTATTCGTTTTTTAAAGTTTTTGTCCAAACAAACCCTGCGTTTATAGCAACTTTTATACTTGCAACATTTGTTTTATGCGAAATAATTTGAAGGGTTTTTAAGTGTAAATCCGTAAATGCATAATGAGAAAATTTAGCAATTGCCGAAGACATTATGCCTTTATTTTCCTTGTGTTCGTCTATGCAATATGCAAATTCACCTATGCCATTTTTCCAATCGATATCTTTTAGGATGATAAGCGCAAAGATGGCGTTTGTTGTAACGTCTTTAAGAGTAAACGTGTATTCGTGTTTATGCTCTCTTTTTTGTTGTTGCGCGATAATGTATTCTTTAGACGCTTCAACCTTTAAATTTTTTGCGAGGGTATAAGGTAAATAGGGTACAAATCGCTTTACATTAGCCATCATAAATTTATGAAGATGTGGCGCATCAGATACTTCTAGATTAGCAATGTAAAACGATTTATCCATGTTCTATTTGTACTCTTTTACTGCGTCTATAAAGGCTTTGGCATTGTCTAACGGAATGTTAGGTAAGATACCGTGACCAAGATTTACAATGTATTTGTCTTTACCAAATTCGTTAATCATTTGGTGTACCATTTTCTTAATTTCTGAAGGAGGCGATAATAATCTTGACGGATCGAAGTTTCCTTGAAGTGTAATGTTTCCTCCTGTTAAGTAACGTGCGTTTTGGGCAGAACATGTCCAGTCTATTCCCAATGCCGCGGCATTACTTTTAGCCATGTCTCCAAGTGCAAACCAACACCCTTTACCAAATGCAATTACTGGTGCATCGTCTTTTAAAGCTTCAATAATTTGGTCGATATATTGCCAAGAAAACTCTTTATAATCTGTTGGCGATAACATACCTCCCCAAGAATCGAAAATTTGTACAGCATCTACTCCTGCAACTACTTTAGCTTTTAAATACGCAATAGTTGTATCTGTAATTTTTTGAAGTAATTGATGTGCAGCTATCGGATTTGTAAAACAAAATTCTTTGGCTTTATCGAAATTTTTACTGCCTTGTCCTTGCACGACGTAACATAAAATAGTCCATGGAGAACCCGCAAAACCTATTAATGGAATGTCGTTGTTTAATAATTCTTTAGTCGCTTTAATGGCTTGCATAACGTAGTCTAGCTCGATATTTACATCGGGAACAATCACGTTATCTACACCTCTTTGGTCGCGAACAGGATTTGGTAAATACGGACCAAAATTAGGTTTCATTTCTACCTCGATATTCATCGCTTGCGGAATCACTAATATGTCACTGAATAAAATAGCAGCATCCATACCATATCTACGGATAGGTTGAACTGTAATTTCACTCGCCAATTCAGGTGTGCGACAACGCGTAAAGAAATCGTATTTTTCGCGGATAGCAATAAATTCTGGAAGGTAGCGTCCTGCTTGACGCATCATCCAAACGGGAGGACGTTCTACAGTTTCTCCTTTTAAAGCTCTTAAGTATAAATCGTTTTTAATCATGATTTTTTTGAGTATTTAACTACACTTTGTAGTAAGTTTTCTATAGTAGGACTCGAAGGTATTACTATGTTTTTAGTATGTTCTTGTAATGCAGAAGCCGTTGTAGTTCCTATGCAGAAAGCCACTTGATTTGTTATGCTGTTTTCCGATAGGTAACTTGCAACGCCACTAGGACTATAAAATAAAATCGCATCAAACTCACCTTCAATTTTTTGAGGCGTAGGTGTTGTTTTATACACGATAATTTCTTTTAGGTCAATATTATTTTTTTGCAAAGCATCTGGTAACGCGTCTTGCCTTAGGTTTCCGCAGAAAAAAGTAAACATGTCGTTTTTATGATATTTTACAATATAATTTGCTAAATCTACGGCATATAACTTCATTTTAGAAACGTTCTGGCCGTGTTCTTCAAGAAACGCCATTGTTTTTTCGCCAACGCAAAAGCAGTTTCTTATAACCACTTTATTATCGATAACGGCTTTAGCTGCATTCTGACTTGTAATAATTGCGTTCTCCACAATCATCTCAGAATCAAAATCGACGTAATCAATAGTGATGGCGTTATATTCTGTAACGGGAATGTTAGCCTTAGTAAGTAACGCCTTATAATCTTTATGAAGCGTTTTGGTTGATAATATTGATTTAATTGGCATTGTTAATGTTTGTGGCAAATTTTAGAAATATCGTCATCCAAACCAAAAACTACCAAAATATCATTTTCTTGAATTATGGTATCAGCACCTGGTATTCCGATAACTTCTTTAATTACAGTTTTGTTTCCGATAATATTTACTTTTTCTTTTTTTCTAAGAATAGTGACTATGTTTAGCTTGTGTTTAGATCTAATTGCTAAATCTGAAATAGACTTTCCGACAAACTCGATAGGTGTTTTTATTTCTGAAATTGAATATTTTTCATCGATTTTAAAACTATCAACTATATTTTTAAGATTAATTTTATTGGTTAATTTAAGAGCGGCTTCTTGTTCCGGGTGTACTATAGATGTTATACCCATAGCTTGTAACACTGTGTCGTGAATGGGCGATAGCGAACGACTAATAACTTTTGCAGTTGTTAGTTTTTTTAAGATAGCAGTGGTAATAATTGCAGCACCTTCGTTTTCTCCAATAGCAACAACAGCAATATCGGTTTGTTTAATAGGAAGCGCCTGATAAGCTAGTTCGTTGGTAGAGTCTAAACAAATACTGTGGGCAATTTTATCTTTTACAATATTTACTTTGTCCATGTTTTTGTCAATTCCAACCACCTCATTGCCTGTTTCTGTCAGGCTAAGAGCTAGAGACATTCCGAAATTTCCGAGACCAAAAATGATGATTTTCATTTAATTATATCTTAGTTGATTAAAATATTTTCTTGTGGATATTGATAAAATTTTTGTTCTACCTGCCCTAACATTCCAAAGAGCAAGTTTAACAGTCCTATTCGTCCTACAAACATAACCGCAATAAGTACATATTTGCTAGGTTCGCTTAAAGTAGGTGTTAGATTTATACTTAAACCTGAAGTACTATAAGCAGAAAAACACTCGAAGGCAATGGCTAATAAATCCTTTTCTGGCTCAAAAAACAAGAGTAAGAGTATGGCTGTTCCTATAGTTATTAACGAGATGGAAATAATAGAAAAAGCACGGTTTACGGTGTTACTAGAGATTTCTCTGGTATTAATTTCTATACGTTTCTTTCCTCTTGCTGTAGCGAATATATTTAAAGTTGCAATTGCAAATGTACTGGTTTTTATTCCTCCACCGGTAGATCCTGGAGAGGCTCCAATCCACATTAAGAATATAACGACTAATAGCGATGGCGTTGCAACATGGGCGTAATCTACCGTGTTAAAACCTGCAGTTCTAGGTGTGACCGAAGAGAACATCGCTGTGGTAATTTTTCCAAAAGCAGAATCGTGGTCTTGCAAACTATAATTCGCTTCGGCAAAATAGAAAAATATAAATCCTACGGCTAATAATATGCTAGTGGTTACCAGTGTAATTTTAGAGTTTAATGTAATTACTCGAACGGTTGTAGATACTTTGTTTTTGGTTCTGAATAGGTTTAAAAAGCTTCGTTTTAAATACGAGAACGAATTAAATATAAAGCTATAACCTATACCTCCAATAATTATAAGTAGCATAAGAACCCATTGTAGCGAATAATCGTAACGCAACGTAGGCTCGTAAAAACTTGCCGATGAGGTCGAGAATCCCGCATTACAAAAAGCTGAGATTGAATGAAAAATAGAGAAAAACACTTTATTTTCTATCGTGCTTATGGTATCAATAGACATATAGATAAATACAGCTCCTAACAGTTCTATTCCTAAAGTGAAACCTACGATTTGAGCGGCGATTTTAAATACATCTTGTAAGTTTTCTGTAGAGGTATAATCTTTCATATACATACTTTCTCTAAACGAAGAGTTTTCCTTAAAGAAATAAGCGAAAAACGAGGTGAATGTTAGTATCCCTAAACCTCCAATTTGAATTAAAATAATAATTACAGTTTGTCCTAATTGGGTGAAGTCTTTACCTGTATCGAGAACAGCTAGTCCTGTAACACAAATCGCACTTGTAGAAGTAAATAAAGCATCGACAAATGAAATGCCATTAAAGGTAACGTTAGGAAGCATGAGTAATAAGGAACCGATAAGGACTAAAATAAAAAAACTCCCAACAAATAATATAGCGGGGTTAAAATAGATTTTATAAATGTATTTTATAAAAAATGTTAGGCGCATTAAGAGGTAAAAGAACAACCCTAGTTCAAAGATAATTTTGGGTCTCATTAGTTGTTCTACAGGTGGTAAATGACTGTTTAAATAGTATACCGTAAACGCAGCAATAAGTGTAGTGACTAATATTGCAATGTTAAATCTTATGGTTTTTCTAATGGGATCACTTTTGGGATACCGAAAAAGTTTAATAAAATTAAAGGTAATTATTAGCGAGGTAATGGTCGAGTAAATAGGAATTCTAAATGGTTTGTACTCTTCGTTTACACTGAATCCGAAATCGAAAATTAAAAAAAATAAAATGAGAATATCTGTAAAACGATATAGATTTTGCAACGTTTTAATTTTCATTATTTTTTGAGTTTTTTACGAATTCATTTCCTTTTTAATTGAATCCATCAATTCTTTTCCTCCATTTTCAATGATTTCTAAAGCACATCGTTTTCCGAATCCTTTATAATTGGAAAGCATCTCGGTTTTGGTTACACTTAGTTTTTTACTTCCATCTAAAGCGAGTAAAATACCTGTAAAAGCAATAGTATCATTTGTAATCGTTGCAATACCACCAATTGGTGCCGTACAGCCAGCTTCTAATATACGTAAAAATTCACGTTCTACGTGTGTGCAAATATCTGTAGGTGTGTCATTTAATTTAGAAACAGCCTCTGTAATGTCTTTATCCTTTTCTAAAGTTACTACAACCATAGCACCTTGAGCAGGAGCAGGGACCATCCAGTCTAGTTCGGTGTAGTGTTTTGGTAGTACATTTATACGCTCTAAACCGGCTTTAGCAAACACAGCGGCATTCCATGAATTATCTTCTAATTTTTGAAGCCGTGTAATCACGTTTCCTCTTAAATCTTCAACTTTATGATTTGGGTATCTGTTAAGCCATTGCGCTTTTCGTCTCAAACTTCCCGTTGCAATAGTACCTTCGGCATTTAAAAAATCTAAACCTTTGTGCACTAAAATATCGTTTACATTGGCGCGTTCTAAAACAGCTGTTTGTATAATGCCTTTTGGTAATAAGGTGGGAACATCTTTCATGGAATGTACAGCAATATCTACCGTGCCGTTTAACATGGCAACATCTAAGGTTTTAGTAAAGATACCTGTAATTCCTAATTCGTATAAAGGTTTATCTAAAATAAGATCGCCAGTAGATTTTACAGCAACAATTTCTGTTTTATACCCAAGATCTTCAAGACGTTTTTGGACAGTGTTTGCTTGCCAAAGAGCCAATTTACTGTCTCTTGTGCCAATGCGAATAGTTTTATGCATTTGATGATGTTTCTAATTGAAACACTTTTTTTATAAGTTCAAGACTTTCGTTTGTTGAAAAGTCCTCGTCCTTTAAGTGATGCGCGAAATGATTTGTTATTTTCTGAATAATATTATTGCTTATCAATTCAGCTTGTGCTTCGTTAAAATCAGATATTTTTTTACGTTGCACATCTAATTCAGCCAACTTAAAATCTAATAATTTATTCTTTAAAGCTTTTATTGTTGGTGCAAATTTTCGTGTTTCTAACCAGCTGTTAAATTCTTTTTTAACATCCTCAATAATAATTTCGGCAACAGGAATGTGTGTTTTTCTCTTTTCTAAAGTTTCGTCGGTAATCTGCGATAAATGATCTAAGTGTATAAGTGTTACACCTTCCAATTCGCTTACATTTTCATGTACATTTTTTGGTATCGATAAATCTAAAATTAATAACGGCTTTTTAGTTTGTATTAAGTGTTTGTCTACGGTAGGATTTTGTGCTCCCGTTGCAACCACTAACACATCAGAATTATTTATTTCTTCTTGTAAATTAGAATAATCTTTAACCAAAAGATTAAATTTTCCTGCAATACGTTCTGCTTTGTCTTTTGTTCTGTTAATTAAAGTGATTTGCTCGTTTTTAGTATGTTTAACTAAATTTTCGCAAGTATTTCTACCAATTTTACCAGTTCCGAATAGTAAAATGTTTTTGTTAGAAATTTCAGAAACATTATTTAAAATGTACTGTACAGATGCAAAAGACACAGATGTTGCTCCCGAAGAAATTTCAGTTTCGTTTTTAATACGCTTACTTGCTTGAGTAACCATAGTAATTAAACGCTCTAAGAAAGTATTTAATAATCCTAACTTTTTAGATAAGCTAGCACTTTTCTTTAACTGACTAATAATTTCGAAATCTCCAAGAATCTGACTGTCTAATCCAGAACCTACACGAAACATATGAGAGATTGCTTCGCTACTTTTGTAAACGTATGCTACATCTTGAAACTCTTCTACCGTCCCTTTTGTATTATCGCATAATAATTTAATAAGTTGGTATGGATGTTCTGCAAAACCATAAATCTCGGTTCTGTTACAAGTAGAAGTTACAATTAAGCTTTCTATACCATTCGCTTTAGCTTGGTTTAGAAGATTTAATTTTGCTGTATCATCAAGACTAAAATGTCCTCTAATCTCAGCGTCTGCCTTTTTGTAACTTAATCCAATGGCATAAAAGTAAGTGCCTCTAGATCCGTGATTTTGATTCATTTATTATATTCGTTGGAAATTCAGGACAAATGTATAGAGCGTAATTGTAAAAAAGTAACGCTGAAAGAACTTTTAGTGTCGTTTCGGGTTTTTTAGTTCAAAATACCATTCAAAACTAATAAATGTTATACTTTTGTAGGGGTTACAACGTTATTGTAGCTATTAGTTTAGAGTCAATCTAAATAAAACACAATAAATTTTGAAAGAAATGGAAGAGAAAAATATCGCTGTAGGAACTTTAAAGGAAACAATTATTGATCAAGGTTTTTCTGTGTTAACTTATCAAAATGAGGGGCTTGAGGTTCAGGTTGTAGAGAAAGCTATCGATAGTAGTATCATTCAATTTCATTTTTGTTTAAAAGGCGCATCTGCTTTTAAATTTAATAAGGGCAGTTATACTTTAAATATATGCGAAGAAAATTCATTGCTTCTCTATAATCCGCAACAAGATTTACCTATTCATTTAGAAGTAAACCCAAACTCTTGGTTAGTTACTGTTTTAATTTCGATAAAAGAATTTCATGGCTTGTTTTCTCAGGAAGCAGATTATATTACTTTTTTAAGTAGCGATAATAAAGACAAGAAATATTATAAAGACGGAAAAATATCGCCGTCTATGGCCATTGTACTTACGCAAATGATGCATTACAATTTAAATGAATCTATTAAAAATCTTTATTTTAAAGGTAAGGCCTACGAGTTGCTAAGCTTGTACTTTAATAGGAGTGAAGATACAAATGTAGAACAATGCCCTTTTTTAGTAGACGAAACTAACGTGATTAAAATTAGAAAAGCGAAAGATATTATCGTTTCTAGAATGGCCGAGCCACCAAGTCTACAAGAACTAGCAGACGAAATTGGTTTAACACTAAAAAAATTAAAGGAAGGTTTTAAGCAGATTTATGGTGATTCAGTATTTAGTTTTTTATTCGACTACAAAATGGAAGAAGCTAGGAAGTTGCTGGAAACCGGTGGTTTAAATGTTAATGAAGTTGGTTTAAAAGTGGGGTATAGCACTTCAAGTCATTTTATTGCAGCGTTTAAAAAGAAGTATGGTACAACGCCTAAAAAATACTTACAGTCTATTTAATTCTTAAACATATTATGTTCTAGTTTTACGTTAATAGATCGTAAAATATCTAGATTACTTATATTATCTTTTATTTAAAATGGAGCACATTTCTAAATGTCTTCTTATTACGATTATAACGTGCTCTTAACGTTTACTTAAAAAGTTTCTATTTATCTTTATAATGTGTTTAAAATCAGATGTTATGAAATATTTATCTCCAGAAATTGAAGCATGGTCTAAAGATTCAAATACTAAATCGTTAGTAAGGCCAGGGGTGTCATGTGGCATTTTTCAAGAATATAATGTAAAGACGTCAAGTCCTACTCATAATCAGCCACCTAAAACTAAGCAGAAGAAATAAGTAATATTTTTTGATTTATTGCAGAAGACATTATCGATTTGATTGAATAGTAAATAAGATAATACTATGATTAGAATATAGTATGATCTTAATTTCTATTGTACTTTTGTAATATGAAGAAAGGTGTTTTACTTGTTAATCTAGGGTCTCCGGATAGCCCTAGTCCAGAAGATGTAAAAAAATATTTAGGAGAATTTCTAATGGACGAGCGTGTCATAGATATTCCTCAATTAGCTAGGTTGGCTCTTGTTAAAGGTATTATCTTAAAAACAAGACCTAAAGCTTCGGCAGCCGCTTATAAAAAAATATGGTGGGACGAAGGGTCTCCGTTAATTGTTATCTCGGAACGATTAGCAGCGAAAGTGCAACAGGAAGTTAAATATCCCGTAGCCTTAGCGATGCGTTATGGATCGATGACTATTAAAAAAGGCCTTCAAGAATTGGTAGATCAAGGTGTAGATGAGGTATTCTTAATTCCTTTATATCCGCAGTTTGCAATGGCTACTACCGAAACCATTTTAGTTTTGGCTGAAGAATTACGTCAAAAATATTTTCCAAACATAAAAATAGATCATTTACCGGCATTTTATAATAAGCCAGATTATATATCGGTGCTTAGTGCATCTGTAAAACGCCATTTAGAAGGGAAAACTTACGATCATGTACTGTTCTCCTATCACGGTGTTCCAGAACGTCACATTAAAAAAAGTGATGTCACAAAATCGCATTGTAAAATAGATGGTTCTTGTTGCGTAACGCCTTCAAAAGCTCACGAATTTTGCTACAAACACCAGTGTTTAGAAGTAACACGCTTGGTTGCAGAACAACTTGGATTGGAAGAAGGTGCATTTTCGACATCGTTTCAATCTCGATTAGGTTTTGATCCATGGTTACAGCCTTACACCGATAGAACTATTGAAAGATTAGGTTTAGAAGGCACCAAAAACATGGCGATAATTACGCCTGCTTTTGTAAGTGATTGTTTAGAAACTTTAGAGGAGATAGCTATGGAAGGTCAGGAGCTTTTTCATGAAGTTGGTGGAAAAGAATTCACTACAGTACCTTGCTTAAACGACGACGCTGAGTGGTCTGCATTGTTAGGAACATGGATCAACAATTGGGCAGATAATTCAGTCAAAGCATAACAATGAAAGAAAAGGTTTCTGTCGATTTAGGAATAAAACCCATTAGTCAGCTTTTAATTAAGCAGTCTGTGCCCGCATCTATAGGGATTTTGGTTATGTCTCTAAATGTTCTTGTAGATACCATTTTTGTAGGAAACTGGATTGGATCTATAGCGATTGCAGCGATAAATATAGTTTTGCCTGTTTCCTTTTTTATTGCTGCCTTAGGAATGTCCATTGGTATTGGGGGGTCTTCTATTATTTCACGAGCTTTAGGAGCAGGGAATAAGGAAAAAGCGCTGGCTACTTTTGGTAATCAAATATCATTAACTCTTCTTTTAATTACCGCCTTTGTTTTTCTAGGCTTATTTTTTAACGATGAAATTATTTTAGCTTTCGGAGGAAAAGGTGATATTTTTGATCCGGCAAAAACATATTATAATATTGTAATGTATGGGGTGCCGTTTCTAGGATTCTCGATGATGGGTAACAACGTTATGCGATCAGAAGGAAATCCGAAATTCGCCATGTATTCCATGATGATTCCGTCTGTGGGGAATCTTGTTTTCGATTATTTATTAATCCATACTTTCGATATGGGTATGGCTGGAGCCGCTTGGGCGACTACGGGATCTAATCTCGTGGGTTTTCTTTTTGTGCTTTGGTATTTTTTGTCTGATAATTCTTCATTAAAAATAGATTGGTCTTATTTAATATTAAAATGGGAAACCATCAAAGAAATAGGTTCATTAGGGTTTGTAACACTTGCGCGTCAGGCCGTCGTTAGTGTTACTTATTTATTTATGAATAATATATTATTTCGTCTAGGAGGCGAGGTCTCGGTAACAGCTTATGCGATTGTAGGTCGTATGCTTATGTTTGCTTTATTTCCTGTATTTGGAGTAACGCAAGGTTTTCTTCCTATTGCAGGATATAATTATGGGGCAAAGCAGTACGATAGAGTGCGAGAATCTATCAATATCGCTATTAAATATGCGGCAGTTTTAGCAACTATTGTTTTTATCTTACTCATGACGTTTCCAGAAACAATTACTAAAATGTTTACCCAAGATGCAGAAGTCTTAAAAGAAACACCAGCTGCTATGCGTTGGGTTTTCGCGGCGACGCCTATTATTGCTTTGCAGTTAATTGGAGCGGCATATTTTCAGGCTATTGGGAAGGCCAGGCCTGCATTATTGTTAACGCTTACTCGTCAGGGGTTTTTCTTTATACCTTTAATTTTAATTCTACCTGAATTTTATGGCGAGTTGGGCGTATGGATGTCGTTTCCAATTTCCGATGTCTTGGCTACTGTAGTAACCGGGTATTTTTTAAACCGAGAAATAAAAACAGATCTAATTAATAAGAGTACAACCGCTTAATCCGTAATTATGGAATACTACAATTATATAAAATCGCTTCATCTTATTTTTGTCATCACTTGGTTTGCAGGGCTTTTTTATATTCCTAGGTTATTTGTATATCAAATAGAGTCTTTTCATAAACCTTCTCCTGATAAAGAAATTTTAGGCGAACAATTAAAATTAATGACTAAGCGCTTGTGGTATATTATTACATGGCCTTCAGCAATTTTAGCGTCTATTTTCGCTATTTGGTTACTTATTCTAATGCCCGCTTGGTTACAAGAGCCCTGGATGCATGTAAAATTAGGATTTGTTGTTTTACTGATTATTTATCATTTAAAAACCCATCAATATTTTAAGCAATTACAAGTCGACGATGTCCGTAAAACCTCTAGTTATATGAGACTTTGGAACGAAGGGGCCACTTTTATCCTTTTTGCGGTAGTATTTCTAGTTATATTAAAAAGTAGTTTTGATTGGATTTTTGGTATCGTTGGAATATTTGTACTCGGCGTGTTAATCATGCTTGGATTTAAGGTTTATAAACGTATACGAGCCAAAAACCCCAATGCATAAACAATGGCTTGATTATTGTTACCTTTAGGGCACGATAATTACTCATGAAATTAAAAAAAATCTCTTTACGACTACGTATTTTTGTCGCCATGCTTTTTGTGGTGGTATTGGCTTCTATTTTAATAGTTGGCGTTGCTATTTATCAGTATGGAGAAGAGGCTATCGATTACCATCAGCAGCGCTTAGAACGTAAGCAGAAAAACATTAAATCTCACCTTAGTTTTGTTATTAAACAGACATCTTACGAGGTTAAAACGGAGAAAATCCCTTATATCTTTAAGAAGAAAATTTATGAAATAGCCAATATTCATAATTTACAAATTAATCTATACGATTTAGACGGTTCCATATTAACATCTTCTAGAGCTGGATTTTCACAAGATTCTTTGCAGGAATGTATTAGCGCCGATATTCTTAATACATTATCCAATACTGCAGAACATACTTTTGTAGAGACTAAAAATGAAAATCATAAAGTTTATCAGTCGTCGTATACTTATCTTACCGACCAGAAATTTAAGCCTTTAGCGATTATAAATTTGCCCTACCTGGAAGACGATGATTTTTTAGCTAGAGAATTAGACGAGTTTTTAGAGCGTATTAGTTATGCGTATCTGTTTATGCTTGTTTTGGCTTCGGCAATTGCATTCTTTTTAGCTAATTATATCACGAAATCTATTAAAACAATAAGTGATAAAATTAATACAACAACTTTAGAGAAACGCAATGCGCGTATTGAAGTTGAAGATGCTAGCGAAGAGATTTCAACCTTGGTACAATCGTATAATAGTATGATCGATCAGTTGGAAGAAAGTGCACAACGGTTGGCTAAAAGTGAGCGTGAAGAGGCTTGGCGAGAAATGGCGAAGCAAGTGGCTCACGAAATTAAAAATCCGTTAACTCCGATGCGATTAACGGTTCAAAATTTTCAGAGAAAGTTTAGTCCAGACGATCCTAATATTAAACATAAAGTAGAAGAGTATTCCGAGACTTTAATTCAGCAAATAGATACCATGAGTTCTATAGCTTCCGCATTTTCTAATTTTGCAAATATGCCTGCCCAGCAAAACGAAACGGTTAATGTGGTAAATACGGTGCGTTTGTCTTTAGATATTTTTAATAAAGATTATATCGTGTTCTTGGCGGAAAGGGAAGAGATTATCACCACTTTCGATAAGACCCAATTGATTAGGGTGGTCACGAATTTGGTTAAAAATGCAATCCAGGCAATTCCAGAAGATCGTGTTCCTAAAATTGTGGTTCATGTGTCTTTACATGGCGGCGAAATAAAAATCACGGTTTCAGATAACGGAGTTGGTATTGCAGAAGGCAATGAAACCAAGGTGTTCGAGCCTAAGTTTACGACCAAAACTAGTGGTACAGGTTTAGGTTTGGCAATGGTAAAAAATATAGTTGAATCTTATAATGGTAACATTACTTTTATGACGCAACTTAATAAAGGGACCACATTTATTGTTACCTTTCCTAAAACTTAGATTATGATTTTTAATATTTTATCAGAATTTCAGGATGGTATTACTACAATCACCATTAATAGGCCAACAAAACTTAATGCGTTAAATCGCGATACTATAAACGAATTACATCGTGCTTTTAAAGCAGCCGATAAGGATAAAGAAACGCGTGTTATTATTGTAACGGGAAGTGGTGAAAAGGCTTTTGTTGCAGGTGCGGATATTAGTGAGTTTTCTAATTTTGACGAAAGTAAAGGAGCTAAATTAGCCGCAAAAGGACATGAATTGTTGTTCGATTTTGTAGAAAATTTATCTACTCCAGTTATCGCTGCTGTAAATGGATTTGCATTAGGAGGAGGTTTGGAATTAGCAATGGCTTGTCATTTTAGAGTTGCTAGTGAAAATGCTAAAATGGGATTGCCAGAGGTGTCGTTAGGTGTTATTCCAGGTTATGGAGGGACGCAACGTTTACCACAACTTGTAGGGAAGGGTAGAGCTATGGAAATGATCATGACGGCAGGTATGATTACCGCAGAGCAAGCTTTAAATTATGGACTGGTAAATCACGTTGTACCGCAAAGCGAATTGTTAACTTTTTGTGGAGGTATCGCGAATAGAATTAAGAAGAATTCTCCAAAGGCTATAGGTGAAGCTATAAAATCTGTAAATGCTGGCTTTAAATCTGGTGTAAACGGATATAAAAAAGAAATTAAAGGTTTCGGTAAATGTTTTGGAACCGAAGATTTCACCGAAGGTACTACGGCATTCTTAGAAAAGCGAAAAGCAGAGTTCACCGGAAATTAAACATAAAAAAAGAGTGGACTAATTTAAGTCCACTCTAGTTATTTTACGACCTCTACAACTATATACTAAAGTATTCGATATACTGTCTGCCGTTTGCACTTATAACGACCTTGTATTTTCCAAGATGAGAAATAGGTAATTTGTAAATACGTTCTGTTTTAATGCTGTTCTCAATGTTTTCTGAGTACATTAAATTGTATCCAGATTTGTTTCTATCATCATGATAAATTTCTATTTCTAAAGTTTCTTTCTCCAAATCTAATTTAGAAACATATACTTTATTGTCTTTAACACTGACTACGGGTTTAAAAATAATTTTCTCCCCACTTTTGTCAAAATTCACTTTGTTATTTGCTACTTTAAAAGGTATGATCTTGATTTGGTAGTCTTTTTCGTGTTCAAAAAAATAATTTCCATCGGGTATGGCACTTAAATCATATCTGCTACTAAAAAGACCTTCTTCTTCAATCATCTTTCTGTAAAGCGTTATCCCATTAATATCTTTAATAGATAAGAGCTGTCCTGCTTTTACATTATTAAGTGTTAACGTGATTTCCATGCTATTTATTTCCAGAGGGGAAATAGTACCGGCGAAACTTGTTGCGATGCTAGTAATCATAACTAACATGCAAATACTGTGTGTGATTACTTTTTTCATAATTCAAATTTATTATCGATTAACATGTTCAAATATAGATAGTTATCGGAGTGTAGAAAACATCTATATTGGCTACTTTGTGTGCGATTTTAACCGTTAAATTTGAGTTATTTAATTGTAAGGTTAATATACTATATGTTTTAGTTAATTAAAGATATATTGCGATGCCTCCTGCCGTTCTAATGTTTGCTAACTTAACTTCTAATTGCATTTTGTGGGAAGTTGATATGCCTCTTAATGGAGGCTCTTTATTTATTCTTAGATTCTGTGATTTGTAGAAGCGTTTAAATTTAATTAAAGATAAAAGTAGACGCATAAGATGTTAAAATAACATAGAAATTTATGAGTCTTCTGGTATTAAGCTAATAATTATTTTGTTCGATAATTATAATGCCTCGTTAGTCTTAATCTTTTTGAAGAATAAAAATAGTTAACACATACTACTTCTTTGAAGTAACGATATATTTAAAATTAGGGCAAAAAAAAGAGTGGACTTATAAAGTCCACTCCAAAATTATTTAAAATTTTAATCTTTTTAGATGCTAAAGTATTCTACGTATTTTCTTCCGTTTGCACTAATCACCATTTTGTAATTTCCTGATTGTTTTGCAGAAAGTTTAAAAGCACATTGAATATTTGTAGTGTTTGTTATTGTTTCTTTATGAACATTTTTGTAGTTCTGATTATTATCTACATCATAATAAATTGCAACATCTACATTTTCTTTATCAAGTTCTAATTTAGATAAATAAACGTAATCGTTTACTAATCGTACAACAGGCTTATAGATCACTTTTTCGTTTGAAGCATCGAAAGTTACATCTCCAAAATTCACTTTAAATGGTATAACCTTAATTTGGTTAGATTTATCGTGTTCGAAAAAATATGTTCCGTTTGGTAAATTCGAGAAGTCAAATGTATGGTTACTGCTTCCAGATTTCTTTAAAGTCTTTGAGTAAAGAGTAAAACCATCTAAATCTGTAATAGATAAATTCTGCCCTACTTTTACATCTTCTAATGTTAACGTTATCTCATTCTTTCCCTTATCATCAAAATTAGATGACATACTGCTCGTAAAATTTGATGCTAAACTAGTTAGTGTTACTAGTAGGCAGATACTAAGTGTCATTGCTTTTTTCATAATTCAATTTTTTTATCGATTAACATATTTCAAATGTATAGCCTTATGGGGCAGTTAAAAACATCTAAATTGGCTGCTTTGTGTGCTATTTTATCAGTTTACTAACTAACCATAGTGTAGGCGGTTAATATGGTATATGTTTGGGGTAATTCTACGTATATGAGGGATTTGCGGTTGTGCTAAGTTAACATCAATGTGCGTTTAATATCGTTTTTTTTGGGCATAAAAAAGGGTGGAAAATATGTCCACCCTAATCATTCAGTTTATTTAAACGTATGTCTTGTCTTTATTCAGATTCGTATTTTCCCATGTATCTTTTCCATAATTCTGTTTGGTGAGATTCTAGCGAAATATCACGGCCATCAATAAATGCTTTTGTAAGAGTATTGGTTCTCATATCTAAAGCATCGCCTTCCGAAATAAATAAAGTAGCACTTTTTCCTGTTTCTAAGGTGCCGTAAGTATCGGCTATGCCTAAAATTTGTGCATTATTCCCCGTAATTAAAGATAAGGCGATTTCTTTATCTAAACCTTGTCCTGCAACTTGACCCGCATAGAACGGTAAGTTTCTTGTTTGGAAATTCTCTAAATCGGAGTTTTGTAATCCAACTAATAAACCAGCGTCAGATAATAATTTAGGTAGTTTATACGGTAGGTCGTAATCTTCATCCTCAAACTGTGGTCTGCTATGTGTGGCCTGTACTAGTACTGGAATTTCATTTTGTTTTAAGAAGTCGGTTACCTTGTAAGCCTCATAACCACCAACCAATACAATGTTTTTTATGTTTTCATGCTTAGCAAGTGTAATAGCATCTATTATTTCTTTTTCTCCATTGGCATACACATAAAGATTCTGAGAGCCTTTAAATAGCCCTTGCATGGCCTTAAAAGGAGCATGTTCCTCCTTAGAAACAGCTTCTCCGTACGCTTTTGAATTCTGAATAAAAGATTTAATTTTCGCTATTTCTTCCTGATAGTTGTCATTTGGTTTAAAAGCGCTAGCCGAACGATTATATCTAAAACTATTTGGCCAATGTAAATGAATACCATCGTCTACTTTTACAGCGGCGTCTTCCCAGTTCCACGCATCTAGCTGAACAATAGATGAGGTTCCTGATATCTCACCACCTTGAGGTGTTATCTGAGCCAGTAATACCCCATTCGGACGCATACTCTCTACAACTTTAGACTCGGCATTATACGCGATTAAACTACGTACGTGTGGGATAAATTCTCCTATTTCATCTTCGTCTTTACTTGCTCTTACTGCATTAATTTCGGTTAAACCTAAAGCTTTGGCAGGGGCAATAAAACCTGGATAAACATGTTTTCCGGTTCCGTCAATCTTTTTTCCTTTTCTGGCAATCTTCACCTTAGCATCGCCAACGAAAGTTAAAACGCCACCTTCGAACATGATTAACGAATTCTCGATTATTTTTCCGTTCCCTAAATGTGCTGTTGCACCTTCTATAACTATAGCTTCCTTTTGTACAGATGCTGGTGTTTGCTGTGCCCAAGAAAAAGATCCACAAAGTAAACCTACAAGCACTAGTATTTTATTATATATATTCATGATCGTTTTATTATTAAAGTGATTCGCAAGTCATTTCTTCTTTACTCTTTCCAATTGGCTTTTGAGTCTTTTTACCTTTAGATTTATCCTGAAGCATCAAGTCAACTAACTTTGCACGTTCCTTTTGTATGTTTTCACGTTGTTGTTTGTCTTTTTCGATATCAAAATAAACGGCACCTTCTATAATTGTTTTTTCTGCTTTCGCATAAATAGACATCGGGTGATCGTTCCAAAGCACTAAATCGGCATCTTTACCTTGTTTTATACTCCCAACTCTCTCGTCTATATGTAATAATTTAGCTGGATTAATCGTTACCATTTTCCAGGCCTCAAGTTCAGACATACCTCCGTATTTTACGGTTTTCCCGGCTTCTTGATTCAAGCGTCTAATCATTTCCGGATCGTCACTATTAATTGCTACAGTTATACCTTGTTGTTGCATAATTGCGGCGTTATAAGGTATGGCATCGTTAACTTCGAATTTATACGACCACCAATCGCTAAAAGTGGCGGCTCCAACTCCGTGCTCTGCCATTTTATCGGCTACTTTGTATCCTTCTAAAATATGTGTGAATGTATTTACCTTAAAGTTGAAACTATCGGCAACCTTCATAAGCATATTAATTTCACTTTGCACATAAGAATGACAGCTAATAAAACGTTCGCCATTAAGAATTTCTAATAACGTTTCCATTTCCTGGTCGTAACGATAAGGTTCTCCGCTTTTTTTAATTTCGCCGTATTCTTTCGCACGTTGGAAATAATTTATAAATACCTGTTCTACTCCCATTCGTGTTTGCGGAAATCTATTTGTGCTTCCCCAATTGCTTTGTTTTACATTTTCACCTAAAGCAAATTTTATAAATTTTGGAGAGTTATCGTATATCATATTATCTGCAGTCTCTCCCCATTTTAATTTTAATATGGCAGACCGACCTCCAATAGGATTTGCAGAACCGTGAAGTAATTGTAGGGATGTTACACCTCCACCAAGAGCGTAATAGATACTAATGTCGTCCGGATCTACAACATCTTCCATCGTAACTTCGGCAGAAGAATTATGTCCAGACTCGTTTATAGATAATGCGGCAATATGGCTGTGTTCATCTATAATACCAGCAGTTAAGTGCTTGCCGGTTGCATCTATAACTTTTGCTTTTCCAGAAGAAAGATCTTTCCCTATTTTGGCAATTTTACCATCTTTAATTAAAACATCTGTATTCGTTAAAATACCTTGGTCTTCACTAGTCCATACCGTAGCATTTTTAAATAGTAAAGTTTCTTGCTTTGGAAGTGTTTCATTTCCGTATCCAAGATTTGGATAAGTAATAGGGGTAAATGCTGTAGGTTCTTCGCTTTCGTCTTGGTTTTCTTTAACAGTAAATGCAGCAGTTTGTTTAGCATTGAAAGGAGTTGTTCCATCTGCGGTAACCACTTTCCCGCTAAACGATGTTGGGTTAGATGAAATTAAACTGGTAAATCTATAGCTTTCTGAAGATGCATCTGAAAAAGACATTGTTAGCCAGTTGTTTTCAAAATTAAATTTAGACTTTAACGTTGTAGAGTCTTGTTTTATAGTCGCCTTAGGACTATCGGCAGAACCGCTAACTGTTAGGTGGAAGACTTTAGAATTGGCAGTAATGCTGTATTCGCCTCTAATGTCTGTGATGTTAGCTTGGGTAATTAGGTTCTTTTTTCCTTGTACCCAGTTTTCGTATAAAATGGTTTCTTTATCAAAATAATCGCCAGAGGTAATTATAAAATTAGCTTCCATACCTTTTTGTAAGGCTCCAATTCTATTGGTTTGTCCTAATATTTGTGCAGGTATAGTGGTTAAGGCTTCCAAAGCCTTAGTTTTAGAAAGTCCGCGATCTACAGCTTCAATAAGTTTGGCTTTAAAGGTTTTGGTCTCCTTTAAATCGTTTAGCGTAAAAGAAAATGATATGCCATTATCTGCTAATATTTTTGGGTTAGACGGTGCCTGATTCCAATAGCGCATATCTGATAAAGACACTTTTGATTCGCTAAACGGATCTGAAACATCGTAGGCATCTGGGAAATTTAATGGTAAAATTAATTTAGCGTTAGTGGCTTTTATGGCTGAAACCATTTCATATTCGTCTCCACCTCCAAGAATGGTGTATTGAATACCAAATGCATCTCCAATCTTATCGGCTCTAACAATATTGCTTTTATTTCCACCTTCAAAGATCTGAACAAGGTTTTTATTGTTGTTTAATGCTTCTAGTGAACGGTCAATGTTGTTAATGTTTCCTTTGGCATACCAATCTGCATCGTGATAAAATTGTCTTAATAATGCTGTTGCTCCCATTAATGATGTTGGGTAAGACTGACTCTTCACACTACTTTTCTTGAATGAAAAATATTGCGCAGAGCGGTCGTTAAGGATACGGTCGGCATTGGTTCCATTTTCATTTAGAGCGACTAAAACACCTGTACCACGTGCTATACCATCTTGCAAATGTGTATTTACAACTCCAAAACCAACGGTAAGCAATTCTTTTGCTTTTTTGTTGTCAAAATGAAAGGTTTCAACGGCATCTGTTTCTGGCATAATATGGTCGTTCCAGTAGAAACCATCTCTTGTAGCATCGTATTGTGCAGATCTGCCACGACCTCCTGTTCTGCTAGGTATTGCAACACCAAAGTCTGAATAGACATCTATAAAGGAAGGATAGATAGTTTTGTTTTTGGTATCAATAATAACGGTGTTTTTAGGAAGTGCTAGTCCTGCTTTTGCGGACACAACTTTACCGTCTTTAATTAATAAAGTTCCAGATTCTATTACTGTTGTAGGCGTTACATAAATTTTAGCATTTATAAAAGCTGTGTAATTATGATTGTTGGATTTAACACCTTTACTTTCGGGGAAGTAATCTTGTGCATTTACAAGGTTACTAAAGGTAATTAAGAGTAATGCAAATAGTAATTTTTGTCTCATTTAAAAATTATTTAAGTTTAGTGTAGTTAGGAGTTTTCGGTGTTGTTAATACCGAAAGTGATTACATTAAATATAAAGAGAAGATTAGTAAAAATTCCCTTTCTATAGTGGCTTAAAGGTATAATTAATCTAATTTAAATGTATTTGATAATTAATTTTATTTGTCAATTTTTAAATGGATTTGGCATTAAAAAGCGGGTTTAAATTAAAATTTATTATTTAAGGCCTTAGTTGCCGATTAAACCTGAAGAAAGAATGGAATACAATTAAATCTGTAAGTTCAGCTTAAGATAAAGATATTTGGATAAGCGGTATGCAAACCGTTGCATGATTTGTTATGGATTGTAGGACAAACATGTGTTTTTTAAACAAGAAAAGGGTGGAAATAAATTTCCACCCTCATCACTAAACTAAATTTAAATAGTTATTGCTATTAACCTATTAAAACTTAGGTTTTGAAATGCCCAATATGGATTGATCCATGGGCATTTATAAATATTTTTTAATTGTAGTACTAGTATGTATCAGACTTTAGGGTATAAAAAAAGAGTGGAATAACCAGTTCCACTCTTACAAACAAACTAACTAAATTTAATAGTATAACTTACTATCTATTAAAAACTAGATTTTAAAGTGCTCAACGTAGTTTTGTCCGTCGGCATTTATAATAACTTTATAACTTCCTTCTGGCATATCAGATAAACGGTATGCGCGTTCTATCTTTATAGTGTCTGAAATGTTTTCTGTATGTACCAGTGTGTAACTTTCTGTATCTGCTTTCGAGTAATATATGTTAAACTCTACATTGTCCTTGTTTAACTCTAACTTAGAGAAGTAAATGTGATTGTTTCTTAAACTCACGAAAGGCTTATATACTTTTTTCTCGTTTTTCTTATCGAATGTAGCTGTACCAGAATGCACGGTAAAAGGGATATGAGTTGTGTATATTTCCTTTTCATGTTCGAAATGATATACTCCGTTTGGTAATTCAGTAATATCAAACTTATTATTGAATGCTCCAGATTTTGCTAAAACAGTGTTGAAAAGTAAAACACCTTTTTCATCTTTAATTGATAACTTCTGACCCGCTTTTACATCGGTTAATGTTAATACAATTTCTACTTTATCTTTATCATCCTTATCAGAAGAAGAGATACCAATATGTGTAGATGCAAAACTTGAAGTAAATGCTAGAAGACAGATTGTAAGTGTTATTATATTTTTCATAAGTGTTTTTCTAAACGATTAACACTGCAAAGATATGTGGCTTATATGTACAAGAGAACAACAATATTGGCAGTTTTATATGCTATTTTACCCGTTAGAATAATGTAAAATTTCGGCTAGGTTAATTGAGCATATAATTGGGTTAATCATGTGTATATTCTGGTGTTCTTGCAAAATATACCAGATGTACGTTGTTTATTAAATGAAGTGGTTAATAATATATGGTGTCTTGATATGTCGATTACTTAATACAAGATTAAGGCATTCTTATATATAAAAAATGAGAAGGTCGTGCAGTCCTTCTTATGAAACTTTAGGGCATAAAAAAAGAGTGGAATAACCAGTTCCACTCTTACAAACAAACTAACTAAATTTAATAGTATAACTTACTATCTATTAAAAACTAGATTTTGAAGTGCTCAACGTAGCTTTGTCCGTTGGCATTTATAACAATTTTATATTCTCCTTTTTTGTTTTCAGATAAGCGGTATGCGCGTTCTATTTTTATAGTATCCGAAATTTTTTCAGTGTGTAATAATGTGTAGTCACCTGTATTTGCTTCTAAATAATAGATGTTAAATTCTACACTGTCTTTATTTAACTCTAATTTAGAGAAATAAATGTTGTTGTCTTTTAGGCTTACAAAAGGCTTGTATACTTTTGTTTCGTTTTTTGTGTCGAATTTAGCTTCACCAGAACTCACAGTAAAAGGAATGTGAGATGTGTAAACGTCTTTTTCAAGTTCGAAGTGGTAGTTTCCGTTTGGTAAATTGGTAATATCAAATTTGTTATTGAAATTTCCTGATTTTACTAAAGTTGTATTAAAAAGTAATACACCGTCTTCATCTTTAATTGATAGTTTCTGACCAGCTTTTACATCGTTTAATGATAATGTAATTTCTATTTTATCTTTATCGTCTGCTTTAGAAAAAGCGTTGTTAGTAAAAGTCGATGCAAAACTTGATGTAAGTGCTAAAAAGCAAATGGTAAATGTTATTATATTTTTCATGAGTGTCTTTCTTAATGATTAACACTGCAAATATATGCGCGTTCTAACTACTAGAAAACATCGATATTGGCAGTTTTGTGTGCTATTTTAACTGTTAAATTAATGTAAATACGCTCTTGGGGTAATTTAGCATAGGTTTGGGTTAATCGCGTATATAATAGGCGTTTTTTTGGTTTAGATTCTGAAAAAAGGTCTGATTAAAATGTGTGCTTTCTAAAATAATATGTTTATTAGGTAGGAGTAAGACCTTGTACTTATATAATATCTAATTGTGTGAAACACGTTGAGGTTGCAGATTAGGGTAAAGTGTACTGTTGAGGTTTTTGTTGAAGGTCTTGCGATTTTAAAAATTGTGCATAAAAAAAGGGAGAACGTTAGTTCTCCCTTTTTTGCCCCAAATCTACCATGAACTTAACCTACTTATGTTATGGTTCAGCCAAATTAGAGTATTTCTATAGTATCAAATAATCTTTTAGATTAAGTGCTTTAATATTAGATAAAGCGATGTGCTATTAGCGCTTTACTTTAGAATTAATAAGCACGTTGATTATTACCTTCGAAAAAGTTAATAAATGCTCTGTTTACTACACGGTTTCCTCCAGGTGTTGGATAATTTCCTGTAAAGTACCAGTCACCTAAATTCTTAGGACACGCTTTATTTAAATTTTCTACACTTTGAAAAATAGTATGTACTTCTGCATTAATCGTATCATCCGAAATTAGCACCGCTATTTTTTCCGAAATCTCATCATCTGTAAATTGGTCGTATAACTCTTTTACAAAATTCTGAATTTTAGTGTCTTTTAAATCTACCTGAGCTTTACACTTATTGTAAACTTCTTCAACTAAATGATATTTATTATTATCCTTAAGTAAGCTTAACATGGCTCTAAAAGCAACTAAGCCTTCAAGGTTTGCCATATCTATACCGTAACAATCTGGATAGCGAATTTGTGGTGCAGACGATACAACAACTATACGTTTAGGGTGTAAACGGTCTAGCATTCTAATAATACTTTTCTTAAGCGTTGTACCACGAACAATACTATCGTCTATAATTACAATATTATCGGTGTTTTTAATCACGCCATAAGTTACATCGTAAACGTGCTCTACTAAATCGTCACGACTACTATCTTCGGTAATAAACGTACGAAGTTTAGCATCTTTAATGGCGATTTTTTCAATTCTTGGACGTTCTTTTAAAATGTCGGTAACTTGCTCTTCAGACAGATCTTTACCTTCAATTATAGCTTTAGTCTTTCTTTTATTTAAATAATCTTCAACAGATTCTATCATTCCGAAAAATGATGATTCTGCAGTGTTAGGAATATAAGAGAAAACAGAATTTTTAGTGTCGTAATTAATTGTTTCAAGAACTTTAGGCATTAATAATTTACCTAATGTTTTACGTTCTTGATAGATTTCTGCATCACTTCCTCTAGAGAAATAAATGCGTTCGAAAGAACATGCTTTACGCTCTGTAGGTTCTAAAATCTTTTCAATTTTAACTTTTCCAGATTTTTTTGTGATGATAGCATGACCAGGATCCAATTCTTTAACCTTATCAAAATCTACATTAAAAACGGTTTGAATTACTGGACGTTCTGAAGCCACTACAACAACTTCGTCGTCTTGGTAATAATACGCTGGCCTAATTCCTGCAGGATCTCTTAAAACAAAAGAATCTCCGTGACCTAACATTCCGGCCATGGCATAACCACCATCGAAATTCTTAGCGGCTCTTTTTAATATTTTACCAACATTTAAGCGTTCTGCAATTATTGGCGAACATTCGGTTTTAGATAAACCTTCTGCTTTTAATTGTTTGTATTTTTTTGCAACAGCATCGTCTAAGAAATGACCGATTTTCTCCATTATAGTAATGGTGTCTGCTTTTTCTTTTGGATGTTGTCCGATACGAATTAAATTATCGAATAACTCGGTAACATTGGTCATGTTAAAGTTACCAGCAAGAATTAAATTCCTGTGCATCCAGTTGTTTTGTCTTAAAAACGGGTGTACACTTTCTACGCTATTTTTCCCAAAAGTTCCGTAACGTACATGTCCTAAAAGCACTTCTCCTATATAAGGAATATGTCTTTTTTGTAGAGCCACATCGTTATTATACTCTGGATTCTCTATTAACTCTTGATTTATCCTTTCGTTAATTTGGGCGAATATATCTTGAATAGGTTGTTGAGCATTAGATCGTACCCTGCTAATGTAGCGTTCACCTGGTTGAGTGTCTAATTTAATACTTGCAAAACCAGCACCATCTTGACCACGATTGTGTTGTTTTTCCATCATTAAATACATTTTATTTACACCGTAAAATGCAGTACCATATTTCTCTTTATAGTATTCTAATGGTTTTAAAAGTCTTATGAGTGCTATACCGCACTCATGTTTTAAAGCATCGCTCATTGTATATATAATAAAATTAATTAAAAAACGCGCTATTTTATAAGCGCGTGTTTTTTATGATAAATCTATATTGAATGTTGTTAACTCCTTAAATTGTTGCAGTCGAGTGTTTAACTCTTCTGTCTTGACCTTTTGCAAACGCTCAGTTCCGAATTTTTCGACGCAGAAGGATGCTAAGGCAGAACCATAAATAATGGCGGTTTTCATATTTTCGAAGGTGTATTCTCCAGAGTTTGCTAAGAATCCAGCAAATCCACCCGCAAAAGTATCTCCAGCTCCTGTCGGATCAAATACACTTTTTAATGGTAATGCAGGGGCAGAGAAAATTTCGTCTTTATGAAACAATAAAGCACCGTGTTCTCCTTTTTTAATAACCACATATTGTGGTCCTAATTCAAAGATTTTTTGTGCGGCATTAACTAAAGAATACTCTCCCGTTAATTGTCTTGCTTCTTCATCGTTAATGGTAAGAACATCTATTCTTGCAATTACTTTATGTAAATCTTCAAGAGCATTGTCCATCCAAAAATCCATAGTATCTAGGATTGCTAACTTGGGCTTAGTCGTCATTTGGTCTAAAACACCAAGTTGTACTAAGGGATGTAAGTTTCCTAACATAACCACTTCAGCATTTTTATAGGCTTCAGGGACAACAGGATTAAAATCGGCTAATACATTTAGTTCTGTAACTAAAGTATCTCTAGAATTCATGTCGTAATGGTAACGGCCACTCCAAAAGAATGTTTTTCCGTCTTTTACGATTTCTAAACCAGAGATGTCGATGTTTCTATTAGATAATAATTCTAGATAGTCTTGCGGGAAATCATTTCCTACTACAGAAACGACAGCACTGTCTAAATTAAACTGCGAAGCAGATAACCCGATGTAAGTGGCCGCGCCACCAAGAATTTTGTCAGTTTTTCCGAATGGGGTTTCAATAGCATCAAAAGCTACAGTCCCAACGATTACTAATTGGCTCATAAGGAGGTGTCAAATTTTTTGGCAAATATAGCCTTTATGTATGAATAGCGGTAATATAATCTTCTTAAAATAAAACCAAATTATATTCTAGTAATGAGGTTGTTATATTTATTTTCTACCAAAATCCGCAGGAATTTCTCCCCAGGCTTTAGTTTCCCATTTTACTATTGTTGTTACGTAGTCGTTATTTTTTAGCCAACTTACAGCGCGATCTATTAAATCGAACACATCTTTATTCTTGTCGGTGCGCTCTAACTTGGTATTGCATTTTTTTTTCTTAACCCAGCTCATGGCTGTTCTAGAATCGGTGTATATTAATAGGTTACTGTTGTTTTTTTTAAGTAAAGCCAAACCGTGCACTATCGCTAAAAACTCGCCAATATTATTAGTACCTTGTTTAAAAGGACCTTGTATAAAAAGTTGCTTTTTAGATTTTGTGTCTACCCCACGGTATTCCATAATACCAGGATTACCACTGGAAGCGGCATCTACGGCAATAGAGTTGTAATTGGGTTGACCTATTTTTTTTAGTTGTTCTGAAGTCAATCCGCTTGTAAACGATTTATTGCCAATAAAATCTTTGGGATTACTATTTAGTGCATGTTTTGCTGCGGCTAAAGTTGGAAAAGATTTGTAAACAGCACTTGGGTAGTCTTTAGTTTGCGCTTTACACGCATTCCAAGTGTCGTAAACCCCGGGTTTGTGCCCTTTCCAAACGGTATAATATTTCTTTTTTTTTGACATTTAGCTTAACTAAAAAATGTGTTTCTGTATTTTACTTTAATAGTTGCTCTACAACTAGCGGAAAATGTTTCATTTCTAACTCATGAATTTTGCTGGCCACATCTGTAGCAGTATCTGTAGCTAATACAGGGCAAGTGGCTTGAAAAATGGTTGCACCTTCATCGTAATTTTCATTTACATAATGAATCGTAATTCCTGTTTCGGTTTCTTTATTGGCTACTACAGCTTCGTGCACATGCATTCCGTACATGCCTTTTCCTCCAAATTTAGGTAGCAGGGCGGGATGTACGTTTATTACCTTATTAGGGTAAGCATTTAGAATAACTTCGGGGAATTTCCATAAAAAACCTGCTAAAACAATAAGATCCGGCTTTGCACTATGTAATAGGTTTAAAACGTCGTCTGTTTTAGTGAAAGCCATCCGATTAAAGGATAATGCGCTCACATTTAATTGCTTACATCTGTCTAGGACTTTGGCATGAGGATTGTTGGTAAGAACAAGTGTAACTGAAGCTTCAGATTTTGAATTAAAATATTTTATTAAGTTTTCAGCATTCGATCCTGATCCAGAAGCGAAAATTACAATACGTTTCATGTGTTATAGTTTTTGTTTTAAAAGTATTAGAATCCTTGTAAACACTGATGGTTACTCCTTGAAAAGGCACTCCTGTTTATTTACAATATCAGGAGTAAATTAAAATACTTTTGTGCAAAATTAAATTACTTCAGTTTAAATTTGTTAATTTACATTCACTATTTTCAAACTAAAAGCGTGTTTTAAAATAAAGTTTTTTATTTTTGCACCTTATTTAAAACTTAAAATTAAAGATTATGTCAGACATTGCATCAAGAGTAAAAGCGATTATCGTAGACAAATTAGGTGTTGATGAAAACGAAGTTGTAACTGAAGCTAGCTTCACAAACGACCTAGGAGCAGATTCATTAGACACTGTAGAATTAATTATGGAATTCGAAAAAGAATTCGATATTCAAATTCCAGATGATCAAGCAGAAAACATTGCAACAGTTGGTCAAGCTATTACTTATATAGAAGCTGCAAAATAAGGAGAGATTTTTATGGAACTAAAGCGAGTAGTTGTTACAGGTTTAGGAGCGCTAACTCCGATTGGAAATACCAAGGATGAATATTGGGATGCTCTAATTAGCGGGAAAAGTGGGGCTGGGCCTATAACTTATTTTGATGCTGAAAAGTTCAAAACTAAGTTCGCTTGCGAATTAAAAAACTTTAATCCTACCGATTTTCTTGACAGAAAAGAGGCTCGTAAGATGGATAGATTTACTCAGTACGCTATGGTAGCTTCAGACGAAGCTATCTTAGATGCTAAGTTAGATTTAAATGTCGTTAATAAATTACGAGTAGGTGTAATTTGGGGAGCTGGAATTGGTGGTTTAGAAACATTCCAAAACGAAGTTTTAAACTTTGCCGCAGGCGATGGTTCACCGCGATTCAACCCATTTTTTATACCTAAAATGATTGCTGATATAGCACCAGGTAACATTTCTATTAAACATGGATTTATGGGACCTAACTATACAACAGTTTCGGCTTGTGCTTCTTCTGCAAATGCAATGATAGACGCTCTAAACTATATCCGTTTAGGTCAATGCGATGTTATTGTTACAGGAGGTAGTGAAGCTGCTGTTACTATTGCAGGAATGGGTGGTTTTAATGCTATGCACGCCTTATCTACTAGAAATGAAAGTCCAGAAACAGCATCTAGACCTTTTGACGCTACCAGAGATGGTTTTGTGTTAGGAGAAGGTGCAGGGGCAATTATTCTTGAAGAATATGAGCATGCAAAAGCAAGAGGCGCTAAAATTTATGCAGAAGTAATGGGTGGAGGAATGTCATCAGATGCATATCATATGACGGCTCCACATCCAGAAGGTATAGGCGTTATAGCTGTAATGAGAAATTGTTTAGAAAATGCAGGTTTAAAACCAGAAGATGTAGACCATATTAATACACATGGAACTTCTACACCACTTGGGGACGTGGCCGAATTAAAAGCGATTTCTGAAGTTTTTGGTGAACATGCTAAAAACATCAACATCAATTCAACAAAATCTATGACAGGTCACTTGTTAGGTGCGGCCGGTGCTGTAGAGTCTATTGCTGCTATTTTAGCAATGGAATATGGTATTGTTCCTCCAACAATTAATCACGAAGTGGTAGATGAAAGAATTGACCCAGAATTAAACTTAACACTTAACAAAGCTCAAAAACGCGATGTTAAAGTAGTTATGAGTAATACGTTTGGATTTGGCGGTCACAACGCTTGTGTATTATTCAGAAAATTAGAAGACTAAAATCGAATGAAATACATTCGTAACATATTAAATTCCCGTTTTAAAAATAACGGGAATTTTTTTGTTTCTCTTACCAAAATTTTAGGGTTCAGACCTAAAAACGAAAGTATCTACCGGACGGCATTTACCCATCGCTCTATGAATATTAGAGACAAAAAGGGAAACGCTATTAACTACGAACGACTAGAGTTTTTAGGAGATGCCATGTTGGGTTCTGTAATTGCGTCTCACTTATATAAAGAAGCGCCTGCAGGAGACGAAGGGTATCTAACTAAAATGCGTTCTAAGATTGTTAGCCGAGAACACTTAAACGAATTAGGTCGCGATTTACAGTTAATAGACTTAATTGAAAGTAAAATACCTAAAGGTCAGTTTGGAGACAATATTCACGGAAATTTATTCGAAGCTTTAGTTGGTGCTATTTATTTGGATGGAGGCTTTAAATACTGCGAGAAATTTATTTACAAACGCATTATTGATCCTTTTGTAGATATAAGCAAGTTAGAAGGTAAAGTAATTAGCTACAAAAGTTTACTTATCGAGTGGTGCCAGAAAGAAAAGAAAACATTCGAATATAATGTGTACGACGATACAGGTATTGATCAGGTTAGACATTTTGCTGTAAAATTAGCTATCGATAAAAAAATTGTGGCTAAAGCACGCGCAACTTCTAAAAAGAAAGCCGAAGAAAAAGCTTCTAAGCGTGCATTTTTTGTGTTTCAAAACGAAATTTCAAAAAACCACTAATTTCATGTCATTTAGCCAAATTTTTTGTGAAATTTAAGGCAAACTAAAACGATTTCGTAAAAATATAACAATAAGTTAAGCCTAAAGTTAATTTATTAATGTTTATAAATGTTATCTTTACATACATAACGTAACGATTATGGCCATTCATAAACTTAATCTTGAGGACTTTCTAGAAGACGTCGATTATATTTTAATTGCCATACATAGTAGGTTAGAAGATTATAGATTAGCATATTATTTAAATAGCAATCTAAAATTAAACTTAGAAAGAAGAGCTCAAGATATTGATTACAAATATTTTTCGGCTTCTTACCCCATTTTCGAATGGAAGGACAACGCAAATTTAATTACATATAATTTGGTGTCCAATATTTGTAAACGTGAAGAGGATAGCTTACAAAGCTCAGGTTCTCTGTTTGCAAATGAAGAAAAAATTATAAAGTCTTATAACTTAGTTCCTGAGTTAAAAAATGTAGATTATTTAATGAAGATTACAAAGGAAGACTTACAAATAAGTGAACAATTAATAGTAAATAAAATCCAACAAATACCAGAAGTTATAACAACTTACATGGTAGATGTGGATCAGTTAAAATCGAAAGACAATTTAATTTTTAATTAATGTTGAAAAGAAAGAAGACCAAAATAGTGGCCACCCTAGGGCCAGCGACGAGTACGAAGGAAGTTTTAAAAGGGATGTTAGACGAAGGAGCTGACGTGTTTAGAATTAATTTTTCTCATGCTGATTATGCAGATGTCGCAGAACGTGTTAAAATGATTCGTGAGTTAAATGATGAATTCGGTTACAATGCTGCGATCTTAGGTGATTTACAAGGTCCAAAGCTTCGTGTAGGTGTAATGAAAGAGGAAGTTTTTGTAAACCCTGGAGACGAGATAATCTTTGCTACTGGCGAAAGATTTGAAGGTACAAAGGAACGTGTTTACATGACCTACAAACAATTCCCACAAGATGCTAAAGCAGGTGAACGTATTCTTCTTGACGACGGAAAATTAATTTTTGAAGTTGTATCTACTAACGAGGTAGACGAAGTTACTGCAAGAGTTATTCAAGGAGGTCCGTTAAAATCTAAAAAAGGTGTTAACCTTCCTAATACTAATATCTCGCAACCCGCACTTACCGAAAAAGATATCGAAGATGCTATTTTTGCATGTTCTTTAAAAGTAGATTGGATGGCATTATCTTTTGTGCGTCATGCGGAAGATTTAATGCAATTACAAGAACTGATTAAAGAACACAGTGAAGAAAAAATTCCAATAATTGCTAAAATTGAAAAACCAGAAGCGGTAGAAAATATCGATAAAATCGTGGCGTATTGCGATGGTTTAATGGTAGCTCGTGGTGATTTAGGAGTTGAAATTCCTGCAGAGGAAGTACCATTAATTCAGAAGCAATTAGTACTATGTGCTAAAAAAGCAAGAATACCGGTTATTATTGCAACGCAAATGATGGAAACTATGATAGATAGTTTAACACCAACGCGTGCCGAAGTAAACGATGTTGCCAACTCTGTAATGGATGGTGCAGATGCTGTAATGCTTTCTGGAGAAACTTCTGTTGGGCAATACCCAATTCAAGTTATTAAACAAATGTCGAATATTATTAAAAGTGTAGAAGATTCACCACTTATTAAAGTGCCACAATCTCCGCCACATATTCGTACAAAACGTTATATTACAAAATCTATATGTTTCCACGCCGCAAACATGGCAAACGAAATTAACGCACAAGCTATATCTACACTAACAAATAGTGGATATACAGCGTTCCAAATTTCAGCATGGAGACCTTCAGCTCATATTCTAGTATTTACATCTAACAGACGTATTTTAACGCAACTTAATTTATTATGGGGTGTGAAAGCGTTTTACTACGATAAATTTGTTAGTACAGACGAAACAATTGAAGATGTTAATAAATTAGCTTGCGAAAAAGGATATTTAGAAGAAGGTAATATGTTAATTAGTTTAGCAGCGATGCCTATTCAAGATAAAGGAATGGTGAATACATTACGTGTGTCAGAGATTAAGTTATAATCACTGGTGGGTATAGTTTACCTAAATTATATAAAAGCCTCATTAACGTTTGTTAATGGGGCTTTTTTGTGCGTTATAATATAAAGTTTAAGCTTGATAAAGCTCTCTGTTTAAAAATACTATTTAAACAAAAAAGACTGCCTGTTAAGGCAGTCTTTTCTATGTATTATAAATATAGATTAGATCTAGAAAACTCCAATAAAGTGGCTTCCTTCTGCGTTAACTAATTCTGCACCTTTAGTAACTTCACCTGTTTCTGTTTCTACAACGTAAATGTTTCCATTTTCACCAACAGGAGCCTGAGTTAAATAAATTTCTGTACCGTCAACAACAAAACCTTGGTATTGGAATAAGTAGAAATCTGGATCGTAAGGGATACCTTCAATCTTTTGAGCTGTTTTCGTATTTAAATCGGCAAGAGCAAAAAATCCTTGAGCACCTGCTACACCTTCAGCAGAACCATCATGACGGTAAGCTATAACTGCTTTACCATTAGATGCTGGTCTCCAAGCTAAAATATACGCACCTTGAACTCCTAAAGCATCATCTAAATTAAAGTCGTATGTGTTATCGTATTGGTTATTAGCATCAATTTTTAAGATGTGAGAACCTTCTGGGTCACTTTGGTTTGCTTGGTACACACTTCCGTTATATTCGAAAGCATTAATACTACGGTAACCGTTCGTGTTTCCGTGTCCTACTGTAGACGTAATTACTGTTGGATTTTCTAAAGTTGGATAATCTAAAATGATAGTTTTAGAACCTAAAATTTCGTAATCGCTATCGCTTTCAGTCGTTGTAGGGTCTACTTTACTTAAACGCGCACCAATATATAATTTATCTCCCGCTGCATTTAAAGTAGGCATGTCAATTCTTGAGAAATAATATCCTTTAGCTTCTTCTTCATCACTTAATGGTATTTCAAGTTCTGAAAATTTTATAATCGAAGAGTTTACTAAATCTAAAGTTACTACACCCATTGTTGCTTTTGTACGGATATAAGAATCGTCTGTAACATCGTCTGCGGTACCATTATCGTCTATTTCATTTTCTGTATTTACATAAACAGCTGCTCCTGTTTTGTCTCCGTCAAATAATTTGATCCATCGTGGTGCTGTTCCTACATAAGGAGCAATACTTACTGCTGTACCAGAAGGTGTAAATGTTTGTCCTCCCTCTGCAATATACTTGGTGTAATTTCCACCAGTATCTCCAGCATAGCTAATATTAAATATAGTACTACCGTCTTCAGAAGATTGTAATCTAGCAGTTCTATTCGATGGAGCTACAAATCCATTGTCAAAAGGAGATACAGATACTGTAGGGTCTTTTGCATCTGTACTAGTAATAGAGTAAATTAATGTACCTCCATTACCGTCTCCTGGCGTTTCACCCATTCTAGCTCCGGCTACGGTTATCCATCTGGTATCTGTACCTGGATCTGTACCGTTACCTGGGTCTGTGTCTCCGTCTGTATCATCACTACTACAAGAACTTATTAGTCCCATGGCTAGCGTTGCTACTATAATTGTTCTGAAATTTAAAAAATTACGTTTCATATTTAAAAAAATATTTAGTATTAAAATTTATTGATTGTATAATTAAGTTTTAAGTAAAATGCACGTCCAGGTTTTTGAACAGATAAGTTATCGTAAACCGCTTCGTCGAATATGTTTTTTATATCGAAACTCATCACAAGTTTTCTGTTTGGGAACGCATAGCTCGCTCCAAAATCTTGTGCTAATTGTTGTGGTACTTTAAAGAAATCGTCTCCAACTACATTAGACCCCAGAGGTGTTAGGTATGAAAACTCATCTGTGAAATACATGGTGTAATACAGATTTAATTGTGATTTTTTCTGAATTAAATCTTTAAACGAATAACGTAGGCTACCATTCATAGTAAAGAATGGTGTGTTAGGAATATCTATTTTTGTTCCACGATCTGTAGTCGTTGTTAAGTCGAAATGTGACACGTTAAAGTTGAATCCGAAATTATTATTGAAAGTATAATCTAATTGTACATCGATTCCTTTAGATTTTGCATTCCCTTGATTAACATATAAAATGGTTTCGTCGTCTACATTTAAAGAGGTTTCAATAGGTAAGCCAATACGATCTGTCATGTCTCTAATGAAAAAATTAGTAGACACACTAAAATCATGTTTTTTAATGGTATAATTTCCGTATCTGAATCCTAAATTATAGTTCTTACTTTTTTCAGGCTGAATGCTTGGATTAGCTACCACATTATCTCCGTCGTTACCAAATACTTCAGTTTCATCAGGTAAACGAATAGCCTTTTCTGCTGAAGCTAATATTGAAATGTGTGGAATAACTTCATAGGACAAAGCAAAACCATAACCGTTATCTTTATTATTACTTTCTGTAATTTCCTCAACAATTTGCTGATTTCCATTAGAATCGGTTCCTAAATCAGGATCGATGTTAACCGTTTTTTGTTGATAATATTTCCAAAATACATTCGATTTTAGTCTGTCATCAAATGCGTTTAATTCGTAGGTTACGGAAACTATATTTTTATTTAAATCTCTAGTACCAACAAATGTGTTTTCTAGAAGCGATTTCATTTCGTCACTGTCTTCTCGGTCTATACCACTGTAAACATGATTAAGCAAAATTTTGTGGTTATCGTTTATTTCATAAGAAATTCCAGATCTAATCGAGGCTACATTTCTTTTAATTGTTGCTAATGTCGGACCGCCTTCTTGTTGCGATAGCCAAGTATATTTGTATTCGTCTCCTTTATAATCGATAGCTCTTTCGCCCGCCCAACTATACGCCCAAGGCATAGTATCGTTAACCACTCGGTTTCTAGTTCCGTAAACACCATGTACATTTACATCTAACCCTTTGGTAAATAAATCTCTCTTTTGGTAGGTTAAACTTCCAAGTGTAGCATCAGACTCTAAAAACCTGTCTTTATAAGGTGTAATAGTCATAAAAGCACCATGTTGCACTTCTTTATAATCGTCTGATCCTGTTAAACCAATAAAGAATTGATCTGCCCATTTTACATCGGTAAATCCAATTTGAGCCATTCCTCCAACAGATTCGTAGGCGTCATTAAATCGTCTAGCCGTTATTGGTGTTTGTACACCACCTAAACCAGTAACCACAACACTTCTGCCTGAAACTTTATAATCGTTATCCGAACTGTTATAAAAACCAGATGCCTTTACTGTAAATCCAGACTTGTCAAAACGATATAAACCATTAAGGCTTGTCTGTAAGGTATTAAACGAACCATATGAAATAGATGCGTTTAAATTGTTTTTAGCGCCTTTATGAAGTACAATGTTTATGGCTCCACCCAGTGCATCGTCTGCTAAATACCCAGGAACGACACCTTTAAAAACTTCAATTCGTTTAATCATGGACGGCGGAATACTATTTAAACTAAATGAAGAACCATAAACCGAAATAGGTATACCGTCTATAAAAATACGAACAGCACTTCCGGACAATCCATTTAAGCTGTATTGAACATCTGATCCTAATCCTCCGTTTTGGCGGATATTTACACCTGCACTTGTTCTTAGTAATTCGTTAGTTTGAACATTTCTCAAACCAGTCTCTTTTGTTTCTATAACGTTAACAGCAAACCCTTCGTCTTCAATCTTCTCTTTAGTGGTTTTAGATTTTACTAAAATTTCTTCTAAATCTTGGTATTCAGAAAATTTTATAACCGTATTGTGAATGTCTTTAGAAGAATTATGAACGACCTCTATAGTAAGTGAATTGGCATTTAGTGAGTTCATTTGGATACTATATGTCCCAAATGGAATATTCTTAAAGCTATAGTCACCATCAATACCTGTCGAAGTTTCTTTAGTAAGATTGTTTCCTGTTAAAACTATATGTGCGCCTAATACAGGTTCGTTATTATCGAAAATAACATTCCCTTTTAAAGTGCCTTGCTGTGCAAAAGCAATACAACTTAATAATATAAGAAAAATGGTAAGGTGGCCCTTTTTATAGGTCATTAGTCTAAAATTTAAGGCAAAATTAACTTTATTTAGACTTAGTACAAATAAAAATAATAGAATTGAGGATATTTTTAATTCTCTGTATGTTTGGTGTATTTTTTTTAATTAAAATGATTCTAAATTGCTAATTGTGCAATGTAAAGTGGTGATGAATGATAATTGTTAATTTAAAGATATCGCTTTAACTCTAAATGTATGAATGTGAAGGGAATCTGAACACGAATTAAAACCGAAACTGTAATTGCATGCTTATACTTTTGTCTTCGCTTTTTTTACCAGGTTTTTCTGTGTTTAAATTGGAAATCGATATACCTAATAAACGCACAGAATTGGTTAATTCTTCCTGTATAAGTAACGATTTTACAGTGTCCATAATTAAGTCGGCATCACTTATAAAATAATGTAGAGATTTACTTCTGGTTTGTAATGTAAAATCGCTGTATTTAATTTTTAAGGTTACGGTTTTTCCAGCGACTTTGTTGGTTTTTAATCGTTTTGAAACTTCCTCAGAGATGTGTTTTAATTTTTCTAGCATAAATATTTCACTAGATAAATTTTCGCTAAATGTGCGTTCGGCAGCGAGCGATTTTCTAATCCTGTTAGGTTTAACCTCGCTATTGTGGATACCGCGTACAACGTGATAGTAATAGGAACCAGATTTTCCAAAATGTGATTCTAAATAGTCTATAGATTTTAATTTAAGATCTTTCCCGGTATAAATACCTAGTTGATACATTTTTTCGGCAGTTACCTTTCCAACGCCATAAAATTTTCTAATATCTAAATCTTCAAGAAACGGTAAAACATCTTCTGGATTTACTGTTTTTTGTCCGTTGGGCTTGTTGTAATCGCTAGCCACTTTAGCTATAAACTTGTTAATTGAGATCCCAGCAGAAGCGGTTAACCCAACTTCTTTTAAAATACGACTCCTAATTTCTTCGGCTATTAGTGAGGCACTCGGGTTTCCTTTTTTATTAATGGTAACATCTAGATACGCTTCGTCTAGAGATAGGGGTTCAACCAAATCGGTATAGTCGAAAAATATCTTTCTAATCTGCTTAGATATTTCCTTGTAACGATCAAACCGAGGTTTTACAAAAATCAATTCGGGACAATTACGCTTAGCTTGTATGCCACTCATAGCACTTTTTACACCAAAAGTTCTGGCTTCGTAACTTGCAGCGCTAACAACACCACGTTTTTCACTGCCGCCAACGGCAATTGCCTTACCTTTAAGTTCAGGAAAATCCATTTGTTCTACAGATGCGTAAAAGGCATCCATATCGACATGTATTATTTTTCTTATCGGAAAATTTGACTCCATCATTTAGTACAGTAATACTATGGTTTTTTGCAATGTGTTTCGTATACTATAACACAAATTTAAATAACTTTATAACAGTAAAATTAAACTTATGGGGAAAACAGCTATTGTATTAGGGGCAACGGGTTTAACTGGTAGTCATTTAGTGAAATCACTGCTAAATAATAGTTATTACAGTCGTATTGTACTTTTTAGTAGATCGACTTGTGGCATACAGCATGCTAAAATTACAGAATATCTTATCGATTTGTTCGATTTAGATAGTTATAAAACATTATTTAGAGGCGATGTTGTGTTTTGTTGTATTGGAACCACAAAATCTAAAACTCCAGATAAAGCAAAATATCATAAGGTAGATTATGGAATTCCTGTAGCTGCAGCGACATTGTGTGTTCAAAATAATATAAATCGGTTTATATGTATTTCTGCCTTGGGTGCAGATGCAACAAGTAACGTTTTTTATAACCGAACTAAAGGGGAAATGCAGGCTGTTGTATTATCTTTAAACATTGAAAATACGTATATACTTCAACCTTCGCTAATTACAGGAGGCAGAGCAGAATTTAGATTGGGAGAATATATAGGTAAAATAATTATGGGAATAACTGCTCCGTTATTTGTGGGTAAGCTTAAAAGATATAAGCCTATACAGTCTAAAACAATAGCAACGGCAATGCTGTGGTTAGCAGAAAATACTTATGAGTTGCAGTGTATTCCTTCCGAAAAAATAAAAGAGATAGCAATTAAATATGATAGAAATAGAGCGTAAATTTTTAGTAGAATCTGATGTTTTTAAATCTGAAGCTTTTAAGCAAACTAAAATAATTCAAGGGTTTTTAAATACAGATAAAGCGCGTACTGTTCGTGTCCGTTTAAAAGGAAACGAAGGGTTTTTAACGGTAAAAGGACAGTCTACTAAAGATGGTTTAGAACGTTTCGAATGGGAGAAATCTATCGATAAATCCGATGCCGAAGCGCTTTTAAAATTATGTGAAGATGGTGTAATTGATAAAATTCGTTATGAAGTTAGAATGAATCAGCATGTTTTTGAAGTCGATGAATTTTTTGGTGATAATGCCGGATTGGTCGTAGCAGAAATAGAATTGAGTCATCCTACAGAGATTATCTCTAAACCACTTTGGCTAGGTAAAGAAGTTACTGGAGAGGTTAAATATTATAATTCACAACTTAGCAAACAACCGTATAAAACTTGGAAATAATGAAATATCTTATTGTAATATTAAGCGTTATCGTTATGGTAAGCTGTAAAGACCAGACAAAACAAGAACCACTAAATACAAGCATTAATCCTGTTGATACAATAGAAACATCTTCTAAAATAGATAGTTTAAAGATGTTGGAGCAGGTAGTTCCTGCACCTAAAAGTTATGCTGAAATTAAAGCGACATTGGCGGCTAAAGGTTTCGAGACTTACGATTTTGTCGATGAGGAAACTAAAGACACTATTTTAATGCAAAAGTATTTTATGGCCTTCTTAAAATCTGGAGCGATAAGAATTCAGAACGAAGAAGAGGCTCAAGAGCTTCAGGAAGCACATATGGCGTATTTTAGCAGATTGTATAAATTAGGATATACAGATATTTCTGGTATGTTCGGAGATCAGGGTAATGTAAGAGGTGTTACCATTTACAATGTGCCAACGCTTAAAATGGCAGATAGTTTAGCAAATGCAGATCCTATGGTTAAAGCTGGTCGTTTAGAAATTGAAGTGCGTCCGTGGTGGGCCGCAAAAGGATTCGAGCTACGTTAAATTTATTTTTAATAGTCCTTTCTTTAGATAGAAATAAATGAGACCTGATCTATATTCAATGTGATTTAGATATGCGTATTGTTCTCGTGACTATTTGTAATTCCAAACCGATTTAAAGCCGTTTAAAATTGTTATATTAGTGATAACGAGTAGTTTAAATTGTAAAATCGAAAAATATGGAATCAGTTTCAGATACATTCGGAATTAAAGAGGTCTTAACAACACTAGGAATAAAAGATGTAAATAAAGGAACGTCTACCGGTTCAAGTTCCTTTTCTAGTAGTACAGAACGCATTGAAAGTTACTCTCCTGTCGATGGCGAGCTTATTGGTTCGGTATTCATTACTACCAAAGATGATTACGAGAAAGTAGTCGAAACAGCTCAGGTCGCTTTTAAGACTTGGCGAAATATGCCTGCACCATTACGTGGTGAAATTGTACGTCAGTTTGGAGATAAATTACGGGAGAAAAAAGAAGCTCTTGGACTGCTTGTGTCTTACGAAATGGGGAAGAGTTATCAGGAAGGCTTGGGTGAGGTTCAGGAAATGATAGACATTTGCGATTTTGCTGTCGGACTCTCTAGGCAACTTTATGGTTTAACCATGCACTCCGAACGTCCAGGACACCGTATGTACGAGCAATATCATCCTTTAGGTATTGTTGGAGTTATTTCTGCATTTAATTTTCCAGTTGCCGTTTGGGCGTGGAATGTAGCCTTGGCATGGGTGTGTGGGGATGTTTGTATTTGGAAGCCAAGCGAGAAAACACCGTTAACCGGTATCGCTTGCCAAAATATTGCAACAGAAGTTTTTCATGCAAATAATTTGCCAGACGGTATCTCTAACTTGGTTAATGGAGATCAGCAAGTAGGTAGTTTGCTAACAAAAGACACGCGAGTGCCTTTAATTTCGGCAACCGGTTCAACCAGAATGGGAAAAATTGTGGCTCAAGATGTGGCAGCACGTTTAGGTAAATCACTTTTAGAATTGGGTGGTAATAATGCGATTATCGTAACACCAGATGCCGATGTAAAAATGACAATTATTGGAGCAGTCTTTGGAGCAGTTGGTACGTGCGGACAAAGGTGTACCTCGACACGCCGATTAATTATTCACGATAGTATGTACAATGAGGTTAAAGAGGCTTTGGTTAAAGCATACAGTCAATTAAAAATTGGAAATCCGTTAGACGAAACGAATCACGTAGGACCACTTATTGATCTAGATGCAGTAAAAACGTACAAAAATGCCTTAGTCGAAGTTGAAAAGCAAGGTGGTAAAATGCTTGTAGAAGGCGGTGTACTGGAGGGGGAAAGTTATAAAAGTGGCTGTTATGTTAAGCCTGCTATCGCAGAAGTGAAACCAGAATACAGTATTGTACAACACGAAACGTTTGCGCCTATATTATATCTATTGAAATATTCGGGCGATGTAGAAAATGCTGTACATATACAGAATAACGTGGCTCAAGGTTTGTCTTCGGCAATAATGACAAATAATTTAAGAGAGGCCGAGTTATTCTTATCTGTAAACGGTTCGGATTGTGGAATTGCTAATGTAAATATCGGAACTTCGGGAGCGGAAATTGGAGGCGCTTTTGGAGGTGAAAAAGAAACTGGTGGCGGTCGAGAATCAGGTTCTGATGCTTGGAAAGTGTATATGCGCAGACAAACAAACACTATAAATTATACCACAAACTTACCTTTAGCCCAGGGCATAAAATTCGAATTGTAGCATGCACACGTATACCCTGTAATAACTAAGTTTATGTGGTAAATATGTTATATTGTCTAAAGTGTAAAGGTGAGTATGAATGTTAGTTATATTTTACTTTTCTTAATATCCGCATGGTTTCCTTGTACAAAAGGTAAACTTCAGAACTGTAAGATTTAAGGTAAGGTTTTGCTTCTTCCAGTTTAAGAAGAGCTTCGGGGAAATTATTTAAATAACTTAATAAGTAGGTTGCAGGAAGGTTTTTAATATCGTCTTGTTCTACTGAATTAAGAGCTAATCCTTTCTTTAATTTATTAAGTATGCTATTATTGGTATTGTAAATATGATGCAAGACTTTGGGATTATATTGTGGCGGATCGAACAATAATTTTGTGTCTATATGGTAGCTTGCATTATCTTTAAAACGGATTACTGTTTCTTCTAACGGGTAGTAATTGTAGGAATTTTGAAGTCCCAAATGCACATATTCAATAATACTAAAAGAGTCTTCTGTAATGGTAATAGAGACTTCGTCTAAAGTCGAAAAAAACAACCTAACTTGTTCGTTTATAAGTTCGATGTCAACTCTAGAATAATACGTATTATTTTTTACAGTTTTACGTTGCCCGGCCCAACACACCACAAAATATTCTTTAAATACGAGGTATTCTGGATGATAGTCTTTTCTAGAATTCATAAAATCGAAAACCCCATTTAAGGTGTATTCTATATTGTTTTGAGCATGATTTTCTATCGCTTCAACAATTTTAGAATTTACATCTTTTAGCTCTATGTCGAAAGCCTTCGGCATACTTATACTGCCATCTCTAAAAAAGACGGCACCACCATAATATTTCCATATATTCTTACGAAGCGATGTAATACCGTTATTCGGACGAATGGTTACGAGTCCAACAACCTTATGATTGGGTAAGTGCGGAAATGGAATATTCTCGTATTGTACAATAGGCGGATTAGTAAGATAAGCGTTTATTAAATTCTGAATTTTACTGTCGTCGAAAAAATCGACACCAATAATTTCATTATCATCATCTTCAACCCCAATAACAATAAAAGAATTGTTCTTGGGGTTGCTGTTAGATAAGGCACAAACATGTTTTAAAAACTTTGCTTTCCCTTCTTTTTCACTAATATTAATTTTGCGCTTTTTATCGTAAAAACTATTTTCATCATTATGTGCTAATAGGTTTTTAATAAGAAGGCGCTTGTTAATCATTTTATTCTTTTTTTACAATGGTTGAATTGGCTTGAGCAGTAGGGAAAACCAGTAAATCTGCGATGTTAACATGGTATGGTCTGCTAATTACAAAGTATATGATTTCTGCAATATCTTGTGGCTGTAAAGCTTGAAAACCTTTGTAAACCGAATTGGCGATGGGGTCGCCTTTAAAGCGGACTTTAGAAAATTCGGTTTCTACCAAACCAGGGTTTACAGCACCTACTTTTATACCATACGGGTTTAAGTCTATGCGCATGCCTTCTGTAATGGCTAAAACGGCGTGTTTACTTGCGCAATATACATTCCCTTTAGGGTATACTTCTTTTCCTGCAGACGATCCTATGTTTATAATATGTCCCGACTTACGTGCTGTCATTTTCGGTATAATCGCATTGCTAACATAAAGCAGGCCTTTTACGTTTATATCCATCATCGCGTCCCAGTCTTCTGTGTCTCCAGTTTCAATAGGATCTAAACCATGAGCATTTCCCGCATTGTTTATTAAGATGTCAATGTCTGCAAACTCTTCAGGTAAAGAATTAATGGCTTCAATGGTTGCCTTCTTATCTCTAACATCAAAATTTAAAGTGTGCACATCGGTGTCTTTTTCTAATGCCTTTTTTATAATGTCTAAACGGTCTTGTCTCCTGCCACACAATATTAATTTTATATGATGTTTGGCAAATTCATGGGCAGTAGATCTTCCTATACCGCTTGTTGCCCCAGTAATTAATGCTATTTTAGTCTTCATTTTTGGTGTTATAATTCAACTATAAAAATACTTAAACGACTTTAATAAAAATAAGGTTAGAGTTGTTTTTTGTGTAAATAGCAATATTTAAAATCAAGAAGATTAGTTTTTGTCATCTAAAATCTTAATTATTGTATAATGTTTAATTTTTAACCAATTATTAACAGCGAAACACGGAAAATTTTAACAATTTGCGTGTCATTAAATTACTGACTAAAATTTAGTTTTTAAAACAAAAAATATGGATAGTACCAGTACGGTTGATATTAAATCTATCAATGAAAAGATAGAAAGAGAAAGTGCTTTTGTAGATTTACTTACGTTAGAAATGAATAAGGTAATCGTTGGACAAAAACACATGGTAGAACGTTTGCTTATCGGGTTATTAGGTCAAGGACATATTCTTTTAGAAGGGGTTCCTGGATTAGCGAAAACACTTGCTATTAATACCTTGTCTAAAGCTATCGATGGTAGTTTTAGTCGTATACAATTTACTCCAGATTTACTGCCTGCCGATGTTGTTGGTACTTTAATTTATAACATTAAAGAAAACGATTTTTCGATTAAAAAAGGACCAATTTTCGCAAACTTTGTACTAGCCGATGAGATTAACAGAGCACCTGCAAAAGTACAATCTGCTTTATTAGAGGCGATGCAAGAAAAGCAAGTGACCATTGGAGATGAAACCTTTATTTTAGATAAGCCATTTTTAGTAATGGCAACACAAAACCCGGTAGAGCAAGAAGGAACGTATCCGTTACCAGAAGCGCAAGTCGATCGTTTTATGTTGAAAACCGTTATCGATTATCCTAAATTAGATGAAGAACAACTTATTGTTCGTGCCAATCTAAGAGGGACTTACGAAAAAGTAAATCCTGTAGTTTCTGTAGCGCAAATTTTAAGAGCTCAAGAAGCTGTTCGTGAAGTGTATATGGACGAAAAAATTGAGAAATATATTCTTGATATTATTTTTGCAACACGTTACCCAGAAAAATACAGATTAGCAGATTTAAAACCTTTAATTTCTTTTGGAGCGTCGCCTCGTGGAAGTATTAACCTTGCAACCGCTGCTAAATGTTATGCTTTTATTAAGCGTCGTGGTTATGTTATTCCAGAAGATGTACGTGCTGTTGTTTACGATGTGTTACGCCATAGAATAGGAATTACTTACGAAGCAGAAGCAGAAGATGTGTCTTCGGAAGATATTATAACTAAGATTGTAAACGAAATAGAAGTGCCATAGTATTTTAATTTAAGAATGAAGAATTACGGTTTTTGATTTTATAAATCGAAAATCCACAATCGTAAATTAAAGAATGGATACTAAAGAATTACTTAAAAAAGTACGAAAAATTGAGATTAAGACACGTCGCTTGTCTAATCATATTTTTGGTGGGGAATATCATTCTACCTTCAAAGGTCGTGGTATGACTTTTAGTGAAGTGCGTCAATATCAAATTGGAGACGATGTTAGAAATATAGACTGGAATGTTACTGCGCGTTACAACGAGCCTTATATAAAAGTGTTTGAAGAAGAGCGTGAATTAACAATGATGCTTATGGTAGACGTTTCGGGTTCCGAAATGTTTGGTACAGAGCAGTTGTTTAAAAATGAAGTGGTTACCGAAATCGCTGCCACATTGGCCTTTTCTGCAACGCAAAATAACGATAAAATTGGTTTAGTCCTGTTTTCAGATACTATCGAGCTTTACATTCCGCCTAAAAAAAGTCGTTCTCATGTATTGCGTATTATTCGTGAACTTATCGAATTTAAGCCAAAAAGTAAGCAAACAAATGTTGCCGAAGCCTTTAAGTTTTTGTCTAGTGTAACAAAAAAACGAGCCATTGTTTTTGTGCTGTCCGATTTCATTTCAGAGGATTATAAGCAAACCCTTAAAATCGCGGCGAAACGTCACGATGTCACTGGAATTCGAGTGTACGATAAAAGTGAAGAAAGCATTCCTAATTTAGGAATGGTACAAATGCAAGACGAGGAAACTGGCGAGCTTATGTTGGTTAATACATCGTCTAAAACAGTGAGAGCGAATTACAGTAAATATTATCAAGATAAAGTAAACTATTATAAAGACAGTTTCGCAAAATCTGGAGCTGGATCTATAGATTGTCGTGTAGACGAAAGTTATGTAAAAAAATTACTTGGCTATTTTAAACGCAGATGATAATCTTTAATAACTTATGAAAATCATTAAATTCCCATTATTGCATCATTTTAAGAATAGCCTTTGTTTACTTCTTGTATTCAGTCTATTCTCGAGCTATTCGTATGCTCAAAATATAACTTCAGGTATAGATTCTACTTCTGTAAAAGTAGGAGCTCAAATAACGTATAAAATTGAAGTTGAAACCGATTCTACAGACTTAGTTTTGTTTATGGAAGGGCAGTCATTTACGCCTTTAGAAATGATTTATTCCTATCCTGTAGATACCGTTAAAATAGATGATAAATTTAATTTAATCAAGAAATATGGTTTAACCCAATTCGATTCCGGACATTATACCATTCCGAGTCAGAAGGTGGTTATAGGCGATAAAACATTTCAAACCGATTCTTTACAGGTTGAAATCAGGGATATTGTAGTAGACTCGACAAAGCAAGGTCTTTACGATGTTAAGCCTTTTATAGAGGTTGAAAAAATGAATAATAATTGGTGGCGATTGCCGCTATACATTTTAGTTGGTTTAATTATTTTAGGATTCATTTTGTATTGGTTCTTATGGCGAAAAAAACCGCTTACCGAAGAAGAGGAAATTGCACTTTTACCACCTTACGAACGTGCAAAATTAGCCCTTCAAAAATTAGACGATAGTCAGTTTTTAGAGCAATCAGAAATTAAAGAATATTATTCTGAGTTAACTTTAGTGCTTCGTAAGTATTTAGATGAAAAAGTTTACGATAAAGCATTAGAAAGTACAACAGACCAATTAATAAGTCGCTTACAATTACTAAAAGAAGGGAATCAAATTGATTTTAGTAAGGAGACTATTAAAAATATTGAAAGCATTTTAAAACGTGCCGATTTAGTAAAGTTTGCAAAATCTGCCCCAGATATAGAGTTGGCGGCTTTTGATAAGCAAACTATCGAAGCAGAAATCGATCATGTAAAGGAAGTGCTTCCTGAACCGGACGAAGAAGAGAAATTATTAAATCAGCAATATAAGGAGGAACAAGCCCGTAAAAAGAAGCGCAAGAAAATTATAATTTCTGTTGTCGCAGGAATCGGATTAATTGCTTTAATTTTTACAGGATTCGCGGTTAAGTATGGTTTTAATTATACTAAAGATACGCTACTACGCCACGATACTAAAGAGTTGCTAGAAGGGCAGTGGGTAAGAAGTGCTTATGGTATGCCTCCTGTTAATATTTCTACACCAGAAGTATTAAAACGATTAGAAAGCCCGGTGCCGGACGAGTTAAAAGATAAGATTCAAGTTACAAAGTTTGGTTACGGTACACTTTTAGATGTGTTTAGTGTAAATGTTACCACCCTAAAAACAGCAGCAGAAAATCCTGGACCACAACAGGGCGGACAACAAGCACAGCAAAAAACGGGCACTATAGATATAAAAGAAGCTTCGGAAAAAGCTTTAAAACAATTCGAGTTAAATAAGGTTACAGATATCACTGTTAAACAAGATAAGTTTACAACACCTAATGGTGCAGAAGGTTTAAAAACTTTTGGAAACGGGCATATTCCTGTTGGCAATTCAGATAATTACGTGCCAGGACACTATGTTATGCTTCACTTTGCATCGGAAAATGTGTTACAAGAAATTATAATTACATGGAAAAACGACGACGTTTATGCTCAAGAAATGGCAGATCGTATTGTAAATTCCGTAGAACTAAATAAAGCAGAATAATGTTTGAGGGTATAGAGTTTTTAAACAAAGAATTATTCTGGTTGTTATTATTACTACCACTGGCTATACTGTGGTATGTATTTAAGCAGAATAAGCAAAATGCCGAACTAAAAATGTCGAGCATTAAAGGGTTTAAAGTAACCAATTCTTGGTTGCCTAAGTTAAGGCATCTTCTTTTTGCATTGCGATTACTAGCCTTAGGGTTGCTCATTACAGCTTTGGCTAGACCGAGAACTGTAGATGTGTCATCGCGTACAAAAACTACAAAAGGTATCGATATTGTTATGGCCATAGATGTTTCGGCGAGTATGTTGGCGAAAGATTTAAAGCCAAACAGGTTGGAGGCTTTAAAAGACGTCGCCGCAGATTTTATTAAAGAACGCCCTAATGATAGAATAGGTCTGGTAGAATACGCCGGAGAAAGTTTTACAAGAACACCTATTACTAGCGATAAAGGCATTGTTATTAGATCTTTAAACGATATTAAATATAATAATATTATTGAAGGAGGAACCGCAATTGGAATGGGGTTAGCCACGTCTGTAAATAGATTAAAAGACAGTAAAGCCAAAAGTAAAGTGATAATTTTACTTACCGATGGGGTTAATAATTCAGGGTTTATAGATCCTAAAATCGCTAGTGAAATGGCGGTAGAGTTTGGTATCAAAACGTACACCATCGGATTGGGATCTAACGGGATGGCATTGTCGCCAATTGGCATTTTGCCAAATGGAAGTTTTCAATATGGTCGTGTTCAGGTCGAGATAGACGAGGCGCTTTTAGAAGAAATTGCCACGGTTACTGGTGGTAAATATTTTAGAGCTACCGATAATCAGAAACTAGAAGAGATTTACAAAGAGATTAATAAATTAGAAAAAACAGATGTAGAAGAATTCAAGTTTTATAATTACGAAGAAAAATACCGTCCGTTATTATTGTTGGCTGGTATGTTATTATTGCTTGAAATTTTATTACGATCTACCTTATTTAAAAGTTTTATATAATAGATGTTTCAATTAGAAGAAAAAATATGGTTTTGGGCATTGTGCGTCATTCCGGTGATTATTGTCATCTATTTGATGCTTCAATTATGGAAACGCCACACTCAGAAAAAGTTTGCCGATAAGGCATTGCTAAAACGTTTAAGTCCGAATCGTTCGGTGTTTAAATCGGTTTTAAAACTCGTAATAATATGTCTTGTTTTTGCGTCTTTAGTTATGGCTTTGGTAAATCCTAAGGTGGGGACTAAGTTAGAAACTGTAAAGCGAGAAGGGGTAGATATTGTTTTTGCTGTAGACGTCTCTAAGAGTATGTTGGCCGAAGATATTGCGCCTAATAGAATAGAAAAAGCCAAGCAATTGGTAACCCAAATAATAAATAATTTAGCGAGCGACCGTGTAGGAATTATTGCCTATGCAGGAAAAGCATTTCCGCAATTACCTATTACTACAGATTATGCTTCGGCAAAAATGTTCCTTCAGAATATGAATACAGATATGATGTCTTCTCAAGGTACAGCCATTAACGAAGCGATAAATCTGGCTAAAACGTATTACGACGATGCCGAGCAAACTAATCGTGTATTAATTATTATTTCGGATGGTGAAGACCATAGTGAAGTTGCTGCTAAAGTGGCCGAAGAAGCCGCCGAAGAGGGGATTAGAATCTTTACTATTGGTGTGGGAGATGTAAAAGGTGGACCAATTCCTATTAAACGAAATGGCGTTGTTATGAATTATAAAAAGGATAGCAATGGCGAGACGGTAATTACGCGTTTAAATGAGGAAACACTTAAAAATATTGCAAGTGAAGCCAATGGGGTTTATATAAATGGTAGACAAACAAGTGTTGTTGTAGATGAGATCCGAGATATCTTAAACGGCATGGACAAAACCGAGTTTGAAGCGAAACAAATCGCCGATTTTAAATCTCAATTTCAGTGGTTTATTGCGCTTGCAATTTTATTGTTGTTTTTAGATATTTTCTTACTAAACCGTAAGACAGGCTGGTTAAAGAAATTGAACTTATTTAACGAAAACTTATGATAGAAAAAGTTGAAAAAGTGTTAATATTCGGTAATTCAGGAAAAGTTATTATGAAACCTATTGTATTAATTTTTATCGCATTTTTTACATTGTCGTCTGTAGGGCAAGATGATAATGAAGCGCTTATTGAAGCTAAAAGATTAGCAAATAATTTTGTTTTTGAAGGCAATGAAAAAATTCAAGAAGAGGATTATATCGCGGCTGAAATGGAATATAGAAAAGCCATTTCTGAAGAGGAATCTAATGTTTCAGGAATATATAATCTGGGAACAACTTATTTTAAAAAGGGAAATCTAGAAGAGTCTTTATTTCGTTTACAGCAAGCGGCAAGTAAAGCTACCGATCGGGGTGAAAAACATAAGGCATACCATAATATCGGAAATATATTAATGCAGAATAAGCAGTGTAAGGAAGCTGTCGAGGCTTATAAAAATGCCTTGAGAAACGATCCTTCAGACGAAGAGACACGTTACAATTTTGGTTTAGCTAAAGAGTGTGCAAAAGAGCAGGAAGAGCAAAACGAAAATAACGAAGACGATCAAGAAGATAATAAAGATCAGAATCAGGACGATCAAGATCAGAACGAAGACCAGAACAAGGATCAGGACGATCAAAAAGATCAAGATAAACAGGACGAAGGAGACAATAAGGATCAGGATAAGAAAGACGAGGGAGATCAGGATAAAGATGAAGGCGACCAAGAAGAAAATGAAGATGGAAAGCCTAAAGATGATAAGCAAGATGAAGGGCAAGGGGATCAAGACAAAAAAGAGCAACCCCAACAGCCAAAGCCTCAGCAAGGGCAAATGTCGCCACAACAAATTAAAAACTTGTTAGAAGCGATGAACAATCAAGAACAAAAAGTTCAGGAAAAGATGAATGCTGAAAAGCAAAAAGGAGAACGTATTCAAACCGATAAGGATTGGTAATTTGTTTTGAGAATATATTTAAAAATGAAAAGTATTAAACAAATAGTTGCAATTTTAGTTTTACTTATCTCCAGCGTAACCTTTGCACAGGTTAAGTTTGAGGCTAAAGTAAGTAAGACAAAATTGGGTATAAATGAACGTTTACGCGTCGATTTTGAAATGAATAAGGATGGCGATAATTTTAATCCGCCAAGCTTTTCCAATTTCAATGTTGTGGGTGGTCCAAATCAATCGGTGAGTAAATCGTGGGTTAATGGAGTGTCTCAATTTTCTAAAACGTATTCTTATTTTTTAGCACCAAAAAGTCAGGGAACATTTACATTAAGTCAAGCTACTATCGAAATTGGTGGCGAAGTGTATAAAACCTCACCAGTAAAAATTACGGTTACTTCTGCAGTTAGTAAACCGCGAGATGGTAATAATGCCGATTATGTAGCTTCAGAAAATATTCATTTGGTTGCAGAGGTTTCAAAGGCAAATCCATATTTAAATGAAGCCATTACTGTGGTATACAAATTATATGTATCTCCTAATACCGGAGTTAGTAATTGGCGAGAAATAGATAATCCGAAGTATAGCGATTTCTGGAGTCAGAATATAGATATCAAAGGTTTACAAGTTAAGAACGGAACCTACAAGGGCGAAGATTACCGTTATGTAGAGTTGCGTAAAACAGTATTATATCCGCAAAAAACAGGAAAACTTAAAATTGAACCTTTAAGTTTAGACATTACAGTAGATGTGCCTACAAACAGACGAGATATTTTTGGAGGTCGTTTAATGACGCAAGTTCATAAAACAGTTTCTGCAGGAGAGCGTACAATAAACGTAAAACAACTTCCTGAAGCAGGCAGACCAGACGATTTTACAGGTGCAGTAGGGGATTACGATTTTAAAGTAATAACGTCTAAAACCGAATTAAAAGCATCGGAATCTTTAAATTTAAATGTTGAGGTTTCAGGAAACGGAAACTTAAAATTATTTGAATTACCAAAGGTTAACTTGCCGAGTTCTTTAGAGGTTTACGAACCAGAACATAGCGAAAATGTAAGAACGAATTTAGGCGGTATGCAAGGGCGTGTTTCTGATAGTTATACGGTAGTGCCTCAGTTTAAAGGAAAGTATCCAATACCTAGTATTTCCTTTTCTTATTTCGATCTTAAGACAGAATCGTACAAGCGTATTTCATCAGAAGAAATTGTGGTAGATGTAACTCAAGGACCAAATAATACAGTTGCCGAAACACATCCATCTGCTATAAATGATGGTAAGCAACCTGTGGTTCTAAATAAAGATCACTTTGCGTTTATTAAAACAAAAACGGATTTAGAACCTGCTGAAAAATCGTACTTCTTTAAATCTAAATTATTCTGGACGTCATTATTAGTTCCCTTTTTAATGATACCGTTAGCCTTGGTTTTTAGAAGACAAAAAGCGGTTAGAGATGCCGATGTTACTGGAAATAGAATACGAAAAGCAGATAAGCTGGCGAAGAAATATCTTGGCGCGGCTAAAAAAGCACTAGGTCAAAAAGAAGCCTTTTATGTAGCGTTAGAAAAAGCTCTTCATAATTACTTAAAAGCTAAATTAAATATTGAAACTGGAGATTTAAGTAAAGATAAAATACAGGCCTTGTTACAGGATAAGGGTGTAGAACAATCTGTTATTTTACAGTTTACCTCTATATTAGAAAGTTGTGAGTTGGCTCGTTATACGCCATCTACTAAAGTTACCATGCAACAGGATTATGATAAGGCCGCAAGTGCCATTTCATTAATTGATAAACAAATACGTTAAGATGAAATCAATTTTATACCTAATAATGGTTTTGTTAAGCAGTTTAACTTTTGCTCAAGATAATGCACTCTTCGAGCAAGGTAATACGCTTTATAACGAAGGGAAATATGCCGAGGCGATAGATAAATATCAGGCTATTTTAGATAGCGGGTATCACTCTAGTGAATTGTTTTTTAATATTGGAAATGCGCACTATAAACTAAATCATGTAGGGCCAAGTATATATTACTTCGAAAAGGCACTGCAGTTAGCACCAAACGATAAGGATATTAAGAATAATATTGCTTACGCTAGAAATATGACTATAGATGCCATAGATGTCGTTCCGGAGGTTGGTATTGCAAAACTGTTTAATAGTATTACCAATGTTTTAAGTTTCGACGGTTGGGCCATTACAACAGTAGTGTTGTTTATTCTTTTTGTAATTTTATTTATAAGCTATTCGTTTTCAGAATATACAAACAGTAAACGTGCTGCTTTTTCCAGCGGAATAGTCGTGTTATGCCTAGGTTTTTTAACTTTGTTTTTTGCATTTCATGAATTTAATTTAATGAAGAAGGATAATCCTGCAATTATTTTCGTTCAGGAAAGTCAAGTGAATAACGAACCTAATTTAAGTAGTCAGGAAGCCTTTAAATTACACGAAGGTACCAAGGTACAAGTGTTAGATACTGTTAATAATTGGAAAAAAATAAAATTGTCCGACGGAAAAACTGGTTGGATTTCTAGTGCGGATATTAAAGTCTTATAACTATATTAGCCGATATTTAGAATTTGTATTCATTAATAAAGTATATGCCTAAAACCTTTATCTCTATATTATTTACTATGATTTTTGCGATGCTAGTTTCGGCACCAACAATCATATCTGTATTGGATAAAGATGTAGATGTATCGATGTTTTACAATATAGCCGAAGAAGAGAATAGTAAGGAAACGGTAAAACTTTATGAATTAGAATTAAAATCACATCCAGCTTTAAACGATTTAATTGGTTACTCAGACCATGATAATACATGTAGTTTTTATCTTAATATAAATTCTCAATTCGAATTAGATAATTTTTCCCCACCCCCAGAAGTACACATAATATAATACGTTTTAACAGTCTGACCTTTAGTTGTTAGACTGCATATTTATTTTAAATATTAAAGCAAATTTTTATTATGTTTAAAACATTAAAAAATGATTTTCCGGCAAGTGTTGTCGTGTTTTTCGTGGCTTTACCTTTATGTTTAGGTATTGCTTTGGCGAGTGGAGCGCCGTTGTTCTCTGGAGTAATTGCAGGGATAATAGGAGGTATAGTAGTAGGATTTTTAAGTGGCTCTAAAATTGGAGTGAGCGGACCGGCAGCAGGATTGGCTGCAATTGTTTTAACTGCCATTGGTACATTAGGAGGTTATCAAAACTTTTTAGTAGCAGTCGTTTTAGCAGGTATTATTCAAATTATTTTTGGAGTTTTAAAGGCCGGTGTTATTGCATATTATTTCCCTTCTTCCGTTATTAAGGGGATGCTTACGGGTATAGGTATTATAATTATATTAAAACAAATTCCAAACTTCTTTGGTTACGACGAGCAATCGTCTTGGGATTTCGAATTCTTCGAGATCGATGGAGGAAATACATTCTCAGAACTTTTCAATATTATTAATAATGTACATCCTGGAGCTGCTTTAATAGGAGTTATTAGTTTAGCGATTTTATTGTTATGGGATAATGTATTAGCTAAAAAAAGTAAAATCTTTACGGTTATTCAAGGGCCTTTTGTCGCTGTAGTTTTAGGGATTGTGTATTATAATGTAACCAAAGGTCACGATATATTATCTATAGGCCAAAGCCATATGGTTAATGTACCTGTACCAGAAGATGCAACTTCTTTTTTCAATCAGTTTAGTTTTCCAAATTTTAGTGCAATTACAGATCATGGGGTGTGGATTGTTGCTTTTACAATAGCGTTAGTCGCCAGTTTAGAGACATTGTTATGTGTCGAGGCATCAGATAAGATAGATCCAGATAAAAATGTAACACCAACCAATAGAGAGTTATTGGCCCAAGGTATTGGTAACATCGCTTCTGGTTTAATTGGTGGTTTGCCAATCACTCAAGTAATTGTTAGAAGTTCTGCAAATGTGCAGTCTGGTGGTAAAAGTAAATTATCAACCATTTTACACGGATTTTTGTTATTAATTTCTGTTATTTTAATTCCGACGTTGTTAAATATGATTCCTTTGGCTGTTTTAGCGGCAATTCTTTTAATTGTAGGTTATAAATTAGCGAAGCCTGTTTTATTTAAACAAATGATTGCTTTAGGTTGGAAACAATCAGTACCATTTTTTGTGACTATAATAGGTATTGTTTTTACCGATTTATTAGTGGGTATAGGAATGGGACTTGGTGTAGGGATTGTAATTATCTTGTTAAAGAGCTATCAAAACTCTCACTTCCTTAATATGGAAGATAAAAGTAATGGAAAGCCTAAGGTTAAAATGACTTTAGCAGAAGAAGTAACCTTCTTTAATAAAGGTGCTATTTTAAAAGAATTAGATCGTTTACCTGATAATTCGAGTTTAGAGCTAAACCTATTAAAAACGCGTTACTTGGATTACGATATTATTGAAATTCTTGAGGATTTTACACATAAAGCAAAGGAAAAAAATATAGATATTACTTTAATTTCTAAGCGTGGTGTGGTAGAAAATCCAGAGAGTTATATTGCATTCTTTAAAGAACGTCCTAAGTCTAATATAAGTTTAAGCTAAACATTAGACGGGACTTAAAGCACATAAATGTGCAAAATATTATACTTTTAGGAGTATTTAATTACAGTATTCCAGCGTTTAAAAAGTATAAAAAACAAACTATATTAGGGTTGTTAAATCAACCATAAAAAAAGGGATATAAAATCTCTTGATTAAATTTAATAGAATTATAAAAACATAAGTTATGGTATTAAAAAATGTATTTAAGAATAACGAAAAGTGGATTAAAGATAAATTAGCTGGTAACGAAAATTATTTCGAAGATTTACGTCACGGGCAAACTCCAGAATTTTTATATATCGGGTGTTCAGACAGTCGTGTAGATGCAGAAGGATTAATGGGATTAGAACTAGGACAAGTTTTTGTACACAGAAACATTGCGAATATGGTGCCTAATACCGATTTAAATGTTATGTCTGTTGTAGACTACGCTGTAGATCATTTAAAAGTAAATCACGTAGTGGTTTGTGGTCATTATGGTTGTGGTGGTGTTAAAGCCGCGATGCAATCTGCAGATTTAGGTTTATTAAATCCATGGTTAAGAAACATTAGAGATGTATATCGTATTCATGCAGACGAGTTAAATGCGATTGAAGATGAAGACAAAAGGTATAATAAGTTAATCGAACTAAACGTTCAAGAGCAATGTGTTAACCTTATTAAAACATCTGCAGTTCAAAAAGCGATACGTAATAGAGAGATGCAAGTTCACGGATGGGTTTTCGATATTCATACAGGAAAATTAATTGATCTGAAAATTGATTTCGATGCTATCTTACAAAACATCAGACAGATTTATCATTTAGATTAATCCGTTTTTTTAATCAAAAATTAAAAAAGCCACTCATATATCGAGTGGCTTTTTTTGTCAAACGAAAATAAATAAAACAAATGACTAATTAAGAATTAGCTTTTTAGTAGTAGACGTGTTCCCGGAAGTGAATTTTAAAATATAAATACCACTTTGTAAATTATCTAACTGTAATTCTTTATTGTAAAAACCGGAGTTGTTTTTTAAAGATGTGGCAAATACTTTAGCGCCTGTTAAAGCATATATAGCAACTTCATTATTTGAAGATGTTAGTGCATTTACGTCGTAAACTAAATTTATTTTTTTATCGGTTGTTGGATTCGGATATACACTAAAGCTTATAGATTCGTTTACATTATCAATACTTAAACGTTCTGTAACGTCTTCATAAGTGAAAGATAAATTTCCTGTAGACATGCCTTCAAAACTTGTAAATACTAATCTGTAGATTGCCCCCGATTCTGTTTTTATATAATACGCTTTATTGGGGTTAACTTCGTAACTATACGTATTCATACTAAATGTTTTCCAGTCCGATCCGATAGTATTAATATCTTCAGAATACGTTAAGTTAGAAAGATCTGTATTGTCATTTTCTTCATCATTTATAGCAACCGAAATACCAGAATTTGTTAAGATTCCTGTTACTAGATATTTAACCATATTACCCTCGTTATCCTCTACATCTGTATAATATCTGTTAAATACAAGATGCCATGCGTCCATAGCAGGTTCTGCAATAACCTTACTTCCGTTTTTTATAGAAAAGTAATTAAATCGATTATTTTCATTTTCGCTATTGGCAATAGTTTCCGTTTTGTCGTCACTCCAAGTGGTACCGTTCCAAGTTGCATATTTGAACGTGTAACCACCATAAAAATCTTCGTTAATAAATTTGGCATACGTACCATCTGCATATTTTAAAACAAAGATTACCGAACCCAAAACATGATGGTTAGCCATATTGTATTCTCCCCAACCGTAAGTGGCAGAACCGCTATCTATCGAGCCAGAAGTCCAATCTGTATCTCCGTTATATAATTTTGTCCAATTCGCTTCATTCGTCACGTCTATAGCCGACCAATCGTTTGTGTTGTTTGAAGCTTCAAAAACATCGACTAAGGCATTTGTTCGAATACTCATACTCATCGAGCTCGTTCTTAAGAAGCCAATATCCCAGGCATCTGCTGTAAAACTTGTTTCTGTTTGAGTGTCTAAATTGTAGTAAACGGTACTTTCGTAATTTGGTTGCATAGATAGTGATACTTCGGTTTCCTGTGCGAAAGCAGTCGTAAAACAGCATAAAAAGCATAATAATTGTAAAGTTGTTTTCATAATGATTAATTTGATAATGATTTAAAAATTCAGTTTTATTGTAATAATTCATAAGTGAATTCAGGGTAACCACGTTCACCTTCGTTGTTGGTGAACGCTAAAAATTGGAGCTTATACACATTGCCATTAGGATCCTTTATTATGTAAAAGCGATCGGTTAAAAGTTTATGCTTCGGTACAATTTCTCTCCAATTACTTCCAATTGTAATTTGGTTGCTTGAAAATTTTGAGGAATTTACTTGCGATAGAGTGAAGTCTTCGTACGTAGATTCGCTATTGATTATTTGATAACTTAAGACGTCTCCTTTTGTGTTTTGAGTAACAAAATCTGAATAACCATAACTTCCTGCACCTTCTATAATATTTGAAAAAACAGTAAATGAAATGTCCCATTTATCTTTTTCTGGTTCTACAGAAACTATAGTATTAGTATTGAAACTGAAGTGTGAAAAATTATAATTCGAGTCTTTAGAGATTTTAATTTCTTGATGAGAAGTATCGTTTAAATCTGCATACTGAAGTAAATACCCATTCTCACGTTTCAGTATTCTAACTTTCTTCCAGCCCCGAGCATCTCCTGCAATGGCAACGCTTCCGGTTATGGCGTCTGCAGAGCCAACGTCGTAGCCTAAGTTTATTAAATAGACATTGTTTTCGGAATCAATGTCCGATATTTCATCAATCGCGGTTTCCAAGATATTTCCGTTAGGTGCATCTATATATGCCTGGTTTAAGGGGTCGAACGTACCGACTGCGATTTGTTTTTTCTCGTTGGCCACCGATTCTGAAGTTACTGCATCGATATTGGTTGAGTTTAAACGGCCGGCTGCCATGTAAATGGTTCCGTTAATTGCGACTCTAAATGCATCTCCGTTGTAAAATCCTAAATCCCAAGAATCGCGAATAACGTCTGTCGTTGCCTGACTACTTAAATCAATAAATACCTGATTGGCTTCGTTAGGTCCGCCAATATTTGGAAAAATTCGTCCACCTAAAGACGCTTGTGCGCTTATTGTATAAGTTGAATACCCTTGAATTTGTGCATTGCTATAATCTATAGAAGAAATTTTAAATTGAATCGATGTCGTTTCGTCTAAGAAGGGGTTTAGTTTCTCGAATTGAATAACATCAGAAACAGCTCCCGATTGTATTTGTAGTGTAATGCTTTGGTTTGAAGCCTCTGGAATAGTCCTGTAATCGATACCATAAATTGCGTTTTCTGCCTCTATTTGAATCGTAACAGTTCCGGTTTCTTGAGATATTTCGGAATACACTAAAGAAATATCTTTAATAGTTTCAATCTCTTGAAAATTGGCCGATAGGTTAGAAAATGCTACCACAAAAGGATCTTCGCTAAACGTATTGTCTTCGCTACAAGATTGTAGGAACACCAATAATAATATGGAACAATATATAGGGATATACTTAAGTTTTAATCGTGTCATGGCTATAAATTAAGGTTGTAAGCAAGTTTTATAAAGTAAGATCGTCCGTATCCTAAAAGAAGGCTAGATGGTGGTCCGTCGTGCGTACCTCCGGAAAAAGCGGTAGTGTTTACATTGTTAACATCTAATATATTCCGAACACCAACTGTGATATCGAAAGCATTATTAAAGCATTTTTTTCTAGCTGTTAAGTCTAACCAGCTGTAAGCATCTGTAGTTCCTTTTACATATTCTGTATGTCCTGCATCGTTGGTTTTTTCAACAAACTGATCTTGTTTTCCAACATGTTTATAGTACAGTGCAAATGATGAATGCCATTCTGGTACATTGTAGCTAAGTGTACTGTTTAATTGAAGATTATACAAAAAGTCGTTGTTATGTTTTGTACTTGTATCTAAGGTTTTAGAAATTCCTAGTACCGAAAACCCGAGTTGAGCTTTAATTCTTTTGTATTGCAGACTGTTTTCTGAGAAAAACCCGAAGGATGTGTATGCATCTATATTATTGTATTGGTAGGATAAAGGGTTTTGTTCTACAATTATTAATTCTATACGATCGGCGATATCTAAATAGGATGCGCTTATTTTATTATTCATGATTAAGCCATCATTGTTCAATTTGAATTGTTTTTTTAAATGCAAGAATGCAGACACCCCTTTTTCTGGATTAAGTCCTGGGTTACCTTGTAAGTTATGATTAACATCGACAAAGTAGGTGAACAGCTCGTCGTAGTTTGGGGTTCTATTTGCCGAACCAATAATGGCTCTAAACTTATAATTGTTTTTAAATATGTATTTAGAGCTTAGAGAGAATACATATTGATTGTTGAATAAATTTGAAAACGAAATTCGCGCTCCAGGTCGTATTGAAAAGACTTCTGAGAATTTAAATTCTGAAGACGCAAACAGGTCATAACTGTTTAATTTTTGTTCAACCTTATTATCTTCTGGATTTATGGTAATGGCTAAAGGTGATCCATATCCTTTTTCGTTTGTAATTTCGTAACCTAATTGTAAACCTAAGGTTTCACTGTCTATTAGATTACTAAATGTTCCGCGAGAAAAGAATGCTTTTCTCGATAAGTATTCGCCTTCTTTATTATTTAATTTTTCATCTTCACGAATACGATACTGGTATTGTTCAATATCTTTAGTTTGCGATTGATAAGATACTGAAACATCGTAATTAACTTGATTAGAAATGAGTCCGGTACTATTTATATGGTGATAATATCGATTATTGGTATACATTTCATCTAGAGCGACAGGATCACTCGTTTCAGTAGCAGGATTGGTGTTTAAGTCTACAGAGGTATTGTACTTTTCAATATGTTCGTTGAAGTAATCGAACTTGTAAAAAATATTGAAATGTTCACCCTTATAGTTTAATAAAGCTTTTGCGTTTTGTTGGAGTTTTGGTAACCAATCGTGACCGCGTAAACCATCATTATTATCATAGTGTTCTCCGTTTTTATTACCCCAATACCCTGCAAAATCATTTCTTGTATAACCAATGCTTCCGTATAATTTATCTGTAAAATTATGATTGATTTGTAGCGACTGAATGTGTCTCCCTTTCTCGAACCATTCATACTCATCTCCAACAGTTTCCTCTTGTAAGTAGGCTTTAACTTGAGTTTTATAAGCTGAGGATTTTTTAGTTATGATATTAATAATCCCTGAAACTGCATTCGAGCCATACTGAACGCCCATAGAGCCTTCAATAATTTCAATTTGTTGAATATCGTCTAGATTAATGAGTGTCAAATCTGTGTTGTTACCCACGCCTTCTTCATTAATAACAGGAACATTGTCTATTAGGACTTTAAAGTATTGAGAATCCAATCCAAATAAACTAACACCAGACTTACCTGTAGATGCATTTGGTAAAATGTTAATATTAAGCGTCTGATTTAATAAATCTGCTAGGTTATTAGCTGCTTGTTGTTCTATAGTATTTCTGTTTATCACTTTAACTTCAAACACAGATTGTACAGCAGATTGGGCATTGTACTGCCCAGTAATTACAACTTCGTCTAATGCTTCTATTGAAAGTGAGTCTGCAGTTTGTTGTTGAGCAGTTAATACCGTGCTAGATAGAAGAATTAAAAAAAGTAAAATATTATTTTTATTTAGACTCATTCTTGTTTAGATTTGTAGCAAATATATAATCTTATTTTAATTGAGTCTAAATAAGGTTAATTTTTTTTAATAAAAATTAAGACCCAACCAAAAACTATGAAAAAATCTATATTGCTATCATTATGTGTTACCATAAGTATTATGAATACTGTCGTTGCTCAGAAACAAAAAAAGGAAGATCAGAAAGCGATTAAGGATATGTGTGGCTGTTACGAAGTAAACTTTAATTTTACTGAGACCTTCAATTACGTAGACGACTCGACTTATGTCCCTTCGGAAGTAAAACACGATAAAGGTTTAGAATGGGTAGAATTGGTTGAAGATTCTAAAGATAAAATTGCATTACAACACTTATTAATTGTTGGCGATCCTGCGCATCCACATATTGTGAAACATTGGAGACAGGACTGGGAATACGAAAACACCGACTTATACACTTATAATGGCGATAACGAATGGACGTATGTAAATCTGCCTAAAAGTGAGGTAAAAGGACAGTGGTCACAGAAAGTATTTCAAGTAGATGATAGTCCGCGTTACGAAGGCTCTTCATCTTGGGTACACGTCGATGGAAAAAGCTATTGGGAGAATACTACTACAGCACCCTTACCAAGACGTGAGTATACTAAGCGTAGTGATTACAATATTACACTAAGACGAAACCGTCAAGAAATTACAAAAACAGGTTGGATTCACGATCAAGATAACGATAAAGTACTTCGCGAAGCGGGAAAAGCAGATGTGGTAATTGCCCAAGAAAAAGGATACAATACCTATACTAAAGTAGACGATAGTAAATGTATTGCTGCACAAGATTATTGGAAAAAAACAAGCGCAAAATGGGCTTTAGTGCGTTCTAAATGGGATGAAGTTTTTGCACGAGATAAAAATTTATCTTTAGAAGAAAAAGTAGACAATAAACAATTATATAAGTATTTGTTTTCTGAGGAAGACTATCAAAATGAGGAAGATATTAACGCTATTATAGAATCTTTCGTAAAAAAATAAGCATGAAAAAATCAGTATTAAGAAATGGAATTTTAGGTGCGTTTTTAGCACTAGGGACACTTGTTCAAGCCCAAGAATCGAATGTGTTCTTAGATCGTGACTTTTGGGGAACGAATCCAACAGTCGAGGTTATCGAACAGAAAATTAAAGAAGGAAACGATCCTGCTCAACTTAACGGAAGAAGCTTCGATGCTGTGGCGACTGCTATTTTGCAAGGGGCATCTAATACTAATGTTTACCATCTACTAAAAAAAGAAGGAAACGATGTTAATAAGTTAACTCACGATGGCCGTACTTATATTTTCTGGGCAGCAAATAAAGGGAATGTAGAGCTTATGGAGTACCTTATTAAGCATGGTGCTAAAACCGATATTTTAGATAATCACGGGTATTCGCTATTAAACTTTGCCGCAGCAACAGGACAAAAAGATACTAAGGTTTACGATTTATGTTTAGCTAACGGTGCTAAATTAACCGATTTAGATCATCATGGTGCTAATGCTTTATTATTGGTGTCTCAACGTGCTAAAGATTTTAGTACAATCAATTATTTTATATCAAAAGGTTTAGATCTTCATAGTAAAGACGCCGATGGAAATGGGATTTTTAATTACGTTGCTAAATCTGGAAACACAAAAATGTTAGATCAGCTTATTGCAAAGGGTGTCGATTATAAAACCTTAAATAATGAAGGTGGAAATGCTATGATTTTTGCTAGTATTGGTGGTCGAGGCTCATCTAACGACTTAAGTGTCTTTAAATATTTAGAAGATAAAGGGATTAAAGCCAATGTTACTACTAAGAATGGTTTAACACCTTTACACGGTTTAGCAGGAAAAAGTAAAGACGAAGCTGTTATAAAATACTTCTTAGCCAAAGGAGTGGATGTAAATCAGGCCGATCAAAATGGAAATACTCCATTTTTAAATGCATCTTCTAACAATGATTTATCAATTATTACTTTACTTGAGCCAAAGTTAAAAGATATTAACTATACCAATAAAAAAGGAGAGTCTGCTTTAGCTTTAGCTATTAAAAACAATACTACCGATGTTGTGTCTTATCTGCTTAAAAAGAAAGCCGATATTAATGTTGTAGATGCTAGTGGAAGCAATTTAACAACCTATTTAATGGAGTCCTATTCTCCAAGAAGTGAAGCCGATTTTAAATCTAAATTAGCGCTATTATCAGCAAACGGATTAGATATTTCTAAACCTCAAGCAAATGGGAATACATTATATCACTTAGCTTTAGATCAGAATCACTTCGAATTACTTAAACTTGCAAAACAGTACAAAGCCGATATTAATGCTGTGAATGCCGAAGGAATTTCACCATTATTAAAATCTGCAATGTCATCTCAAGACGATGTTGTTTTAAAGTATTTGTTAGAAAACGGAGCCGATAAAAGCATGACTACAGAGTTTGAAGAAACGGCTTACGATTTAGCTAGTGAGAACGAACTTTTAAAAGCAAACAACGTAAACATTAACTTTTTAAAATAATAAGCATGCATAAATTTTCGATATTAAAAACAGTTTTTGCCTTGGCATTTGTGGTTTTTAGTTTTTATTCTTTTAAACCTCTAGAAGCTTCAACTAAATACAAATGCATGTTGCAAATGACGAATTATACGGGAGAAGGTGCTTACGTAGTAATCTCGTTAATTAATCCTGAAGGCGAATACGAAAAAACCTTGTACATGCAAGGAGACGACGACGAGTGGTACAACGATTTAACCGCTTGGTTTGATTTTTACGGAAAAAAACGTAATAATATTGATGCTATTACGGGAGCTACTGTAGCAGGCGGACAACGCAGTATTAATGTTATTGAAATAGAAGATTCTAAAATCGATGCAGGGTATAGTATTCGTTTTGAATCGGCTGTAGAAGATCAAGAATATTACAAGCAAGATGTTGAATTTGAATTAACATCTGCGAGTGTAAAAAGTAAAGTCGAAGGTAAAGGGTTTATACGTTACATACGTATGATTCCTAACTAAATAATAATAAAGTATGACAGTTTCAATATGGAGATATAGCCACCTTGCGCTGGCTGTATCTTCTTTTGTGTTTATAGTGTTGGCCTCGTTAACGGGTATAGTTTTAGCATTCGAACCTATTTCTAATCAGGTGCAACCGTATCGGGTTCACGATTTTAATGAGGTGTCGTTAGCCGAAACAATACAACATTTAAAAGACAATTATATTGAAATTTTAAACGTCGATGTCGATGTTAACGAATTCGTTTCTGCATCCGTAATCACTGAAGAAGGAGATGCCGAAACATTTTATATCAATCCGCGAACAGGTGAAAAAATTGGCAATATTATCGAAAAATCGCCCTTGTTTCAATGGACAACAAACTTTCATAGATCGTTATTCTTAAAAACTACTGGACGTATTTTTATCGGAATTACGTCGTTTTTACTCTTCTTAATTGCTGTTTCGGGAACTGTCTTAATTGTAAAAAGACAGCGCAGTTTTAAACGCTTTTTTAGTAAAATTGTAAATGAGAATTTTGCACAATATTATCATGTTGTATTAGGACGATTATCTTTAATTCCTATTATTATTCTTACGCTCACCGGAGTCTATTTATCTTTATATCGCTTCGATTTATTGCCAAAAGAAAATCTTACACATAATGTAAACTATGATGAGATTTCTGAAACTCCAAAACGCGAGTTACAAGATCAATCTATTTTTAGCGCTACTAAATTATCTGAAGTCAGAAGCGTAGAATTTCCATTCTCCGAAGATGTAGAAGATTATTACACGCTTCAATTACAAGATCGTGAAGTTTTAGTGAATCAATATACTGGCGATGTTTTAAGTGAATCTAAATACCCGTTTATTGCTATTGCATCTCGATTAAGTATTAATTTACATACCGGTCAAGGCAGTATCTTATGGGCTTTAATTTTAGCCATTGCGTGTCTTAATATTTTGTTTTTTGTGTACTCTGGTTTCGCAATGACCTTAAAACGTCGCAAGGCCAAGCTGAAGAATAAATTTAAAAAAGACGATGCCAAATTCATCATTTTAATTGGGTCGGAAAATGGGAGTACAGTGCAATACGCCAATATGTTGCATAAGCAATTATTAAAACTAGGGGAATCTAGTTTTATTGCCGAATTAAATGCGTTTTCAACTTATAAATCCTGCGAACATCTGGTGATAATGACGGCGACGTATGGTCAAGGGGAAGCTCCAGAAAATGCAAATAAGTTTGAAACTGTATTTGAAAAAATGCAATCGGATCATGCGTATAGTTTTTCAGTTGTTGGATTTGGTTCATTAGCGTATCCGGATTTCTGTAAATATGCTTTCGATGTTGACTCTTTATTACAAACAGACTCTAATTCTGTTCAGCTTTTAAAACCATTTACAATCCATAACAAATCATTCGAAGCCTACACGCAATGGATTAATTTATGGTCTAAAAAAGTGGGCTTACAAATTCAATTGGCTGGCGAAGATCTTCTAGAAAGTAAAAAAAGAAAACGAACCTTTACGGTGGTTCATAATACAAATGCAAGCGATAATCCAGACGATACGTTTACTATAGCTTTTAAACCTAAATTGGGATTAACACGTTTTAAGTCAGGCGACTTATTGGCTATTCAACCAGAGCCAAATAGTGTTGAGCGACTGTATTCTGTAGGAAAGGTTAACGATACTGTTTTTCTAAGCGTAAAACGTCAGGAGTTAGGGTTGTGTTCTAATTATTTAAACAAATTACATACTAACGAGGCTATTAAAGCGCGGTTAATTAAAAACAAGGAATTCCGATTGTCTACACGTACAAAGCAGGTGTTAATGATTGCAAACGGCACCGGTATAGCGCCATTCTTGGGTATGATAAATCAGAATACTACAGGGCAAAATATGCAATTGTATTGGGGAGGACGCCAAGAATCCTCTTTCGAAATATATAAATCTATTATAGATGAAGGTCTAAAAGCAAACAAGCTTCAAAAACTCGAAATTGCTTATTCTAGACAATACAATAACAAACTGTATGTGCAACATCTTCTAGAGCGTGATGCAGAACAGGTGGCGCAAGTTTTAAAACAAAAAGGCGTGATATTAATTTGCGGATCTATAGCCATGCAAAAAGATGTTCTAATTGTATTAGAAGCCATTTGCGAACGTTATTTAGAGCATTCTTTAAGTGTGTATAAAAATAAAGGGCAACTTAAGCTAGACTGCTATTAATCGTTAGGAAAAATATCTTTCTTTTTCTCATTTACTTTATCTTTAAATGCAGGATATAGTTTTGTAGATATGGCTATTACTGGTTCGTAAAGTATAGAGGCTTCAATATCTTTTTTATCCATAAACGGAATAGTATCGTTTAAATTTCCGAAGATATTTAACGCGATACTTGCAATAAGACCAATTTTAAGCATGCCAAAAATAGCTCCTAAAATTTTATTTACAATGCCAAGAAAAGCAAAATCGGCAAGCTTTGTTAATGCTTTTCCTGCTAGACCAATAGCTAAAACAATAACAATAAATGTTACCGCAAAGGCTACAATAGTCACATAGTTTTCGTCCCAATCTACTTTGTGTTCAAAGAGAGAAGCGGTAAAGGCGCTAAAGTGAATGGCTCCAAAAATTCCTATTATAAGGGCAAGCAAAGACGCTATTTCTACAAATAAGCCGTTCATAAATCCTTTAACTAAACCAAATAGGAGAATAACAGCAAGGATAATGTCTAATAAAGTCATAATGAATTGGTTGTTTTATCAAATATAATATTTAAAATGAATTTGTCATATTTTATGCGATGTTTAGGATATTTGAGGTCCTATTTTTTAACTTTGCACCACGCATTTTAAGCGTAATAAAAATTATATGTCTAGAGACGAAGAATTAAAAACACGATGGAAAGACGTCGTTACTAAATTATCTAATCAGTTTGCAGACGGAGATACTTTAGATCTTGATTCAATTATTTATTTAATTGGTTTACAGGAATTAGGACAGTTAGACCGTACGTTTAAAAAGGATCAGAAATTAGATTTGATGCATATCGCAATCTGTAAACTGTTAATGCCTTATGGATACTACGAATTTGATTATGTAGACGAAGATGGTTGGCCACATTACACTGTTAAAGAACAACTACCTGCTTTAAAAGCGGGAGAACAAAGTGTTTTAATGAAAGAAGCTATAGTAAACTATTTCGTTGAAACCGAATATATAAAGTAAGAATTATTAAATTTGCATTCATTTTTGAAGGAATATCATGATTGATAAAATAAAAGAACTTATTGCTGAAGCAGAAGCGTTTAAAGCACAGTCTAAAGACGAAGTTGAAGCATTCCGTATTAAATACTTAGGTAAAAAAGGATTGTTAAACGATTATTTTGCTGAATTTAAAAACGTGGCTAACGACCAAAAGAAAGAATTTGGTCAAGCTATTAATCAGCTTAAAAACACGGCTCAAGAGCGCGTTGATGCTTTGAAAGCGGAGTTGGAAGGCGATGAGGAAGCGAAAGGTGTTTATGGCGATTTGTCTAGACCTGGTGAACCGATTTCTATTGGTGCGCGTCACCCAATTTCAATTGTAAAAAATCAAATTATTGATATTTTTTCAACCATAGGATTTAACGTTAGTGAAGGTCCAGAAATTGAAGACGATTGGCATAATTTCACAGCATTAAACCTACCAGAATATCATCCGGCGAGAGATATGCAGGATACGTTTTTTATTCAAACCGATCCAGATGTCTTATTAAGAACGCATACAAGTTCTGTACAAGTACGTTATATGGAAGATAATGCGCCTCCAATTCGTACAATTTCTCCGGGTCGTGTATATAGAAACGAAGCTATTTCGGCACGTTCTCACTGTTTCTTTCATCAAGTAGAAGGTTTATATATAGATAAAGATGTAAGCTTTGCAGATTTAAAGCAAACGCTTCAGTATTTCACGACAGAAATGTTCGGGAAATCTAAAATCCGTTTACGTCCGTCTTACTTCCCGTTTACAGAGCCAAGTGCAGAAATTGATGTGTATTGGGGATTAGAAACAGAATCTGATTATAAAATTACTAAAGGTACTGGTTGGTTAGAAATTGGTGGTTGTGGTATGGTAGACCCTAATGTTTTAGAAAACTGTAAAATAGATTCTAAAGTGTATTCTGGCTTTGCTTTTGGAGTTGGAATAGATAGAATTGCGATGTTATTACATCAAATAAACGACATTCGTTTGTTAAGTGAAAATGATGTGCGTTTCTTAGAGCAATTTAAGTCTACAATATAATTGTATGAAAAAAGATATAGAAATTCCAAAAGTTGAAGGTGTTTATGTGGCCGCTGTAAGAGTGTTTAATAAAGACCTGAATGTAGACGAATGGAATGCGTATATAGTAAATGATAAGGAAGTGGATTTAGAGATGGTTTTAATCGTCTCTAAAGGCCTTTCTAAGCATAAGAAAACAGCAGTGATGAGACATAAAGTTGAAAAGCTTCCTGCTAAAAGTTATGCCAAAATTGAATATCTTCAAGACGATATTTTGGCCTTAGTAAACACGTACGAAGTTTCCTTTTTTGAAGGCAACAAAATGTTTGATAAATCGTTTGTATTCAAAGAAAACACCATAAATGAAAACGCTTGTCAGCGTGTTCCAGTTATGAATGTTCAAGGTGTTTATGTGAAATAGGATTACAGATTAATCCAATTTATCTGTCAGTTTTTCAAAGGTCTTTTTAGGATCTTTCCCTTCGTATAAAATTTCGTAAACCGCATTAATTATTGGAAGTTTAGTCTTTCTGTCGTTTTTGTCGTTAAGTAATTGTGCGCTTTTAGTAGCGTAATACCCTTCGGCAACCATACTCATTTCCATCTGTGCAGATTTTACGGTATAGCCCTTTCCAATCATATTTCCGAACATTCTATTTCTAGAAAACGTAGAGTATCCTGTAACCAATAAATCGCCTAAATACGCCGAATTATTTATGTTACGTTTCATTTTGTGCATCTTCTTAATAAAGCGTTTCATCTCTCGAATCGCATTACTCATAAGTACACTTTGGAAGTTGTCTCCGTAGCCTAAACCATGTGCAATTCCTGCTGCGATGGCATAAATATTCTTAAGCATAACGGCATATTCGGTTCCGATAACATCGTCGCTAATTTTAGTTTTTATATAATTACTTGAGAAGTTTTTAGCAATGGCTTTCGCCTTTTTAGAGTCGGCACAAGAAATGGTTAAATACGACAAACGTTCTAGAGCAACCTCCTCGGCATGGCAAGGTCCGGCAATAACAGCAATGTTGTTGTAAGATACGTTATAAACATTATGGAAATGTTCGCCTACCAATAATCCCGATTCTGGAATAATACCTTTAACGGCAGAAACTACAGTTTTGTGAGAGATATCTATCGTTATTTTTTCTAATTCACTCTGCATAAAAGCAGAAGGAATTGCAAAAATTAGAATGTCGGCATAATTTGCAATTTCATTTATATCGTTACTTAAAATAAGTTCGTCTGTTTTAAACTCTACCGAACTTAGATAGTTAGGATTATGCTGTTCCTTTAATAAGTGCTCTTTAGTGTAAGCACTACGCATATACCAACCTACTTCATTAAGGTTTTCACATAGCATTTTCACAATTGCAGTAGCCCAACTACCAGCACCAAATACAGCATATTTTAATTCATTACTCATAAAGGCATTCTCTTTTTTCAATTCAAAAGTACGCAAAAAACTAGATTGTGGTGGTTAATGAAATATTAATAAAGCAGATTAAAAGTTTAAAAAGTTAGAATAGCTTAAGACTTTAGGAGTATTTCGTTCTGGACAACATAAATGGCGGTGTCTTCAAAAAGCACTTTTTCTAATGTAAGGAAGGCATTAATCTTTTCTAAGGAATCTGTGATTTCAATTATTTGAGGGTGATTAATGTGTTGAATATCATTAAGTCCCCAGTTCATATTCTGACTATCAAGGTAGCCTTTAGATACGTTAAAATGTAGTACTTGCTTTAAGTTTGATGCTTTGGCTTTTTTTAATATTTGAGTTGCAAAATCGGATTGATGAAGTGTTTTCCAAAACGGAACATCTTTGCGTTTTTTACCGTATTCAAAATAAATTCTTATAGTCGTTAACGTTTTCATTGGTGATGCCTTTTTTTGTCTATTTCAGATAGCGTGAATCCTTTTTCCTTAATCGTACTATTGTTTTTAGGACTTCCAATAATTTGAGAGGTATAAACTCCGGTGTGTCCAGAAAACAAATAAGAAACGCTACAAGCAATGGCTATAAATACACCAGCTTCAATGCCAAATAACTCAATGCCCATAACCGTACATGCTATTGGTGTATTGGTTGCGCCTGCAAAAACAGCAACAAAACCCATGCCTGCTAATAAGCCCATAGGTAAAGGAATAAACCAAATTAATACATTACCTAAAGTGGCTCCAATATAGAACAGTGGCGTGACTTCTCCACCTTTAAATCCGGCGCCAAGGGTGAAAGATGTAAATAATAGTTTCGCTAAAAAATCGTAAGAATTCATGTGGGAACTAAAGGAGTCTACAATGGTTGGGACACCTAAACCAATGTATTTTGTTGTGCCTATACTATAAATAATTACAGCTAAAATAATACCACCAATGGTAGGACGTAAAGGTGGATATTTAATGAGTTTTTTAAATAAATTAGCCCAAAAGTGCGTCGATTTTGAAAACAGCATAGCCACCAATCCAAAAATAATTCCGGCCAGCATGGCCCAAAGTAAGTTAATAGGATTCATCTCGGCAACCGCGTCTATATGGTAGTGGGTATGGGCAACATTCCAAATCTCACAAAAATAGTTGGCTAACACTGCGGCTAAAAAGCTAGGAACAATAGCGTCTAATCGAATACGGCCTAAAATAAGCACTTCTAAAGCGAAAATTCCACCAGCTAAAGGCGTTCCAAATACCGATGCAAAACCCGCACTTATACCTGCGATTAAAACAATTTTACGATCCCGATCCGAGAGTTTAAATATTTTGGTGAATTGATCTGCTACAGCACCACCAATTTGTACTGCAGTACCTTCACGACCTGCAGAGCCTCCAAATAAATGCGTGACTATGGTTCCAAATAATACTAAAGGAGCCATTTTAAATGGGATTATTTTTTTAGGTGTATGAAATTCTTCTAGCAACAAGTTGTTACCTTTTACTACGCTATTTCCAAAAAGATGATAAGTTAATCCAATTATAAATCCACCAATGGGAAGTAAGGCAATAATCCATAGGTTGGATTCTCTGTAATTTGTTGCCCATTCCAAACTCTTTAAGAAAAAAGCAGAAATACCTCCACTAACAAGACCTATACAGGTGCATATAATTAACCATTTAATTAAATAGTACAGCGTAGGAATTTGTTCGACTGAGGATAATTGCTTTTTAAGATGTTCAAATTTCATAATTACCTAATATAAACAACTCTACTAAAATGAATTTTTTTAATGTAGAAGTTATTAGTTCTGTACGAACGGTTTAAGTAAAACCTCATAGCCGTATCAAACAAAATTAAAATAAATTAAATAAGATTACTCTATTTATGTAGGTATTATGCTCAGTTAAATTTAAGATTTCAAAAAGAGCCTCCTGCGTAATATTAGGGTTCTGAAGTTTATATAGAATCTTAACATGAGATTGTGATTGCTAATACAATTTTGGCATAATTATTAGCGTTGTATATTTGCTAAGATTAAAGTTAATTATCTCTATCAAGTATGTACTAATATTTAAGGTATACTTGATAGAGATTTTTAATAATTTAAGAAGTTTAATTATATTAAAGCACTTCTTTTCTTCTAATATTAATGCGCATAGCATCTTCGATAGGTTCTTTTGAAACTAAAATTAAATAGCCTCCACCACCAGCTCCGGCTAATTTCCATGCCATAGCATGATCTTTATGCTTATCGATTTCTGTGTTAATTCTATCGTTTACCATTGCAGGGAACATTTTTACTTGTGCCTGAAATGAATTTAAAAACCCTTCGGCAAAAGCATCTAAATCTTTAGCTTTAATGGCATCCCAAACCTTTTCAGAAGCTTGAGCGAGTTCTTTTACATTGTCTTCGTTAATATACGTTTCTCCTAAAAGATCTAAACCAGGTTCTCTTGGCCATAACATAACCATGTATATGTGCTCTTCTAGCCAAGTTAGGGTAGATTCATCATCTATAGATTCGAATTTTGTAGGCCAATATGCTTTGTCGTAAAAGTGTCTTGTAAGTCCTGGCATGCAGATACCAATGGCATCTTGTGCACCAGAAATCATTGTTGATCCCGGTGTGTTTTCAAATTTAAAAAGTATTTCGGCTAATTTTTCAGGCTTTTCTAAAGGTAAATAATATGGCCAAATTTGTTTTGCCGCATTTCTAGTAGATGTAGACATACCGCAACGTTCGTTATATTCTATAACAGGTTCTAAAGATAAGGTAATAGCCCATCCTGGATGAAATTTAGAGACATAGGGTTGGTCGACCCAAGTCCCTGCTAAATCGATGCGATACGGTAAGGTGCAATTTCCTGCCGAGCGGATAGCTGTTGTAGAACGTTCAGGAAGTCCTTCGTCTGGAATTCGTTTTAGGTTTTTTAGTTCGATATTTAGTGCATTACATAATTCTTCTTTTTTAGGAGAAAAACCATCTTCATTAACCACAAAGAAATCAGGTTTTAATGCTTCCAAATCTTCTTTAAAATCTAAAATTCCAGAACCTGAATTTACAAATGCCTTTTTTACGTATCTAATGGCATTAATCATATAAAGCCGTTCTTGTTCCGAATTAATGGTTTGTCGCCCTTTCAATTCCGAAATAGTCGCGTCAGAACCTATTCCAACATATAAGTCACCATACATAGAGGCTTCTTTAAAGAATGCAATATGGCCACTATGTAGCATGTCAAAACACCCCGAAACAAATACTTTTTTATTCATCTTATAATTAATTTATTCTAAAATCTTAATTCAATGTGTTTTTTAAACACAATTGTATGCAATATATTTTATTTGCTTAAATCTAGCAACATCTTTTATGTAAAAGCGTATTTATGATTCGATTATAACTGCTTTTGATGTAGTTATTTAAAAATAGTGCAGAAATAGTTAGACGTTGCGCTTGGGTAGATACGAGTGACGTGTTTTTATTTTAATGTAAGAGATTAATTGCTTTTAAGGAAAAAGGGTGACTCTGTTTAGAATCACCCCTTTTTTTATTTGTAAAAATTCATGTCGTCTATATACTTCCAAACGTGCTCTGGAAGTAGTGGTTTGCAACTTTTACCGTCCCGAACAGCTTGCCTAATAAAGGTAGAAGATATCTCCATAATGGGAGCCTTTATCTGGTGAATTTTAGGATGATTTAAAAGTTGAGTTTCGGTCTTACCTTCCGAAATTCTGGGGTAAACGTATATCTCGTGGTGTTCTAGAATGATGTCATTATTTTTCCACTTATGAAATCCTTTCAAATTGTCTTCTCCCATGATAAGAGAAAACTCATGATTTGGATGCTTTTCTAAAAGATAGGTAAGTGTGTTTATTGTGTAGCTAGGCTGAGGTAATTTAAACTCAATATCGCTTGCCTCTAATTTATCATAATCCTTGGTGGCTTCATAAACCATATCGAATCTGTGATGATTATCTAACAACGTATTTTTCTTCTTAAACGGATTATGAGGCGTGACAACCAACCAGATTCGGTCTAAATCGCTATACTCTGCCATATGATTGGCAATGATTAAGTGTCCGACGTGAATAGGGTTAAAGGTGCCAAAATAAAGACCTATCTTCATAAATATTTAATCTTTACGGATAAAATCTGAAACAATTTTTTCTGCTTCAGTAAGCGCATGTTCTAAAGTATCGTTTTCAATTATTACATCAAAAAGAGGAGCTGTTGCTAATTCTGCCGATGCTTTAGCTACTCGCATATTTATTTTGTCTTCGGTTTCTGTCTTGCGCTTTTTTAAACGGATTTTTAACTCGTCTATACTAGGTGGTTTAACAAAAATAGAAAGTGTTTCTTCTGGGAATTTACGTTTTATACGCAAACCACCTGACACATCAATATCGAAAATAACATGTTTACCTTGTGCCCAAATACGTTCTACCTCGCTTTTTAAAGTTCCATAGAAATTATCACGATACACTTCTTCCCATTCTAGGAAATTATCGTTTTTAATATTAGATTTAAAATCTTCTAACGATAAGAAATAATAATCTTTAGCGTGTTCTTCGGTGCCTCGTTTTTCTCGTGATGTTGCAGAAATTGAAAATTCTAAATTCAAATCTTCAAGGCCTAGAAGATGTCTTACAATAGTCGTTTTTCCTGATCCTGAAGGGGCGGAAAAAACAATAAGTTTCCCTTGAGACATGTTATAATACGTTTAAAAGTTGTTCTTTAATTTTTTCTAATTCGTCTTTCATTTGCACCACTAATTTTTGCATAGGTGCATAATTACTTTTAGAACCAATAGTGTTTATCTCACGACCCAATTCTTGGCCAATAAATCCTAATTTTTTTCCGTTAGAATCTTTAGAGCTTAAAGACGATTTAAAGTAATCTAAATGATTTTTTAAACGTACTTTTTCTTCAGTAATATCGTATTTCTCGATGTAATATACCAATTCTTGCTCGAATCTATTTTCGTCTACTTTTTCTTTTAAATCTTCTACTCCTTTGCGTAAACGCTCTCTAACAGCTTCTATACGTTCTGGGTCTATAGCGATTACTTCTTCTAATAATCCTTCAATTGTGGCGATTCTATTTATAAAATCGGCTTCTAATACCTTACCTTCATCTAAACGATATTCGCTAATATGATCTAAAGCAGTATGGATTTCAGTTAAAATGGTTGCCCATTCATTTTCGTCTATATCTTCGCGTTCTGTACTTAATGCGTCTGGAAAACGCACTGCCATTTTTAGTAATTCGGTAGTGTCTCCGTCTACAATTTCTTTTAACTGTCTAAGATATTCTTTTACAACAGGCTTGTTAATTTGAGTCGAGGTCTCTTCTCCAGTAACTTCTACAAAAATTGAAAAATCTATTTTTCCGCGTTCAAGTTTATCGGCAATAAGCTTACGTAAATTCAATTCCTTTTCTCTATAAAAAGACGGCATTCGCGTATTCAAATCTAGGTTTTTACTGTTCAGTGATTTTATTTCTATAGAAATTTTTTTGGTAGGTAGTTGTATTACAGATTTACCGTAACCCGTCATTGAATATATCATAAACTATAATTAAAAGTTGTGCAAAGGTAATTAAACTTAAGCGTTTAGAAAATTCTAAAATTAGTATGTAGGTGGAGTATTCTTTTTTATTTTTATTGCAATGAAAAAATAAAGATATGTATACCAAACAATTTGAAATACGATGGAGTGATATTGATGCTAATCGGCACTTAGCCAACTCGGCTTACACTAATTTTATGAGCCATACCCGAATGGCTTTTTTACTAGAAAGCGGATTCTCTGCAAAAGATATGGCACAGCATAATATTGGTCCGGTTGTGTTTTACGAGCATATGTATTATTTTAAAGAAGCTTTTTTAGGACAGCCAATAACTGTAGGACTCGAAGTTTCAGGTATAAGTGAGGATGGTAAATTCTTTAGATTCGAGCATAATTTTTACAACCAGAAGGGCGAAAATATAGCGCATTGCGAAATGTTAGGTGGTTGGATAGATTTAGAACAACGCAAATTAACAGGTCTTCCAGAACAATTAATGAAACTAGCTGATGCGTTCCCAAAAACAGAAGATTTTAAAGTTCTAACAAAAGCAGATACCCGAGCGTTTAATAAAGTGCCAAAACCTTTAAAAGACAAGCTTACTTAGTAGGTTTTGTAACTAAATAGACGCCAACAAAAATTAAAATGGCCGCTATAATTTTTACGCTATTTATTATGTCGCTTCCAATAATTAAGGCAAAAATTGCCGCAACTATAGGTTGCAGGTAAACAAAAATACTAGCAGTAGATGCTTTTACGTGTTTTAAAGCAATTACATTTAACAAGTAGGTACCAAACGTTGCAAAAACAACAACAAAAAACGCTGAGAATATGTGGTATGCAGAAAACGTGTGCCATTGCACGTCTCGAAATTCTTGAATACCAACAGGTGTGGTCATGATTAAACCTAAAAGGAATAGCCATTTTATAATAGTTAACGGATGGTATTTGGCAGTTAGTTTTTTAGCGATGATAAGGTAAATACTAAAGGCTGTTGCATTAAGAATTATTAACGAATTCCCTAGTAAGATATTATCGCCAGAATGTATGGCTTTTCCATACACACTTAATATAATAGCTCCCGTAAAGCCTAAAATTATACCTAATATTTTAAGGCCAGTAATTTTCTCTTTTAAGAATATTGAAGATAAAACAAGTACGACTATTGGGGTAATTGTAGATATTACAGAGGCATGGATAGGTGTTGTAAATTCTAAGCCTTTAAAAAATGAAAGCATGTTTAGAAACATTCCGAAAAATGCAGCAGCTACAAACGTTAAGTAATCTTTTTTGTCAATTTTTTCCTTAGGAATAAAAAGGCCTATAATCCAGAATAGCGTTGTTGCTCCTAATAGTCGCAGTAAAATAAATCCGGAAGGTTTAATGTAGCCACCATCTATAACATCGTTGGCAAAACCATAATTTAATCCGTAGAAGACCTGAACTAGAAAAAGTAAAATTAAAGCTAGTGTGCGTTTATTCATGTATGGCTTCTTTAGCGGCTGCAACATTCTTTTTACTATTTCCAATAAAAATCTGGTTGTTGTAGACTAATACCGGACGACTTAAAAAGGTGTAATGTTCTAAGATATAATTTTTAAAATCGGCTTCTTCTAACGCTTGGTTTTTTAAATCCATTTCCTTGTATAATTTGGCGCGTTTACTAAAAAGAGCTTCATAACTACCCGATAAATTATGTAATTCTTCAAGTTGCTTAACGGTAATAGGCGTCTCCTTAATATCCTGAAATATCACGTCTTGAGGCAAGTCTAATTCTTTAATAATACGCATACAGGTACTACACGTTTTTAAGTAGTATATTTTGTTCATAATAAAACAATTTTAGTGCAAAATAAAGGCATTTAAATGAGTTTAACTTATATTTCGTCAAAAATAGACAGAATGAATTTTACTTTTGAAGTGTTTGAAAAAACTAGAGGATTTTTTAAAATATTTTTAGACCAATTAAGTCTAGACGAATTAAATAAAATCCCATCGGGTTACAATAACAATATCATTTGGAATATCGCTCATATTATTGCTACCGAACAGGTTTTAATTTATAAGTTATCGGGAGTACCTATGTTAGTGTCAGACGATTTTGTGAATGCTTACAAAAAAGGGTCTAAACCAGAAGCCGATGTCACTCAAGAAGATGTTAATCTAATCAAAGAATTATTAACGGAAACGGCTAAGCAAACAAAAATAAATTACGATAATAATGCCTTTGTAAACTTTCCGGAATATACACCAGAAACTACGGGAACAACAATACACGATATAGATGAGGCCTTAACATTTGTCTTATTTCATGAAGGCCTTCATTTAGGAATTGTCAAGTCGTTATTAAAATCCGTGAAACTTTAAATAAGAATTTGCCTTGTTAAAAGGGATAACAAACTCTGTTATTCCTGCGGTGTATGGGGCAATTTCATAGGTGTTATATAACAAAATTAGTCCGTCTGCACTGTATCCTATGTTTTGAGGTAATACAAATTTTTCGGTATCCAGATACATATCTTTTTTTTCGGAAATAGCTTCATCAAAATAAGGATTTGCTAATTGCATAAAGTGTTCTGTATTGTCGATTAATTCTTCATTCTTAATACGTTCACCTGTTTGTCCATCAAAATTTAAGAAGCTAATAACTAAAGAACCATGAGCGCCTCCTGTATTTGTGTATGATGTTAGTGAAATGCTAATAATCTCAGGAGATTTAAACATGACTTCACCGTCTATTTGAGCTTCCCATTCCTGCGCGCTTTCTGGAAATTGATTTTTAAACCTAGTATATTCACTATTAAAGTTTTGTATACTTGTTTCAATGGTGTTAGGTGTTTCAGTATCTGGATTAAATGCAAGCTCCGAAGCTACATATTGCTTTAATGTTTTATTAATAAGTACGGCAACTTTGGTGTCTCCTTCCGCTTTTGGAATATTAATATCGACAATAGTATTATTTGGGATAGTAACAGATTCTTCTGTAAATGAAATGGCTTGTTTTTCGGTACATGAAGCCAAAATAAAGAGGCTAAAAACAATAAGAAAAGCGTGAGATTTAAGGTGCATATAATTACTTTATAATTCAAAAATAAAGGTACATATTGCAGTTAGATAACTAAAGTAAAAGTTAGGTTTTATCTATTAAAAGTGTGTTAATTAAATTGGATACAGCTAAAGTGTGGGCTTAGTTAATGTAGTATACATAACCTATGTTAATCCAAATTAAGGCGTCGTTATTTTTGTTATAACTTAACTGGTGGTTTAATCCGTCTACCCAGTCACTCGTGTAAAATTGAACTTTGGCTTCTATTAAGAAATCGGAATAATCACTTACCTTATATCGCAATCCAACTCCAGTGTCTATAGATAGCGCGTTAAAAGTTCCTGTGTTTACAGAACCTGGTAACCATTCACTATAAAGATCTCTTGGATTAGTTGTGTTTGCTCCTGGTTGTGCATAAATATATTGAAAACCAAAGATGGCATATGGACTAAAATCCATAAGGTGATAATAAAACTTTTTATTACTTAAGGGGTAATACTCTAGGAAAGCTCCTGTGTTAATGTTTTTTGATTCCCCACGCTGATTTCTTAATTTAACAGTGTTTTCACTATTGCTATCAGAGTCAACATATTGTCCGTAATGTCTTAATTGCGTTTTGTTGTAAGAAACGTCAAAGCGAAGTTTAAAGTGGTCTACGATATAGTTTTCTACAAGTCGTTCTCCGCCTCCCCAGTCCATTGGGTTTATATCGAGCATAAGGCCTACGCCGTATCCTATATTACCTGAATTGGTAGGACCATCTCCTCTTAACCCAAAATCAGAACGTAATTGTACAGGTCCTGCGAGTATGCCCACTTCAAATCCTGTTTGTGAAAACCCAGAGTAGAAAGAGCAAAAATAAATTACGAATAATAAACGTTTTAGGTTTTTTAGCATTTTATTTAAAAATAGATGCTGTTATGTAGGTATTAATAGCAAAGCAAATATATAAAATGATTAGTATTAATCAAATAAAACTATGTATTTCGTTGTTTAGATTTATTTAACATCAAAATTATTGTGAAATCTTAAAATAAGGAAAGTGTTTTTTAGAGATAATGTATATTTGTAGTTCAGAAACTAATGCTTATTGAATAGTATCGTAATTTTTATAAAATGAAAAACCAAATAAATGCTTTTTTAGAGTTCGTTGAACAGACAAATAGCCACGAACCTGAGTTTCTTCAAGCAGTGCACGAAGTTGCAGAAACTGTAATTCCGTTTATTGAAAACAACCCAAGATATAAAGGCAAAAAATTATTGGAGCGTATTGTCGAGCCAGAACGTACTATAATTTTTAGAGTCCCGTGGATTGATGATAAAGGCGAAATTCAGGTAAATAGAGGATTTAGAGTTGAATTTAATTCGGCTATAGGACCTTACAAAGGAGGGTTGCGTTTTCATCCTTCAGTGAATTTAAGTATTTTAAAATTTTTAGGATTCGAACAAACTTTTAAAAATGCTTTGACCACTTTACCAATGGGTGGAGGAAAAGGAGGAAGCGACTTTAATCCTAAAGGTAAAAGTGATAACGAAGTCATGGCTTTTTGCCAGTCTTTCATGTCTGAATTAAGTCGTCATATTGGTCCGAATACAGATATTCCTGCGGGAGATATTGGTGTAGGCGGACGAGAAATTGGATATTTATTTGGTCAGTATAAAAGATTACGAAACGAATTTACTGGAGTTTTAACTGGTAAAGGAATAGAATATGGTGGTTCATTAATTCGTCCAGAAGCGACAGGTTATGGCGCGGTTTATTTTGCGAAAAATATGTTAGATACCCGTAACGAATCGTTTTCAGGTAAAACGGTTGTGATTTCTGGTTCAGGAAACGTGGCTCAGTATGCTTGTCAAAAAGCTACAGAATTTGGAGCTAAAGTAGTGACGCTTTCAGATTCTTCAGGATATATTTATGATGCCGATGGAATAGACGATGAGAAATTGGCGTTTGTTATGGAGCTTAAGAATGTAAAACGTGGACGTATAAACGAATATGTAAACGAATATCCTAATGCGAAATTTATCGCAGGAGAAAGACCTTGGTCTGTAAAATGTGATTTAGCAATGCCTTGTGCAACGCAAAATGAGTTAGATGCTAACGATGCGAAACAATTAATAGCGAATAATGTTATCGCTATCGCCGAAGGTGCTAATATGCCTACAACGCCAGAAGCCATTGAGATTATTCAGGATGCTAAAGTGTTATTCTCTCCAGGGAAAGCTTCTAATGCAGGAGGAGTGGCGACTTCAGGTTTAGAAATGAGTCAGAATTCATTGCGTTTAAACTGGACTCGAGAAAAAGTCGATGAAAAATTACATCAGATTATGAACGATATTCATGCGTCTTGTGTAGAATATGGAACTCGGGAAGATGGTTATATTGATTATGTAAAAGGAGCAAATATTGCCGGTTTTGTTAAGGTTGCAGATGCAATGTTGGCACAAGGAGTCGTGTAATTATATCTTTTAAAATATATTTAAAGAGCCTTCAGATGTTATGTCTTAAGGCTCTTTTTTTTATCCGGTTCTAAAATTTTAAAGTTGTAAACGTATCCAAGACTTTGGAGTGCATTTCACTAGTGTAATCTAAGTGCGTAACTAAGCGTAGTTTTCCTTGTCCCATATCGCTAATTAAAATATTAAGACTCTTTAGTTTAGAGATAAACGCATCACTGTATTTAACGTCGTTCAATTCAAAAATCACAATATTGGTTTCTATAGGCTCAACGTGTTTTACAATGCTTAGCATTTTTAATTGTGCTCCGAGTTCCTTCGCTCTTTTATGGTCTTCAGATAAACGAGATATATTGTGGTCCAGAGCATAAAGTCCTGCGCCAGCTAAAAAACCACCTTGGCGCATACCGCCTCCTAGCATCTTTCGTATGCGAAGCGCATGTTTCATAAATTTCTCGTCCCCTGTTAAAACCGAACCTATGGGGCATCCAAGTCCTTTGCTTAGGCATACAGAAATAGTATCGAATATTTTACCATATTGTTCTGTAGTTTCGTTTTTAGCCACCAACGCATTCCATAATCTAGCGCCATCTAAATGGTAGCCTAAATTATGTGTGTTACAAATCGATTTTATATTCTCTAATTCCTTAAAGTCCCAACACGCACCACCACCTTTATTTGTTGTGTTTTCAACCTCTACTAATTTAGATAGTGGACTGTGGTAAAATTCTGTAGGGTTAATAGCATCAATAACATCTTGGGCATTAAACATACCGCGACTGCCATCTATTAATTTGCAAGACACGCCGCTATTAAAAGATGCGCCTCCACCTTCGTAATTGTATATATGAGAATATTTGTCGCAAATAACCTGATCGCCCGGATTAGTGTGTAATTTAATGGCTGTTTGGTTTGCCATCGTGCCACTAGGAAAGAACATGGCGTGAGGTTTACCAAACATCTTTGCAATGCGTTCTTCTAATAGGTTTATGGTTTCATCTTCTTTATAGACATCGTCTCCAACCTTAGCAACCATCATGGCTTCAAGCATTTCTGGGGAGGGTTTGGTAACAGTATCGCTTCTTAAATCAATACGCATATGAATGTGTTTTTTTATGAATTTTCGGACAGAAAGTTAGTGGATTATAACGAAATAACTTCGCTAATTTTAGAATATATTTAAGTGTTAAGTAATTGTGAATTTAATATTAACGCTGTGTTTTTAGTGCGAATTATGGATAAAAAAATAAAAATTAATATTTTTTTTATACCAAAAACACAGAAAATAATTGTTAATTTAGGAAAAACGTAAATTGCATGGAACCAACCAATTTTAAGCACCTTTTTTCCTCATACGATAGTAATGACAAGTTGTTCGATGAAATTTTTGATGAGAAACAAAATGTTAGAAAAGTTTATCAGAAATTATTCGATTTATATAACGGTTATCCTATCGAAGATTTTATCAATCTAAACAATAAGTCAAAAACCTCTTCCTTTAATCAGGGGATTACTTTTCAGGTCTATAATGACGCGAAACCTCAAGAAAAAATTTTCCCTTTCGATTTATTTCCGCGAATAATAGATGCTAAAGAATGGGAAATTATAGAGCGTGGTGCTTTACAACGTTGCAAAGCTTTAAATGCATTTATTGCCGATGTTTACCACGATCAAAGAATTATAAAGGCGGGTATTGTTCCTATGGAATTAATAAGTTCTTCTGCTAATTATTTAAGACAAATGGGTGGTTTGGATCCAGCAGGAGGTATTTATAATCATATTTCGGGAACCGATCTTATAAAACATTCCGATGGTAAATATTACGTTTTAGAGGATAATATTAGATGTCCTTCCGGAGTAAGTTATGTTATGTATAACCGAAACGCCTTAAAACGTTCTTTATTTGGAGCTTTTAATCATTACGAAATTCAGCCTGTCGCCGACTATTCAGAAAATTTATTAGAAATTATGGAGTCGGTCAAGCCTAAAGGAGTCGATGTTCCTACCTGCGTTATCTTAACGCCAGGTGTATACAATTCTGCATATTACGAGCATTCTTTTTTAGCGAAAACTATTGGAATAGAATTAGTAGAAGGTCGTGATCTAGTTGTAGAAAATGACTTTGTATATATGAAAACCATTTACGGTCTTAAAAAAGTAGATGTTATTTACAGACGTATAGACGACACGTACTTAGATCCGTTAGCGTTTAAAAAGGATTCTGCAATTGGTGTACCGGGATTATTTGCAGCTTATAAAAAAGGTAATGTGAGTTTGGTTAATGCGCCAGGAACGGGCGTTGCAGACGATAAAGCCATTTATACGTATATGCCTCAGATTATTAAATTTTATCTTGGGGAAGAACCGATCTTAAATAATGTGCATACCTACCATTGTAGTAGGCCAAAAGAGTTAAAATATGTTTTAGAAAACATACATAATTTGGTCATAAAACCTGTCGATGAAGCAGGTGGTTATGGAATTTCTATAGGAAACAGATTAACCAAAGCAGAAATAGAAGCGGTTAAAAAAGTGATTCTGGAAAACCCGAGAAAATATATTGCACAACCCATATTGTCACTATCTGTGCATGCCACATATATAGACGACTGTCAGTCTTTCGAACAGCGACATGTAGATTTACGTACGTTTACGTTACTAGGTCAGGATAAAGAGTTTGTTCTAAAAGGCGGATTAACACGTGTGGCGCTTAAAAAAGGAAATTTAATAGTGAATTCATCTCAAGGAGGAGGATCAAAAGATACTTGGGTTTTAAAAAAATAAATAATATATGTTAGCAAGAATAGCCAATAACTTATTTTGGATGGGGCGTTATATGGAGCGTGCAGAACACACGGCACGTTTTACAAATGTGAATTATTTTTCGTCTTTAGATGCGCCTAATAAATTATCTAGAGATCGTCAATTTGTGCTTCGATCCATGTACGAAATGGTTGGAGAAGAAGAGTACGATGATGAAACTTTAAAAGAAGAGGATGTGCTTTTTAATACAGCACTTAATCCAGAAAAACATTATTCTATATTACAATGTATAACTTACGCTAGAGAAAATGCAAACAGTTCCAGAGATTTAATCTCTAGTGACTGTTACGAAGCAATGAATACCTATTACCATTCTGTTGTAGGATATTCTAAAGAGCATTTTGTAACGCGCGGTTTACACGATTTTACTAGCCATATTATGCATCAATCTACCATTATGAAAGGGAAGATGCGTGGTACCATGTTGCATGACGAGGTATATGCTCTTATAAAATTGGGTATGAATATTGAAAGAGCTACGCAAGTCGCCCGCATTTTGCAAATAAAATACGACGATGCGGTAGAAGCTACAATTAAAAATCCGAAACTATTAAAAAAGAGTTTTGAGTGGACTACACTTTTAAAGTGTCTTAATGTATTAGATGTTAATCGTAGGGTCTATAAAAAAGCGCCTACACAAAATTCTGCCTTAGAGTTTTTAATATTAAATCCGAGCTCTCCAAGAACAATATTAAGTTGTTTAGACGAAATACAGACCTACATAACCATGTTAGACCCATTAAAAGCACGAGAAAAAAATACGGCGACGTTTTTAATAGGAAAAATGAGGTGTGAATATAAGTATAAAACGGTCGAAGAAATACCGGAAGATGTCAAAGGTTTTCTTGCAGATACCTTCGGGAATCTAATTAAAATAAGTGAGAAAATAGAAGAAGAGTATTTTTATCAAGAAAAGGTATAATTATATTTATAAATAGTTTTAATTTGAACGCTTGCAAATTTTAAGAAGATGTTCAATTATACAATAAAATATACTGCCGAAAATATTTATGAAAACCCAGTTTTCGAAGCTTTTTGGCAGTTCTTAATTATCCCCCAAAATAATGAAACCCAAGATTTGGTTTCTAGTAAATTTAGTGCTTCGTTAGACTGTCCGATAGAAAAATCTATAAACGGATATGATTTTGAAACTGTAAAGATTCATTATAAAAAGCCTTTCGAAACCATGCGTTTTGAAGCTGTTTTTAAAATGAAAAAAGCTAAAGTTAAAGCGGTTAAAGTCGATCCATCTTCTAAGGTCGAAGACGATTATAAAACAATAAGTACATTAGGTTTTAAAGTAGATTTTGAAGCTTCTTTAATTAATACAACGCTTACACGTTTACCAAAAGAACATTTAAATATTTTTGAGTTTGACACTTCTAAACACATTTTGGATAATGTGATACAATTAAATTCTTGGATATATAACCATCTAATTTTTAATAAAGAAATCGCAGAACGAGACATAAATTTAAAAGATGTTCTTGATAAGAAGCAGGCGGGTAGTCAAGATTTTGTGCACTTGTTTTTAGCTATTATCAGACAAAATAATGTGCCTGCACGTTATGTTTCGGGGTATCTCCGTCAAGACAACGATTTTTTTAACGATTCTCAAATTCATGCATGGGCAGAAGTCTATGTTCCAAAATTAGGTTGGGTAGGTTTCGATCCTATAAATAATGTATTGGTAAATCATAATCATGTAAAAATTGCACACGGACAAGATTATAATGATTGCGAACCTTCTAAACAATTTTTGTTTTCCCTTGGAGGTAAAAAAATTAAACATACCGTAGAGGTTACCTATGAACAATAATCTACCTTAAGATTTATTTTTTGAAAAAAAGTGTAGTACTTTTGAGTAAAATAAAAAGAATATGATAACCTTAGATCAAATAAAAGATCTGTCACACCGCCTTACCTCGTTAAGGCAATATCTTTGACATAGATGTCAAACTCATAGAGATACAAAACGAAGAAGAGCAAACCTTCGATCCTAATTTTTGGAACGATTCTAAAGCCGCAGAAGTGATTATGAAATCGCTTCGTGTTAAAAAGAAATGGGTAGAAGATTTTAATACTGCCACGGCCTTAGTTGGCGATTTGGAAGTTATGTACGAATTCTACAAAGAAGGAGATACAAGTCTAGAAGAGGTTACAGCTCATTACAATAAGGCTCAAACACTTTTGGAAGATATCGAGTTTAAAAACATGTTGTCTGAAGAAGGCGATAGCTTAAGTGCGGTGCTTCAAATTACAGCAGGAGCAGGAGGTACAGAGAGTTGCGATTGGGCAAATATGCTTATGCGCATGTATTTAATGTATGCGGAAAAAAGCGGATTTAAAGTCAAAGAGTTAAACTATCAAGCTGGCGACGTGGCCGGAATAAAAACGGTGACCTTAGAGCTTGAAGGCGATTTTGCTTTCGGTTGGTTAAAAGGCGAAAATGGCGTGCATCGTTTGGTGCGTATTTCTCCATTCGATAGTAATGCCAAGCGTCATACTAGTTTTGCTTCGGTTTATGTGTATCCGTTAGTAGATGATACCATTGAAATTGATATTAATCCAGCAGATATTGAAATTACCACGGCCCGTTCTAGTGGAGCAGGAGGTCAAAATGTGAATAAAGTTGAAACTAAAGTGCAACTTTTACATAAGCCCACAGGTATTCAAATACAATGTTCAGAAACGCGTTCACAACACGATAACCGCTCTAGAGCAATGCAAATGTTGAAATCTCAGTTGTACGAAATCGAATTGCAAAAACAATTGGCGCAACGAGAAGATATTGAGGCTGGGAAGATGAAAATAGAGTGGGGAAGTCAAATTCGAAACTATGTTATGCATCCTTACAAATTGGTTAAAGATGTTAGAACAGCTCACGAAACCGGTAATGTAGATGCAGTAATGGACGGAAATATAGATGCCTTTTTAAAAGCCTATTTAATGATGATGGGACAAAAAACAGAAGATACTAATAACTTATAATCACAATTAATTATGATTACAATTTATCACAATAACAGATGCAGTAAATCTCGCGAGGCTCTAGATATTTTGGAAGCTTCAGGAAAACCTTTTACAATTGTAAAATATTTGGAAGATGTTCCTACTAAAGCCGAACTTACACATATAATCGATTTATTAGACATTATGCCAATCGATTTGGTTCGTAAAAATGAAGCGATTTGGAAAGAGAATTTTAGAGACGAAAACCTTACAGACGAGGCAATTGTCGAAGTCATGATAAAGCATCCTAAACTTATAGAACGCCCAATAGTTGTAAATGGGGACCAAGCCGTAATTGGTAGGCCTCCTCAAGACATTACTAAAATTTTATAAATTTAAAAGCCTATAATTAACTCTTCAATTATAGGCTTTTTTTGTTTTAACAACCTTTTAACTAAAATTGACTAAACCAAATTCGTTCTTTGTGGTCTTACTTAATTAAAAGATAAATTTATGAATTTGATAAAACAAGTAGTTTTCAGTCTACTTATTTTGGTAATTTGCTTTAATACTCAAGCACAATCAGGCAAAGACGTTAAAATAACGGGTGTTGTTATTGATCAAGAAACTAAGCAACCTTTAGAATATGCAACAGTTGCCTTTAGAAATAGTAAAGACAATAGCGTAGTAACAGGAGGGATTACAGATATGAATGGAAAATTTAGTATTCCTGTTCCGATGGGTGTTTATAATGTATCTTTCGAATATATTTCATTCAAAAAGCAAACCATTCAAAATAAAAATTTATCACAAAACACCGATTTAGGAACTATAGTTTTGGCTTTAGATACGGAGTCTTTAGCTGAGGTTGAAATTATTGCCGAAAAAACGACAGTAGATATCCGTTTGGATAAAAAGATTTATAACGTAGGCCAAGATTTAACGGTTAGTGGTGGTACAGTAAGCGATGTTTTAGATAATGTGCCTTCAGTTTCTGTAGATGTTGAAGGAAATGTTGCATTAAGAGGGAACGATAACGTTACAATTCTTATTAATGGAAAACCATCAGGTTTAGTTGGTTTAAATTCTACAGACGCGCTAAACCAATTGCCTTCAGATGCGATAGAACGTGTTGAGGTAATTACGTCTCCATCTGCTAGATATGATGCAGAAGGAACAGGTGGTATTTTAAATATCATTCTAAAACGAAGTAAACTACAAGGATTTAACGGTTCTATTACAGCGAATGCTGGATATCCAGATATGGCGGGGATTTCTGGAAATGTAAATTACAGAACAGGCGATTTTAACTTCTTTAATACTACAGGATATTCGTATAGAGAATCTCCTGGAAATTCTTCTACCGAAACAGACTATTTTAATTATGAATTTGATGATGAAGGTAATATTATAAATGACCTTCCAGATACTTATTTAAATGAATACAGAGATTTCGACAGAGTTACAAAAGGAATAAATACTAACCTGGGAGTAGAATGGTACATCACCGATAATACGTCTTTAACAGGTTCTGTATTTTATAAAAATAATGACAACAATTCGAATACGACAAATAATATTTTCGAAGTAGATAATTTAGGAAATACAATAAATGAAACTTTGCGTTTCGATCCAGAGAGTGAAGATGATAAAACGATCCAGTATTCATTGAATTTTGATAAGCAGTTTGATGCTCCAGGACATAAATTAACATTCGATTTCCAGTATGAAGATACTACAGAAGACGAAAATTCTCTTATTACTGAAAATGGATTTGATACAGAAAAAGTAAGAACTTTAGAAAATCAAGAAGAGGTTTTGTTACAAGCAGATTATGTATTGCCTATTGGAGAAGATGGTCAGTTTGAGTTCGGATACCGTGGGAATTTCAATACTTTAGATACAGATTATACGTTAGCTTTTAATGATGGTTCGGACTTTGTAGTCGATACAGACGTGAGCAATAATTTAATTTACAAAGAGCGTATTAATGCGGTATATAGCCAATATGGTAATAAAATAAAAGATAAATTTTCTTACTTATTAGGGCTACGTATGGAATCTACAGGAATTACTATAGATCAAGTTACTAGTAATGATTACGAAAAGAAAGATTATTTAGGCTTGTTTCCAACAGTAAATTTAGGTTACGAGATTTCTGAAGACCAGAGCATCATGTTTGGTTACAATAGAAGGATTAGAAGACCAAGATCAAGATATATAAATCCATTCCCGTCTAGAAGTAGTGCTACAAATTTATTTCAAGGTAACCCGGATTTAGATCCAAGTTATTCTTCTTCTGTAGATTTAGGATATTTAAATCAATTAGGGAAACTGACTTTAAATAGTTCTGTGTACTTCCAACATTCAACAGATGTATTTACATTTATATCTGAAGCCACTGGGGAAACAGTACTTGTAGGAGGAACAGAAATACCTGTAATTAAGCGTTCGCCAATTAACTTAGCAACAAACGATCGCTATGGTTTCGAGTTTACAACTACGTATAGAGCGAGTAAGAAATGGAACATGAATGCGAATTTTAATTTCTTTAACTCTATAACTCGAGGCGATTATAACGGAATTAATTTTGATGCAGATAACCTAAGTTGGTTTGTTAGGTTGAATAACAAAGTTACCTTGCCAGCCGATATAGAATGGCAAACGCGACTTATGTATAGAGGTCCAAGTGAAGATGCTCAGAATGAAACAGACGGCATGTTTTATTGTGGTTTAGCATTTAGTAAAGAGGTGTTTAACAAAAATGCATCTATAACATTAAATGTTAACGATGTGTTTAATTCTATGAAAAGAAGTACACTTTCTACAACAGAAACATACATTAGCGATAGCGAATATCAACGAAGAGAACGCTCGTTTAATGTAGCATTTACATACCGTTTCAATCAGCAAAAGAGTCGTCAGGAACGCGGAGAGCGAGAAGGAGATGGAGACGATATGGATTTTGAAGGTTAAAAATTTTTAAAGCTTCCCCTAACGGGAAGCTTTTTTTCTTTAATATATTATTTTACCATAAAAACTCGTTACTTATAAATATATTTGAAATATTAAAAATCATATATGTTTAAAAGAATTCTTCTCCTTATTTTATTCGTTTGCCCTTTAATTACATGGGCGCAAGATTTTTCAGATAGTTGGGAAGGGCATTTTTCATATCATACCATAAAAGATGTAACGGCGAGCGAGAATAAAATCTATGTGGCATCGGAAAATGCGGTATTTACATATGATATTGTAACTCAGGAAATAAATATACTCTCTACTATAGAGGGACTGACTGGAGAATTGATTTCGACACTACATTATAGTGCAGAATTTAAAGCTTTAGTTATCGGGTATGAAAATGGTTTAATAGATATTCTATTAGAAGAAGATTCAAGGGTGTTACACGTTGTAGATATAGTTGATAAGCCAGCCATACCTCCAACAAGTAAAAGGATTAACCATTTTAATGAATATATGGGGCAACTCTATATTTCAACCAATTATGGGATTTCGGTTTATAACCTAAATCGATTAGAATTTGGAGACACGTTTTTTATAGGTGATTTTGGAGCACAAAGTATTATTTCTCAAACCACTATTTCCGATGGGTATATTTTCGCTGCAGGACTTGATCAAGCCGGACTAAAACGAGCAGAACTTAGTAACAGTAATTTAATCGATTATAAGCAATGGACTAAAATTGCGAGTGGTAGTTTTGTTGCCGTAGAGGCTGTATCGAGTAATGTTTATGCTGTAAATACTAACAGAGTCCTTTTTAGAATAGAAAACACTACACTTAGTAATTTAAAACAATTTTCAAGTTACCCGTTAGATGTAAAGTCTGCCAATAACGAACTTGTTATAACTACCCAAAACCTGGTGTATTTATACGATGAAAATTTCAATTTAATAGCAGAGGTGAATAAGGGTACTAATCTAGAAACCAACTTTACTGCGGCTATTACTACAATCGATAGTTTTTATATTGGTTCCAGCAGTTTAGGAATTTTAGAAACTCCGATTGCAAATCCTAATGTGTTTATGGAAATTCGTCCTAACGGACCATTAATGAATATTCCTTTTTCTATAAAAGCGGCATATAACAATACGTGGGTTACCTATGGGGATTATTCAGCCACGTTTAATCCGTATAATCCTTCATTAAAAACTAGAGGAATTAGTCATTTTAAAAATAATACGTGGTCTAATATTCCAACAGATAGTATTTTAGGTGCACGAAGTTTAAATACAATAAGTATTAATCCTAATAAAATTAGTCAGGTATTTATAAGTTCTCAGATCGATGGCGTATTAGAGGTAGATAATGATTTTAGTACAATGTTATTTGATGCTAATAATAGTGGGTTAGAACCTGTAGATGGCTCTACAGAAAGTGTTTTTGTAAACGCTTCTACTTTCGATAACGATGGGCTTTTATGGACCTTAAGTGGCCTAGTGTTAAATCCATTAAAATCTTACGACCCAAATTCCAATCAATGGAAATCATATAGTTTTGAAGATTTATATGGAAATGCAGCCAGTGCAGAGGCTGGTTATTCGGACGTTGTAATAGATAATGCTGGAGTATTCTGGTTGGGAGGTACTAAATATGGTTTAATTGGTTACGATTATAATTCAGGAAACCCAAAGATTAAGGGCATAAGAGATGAATCTGAAAATATGCCTGATAACAAAGTATCTGCCTTAGCTTTAGATAAAAGTAATCAATTATGGATTGGTACTAGAAGAGGTTTGCGAGTGCTCTATAATACATCTTCTTTCTTTACAGATCCTAATGTTCAGGTAAGTGAAATTATCATTCTAGACGACGGTATTGCTAAAGAATTATTAGACCAAGAATATATTACGAGTATAGAAGTTGACGGCTCTAATAATAAATGGATCGGTACAATCGGGTCTGGTGTTTATTACTTTTCTTCAGATGGACAAGAAACCATTTATCATTTTACAAAAGATAATTCTCCCATTCCTTCAAATAATATATCCGATATTAGTATCGATAATTCCAACGGAAAAGTATTTATAGCTACAGAAAGTGGTTTAGTCGCATTTTATTCCGGAAGCTCAGAAACTAAAGACGATTATAACGATGCTTATGTGTATCCAAATCCAGTGCGTCCAACATTTAATATCGTAGACGAGCTTGTTAAAATTAAAGGGTTAACAGATCGCGTAAATATAAAAATCACAGATGTTGAAGGGAATTTAGTTGCAGAAGCTCAAGCCAATGTAAATTCCAGATTTGGAGGTTCAAATCTAGAAATTGATGGTGGAACGGCATTTTGGAATGGTAAAAATTTAGCTAATAATGTAGTGCGTTCTGGAGTGTATTTAATTATGCTTTCGGATACCGAAACTTTCGAAACGAAAGTGCTTAAATTAATGGTTATTCGATAATGTTTTATTCTTCTCCTGCCATTGTTTTATCCAAATTAAAGTATCGCGATAATGATCTTATAGTGCGTTGTTATGCCAAAGATTTTGGAGTGGTTAGTTTCTTGTTACGAGGTGTCTTAAAAAGTAGAAAGGGAAATGCTAAAGTAGCTTATTTTCAGTTGCTTTCTCAAATACAAATCGAAGCAGATATTAAGGATAATAGATCATTACAAACTTTAAAAGACGTAAAAATTAATACCCTTTATGCCACGCTTCATACCGAGGTTGTTAAGAGTGCTATTGTTATGTTTATTGCCGATGTTTTGGCAATGGCTTTAAAAGAGGAAGAAGCAAACGAAGCACTGTTTGAATATATCGAGTCTTCTTTAAATATTTTAGATAATACAACCGATTCAGCTAACTTTCATTTGGTGTTTTTGGTGCATTTAACAAAGTTCCTTGGGTGTTATCCAGACACGACCAACATACACTATAATTACTTTAATTTAAGTACCGGTCAATTCGAGAAACAGTCTACAAGCATTTATTCTGTAACTGGAGAGGATTTAAAGATTTTTAAGCTTCTATTAGGCATGCTTTTTGATGACCTAAAAACAATTAAAATGGGTTCCAAACAACGACAATCGGTTTTAGACCTATTGCTTCTGTATTACGAATTACACCTTGGTCATTTTAAAAAACCAAAATCATTAGCCATTTTTAATCAAGTATTTAATTAATAACCGACCAAAGATTCTGTATGAATTTAAAATTACATTTCGCATTTTTTTTCCTCATTTCCCTTTCAAGTATTTCTCAAAATATTACCGTTTTAAATAGCCAAACCAACGAATCTATTTCTGGTGTTGCTATTTATAATGCCGATAAATCACAGAGTGAAATATCAGATCTAAATGGTGTGGTGTCACTTGATAAGTTTAAGGGTAATGAAATACTTTTCTTTAAACATTTATCTTTTCAGTATTTTTCGATCGAAAAATTAAAATTAAAGTCAGTTTTAAGTGTGTCCCTAGAACCTTTAACCGAAGGACTTGATGAGGTTGTTATTTCAGCTTCAAAATTCGAGCAAGGCAAACGCGATATTCCTCAAAAAATAGCATCCATTTCTGCCGAAGCAATCACGTTCGATAATCCGCAAACTAGCGCAGATTTGCTTGAAAATACTGGTAATGTGTATATTCAGAAGAGCCAACTGGGAGGCGGAAGCCCTATGATTCGTGGTTTGTCTACAAACAGATTATTAATTACAGTAGACGGTGTTCGCATGAATAATGCCATTTTTAGAGCAGGAAATGTACAAAATGTAATTTCGATAGATCCCTTTGCAATCGAACATACAGAGGTGATTTTAGGTGCTGGTTCGGTAGTTTATGGTAGTGACGCCATTGGTGGAGTTATGAGTTTTTATACTAAAAAACCAAAACTGTCTTATACCGATGAAATGGATTTCTCGGCGAATGCTGTGGCTCGTTATGCAACCGCAAATGATGAAAAAACAGGTCATTTAGATTTTAACATCGGATTGAAAAAGTGGGCGTTTTTAAGTAGTGTGAGTTATACCGATTTCGACGACTTAAGAATGGGAAGTCACGGTCCAGACGATTACTTAAGGCCAGAATATGTAGTTACACAAAATGGTGTAGACAATATTGTTGCAAATCCAAATCCTAAAGTTCAGGTACCAACAGGGTACGACCAAATAAATCTTATGCAAAAGGTGCGATTTGAGCCAGGAAACGATTTAAATTTCGATCTAGGATTGTATTATTCTACAACTTCAGATTATTCTAGATACGACAGGTTAATCCGATATAAAGGTGATGAATTGCGTTCGGCCGAATGGAATTATGGGCCACAACGTTGGTTTATGTCTAATTTGCAAGTCACTAAATTAAGTAGTCATTCTATGTTTTTCGATAAGTTTCAAGCCAATGTAGCTTATCAGAATTTTCAAGAAAGTAGGATTGATAGAGATTACCAATCACCACTTCGAAATTCTACAAATGAAGACGTAGATGCTATCTCTGCCAATATAGATTTCGAGAAACAACTTAGTTTAAAGACCCAATTGTTTTACGGTGTAGAGTATGTTTATAATAAAGTTAACTCCTTTGGTGAACAGGAAAATATAGACGATAATACGATTATAACGGCACTGTCCAGGTATCCAAACGATTCCGATTGGTCTTCGATGTCTGTGTATACCAATTTTAAATATAAACCGAGTTCTCAATTTGTTTTGCAAACAGGATTACGCTATAATCATGTTTTAGCTCACGCAGATTTTAAAGAAAATAATGTATTCCTAAACTTACCATTCGAATCGACAGATGTGAATACAGGGGCATTAACAGGAACGGCTGGAATTAGTTGGATTCCTGCCGAAATAATTCAGTGGAAATTAAATTTTTCGACAGCCTTTAGAGCGCCAAATATAGACGATATTGGTAAAGTTTTCGATTCTGAGCCAGGCGCAGTCGTTGTACCAAATAATGATATAGATCCAGAATATGCCTATACTGGAGATTTAGGTGTCCGCTTAAATTTTGAAGATAAAGTTATAATAGATGCCGCAACTTATTATACGTTTTTAGATGATGCATTGGTGCGTCGAGACTCCGAACTAGATGGCAATTCTTACATCGATTATAACGGAGAATCTAGCCGAGTGCAATCTATGCAAAACGCTGCCGAGGCTCGTATTTATGGTTTCGAGGTGGGAATTCTTGTTCAGTTAGCTAAAGGTGTAAAATTAACGTCGCAATATAATGTGGTTGGAGGTTATGAGTTAGAAAATGAGGAAGAGTTGCCTTTGAGACATGCCGCACCAGATTTTGGAAACACACATATTACATGGGAGAATAATAAATTTACTATCGATGCCTATGCCATGTATAATGATAAGATGTCTTATAACGATTTAGCTCCATCAGAACAGAGTAAAGATTATATGTATGCCTCCGATGAGGACGGGAATCCCTATACACCGTCTTGGTATACTTTTAATTTACGCACGCAATATAAATTCAATCCAAATCTTAGCGTAATTGCAAGTTTGGAAAACATCACAGATCAGCGTTACCGACCTTATTCTTCGGGTATTTCGGGTGCAGGAAGAAACTTAATTTTGGCAGTGAAGTACGCACTATAGAGGAGCATTACTTCTTAATAAATTTACGCTTAAAATAAACTGAATTATTACAGCTCACAGAAGCAATGTAGGTTCCTTGGTTTAACGAAATGGCATTAAAAATATTACGATTTGTTTGAGGTTTTATATGCTGGATTTTCTGACCCAGCATATTATAAATCTCTATAGTGTGCATTTTAATGTGGTCCGATTCGAGATTAAATATAATGTCGTTTGTGGGCAAATGAATGATTTCGAATTGTGATGAAGTATTATCAACTGTTTCAAGGTTTAACGTGGGTGCTTTAAAGGTGATATTAAAGCGATTGTTAAAGGTTCCCGGTTCGGATGTAAACGTGTAGGGTGAAGATTTTAAATCGTGATACGTGTTTAAAAAAGTGTCTTCCAGGAACAATTCGTTTTGAGATATAAATTCGCCTTCAAAATCATCTAAAGATAGTTTATAAATTGTAGGTACTTTAATAGAAAGGTGCAATCCTAAATTTATTTTTTCATCTTTATTAATGCTCTGTAACGCTTTGCCTTGAATACTAAATGCTTTATCTGTATTAGGCATGGTTGTATATAATTTTGCCGTAACATCTTTAGAAATGTAAGTGTCTACATCATAAAAACTACCATCGTATTCGTCTTTTGCTCCAGAAATATAACTTACTAACGTCTGACTGAAAACACCGTTATCTGAAGTTAAATTAATCCACAATTTATTAGATTTTGAAGTTCTAAAAAACTGTGTGTTTTTATCTGTTACGCGCATAGCATTATTAAAAACTACATGTCCTGTAGATGTTGGATAATTGTCTGAAAATTGAATGAAAAAGCCCTGACAAGACGGAATATAATTATCCGGTTTTGTACCGGTGCCTTCTTGAGCAGCAATCGATCCGGAACCATTAATTATGGCATAGTCTGAAGGACTAAAATTATAGACATCATTTCCATTAAATGTATCCGATGGCGGGGTGTCATGAGACCATAAATAAATGGCGCCTTCTAGAGTTCCATTGGCATTGATAGAGTGTACATTCGCTTGGAAAAATGCTGTAACATCTATGGCCGAAGGGTAGGGGTTTCCTATTAAATTAAAATTGGTGTCTAAATGTGATTCATCATTTCTTGCTACAGCTGTTAGTATGGTGCCGTTGTTAAAGTTTCCGGAAAAAGAGTAGGTGTATTTTGCTCCTGGTGTAAAATTTAATTCAGAGTGTGTTGCGGCATAAGCAACTCCTGGAAATAAATTATCGGTTCTTTTTATATCTGTATTGTCTTCAATAGCTTGCCAATCGTTCGCATTATCGTCTACATTGTCTTGGCCTAGTACTTGGGCGTTATTATTGTTTTCTTCCTTATAAATATCGACAAAGTTAGACGCGTTATACCAATATAATCGTTGAGAATTATTAAAAACGGGGTCGAATGTTTCATTAGCAACGGGAGCACTCCAGTAGGTGTATTCGTACCAAGCGTTTAAAACAGCAGTTTCTTTCTCAACCGTAATTACACCGGAATTTATAATCTCAGAGTCGTCTTCTTGTACAAAAGAGCCCTTATTTTTTACAATTAATTCACCTTCGACGTGCAGTTTATTAATCACTTTTACATAAGATTCAGTATCAATAACTAACGATTTTCCTAGTGGGATATACAGGCCACATGTGGTAATGTTTCCGTTTGTAACCGTATTATAATCATAATCAATAACCGTAAAAGAATTTACGTTTGGTTCTATGTTATTCTGCCAACCGGTATTTGTCCAAATACTTTCCTTGACAGAAACTTTAACCGTAGCTGTTGCGGTATAACATAAGTTGGAATCTTCCAGTATCCTGCAATAATATTGGTTGCCATTGGTTTCAATCGTATTTAAAATTTTTAAGGTCGATGTTTGGGGGTCATCGTGATTAAGGTCGTCGATAACTTCCGTCCAAATATCGCTTTCGGGAGGATTGTAATACCATTGATATTGCAATTGTTTTTGTCCAATAAAACCTTCTTCTGCGACTGTCGAGAATTCAACATATAAACTACAGCCCAAACTGTTGTTTGTAGGTTGCGTTAAAATAGACGGAGGAATTCCCGAATAAAAATTATAAGTGCCAATATCAGTATAATCTACCGTATGAAAAGCTTCCCAATCGTTCTGATTCCATGTTGTACTTGGTGCATTTTGGATGTTATTTTTGCGTCTATAAGTATAACCTTTTTGTGAAATAGTGAAAGGTGATCCGGAAGTATTTCCCCATAAATCTATCCAATTGTCATTGTGCAATAAGCGAATATTGTCGTTGTTGTTAATTCCAACTAGCGTACTTACGTGATCGTACCCGTGCGTAGCATTGGAATTTTCGGCATCTCCTGCACCAAAAGCAACCACAAAAACATCTTGATTATTTAAAGTAGCCTCTTCAAACATAATGTCTTGTATAGTGGAGCCGTTATAATGAATTTCGATACTGTAATCTTCCATGTCTACAGCAGATCCAGTACCGTTATAAATCTCGATATAAGAATGAGATCCGCTAGGGTGGTCGGTAATTTCGCTAATAAAGAGATTGGTTGGGGTATTGGCATTATTCCCGTCGCAGTCAATAGCTTTTAAAGCAATAAGGTTGAAGTTTGTGGCATTACTGCATCCCAAATCATTCGTTATACTTAGGGTTCCGGAAGTTGCATTTGGAGGTATCTTAACTTCCATTTTAGTGTCTGAAATTATATTTATTTCTGCTACAATACCATTAATGTTAGCTGTAGTTGCTGTTCCGAAATTAGAATCTGTTATGGTTACAATGGTTCCTGGTGGTCCACTGCTAGGTTGTGCTAAAAGTGGTGCTGAAGAACATTTTCCTGTGCCTTGAACTTCAAAAGTATAAGGATCTTCGTTTGCGTCGTTATTTGTAATACTAATAGTAGAAGTACGGATACCTGAAGATGAAGGCGAAAATTGAATTTCGAATGGCATTTTAGTTTGACTAGAAATTGTGGAATGACTTGGATTTACGGTTATTTGAAATTCTGTTGGGTTAGAGGACGTGATGTCTGAAACAAGTAAATCTAATTGCCCTTCATTATGAATATAATATAATTTTGAAGCTGTTGTCTCTCCCACAATGGTAGAAGCAAAAACAGTGTTGTATCCAGTACTGGATTCCGAACCATTCGGAATAGAGGCATCGGTATTGCGCTCTACATCAATTTCAGGAGCGGGTGCAAAGGCATGACCCGTTAGTAAAATGGTGCAGTCGCTTTCATTAGAATCTGAATTTAAAATGTGTAAAGTACCATTGCTATTCCCGGAAGTTATGGGATTAAATGCAATGGTAAGTAAGGTATCTGTATTTGGCGAAATGCTAACAGGGAATGTTGGTGTAGTCACCGAAAAATGAGAAGGTAGCGTTAAGGACGAAATGATTAGATTGATATCTCCCGTGTTTTTTATGATGACTGTTTTTTGTGTAGTTGCATTTACGGCTATACTTCCAAAATCTATTGAAAACCCACAATTTTGGAGGTTCCCAAATTCATCTAAAAGTTGTATCTCGGGAGCGTTTGCTCCGCTACAAAAAATAGAAATGTCGTCTAAATAATAAGAGCCACCCGATCTTTGTGTCATTATAACACGGATATAATAATCGCCTGTTAAATTTAAGTTGAAGGAGAATAATTGATGCGTTTCAGTGGTTTGTCCTACGGTTATATTATCCGTTTCTATCCAAGGGCCTGACGTTGTAGTACTATATTGAATGCTTAGTGTTCTTTGGGCAGAAGCAGAAGATCGTGCTAAACTAAATTGTATACTTTCTGGGTTTGTAATTGCAACACTTGTAACAATAAAGTCGTTTGCATTATTAAACCCAACACCATCTCCTTCATTTCCAGCTAGAGATGAAAGGTAAGTGTCCGATTCCGTCCAATTTCCATAGTTTGTATTAAAATTATCCGATAAACATTGGGAAAATCCTAAAGATATCACAGATAAAAATAATACTATTGTAGTAGTATAACTTAGTTTCATCGTGGTAACGTATATTTGAATTCTTAGGGGATTTATCTAAAAATAAAATAAAAAACACTGAAAATCAAGTAATTACAAAAAAATATTTTAAAATTTAAGCATGGAAACTCATAAAACGTATACGGTCGAAGAAGCCAAATCTGCCTTGGAATATTACTGTGCGTACCAAGAACGTTGCCATAAAGAAGTGCAAGAAAAATTAAAAAGTATGCGCATGATTCCAGAGGCCATAGATGCGGTTATAGTGCATTTGTTAAATCATAATTTTTTAAATGAAGAGCGCTTTGCAAAGGCATATGTTCGGGGTAAGTTTAAGTTTAAAAACTGGGGAAGAAACCGTTTAACTATGGAGTTAAAACGTAGGCAAATTAGTAAATTCAATATACAAACAGGTCTTAAAGAATTAGACGAGTTGGATTACTATGGTGTGTTTGATGCTTTGGCTATACGTAAATGTGAATTAATAAAAGAGTCTAATAAATATAAAAAAAGGAAAAAGCTAGCAGACTATTTATTGTACAGGGGTTGGGAATCGCCTATGGTTTACGAGAAGGTGAATGAATTGATTAAATAAAAAAAGGAGCTTCAAAATATATTGAAACTCCTTAGATATTTTTAGAAAGACACGACTTATAAATTGAAAGAAGCACCTATATTAAATACAAATTGATTGTTTAATTTTTCTTCTGAAGTTAAATAACCTGTGTCATATTTCGCAATTGGAAAATTGATTTCAGAATATACTCCAAAACCTTCAGAAAAGAAATAACGCGCTCCAACATGAGCACCAAAGTTATTTAAACTGAAGTTTAATCCAGGGTAAACGTCTAATTCATCTATACCAATTACAGAAGATAAATTCGCATTAAAACGAGCTTTTATGTCGAAACGCTCTCCAAAATCGGCATCTAAATTGTTGTTAACACCTAGCAAGTATGTGGTTGCTACACCAAACGAAATATTTTCGCCCATACCTAAGTCGTAAGTTCCAGTTATTCCAGTTCCGTTGTCCTGAAAACTTGCTCCGATTTGAAATTTCTGATCACCTTTTCCTTTAAAAGCTTGAGCATTTGCAAATGAAACTACGCATAGACATGCGATAATAAATAGATTTTTCATGGGTTCTTAATTTTGAGGCAAATATAAGTTTTATGACGAAACTTAAGAATTAAATTTAGAAGTTCTTATTACAGCCTGATTGTTTTTCCAATCTATCCAATCCTGACCTTTTATGCGTCGCATTAAGTTATCATAATTTCTCATAATAAACACATTGTAAAGGGCTTTACTTAAGTTTTTAGGACGTTTTGCAACGGCGCGTAAACTCATAGAAAATCCAGGTGTAATGTATCGCATATAGTGCCAGTAACCTTCGGGCATATATAATACTTCTCCGTGGTTTAATTCGGTTTTATACCCTTTAGCTTTTTTTAAAGCAGGCCATTTATCTAAATCAGGATCATTAAAATCGATATCTTCTCTGGTAATTAAGGCATGTGGGACCTTGTACAGGTATTTGTTTTGGTCCTGATCGAATAAGATTACCTTCTTTTTTCCTTCAAAATGAAAATGGAAAATATTAGCCAAATCAATATCGTAATGCATAAAAGTAAACGAATCTCTACCTCCAAAGAAAAGCATGGGAAAGCCTTTCATTAGACGTAAACCAAAATCTGGAAACGTAAAATCCTTTTGAAGTAGCGGAACTTCTTTTAAAATATTCCAAAGAAATATTCTGTACTTAGTAGGTTCTCGTTTGAGTAAATCGATGTATTCACTCATTTTCATTTTGGAATGAGGTTCGTTAAAACCATCTTTATAATCCACAGGTCTGTCGTCGTATAATGGTACAATTTTATCGCCTGCAACAGATTTTATATAGTCCAAACTCCATTTAGAGTATGCTGGCCAATCGTCTATAAAATGCTCGATAACTACAGGTTTCTGCGGTTTATAATAATGCGTTATAAAATCCGTTTTGCTAATGGTTTTTACGCGCGGTATGTCTTGAAGATTTAATTCCAAAAGTATAATTGCTTAAACCTGCAAGTTAATAAATTGTAAGATAATTATTTTATCTAAAATTGTATTTTAAGCCAAATAGTAAGTTTCCTTTAGGCATTGGTACTAAGTTGGTTTCGGTGTATTCGGTGTTAAAAATATTGCTTGCAATTAATGAAAATTCGAAGGCGCTAAACGTATAATTTACACTAGCATCTACCACAGAATAGCTCTCGCCAGAAGTCCGTTCGGCATATTTGTAGACAACAGTCTGCGAGAGGTTTTTAAAAAATTGAGATGTAAAACGGGTTACAAAATGGTGCTTTAAAGAGTTTATAGAATATTTTGAAAAGTTGGCTTCTGTTTGCTGAATTTCGTCATCTATATAGGTGTAAGACGCATTTAAGCCTTGGATGTATGCTCCAATTTGAAAGTTATAGTTTGCATACACATCAATTCCTTTAGTATTCACTTCTGCAATATTTGTGGCTTGCCAAAGATCGTCTTCATTATCTTTTACATAATCAATTAAATCTCTAGAATCTCTGTTAAATAAGGCAATAGAAGCACTAAAATTATTTTTATTGAACTTTATTCCAAGTTCTTCCGCTACCGCTTCTTCAGGGTTTAAATTAGAGTTTCCAAGTGTTGTAGGATCGCTGTAATATAAATCTGTGTAGGTAGGAATTCTATACGTATAACCAACATTACCGTATAGTTTAAAATGATTACTTAATTCGTATCCCACATCCATCCCCGGGAAGGCATGCCATTTAAAGTCGGAGTAATAGGTCACTGCAACTCCAGGTGTAACATCTAATCGTTCGTTAAAAAACTTGAATCGATGTTCTAAAAATAAAGTAGTCATTAATCGATCTCTATCTCCTAAATTATTGCTTGCTAAATACACTTGCGCGGCATCTACTCCAAAACCGGTAATTCCTAAATTTGAAGTATACGAGGCGTTCACTTGTGCTCCAACTTTATTTGTTATATGCAGGTTTCTATAGCCGGTTGGATTGTTACGGTCGTACAGATACATATCCTGATTACGTCTCCAGTACAACTGTGGCTTAATAATCCAATCGTTACTTTTAATTTTGGTTGAAACACCAACTAAACTTGTTTGCGTTTCCTCGTATTGTTCGGTTGCCGATGGCGTAGAGTAAAAACCATTTGCACCATAATCGCGTTCTGAAAATGCAGTAAGTAATGTTATGGGTAGTTTGTTTTTATTGAAGGTGCTTTTTATAAAATAATTCTGATTGTCGTAATCTGTATTATGTCTGTAGCCTTCAGATGTATTGCGTGAGACATGCACTATATGATTAGATTCTTCTAGATTAACACCTGCCGTTACCGCAGCATTTAAGGTATGAAACGAACCACCTTGAGTATCTAAAGTGACAAGGTCTTCGGTATGTTTTTTAGTCACAATATTTACGGCACCAGTAAAAGCATTTTGTCCGAAAACACGGGCCGCAGGGCCAGAAATAATTTCTATACGCTCAATAACTTCTATTGGTAAAGCCATATTCATGGTATGGTGGCCTGTTTGTGCATCGTCTACTTTAATACCATCAATAAGTAATAAGGTTTGGTCAAAACTCCCACCACGAATATATAAATCGGCTTGCATTCCTGCAGTACCGCGTCGTCTAATATCTACACCTGCTACTTGCTGTAGCAAATCGGCAACATTGGTTGCTGCAGAAGCTTTAATCACTTCGGACGTTATAATATTTATAGATCTCGAATTCTTAGAAAACGGAAGTTCAATTCTGCTAGAAGTGACTATCACCTCTTCTAATTGTTCCTCGACTACAGGCTCTTGTGAAAATGCTAAAGCTGAAGTTAAAATACTTAGTACTGTAATTACTTTGGTTGGTGTCATGTTAAAAATTTAAAAACGATACAAAAGTCGTAACTTTACGGACTATTAAAATAGTCCAGTTATAAAACAATGAATAGTCCGGTTGATGCGCTTTTTAAAAAGTTAATTGATTTCGATAAAACGAAGTCAAAATCTATCTATATTCAGGTATCAGAACAAATTGCAAATCTAATCCAACGCGGTTATTTATTAAGCGGAACGGTATTACCTGGAACACGGGTATTAAGCAAGTTATTAGATATTCATAGAAACACGGCTGTAGCAATTTACGACGAATTAGCTTCTCAAGGTTGGGTAGAAATTATTCCCAACAAAGGAACGTTTGTTTTGGTTCCAGAGCAAAAAACGGCTTCAATTAAAGCGTCGGCTTATCCGTATAATCAGGCCTATTCCTATTCGGAAACTACAGGTTTTCCTTTTCAGAATTCTATGCATTTAGCGTCGACCACACAGGCCACAAAAGCCGAGTATGTTATAAATGACGGAAAACCAGATTTACGATTGCATCCTACATTTCAGTTTTCGAGGTGGTACAGTGCCGCGATGAAGCGTAAACCGTTAATTAAAAAATGGAATCGTACGGGAGATGGCTCGTATTCTGTATTCGAAAATCAGTTGTGTAATTATTTAAATGCGACTCGGGGTTTCCATATAAAGCCAAATAATTTAATAAGTACACGTAGTACAGAAATGAGTCTGTACATAGTTTCTCAATTATTAATTAAACAAAACGATGTTGTTTTGGTGGGTAATTTGAGTAATTATTCGGCCAATATGATTTTTCAGCAAGCTGGAGCATCTATAAGAACTGTTCCTGTAGACGGTGATGGATTAGATGTGAATTATATTAAAAATCATTTTGTAAAGGGACGAATTAGGTGCGTTTATATATGTGCGCATCGCGATTATCCTACCACAATAACCTTAAGTGCACAGCGGAGATTGGAGTTAATGAAATTGGCTAAACTATATAAGTTCGCTATTATTGAAGACGACTTCGATTACGATTTTCAGTTCGAAGGTTCAGCTATGTTGCCTTTAGCAAGTTCCGATGCTAACGGTCTAGTAATTTATCTAGGCAAGCTCGGGCAATCGTTGTTTCCTAGTTTTCAAACCGGCTTTGTGGTCGCTCCAGAAAATCTAGTGTCCGAAGCAAAAAACTATTTGCAATTGTTGGACCAACAAGGGGATTTAATTCAGGAACAAATGCTATCCGAATTAATTTCCGAAGGTGAGATTAATAGGCTGGTTAAAAAGAATATTTTAATTTATAAACAGAGACGCGATTGTTTAATACATCATTTATCTCAGGTGTTTAAAGATGCAATCTGGTGGGAAATACCTTCTGGCGGATTAGCGATTTGGCTGCAGTTTAAGCCTGAAATATCGTTAGCTAAATTTGCCGAAGTTGCAGAGCAAAACAATGTGTTTATTCCAAAAACTATTCTTTATCAGGATAAATATACTTGTGCTATTCGTTTCGGATTTGGACATCTAAATGAAGATGAAATAGCAGATGTTGTTCGCGCCTTAAAAATAAGTTATGATGTGGTGTTGTCTTAGGGCACTAGAAAAGGGTTGTTTTAATTTTCTTCCGCAATTAAATATCAAGAATCCGATAAAAATTTTGGGCAATAATTTTATAGTGTTCCTAATTCCGGTGCATTAACAAGTTATAAATTTTAGGTTAAGTAGTTGTAAAATGTTAAAAACTAACATTTGCTAGGCTAGATGTGTATCTATTTTCACCATCTACTAAAAACAACTATAACAAATGAAAAAACAGTACTTAAAGTCTTTCCATTTTTTGGTCTTACTTTTTTTATTCGGAACAAGTATTAATTCCTACAGTCAAGCAACAAATGCAACTATTAAAGGAACTGTGAAAGATGAAAACGGGATACCATTAATGGGAGCAGATATCATGATAAAAGATATCTCTACAGGTTTTATCTCTGGAACACTAACTAATGATAATGGAGATTTTAAATTGCCTCAATTACCTTTAGGAGGACCATATAGCGTTACAGCTAAATATTTAGGTTTTTCTGAATCTATTCGAGAAGGAATCATGTTAAACCTTAGTGATCTTGTAGTAATCCATTTTACATTACAAGAATCTTCTACAAATTTGGAAGAGGTAATTATTTCTACAAATGGGATTACCAAACGTATTGATCAAATTGGAGCATCGACAAAAATTGGAGCAACGCAAATTAAAAAACTAGCCACTGAAGGAAGAGATTTTTCTGATTTAACAAGTTTGTCCCCTTTACAAGGTGGAGGAAGTTATAATTTAAGTGGACAAAGAGGAACATCAACTAACATTACTATTGATGGGACTAATGCTAGAAATCAGCTAACTGCAGGCGATATTGGTAGTGGACCGTATACCATATCTCAAGAAGCTATTCGAGAATTTGAAGTGTCTACAAACGATTATGCTGTGACCCAAGGAAGACAGGGTGGTGGTTCTGTATCTGCTGTAACTAAATCTGGTACTAATGAATTTTCAGGGAGTGCATTTTTCTATCACAGAGCAGATAATTTACAAAGTAAATATAACATTCAAGGCCAAGAGCGAACAGCAGATTTCTATACGTCGCAATCTGGTTTTAGTTTGGGAGGACCAATCATTAAAGATAAGCTTCATTTTTTTGGAGTTTATGAGAGACAAGATGCGGGAGAGCCTGTTTATATAGCAGACATACAAAGCGACGATGACGAAAATCGCTTAGGGATAACTCAAGATAATTTAGATCGTTTTAAGAGTATCGGTCGCGAGGTTTATGGTTTATCAGATGAGCAACAAACAGGGCAATTCGATCGTAAGACAGAAGCCAATAATTTATTTATTCGTTTGGATTGGCAAATAAGTGATAAGCACAGACTTACGTTACGTAATTTGTATAATAAATGGGATAATCCATTTAGTGTTAGCGATAATTCTAGTATTGAAATGGCAGAGACTTACTCAGACTTTAGCTCTTTAGAAAACAGTACAATGTTATCGTTACGATCTATGTTTAGCAATGTGGTAACCAATGAATTTAAATTGCAATACCAACATGCCGAAAGATCGTATACACCAAATACGCAGTTGCCTCAATCTAATATTCCTAGAGCCATAGTGCAAGTCGCTTCTGTGCTACCTAATGGTAACAATAGTACTAAAAGTGTGCAGTTAGGAGGACAACGTTATACGCCTGAAACTAATGTTGAAAATCAGGTGCAATTTATCAATACAACCTATATCAATACAGATAAAGCCGATTTTACCTTTGGTACAGATAATATGATTACGTCGTTAGAAACTTTATTGTCTAACGAGCAAAATGGACGTTTTTATTTTGATTCTTTAGAAGATTTTGAAAATCAGAATGCCTCTAGATATGCTAGAGAAGTTCCTTTGCAGGGATTGCCATTGGTAAAGCAAACGGTATTAGATTTATCGTTATTTGCTCAGGTTGAAATGGATATTACATCAGACCTTAACCTCGTTGCTGGTGTGCGTTGGGATGCCACAAAATTTCTAGATAGTGGAGAATATAACCCAGTAGTAGACGACGAGTTAGGTATACGAACAGATGAAACATTAGATGATTATAATAACATTCAGCCTAGATTTCAGCTAACGTATAATGTAAAGAGTGAAAATAAGGATGTTGTAAAATTTGGAGGAGGAGTATTTTCTGCTCAGCCACATTATTATGCCCAAGTAAATAATATTCAAAATAGTGGTACGTTATTAGGTGCTATAGATGTTACTGGAGCAAATGTTCCTACACCCGATTTTAATTCTTACAGAAACGATCCGAGTACAGTACCTGGAGTACCAGAAGGTGTTACTCCTTTTTCAACAATAAATGCTGTAGGAAAAGATTTTGAAGTGCCTACAACCTTCAAAGCAAACTTGAGCTACACTCATTTTTTTGGAGAACGCTATAGTTTAGGTTTTAATGCACTATTCAGCCATACTAAAAATAACTATACCTATCAGGAAGCAAACCTTGTTAAAGAACCATACTTTATCACAGAGCAAGGAAGAGAAGTATTTGTGCCTGCAAATACAATTTCTGAAAATGGTAATTCAGATTGGACAAACTCAAGAATTTCCGATCAAGTAGGAAGGACTTTGGTCATGACTTCTGATGGGATACTAGACCAACTTGCGTTAGTCTTAGAAGCTTCTGCACAAATTGGAACCGATGGATATGTAAATGGAAGTATCACATTTAATAAGTCTAAAGACAATTCTTCTTATAACTGTTGTGTTGCAAATACTTCAACATTTTTACCTGTTTCCGGAGACCCAAGAGATCTAAATTATGGTTACGCAGATAATCATTTCGATACTAAACTAATCATAAATGGAGCTACACCAACATGGAAAGGATTTACACTAGGAGCAAAAATTGTTGGTCAAGGTGGTACAAGATATTCTTTTAAGGTAAATAGTAATACAAGTGCCAACGGAGACTATAATTTAAGTAACGACATTGCTTATATATACGATCCAAACGATCCGAATACTCCTCAGTCAATAATTGATGGTTACAATCAAATTTTAAACGATTCTGATACTCCGCAAGGCTTTAAAGACTATTTAAAAGATAGTTATGGTGGATTTGCCGAGCGTAATGGTGGAAAGAATCCTTTTTATGCTGTAGTAGATTTAAGACTTCTTAAAAGATTTGAAATGAAGAATAAAAAGCATGGTTTAGAGCTTTCTATGGATATTTTCAATTTTGCGAACATGCTAAATAAAGATTGGGGACAATCACATAACTTCGGAAATAGAAATTTAATGAATATAACAGGGTTCGATCAAACCACCCAGAGTTATGATTATTCGGTACAAACAGCTAGTTCAACAGAGCCAATTAATGGAGATCCATGGCGCTTACAATTAGGTGTAAGATATACTTTCAATTAAAAACATATTACAACTTGTAGCATGGAGTTTGTTTTTACACGAAATAAATTCCATGTTTTTACAATTAAACAAATAGAAAATAAAATGAAAAATTATAGAATTATATATGCACTTACAGTGTTGTTATTATGTCAAGTGAGTTTTGCACAAGATAAAAAAATGTCTCAACACGTGGTGCTGATTTCGGTAGACGGATTTAGACCAGAATTTTATTTAGAAGAAAAATGGCCGGTACCAAATTTAAAACACATGGTAAAAGAAGGTGTCTCTGCAACGGGTGTAAGAGGCATATTTCCTTCGGTAACCTATCCTTCACATACGACTTTAATTACAGGTTCATACCCTATGGATCATGGAATTTATTACAACAGTCCGTTTGAAGAAAAAGGCCAAACGGGGCGTTGGTATTGGGAATATGATCTAATTAAAACCAAGACATTATGGACAGCAGTAAAAGAAGCAGGTAAAACTAGTGCTAGTTTTATGTGGCCAGTTACAGTGGGTGCCGACATAGATTATAACATACCCGAAAATTGGTATCTAGATAGTTCTTATGGAAAAATTAAGCCGATGAGAGATTTCGAGAGTCCAGAAGGGTTTCTAAAAGAAATGGAAGAAGAAGTTCTTGGTAAATTAAATGATAAAACATTTAATGGCGATTATCTAAATAGGGAAGACAGAATTGGAGAAATGGCAGCCTATACGTTAGAAACTTACAAGCCAAACTTTATGTCGATTCATCTTTTTGCAGTAGATCATTTTCAACATGAACAAGGGAGAGAAGGAGAAAAAGTGTATACCTCTATAGCTGCTGTAGATAGGGCTATTGGTAAAATAAAAGAAGCGGCTATAAGAGCGGGCCTTGAAGATCAGACCACATTTATAATCACAGGAGATCATGGTTTTGCAGACATACATTCTGCACTTAGTCCCAATATTTGGTTGGTTGAAGAAGGTTTAATTGAAGATAAAAAAGATCGTGGAAATTGGAAAGCCGCTTTTCACACATCTGGGGCTTCGGCATTTTTAATGGTTAAAAATAAAGGGGATAATAAAACTGTAGAAAAGGTTAGAAAAAAACTAGATGAACTGCCGTCTAATATCAAAAAATTATTTAGAGTTGTTGATAGAGCTGAATTAGATGAAATAGGAGCAGATCCTAATGCTGTTCTAGCCTTAGCTCCTATACCTGGAATTGCCATGTCTTCTAAAACAAATGGAGATATCCTTTCGGCAAGAACAGGAGGTACTCACGGGTATTATCCAGATTTTAAGCAAATAGAAACTGGATTTGTGGCATTTGGAGCAGGTATTTCAAAATCTAAAACAATAGAAAAAATGGGGTTAGAAGATATCGCTCCCATAATTAATGAATTACTAGATTTAAATTTTGAATCAAAAAAAGGAGTGCTATATCCAGGGATATTAACTAAGACAAACTGATTTGTTTTTTAAAGCATTTGCAATGGTTTGACGGGTGGCCCCAATAAGGTCGCCCTTGTCTTTTTGTGTAAGTAAACAGTGTATGTTATGAGGCTCGCCTTTTACATCTAAAACATTAATGGTGTAAATGGTATTTAAGAATTTTAACTTATCTACTATGGAGCGTTCATTTACTTTACATAATTTCTTTTCGGCTATATACCATCTTTTTGTTAAGTAGCTAAAAAACCATTCAGCGGCAACGGGATGACTTTTAACTTCTCGTTTAAAAAAGTCTAAATCGTATAGTCTTACTTTTACATCCATTAGCGTTTTCGAAAATTCAAAAAATTGTCCGTTTAAATATCTTAAATTACCAAAATAATCGCCTGTATGTACCACGTCATACGTGTATTCATCTCCTTTTTCGGAATATCCACCTAATTTGACGGCTCCAGTGACAATCTCATAAATATAGTTTTTTACTTTGGGAGGTTGGTAAATGTAACTGTTCTTTTCAAATACAATTTCGGTTACGAAATTTTCTAACTCACTATTATATCTCTCCTTAAGATGCTTGTAAAAAGAAAAAATCTCATAATCTTTTAAATCGGGTCTCATACGTTATAAGTCAAAAATTGGCAAGACATAAAAATAGGTATAGCTAGCGTATACTAAGTTATTTAAAGTTTAAGTTTTCAATTTTAACTTTTCAGCGCGTTACTATATTAGGTTGCTAAAAATATTTAAATATGTTAAGGATTTTGAAGTCGAAATAAAAATTGTAAACCCCGATATTAATCAAAATATCGGGGTTACAAACAAATCAATTCAAATAAACTATTATATATGCTTAGAGAGTGCTTCTAAAGATTCTACTATAGCAACCTCAACATCTACATGATCTTGATTTAAAATCGATAAATTGATTTTTAATTGTGCTTTGGCTGAATCTGAAAGCGTGTTATTCGTTAGTTTCTGAAGTATAATAGATGACGCTTCAGAGAGGTTTTTAGACAATGAATCTAAATCATTTAAAAGTGGCGATTTTTCTAATTTAGAAAATGTCTCATAATTTTTAGACCAATGCTTCAAATACACTATAAGTTTTGCTTTAGTGTTTTCGGTAGGTGACGCTATATAACTTTTGACTAAGCGGTTAAATTTAACGGCATCTTTAGCATCTACAGTACAAGCATCTGCAAATAATCGAAACGGTGAGAAAGTTTTGTATTCTGTTCCACCTTGATTTCTTGAATAGATTTTAAGTGGTTCGCAAATATTCATTAGTGTTTCTAGAGAAGAAATATCTTGATTATTCGACAAGTTTCTTAAAAGAACAGCTTTGTTTTTAATATGCGTTATGCCTAATTCTTCCAGGCGGTAGCTGATTACGTCTAAACGCTTTAACATATTATCTACATCGTTTACATCTTTTTGTGACCAAAGGCGTTCTGCTATTGCTGCTGTTCTTGGCCAAATTCTAGAATCTATAGTTTCCGATGTGGTAAGTTCGCTCCACATGGTTGCTTCTCCTCCTAGAATACGTGCTTGTTCTTCTGTTGTTAATTGGATATCGCCAATTGGTTCGTTTTGATAGTGCTTTATCACAGATTCCATACGGTCTATATAAAACCCGTTAGATAAAATGGTGTTGTAACCTTGTTTAGCGGCCTCAATTAATGAGCCTCCTTTTGGAAGCCCTTCGTTTTCCGATCTCCAAGAGTGAATCACTGCGGTTGTTGGCATGGTTGGTGTCATAATCTCATCCCAACCCACTAGGTTTTTACCTAATTTATTTAAAACTTTCTCAAGCTTAATATTAAAATAGGTTTGTAAATCGTGATTGGTTTTTAGGTTATGCGCTTTTTTGAATTTCTGAATATTTTCATTAGCATCCCAGTGTTTTCCTTCGTTTTCATCGCCTCCAATATGGAAGTAAGTGTCAGGAAAAAGTGGTGCGATTTCAGTAAATAGATTTTCTAAAAAAACATAAGTGTTGTCGTTTGTAGGATCTAATGTCGGGTCGAAAACACCTGAATAACGCTCTACACTATAAGAGGCTCCCGGTTTACTTCCCAATTCTGGAAAGGCTGTGAGTATAGCTGTGGCATGTCCAGGGACATCGATTTCTGGAACGACGCGTATTCCTAATTTTGAAGCATAAGCTACCACATCTTTAATTTGGTTTTGGGTGTAAAACAACCCGTCTGAAGCCAAATCTGTTAATTGCGGATACACTTTAGATTCTATACGAATCCCTTGGTCGTCTATTAAATGCCAATGAAATACATTCATTTTTACCGAAGCCATAGCTTCTAAATTGCGTTTAATCACATGTACGGGATGGAAATGTCTAGACACGTCTATCATTAAACCGCGCCATACAAAACGTGGTGCATCAGAAATTGAAGCGCCTTTAAAGTAATATGTAGTAGCATCGTTGCTTGTAAGTTGTAACAAGGTTTCAATTCCTCTTAAAGCCCCGATATCTGTGTTTGCGGTAATTGTTGCACCAGAATTTGAAACGTTTAATTGATACGATTCGTCGTTGTTTATAGTCAGTTTTCCTTCGTTTTTATAGCTGATTTTAATCGTTGCATTGGGATTGGCTTTTGCAGAAGTTGGGAAGCCTGAATTAATAAACACACCCGTTCTACCAGAAAGGCGTCTTAAAAAAGAGGTCGCCACAAAGCGCACACGGTCTTGTGCAGGACCGTCAATAGAAATAGTTAAGTTTTCAGTAATAGGAAGGTTTTGCTTCGTATCCTGTATGTTTTTTGGCCAAGGCATCAAATCATATGTACTTGCTAATGCATCTTGAGCATGACTCAAAGCACTGTTAAAGGTTATGATTATAATTAGTAATATGATTTTTTTCATTGTGTCTTATTTAAGGCTCAATTAAGTTTAATGTACTTTTTCTGTAATGGTTTTATTAATTCCTGCGGCTTCGATTTTTTCTATTCCAGTCTGAATTAACGTATCTCCTTTCATTTGAATTTTAAAAGAGAATGTATGATTTTTAATGGCTTCCGAATTGGTGTAACTCAAAACCTCTTCATAGTCTTGTCCGTTTAAAACGTAAGAGCCAGCACCGCTGTAAAAATGTTCATTAGAATTTATATTCTGATTGAAAAATGCAAAATGTGAGTCATTGATAATTTTAATGAACTCGGTATGTTGTAAATCTTTAATTTGAATGGTATCATTTTCAATAATTTCAGCATAAACCATTTTCCAAGTTCCTGAAATTGATATGTTTTCAGGAGTGTTTTTACAAGACCAACAGATTAAAGCTGAAATTATTAAAAGTGATTTTTTCATTCTATTTTAGAAATGATAACGTTTAAACGCTTCAATAGCAGCGTAATCTGCAAGCCCTAAATCGTTATATTTTTTGGCTGTTAAGCGATTTCTGTCTTCTGCACGAACCCAAAATTCTCTGGAGTCGTCGCCCTGAAACATGACACCATCTTTTTGAGATTGGTGATAGAATATAGCATGACGTTTTTTAAGCACCTGATCCGGACTCATAGGCACAGCCATTTCTATTTCGTAAGATTCCCATTCGTGCCAAGCACCACGGTATAACCAAACCCAGCAATCGTTCATGAATGCTTTTGGTTTAAGCACATCTATAGCTTCAAAAAGCGCATCTAAACACATTTTATGAGTGCCGTGCGGATCTGCCAAATCTCCTGCTGCATAAATTTGATGAGGTTTAACAGCTTCAATTAAAGATGTAACAATGTCGATGTCGTCCGACGTTAAATTCCCTTTTTTAATGGTTCCAGTTTCGTAAAACGGTAGATTTAAAAAGTGAACATTTTCATCTTTTACACCCAAATAGCGTGTTGCGGCTAAAGATTCACTTTGCCTGATTAAGCCTTTTAATTGTCGCAATGCTTTCGAATCGATATCCTTGTCTGTCTTACTTTGCAAAAAGTCTATTATCGCTTTAGCTTCAGAATTATCTGGATTTAATTTGCAGATAATTTCAGCAAATTTTAAAGCCTCTTCATCTGAAACAGCAATGTTTCCAGAGGTTTGGTAAGCAATATGTACCTCGTGACCTTGTTCTACTAACCTATCGAAAGTTCCTCCCATAGAAATAACATCGTCGTCTGGGTGTGGACTAAAAATAATAACACGTTTTTTAGCAGGATTAGCGCGTTCTGGTCTGTGAGAATCATCGGCATTTGGTTTTCCTCCAGGCCATCCTGTAATGGTATGCTGTAGTTTATTAAACATCTTTATGTTTAAATCGTAAGCTGTACCTTCTTCGGTTAACAAGCCAGACATTCCGTTGTCGTTATAGTCTTTGTCCGTTAATTTTAAAATGGGTTTACCTAATAGCTCACTAAGCCAAACTACAGCTTTAAGTTTTAAGATGTCTGTCCAATGACAAGATGCAACTAGCCAAGGTGTTTTTACGCGTGTTAATTCTGATGATGCCTCGCTATCAATAACAAAAGTAGTATTGTCGTGGTCTTGCAAATAAGTAGCAGGGACGCTAGACGTTTCTTCGCCTTCAATGGTGTCTTTAAGAATTTTGGCTTTGTTTAAACCCCAACCTAACAATACGATACGTTTGGCGCTTTTAACGGTGCCAATTCCCATAGTAATGGCTTTTCTCGGTACGTTATCGATACCTAAAAAAGCGGGTGCAGCATCTGCTCGTGTAACGTGGTCTAATGTAATACTTCTGGTTCCAGAATTTAAATGCGACCCTGGTTCGTTAAAACCAATATGTCCAGTACGTCCAATGCCTAATAGTTGAAAATCTAAGCCACCGTATGATTTAATTTTTAATTCGTAATCGATACAATATTGATATAAATCGTCTGCACTTACCATGCCGTTTGGAATGTTAATATTTTCAGGAAGAATATCGACATGATTAAACAGGTGCTCATGCATGAAGTAAAAATAACTTTGAATATTATCTTTCCCCATAGGGTAGTATTCATCTAAGTTAAAGGTGACCACATTAGAAAAACTGAGGCCTTCTTCCTTATGCATTCTTACCAATTCTTCATATACTTTTATAGGAGACGATCCTGTAGCTAGACCTAAAACACAAGGCTGATTCAATGCTTCCTTTTCGTTAATTAAAGTCGCGATTTCTTCTGCAACAATTATTGATGCCTCATTTGAAGAGTCGAAGATTACGTTATGAATTTTTTCAAAACGCGTTTCCTCAAATTTTCCAGCCTCCGTGTAGGCTATACTTTTTAAATCAGTACTATCTACTTTCATTTTAATTTTTTTTTTGATAAAGTAAACGGGACTCAACTCCCGTTTACTTTGTGAACTAATCAACACTCAATCAATATATAATCTTAGTTTCTTTGGATTAAAAATTAGATAATCCGGTATCCCACCATAATCTAGTTCCTCCTGTATCTGGACCCTTTAACATCCCTACAGCAGCATCTACATTTGCACCGTTTGTATTTTTCTCTACGTCTACAAAATTGATTCGGCGAATTTGAATATCTGAATCTATGGTGCCTCCGCTATTGTTTACAACCACAGGGAATAATCTAGGGTAACCCGTACGTCTAAATTCACTCCATGCTTCTTGTCCGTCAGGGAACATAGCAATCCATTTCTGGGTTATTATTTGTTCTAATTGTTCTTCTTTAGAACCCGCTTCGTTATATGCAATTTTAACATTAGAATTATAAGCAATGTTGTTGTCTGGGTTTAATGCATCTACAAAATTTGCAGGTGTGCTTGTAGTGTCTGCCAAATAAGCTTCTACTCCAGAGGCTCCAAATTGTGCAAAAGAAGCACGAACACCAGCTTCGTAATTTGCTTTAGCATCTCCAGCACCAGTCCATCCTCTTAAAGCTGCTTCAGCTTTTAAGAATGCTACTTCTGCAGCAGTCATCCAGATTTTGTTAGAACCGCTTACGGCAGATCCAATAGGTGAGTGGCTACCGTATTCACCTTTTGCTTCAATTTCTATACCTTGACGAATTCCTTTATAGCTTCCTAAAGAAGGATCTAAAGCGGTGTTGAATAGTGTTGAAATTCTATTGTCTTTAAATCCTGTTAAAATAGATTCCATTTCTGCACTCATGGCAATATCTCCCCAAACTTGACTAATTGTTAATACAGGATGCACAAAGCCACCCATGTCTACTAACATGTCTTGAGATTCTAATAACCCTGCGTTGCTAGATAATGCAAGCTCACCTTGGGTTTGTGCCAAAGTAGGGTTTACTTTAGAAACACGAATTGCTAATCGTAAACGTAACGTATTCGCAAAAGCTCTCCATTGCCCAATGTCTCCACCTAGAGATGATTGGTCGAATGCTGTAAATTGCGCATCTTCAGTAAATGATTCAAGACCATTAATCGCTTCATCTAAGTCCGCGAAAAATGCGTTGTAAGCTTCTTCCTGAGAATCGTATTGTCCTGTAGTATCGTAATCGTCGAATTTAGAATAACGTATTGGTCCGAATACATCAGAAATACGATGCATGGCCATGACTTTTATAACGTTAGATAAGTAAACAAATTTTACACCATTTGGATCTCCAGAAAGCTCTACTTGTTGTGTGATTTCACGAGCATAGGGCATAACACCGTTTCCGTCGTTTGCATCGTAAGCATCGCTCCAAATAAAACCGTTCCATCCATTTACTAAAGCATAAGTTTGGTTGTTTATGTTTCCGGCAAAAGGAGTTGGCGAAGTCATATATCCCGAAAAGATATCTGCATTAAGGTTTTGTTGTAATTGGTAGTTCCAGGCCGGCTCTACACGAATTACATTCGAAAACATGGGTGAAAATCGAGATCCGATATGGTTGTTTTGTTGTGTTAAACTTTCTTGAGAGATTCCGTTTGGATTTGTGTTTATATCTTCAAAATCTCCAGTACAGTTTGATAAACTCATGGCAACAACAGATGCCAATGTATATTTTAATATATTTTTCATTTTTCTTAGAAATTTATGTTAACATTTAATCCGATACTTCTCGTAGAAGGTTGGTTATAAATATCTACGCCTTGTAATCCCATTCCTGTACTCGATGCAATATTCGGATCGAATGGTGCGTCTTTATAGATGAAGAAAAGATTGTTTGCGATAAGCGAGAAGTTAATGTTATCTATCGTACTATCGTTTAAATTTAATTTGTACCCTACAGATAATTCACGTAAGCTAATGTTGGTGGCATCGTAAACATATTCTCCTAACATACCGTCTCTACCGCCAATTGCATTGTAATACGATTGTGCATCGATTTGAGAAGCAGTACCACTTTCGTCAACAACGTTTATCATGCCGCCGTTGTTATTTCTAGCATCTGCAGAAGCTTGAGATACACCGTATTTATCGTTTACAGCTTCAGTAACACTCATGACGTCACCTCCAAATTTACCGTCGATAAGGAAGTTAAAGTGAAAGTTTCCAAATTCAAAAGAGTTGTTCCATCCTAATGTAAAGTCTGGTTGAGCATGTGCTACAGTTTCGAAATCTGTACTTAATAATGTTCCAGAAGAGTTAATTATTGGCGTACCATTTTCGTCTCTAACTAAAGAACGCGCTTTAATACTTCCAAAGTCTTCTCCTTCAATTAAAGAATACTCGTAACCATTTACACCACGAGCAGTAATAATAGCTTCTCCATTTTGTAATGATGGGTGTACTGCAATCACTTCGTTATCGTTTTTAGCAAAGTTTAAGGCTGTATTCCACGTAAAGTTATCTGTAACTACAGGTTTTCCGTTTAATACAAGCTCGATACCTTTATTCGAAATTTCTCCAGCATTTACAATGTTTTGTGCATATCCGTTTGGATTTGGTTCTGCTTGGATGTAGAAAATCTGATTGTAAGTACTCGTACTATAGTAGGTAAAGTCTAAACCTAAACGGTTACCAAAGAAACGCCATTCTGTACCAATTTCGTAAGCTTTTTGTCTTTCTGGCTCTAAGGTTTCACCTTCAATAGGAGCAAAAGGGGCAGTACCAATACCTGTATTTGTATTGTTTATACCGTTTAATGGAACAGTAGCATATACCGGGATATCTTTTCCTACCTCTGCGTAAGATCCTCTTACTTTAGCGAAAGAGATAAAGTCTGGCATATCGAACATTTCTGTTAACACTGTAGTTAAACCAACAGAAGGATAAAAGAATGAATTTGAATCTGTATTTACTAGGGTAGAAGACCAGTCTGAACGACCAGTAACATCTAAGAATAACATATCCTTATATCCAAAGTTTAAAGACCCGAAAACCGATTGTACTTCTCTGTTTGAAACCGATTGTCTGATGTTATTGGTAGATACAAAATTCGCAATAGTAAATACGTTTGGATAGTTAAGACCGTCTCCATCACGTCCAGAGTCTAATAAAATCTGATCTCCAAGTTTGTATTTTGTTAAACTTGTACCTAAAAGACCAGAGAAAGAAAAGTTTTCTGATAGGTCTTTGTTGTACGATGCTATTAAGTCGATGTATTGTTGGGTGTTTTCTGTTTTTTCTAAAACGTAACGGCCGTTATCTCCAGAGTTTACAGGATCAGTTCCTGCATATTGTCTTTTGTCGAATGTAAAGAAAGACTTGTCGTAACTCCCTCTAGATTGTAAAGCAAAATCTTCGGTAACATTATATTTTACAGATACGTTAGCTAATACGCGTTGTGCGATATCTTTACTTGGACTACGGTTAATTAACCAGTACGGATTTTGCTGAATGTTCTCGTCGAAAGACGAAGCATACTGATCCATTTGGTTTAAATCTGTATTGAAATATTCGTACTTATCTTTGTATAAATCTCTACTAATTCCTACAGGATTAAGGTACACTGCTGTTAACGGGTTAGAGTATAAACCATTTGTTGGACGATTCCATATACGCTGATCTGATAAGTTAATGCTTGCAGATACTTCAATTTTATTATCTAAAAATGCGGCAGTTTCTCTTAATGTAATATTGTTACGCGTTAAGCGGTTTTCTGGAATAACACCTTCTCCTATGGTGTTTGCGTAAGAGAAATATGTTTGGGCTTTAGCATTTCCTGCTGTTAGTGATAAGGCGTTAATAGAAGTGAATCCTGTTTGGAAGAAATCTTTAGGGTCATTGCTTAATCCGCTTGCTTTATCTCCCCAAGATTTGGCATCTGCCACTCGTCCGTTTTCTGCAATTGGCTGTCCAACAGATTTACTTTGGTATTCAGATTGTAACTCTGGTAATGAAGTTACATTGTCTACCGTAAAACTTGAATTGAAGTTTACCGATAAAACACCATCTTTTCCTTTTTTAGTAGTAATTAAAATTACACCGTTAGCCCCTTGGCTACCATATAAAGCAGAAGCCGATGCACCTTTAAGGATGGTCATACTTTCAATATCGTCTGGATTAATTAACGACATGGCATCACCACCATCACGGTTACCTGTTTGGCTACCAAAAATATCGGTACCAGGCTCGTTTCCGTTAGAACCATTTCCGCTGTTTAACATCGGAATTCCATCAATTACATATAAAGGGTCGTTATTAGTAGTAGAAGAGTTTCCTCTTAATACTACTTTAGATGCACCTCCTAAACCCGAAGCGCTTTTTGTAATGGTTAAACCCGCCGACTTTCCAGATAAACTATTTATTGGGTTGGTTTGTTTTACCTGTGTTAATTGATCTCCACTTACTTCTTGAGCAGAATACGTCAGTGCCTTTTTCTCTTTCTTAATTCCTAAAGCCGTTACTACAACTTCGTTTAATTGTTCGCTATCTTCATCTAGTTGTACATCGTAAGTACTTGCAGTAGCAATAGTAATTTGCGAGGTTGTCATTCCTAAATACGAGAATTTTAATACATCTCCTACATTAGCGTTTAGGGTATAGTTTCCATCAAAATCGGTTAGTGTTCCATTTGATGTTCCTAAAACCACAACATTTGCTCCAGCGATTGGCATGCCATCTACTTTAGAGGTAACAGTTCCTTTAATTTCCTTGCTTTGTGCCTGCATCGCTTGTGAGCTACAGAACAATAAAGAAAATAAGAAGGTCATTCTTAAAAAGTGTTTCATAATTTGATTGTTTAGTCTCTGTTATTTGATTCAAGTTTATCTCTTTCTATCTTTATTTTAAAATTAAATATCTAAACGACACGATTTAACATATAAATAACATTAGAGTTACGATGAGCGTTTTTCAGGAAATAAAGAAAGGTGAATTTAATTGTGAATTAACTATTATATTACTAAAATTGCTTAATTATTATTTGCTTTTTTTAAAATTCGTTACACAATCTATAAAAAAATCACTTTGTTTAAGTTCAATATAAAGCAATCCATTTCTGTAAAATACCACATCCTATTTTGGTTGGGCTACTTTATATTTAATGTTGTACGTTGGGGAAGTTATTTTAACGATTACTGGTATTCGTTGAAATCCAACTTAATAGAGTTTCCTATACATATAATAGTAGTCTATATAAATGTGTATATTTTAATTCCGAAATTAGTATTGCGTAAGCGTTATTGGAGTTATTTATTCTGGCTTATATTTATGTTGGCCATGGTGTATATGGTGAGAACGGGATTAAATTATGTTTTAGTCACCAAAAATATTTGGCCAGAGGCAGGGAATTCTGGTCAGTTTTTAGAACTAAATCATATAGTCGCTGTTGTTTTAGGCGAATTGTATGTTATTGGGTTTGTATCTGCTATAAAATTACTTATTGATTGGAGTATAGAAAAGCAACGTAATGAAGAACTAGCAAAGTTGCAGTTAAGTACAGAGCTAAAATATTTGCGAACACAGATTCAGCCACATTTCTTTTTTAATACCTTAAATAATCTTTATGCTTTAACCTTAACCAAGTCTGATAATGCCCCGCAATTGGTCATAAAAATATCGGATATGATGCAATATGTGTTATATGAAGTTAATAGCTCTAAAGCCGATTTGTTTGAAGAAATAAATCATATTAATAACTTTATAGATATTGCCCGCTTGCGTTTTAACGATAGTATAGAGTTTGAAACAGACATCACTGGAAATATTGAAGATATTGAGGTGCCACCCTTATTATTTTTAACTTTTATAGAAAACAGTTTTAAGCATGGGTTAAAAAATAGTGAGAAAGTAACAGTAGTAATGAGTTTTGAAGTTAAAGGAAAAGATTATTTGGAGTTTAATTTAGTAAATAGTTTCAATTCTAATTCCGATATTACGAACGAACAAGGTATAGGTATTGCAAACACCAAACGCCGATTAAATTTACTGTTTGGCAGCAATTATGTATTAGAAACTACCATTAGGGATAATACATATAACCTGTTTTTAAAAATTCCCATTCGATGAAAATTAAATGCTTAATAATAGACGACGAATCTCTAGCCATTAAAGTGATAGAGGATCATTTAAAGAATTTCGATCATATAGAAATTGTGGCAACTTTTAATAATCCTTTAAAAGCTTATCCTATTATTGAGCGAGAAAAAATCGATGTTATTTTTTTAGATATAAATATGCCACAATTAAGTGGTTTTGCCTTTATTGAAAACTTAAGTTATAAACCATTAATAGTATTTACTACGGCCTATCGCGAATATGCAGTAAAGAGTTTCGAGTTAAATGTGCTGGACTATTTAGTGAAACCTATTCCGTTTAATCGCTTTCTAAAAACCATGAATAAGGTCTACCAACAGGTTTATATTACAAATGCAACTTCAGATTTAAACTTACAGCAAGAGCCTCATATTTTTCTTAAGGTAAGTAAGAAGTTAATTAAGGTGAATTTAAATGATATTCTATATATAGAGAGCCTTAAAGATTACATTAAAGTGATTACAACTTTAGGAGATTACGTGGTTCATAAATCGTTAACCGCTATTTCCGAGGAGTTGCCACAATCTAATTTTTTACGTGTACATCGGTCTTACACGATTTCTATAAATAAAATTAAATCGGTAGAAGGAAATACTATTGAAATTGCTAACCGTAGAATTCCAATTGGGAGGAATTACGTAAAGATTACCCGCGAACGCATCTTTAAAAACGAAGACTCTTAAATAAAATCAACTACATATTAACCACATAATTACTTACTAAAACATCATGTCTAAAACCGCAAAAACTCACGCGGCACCGAAGAATTCTTCTTTAGTGCCTATACTAATTATTGCCGGATTGTTCTTCATTTTCGGATTTGTAACATGGATTAACGGTGCCTTAATCCCTTTCATGAAAACCATAAACGAGCTTACCGATGCACAATCGTATTTAGTGGCTTCTGCATCTTATATTTCATTTGTTATTATGGCTTTACCGGCTTCGTATATTATTGAAAAAGTAGGTTATAAAAAGGGCATGTCTTTTGGATTAGCGCTTATGGGAATCGGTGCATTGGTTTTTATTCCTGCAGCCGAAGCACGTACGTATACACTGTTTTTAACTGGGATTTTTATTCAAGGTTTAGGTATGACGTTGTTACAAACGGCTTCAAATCCTTATATAACTATATTAGGACCTATGGAAAGTGCGGCAAAGCGCATTGCTATTATGGGAATAGCCAATAAAATTGCCGGAGCCCTTGGGTCTTTTATTTTTGGAGCACTATTACTATCTGGAATAGACGACATTCAAGCCAAATTAGCTACGGTGTCTCTAGAAGAAAAAACTACGCTTTTAGACGCAATGGCCGATAGCGTGGTGATGCCATATATTATTATGGCTGTTGTTTTGTTTATTCTAGCGGTTTTAATTACAAAAGCACCTTTACCTCATGTTGAAGCCGAAGAAGCAGATCAAGACAATGCAGATGGTGTGCTACATGTAAGAAAGACTAGTGTATTTCAATTTCCACACTTACTGTTGGGAGTGCTTGCATTATTTCTTTATGTGGGCGTCGAGGTTATTGCAGGCGATACTATTATCTCTTACGGTTTATCGCTTGGTATGCCTGGTGAAGAGGCCAAATCTCTTACCTTAATGACACTTTTTGCAATGGTTGGTACTTACCTGTTAGGTGTGTTTTTAATACCTAAATATGTGAGTCAGGTATTGGCTCTAAAAGTAAGTGCAATATTAGGAATCGCTTTTGCTATTTGTATATTATCAACCACAGGTTTTACCTCTGTTCTTTTTGTCGCTGCTCTTGGTATTTCTAATGCTTTAGTGTGGCCTGCTATTTGGCCCTTGGCTTTAAACGGTATGGGGAAATTTACAAAAACAGCTTCGGCCTTGCTTATTATGGCAATATCTGGAGGTGCAATTATTCCGCCTTTGTATGGTGCTTTAGTCGATGGTAAAAAAGAAGAATTAATCGGTTTAGGAATCGATCAAGCTACAGCCACAGCTCAAGCGGCAACTTCTGGGTATTGGATTCTTATTCCATGTTATGTTTTTATATTGTTTTATGCTGTTTACGGCCATAAAGTAGGGCTAAAAAAGTCGTAATTCGAACCCTATGAAACAACGTATTGAATCTGTAGATTTGTTAAGAGGTTTCACCATTGCGGCCATGATATTAGTAAATACACCTGGCGATTGGGGACAGGTGTACACACCGCTTTTACACGCAGACTGGCATGGATTGACTCCTACAGATTTAATCTTTCCGTTGTTTTTATTTATTGTCGGCATTTCAATTTATTACGCTTATAAGCATAAAAAGGGATCTTTGCCCGTGTATAAGAAAATAGCCGTTCGTAGTTTAAAACTGATTATCCTTGGTTTATTTCTAAATGTATTCACTCCAATACCACCGTTTTTTGAAACTCTAGAATCTGTACGTATACCTGGTGTTTTGCAACGCATAGGCATTGTGTTTTTTATAACGGCATGGTTATACCTCAATTGTAATTGGAAATTATTATTAGGAATTTCAATAACTATTTTGCTCGGATATTGGTTGTTTTTAGGATTTATGCCCTTTCCAGATGGTACTTTACCAACTTTTAATAGAGCGCCTAATAACTGGTCTAATTACATCGATTTAAAAATTTTAGGACAGCATATGTGGAAACCCGACTACGACCCTGAAGGTATTCTAGGAACATTTCCAGCCATTGTAACTAGTATATTAGGTGTGTTAGTAGGGAGATTTTTAGATTCTGAAATGTCGTATAAAGCCATAAAACTGGGGGCAATTGGCTTGGTGGCTGTGTTATTAGGATATGTGTGGCATTTGGTTTTTCCTATAAATAAAGCACTTTGGAGCAGTAGTTTTGTGCTTGTTACTGCGGGTATGGGGACCATAATATTAGGACTAATGTATTATATAGTCGATGTTAAAGGTTGGCATTTGGGGGCTGTTTTTAAATATGCAGGTATGAATGCAATCACCGTTTATTTTTTATCTAGCTTAATTAGTAAATCTTTTTATAAGATTCCGGTGGGTAATAATGAAAACTTGCACTCTTGGTTGTATCATAATGTATTTGTTTCAGAGAGTATGAGTCTTAAACTGACTTCATTAGTATATGCTCTAACAGTAGTCTTGTGTTATTTGGGTTTGGGATATTATTTATACAGAAAAAATATTTTTATAAAGGTTTGATTTTTAGCTGAAATACAAGCTAAAACTAAAAAAAATGGTTGAGGTATTGAAAAAATTATTACTTTGTAGGATCTAAAATGATTTAAGACCATGATGCAAGCTACTCCTTCACTTTCCTTTTTTACCCCAGAGTTTATACCTAATTCTGGAGCTATACTTGTCGATGCTGGAATTTCAGCAGGAGTCCCTGTTGCTGTGGGTGATATTAACGAAGAATGCTTGTCTTTAGATGTCGAGTTAGTAAGAAATAAGGAAACTACATTTTACGCTCGTGTAAGTGGCCAATCCATGATAGGGGCCGGTCTAGACGATAAAGATTTATTAGTGATTGATAGAAGTATAGCGGCTACACATAATAAAATAGCAGTCTGTTTTTTGGATGGAGAATTTACGGTTAAACGTTTAAAGGTCGAAAATGGTGAAGTTTGGTTGAAACCAGAAAATCCTAACTACAGCTCTATTCAAGTCACCGAAGCCAACGATTTTGTAATTTGGGGTATTGTCACTAATGTGATTAAAAGAGTGTGAAGTATGGTGGCTGGAAATCACTAAAGAGAACTACTTGGTAATGGGAGGACACAGCTTAAAAACGCGATAGAACACCATCTGTTTAGGGCGCTGTATGGCATTAATAATAAGAGTTTAACTACTTACTATTCTCAATTGGTTCTAGGTTTCTCAGACGGACATTTAACCGAATAAGATATATAATTAAAAACGCCTCAAAAATTAATTTTTTGAGGCGTTTTTATATGAGTGATAAAATATTTAATCGGCTAAGATTATAATTTTATTGTCTTTAGATTCTAAAGTTCCAGATTTAATAGCCAGAGTTAAAACCTTAGTGTCTGACACATGAGGAATAACTTCAGGATGTAATTTATCGTAATCTAAATGAGCTTGAGAATGTACTTTTATTTTTATAATTCCAGCTGTTAGAAGCGATACTATAGCCGCGTGATGATTAAGCATTTCAAACTCTCCATCGGCACCAGGTACAGTAACGGCATCTATTTCCGAACTAAATAAAGTAGCTTCTGGCGATACAATTTCTAAATACATATTCTTTTTAGTTATTTGTTTTTAGTTATTCGTTACTGGTCAAATGTGTATTAACCATTAACTAATACCTAACAACCAATTATGCTTCTGCTAACATTTTATCTCCAGTCTCGATAGCTTCTTCAATAGAACCTTTAAGGTTAAATGCTGCTTCTGGTAAGTGATCTAATTCACCAGACATAATCATATTAAATCCTTTAATAGTTTCTTTAATGTCTACTAACACACCTGGAATACCTGTAAATTGTTCTGCAACGTGGAAGGGTTGAGATAAGAAACGTTGTACACGTCTAGCTCTACCTACGGCTAATTTATCTTCTTCAGATAATTCTTCCATACCAAGAATAGCAATAATATCTTGTAATTCTTTATAGCGTTGTAATAACTCTTTTACATTTTGAGCACATTCGTAGTGATCTTTTCCTAAGATATCTGCTGTTAAAATTCTTGAAGTAGAATCTAATGGATCTACCGCTGGATAAATACCTAGCTCAGCAATTTTACGAGATAATACAGTTGTTGCATCTAAGTGAGCAAAGGTTGTAGCAGGAGCAGGGTCAGTTAAATCATCTGCAGGTACGTAAACCGCTTGTACAGATGTAATAGATCCTGTTTTAGTTGATGTAATACGCTCTTGCATCGCACCCATTTCTGTTGCTAAAGTTGGTTGGTAACCTACTGCAGAAGGCATACGACCTAATAATGCAGATACCTCTGAACCAGCTTGAGTAAAACGGAAAATGTTGTCTACGAAGAAAAGAACGTCTTTTCCTTGACCATCTCCAGCACCATCACGGAAATATTCTGCGATAGATAATCCAGATAATGCCACACGTGCACGTGCTCCAGGTGGTTCGTTCATTTGTCCGAAAACGAAAGTTGCTTTAGAATCTTTCATAAGGTTTTTATCTACCTTAGATAAATCCCATCCTCCATCTTCCATAGAGTGCATAAAGTCGTCTCCGTATTTAATAATACCAGACTCTAACATCTCTCTTAAAAGGTCATTTCCTTCACGAGTACGTTCTCCAACTCCAGCAAATACTGAAAGTCCACCGTGACCTTTTGCAATATTGTTAATCAACTCCTGAATTAATACTGTTTTACCAACACCAGCACCACCAAATAAACCAATTTTACCTCCTTTTGCGTAAGGCTCAATTAAGTCGATTACTTTAATACCTGTGAATAAAACTTCAGTAGACGTTGATAAATCTTCGAATTTTGGTGCTTGTCTGTGGATTGGTAATCCAGACTTACCTGTTTTTGGCAAGTTTCCTAAACCATCAATAGCATCTCCAATTACATTGAAAAGTCTACCATATACATCATCTCCAATTGGCATTTGTATTGGTGAACCTGTAGCAACAACTTCTGTCCCTCTACTTAATCCATCCGAAGAGTCCATCGCGATAGTACGAACCATATCTTCACCAATGTGAGATTGTACTTCTAATATAAGAAGTGAACCATCTGCTTTTGTAATTTCTAATGAATCGTAAATTTTTGGAAGAGCTCCTTCAGAGTCGAATACAACATCGATAACTGGACCAACGATTTGTGCAACTTTACCTGTAACTTTTGACATTACTTAATTATTTATAGATTTTTGCTTGATTTTTTTGAAAAAAAACTAGTTTTTCGCGGAGCAAATATAATAGTTTATATTTAAAAAAAATATGTTTTTTGGTTTTTTATGGTACTAAAAACACCTTCAGATTTAAGTCGTAATATTTTAATGTGTATAATTAATTTATTGAAGCAAAGGAGGGTAGTTTCTCAGTAAATAGAGTCCAATTGGTATTCCTCAGGATTCCTCTAAGTTTATATAGTAATTCAATGTCTTTAGTATCTATTCTTGTATTTGCTATAATAAAGTGACTGTTTTTATGCACTAACCGGTGCATAGTGTTTATAATGGATAAAATAGTTTTAATTTTTACTTTACAGGTTAAAACCTCTTCTTTCGAAATAAAAAAAGGCATTTAAAACTAAGTTTAAATGCCTTTTATATAATTTTATTTAAATGTAAATTATTCTACTGTAACCGATTTTGCCAAGTTACGAGGTTGATCTACGTTTTTGCCTAATTTTACCGCAATATGATACGATAACAATTGAAGTGGAATCGTTGTTAATAACGGAGATAAAGATTCTGAACAATCAGGAACTTCAATCACGTGATCGGCAAGATTTCTAACGCTTTCGTCACCTTCGGTAACAATACCTATAATTTTACCACTTCTAGATTTAATCTCTTGTATGTTACTCACTACCTTTTCGTAATGTCCTTTTTTAGTTGCAATAACAATAACAGGCATTTGCTCGTCTATTAAAGCAATAGGACCATGTTTCATTTCGGCTGCAGGATAACCTTCGGCATGAATATAAGAAATCTCTTTAAGTTTTAATGCACCTTCTAAAGCCACAGGGAAGTTGTAACCTCTTCCTAGATATAAGCAGTTTTTAGCATCTTTATAAATTTCGGCAACGGTATTAACGTAAGCATCCGACTCTAAAGCTTTTTTAACTTTGTCTGGTATAAGTTCTAACTCGATTAAGTGACGACGGAAATCCGAACTAGACATAGTGCCTTTTGCTCTTGCTAATCGTAAGGCCATTAAGGTTAAAACTGTAATTTGAGTGGTAAATGCTTTTGTGGATGCCACACCAATTTCTGGTCCTGCATGCGTGTAAGCCCCAGCATCACTCTCTCTTGCGATAGACGATCCAACAACATTACAAACTCCAAATACAAAGGCTCCTTTAGATTTGGCTAATTTAATAGCCGCTAAAGTATCTGCTGTTTCTCCAGATTGTGAGATTGCAATCACGATATCTTTTTCTGTAATTACAGGGTTTCTATATCTAAATTCTGAAGCGTATTCTACTTCTACAGGAATACGTGCTAAATCTTCAAAAATGTATTCGGCAACTAAACCAGCATGCCATGAGGTTCCGCAAGCGACAATAATAATACGGTCGGCGTTCAGGAACTTTTTCATGTTGTCTTCAATTCCAGACATTTTAATAATACCTTCATTAGCCAATAATCGGCCTCTAAACGTATCTAGAATTGCACTTGGTTGCTCGTAAATTTCTTTCAACATAAAATGCTCGTATCCTCCTTTTTCAATTTGTTCAAGGTTTAATTGAAGTTCTTGAATATAAGGATCGACCATAGTGTCGTCTTTAATTTTTCTAACTTTTATCTCCTTTCCTAAGCGAATAATTGCCATCTCTTCATCTTCAAGATAAATAGCATTTTTAGTAAACTCTAAAAATGGAGAGGCATCACTAGCTATAAAAAATTCGTTTTCTCCTACACCTATTGCTAACGGACTTCCTAATCTGGCCGCAATAATTTCGTTAGGTTTATTCTTATCGAAAATAGCAATGGCATAAGCGCCTACAACTTGGTTTAACGCAATCTGTACTGCTTTTCCTAGCTTAAGACCTTTTTCTTTTTTTAGTACTTCTTCAATCAGGTTAACTAATATTTCTGTATCTGTTTCCGATTTAAAAGTATATCCTCGGGTAATTAATTCCTTCTTAAGAGATTCGTAGTTTTCAATAATTCCGTTGTGGATAATTACTAAATCTCCTGAATTAGAATAATGAGGGTGAGAGTTAACATCGTTTGGAACACCATGGGTTGCCCATCTAGTATGTCCAATAGCAACAGTTCCTTTTGTGAAAATTTCTTTTTCTACACGTTCTTCAAGATCCGAAACTTTACCTTTGGTTTTACACACTTTTAGGTCTTGACCATCGTAAATGGCAATACCAGCACTGTCGTAACCACGGTATTCTAGACGTTTAAGTCCGTTTATTACTATCGGGTAAGCTTCTCTGTGACCAATATATCCTACAATACCACACATATCATTTTAGTTTTCAGGTTCGGTATAATAAATTTCTAATTTTGCACGTAAATTACTTGGAACACTTGAATGGCTTCCGTGTAAAATAGTTCCTTTTGGAGTTAAAATCGCACCTTCAGGAATGGTTGTTACCACGTCTCCTTCACTATCCAAAATGCGTGCATTTAAAGTATTATTTACATTCGTTGATAAAACTAACCCAATTTTTGTATTTGTTGAATCTTTCTCTAAAATATTTTTAAGATGTTCTGTTAATCTTATTTTGTATTTGTAGGTGCTTCCGTTTTCAAGACGTTGGCCTAGATGTATTACTTTAGAATCTAATGGAGTATTTGTGTTAGATGTCGGGTCGAAGGCATAGTCTATTAACGTTGTGTTATTCGTAGCATCGTAAGCAAATATTCTGTCGTAAGTATGGTAGAGGTGTTCGTCGTCCGCTTTATCTTTTCCTGTGTATATCTTACTTGCGTCTTCGTAAAGTGTTAGTTGAGCTTCGTTAATTAACCATTCGTCTTTATGAGATAAAAAGTCTTCTAAGTAACTGTCTGGTTCACCATCTCCATCTTCGTCAGGACCTTCAAATAAGCTAATAATAGCCATAGATCCTTCTCCTCCTTTAAGATATAATTTAGAATCTCCAGTAAGGGCATTACCATCTGTGAATTCTATATTACTATCAAAAGTATTAACTCTATTGGTGTTAAAGGATAAGGTGTAAGTACCTTCTGAGGTGGTCTCTTCGGTAACCGTATCTGTTGTTGTGGTGGTAGTATAAGTATAGTTAATCTGTATGTTGGCGTTAGTCGAATTAAAGTTAATCAGAATTTGATTTCCTTTATTGTCTATAGCTTCAGCCTTTATATAAATACCTCTAAAATAATCAACAAAATTATTCTGATTACTAAGCTCTGGGCTATCTTCTTTGTCAAAAAATAATTTTTCCCAATACTCATTATTGTTTAATAAGTCTACCCTTAATCTTGGCGATAAGCGTTCTGTAACAACATCTTCCTCGGTTTCTTCATCGTACTCCTCTATAACGATTTCATCCTTACTTGGATAAAAATTATCGTTATAGTATAACAACTCACCTTTAAAATTATCGAAATTTATGGTTTCGTTAGAGTTAGAATAATACAATTGCCCTTCGTCAAAGTTCGAACTCGGATCTGTATCTCTTAAATAATATTTGTTTTCGTAAATAGATAACTTTATTGGAGAATCTCCAAATATAGAATCTAATTGATAAGTAGTTGCGCCATCTTCGTCTATGTCTGTAGCTGTCGAAAAATAAGGCAACGTTAGTATAACAGATGTTATTTCAGGGTTTTCTCCAAAAAAAGGTGTGTAGGTGCTTGGTACCATTTGCGAAACTACGCTTGCAGTGGTTAATCCGTATTCTGGATTATTGTAGGCACCTATTAAATTTGAAGACAAACCATTAGTTTGTACAGGTTTTACTTTTTTTGAGTAAGCAATTATTGGATATTCAATGCTGTCGGAAACAAAATCTTTTCCTCCAATTATATTTGTTCCAAGGGAATTATAATCTTTATCGCATGCTATTAAAACTGTTAGCAATACTAGAATAATGCTAGGTAGTTTAATGACTTGTAAAATCTTTTTCATATATTTTTTATGAAGTAAAACGGATTATTTTAAAACTTCATTCATGTAGAAGTTAGAATACGCTTCGCCAAATTCTTCTCTGTTTTTGTATCCTAAAACTGGCTTTTTAGAATCTTCTAAATGTGTAGATATTTCTGAGGTAATGTCTTCAGAACCAATAATAATAGCATCGGAATAATCGATGGCTACTTTCATTAAATTGTTATAAGTAGGTTCGCTTAACGTTTTTACAACATCGTCGTTAATATTGTCAAACTTCACTTTCTCAGACATGGTTTTGTTTAGAGTACCATCGAACCCTTGATTGTAGATAGACGTCACTATTTTACTGTCGTTAAATAATGGTTCGCCTGCAAAATATTCTTTTAAATACAACGGAAGTAAAGAAGCTAACCACCCATGAACATGGATAATGTCTGGAGACCAGTTTAATTTCTTAACGGTTTCTATTACACCTTTTGCAAAGAAAATAGCACGCTCATCGTTATCCGAGAACAAGTCACCATTCTCGTCGGTTAAGGTCGCTTTACGTTTAAAATATTCGTCGTTATCTATAAAATATACTTGGATGCGCTCTTTGGGAATCGATGCTACTTTTATAATAAGTGGCATGTCTAAGTCGTTAATTACTAGGTTTATACCAGATAATCTTATAACTTCGTGTAGTTGATGTCTCCTTTCGTTAATGTTTCCATATCTAGGCATAAATATCCTGATTTGTCCACCCTGTTGGTTTACCATTCTAGGCGTTTCAAACGACATAGAAGAGATTTCTGTTTCAGGTAAATAAGGAACTACTTCAGATGATACATATAATATCCTCTTATCTTTCATAAATTACTGGGCTTTTGAGAATTCAAAATAAAAAACAAGCAAAATTACAAAATTTTATGCAGATTGCTAGTAAAATAATAACTTTGCCTTCGTTAATTTTTTATTAAAGGTGAAGGTAATAACAGAAAAATCGGAATTAAAAAAGGAAATAGAACTACTAAAATCTCAGGGTAAGACTTTAGGGTTCGTTCCAACAATGGGCGCTTTACATAAGGGACATTTGTCTCTAGTACAGCGTGCTATAGAAGAAAATGATGCCTTAGTGGTTAGTATTTTCGTAAATCCTACTCAGTTTAATAATCCAGACGATTTAGTTACATATCCAAGAACATTAGAGCGTGATGTAACCTTGTTACAAACTGCATCTAACGATATTTTGGTGTATGCGCCTACTGTCGAAGATATTTATGGGGAACATGTAGTATCTGTGAACTACGATTTCGATGGACTAGAACATAAAATGGAAGGTAAGTTTAGACCCGGACATTTTGACGGTGTTGGTACCATAGTAAAACGATTGTTTGAAATTGTTACGCCAAACACAGCGTATTTTGGAGAAAAAGATTTTCAGCAATTAGCGATTATAAAAAAAATGGTTGAGATGTATAATGTGCCCGTAAGCATTGTGCCTTGCGAGATTTTAAGAGAAGATAGTGGCTTAGCTATGAGCTCTAGAAATGTACGTTTAAAACCAGAATATTTAGAAGCATCTCCATTTATTTATGAAACCTTGAAGACTTCTAAAATTAAGTTTGGCACAGAAAGTGCTAAAGATGTGGTGGAATGGGTTGAGAGTGAGTTTAAAAACCATCCGTTATTAGAGTTGGAATATTTTGTTATTGCAGATGTCGATACTCTAGAGACTATAGAAAACAAAAAAGAAAATACACTATATCGCGCGTTTGTAGCAGTATATGCAGACGATATAAGATTAATAGATAATTTAGCACTAAATTAATTAACTTTGCCACATGCAAATTCACGTAGTAAAATCGAAAATTCACAGAGTTAAATGTACTGGAGCAGATTTAAATTACATTGGTAGTATTACTATCGATGAAGATTTAATGGATGCTGCAAACATTATTCAAGGTGAAAAAGTTCAGATTGTAAATAATAACAATGGTGAACGTTTGGAAACTTATGCTATTCCTGGACCACGAAATAGTGGAGAAATTACATTAAATGGTGCTGCCGCAAGACGTGTTGCGCCTGGAGATGTATTAATACTTATTACTTATGGTATTATGGATTTGGAAGACGCTAAAACATTTAAACCTGCTTTAGTTTTTCCTGATGAAGCAACTAATAAGTTAATTTAATTATTGAATACAAAACTCTCTAAAATACTGAAAATCTCACTCCCAATTTTATTGGGAGTTTTTTTAATAGCCTATTCTTTGTCTAAAGTTTCTATAGACGAGCTTATCGTGTATTTTAAAAACGCAAATTACTGGTGGATTTTACTTGGTGCTATTTTAGGATTGTTAAGTCATTTGTCGCGTTCCTATCGCTGGCTTTTTATGTTAGAGCCTATGGGGTATAAGGTAAAACTGTCTAATAGTATTATGGCAGTGTTTGCGGCTTATCTTATAAATTATACCATTCCAAGGGCGGGTGAAGTTGCTCGTGTTTCTATACTCACCACCTACGAAGGTGTGCCTTTCGAAAAAGGTTTTGGCTCGGTAGTCGCAGAGCGAATAGCCGATTTAATAGTGATGATGTTTATTATTCTAGTCACCCTTTTTCTGCAATTCGATTTTATTTTTAATTTTTTTCTATCAAAATTTAATTTGCCTAAAATCGTTATGGCCGTAGTCGGTCTGGGTGTTTTAGGTTTAGCTTTTTTATACTACATTCGGAAGAGTCGCTCGGTATTGGCTGTAAAAATCCGAACATTTGTAGCGGGGCTTTTAGAAGGGGTTACAAGCATTTTTAAGATGAAGAAAAAGTGGATGTTTATTGCGCATACACTTTTTATTTGGGCCATGTATGTGCTCATGTTTTATGTAACTACGTTTGCCTTAAACGATTTGCAACCCATATCTATGGGAGCTATTCTTATTGGATTTATTTCGGCTAGCTTTAGTATTGCAGCTACAAATGGTGGAATTGGTTCATATCCTGTAGCTGTATATGCGGCCTTCTCATTATTCGGGATTGCAGAAGGTCCGAGTATTGCTTTTGGGTGGATTATGTGGTCGTCTCAAACCATATTAATCATTATCTGTGGTGGCTTATCTTTACTATTACTTCCTGTATTTAATAGAAAAATCAAACTAAAATAGAATTTTCTAAACAAAAAGTATTTTTCTTACCTTGCGTTAGACTAATTACGCTGTTAAATGAAAAGAATTCTCTACTTATTTGTCTTTATAGTTTCTTGTCAGTTTGTTCATGCTCAGGCAATTTACGAAACAATAGAATCCGAAAAACTTGGCGGTACAAGGAAAATAAAAATTCAATTACCTCGAAATTACAGTGAGAATGTCGATAAAAAATATCCGCTTGTCATTGTTTTAGATGGAGATTACTTGTTCGAGGTGGTTGCCGGAAATATAGATTACTACTCGTATTGGGAAGATGTTCCAGAAGTTATTGTTGTGGGAATTAAGCAAGGTGAAACACGTTACGAGGATAACATGTTTTCAGAACAAAACTCTTTGCCTATAGATTCTGGTGCTGATTTTTTTGAATTTATCGGCATGGAATTAATTCCATACATTCAAGATACTTATAGAACAGAAGACTTTAAATTGGCTATCGGACATGGGCAAACAGCAAATTTTATAAACTACTATTTATTAAAAGATAAGCCTTTATTCCAGTCATATATAGTGATTAGTCCCGAATTAGCATCTAACATGACACGCTATATTCCGGATCGCTTAGGTAAAATAGACAGAAAAACATTTTACTATTTAGCGACCACTACAGACGATCTTAAATCTGTAATTGAAGGGACAGAATTATTAGATAATAGTTTAAAAAGTGTAGACAATGCGTTCTTGCAATACGATTTCGATAAGTTCGAAGGCTTAACCCATTACTCTGTTGTAGCGCAAGCAATTCCTAAGGCTTTGGAGCGTATTTTTTATACCTATCAGCCTATTACTGCACGTGAATTTGAAAAAGATATCATGGCTTCAAACGAGCCTTCGATAGAGTATTTAAAAGAAAAATATGCAGCCATAAAAGAGCTGTATGGTGTAGATAAAACCATTTTGGTAAACGATTATAAAGCCATTGCAACTGCAATAGAAAAGAAATCGGAGTTTAAAGATCTTCACGAGTTAGGAAAAATGGCTCGCGATTCTTATCCAGAAACAATGTTAGGGCAATATTATCTCGCCCGTTATTACGAAGAAACTAATCAGCCTAAAAAAGCAATGAAAATGTATCAGTCGTCTTATATTTTCGACGAAATTGGAGGGCTCACAAAAGATGATATGATTGAACGTGCAAATCAACTTAAAGCAGATTTCGGATATTAATGGCGAAAGTTAAAACCACATTTTTTTGTCAGAGTTGCGGTGCGCAATACGCTAAATGGCAAGGCCAGTGTAATTCGTGTAAGGCATGGAATACAATCGTAGAAGAAGTAATCCAAGCACCCGAAAAGAGTGACTGGAAAATACCAACCAAAGGCGGTGCTACAAAACGGACTTCAAAACCGCTTTTAATTAATGAAATTGATGCCTCTCAAGAAGCGCGACTAGATACATTCGATCAGGAATTTAATCGTGTTCTAGGTGGTGGTATTGTGCCAGGTTCATTAACACTGTTAGGCGGAGAACCTGGGATTGGTAAAAGTACTTTGCTACTTCAGGTTGCTTTAAAATTACCTTATAAAACCTTATATGTTTCTGGAGAAGAAAGTCAGAAGCAAATAAAAATGCGTGCCGAGCGTATTAATCCTAATAATAGCAATTGCTATATTTTAACCGAAACCAAAACGCAAAATATCTTTAAGCAAATAGAAGATTTGCAACCCGATATTGTTATTGTAGATTCTATTCAGACTTTACATAGCGATTATATCGAGTCGTCTTCAGGAAGTATTTCTCAGATAAAGGAATGTACAACCGAGCTTATAAAATATGCTAAAGAGACGTCGACGCCAGTTGTTTTAATCGGACATATTACCAAAGACGGACATATAGCTGGGCCAAAAATATTGGAACATATGGTAGATACCGTGCTTCAGTTTGAAGGCGATCGTAACCATGTGTTTAGAATTTTAAGAGCCAATAAAAACCGATTCGGATCTACAAACGAACTCGGAATTTACGAAATGCAAGGTTCTGGCTTAAGGGAAGTTTCTAACCCTTCTGAAATTCTAATATCTAAAAAAGATGAAGAGTTAAGTGGGAATGCAGTGGCTGCTACTTTAGAAGGTATGCGACCATTAATGATAGAAGTTCAGGCTTTGGTAAGTACTGCCGTGTATGGTACACCACAGCGATCGGCGACGGGTTTTAATGCCAAACGTTTAAATATGTTGTTGGCCGTTTTAGAAAAACGAGCTGGATTTAGATTGGGAGCAAAAGATGTCTTTTTAAATATTACTGGAGGTATCACTGTAGACGATCCAGCGATAGACTTAGCTGTTGTTGCCGCCATTTTATCTTCTAACGAAGACGAAGCGCTAGCAAAAGATTATTGTTTCGCGGCCGAAGTTGGTTTGTCTGGAGAAATTCGTCCGGTTCAACGCGTGGAACAACGTATTTTAGAAGCCGAAAAATTGGGCTTTTCAACCATATTTGTATCCAAGTACAATAAAATATCACTGAAACCAAAAGCTATTAAAATTCAATTAATTTCTAAGATTGAAGATTTAGTAGATTTAATTGTGTGATTTAGCAGTTTTTTTCGGTTTTAGAGTAACGTTTTAGGGGGAATTTCGACTTAAAGGGTATGTGTTCATTTTATTTTTAATTCAAAAAAATCAATTCAAATTCAAATATATGAAAATCAATATTTTAAAGCTATCTATGCTTAGTGTCATTGCTTTTGGAAGCTTAACAGCTTGTAAAGACGAGAGTAAAAAAGAAACAGCAGAGGTGGTTGATGTGGAAGTTGTGCCAGGAATCAACTTAGATTACATGGATAAATCGGTTAAGCCAAACGATGATTTCTTTATGTACGTAAACGGAAATTGGGTAAAAAATAATACCATTCCAGACGATAGAACACGATGGGGAAGTTTTGATGAGTTAAGACAAAAAACAGATGAGGATGTTTTAGGTATTTTAAAATCTGCCATGTCGGAAGATAAAGATCTTGGTAAAATTGAAGTACTTCCAGGTTCAGATCAAGAAAAAGCTGTTTTTTTATATGAAACCATTATGGATACAGTGGCTAGAAATAAGGCAGGAATTGAACCTTTAAAACCTACTCTAGCGAAAATAGATGAAATTGCTACAATTAAAGATTTAGAGGCGTATTTAATAGAAATGGAGCCTAAAGGAGGCGGTGGCTTCTTCGGATTTTGGGTTGGTGCCGATGCAAAAGATAGTAATAAAAATGTGGCGAGTTTAGGAACGGGCCGTTTAGGTCTGCCAGACCGTGATTACTATGTAAAAGACGATGCAGATTCTAAAGATAAGAGAGAGAAGTATGTAGCACACATTACAAAAATGCTTCAGTTTTTAGGAGATACAGAAGAGGTTGCAAATGCACAAGCAAAACAAGTTTTAGCTTTCGAAACAAGTTTAGCAACACCTAAATTAGATAAGGTAGAATTAAGAGATAGACGTAAAACATACAATCCAACAGCGGTATCAGATTTACAAAAAATGGCACCTTCTATAGATTGGTCAGCGTATATTGAAGGTATTGGGGCTAAAGATTTAGATACCATTATTGTTAGAGAACCAAAATATGTAAAAGCCTTGAATTCTATTTTAGAGAAAAACAATGTTAGCGATTGGAAAGCATATTTACGTTGGTCTGCACTTAATAGTTCTGCAAGTTTGCTTAGTACCGAGTTAGAATATGCCAATTGGGAGTTTTATAGCAAAACTTTAGGTGGAGCAAAAAAACAACGTCCAAGTGAAGAAAGAGCATTACAGACTATTAATAGAACTGTAGGAGAAGCTTTAGGTAAATTGTATGTAGATAAAAAATTCCCGCCAGAAGCTAAAGCTAAAGCAGAAGAAATGATCGAGAATGTAATTAAAGCATTCGAAAACAGAATTTCTGCATTATCTTGGATGAGTGAAGATACAAAGCAAAAAGCCATAGAAAAGCTACAAGCAACGACTATAAAAATAGCGTATCCAGACAAATGGAAAGATTATTCAGCTTTAGAGATTAAAGGTCCAGAAAATGGAGGTACATATCTTCAAAATATTCAGAATGCTAGAACCTGGAATTTTAAAGATAATATCGATAAATTAGGAAAACCTGTAGACAAAACCGAATGGGGTATGGCGCCACAAACGGTGAATGCATATTTCAATCCGTCTTATAACGAGATTGTATTCCCAGCCGCTATTTTACAACCTCCTTTTTATAACTATCAAGCAGACGATGCTGTAAATTATGGTGGAATTGGAGCTGTAATTGGTCATGAAATTTCTCATAGTTTTGACGATTCTGGATCGCGTTACGATAAAAATGGAAACTTGAATAACTGGTGGACAGATAAAGATTTAGAAGAGTTTACAAAATTAGGTAAAGCGTTAGCTGACCAATACAGTAGCCTAGAAGTGTTGCCAGAAACATTTATTAATGGTGAATTTACTTTGGGTGAAAATATCGGAGATTTAGGTGGTATAAATGCGGCTTACGATGCGTTACAAATGAGCTTTAAAGAAAACGGTAAGCCAGAACCAATTGATGGATTTACGGCAGAACAACGTTTCTTTATGTCTTGGGCTACGGTTTGGAGAAGTTTGTATAGAGATGATGCTTTAAAAAATCAGATTAAAACAGATCCGCATTCTCCAGGAATGAATCGTGCTGTACAACCGCTTTTAAATGTCGACTCGTTTTACGAAGCATTTAATATAAAAGAAGGCGACTCTATGTATATCGAACCAGAAAACAGAGTTAAAATCTGGTAGGCACTTTCGTTTGAGTTAAAAATTTTAAAACCCCCGACATTTTGTTCGGGGGTTTTCTTTTACCTTTCATTTTTAATAAAGATTATTAGCCATACCTATGAAAGTAAAAGGAATTTTATTAGCGATATTAAGTGTCATGATACTGTCTTGCGGTACACGCAAAACCATAAATAAAGATGAATTAGTTGCAACCTTAAATGACTATACAACCAAGGTCGATGGAAATACCGCATTAAAGCAAGCGGTATCCGATGGGGTCTTAACAGATCTTCAAGGTGCCGAAGATATCGGAACCTATAAAATTTATGTGGATTACGATAAGCAGACCAATGATTTAGTGCGTGTTAGGAATGTAGAAAAAACAGGAAACCTTAGAGACGAAAACTATTATTTTAAGGATAATGCTTTGGTGGTTGTAATTGTAAAATCTTCTGTAGCTAAAGAAAAGCGAATTTACCTTAATAAGGGCAATATAATCTCTTCTTCAAATATAGATTCTAAAGAAGAAGATCTGCTTTTATCTAAGGCAAAACGCTTTCAAAGCGAATATAAAAGCAACTAAAAAAGGAATTTAAAAGACCAATTATTTTCAATTGGTTTTTTTGAGTATTAACACCGCTGTTTTCTTAAAATTCATTAATTTCGCGTTCTTATAAGAAAATAGAACGAATGAGCATGAGATTTCCTGAGTATAAAGGTCTTAACTTACCAAATGTTGCAGAAGAAATTCTTGATTTTTGGGAGTCTAAAAATATATTTGAAAAGAGTATCACAACTAGAGAAGGAAAGGAACCCTATGTTTTTTTCGAAGGGCCTCCTTCTGCAAATGGCTTACCTGGTGTTCACCATGTTTTAGCACGTTCTATTAAAGATATTTTTCCGCGTTACAAAACCATGAAAGGATTCCAAGTAAAGCGTAAAGCGGGTTGGGATACACACGGTTTACCCATTGAACTTGGAGTGGAAAAAGAGTTAGGGATTACCAAAGAAGATATTGGTAAAACCATTTCTGTAGAAGATTATAACGCGGCTTGCCGTACTGCCGTAATGCGTTACACAGGTATTTGGAACGACCTTACCCGTAAAATGGGATATTGGGTAAATATGGACGATCCCTATATTACTTACGATCCAAAATACATGGAAAGCGTATGGTGGTTGTTAAAACAGATTTACGATAAAAAATTAATCTACAAAGGGTATACCATTCAGCCGTATTCTCCTAAGGCAGGAACAGGTTTAAGTTCTCACGAATTAAATCAGCCAGGAACCTATCAAGATGTTACCGATACTACAATTGTTGCGCAGTTTAAAGCCAATGCAGATTCGTTACCAGACTTTTTACAAGACGAAGGCGATATCTTTTTCTTAGCTTGGACAACAACACCGTGGACCTTACCAAGTAACACCGCCTTAACTGTAGGAAATAAAATAGACTACGTTTTAGTAGAAACCTATAACCAATACACATTCGAACCTATGGATGTGGTATTGGCAAAACCATTATTAGCAAAACAATTTGCTGGTAAATTTTTCCAAGTCGATGCTAAGCCTGCATTGTTAGATTACAAGCATGGCGACAAGAAAATACCGTTTTACGTTGTAAAAGAATTTAAAGGAAAAGATTTAGTTGGTATTACTTACGAGCAATTAATGCCGTATGCACTTCCAAACGATAATCCTGAAAATGCCTTTAGAATTATTGCTGGAGATTTTGTTACTACCGAAGATGGAACAGGAATTGTACATACTGCACCTACTTTTGGAGCAGACGATGCCTTGGTTGCTAAACAAGCCACTCCAGAGATTCCGCCAATGTTGGTAAAAGACGAAAATGGAAACTTAGTGCCGTTAGTAAACTTACAAGGTAAATTTAGACCAGAAATGGGAGAATATGCTGGTAAGTATGTGAAAAACGAATACTATAACGATGGTGAAGCTCCAGAACGTTCTGTAGATGTTGAAATCGCTATTCGTTTAAAAGAAGAAAATAAAGCCTTTAAGGTTGAAAAATATAAGCACAGTTATCCAAATTGTTGGAGAACAGATAAGCCTATTTTATATTATCCATTAGATTCTTGGTTTATTAAGGTAACCGACGTTAAAGGACGTATGGTAGAACTTAACGACACCATTAATTGGAAACCAAAATCTACGGGGACAGGACGTTTCGGAAATTGGTTAGCAAACGCTAACGATTGGAATTTATCACGTTCGCGTTACTGGGGAATTCCATTACCAATCTGGAGAAGCGAAGATGGTAAAGAAGAAATTTGTATTGGTTCTGTTGCTGAATTAAAAGCAGAAATGACTAAGGCTGTCGAGGCTGGCGTAATGGAAGCCGATATTTTCGAAAGTTTTGAAATCGGAAACAATTCTGAAGAAAACTACGCACAATTAGACTTGCATAAAAATATTGTCGACCAAATTACATTGGTGTCTGCATCAGGGCAACCTATGAAACGTGAAAGCGACTTGATAGATGTATGGTTCGATTCTGGTTCTATGCCGTATGCACAATGGCATTATCCGTTTGAAAATAAAGAAAAAATTGATGGAAATGAATCATATCCAGCCGATTTTATCGCAGAAGGTGTAGACCAAACACGTGGATGGTTTTATACACTTCACGCCATAGCAACTATGGTATTCGATTCTGTAGCCTATAAAAATGTAGTATCTAATGGATTAGTATTAGATAAAAACGGACAAAAAATGTCGAAGCGTTTAGGAAATGCTGTCGATCCTTTTGAAACGCTTACAGCTTACGGTCCAGATGCCACACGTTGGTATATGATTGCAAATGCAAATCCGTGGGATAATTTAAAATTCGATATTGAAGGTATTGAAGAGGTAAAACGTAAATTCTTCGGAACACTTTACAACACCTATTCATTCTTTAGTTTATATACTAATTTAGATAAATTTAGCTATAGCGAAGCAGACATTCCGTTAGCTGAACGTCCGGAATTAGACCGTTGGATTTTATCAGAATTACACACCCTTATTCAGCGTGTAGACGAATATTATGCAGAATACGAGCCAACAAAAGCGGCACGTGCTATTTCAGAGTTTACACAAGACTATTTAAGTAACTGGTATGTGCGTTTAAGTAGAAGACGTTTCTGGAAAGGCGATTACGAACAAGATAAGATTTCGGCTTACCAAACCTTGTATACCTGTATGCTAACCATTGCAAAACTTGGTGCTCCAATAGCTCCGTTTTTCATGGATAAACTTTACCGAGACTTAACACAAGTGACACAAAAAGAAACATTTGAAAGTGTACATTTGGCTGAGTTCCCTGTGTTTAATGAAGCGTTTGTAGATAAGTCTTTAGAACGAAAAATGGGACGTGCTCAGGTAATTTCTTCTTTAGTATTATCATTACGAGCTAAAGAAAAAATTAAAGTGCGCCAGCCGTTACAGAAAATCATGATTCCTATAGATACTAAGGAACAGAAAGAAGAGATTTTAGCGGTTGCCGATTTAATTAAGCACGAGGTAAATATTAAGGATATCGAGTTGTTAGAAGACGCATCAGATATCCTAGTGAAGCAAATAAAACCAGATTTTAAAGTTTTAGGACCTCGATTTGGTAAAGATATGAAGTTGATTGCTAGTGAGATAGCTAAATTGACTGCAGAAGACATTAAAGAAATAGAACAAAGCGGTACTTTAAGCATTGAAATTAATGGAAAAAGTATTACTTTAGGTCGTGAAGATGTCGAAATTATTTCGCAAGATATTGAAGGATGGTTAGTTGCTAACGAAGGAAACTTAACAGTAGCACTAGACATCACAATTTCTAAAGAATTAAGACAAGAAGGAATTGCAAGAGAATTAATAAATAGAATACAAAATTTACGAAAGGATTCAGGTTTTGAAGTTACCGACCGAATTAGTGTTAAACTTCAAAGACATGATGATATTGTAAATGCTGTAGAGACGAATTTAGAATACATTAAGGTGGAAACCTTAACAGCCGAACTAGAAATTATAGACCTGGTAAACAACGGAATTGATATTGAGTTTGATGACATAGAAACTAAGTTGTTTATAGAAAAACACTAACATTATGAACGTAGATTTAAACGTAAGACATACGGATAAGGATTTGGCAGAATTTAAAGTAATTATTCAAGACAAAATTGAAAAAGCCAAACACGATTTAGATTTAATTAAAAGTGCCTATCAAAACGATTTAAATAACGGAACAGATGATACGTCTCCTACATTTAAAGCTTTTGAAGAAGGTAGTGAAACGATGAGCAAAGAAGCGAATTCGCAATTAGCTATTCGTCAAGAAAAATTTATCCGCGACCTTAAAAATGCGCTTATAAGAATTGAGAATAAGACGTACGGAGTTTGCCGTGTTACGGGTAAATTAATTAACAAAGAACGTTTAAAATTAGTACCACATGCAACGCTTAGTATCGAAGCTAAGAACATGCAATAACAGTACTTTAAATTTATAAAATTAAACGCCTTGCATTATGCAAAGGCGTTTTTTTGCTTTTATATGAAATGTCTTCCTTTTATTTTATTCACCTTTTTTTGTATCACATTAAGCGCCCAAAAACGTATTGATAAAATAATTGATGCGCAAAATATTACCACACTTCAGATTAATGGAAACAATTGCTTTAAAATACATGTAACGGCATCCAAGACTAATCGAATAACAATTCAGACTAAAATAGCTGGCGAACATAATGAAGAGATGTTGGTAATTGCAAAAACACGTAACGATTCTTTATATGTGTCAACTGGATTTCATCCATTATTTCAAGCCGATAATGATAAATTAAGTGCTCATAAAGTAATGTCTATAGAATTAAATATTCAAGTACCAGAACATGTAAGTCTTAATATTAAAAGTGATATCGCTTATGTACATATAGAAGGCATTTTTAACTCCACTTTTATAGAGTTAAATCAGGGCCAGTGTAAGTTAGATGCCTTTGTAGGTTCTGCTAAAATTAACACCATTGAAGGCGCTATTTCTGTAGAAACCAATTTTGCCAAAGTCGATGCAATTTCTAAGCATGGTGCTGTAAACCTGCAACCTTTAATTTCTGGCAAAAATCAAATAGATTTAAAGTCTATTCGGGGAGATATAAGTGTATTTAAAACAGAATAATATTCCTATTTTTGTTGAAAATTTAAAGCATGTCCCTAAAGAAAGCCAGTCTACTTATTTTTATCGTCTTACTTATCGATCAAATAAGTAAAATTTACATTAAAACGCATTTTGTTTTAGGTGAAGATGTAACCGTTTTTAACTGGTTTCGGATTTATTTTATAGAAAATGAAGGCATGGCTTGGGGAACTAAAATCAGTGATTTTACGTCGTCAATCTCAGATCGGACGGCTAAAACATCGCTAACCGTCTTCAGGATTTTTGCCATCTTCGGTATTGGATATTGGTTGTATTCTACGGTAAAAACTAAAGGTCATTACTTGCTTACCTTGGCGATCTCTTTAATCTTTGCTGGGGCGTTAGGAAATATTATTGATTCTGTTTTTTATGGCGTTTTATTTAACGATAGTCACGGGCAAGTGGCTTCGTTTTTACCGGCGACAGGTGGTTACGATACCTTGCTTCATGGTAAGGTTGTGGATATGTTGTATTTTCCTATTTGGAAGGGCTATTTACCAGAATGGTTGCCGTTTTGGGGTGGTAAATTCTTTACGTTTTTCGAACCTGTTTTTAATGTTGCCGATATTGCCATAAGTACAGGATTCGTCATGTTACTTGTGTTTAATAAAAAAGTGTTTCCTAAGGATTAATTTAAAACAATAGGGTGCTTTTTGTTCTTTAGAAGGTATAAATCTTATTAGGCGTTACGCAATAATCTAAAGGAATATCACTGTGGTAAACATCAGAAATTTTAGTTTCAGCTTCAAAAAAAGACAGTCCGATCTTTATGGTTTCCGGATTGCAAGCTTCTAAAAACCGATCGTAAAATCCTTTACCGTAGCCAATTCTGTTTCCGAAAGTGTCGAATGCTAAAAGCGGGATAAATACAACTTCTATACTCGAGTTTGGAATCGGGATACCATCAATAGGTTCAGGAATATTATAACTGTTTTTCTTTATAGTAGTCGCATCGGTAAGTAAAACGTGATCCATGAGTCCAGTTTTAAAATCACTTTTAGAAACCACTATGTTTTTGTCTTTCCCAGAGAGAATGTTAAGAATAAATTCGGTATTTACCTCTTTTTGCTCTTCAATAGTTAAAAAAATATGGTAGAACGATTTATCCCAAATCGGAAGCTTTAAAAGCTGATTAGAGATCTCGATACTTAAGTCGTCGCAAGATTCTAAAGTTAAGGATTTGCGCTTGGTTTTATATAGTTTTCTTAACTCTGCTTTGGTCATAAATCGCGTTTCAGTTTTCTTGTAATATGAAACAAAGCATCTCCTTGGTACACAATGGGAGATTCGTTTACATTTATAATATAACCGCTTGTTTCTGCCTTTACATAATCGTTAAATTTTCCGTAGGGATCGGTAATGTTTCCTAAGATATCTCCACGTTTAACTTTGGTAGACATTAAATCTAAAGCAGGCCTAAACATACCAGAATATTCTGCACGTTGCCATCTGCTTTCCAAAATAAACACACATGGTTTTTTTGGAGCTGTCGCTTTAAATCTAGCATTTAACATGTTTAAATAATACAACACACGTTTTGCTCCGTTAACTCCTGTTGCCGTGACGTTAGCGTCTAAATGTATAGATTTTCCTCCTTCAAAAAGGAGCATGGGAATCCCTAGTTTGGAGCACGTATATCGAAACGATTTACCTAAGTTTTTAGAATACATAACAAATGGAGCTCCAAAAGCCAAGGCTAATTCGTCCAATTCGAAATTCGATTTTTCAATCCGAATTTGCGGCGCATTAAATCTACCCGCGCCACCGGTATGAAAATCGACCACATAGTCCACCGAAGGAATAACTTCGTGAATGAGTTTATGAGCCACCTGACTAGCTAGCGATCCGTTTTCGTTTCCAGGAAATACACGGTTTAAATCGCGACCATCGGGAAACTCTCGCTTTAAGTTTATAAATCCAAAGATGTTAATAACAGGAATGCAAATAATGCTACCTCGTTTGGGCTTGTTTAGGCCTTTTGCTATAATTTGTCGTACTATTTCTACGCCGTTAACTTCGTCTCCATGAATTCCCGCAGTAAACAAGACTGTAGGGCCGGGACGTTTAGAACGCTCTATAAAGACAGGTACATCTACACTAGAAGAGGTGTGTAAATTAGCAACATCAAAACTAATTTCGGCACTTTCTCCAGGTAGAATTTTTTGTCCTAAAACATGTAAAACATCTTTTTGAAACATCATCTATAATTTTGCATTTCGTTCGATAAAGTTGATAATATTTTTAGCGATATTTTTACCTGTAGCACCTTCAATACCTTCTAATCCAGGAGTCGAGTTAACTTCTAACAATAATGGCCCTCTAGCAGATTGTAGCATGTCTACGCCACAAACTGGCAATTTTAAAGCTTTTGCGGCATTAATAGCCAATTCTAATTCGGCAGCGTCTAATTTAATAATATTTGCCGATCCGCCACGGTGTAAATTCGAGCGAAATTCGCCTTCTTTACCTTGGCGTTTCATAGCGCCAACCACTTGCCCGTCTACAATTAATGCTCTTAAGTCGGCACCATTCGCTTCCTTTATAAACTCTTGTACAATTACTCTGGCTTGTAAACCATTAAAAGCCTCAAGCACAGATTCTGCCGCATTTTTTGTTTCAGCTAAAACAACACCTAGGCCTTGAGTTCCTTCTAGTAATTTAATAATTACAGGAGTACCGCCCACGTGTGCAATTACTTCTTCTACATCTCTAGAATAGTTTGTAAATACAGTTTTAGGCATACCAATTCCTGCTTTACTTAGTCGTTGCAAAGATCTTAGTTTGTCTCTAGAACGCTGTATGGCGTCTGAAGTTACGATAGTAAATACATTCATCATTTCAAACTGACGAACCACAGCACATCCATAAAAAGTAACCGAAGCTCCTATTCTAGGGATTATGGCATCTACGTAATCTAAATACCTATTTTTATAATATATAGTAGGTTTTTCTTTTTCAATAATAATGTCGCATTTAAGCGGGTCTATAACTTCAATTCTGTGACCACGCTTTTCACCTTCAGTAACTAAACGTGCTGTAGAGTAAAGTTCTGCGTTCCTTGATAAAATTACAATATTCATTAGGCTTTTAAATTATGAGATAGGTTTTGAAGATCAACATCAACTAAAAATTTTCCTTTTAAGAATTGTCTTCCAATAAGGACAGGGAAACGCATATCGTCTCTTGTGCTTAAAGTTAAGTTGATTTTGTACGTTTTACCAAAGATTATTACTTCAGATTTTATTTTATATCTATTTTCTTTTATTCCGTTACTGCTTTTCACATTGGTAAATGTGTATTCGGTAAAGATGACTTCGTCGCTACTAAAGTTAGGATGACCTTTACTATAAAAAGTGCAATGTAAGGTGTTGTTTACTTCTTTTATTTCAGAACAATGAATGGCAGAAGTATAAGCCCCAGTGTCTATTTTTACATCAATATTATAGAGATCTAATTTAGGGAAATCAAATTTATCTACGCGACCAATTGTACGTTTATCCATGTTAGTGTTAAAAAGGCGAAAGATATTTAAAGTTGAATGAAATGAGTAATAATCTTTGCTAAAATTTATACAATGAAATTTGTTTTAATATTGTTGTAGTATCTTTGTTTTATGGATGAAACCGCATTACAATTACAGCTAAAAACCTTGCCTTCTTCTCCAGGTATATACCAGTATTACGATGCTAATGGTACGATTATTTACGTGGGAAAAGCCAAGAACTTAAAGAAACGTGTGTCTTCTTATTTTAATAAAACACACGATAACGGTAAGACGCGTGTACTTGTAAGAAAGATAGCAGACATTAAACATATTGTGGTAGAAACAGAGACAGATGCTTTGCTTCTAGAAAATAATTTAATTAAAAAGTATCAGCCACGATACAATGTCTTATTGAAAGATGATAAAACCTATCCATGGATCTGTATTAAAAAAGAACGGTTTCCTAGGGTGTTTTCTACGAGAAGAGTTATAAAAGATGGTTCGGAATATTTTGGTCCGTATACTAATTTTAAAACCATACATACGCTTTTAGATTTAATTAAAGGCGTCTATCCGTTGCGCACGTGTAATTATGATTTGTCTGAATCTAAAATTGAAGCGGGTAAATATAAAGTCTGTTTAGAGTTTCATTTGGGTAACTGTAAAGGGCCTTGCGAAGATTACGAATCTATAGAGGAGTACGATAAAAACATTGTTGCAATTCGAGAGATTTTAAAAGGAAATTTTAAAGATTCTTTACTTCAGTTTAAAAATCAGATGAAGCAATTTGCGTCGAATTTACAATTTGAAGAAGCTCAAAAAGTTAAAGAGAAAATTGATGTTTTAGAAAATTATCAGGCGAAATCCACCATCATAAATCCGAAAATTAGCAATGTAGACGTATTTTCAATAGTAAGCGACGAGGGTTTTGGATATGTCAATTTCCTTCAAATTTCTTATGGTTCAATAATTCGAGCACATACTTTAGAAATTAAGAAAAAATTAGACGAAACAGATAAACAATTATTGGAATTGGCAATAACTGAAATTCGTCAGCGTTTTCATTCTAACTCAAAAGAAATATATGTACCTTTTAAAGTGAGTTTAGGAGAGGATTTACGAATTACAATTCCGCAATTAGGAGATAAAAAACGCATCCTGGATTTGTCGCTTCGTAATGCAAAATATTACCGCATGGAACGGTTTAAACAAATTAAAATAACCGATCCAGACCGACATGTTAATCGCATAATGGCGCAGATGAAAACAGATTTACGTTTACATGAAGAGCCAAGGCATATAGAATGTTTCGATAACTCGAATATTCAAGGAACTCATCCCGTAGCCGCTTGTGTCGTGTTTAAGGATGGAAAACCGAGTAAGAAAGATTATAGGCATTTTAATATAAAAACAGTAGTTGGACCAGACGATTTTGCTTCTATGGAAGAAGTTGTTTTTAGGCGTTATAAACGTTTGGTAGAAGAACAGCAACCGTTGCCACAACTTATTATTATCGATGGAGGTAAAGGGCAATTGTCGTCGGCACTAAATGCATTAGACGATTTGGGCTTACGAGGTAAAATTGCAATTATCGGAATTGCGAAACGTTTGGAAGAACTGTTTTATCCGGAAGATCCGATTCCGCTTTATTTAGATAAGAAAAGTGAAACGCTTAAAATAATACAACAATTGCGTAACGAGGCGCATAGATTTGGTATAGAGCACCATAGAAATAGACGAAGTAAAACGGCCTTAAATACAGACTTAGAGACCATCCCTGGAATTGGAGAAAAAACTATTGTGGAGTTATTAAGTCATTTTAAATCTGTTAAACGCATTTCTAATGCATCATTAAAAGATTTGGAAGCAGTTGTTGGATTCTCGAGAGCAAATAAAATATTTAATCATTATCATACCCCATAATTATATGCGTATTATCTTACTTTTTAGTGTTTTTCTTATTGGGATTTTTGGTCGTGCTCAAGAACAGAAATTTAAAAACACTAATGATGTAAAAGTAGGAGTTGTGTTAAGTGGAGGAGGAGCCAAAGGTTTAGCGCATATTGGTGTCCTTAAAGTTATTGATAGTTTAGGCATTCGTGTAGACCATATTGCGGGGACAAGTATGGGCGCCATTGTAGGGTCTTTATATGCTTCCGGATATTCGGGAAAAGAAATCGATTCTATTTTTAAAACGATTAATTTCGATAATATCATTATTGATAATCTACCACGGGAGGCCAAAACATTTTATGAGCGAGAAAATACCGAACGGTATGCCGTGACCTTGCCTTTCGACGATTTTAAAGTGCGACTTCCAACGGCATTATCGCGCGGACAAAACACTTTTAATTTGTTGTCTGAACTTACTTTGCGTGTTAATGATATAACCGACTTTAGTAAGTTGCCGATTCCCTTCTTTTGTATGGCAACTAATATAGAAACAGGTGAGGCGGTACAGTTAAATAAAGGAAATCTCGCACAATCGGTTATGGCCAGTGGGGCTTTGCCAACTTTATTTCAGCCCGTTATTATAGACGGTAAATCGTATATAGATGGAGGTGTTGTAAATAATTACCCGCTAGACGAAATGCGCGCTAAAGGGGTTGATATTATAATAGGTGTCGATGTGCAAGATCGCTTGTCTAAGAGTACAGATTTACAATCGGCTACCGAAATTTTATATCAGATTCAGAACTATAGAACACTGAGTGATATGGCCAAAAAAATTGAAGATACCGATATTTACATCACTCCGAATATTGAGAATTTTAATGTTATTTCATTTAACGAAGGTGCCACGATAATTAAAAATGGTGAGTTGGCGGCGGAGAGAAAAGTAGAAGAGTTAGAAAATGTAGCAACACATCAAACTGTAAAGCGCGAAGCACGTTACTATGCCAGACAATTAGATTCAATCTCTATAAATGATATTGAAATTCATGGCAACGATAGGTATACAAGATCTTATATTCAGGGGAAGTTAAAATTGAAAAACGACACCCGTGTGAGCTATCTCGATTTTTCTAGTGGTGTAAACAACCTTATTGCAACCGATAACTTTGAAAGTTTTACTTACGATTTAAAGCCGTCTAAAGATAAAGAGGGATACGATTTAATTGCATATGTAAAGGAGAGCTCTCGAAAAACGGCGCTTAAGTTTGCATTGCATTACGACGATTTGTATAAAAGTGCGGCGCTGGTAAATGTGACAAGAAAGCGACTATTGACTAAGAATGACGTTGCGTCTCTAGATTTAATTTTAGGAGATAATTTGCGTTATAATTTTGAATATTATATCGATAAAGGATTTTATTGGAGTATAGGCGTAAAATCTAGATATAACCAATTTAATAAAAATGTAAGTTCTGTCCTTTATTTAGAAAACGCAAAAGATTTGGGGATTAATAAGATAGATGTCGAATTGCAAGATTTTACAAATCAGTTCTATGTTCAAACTCAGTTTTTTAATGATATGACACTGAGTTTAGGATCTGAGCTTAAGTATCTAAAAATTGAATCGGAAACCGTTTCCGATAGTCCCGATAACTCTAATAGAGTGTTTGAAGATTCGCATTGTTTTAGTTTCTATGGTAAGTTAAATTACGATTCTTACGATAATAAATACTTCCCAACAGAAGGCTTTTATTTTAATGGCGATTTTCACTTGTATCTCTATTCGTCTGCCTTTAACGATAATTTCACCGAGTTTTCTATTGCAAAAGCAGATTTAGGTTACGCATTTAAAATATCTAAAAAGTTGTCTGCTCGTATCACTAACGAGGGCGGATTTAGAATCGGAGAAAATGAAAGTCCGTTTCTGGATTTTGCTTTAGGTGGCTATGGAGATAATTTAATTAACAATATAAAATCGTTTTACGGTTACGACTGGTTGTCTATTTCTGGAGATAGCTTTGTAAAATGCATGATTAAATTAGACTATGAGTTTGCAAGAAAACATCATGTTTTTGGTGCTGCAAATTATGCCAATATCGGAGATGGTATTTTCGAATCTATCGATTGGCTGGCTTTACCCGATTATTCCGGATATGCATTAGGCTATGGCTGGGACACATTTATGGGGCCTATAGAACTTACATATTCGTATTCGCCAGAAAATAAAAGTAGTAACTGGTTTTTTAATGTCGGCTTTTGGTTTTAGTAATTTGTACTGATTGTAAAATCTAAAAATGATTCTTGAAAACTGTTCTTAAAATAGGGTGTTGTATAAGTAAATTATTAATTTGCTATCTAAAAGCATCAAAAATGTAAAGTGTTTAACCTAAATTTAATGACAAATCTCAATTAGAGTCATCTTTTAAATTGATTGAGTTTTAATCTTTTAATACATTTGGAATAGATATTGTTAATATATGTAAATAATATCTGTTAAGGTTAAAGAATTATTGTCCCAATCTAAATTAAAGTATGAAATATTCAATTATTATTTTCTTGTTTACTATCACTTTAGGCGCAAAAGTATCGGCTCAAAAAGAGAGTGCTTTTCAGGAAGGCGAGTGGTTTAAATTTGAAATGAATTATAGCGGTTTTCTTAAAGCAGGAGAAGCAACTTTGGAAGTTAAAAACAGGTATTACGATGGAAAGCCTGTATACCATGTGGTAGGAAAAGGATGGACTACTGGAGCCTTAAAATGGTTTTTTAAAGTGGACGATCGTTACGAAACTTACATAGACAAAACAACTTACGCACCTTATAAATTTATTAGAAAAATTGATGAAGGTGGACATACCAAAAACATTGAAATAGAATTTGATCACGATAATAAAAAAGCACTAATTCACGATAAAAAGAATAAGACTAAGAAAGAAATGGATATTGCTGCCAATGTGCAGGATATGGTTTCGACGTATTATTATTTTAGAAATGAGATTGATCTAGATAATCTTAAAGCTGGAGATGAGTTAACGGTTAATATGTTTTTTGATGAAGAAAACTATGGTTTCAAATTAAAATACCTAGGTGAAGAAACTATAGATACCGATTTTGGAAAAATGGCGGCTTTAAAATTTAGACCTTATGTTATGGCAGGTCGAGTTTTTAAAGAAGAAGAAAGTTTAACGTTATGGGTCTCTAACGATAAAAATAGAATGCCTTTAAAAGTTCAAGCCGATCTTGCAGTCGGTTCCTTACGAGCTGATTTGTCAGCCTTTAAAGGTTTAAAATATCCCCTTAAAATCATAGTTAATAATTAAGAACACTCTGTTATTTGCTAATTTTTAATTCATGGTTAGTCTCCTAAGCAGTGAGAATGAGGTGCGATATCTAAATTATGATGTGTAAACTTTTTAAAAAGGGTAGATTTAAGATATTTATTAACAGTTTTAGAAGGGACTAAGTACAGTGAATTTATTAAATTAGCGGCATTCTATAGCTAGCCTAATCTTTACACAATGTTTTAACCATTGTCTGCGTTAGTAAAAGAATATCACAGATAAGTGGGTTTTGTGTCGAGCTGTTAAACATTGTTTATCTGATGCATACCAGTACAAATCATAATAGCAAAAAAAGCAAATATTTTTCCGGATTTATGGATCAAACAAGAATGAGAAGATTGGGTCAGAAGTGTACACTCCTTTTGGCTGTCACACTAGGTTTTATAAGTTGTAAAAGTGACCCCGAAAAACAAACTAACGAAGATTTAGCAGTAGTAGAAAAAGAGGTTCTTGTCCCTGATGTTTACGAATTTGGATTTAATTTAAACGATTACATCGTAAAAAGAGATACGGTTAAAGCGGGAGATAGTTTTGGAAAAATTTTAGAAAGTAACAATGTGGGCTTTTCTAAAATTTACGAAATTGCAGAAACAGCAAGAGATAGTTTCGATATTAGAAAAATCCAAATCGGGAAACCTTACACACTCCTTTGCGCTAAAGATTCTTTAGAAACCCCTAGAAGTTTTATTTATCAGCCAAATAAAGAAGAATATGTGGTAGTAAATTTTCACGACAGTATTCATGCTTTTACAAGTAGAAAGCCTATAAAATATGTTGAAAAGGAATATTCTGGTGTTATAAATAGTAACATCTCGCAAACTCTAGCCGATGATGGTTTAAGCCTTATTTTGGCATATAAAATGTCGGATATTTATGCGTGGACTATCGACTTTACAAGACTTCAAAAAGGAGATCGTTTTAAAGTGATTTATACCGACAAATATATTGACGATACAATTTATGCCGGAATAGATAAAATAAAAGCGGCATATTTTCAGCATAATACAGAGCCATTTTACGCTTTCGAGTTTGAAACCGATCCGGTAAATGGTATTACAGATTTCTACAACGAGGAAGCTAAAACCTTACGCCGTGCCTTCTTAAAAGCACCGGTAGAATATAAGCGTATTTCATCTCGATTTAATTTAAATAGACGAATTGCTTTATACGGTAACCGAGTGCGTCCGCACAAAGGAACCGATTTTGCTGCTAATATTGGGACGCCTATTGTGGCAACTGCAAGCGGTCGTGTTACAAAATCGAGTTATACTGGAGGAAATGGGAATTATGTGAAAATTCGTCACAATAAAATTTACGAAACACAATATCTTCACATGCAGAAACGTAAAGTTAAAGAAGGGGAATACGTTAAACAAGGCGATGTAATTGGTTGGGTTGGAATGACAGGAAATACCTCTGGGCCACACGTGTGTTACCGTTTTTGGAAAAATGGGGTTCAAGTCGATCCGTTTAAACAAAAGTTACCTGCGGCCGAACCGATTTCAGAAAATTTAAAAGTTAAATATTTAGAGTATATTAAACCTATTAAAATACAAATAGATGCTGTACCGTTTAAAGGCGTTCCACAGCATAAACCAGAACAAAATTTAATAACACAAGGATATTAATCATGGCATTACCAACTATCAACCCAACCACTACAGAAGCATGGAAAAATCTTCAAAACCATTTTGAAGACATTAAAAACACCCATATGAAGGATTTATTTGCAAACGATCCTGATCGCGCAGATAAAAACACGATAATTTGGGAGGATTTTTATGTAGATTTTTCAAAAAACAGAATAACTGAAGAGACAATGAAATATTTGCTTCAGTTAGCAGATGAGGTGAAGTTGAAAGATGCAATGCAAGGTTATTTCTCTGGAGATGTTATTAATGAAACTGAAGGACGTGAAGTATTACATACGGCTTTAAGAGCTCCAAAATCGGCTAAAGTTTTAGTGGATGGCGAAAATGTAATGCCGGAAATATATAGAGTAAAAGCCGAAATAGAAACCTTTACAAACAAAGTTGTAAATGGTGAATTAAAAGGATTTACAGGTAAATCATTTACAGATATAGTAAATATTGGAATTGGAGGTTCAGACCTTGGTCCTGCCATGGTGGTAGAATCGTTACAATATTATAAAAATCACTTAACCACACATTTTGTAAGTAATGTAGATGGCGATCATGTAAACGAAGTGATTAAAACCCTAGACCCAGAAACAACCTTATTTGTTGTGGTGTCTAAAACCTTTACCACTCAAGAAACATTATCTAATGCCAATACCTTACGTACTTGGTTTTTAGAACATGCCAATCAGGAAGCTGTAGCTAGTCATTTTGTGGCTGTATCTACCAATATCGAAAAAGTAAAAGAATTTGGTATTGACGAAGCCAATATTTTCCCGATGTGGAATTGGGTTGGTGGACGTTTTTCACTGTGGAGTGCTGTAGGTTTAACGATTAGTTTAGCCGTTGGTTACAAAAACTTTGAAAGTTTGTTAGAAGGTGCTCACGACATGGACGAGCATTTTAAAACTACAGATTTCGATAAAAATATTCCTGTTGTACTTGCGTTATTAAGCGTGTGGTATAATAATTTCTTTGGGGCAGAAAGTGAAGCGGTAATTGGTTATAGCCAATATTTAACGCAGTTTGCTACTTATTTGCAACAAGGTATTATGGAGAGTAATGGTAAAAGCATAGATCGAAATGGCGATCGCGTAAATTATCAAACGGGGACTTTAATTTGGGGGGAACCAGGTACAAATTCGCAACATGCCTTTTTTCAATTAATTCACCAAGGAACAAAATTAATTCCAGCCGATTTTATTGGTTATGTAGAGTCTTTACATGGCAATTCCGATCACCAAGATAAATTAATGTCTAATTTCTTAGCGCAAACAGAAGCGTTGCTTAACGGAAAGACAGAGGAAGAGGTATTGTCTGAAATGGCTACTCAGAATTTATCTGAAGCCGAAAAATCAAAATTACTACCATTTAAAGTTTTTGAAGGTAATAAACCTACAAATACGCTTTTTATAAAGAAACTTACACCTGCCAGTTTAGGTAAATTAATCGCGATGTACGAGCATAAAATTTTCGTTCAAGGTGTGATTTGGAACATATTTAGCTACGATCAGTGGGGTGTAGAGCTAGGAAAGCAACTTGCAAGTAAAATTTTAAAAGAATTTGATGGTAGTGAAAATTACGAACATGACAATTCCACTCTTAATCTTTTAAACTTTTATAAAAAAGGACGTCAATAACCTATAAAGACGTAAAAAATACTCTAAAAGTTCTTCCTTTTTGTTATTAGGTGCATTATCTGTATATTGCCGAATGTTAAAAATCTTAACATTTACGTAATAGTAGAATAATAATTAGCACTACTTTTGCACTCGTAAAATTAATTTCAAATAACAAAAATGAAGAACATTACAAAAAACTTATTTTTTGCAATAATCATGGTGTGTAGCACTGTGTCTTTTGCGCAAAGTATTGTTACAGGAACTACTGTAGATCCTGAATCCAACATGCCTTTACCGGGAGTAAACGTTGTGGAGAAAGGAACAACTAATGGTGTTTCTAGTGATTTTGACGGAAATTTTTCAATTAAGACAAAGACTACAGATGCTGTAATCGTTGTGTCTTACATTGGATATTTATCTAAAGAAATTCCTGTAAATGGGAATGTAGATTTAGGTAAAATTGTTTTAGAGTCTAGCGAATTTGGTTTAGATGAAGTTCAAATTATTGCTTCAGTGGCGGTAGACAGAAAAACACCTGTTGCTGTATCTACTATTAGAGCTGAAGAAATTGAATTAAAATTAGGTACTCAGGAGTTTCCTGAAGTTTTAAAATCTACGCCTGGAGTTTACGCTACTAAAGCAGGTGGTGGTTTTGGTGATGGTCAAATTAACGTAAGAGGATTTGAAGACGAAAACGTTGCTGTTTTAATTAATGGTGTGCCTGTAAACGACATGGAAAATGGTAATGTTTACTGGAGTAACTGGGCTGGTCTTGGAGACGTAACTAGCATGATGCAAGTACAACGTGGTTTAGGAGCATCTAAGGTGGCTGTACCATCTATTGGGGGTACAATTAACATTGTTACTAAAACTACTGATGTAGAAAAAGGTGGTTCTGTTGGATCTTCTGTGGGTAATGATGGATACTTAAAGTACGGAGCTCTGTATTCTACAGGTATCATGGAAAATGGTTTTGCAGCTACAGTTTCGGCATATAGAACAACTGGAGATGGTTATGTAGATGGTACAGAATTTGAGGCATTATCGTATTTCATAAATGTGTCTAAGCAAATTAATGATAAACATAAATTAGCATTTAGTGCTTTTGGGGCTAAGCAACGTCACGGTCAAAGACAAAACAGTCAAACTATCGAGACTTACAGAGCAACAAACCAAGGTGGAAAACGCTTTAACGCAGATTGGGGTTACAAAAATGGTCAAGTAACTCATCAAGAAGATAACTTTTATAACAAACCTCAGATTTCATTAAATCACTATTGGACAATTTCTGATCGTACGAAATTATCAACAGCTCTATACGCATCGATCGGTAGCGGTGGTGGAGGTGGTTATGATGGTGAAAACAAATTTTCACTAGGCGAAAACGGTATCACAGATTACAGAATAGGAGCTTATGGTCCTACAGATTTTGATAAAATTGTAGACGAAAATCAAGCTTTAGGCGCTTATGGTTCTGAAACTATTTTAAGAGCATCTCGTAACGATCATGAATGGTATGGTTTATTATCTACTTTAGATCATAAATTCGGTGATAACTTAGTGTTAACTGGTGGTTTAGATTTAAGAACATATAAAGGTATTCACTATACCGAATTAACAGATTTATTAGGAGGTCAGTATTATGCTGATGATGCTAACGTAAACGATCCAAATGCAACATACCAAGTTGGAGATACATATTCTTACCATAATGATGGTTTAGTAAACTGGGTTGGTCTATTCGGTCAGTTAGAATATTCTATGGACAATTTATCAACTTTTGTTGCTATTGCAGGATCTAACACAGGATTTAAACGTGTAGATTACTTTAACTATTTAGATAGCGATCCAAATCAATCAACAGATTGGTATAACTTCATAGGTTATAGTGCTAAAGGGGGTGCAAATTACAACTTAACAGAAAATCACAATGTATTTGCCAACATAGGATACTTTGAAAAAGCTGGAGGTTTCGACGCTACATTTATTGGTTACGATAACGAAAGAATTAACCCAGACGCAGAAAATCAAAAGATTTTCAGTATGGAATTAGGATATGGTTTTAGATCTCAAAAATTTTCTGCTAACATTAACATATACAGAACGGAATGGAATGATAGAACAGAAACTTATAATTACCAACAACCTGATGGAACTTTAGCGGCTGCAAATATTTTAGGCGTAAATGCTCTTCACCAAGGTTTAGAAATAGATTTCGTATATAGAGCTTCAGATAAATTCAAAGTAACGGGAATGGCTTCTTTCGGAGATTGGAAATGGGCTAACAATGTAAAAGATGTTGAAATTTATGATGAAGACCAAAACTTAATCGAAACTGTAGATTTATATATTGATGGCTTACATGTTGGTGGATCTGCTCAAACTACAATGGCACTTGGTCTAGACTATGAGTTTATGCCTAAAACAAGAATAATGGCAGACTTTAATTACTTCGATAGAATATTCGCAGAGTATGATCCAAGTGATAGAGGTACACCAGGTCCTGAAGCATGGGAATTACCAGCTTACGGATTATTCGATTTAGGATTAGTTCATAACCTTGACTTCGGACCATTTGATGTACGTTTGGTAGGTAGAATGAATAATGTATTCAATACAGAGTATGTGGCAAATGGTTATGATGGATCTACAGCAAGCTCTGCACGTGTATGGTACGGAACAGGAAGAACGTTTAGTGTAGGTGCTCAACTTAACTTTTAAAGAAAATTAAAATGAAGAAATTAGTATATTTATTAGTAGTTGTAGGCGCAATGTTAACGAGTTGCGATCCTATGGAAGATATTTATAATGACATTGATAGTGTTGATAAACCAATTGTTGGTGTTGATGACTATACATTAACAGACGATGATTACGCAGACCTAGAATTAGGATTTGGTAGCTTCGATTCTGAAGACCAAGCTAAAGAATTAATTCCTGGATTTTTATCAGATGCATTTCCTTATTGGGGAAATGAATCAGCTGTATTCGTAACATACAACCTATATCAATCAAACAGTATCAAGTCTGAGACAGCTTACACTGTAACAGATGACGATTATACTACGTTAGGGTTTAATTACGGAAACTTTGATAGCGCAGGAGATATGACAGAATTACTTATGTATAAGTATCCAGATGCTACAAGAGGTGCTATGGTAGACTTAACATACAAGTATTATTCAGGAGGTTCAACTTCAGAAGTAACAAACAATTTTATTCTTTTAGATTCATGGGAAATGGTTCGTGAGTTTACTATCGAAGAATATAACGCTATGGAACAATCTTATCCTAACTTCTCAAGTGAGGATGTAGCAGAATTTAATATCTCTGTTTACTTAAAAACGTTATACCCATATGCTAAGGCAGACGATCGTGTGGTAACAATGTATGAACTATACGTGAGCGGTGCAGATAATGAAATGAATATCGTTCCTTTTGTATTTAATGGTTCAGAATGGATAGCTATTCCATCAGTTATTGAAAGTTCGTTACAATTCGGAAACGATAATGGTACTTGGGTTCCAGATAATACAATTAGACACACATTAGTTGGTGACGATTATGAGTATATGTCTGCTCAATTAATTAATGAGCCAGGTTTTGAAAGTCCTGCAGATAGTATGGGATACTATAAGAATTTAGACAGAAGAGAAGGTAACGAAAACTATTGGAGTGACGATACCACTGTTAATAATGCTGGGTTAAGTGATATGATTGAAACAGCTTTGGCTATTTTACTAGATAAATTAGATCCAAGTGCTGAGGATGGTCAGAAATATTTAATGACTTACGATATTTATAACGGTACAAATACTACAGAAACTACACCTATGATTAAAACAGATGGTGTTTGGGTTAGAAATAACTAATTCTGTTTCTAACATATAATAATTAAAACCATGTAGAAATACATGGTTTTTTTATGCCGTTAAATTGCTTACATTTGCTTTTAATAAAATAAAAAATCATCATCATGTATAATGTAATTAGAGATTTACATTCCTATTGGGCTTTTTTAGTACTGGCTGTATTAATTATAGCAACGGTAAATAGTATTATTAAGTTTGTTAGTAAAAAAGAATATGGGCCTAAAGATTTTAGATTGGCTTTATTTACTATAATCGTATCTCATATTCAATTATTAGTAGGAATTATATTATATGTAGTTTCTCCAAGAATGGCTTTGTTTAGTGAACTAGGAATGGGAGGCATTATGAAAGATTCTATAAGCAGATTATATTTAATAGAGCACCCAATAATTAATATTATTGCACTTGTATTTATTACAATGGGGTATTCTAAACACAAAGCGAAATTATCGTCTAATGCGAAATTTAAGACCATCTCAATATTTTATTCTATCGGTTTAGTACTTTTACTATCTAGAATACCATGGAGCATGTGGTTAGGATTATAACATTTCAAAGCGACTTTTTAGTCGCTTTTTTTATGTGTTTACTTTTCTCTAATAACATAAATATATACAGGGAAATGATCGCTATATCCATTTGTAAAACCTTCGTATCCAAAACTCCTAAACGGATAACCTTTGTAAGTACCTGTTTTAGTAATTAGATACTGTGCATTAAATATTCCAGCCTTATAATATCGATACACACTAAAGTCTGTTTCTAATAGAGGTTTGCTAATTAAAATCTGATCGAAGAGGCTCCATTTGTCTCGATAGGCAGTTGTGCCAAAGCCATCGCTGTAAAGTTGCTCCATGGGGTTGTAAATGCCTTTTAAGCCCACTTTACTCTTCTTTTTTTGAGTCTTTAATACCGTTTTAAAGCTAGAGTTGGTAGGATCGTCATTAAAATCGCCCATGATAATAATTTTAGCGTAAGGATCTATGGTTTGTAACGAGTCTATAATATGTTTATTTAATGTGGCTGCTGCCATACGTTTTGGATTGCTCTTTGTTTCCCCACCACGTCTAGAGGGCCAATGGTTTACTATAATATGAATCAAGTCGCCTTGTAAAAGTCCACTTACCACCAATTGATCTCGCGTATAAATAGGAGTGCCTTTAAGTTCGTCTTTTAAGTAAAGCGTATGGTTTGATGTGGAAATTGGTGTAAATAGGTTTTTCTGATAAATTAAACCTACATCAATTCCTCTGCGGTCTGGAGAATCAAAATGCACAATGCCATAATCGTATTTTATAAGTAGCGTGTCATTAATAATATCTTCCAACACGGCTCGATTTTCAATTTCCGAAACACCTAAAATAGCGGGAGCGTTCCCAGTTTTTTCAAATCCAATATCCGAGATCACACGGGACATGTTTTTAATCTTCATAGCGTATACTTCAGAACGGTTTTCTGCGAGTTCCATAATCGGACTACTTTCATCAAAAATGGTAGGATCGTCTTCAGTATCGAATAAGTTTTCAAGGTTATAAAATGCAATAGTATGTATTGAAAATTCCCGCTCTTGGGCGCAAATTATTGCTGTGTTAATAAGGCAGATTATCCATAAAATATACTTTAACTTGTTCATCCTGAATTAAATATATAATCTAAATATAGTGTTTTTTAAATAAAAATTATTAAATTAATAGACCCTAAGTGTTTGATAGTTAGAAAGTAATGAGTTTTAAATGTTGTTTTAATGGAGAAAACTATCCTCGCCTTTTGTTGTGTTTTTATTGTATTTCAATCCGTTTTATCGCAAAATCAAGACGTTTCTGGAAGTGTTAAAGATGCGTTGTCTTTCCAACCATTACCCAATGCTAGTATTCAAATTGAGAGTACAAACCTAAGTGCCGAAACCAGTGCTTCTGGAGCTTTTAAAATAAAAAATCCGACCACTTTTGGAGAATACGTTTTACATGTTTCTAAACCCGGTTATGTTAGTAAGCGTTATCCGATAATTATAAATGAAGGCGTGCCTTTACATATAGACGATATGTTTTTGAAAATAGACGCGACCTCTAGTCAAGATTTATACACGATTGTATTAACAGACGACGAATTAAATGAAGATACAAGTGCTGCCGATAATATTTCCGGGTTATTGCAAGCTTCTCAAGATGTATTTCAACGCACTGCAGCATTCGAGTTTAGTGGCTCCTTCTTTAAAATTCGTGGATTAGATTCAAGCGAAGGCAAATTGTTAATTAATGGAATCGAAATGAATTCTATGTTTAATGGAAGAATGCAATGGAGTAATTGGGGAGGTATTAATGATGTGCTTCGCAATCAGGAATTCGGATTCGGCTTAGCACCGTCCACACTAAATTTTGGAGGTGTATTGGGAACGACAAATATAAGTACGCGTGCTTCTAAATATAGAGAAGGTGGTCGGTTAACATATACCTCTTCTAACAGAAGTTATGCGAATCGTTTAATGGCTAGTTATGCTTCCGGTTTAGTTAAAAATGGCTGGGCATATGCCCTTTCTATTGGAAGGCGTTGGGGACATGAAGGCTTTCAAGATGCCACATTTTACGATGCCAATTCTTTTTTTATATCGGTAGAAAAAAAATTAAACCAAAAGCAAGCTCTGAATTTTACAGGAATTTTTACGCCAAACAGACGCGGAAAATCATCCCCAAATACCCAGGAAGTTTTCGATTTAAGAGATATCAAATATAACGAGTATTGGGGTTTTCAAGATGGCGAGAAACGAAATTCTAGAGTTAAAGATGTGGCTCAACCTATTTTTATGTTAAGTCATTATTGGGACATTAATAAGGAAACCGAGCTTCAAACTAACCTGAGTTATACCTTCGGAAAACAAGGCCACAGCCGGTTAGATTATCCTGGTGGTGGTAACCCGAGTCCCGCATATTATCAGAAATTACCGAGTTATTACTTAGCAAAACCCGAACCCGATTATACCAATGCTTATCTCTCGGAACACGAATTTATAAACAATGGCCAAATAGATTGGAATGCTATATACGATGCTAATATAACTAATGCAAATCAAGGGTTAGAAGCTGCATATGTGCAATACGAAGACCGTACAGACGATAATCAGTTTACTGTAAATTCTATTTTAAATACGGCGCTTAGCGATCACATTTTACTAAGTGGCTCCCTTAATTATTCGCAATTAATCTCTAATAATTTTGCAGAAATAACTGATTTGTTAGGTGCCTCGGGTTACCTAAATGTTGATGCGTTCGACGGTTGGCAATACGATTTACAAAACCCAAACGCAATAATTGGAGAAGGCGGAACAATAAAATACAATTATCAAATGCATGCAAATGTGATTTCTGCCTTTGCCCAAGCGCAATTTAAAAATAATACTGTCGATTATTTTGCGGCCGTTTATGTAAATCATACCAATTATCAGCGCGAGGGCTTGTTTCAAAATGAAGCTTTTAAAGACAATTCAATAGGAAAAAGTGAAGCACTAAACTTTCTCGGATATGGCCTAAAAGGTGGATTAACATATAAGTATACAGCCAAACATGTGTTGGATATTCATGCAGCATATTTAACAAAGGCACCAAATATTCAAAGTTCTTTTTCAAACCCTCGAGAGAACAACAATGTAGTCAAAGATATTTCTGAAGAACGCGTTTTGGCTTTCGATGCGAGCTATATTTTTAGGTCCCGACTTATTACATCTAAATTAACTGGTTTTTATATAGATAAACGGGGAAGTAACGAAATCGGATTTTATTATGCCGACGGATTAACATCTGCTGGTATCGAGTTTAACGAAACGTCTGCCTTTGTTCAAGAAGTACTTTATGCTGTAAATACACTGCATTATGGTTTAGAATTAGGGATAGAGGCCAAACTTACATCATCGTTTAAATTAAAAGCGGTGGCGTCTTCAGGGCAATATACCTATAATAACAACCCCAATTTATATCTAACATCTTCAAGTTTTGTCACCCAAGATGGGGCTATTGAATTTGGAGAATCTAATCTTAAAAATTATAAAGTTGCTGGAGGACCGCAATCCGCTTTTTCATTCGGATTTGAATATAGTGATCCTGATTATTGGTGGTTTGGGGCGACTGCAAATTATTTAATGCGTACGTATGTAGATGTAAGTCCGCTTACAAGAACATCTAATTTTTATTTAGATGACGATGGCCTGCCTTTTAATGATTACGATGAAGATGTCGCAAAACAGCTTTTAAAACAAGAACGCTTTAATGATTATTTGGTCGTGAATTTAATTGGTGGAAAATCGTGGAAAGTTGGTAAATATTACCTCGGTTTATTTGTAAGCATTAATAATCTATTGGATAATCTCTATAAAACAGGCGGATTTGAACAAGGACGGAATGCGAATTATAGAGAGTTAAAAGAAGATAACGAAAACCCGATTCGCGTGTTTGGTCCCAAATACTGGTACGGACGAGGAGCAACGTATTTCGGGAATGTGAATGTTAGATTTTAGACGAATATTAAATTTTATGACAGATGAAAAGGAGAATAAATATAAATCGGATTTTAAGTGTTTTAATATTAATTACATTGTGGTCTTGCGTCCAGGATGATGATTTTTCGGTGCCTTCTAATTTAAATGAAGATGAAAATAAAAGTTTGAATACTATTCTTGAAGGTTTAAAATCGGGAACGCTTAATGAAATTTCCATAGCATCTTTAAAGCAACAATTTGTCCCTGGCGAGGTCATTCAATTTAGTTCTAATAGCGTGGTGAAGGGTTACGTAACATCGTCTGATAAAACAGGAAATTTTTATAAAGAAATCTATATTCAAGATCGTCCTAGCAATCCTACTGCGGCATTACATATTGTATTAAATCAGGTCGATTCGTATAATAAATTCAACCTCGGACGGGAAGTTTATATTGTATTGCAAGATTTATATTTAGGCGAAACGGCTTCCGAAGTCCTCGCTATTGGAGGGGAAGCAGATGGGAGTCGTGTGGGGTTACTCAGCGAAAATCAGATTAAAACACATCTGTTTCGTTCTACTGAAACGGTTGAAATTGTACCCTTAGAATTAAATTTTTCAGATATTAATGAAAACTACATAGGCATGTATATTTCCATTAATAATGTAGAATTTCCAGAGAGTCTTGAAGGGCAATCGTATTTTAATGCGATCGATGATTTTGATACACAAAGGAAGATGCAACGTTGTGAAGGATTTAGTTACGAAGAATTTATTTTAGAAACGAGTTCGTTTTCAATATTTAAAAATGAAATCTTACCCACACAAAACGGTACAATAAAGGGCATAATTTCTAAAAGTTATGGAGGCGACGATTTTGTTTTAGTTTTAAACGATACTCAAGATGTTATTTTTAATAATCCGCGGTGCACACCTTTAAACGCAGACGATTTTACCATAATCTTCGAAGAGACTTTTAATGATGCTGTAGATGAAGATATTCTCGATACCGAAGGTTGGATAAATTTTGCCGAGCGAGGACAGGTGTTATGGACCGAACAAATCTATAGTAAAAATGGGTATGCCGAATTTGGAACGTTTGGAGCTACCGATACTCAGAATTTGGCATGGTTAGTTTCTCCAGGTATAAATATGGATGAGCAGGATAACGAATTTCTAAATTTTAAAATGGGACAACATCATATTACATCGGTAAGAAATACTATTGAAGTGTTGGTGTCTACAGATTTTAATGGCACAGATGTACTTAATGCCACTTGGACGGAAATAGAGGCAAAAGTGCCTACTAAATACGACGAATGGTATGCTTTTAAAGATTCTGGTCTTATCGATATATCTCAATTTTCAGGAACACTTTATGTGGCATTTAGAGTCACCGGATCTGGAACCAATGAAGCTTTAGACGGTTCGTATCAACTCGACGATTTTAGAGTACTAACCGAAAAATAATTTATACTACTTCAGGGACACTACGCAATAATAAATAGACAGGAAAATGATCGCTATAGCCACCTTTGTAGGTTTTTCCAGCGTAAGTTCTAAAAGGTTGACCTTTAAAACGTCCTTTGTATTGCTTCATAAAATCAGGATCGAAAATGTTAGCACTTCCAAAGTTGTGCGTGCCTGGTCTGTGGTCTAGAAAATTATGGGTTAACATAAACTGATCGAATACATCCCATTTAAATCGGTAATTTACAGTCCCTCTATCAAACGATTTAAGCTGTTCCATAGGGTTGAAAAGCGAATTATTATTCACTAAAGCCTGAACACTTTCGCTTGCAGAATTGTCGTTAAAATCGCCCATAACAATAATTTTAGCTTCTGGATTTTCTGCCTTTAAACTCTCTATTATTTCGGTTGCTTTATTGGATACCTCCATACGTTTTGGCTCGTTGGATTCTTCGTGTTTAGACGGCCAATGGTTGACTAAAAAATGTATAAGCTCGCCATCGAATATTCCGGACACGCGTAAAATATCTCGGGTATAATCTACTTGTCCGTTTTCCTCGATTAAAACAATAGAATAGGGAGCAGAATCGGTTACTGTAAAGCGTGTTTTATCGTATAATAAGGCAACGTCAATACCGCGTTCGTCAGGAGAATCGTAGTGCACAAAGCCGTAAGGAATATCTTTTAAATGCTCAGAATCTAAAAGATCTTGAATCACTTTTGCATTTTCAACTTCGGCAACACCTACAATTGCAGGATGTATACCGGTTTCGGTCTTTCCAATACTAGAAATTGCTAATCCTAATTTAAACAATTTATTTTCGTATCTTTTTAAGGTCCAACGTTTTTCAGAAGTCGATAAAAAATCAGTATCGAAAGTGTTCGGATCGTTGGTGATGTCGAATAAATTTTCTAAATTAAAAAAGGCAATGGTTTTCATGTAATCAAGTTAATTTCTATCGCAAGGTAAGACTTCAAAAGGTAAATAGGAATCTTAAAAATATAAAAATTATTCAGCCTACAATTATGTAACTTTGTGCTTTAAATCAATTTATGCTAGAAAAAAAGGATATAAACTTAGAACGTGCAGTTTTAATAGGTGTTGTCACTAAAGAGCAAGACGAAGAGAAATCTAAAGAATATTTAGACGAATTGGAGTTTTTAACTTTTACCGCTGGAGGTGAGGTGATAAAACGATTTACTCAAAAAATGGAACGGCCAAATCCTAAAACCTTTATAGGGACAGGAAAAATGGCAGACGTTCAACAATTTATTGAGGATAATGATATTGGTACTGCTATTTTTGATGACGAATTATCGTCTGCTCAAGAGCGAAATATAAGTAAGATTTTAAATTGTAAAGTCTTAGATCGGACCAATTTAATTTTAGACATCTTTGCACAACGTGCACAAACCAGTTATGCGAGAACGCAGGTGGAATTGGCACAGTGCGAATATTTATTACCTCGATTAAGAGGAATGTGGACACACCTTGAACGCCAAAAAGGGGGAATTGGAATGCGTGGACCTGGGGAAACCGAAATTGAAACAGATAGACGTATTGTAAGAGAACGTATTGCTTTATTAAAGGAGAAAATAAAAACGATAGACAAGCAAATGTCTGTACAACGCGGTAATCGTGGTGCTATGGTTCGTGTGGCTTTAGTGGGATATACCAATGTTGGAAAATCGACTTTAATGAATGTTATTAGTAAAAGTGAAGTGTTTGCCGAAAACAAATTATTCGCGACGCTAGATACTACGGTTAGAAAAGTAGTGGTTCATAATTTACCATTCTTATTAAGTGATACGGTTGGGTTTATTAGAAAGTTACCAACGCAATTGGTAGACTCTTTTAAGAGTACTTTGGATGAAGTTCGTGAAGCCGATTTATTATTGCACATTGTAGATATTTCTCATCCTAATTTTGAAGATCATATCGCTTCAGTAGAAAAAATATTAGGGGAAATAGAAGGTGGAGACAAACCTGTTATTATGGTGTTTAATAAAATTGATGCCTATGAAGCAGAACCATTTGACGAAACCGACTTACAAGAAGTACGTACAAAAGCGAATTATTCGTTAGAAGAATGGAAACGCACATGGATGAATAAATTAGGTGAAAACGCCTTATTTATTTCTGCATTAAACAAGGAAAATTTAGAAGATTTTAGAAAACGCGTTTACGATGAGGTTCGTGAGATTCACATCACACGTTTTCCTTACAATCACTTTCTATATCCGGATTACGACGATCTCGATTTAAGTGAGGAAGAATAAAATAAAAATGCGCTTAGGCGCATTTTTTTATGCCTTATAATAGCTTACAGCTTATTAGGGAACGTTTTTAGCGTAATTAAAAATGGTAATAAGAATTAATCCATTTGCAACTAAATCTGTTAAAGAAAGCAATGTAAAATGGAATGCATTTCGAAATGTATGTAGATACACTTCGAAAACGTAGTGTATAAAAAAGGCTTCAATTTATATTGAAGCCTTTTTGAAACTAAATATTTTGATGGTTTAGAACGCGTAGCTTAAACCAAATGTCCAATACGTTTGTAAGTCGTTATCTACACTATCAAACGTTTCTCCAGTGTTACCTTGAGTATTAATAGCATAATTAAGAGCTTCTTGTTTGTTGTCTCTTAAACCAAATTCGAAACCAAGACCAATTCCTCTCCAAAGTTCGTAACCTAATGCATTAGTCCATGTCCAGTTAGATAAGTCAGAGCTTTTATAAGATTGGAACATAGATAAGTTAGACTTTACGTTTAACTTTCCGAAAGATTTAGAATAATCTGCGACAAGTTTTGCTCCTAAAGAAGAATCGAAAATCACATCATCATCACTAAACACGAAGTTGTAGTTTAAAGGATGAATAACCACGATTAAACTTGAAACTGGTGTCCATGTAACCCCAACCCCAAGATCTAGGTAACCTGGATCGTTAAAGTTGTTTAATAACGTTGTTCTGTATTCTACTAAAGCAGAAGCCGCTAATTTTTCACTAAACTTATAGCCATATAGAGAGGTTAACGTAAAGATGTCTGTTGCTTGTCTGTAATCATCATCATCGTTTGGATCGTCCTTATCGTCAAACTTTACCCAGCTTAAATTTACATTGGCTGTAGTATACCAGAAAAAAGTTTCTCTGTTTAATTTAGCATAAGGATTAACAGTTATAGTAATATTACCTGCAGAGTTGTTAGGAGATCCTTGTGCGTACCAATTGCTAAACTCAGATAAGTTAGCACCTATAGTACCAAAAGCACCGTAATGCCATCCTGGATATTTATCAATTTGAGTTTGAAGCGCTTTCACTTCTGATTGAAGCGCACTTATAGAATCTTTTTTAGCACTCTGTATACTTTTTAATTCCTCTTTTGTTTGAGCGAATGAAGCTGTAGCAACCAACAGGAAGCAGATTGTAAAAATTCTTTTCATAATATTGTTATTATAATAATGGTTATGGTGCAAAAATAAAATATGTGAATTAATAAAGAAGTTAAATTTTACTTTCTTTTATAAAGCGGTACACTCGAGCATGCTTCTCCAAACATAATAGAGCGCGCAATAGGTCTTATTTTATTACTAATCATAACATAAGCACTTTCTGGAACAGGCTTTTTAGCACACCCTTTTATTATAACTGGGGCGTCTTTAAATTCTGAAACATCTAAATCGTTTATAATATCTTGATAAATCGAAGTTTCCAATTCGTTTAAGGTTCCTAAATTCACTTTTTCGGCATAAGGTTCAAGCTCTAATGTAATTAGCATATAAGCCCATGCAGGTACAATAGCATCTGTACTACAGGTTAAAGCAACATAGGTGTTCTGGTATTGTTCCCAATTATGAGACGCAACGTGTGCTCTAAAATCTAGTTCACGAAGTACTAGACCTTCAGCAAGCCAATCTTTAATATCTAATAAAATTCTAGATCCAGAAGGATAATAATCTTCAAGGTCTAAAACTTTAAGTTTACTATTGGCTACTCTATTTATAATGTCTTCTGCCATATAATTAAAGCATTCCTAATTCTAGCTTTGCTTCCTCGCTCATTAATTCTTGACTCCATGGCGGATCGAAAGTAATTTCTACTTCAGCATCCTTTATCATGTCTATAGATTTTACCTTTTCTTCTACTTCTAAAGGTAATGTTTCGGCAACAGGACAGTTAGGTGTTGTTAATGTCATTAGAATTTTTACCTCGGCATCTTCATTTACAAAGACGTCGTAAATTAATCCTAACTCATAAATATCTACAGGTATTTCTGGGTCGAAAATCGACTTTAAAACCTTTACTATTTTTTCGCCTAATTCGGCTGTATCTATTTCTTTACTCATTTTAATTCAGTTGTGTTTGGTATGCAATAGCATACATTTTTAGTTGTTTTACCATACTCACCAAACCATTTGCACGAGTTGGCGATAAATGTTCCTTTAAACCAATTTCATCTATAAAATCGGTGTTAGCATCTAAGATATCTTTAGGGTGCTGATTTGAAAACGCACGGATTAAAATAGCCACTATACCTTTTGTGATAATAGCATCGCTATCGGCAGTAAACTCTACTTTATTGTCTTTCATTTCTGCATGTACCCAAACCTTGCTTTGGCATCCTCTAATTAGGTTGTCGTCGTTTTTAAATTGATCGTCTATAAGAGGTAAAGACTTCCCTAAATCAATCATATATTGGTAACGTTCTTCCCAATCTTCAAACATTGAGAATTCGTCTATTATTTCGTTTTGTATGTCTTGTATCGTCACGTGTTCTATTTTTATCAAAATTACAAATTGTAAAATTGTTATTCAACGGTTTTGGCTAGAGATAAAATGTAATCTACTAATGGTTCAATTTTAGTATTCGGATTATTGTGGTCAAATTCTGAGGTGCTATATTTTAAATCGGCTTCAGTAATTTCTAATCTTGCGGCCGCAGCACCATCGTATGCGCGTTTCATTGAAGGGGCTTCTAAACTAGATAGTGTATTTAAGTTTACAGCTTCTAGTTTCTGCATGAGAATGTCCCATTCGGTATCTGAAATATCTCTAATCTTGTCAGGACCAAATTGTTCCTTTTTAACAAGTATCTCCTGATTTTCTATTCTAATTTTAAGAAATAATCCTCTAGTAATGGCTGTGTATTCCATTAGCACATCGTTTTGATCGGTATGCATTATAGATGAATTTACATTAGTTTGTACCGGTTCCGAATTGTTTTTAGTTAATCCGCATGCACTACATAATATAATACTTACTAAGAGCGTGATATATTTCATAACTAGAAATTTATACTAGAAAATTACAAAAAAGAATTCAATGTAAATTTAAGATAGCATCATTTTAGCTTTTTTAACACCAGTTACCAAAGCATCGACTTCTTCTTTAGTATTATAAAATGCGAATGAAGCTCTAACCGTTCCTGGTATTTTATAGAAATCCATGATAGGTTGTGCACAGTGATGACCTGTTCTAACGGCTATTCCTAATTTATCTAAAATGGTACCCACATCGTAAGGATGAATACCTTCTAAATTAAATGAAACTACAGACGTTTTTTGTTTAGATGTCCCGTAAATTTTTAATCCTTCAATTTCCGAAAGTTTAGCAGTGGCATACTCTAACAGTTCGTGTTCGTAGTTTGCAATGGCATCGAAACCAATACCATTCATATAATCTATAGCGGCACCAAAAGCAATTCCTCCACAGATATTAGGTGTTCCGGCTTCAAATTTATGAGGTAATCCTGCATAGGTTGTTTTTTCGAAAGTGACTTGGTCTATCATTTCGCCACCACCTTGATAAGGCGGAAGTTTGTTAAGCCAATCTTCTTTTCCGTAAAGCATACCTTCTCCGGTTGGGCCACACATTTTGTGAGCAGAGGTCACGTAAAAATCTACATCCAAAGCCTGAACATCGGGTTTAATATGAGGGCAAGATTGTGCGCCATCTATTAAAACGGCCGCACCAACTTTATGTGCTTCGTCAATTATATACTTAATAGGATTTATAGTTCCTAAAGCATTCGAAATATGATTTACAAATACCAATTTAGTATGATCTGAAAGGAGTTTGTGGTATTCGGACATGATTAACTCGCCTTCTAAATTCATAGGAATTACTTTAAGCGTTGCTCCAGAACGTTCGCATAACATTTGCCAAGGCACAATATTGCTGTGGTGTTCTAAAGCCGAAACAATAATTTCGTCTCCTTTTTTTAGTAGTGATGAAAATCCGTTTGCCACTAAATTAATACCATGTGTTGTTCCTGACGTAAATATAATTTCGTGAGAAAACTTGGCATTAAAATGGTTCTGAATTTTTATTCGTGCTTCCTCGTAAGCATCTGTTGCTTCTTGGCTTAACGAGTGTACCCCACGATGTATGTTTGCATTGTAGTTGCTATAGTAAGCTACAATGGCATCGATAACAGCTTGTGGTGTTTGCGATGTTGCAGCATTATCTAAATACACTAAAGGTTTACCGTTTACTTGTCTGTGAAGTATCGGGAAGTCTTGTCTTATGTGTTCTACGTTAAACATAATCGATGGTTTAGCCCAGATAGAGGCAGTTGTTGGAGCTCTTTTTCGAGGCACGAGAAAAAAGCGACTGCCGAAAGCTGGAATTAGCTTCTAATTTTAAAGATCGAATCCTAGATTTACACCTAGTTTCTCTGCTATAATTTTATTAATACGAGATTTAACTTCAGGTATTTTTACAGAATCCAAGACGTTATTACTAAAGGCGTACATAAGTAATGCTTTAGCTTCTTTCTGAGGAATTCCACGAGAACGTAAGTAAAACATAGCACTTTCGTCTAGCTGACCGATAGTACAACCGTGAGAACATTTTACATCGTCTGCAAAAATCTCTAACTGAGGTTTACTGTTAATGGTCGCTTTGTCGCTTAGTAATATATTATTGTTAGATTGGAAGGCATTAGTTTTTTGCGCTTCTTTATCTACCACCACTTTTCCGTTAAAGACTCCGGTACTACTGTCGTTAAAAATACCTTTGTAATCTTGGTGACTTTCGCAATTTGGTTCGATATGGTGTACCAAAGTATTGTGGTCTACGTGCTGTTTATTACCAATAATAGTAATCCCGTTAAGTGTAGAATCTATACGTTCTCCATTTTGATAGAAGTGCAAATTGTTTCGAGTTAATTTTCCTCCGAAAGAGAAGGTATGAACAGAAACATGACTTTCTTGCTTTTGGTTTACGTAAGTATTATCTATTAACGATGCATTTTCTTTGTCGTTTTGTAGCTTATAATAATCTACAATAGCGCGTTTGTTGGCGAAAATTTCGGTTACCGAATTTGTTAAAACAGGATTCTCATTTAAACTCTGGTGACGCTCGATTATTTGCACATGACTATTCTCGTCTACAACAATTAAGTTTCTTGGTTGATGCATCACTGCTTCTTCCGAACCTGTAGAAAAGTGTATAATTTGAATTGGTTTATTTACCAATTTATTTTTAGGAATGTGTATGTAAGCACCTTCGTTAGAGAACGCCGTATTTAAAGAGGTTAATCCACCTTTTTCTGCGACTTTATTAAAGTAATTCTCTATAACTAAGCGATATTTTGGTTTATTTAAAGCCGAAGACATTAAACAAACATCTATACCATCGTGCGTAGTTTGCGATAAATGTGACGAATATTTTCCGTCTATAAAGATGATTTTATACGTGTCGATTTCGTGTATTAAGTACGATTTAACATCGCGAAATTCTATTGCATTTTCATGCTTAGGGAATACGCTATAATCCTGTTTTAAAACACTGTTTAACGAGGTGTATTTCCAGTTTTCGTCCTTTTTTGAAGGAAATCCGGTAGTTTCAAATATTTTGAAGGCCTCGTTACGTATAGCATGTACAGGTGTATCGACATCGACTTTATTTTCGAATGCCATAAACGAAGACACTAATTTTTCTTTTAAATCCATTTTCTTAATAGTTTCAAGTTTAAGGTTTCAAGTGGTTCACTTTTGGCCTTATTTAAACTTGCTTCCTTTAAAATCTTTTTTGTTCAAATATGAAATCAAGTTACTAATTGCTTGCTTAAATTCATATTTTGAAACTAATGTTTCGAATTCCTCTTCTGAAAATACATTCTGAATCAAAACTCTATATAATTAAGACCTAGTTTCTTCTGTTTTGCCTTTTGATTAAAACGTAATATATTGGTTTCAAATCTTTGGGCTATGGTATTCGCAATGGAATCTGAAGATATTTTTACTTGGTCTTTAAACGATAATTATAATTGCAATCCGTTAATTACCCTTTTACTTCTTCTTTAATCCAGTCGTAACCTTTCTCTTCTAATTCGTGTGCAAGTTCTTTACCACCAGATTTTACAATCTTTCCGTCTAGTAAAACGTGTACAAAATCAGGAACGATATAATCTAATAAACGTTGGTAATGCGTAATAACTACAACTGCATTATCCCTGCTTTTTAATTTATTAACACCATTAGAGACAATACGTAAGGCATCGATATCTAAACCAGAATCTGTTTCGTCAAGGATTGCTAATTTAGGCTCTAACATAGCCATTTGGAAAATTTCATTACGTTTCTTTTCTCCCCCAGAAAATCCTTGGTTAAGAGAACGTGATAAAAATTTTCTATCGATTTCTAACAATTCAGATTTTTCACGAATTAACTTCAACATGTCTTTAGCAGGCATATCTTCTAATCCTTTTGCTTTACGCGTTTCGTTAATTGCAGTTTTTATGAAATTTGTAACCGAAACACCAGGAATTTCAACAGGATATTGGAACGATAAAAAGATGCCTTTGTGTGCGCGTTCTTCTGCCGATAATTCTTCAATATTTTCTTCGTCAAAATAAATCTCACCATCGGTTACTTCATACTCTTCTTTTCCTGCGATAACTGAAGATAATGTACTTTTACCAGAACCGTTTGGTCCCATAATAGCATGAACTTCTCCAGGTTTAACTTCTAAGTTAATTCCTTTTAAAATCGCTTTACCTTCTACGCTTGCGTGTAAATTATTAATCTTTAACATTACTCTGTATCTTAGTTATTCGTGTTCTTAATTTTTATTGTAGTCGCGTCTTGCGCTAGGGGTGGACTCACTTTAACAATTTCAGTAATTTCTATTTGAAATGGCCAGCCTTCTTCTCCTTCTGTTTTTGGTTTCACAATGCCTTTAATTTCTACGGGCACCATATCTGTACTTTCCTTTTTATACGCTTTAGCTTGATTGTCTAATTCGTGCATTTTATCGTTTATAATAATGCCGTAAACCTCTTCTTTGGTTTGTAAAATAGCGGCATCTGCGAAATACACAAATTCTCCTTTTAATACTTGAGCGTTCTTACTTTCTGATTGAGAAATGGTTTCTGTAGTTGTTTTAGATTCATTCTTACAACTAACAAAAAGCGAAAGGCAAAGTAATAATACGAGTGTTTTTTTCATTTTAAGGCGATTATAAAAGATTATCCTACAGATCCTTCTAAACTAATTTCCAATAATTTTTGAGCTTCAACAGCAAATTCCATTGGTAATTGTTTTAATACATCTTTACTAAATCCGTTCACAATTAAAGCAATTGCTTTTTCAGTATCGATACCACGTTGGTTACAATAGAAAATCTGGTCTTCACCAATTTTACTTGTAGTCGCTTCGTGTTCGATTTGTGCGGTTTTATTTTTAGCTTCAATGTATGGGAATGTATGTGCACCACACTCGTTACCCATTAACAAACTGTCGCATTGCGAGAAGTTACGGGCATTTTCTGCTCGTGGGCTAATTTGCACTAAACCTCTATAAGAGTTTTGAGATTTACCTGCAGAAATACCTTTACTAATAATGGTCGATTTAGTGTTTTTTCCTAAATGAATCATTTTTGTTCCGGTATCGGCTTGTTGGTAATTATTAGTAACTGCTATCGAGTAAAATTCTCCGACAGAATTATCACCTTTTAAAATACAACTTGGGTATTTCCATGTTACAGCAGATCCTGTTTCTACCTGTGTCCATGAGATTTTAGCATTTTTCTCACACAGTCCACGTTTAGTCACAAAATTGTAAACCCCTCCTTTTCCTTCAGCATTTCCTGGGAACCAGTTTTGTACTGTAGAATATTTTATTTCTGCGTTGTCCATAGCAATAAGCTCAACAACGGCAGCGTGTAATTGGTTTTCGTCACGGCTAGGTGCTGTACAACCTTCAAGGTAACTTACATAACTTCCTTCGTCTGCAACTAAAAGTGTACGTTCGAATTGACCAGTTCCTCCTTGATTGATTCTGAAATATGTAGATAATTCCATCGGACAACGAACACCTTTAGGAATGTAGCAGAAAGACCCATCACTAAATACAGCAGAATTTAAGGCCGCATAATAGTTGTCTTTTTGAGGTACAATAGTTCCTAAATATTTTCTAACTAACTCTGGATGTTCCTTGATTGCTTCTGAAATGGACATAAAAATAATCCCCTTTTCAGAAAGTGTTTTTTTGAATGTAGTTGCTACCGAAACAGAATCTACAACAATATCCATAGCCACATTATTCATCTTTTTCTGCTCGTCTACAGAAATTCCTAGCTTTTTATACATGGCTAGTAAATCTGGATCTACATCGTCTAATGTTTTATTTGGGTCTACCGATTTTGGAGCAGAGTAATATGCAATAGATTGAAAATCTGGTTTCACATAATTTACGTTTGCCCAATCTGGTTCTTCCATGTCTTGCCATACACGGAAAGCTTCCAATCTCCAATCTGTCATCCATTCTGGCTCTCCTTTTTTAAGGGAAATAGCTCTCACAATATCTTCATTTAGACCTATAGGGAAAGTGTCTGATTCCATATCAGTATAAAAACCATATTCGTATTCCTTGGTTTTTAATTCTTCCCTTAAGTCATCCTCTGTATACTTACTCATATTTAGTATAATGTTTTAAAGTGTAAAGTTATAAAGTTGAATTTGGGTTTTGTAAAAGCCGTGATTTAACTTTATAACTTCGATTACTTTCAACTTTAATTTTTAAAAAATTTTAAAGTGAAAAACTTTCCCCGCATCCACAAGTTCTATTTGCGTTAGGGTTGTTAAACACGAAGCCTGCACCATTTAAACCTCCTGAATATTCCAGAGTGGTTCCAATTAAGTACAAAAAGCTTTTTTTATCAACAATAATTTTTACACCATTGTCTTCGAAGACCTTGTCGTCTTCTTGTTGTTCCTTGTCAAATTTTAAATCGTATGACAGACCAGAACAACCACCACTTTTTACACCCACACGCACGTAGTCGGTAGTGGCGTTATACCCATCGTCGGTCATAAGTTCAATGACTTTCTTTTTGGCTGTTTCAGATACTTTTATCATAAATTAAATTAGATTAATTCTAAAGAGATTGCGAATATACAATTTAAGTAGGTTATTTCCATGTAACCTTACATTATATTAACTAATAGTTAGATTGATTTTGACTATTGTTTTTGAAAACTTAAATTGTTTACGATATGTTTAATTTAGAACGTTAAAATGAGATTTTTTGAGACTATTTTATTGTTTTTAATACGATTTGTTTTTTTTACAAAAGGAAGTGCTTTAAATGGTTCATATTTAACGTTGTAGTGTTGTTGTTTTTTCGATTATTTTAAAATAGTAGCTGATTTTTATGCGCTTTTTTACTTCGTTACGGTGTCTTGTGATGTTATGAAATGAATCCAGTCTATTTTAAATTTAAAACCTATTTGAGTGTTTTAAATTCAATTAAAAAAGAGGCTTTTTTGAAGCGCTGTAGGCCCAATGTTGATTACCTGTTTTAAAAATATGATTTTTGTCATAGTTTGTTTGCGGGAAGTTTTTAAGTATTCTTAATATTTCAACTTTTCAAGTTGTTTACTATTTCGGAATGCTAATTGCAAAATCAGTGCCTGCTTTAGTAATAATTAAAAATAAGCTTCTTATTTTTGCAGTATGATAGAAGATAAAAATCAACAACGTACAGAATTAAGTCAGTTAGGTGAATTCGGACTTATCGATCATCTGACTAAGCATTTCGAAATAAAACAAGAAACTACAATAAAGGGTATTGGAGACGATGCTGCTGTTTTAGATTTTAAAGATCAGCAAGTTGTAATTACAACAGATTTGTTAGTTGAAGGCGTGCATTTTGATTTGAGCTATATGCCTTTAAAACATTTGGGTTACAAGGCTGTAATTGTAAATTTATCTGATGTATTTGCTATGAATGCAAATGCAACACAAATCACAGTGTCTATCGCGATGTCTAACCGTTTTCCTTTAGAAGCTATTGAAGAATTATATGCTGGAATTGAAACGGCAGCTAAAACATATGGCGTAGATGTTGTAGGGGGAGACACAACCTCGTCTACTACAGGTTTGCTAATTTCGGTTACTGCTTTAGGGACAGTGTCTAAAGACGATGTGGTGTATAGAAATGGTGCAAAACCAAACGATTTATTAGTTGTTACAGGTGATATTGGGAGCGCGTACATGGGACTTCAGGTTTTAGAACGCGAAAAGGAAGTTTTTAAGGTCAATCCAAATAGCCAGCCAGATTTAGAACCGTATACGTATATCATCGAGCGTCAGTTAAAACCTGAAGCAAGACAGGATATTATAAAATTACTGAAAGATTTAGAGGTTAAGCCAACATCTATGATTGATATTAGCGACGGACTATCTTCAGAAATTATTCATTTGTGTAAACAAAGTAAAGTGGGATGCGATTTATACGAAAACAAAATCCCTTTAGATCCGCAATTTATTAGTACTTGTGAAGAGTTTGATATCGATGGAACTACAATAGCCTTAAGCGGTGGTGAAGATTACGAATTGTTATTTACTATATCTCAGGAAGATTTTCCTAAAATTAAAGCCAATCCAAATTTAACGGTAATTGGATTTATGACTGAAGAAAATGCAGGAATGCATTTGGTGACACGAGCAGAAACTAAAATTCCTTTAGTGGCACAAGGTTGGAATGCTTTAGACGATAAATAATTATATTTAAAACCTAACAGCTCAGAAGATTTACACTGTATAAAGTGTTCTTTTCTGAGCTTTTTTTTTGCCTAAATCTGTGAGTATTGGCTAAGTCTTTTCGTTGTAAAAAATAGCTGATTATGACTAAAATAAACGGACTAAATGAGTTATTACTTTACTCGATAAAGTTTAGTAGTTCGTGTAGCATGTCGTCTTCGTTTTCAATATGACTCATGTGTCCACCACTTAACTCTACTAATTTCACTTCTGTGTTTGCTGTTTGTTGTAAGATAATCTCGGGGTCCATTACCGGATCGTTCTTACCATAAATAATCATTTTTCGATATGGTGAAAAGTGTAATAAAACCTCTAGATCATTTCTTATTTTCATCCCTTCTTGAGCTGCGATATAGCCTTGGATGGGTGTGTTTAGGGCTTCGTCTTTAATCCACTGTATGTCCTTGGCAAATTTCTTCGTGTTTTCTGGTCTAAACAAATTGGACACAGACATACTAACCACAGTGCTATAATTTGTCTTTGCGGCCTGAATGGCTCGATTTCTTAATTTAACACGATCTTCTTGGTCGGGCTTAGCATGCGAATTCAGTAAAACCAAACCTTTTATGTTGTCTGGTAAGCGTTCGGCTAACACTAAAGCGACATAGCCACCCATGGAGTGCCCTACAATATGGTATCGCCTAATTTTTAAATGATTTAAAACAGTCTGTACAGCATCGGCCATCATATCCATTGTGTGTATGTAGCCTATGCAGGCCGTTTCTCCATGGCCTAATAAATCAATACAAATAACTCGATTTTTCTTAGCTAAAACGGGAGCTATGCGTTTCCACATGCTGCTGTTTTCTAAAAACCCATGAAGTAGAATAATTGCAGTACCCTTGCCTTCGTCGCTAAAATAAATAGGAGAACCTTTATGTTGTAAAATCATAATTAATAAATGTTAAAACAAAGATAATAATCATAGGTTAATTATCGTGTAATAATATAAAGGAGCTCGTCTTTTAAAGCGTATTTAGATATTATTGGATTACGAAATCGCTTGTGTGACATACGTTACACTTTGTTAAAAAAGTTTGGTCCAAATTTGTATAGAAACTAAGAGGTACAATGAAAAGAATTATAGTAATTGGAGGGTTATCGGCAGGACCATCTGCAGCGGCCAAAGCGAGAAGAGAAAACGAACAAGCAGAAATTATTTTATTTGAGAAAGGCGCAAATATAAGTTATGCCACTTGTGGTATGCCGTATGCTTTTTCTGGAGTAATAGAAAGTAGAGAAAATTTACTTGTTGTAAAGCCAGCTTTGCTTAAAACGCGATTTAATATTGATGTCCGTTTAAATGAAGAAATTATAAGGATAAATACCAAAGAAAAAATTGTTTACTCTAAAGCCGATGGCTATCGATACGATACTTTGGTGTTCGCGACGGGGGCGAGTTCTGTGGTGCCACCAATCGATAACATAAAATTAGCTCAGGGGTGGTCTACGTGTCGCTCTATGGTGGATTTCGATAAAATTACAAATGAAGGACTGACTAGTGTTTCTAAGCATATCACAGTAGTTGGAGGCGGATTAATTGGTGTTGAGGTTGCCGAAAATTTAAAAGAGGCAGGGAAAGATGTCACGCTTATTGAAGGATCTCCGTATGTTTTAAATATGTGGGAAGAAAAATTCGCAAAGTTTGGAGAGGCGGTTCTAGTTTCAAAAGGGATTGAGGTGCTATCAGGAACCTTTGTGTCTAAATTTGACATCGATAAAAACGGAAAAATTTTAGCAGTGATTACAAGCGATGGTAAGCATATTCCAACAGATTTTGTAATCTTAAGTGCCGGAATTAAACCCAATACACAATTACTTTTAGATGAAGGTGCAGAAGCTATTGGAAATGGTGCTTTAAAAGTAAATGAGTTTATGGAAACGTCCATTAAAGATGTGTTTGCGGCAGGAGATAATATTTCAATTAGAAATTTACAAACCAACGAAGATGATTATTTTCCTCTAGGAACGCATTCTAATAAAGCAGGACGTGCGGCGGGATCAAATGCCACAGCAGGAAATATAACTTTTAAGGGTGCTTATAAAACAGCTATTGTTAAGGTGTTTGATTATACTTTGGCAAGAACAGGGATGAATGCTACTGCTTTAAATAAAAACGGAATCGATTTTAAATCTGTTTTAGTAGTTGCGGGTTCAACGCCTAGTTATTATCCAAATCCTAAAGATTTAATTATAGAATTGTATTACAGTCCGCAAACAGACGAGATTTTGGGAGCGGAGCTGTTTGGAGAATACGGTGTAGATAAACGGGTAGATGTTTTAAGCACGGCGATTTATGCTAAATTAAAAGTAACCGATTTACCGCGATTAGATTTGGCTTATGCACCACCTTTTTCACCTGCCAAAGATCCCGTTGTTGTAGCGGGTTTTGTGATTGAAAATATTTTAAATAATAAAAGTAATCAGATTTCGGTCGAAGCATTAGATCGCTTTATGGAAAGTTCAGCTAAAGAAGACTACCTGTTATTAGATGTTAGAAATGAGAACGAATATAAAAAAGGAACCATTCCTGGGGCTGTTAATTGTCCGTTAGATACGTTAAGACAACATATTGATAGTGTTCTTGTTCAGGAGAAAAAAGTAATAGTGTTCTGTCAGAAAGGATTGCGTGGATATTTGGCAGAATCCATTCTTAGACATAGCGGTGTTACCGATATTCTTAATATAGGAGGTGGTTATAAAATTTGGGAGATGTATAGCGATAAAATTGAATATCCAAACTTATAATACTTTGGTTATTGATTAGTCTAAGTAAATACGTCATGCAGAATTTATTTTAGCATCATATAAAACAATGTAAAAGAGTGAAGTGTGAGGCCTTTAAACAAGTGTAGGTTGACGTTTAGCCATGTATCGTATTTAAAAAAGTTATTGATAATCGTTAGCTAAATTCCTTTTTATAGAATAAAAAAACGTTGCTTTTAAATAGTTTAGAAGCAACGTTTTTTGTAAATATTATTGGTTTGCCCACTAAAGTGCCTCAACTCAACTACTAACTACTAACTGTGTAAGCGTTTAATGGCAGAGAACGCTTTGTTTACATAGCCTTCTTCCACTAAAACGGTAAACTCGTTTGTTGTTGAAACCACTTCGTAAAGCGTAATGCCTTCCCAAGCCAAACGTTTAAAGATCTGATAGTACAAACCAGCAATTTTAGTGTTGTCTGCAGGCAGATTTATGCTGATTGCTGAAAGGTGATTCTGAAGTCCTATTTGGTCCTCATTAGAAAACAAAGTGTCGATGTGGTGTTGTTCTGAGCTAGAAATAACAATATTGCTTTCGTGAATTCCACGGGTAAACGCGTAGAAAATATTCGATTTATCTCCGATTTTTTGAATGACTTTGGCGTGACTTTCAAATAACGTTTTGGAGTTTTTAAAGGTGTAGTTCGATAAATTAGAACGTACCGTAATATCTCCTAAGCTATTTAATACACGTTTTAGTCGTACCGAATTTCCTAAATCTTTGGGTGGCGAATAACGGCGTAAAGCCATCATAATTGCACCAGATTTTACCGGTTTTCTGAGCATTTCTGTAATAGGCTCTACCAACTCGTTGGCTAAAGCAGAGTAATTTACAATGTTTCTAGAAATGGCTTCCTCTAAAAAAGGTTGCGCTAATAAAATTTCTTCTACACAAGAGGCTATAGTTCTCATTTGTTAATTATTTAACAATTTGTACAAATTTAGAACAAATTTTTCATTTTTATTTTAATTCGTTTAACTCTAATTACATTTGAACCTTTAAAACTAAAAATTATGCTTGTATTAAAATTTGGAGGAACTTCTGTAGGGTCGGTAAAAAACATGACCAACGTAAAAAGTATCGTATCAGAAGGTGGTAGAAAAGTTGTCGTGTTGTCGGCGATGTCGGGAACTACAAATGCTTTAGTTGAAATATCGAAAACCATTACTGAAGGAAAATCTGAGGAGGCTTTAACGCTAGTAGAAACCTTATATCAGAATTATGTGGTTGTTGTGAACGATTTGTTTTCGAAACAAGAATTTATAGATGAATCTTTACAATATATAGATGGTGTTTTTAGTGAGTTAAGAGATTTAACCACGCAACCCACAAACAAGTTATTGTATAAAATAATTGTGTCTAAAGGTGAGTTGTTATCTACATTTATGTTTAGTCGTTTTTTACAGCAAGACGGTATAAAAGCAACTTTAATTTCGGCTTTCGACTTTATGCGAACAGATCGATTACAAGAACCAGATTCGTTTTACATAAAACAGAATTTAGAGCGTGTTTTAAACGATAATTTAGATACTGAAATTTTTATTACACAAGGTTTTATTTGTTTAGATGCCGATGGGCAGGTTTCTAATTTAGAACGTGGAGGTAGTGATTTTACTGCAAGTATTATTGGTGCTGCTGTTGGTGCTGAAGAAGTTCAGATTTGGACCGATATTGATGGATTCCATAATAACGATCCAAGATTTGTACACGACACCGATGCTATCTCGCATTTATCATTCGATGAGGCTGCTGAATTGGCGTATTTTGGAGCGAAAATTTTACATCCGCAAACAGTTATGCCGGTACGTGATTTAAAAATACCTGTGCGTATAAAAAATACTATGGAGCCTGCTGCGCATGGAACATTAATTGATGATTCTGCCGAAGGTGAAGGTATAAAAGCTATTGCTGCTATCGATGGTATTACAGCCATAAAAATCAAGTCGGCTAGAATGCTTCAAGCGTCTGGTTTCTTGAAAAAAGTATTCGAGATTTTTGAGAAATATCATACGTCAATCGATATGATTACAACTTCCGAAATAGCAGTGTCTTTAACTATAGACGATCCTACATATTTAAAAGATATTGTAGCAGAATTAGAAGAGTTTTCTAAAGTAGAGGTAGATACGCATAGAACGATTGTTTGTGTGGTAGGAAACAATATTGTGCATCACCCAGACACACATAAATTATTTCAAATTTTACAAGATATAAACATTAGAATGATCTCTTACGGCGGAAGTAATAACAATATTTCTCTATTAATAAATACTAGCGATAAAACGGAAACACTTCAGAAATTACATCGTTACGTATTTGAAACGGCATTGGCTTAAACGTAAATTAACAATAAGAAAATGACGTATAGAAACGCTGTCGAAAACGATCTGAAATCTGTTGCTGTATTATTTGATGCATATCGCGTTTTTTATAACAAAGAAACCGATGTAAAAAGTGCTGTAACGTTTCTCTCTGAAAGACTAAAACATAGAGATTCTGAAATTTTTGTTGCAGAAAATGAAAAGGGGCAATTAGTAGGTTTCGTGCAGTTGTATCCATTGTTTTCTTCTACAAGAATGGAGAAGCTGTGGCTCTTAAACGATTTGTTTGTGACTCCCGATTTTAGAGGGAAAGGCGTGTCTGTAAAATTAATTGAAATTGCTAAAAATTTAGTTAGGGAAACTCATGCTTGTGGCATGTTTTTGGAGACGAGTAAATCGAATATAGTTGGAAATAAATTATATCCAAAAACGGGCTTTAAATTAAACGAAGATTCCAATTATTACGAGTGGAATAATTGCTAAAAACCTATTACGACAATTTATTAACTGTTCAGATTAATTATAATTAGGTAAAAACGGAACCTTTAGTGGGGTTCCGTTTTTTTTATGAATTTATATTATTTAAAAGGAGTAGCCAATACGTAAATGAAGGTTGGCGGCAACTGCATTTTTATCGCCGTAATAATAGTCGTCTTTATTGACTAAGTAGCGACCGTAGCCTAGGCCAATGCCTGCTTCGTAATTAAAATGATTCCCAATATGTCTCCGGATTCCCCAAGTCGGAATAATTAATATGTCTCCTATAAAATTTATATGGTCTGCGTCCGAAATCGTAAACCAATCCGGGTGATAACTTGTTTTAATGGATACAAAATTTCCTGTATTATTTGCAGTGTGTCTACCTTTTTTGGTGCGTTTCTTTAAATTGTAATACCAGCGAGGTTCTACGGTAATTCCAGGTGTAAGTAAAAAGCCGTCTATGTCGTTAATATCATTACCCCAAACTCCAGCGTCAAGACCAATTTCACTGCGTAAAGCAATGCTGTTTGTTAGTCGGGTTTCATTATAGCCATAAAGTCCCAGAAATCCTGTTTGTATGCCGTAAATAGATTTTTCGACACTTGTAGTCTGGGCGTTTGCAATTATTGAAATGATTAAAAAAGAGAACGTAAATAGATGGTTTTTCATAATAGTTGGCTGCGTATAAACGAATCAAATATCATAAAAAAAAAGCAGAACTCCATGTAGAGTTCTGCTAAAATATATTTGTGTGATATTAATGGTTAAATACCAATTTTGCTTTTTATCTCTAAAATTAGTTTTTCAGTATTTAAATCTCTTCCGCATGCATTTAAATGATACCATTGATTATACCAATAGTTTTCGGTATAAATGGAATTTTTGAAACTATTGATAAATTCAAACTCTTCATTTAGATACTGTAATCTAAATTTATTAATGTCAAAATTATTCTCTCTAATTGCAGGATATCTATAGAAAATTTTAGAGTTAAACTCACTTGCGATATATGTATTTATCTTTCTTAAAAAGCCTTGTTCAAAAGTATCATTCGTTATAAAGAACATATCTTCATTATTTATGCTACAATTTAAATAATCTTTGCTCCCTTGCATTTTAGGTGATGGACTAAAAGTATTTAGATTATTTTCATTAGATGGCTTTAGATAGCCTCTTTTTGTGCCTATGTCGTAAACGTCATTAATATTAAGTGTGAAAAAGCTTTGTAGAGATGGGATAGGGAAGTTGTAAAATGATTTCAATACCATGTCTAGATTAAAACCAATTTTTTGATTGCTTTTTAAAGGTAATAAAAACTCGGACTCGTATAAGCTATGAGGTAGGCACAGTATTATTATATCTTGGTCGGAAGGGTTTAATTGTTTAAGTTTATTTAATGTAGCGAAAAGACCGCTAGGAGCATTAAGATTACATCCTATTACATCATAATTTTCAAATGTTTTGTTTAATAAGGGGTAGTCTATATTGTGTTCTAAGTTAGAAGATCCGACAAGAATTATTTTATGTTTATTAGAATCTACACCGTAAAAATCGTTCGAGGATTGATTAGTGAATGTCGGAATTAAAAGGATAAAAGTTATTAATTTATAAAAAATCAAAAGTACTCCGAAACGAAAAATATTTATTAGAAATGTTCTCATGTTTAAAAATCAAAGTATATAAATTCTTGCGCTTTAGAATTATCGAAATTCTCAATTATTATTATAGAGATAAATAAAAAGAACATCCAGTTTAATTTGTGCTTTTTGAAAAAATCCTTCTCTATTGCATATTGGTTTTCTCTTCCAATCCACTCGATTACTATAAAAAATAATAGAAAACACATGGTAATTAGTGAGTCTCGTCTCCCGTAATAGTTTGGGATAATAAATAATGAAGTAGAGAAAAGATTATCGATGTATATGAATGCTTGAGTTACATTTTCGGCACGAAAGAAAATCCATGCAAACATGGTTAAGGAAAAAGTTAAGCATATTTTTAAAAAGTCTTTTGCAGAAGGGAGTAATTTGTTTTTTGCAACAACTTGAATGTTGTTCCTGTTGTTATTAGTTAATAGTAAAGGTAGGAAATAGATAGCGTTTAATGCTCCCCAGATTATAAACGTCCAGTTTGCTCCATGCCAAAACCCACTTACTATAAATATTATGAAAGTATTTCTTATTTTCATCCTAATACCTCCTTTGCTTCCTCCTAAAGGAATGTAGAGATAATCTCTAAACCAAGTTGAAAGCGAAATGTGCCATCTTCTCCAAAACTCTGCGATGTCTCTTGAAAAATAAGGAAAGGCAAAATTTTGCTTTAAATCGAAACCAAATAATCGACTAACTCCTATGGCTATATCAGAATATCCTGAAAAATCGCAATAAATCTGAAAAGAAAAGAATAAAGCGCCTAGTACTAAGGTGCTTCCTTGGTAGTGACCATGCTCTGAAAGAAATTGGCTAGCATGAGTATTATTAAAAATTTCGTTAGCAAATCTTGCGCAATTATCTGCAATTACTATTTTTTTGAATAACCCCCATAGAATCTGTTTCATCCCATCTTTTGCGTCTGCATAAGAGAAGGTTCTTTGTTTTTTAAATTGCGGTAATAAATGTGTAGCTCTTTCAATTGGACCTGCAACTAGCTGTGGAAAAAAGCAGACAAAGGCGCAGAATTCTATAAAATCTTTAGTGGGTTCTAAGTTCTTTTTATAAACGTCGATTGTATAGCTTAACGTTTGAAATGTGTAAAAACTTATTCCAACAGGAAGAATAATGTTTAGTGTGTTTGTAGATAATTCATGTCCGAAAAATGAAAATGCTTGAGTAAAATTATCAATGAAGAAATTATAATATTTAAAGAATCCTAAGAAACCTAAATTTATTATTATACTGGTCCAAAGTAAGACCTTTCTTTTCTGGAGATTATCTTGTTTGGAAAGAAGTAGTCCAATATTATAATCTATTATTGTACTAAATAGTATAAGAGAGAGGAATCTCCAGTCCCACCAACCATAAAAAATATAACTAGCAACGACAATTAGGAAATTCTGTGTCTTTAGGTTTTTGTTTAATACAAACCAGTATAGAACAAAAACAATGGGAAGAAACACAGCAAAGTCAATAGAATTAAATAGCATTTTTTGAAATAGAAATGTTAAATTAAAAAGCAAACATAGTTTATTTCTGAAGACAATTATAGTATTATCTAAGTTTAAGATTTCTTATTGGTAAAAAAAAAGCAGAACATAAAATGCTCTGCTTTTTTTTTTTTTTATAAATAAATGAATTTTTAAGCATTCATCAAGTCCTCAATTTCGTCCGCTTCAATTGGAATATTGCGCATTAAATTAAATGGTTCTCCGTTTTCTTGAATTACGACATCGTCTTCAATTCTAATTCCGAAACCTTCTTCTGGAATGTAAAGTCCTGGCTCTACCGTGAATACCATGTTGGCTTGCATAGGCTCGGTTAAAATGCCATAATCGTGCGTATCTAATCCCATGTTGTGAGATGTGCCATGCATGAAGTATTTTTTGTATGCTGGCCAGTCTGGATTTTCGTTTTGTACATCGGCTTTGTCTAGTAAACCTAGTCCTAATAATTCCGAAGTCATAAGTTTTCCGACTTCAACATGGTAATCTGCCCAAATTGTCCCAGGAACAAGCATTTTTGTGGCTTCGTTTTTAACGCGGTTTATCGCATTGTACACTTGTTTTTGTCGGTCTGTAAATTTTCCTGATACTGGAATTGTTCTAGACATATCAGACGAGTAATTTGCATACTCTGCGCCAACATCTAACAATATTAAATCGCCAGCTTTACATTCTTGATTGTTTTCAATATAGTGTAATACGTTGGCATTATTTCCTGAAGCTACTATTGGTGTATATGCAAATCCTTTAGAGCGATTATTTAAAAATTCGTGCATAAATTCAGCTTCAATATTGTATTCCATAACGCCTGGCTTTACGAACTTTAAAATACGACGGAAGCCTTTTTCGGTAATATCGCAAGCTTGCTGAATTAAATCAATCTCTATTTGGTTTTTTACGGAGCGTAAACGTTGCAAAATCGGATTGCTTTTTGCAACACTGTGCGCTGGATATTGCTCTCGTAGCCACTTGTTAAAACGATCTTCGCGAGTTTCTGTTTCTACATTGGCTCTATAATGTTCGTTGGTGTTTACGTAAACCGTTTCACACTGTGTCATGATTTCTTTAAAAACACGTTCAAAATCTTGTAACCAATACACCGTTTTAACTCCTGAAGTTTTAAACGCGGCATCTTTATCTAATTTGGCACCTTCCCAAACAGCTATATGTTCGTTGGTTTCTGTTAAGAATAATATTTCGCGATGCTTTGGATTCGGGCAATCTGGAAATAAAACTAAAATACTGCTTTCTTGGTCTACACCGCTTAAGTAAAAAATATTGCGATCTTGTTGAAATGGTAACGCGCTATCTGCGCCAATAGGGTAAACGTCGTTGGAATTAAAAACAGCCAAGCTTTTCGGTTTCATTTGAGCTTTAAAATTTGCTCTATTCTGAATGAATAAGTCTGAATTTATGTGATGATATTTCATGTGAAATAAGTTTAAAATGATGATTTCTCAAAATTACATATATAATAGGTGTTGGTATAAATAGATTACTTAAAATGATGTTAAAGGTTTTAGTTTAAGACTACATTTAGTATTACTACGTAATTGTGTGTAGGTGTTGTCTACGTATTTACTAAAACTGCTGTTTTAAGTTAAAATTAGACGAACTTTAAAAGCAGAAGCTTAAAAGTTTTTGCGTCAACGTTTGACTTCTTTTTCATATCCTTGTAACACACTGTTTTGTAGTTGATTATAGGGTTCTTTAAAATCATTCTAAATATAAATTAAAAGGTCCGAGTTTTTGCCTATAAAACTATTCTAGTTTAAATTTGTTGGGAATAAAACTAATTATAAAAAAATGAGCGGATTTTTAAATTCATCAATAGGAAGAAAAGTTGCTATGGCGCTTTCAGCCTTCTTTCTTATGTTTTTCTTGCTTCAGCATTTTGCCATCAACATTTTATCGGTATTTAGTCCTGAGCTTTTTAACGAAGTATCCCATTTTATGGGAACAAATCCTTTAATTCAATTTGCGTTACAGCCGGTTTTAATATTTGGAGTTGTATTTCACTTTGTGATGGGGTTTGTATTAGAAATTAGAAACAGAAAAGCAAATGGTGTAAAGTATGCACAAAACAACGGTGCAGCAAATTCTACTTGGATGAGTAGAAATATGATTTGGAGTGGTGTTGCTATTTTAGCATTCATCATTTTACATTTTATCGATTTTTGGTTTCCAGAAATCAATACAAAGTTTATTAATGGCGATTGGTCTGGTACCATGGAAGGTGTAGAAGGTTTCCGTTATTACGAAGAATTAGTTCATAAATTTGCAAATCCTATTCGTGTGGGAGCTTATGTTATAGCATTCGTGTTTTTAGCATTACACTTATTACACGGTTTCACATCTGCGTTCCAATCTATGGGAGGAACAGCCGGAAGAAAAAAGACATTGCAAACTATAGGTAAAGCATACTCAATAATAATCCCTTTAGGATTTATCTTTATTGCACTTTATCATTTTTTTAACCATTAATCTTAAATACAAATGGCTTTAGATTCAAAAGTACCAGAAGGTCCAATTAAAGATAAATGGACAGATTACAAAAATCATATAGATCTTGTAAACCCTGCAAACAAACGTAATATAGATATTATTGTTGTTGGTACAGGTTTAGCAGGAGGTTCGGCAGCAGCAACGTTAGCCGAATTAGGATATAACGTAAAAGCATTTGCTTATCAAGATTCTCCTAGACGTGCGCACTCAATTGCGGCTCAAGGAGGGATAAATGCAGCAAAGAACTATCAAGGAGATGGGGATTCAAATTATAGATTATTTTACGATACCGTAAAAGGTGGAGATTACCGTTCTCGTGAAGCAAACGTTCACCGTTTGGCTGAGGTGTCTGGTAATATTATCGACCAATGTGTGGCTCAAGGGGTTCCTTTTGCACGTGATTACGGTGGACTATTAGATAACCGTTCGTTTGGTGGTGTATTAGTGTCAAGAACATTTTATGCTAAAGGACAAACAGGACAACAATTATTATTAGGAGCATATTCTGCAATGAACCGTCAGATTGCTCGTGGAAAGATTGAAATGTTCAATCGTCACGAAATGTTAGACGTTGTTAAAATTGGTGGAAAAGCTAGAGGAATTATCGCACGTAATTTAATTACAGGTGAAATAGAACGTCATTCTGCACATGCTGTAGTTATTGCAACTGGAGGATACGGAAATGTATATTTCTTATCGACTAATGCTATGGGGTCTAACGCTACGGCGGCTTGGAAAATTCATAAAAAAGGAGCGTATTTCGCAAACCCGTGTTATACACAAATTCACCCTACATGTATTCCACGTTCGGGAGATTATCAGTCTAAATTAACATTGATGTCTGAGTCTTTGCGTAACGATGGTCGTATTTGGGTTCCTGCTAAATTAGAAGATGCTAAAGCGATTCAACAAGGGAAATTAAAACCTACGGATATTGCTGAAGCAGATAGAGATTATTACTTAGAAAGACGTTACCCTGCCTTTGGTAACTTAGTACCTCGTGATGTGGCTTCTAGAGCCGCTAAAGAACGTTGTGATGCTGGTTACGGTGTTAACGCAACTGGTGAAGCGGTATACTTAGATTTCGCATTCGCTATTGAACGTTACGGAAAAGAGCAAGCTAAAATTCACGGTATAAAAGATGCTACTCCAGCTAAAATATACGAATTAGGACAAGCGATTGTTGAGGCGAAATACGGAAACTTATTCCAAATGTATGAGAAAATCGTAGATGAGAATCCATACAAAACGCCAATGATGATTTACCCGGCAACGCACTATACAATGGGTGGTATTTGGGTAGACTATAACTTAATGACTACTGTAGAAGGTCTTTACTGTATTGGTGAAGCAAACTTCTCTGATCACGGTGCAAACAGACTTGGAGCTTCGGCCTTAATGCAAGGTTTAGCCGATGGTTATTTTGTATTACCTTATACTATTGGAGATTATTTATCTCACGATATTAGAACCGGAAAAATTCCAACCAACACTCCAGAATTTGACGAAGTTGAAAAAGAAGTTAAAGATCGTATCGATTTCTTCGTTAACAACAAGGGAACAAAATCTGTAGATTACTTCCACAAAAAACTTGGAAAAGTAATGTGGGATAAAGTAGGAATGTCTAGAAACGAAAAAGGTTTAACAGAAGCTATGGCCGAAATTAAAGCGATTCGTGAAGAATTCTGGAAAGAAGTTAAGGTTCCTGGTTCTGCAAACGAAATGAACGTAGAACTAGAAAAAGCTGGACGTGTAGCAGATTTCTTAGAATTAGGAGAATTGTTCGCTAAAGATGCTTTAGTAAGAAGAGAATCTTGTGGAGGTCACTTTAGAGAAGAGTCGGTAGAATTAGACGGTGAGCAAAAAGGTGAAGCAAAACGTGACGATGTTAACTTTGCGTTTGTATCGGCTTGGGAATACAAAGGAGAACCTGCAGATGCGGTTCTACATAAAGAAGAATTAGAATTTAAAGATATTGAACTGAAACAACGTTCATACAAATAAGATTGACATTATGGATAATATGAATCTAACGCTTAAGATTTGGAGACAAAAAGACTCAAGTACAAAGGGTCAAATGGTCGATTATAAAGTAACTGATATCTCAGAACATATGTCTTTTCTTGAAATGATGGATGTTCTTAACGAACAATTAGTAAACTCTGGCGAACAGCCAGTAGCTTTCGATCATGATTGTCGTGAAGGAATTTGTGGTATGTGTTCTTTATATATTAATGGCGAAGCTCACGGTCCAGACCGTGGAATCACAACCTGTCAATTACACATGAGAATGTTTAATGATGGCGATACCATTACTATCGAACCATGGAGAGCAGCAGCTTTCCCGGTAATAAAGGATTTAATTGTAGATAGAATGGCTTTCGAACGTATACAGCAAGCAGGAGGTTATATTTCTGTAAATACGTCTGGAAATACACAAGATGCAAACTCGTTACCAATTTCTAAGATCGCTGCCGACGAAGCTATGGATGCTGCAGCATGTATTGGTTGTGGTGCTTGTGTTGCAAGTTGTAAAAACTCTTCTGCGATGTTATTCGTAGGAGCTAAAGTATCTCAATACGCATTATTACCACAAGGTCAAGTTGAAGCTGCCGAACGTGTTAAAAACATGGTTGCGCAAATGGATCTTGAAGGTTTTGGTAACTGTACCAACACTGGAGCATGCGAGGTAGAATGTCCTAAAGGCATTTCTTTAGACAACATTGCACGTATGAATAGAGAATTTATGAAAGCAAATGTAAAAGGATAATCTAAACCTTTTAATTGTTATAATATAAGAATCCCAAGCACACAGCTTGGGATTTTTTGTTTAGTTTTATCCGTGTTATTTAATTACATATATTTTCCCGAATGAAATCTCCAATCACTTTTTATAAAGAACAAGCCCAAATTCATCAAGTAAAAGCTACTGCACTTAATAAACAAATGCGACTACTAAGTATTTTGCGATTAGTGGTGTTTGTAGTAGCTGCATATGCTGTGTATTTAACGTTTTCTAATTGGCAAGTTGCAGTAGCTATTGCTGTAGTTGGAATAAGCTTGTTTTTGTTTTTATTACTGAAGTATACCAATATTAAACAGAAGCGTAATTTAGAAAAAGCTATTGTTGCAGTAAATGAAGATGAAATAAAGATTAAAAATGAAGGGTTTTTCGATCGTTTAGACGGTTTAGAGTTTCAAGATCCCTTACACGAATATTGTTTAGATATCGATTTGTTTGGACGTGGATCTTTTTTTCAGAACATTAATAGAACGTATATAAAAGAGGGTACAGAGAAGCTTTCCGAAGCACTTAAAGCAAATGAAATTGATAATATAACAACACGGCAGGAAGCCATTAAAGAACTTTCAGATAAAGCCATTTGGAGACAGAATTATAGTGCTATTGCTAGTTTGATACAGGTTGAAACACCTGCTAAAACTATTAATGAGTGGTTGTCTAATTACAAACCTAAATTCAAACCTTTTCTAAAAGTATTACCTTGGATATTCACACTTGTAACATTAATAATTTTTGCTTTTGTGTATGTAAATATGGTGACTGCAAATTTATTAGGAATTTGGTTGTTACTGGGATTAGTAACTACGGGAATCTATTTAAAATCTATAAACATTATCGCATCTAAAACAGATAAGTTAAAGGAGACTTTTAAGCAGTATGCCGGTTTACTAGATAAAATTGAACAAGAAACTTTTCAATCGGAATTACTGATTGAAAAACAAAAAATGATTACTCAAGACCGAGAGAAAGCTTCAGAAATATTTTCAGAATTATCTCGATTATTAGATCGTTTAGATAATCGGAATAATTTAATATCTGCTATTTTCGGAAATGGATTCTTTTTACTCGATATTAAAAACGCTTATGCTATCGAGCAATGGATAAAGAAATACGCCCATAAAACAACAGACTGGTTCGATGTGATTTCATTTTTCGATGCGTATAACTCATTAGGAAATTATACCTTCAATAATCCTGAATTTATCATCCCAGAAATCAATAAAAATCATGATGTCATTTTAGCTAAAAACTTAGGACATCCGTTGTTAAAAGCAGAGAAGCGCGTAGATAACGATCTAAACATTAAAAACGAAGAGTTTTTTATTATCACTGGTGCAAACATGGCTGGGAAAAGTACGTTTCTTAGAACCGTTTCCTTGCATATTGTTATGGCGAATGTGGGGCTTCCTGTGTGTGCCGAAACAAGTACTTACAATCCGATCAAGTTAATTACAAGTATGCGTACAAGCGATTCATTAACCGATGATAGTTCGTACTTCTTTTCGGAATTAACGCGTTTAAAATACATTGTAGATGCCATACAAACCGATCGTTATTTTATTGTTTTAGATGAAATTTTAAAAGGAACAAATAGTACCGATAAAGCAATTGGTTCGCGTAAATTTGTCGAGAAATTAGTAGCCTCGAATGCAACAGGAATTATTGCGACGCACGACTTGAGTTTATGTGAGATTTCGGAAGAATTATCAGAAGTGAAAAACCATTATTTTGATGCAGAAATTATTAACGACGAATTACACTTTGATTATACATTTAAAGATGGAATTTGCCAGAATATGAACGCTAGTTTTTTACTTAAAAAAATGGAAATTATATAAGGTTCAAAAATCTTAAAAATTTTTAAATAAGTGTTGTTTTAAGAATTGTTGTTTTTTTGAATTCCATGGTGATTTTACTACATTATTTTTATTCCTAGAAGTTGAATATTTTTTAATAAAAACTTAAGGATTTTAGTGATTTTAATAGCTGTAATTTAGTTGGTTAAGGATATTTTTGTTTCTGTTTTAATCTTATTAATTGTCTTACTAATTCTTCGAATAATAAGCGGTTTTCATTTTGAATTATTCACCGGTTTTTTGCGTGTATTATTTTTAGATAGAACCAAAAATAATACAGCTATTTTGTGGTGTGTTATTAATTATATTTTTCTGCGAAATATGTGCTTAATGGAAGAATAATGAAGTGTTCTTTTTTTTAGTTTTCGACTCCGCTCGAACACCTTAAAAGGACATGGTTTTACTTAATAGGCAGTGTAATAAAAAACGCCAATTTCATTGTTGAAAGTGGCGTTTGATGTTTTGTTATTTTGGTTTTAAAATTATCTCAATTTTAATGAGTCTAAGCTATGGAAGAAGAAGTCTTTTTCGTCGTTCATAGATACAAATAATCCGTTTGGATATTTACTCCCTAAAGGCTGTGTGGTCACATCGCAACCATCGGTTTCAATAGTTCCTAAATTTAATGTTTTTACATAGCTATTATCGCCTCGTTTAAAAATATTAAAGCTGTGATCTTGTTGGTTAGAAACAATTAAAAAACCTTCATTATTAGTATAAGTGGCTAAGGCGATTCCTTCAATATCATCTGTAAAATATTCAGATCCAAACATTGAAATTTGAGCATCTCCTTTTGCTGGGTCTGCATAGAATTTACGTATGCCAACACCTTCGTCAGAAAAATATACATGTCCTAAAGCATCATCTACAACAATAGCTTCAATTTCTTTTTGTCCGCTAAAGGTTCCGAATTTTCTAACCAATTTCGCCGTTACTTTACTGTTGTTTGTTATTAACTCGTATTGGTATAAATAGCCTTCTGTTGGTCCTTTTTTACGACTAACAATAGCGTAAGTCTTATTGGTAGCAGGATTTTTATAGATACTTATTCCCATAGGACGTCTTAACTCTAAATCGGTTTCATCTTCAAAAACAGGAAATCCGCCGTTGTCTAAAGGCGTCATGTCTGGGACAGCATATAATCGCATTTGGTTTTTCTCACGTTCGCTAAACATCATAATGTCGATTTTAGTCGAATCGTTTAAGGCGAAACCGTATTCTATATCTACATTGTTAGGATAACTTACACCGGTAAGACTTTTGTCGTTAATTATTTTTCCGTCTAAGTCGAAGGCATAAACACCACCATTTACTTCGTCTTTATCTGTCCCAAACACAATACTTTGCGCTGGATTGTTTTTGTTTACCCAAATGGCAGGATCGTCTGTGTCGTGAGGTGTTTTTTGAGAAACTAAAGTAGGCTTAATTTCAGGCAACGTAGTCGTGTTTTTACAAGCTGCAAAACAAACTGAGGCTACAGCGATACTTAATAAATATTTTTTCATGTTAAGTGTCTTTTTATATGAGTTTATAGGTGCTATTATGCCTTAGACATAATAGGAAGTTGATTTATTTTCTGAAAAGGTCGTATTTTAATCCGAATGTTACGCGTGCTTGGTAATATTCCATTTGCATCGTTCTCTCGCTAGAACCTTGATAATAACGTAATGGTTGGTTTGTAATGTTATTTACATCGACGTAAAAACTTAATTGTTTAGTGATGTTTGCACGTGCATTAAAATCTAAAAAGAATTGCTCGTCGTAATAACGATCTTCAAAAGCACGTCCGCCAATTTCATCGATATACGCATCAGAATAGTTCCCAGATAGACGTAAACTAAAGTATTTACTTGTATAGCCTAAAGATGCATTAAACATATTTGGAGCGGTTTGAGGTAAATCTAAATCGTCGCGCTCTTCTCCATCTTCATTTCTAATTCCAGAAGCATCAGATTTAAGATAGGTATAGTTTAAATAAATATTTAAATTCTGAAGAAAACCAGGTAAGAAATCTAACTGACGTTGGTAAGCGGCTTCAAAACCGAATAGGTTTGCCTTGTCTCCGTTAAATGGTTGGTAGACTTCAAATCCATTTTCATCTTCGTATTGGAATGTGTAGATAAAGTCGTGTATGTTTTTGTAAAACAATCCTCCAGAAACCAAGCCGACGTTAGTAAAGTAATGCTCTGCCATAAGGTCGAAGTTCATAGATGTTGTAGGATTTAAATCTGGATTTCCTAAACTAATTTCGTCGTCTTCATTGTTAATTTCTCTAGAAGGTACAATATCTTCGTAGTTAGGTCTAGCAATGGTGTTGGTCCAAGCAAAACGCAATACCGTGTGGTCTGTTACATCGTATTTTAAATGTAAACTTGGTAAAATATTGGTGTAATCGTTTTTACTGGTCACGGGCGAAATGGCTAAAACATCGCCAATTTCATCAATATCTCCATCTTCATTAAAAATAATTTCATTGCCAACAGCATCTGCCATAGTGTGTTCTAAACGCACACCAAGTAAGAAACTAAAGTTATCTGTAATGTTTTGATCGGTCATTACATACGCTGCGTAAACATTTTCTTTGACCTTGAAATTTCCTGTAGCATATTCTTCAGGTTTGTCTTCCGCTTCGAAAAGGGAGCTGTCGTAAAGATCTAAATTTCCTAAAAATTCTGGCGTTGCAAAATAACCGATTTGATATTGACTTCCAGGATTAAAGTCGCGTTCTGAATAATCTCTAGTTGGGATATCTCCTAAGAACTCCATACTGTCATTTTCTGGAGAATATTCCATATAATCGTTGTCTTGTTGCTTTTCTTTAATTCTTGTTTTAGCCCCAAATTTTAGTGTTCCATTTTCTTTATCGAAAAGATGAAGAGGAACTTCAAAATTCACTAAAACATTAAAATCTGTTTCGTCTGTATATTGATTTTCTTCGTATAACTCATCGAATTCGAAAAGTCTAAAATCGGCATCGGTAGTGCTCTGTGGTGCGTAATACGGACTGTTGGTATTGTTATTAAAATTAATGCCATATTCGCTTTCGTGTACTAAATAACGCTCGTTTAAGCGCTCTTCAGAAGCTTTAGAGTAAGATGCCATCCAATCGACTTGTAAATTGTTTATTAAGTGATCTCCGCTTAAGCTATAATTTTGCATACGCTGGTCTTCTAAACGTGTGTTTTTAGAACGGTTATTATCAATTCCTCCTTTAACTTCTCGTTTAGCAGATACCGGAAATGCCGTTAAATTGTTGTTAGAATCGATACTGAAATCACCAATTCCAATGTCTTCACCATCTAAAATTTCTTGTTCTAATACATATCTATTTTCACGATCATCTCTCCAGTTGTAAATAGATTTAAAGTAAAGTGTATTGTTGTCGTTTAATTTATAATCGAAGTTGGCTGAAAAACTACGACGAATACGCTGAATTTGATACTCTCTAATTTCGGAAACATTGGCGTATGGATTTACGTCTACTTCCTGCATAATCGGTTCACCTTCGTCATCCTCTTCTCCAGTGTTGTATTCAAATTCGTCATCCCATTCGGCTTCAACATTATCAGAACCAAATTCCGAATCGTTATAAGAGGCGGCAACAACCCATCCAAATTTATTGTTTTTACTACGGTCTCCTACTAAAAACGATCCGTTTAAAATACGTTTATCATTTATTAAGTTAATACCAGAACCACCTGTCGCCGATAAGCGAAATCCTTGAGGCGATGTTCTTGTAATTAAGTTTACAGAACCACCAATAGCGTCTGCATCCATATCTGGAGTAACTGCTTTGTTAACCTCGACTGTTTGAATCATGTCTGAAGGAATAAGGTCCATTTGTACATTTCTGTTATCGGCTTCGGCAGAAGGAATACGGCTACCGTTTAAGGTTACAGAGTTTAACTGAGGCGACAAACCACGAACAATTATATCTCTCGCTTCACCTTGATCCATTTGCATGGTTATACCTGGAATACGCTTTATCGCATCACCAATATTGGCATCCGGAAATTTACCGATTTGGTCTGTAGATACAATGTTGGTAATGTTTTTCTTGTTTTTCTGAGTGTTAAGTGCTCTCGCCTGAGATCCAAATCCGAAAGAAACCACTTTTACCTCGTCTAACTCTGTTGCTTGCTCTTCTAGAGTTATATCCAAATTTGTTGTTTGTGTAGGGTTAACAGTGATTTGTTGTTGGTACTCAGAATACCCTAAATATTTAATAATTAAGGTGTACGTTCCAGCTTCAACATTTACCAGTGTAAATTTTCCGTTAAAGTCGGATATAGCTCCTTTATTAAGCTCTTCAAGTAATACGGAAGCACCAGGAATGGTAATATTATTCTCATCTATAATGAGTCCTTGTACTTGTCCGGTTTGTGCTAATGTGCTAAAAGTTGTTACTACAAGCATCATTAAAGTAATCCAGTTTTTCATAATTATTTGTTAAGTTAATTTTTGAGCAAAGTTAGATTGAGAGCTTGATTTTGATCTAAAGTAACCGTTAACAAAACGTGATAAACAGCGCATATCGGCCTATATTCTAAGGCAACATTAACATTGTAATTACAGGTTGATAATATTCTAGAAACATTACATTATAGATCTAGAAGAAAGGTTTGAAGATCTTCTTTAGAATCTATTGGAAGTTTTTTTCGGACTCTGTAGCGCGCAATTCGCACACTATCAGGGGTGATGCGAAGTATTGAAGCAATGTCTTTCGATGAGAGATTTAGCTTAAGAAGCATACATAATCGCAATTCGGAAGGTGTTAATTCCTTTGTAACAGCGTTTTTTAGCCTTTGAAAAAAATGTGGATTAATTTGTTCGAAATAACTAATGAATTCTGTCCACTCTTGTTCTTGAGATAAATCTAAATTAATCTCTTTTATGAGCGCTTCGAGCTTAGATTTGATTAATACCGTATTTCTATCTTTTATGTTTGTAAGCGTTCTTGAGATGTCTGAAATCATTTTATTTTTGTGTGACAAATGCAAACTATAATTTGTAAGTGCCGAAATTTTAATGTCTATCTCTCTTTGTAAAGTTGCTTCTTCTTGTGTTTTCTTATCTAGATTAGCTTGTAGTAATTCATTCTTATAATGCTGAATTTTGGATTGCTGTTTCTTGCGTTTTCTAAAATATAAGAACCATCCTAACAATAACAACATAAGAAACGTGCAAGACAGTAAAATAATATTTTGTCTAATTGTATCTACCTCATGTTGCGTATTTAGTAGTTTTACTTGAGCTTCTCGTTCCTCGACCTCGTAGAGGATTTGTAAAGAACTAACTAATTCTGTATTTTGACTTTCAATCTGTTTTTCATTCAGTTCTTTATACTTTAACATATAATTGAACGCGGTATTGTAATCGTCTAAATCGGCATAAATTAAAGCCAAATCTTTAAGTGCAGATGCTTGTTGATGAGTGTTTTTAGCGGCCCTAGATTTTTGAAGCGCTAATACGGAGTAGGGAAGAGCTTCCTTTGGCTTCATCATTTTTCTATGGGCATCTCCAATATTATTTAGAATATTTATTTTAATATAAGACGGAATGCTTTTAGAGTAAGTTTTTGCTTTAAGAAAATAGTTTAGTGCCGGATCATATTGCTCGAGGTCTTCGTAAATACTTCCAATGTTTTCGTACGTAATAGCTAAACCTGTGCTGTCGGAAAGGGTTTTAAAAATAGCTAAACTTTCCTCCTGATTTTTTAATGCTAATTCGTAATTAGATTCTTTCTCGGCCACACTACCTAATAGCCCGTAACAGATGGCTGTTCCTTTTTTAAAATTAATCTGTTCTGCAATGGCTAAACTTTTAGTTAAATAAGTCGTTGCATTTTTATATTGCTTTAAAGATAGGTAGATGCTACTCATTTTATTTCCAATATAAACCGCTGTTGTGTCTGCCTGATTATGTTGTTCTAAAGCATTATGATAATGTTTTATAGCTTCGTTTTCTATACCTAAACGCTCATAGAAATTCCCCAGTTTAATATGTGAATTAATAATGGCTTGACGGTTCTCGTTATATTCTGCTTTATCCAATTGCACTTTTAATTCTGTGAAAACTGAATCTATGTTGGTACGAGAATTATTATGGGATTCTTGTGCGTGTACAGGCTTGTTGAAGAAAACAAGGGCACATAAAAATGATAAAATAATAGGGTTACAAGTTGTAATACTCGATAGGTAGCGTTTGGTCTTAAGTATAATCATGGCTAAAATTAAAAAATGTAATGTTACTTAAATATTACGTTTTTTAGGTTTAGACTTATTAAGCGTATTAATCGTTTTATTTACTTAATATAATATGCTTTCAGTACTAAAAAGAAGAATTTAGCATGGGTGATGGCATGTCAAGATTAGGGAGCATACCTGTAGTTATATTTGTTTTTGAAATAAAAAAAGCGAGGCATAAACCTCGCTTTTTATTATAAATTATGTGCTCTAAAAAAGATATTATTTTACTTTTTAGGATGTACTAATTTCATCTCTTTAATTAAGCGCTCTGCACCTGCATATTTATCGATTATAAATAATACGTAGCGAATATCGACCATAATATTTCTACAAATTTCAGGATCGTAATTCATATCGCTCATTGTTCCTTCCCATACACGGTCAAAATTTAATCCGATTAGGTTTCCTTCGGCATCAATAGCAGGACTTCCAGAATTCCCACCAGTAGTATGGTTCGTTCCTAAAAAACATACAGGAAGTTTTCCGTTTTTGTCGGCGTAGCGTCCGTAATCTTTAGTGGTATATAAATCTTGAAGTTTTTGTGGCACATCAAACTCATAATCACCTGGAATATATTTTTCCATGACACCATCTAAATAAGATACCGGATTGTAGTAAACGGCGTCTCTAGGGGTGTAACCGCGCACCTGACCGTAAGTAACACGCAGTGTACTATTTGCATCTGGATAATAACACTCGTTAGGAACAACTTGCATAAGAGCTTTCATATACTGTGTTTCTAAGGCATTTATTGCTGTGTTTTTCTCTTGGAAATCTGGTTCTATATTGGTGTAGAAATCTATTATAAAAGGCTTAGCATAGGCATAAGCCGCATCACTGTTTAATTTCTCAAGAACTTCGGTACTCGAACCTTCTAGTAACGACATGGCACTATCAAGATTCGTAAATGCTGTTTTTTCGTAAATAGATGCATCTATATTTTCTGTGTAAAATGGCATTATAGCTTCAAAAACACCTTGGTCTACTTCTGCGTTAAAGTTTTTAAGGGTGCTTTTAATTTTACCTTGCATAGATTCTCTGGCTGCGTTAAAAGCATCTTCTCCTTTAAATGAAGCATTTACCATTTGGGTTAGTCCAAACATCATAGACATAAGCTCGTTTGTTCTAACAAATATTTCTACAAAATTGCTTCGTTTTATATCTACAGGGGCAAACGCTTCATATTGAGTTTCAAGTTCAGGTAGTATATTTCCGAATTTACTTTCTAAATTTTGTTTTTTCAGGGCTTCGGTAAAGATCGCTTCTTCGGCTTGCTTTTTTGCAATGGCATTACTCTTCTTAATACCTGTGTTTTCCCCAATCCATTTTTTCCAATAATTTGCAATTCGTGCTTGTTTTGAAGCGTATTGAATACGAATTTCATCGCTTTCTTGCATTTTTTTGTCAATCACCTTTAACGCGGCTTCACGAATAGCAATGTTGCTAGGGTTTAATTGCTCTGTAATTTCCTTAATGGCAACGGCAGGTAGATATTCTTCGGTAGTTCCAGGAAAACCAAAAACTAAGGTGAAATCTCCTTCGCTAATACCATCTAAAGATACTGGTAAAAAGTGCTTAGGCTTATAAGGTTTGTTGTCTTTAGAATACGCGGCTGGACGATTGTTTTTATCGGCATAAATTCTAAAAAGTGAAAAATCGCCTGTGTGTCTTGGCCAAACCCAGTTGTCTGTATCCGAACCAAATTTCCCAATACTTGTTGGAGGAGCACCAACTAAACGAATGTCTTCAAAACGCTCGGTAACAAATAAGAAATACTGGTTCCCTTTATAAAACGATTTTATTTTCGTGTTTTGCCAATCTTCTTTTTTGGTAGCCGATTGAATTCTGTTACTATTTCCATCGGTTTTAGATTGTTTTTCTCTTGCCGTCATATCTTCTGTTACGCCTTCTAAAACCTGAGTAGTAACATCTTCAATACGAACAATAAATTCGACATACAATCCATTATTTGGTAATTCGTCTTCAAAGTTTTTGGCCCAGAACCCATCTTTTAAATAATCGTTTTCTAACGAAGAATGTGATTGGATTTGGCCGTAACCGCAGTGGTGATTAGTTAGAAGTAAACCGCGTTTAGAAATGACTTCACTGGTGCAACCGCCGTTAAAATGACCAATGGCATCCTTTAAACTGGACTGGTTAACATCGTAAATATCTTTGGCAGAAAGTTTGCTCCCCAAAGATTCCATATCGTCTTCGTTCATACCTTGAAGGAGTGAAGGAATCCACATACCACCCTGTTGTGCACTGACCTGAATGGTGATAAAAAGAATTAAAATCTTTATTAATTTCATGAGTTTGTTTTTAAGTTCTGCAAAGATAAAAAAGGCTTGAATAAAACGGACAGTTTAGAAAAGTAAATACCACATCTGAATTTGGTTTAAATGAGCAAGAATATTCTAAATATGCAGTTCATCGGATATTTTGTGTAATTCCACTGATTTTTAGTAGTTTTGTAGTCCCAAATAGATCTATTATGGTAAAACAACTACTTTTAACCCTTATGTTTTCTCTGTTTTTAATTTCGGCTTTAAACGCTCAAGAAATTGAATATAAGAATAACGTTTACGAAGTAAAAGGCTCGTCTATATTGTTACATGGCTACGATGTCACCGAAAGTATAACATTAGACGATCAGCGCGCAATTTTCGAAGCATATGCTATTAGAGCAGAAGAATATAGAAAAGAAAAAAGAAACAAAAGGATACAGAATAAGGCGATAGCTAAAGCTTACCGAAAAGAATTAAGAGCTCAAGAAAAAGCAGAACGCATGTCTAACAACGAAAAGAGATTTGTAATTTTTTAATGCAAGACCAGCTACATATCGCACTAATTCAAACGGATTTAGTTTGGGAAGATCCTGAAGCAAATCGCGATAATATTGAAGCGCTTATAGAATCTATTTCTGATGTGGTAGATATTATTGTACTTCCCGAGATGTTTACTACTGGCTTTACTATGAATGCCACAAAGCACGCAGAACTGCTTTCGGGTGTGTCTGTAACTTGGATGTCTAAACTCGCGGCTAAAAAACAGGCTGCTATTATGGGAAGTCTTATTATTTCCGAAGACAATAATTATTATAATCAGTTAATCTTCGCATATCCGAATGGCGATATAAAATCGTATAAAAAACGACATACTTTTACTCTAGCAGGGGAAGATAAAATTTACACAGCAGGTACAGAACGCACCATTATAGAATATAAAGGATGGTCGCTTTATCCGCTGGTCTGTTACGATTTAAGGTTTCCTGTATGGTCACGTTTTAATAACGATTACGAGGTGTTATTTTATGTAGCCAATTGGCCAAAACCACGTGTAAATGCTTGGGATGCTTTACTGCAAGCCAGAGCCATTGAAAACATGTGCTATTGCGTAGGTGTTAACCGTGTAGGCACAGATAAAACAGGCCATGAGTATTCAGGACATTCGGCTGTGTATAATACTTTAGGCGAAAAGATTTCTGAGTTTGTAGAGAACGAAGTTGGCTATCGCATTGTTGTTTTAAACAAAGACCATGTCGTAAACACCCGACAAAAATTTAAATTCCTTAACGACAGAGATACTTTTAGTTTAGAATAAATTCGTATTCCGAATCGAAACCTGAACGTACTTCAATCTCGTCCGGATAATAACTCACGCGTTCTGGTTGTATTTTCTTAAGATAACTACCTGTATCGTATTTTTTATTCTCATTTTCGTCGAATATTACTCTAATAAAATATTTTCCATTAGTCAGATACTTAAAATCTATGGGTTTAGGCTCTGTGCTATATTGTTCGTACTTTACTTCACCTTTTGCATTGGTTAGTTGTACGATAATTGGATAAACAGCATTTCTTGGCAGTACACGTACATTCGGATAGTCGTCGTAACCCTTAGTTTGGAAAATAAATTGTAAAGTATCGTTCTTATTGTCGTAAAAGTCTGTTATCGCTTCAGGAAATAATTGTAAACGATATTTTGAGTTTTCTTGTTTATCAAACAAAAAACTAATGTTATTATTTAGTGTGTCCATTTTAGTGGTGAATGGCACAACTACAGAATCTTTATCTATAAAAGAAATAAAGGATTTATTTAGAGATTTAATTGGCGTTGTTGCAGTTAAAACAAAATCCTCATTAAAATTAATCGGTCCGTTAGGCGCACCTGTAACCGTTAAAGAATCCTGATATTTATCTGTAATTTTTACATTAAAAGTATCAACTACTGTATTTTTATAAGCAACCTTAAATAGTAAAGAATCAGTTTCTAGCTTTGGACGATACCAGTACAGTAAGGAGTCTGTTTTAGGGTGTTTAGTTATGCGTTCTTCAAAATCACTTGGGGTATCTGTTAGCAAGTCAATAGACATGTTTTCGTAATCTCCTTCATACCCAAATGCAATTTTTCCTTTAGAAACTAATCGAGGCTTAAAAGTTTTAAAATCTAAGTCTTCATTAAATAACTTTAAAACATAAGTAGTGTCTTTTGGAACGGTAATAAACTCTTCTAAAAACGCAATTTTATCTGTCTTTTGTTGAAATAGAAAATCTTGGTTTTCGTCCTTCATTGCAGTTAAAAGATACGTCCCTGCTTTTATGTTTTCTAACACAAACGAGGTTATACTGTCTAATGTGTTTGTAATATATTTAGGTTTCTTTTTATAGATAATCGAGTCGGTGTATGTCGAGTCTACTTCATATAAAGCTACCGTAACAAAATTATCTGGCTCCTTTAAGGTGGCATCCAATATTATTCCAGGTACTGTTAAAGAGTCTATATAGCTACCTGTGGAGAATACATATTTATAATATGGAAAAGGATTTCCTTCGTTATTATCCACAATACTGCTTCCAAAATTTATAGCATAAGTTGTGTTGGGAGCCAAAGTATCGTGAATTACAATGGTTAAGTATTTACTCGCTGTTCCTAAAGGTGTAATCTCAGGTTGCGTATCCATTGGAGGCGAAATAATAAGCTGTTTACTTAGATCTTTGGTTTTAATGTATTCGTTAAAATAGATTCTAATTTCCTTAGCCCTAAAATTTGTTGTGTAGTTTTCCGGCACCGATTTTGTAATAACAGGTGCAGTTTCATCTTTAGGTCCTCCAGAAGGGGTTCCTCTGTTGGCGCAATTTGCTATACATAGACATAGGACACTTATGAACAAAAAATTTGAAAGCGTTTTACTCATTATTCAATTAGAATTTACGCAAAGAAACAATTTATTTAGCAGTAACCGAAAACAGTTTAAGCAATTGCCATAACTGCAATGGATATTTTAACATTTTTAGCAGAATGCAGTAAATTTATACACGCTTCCAAGGTTGCTCCCGTGGTAATAATATCGTCTACTATTAAAATATGTTTGTTGTTTATTTTATCTAGATTCTGTGTGCTAAATATTGTGTTCGCATCGCTCCACCGGCTTAAGCGGTTTTTAGATACTTGAGAATGTGTTTTTGTAATTTTAATTAACACATCGTCTATATAATTGGCCTGCAAAGCTTCTGCCAGTTGCATTCCGAATTTTGAAACCTGATTATAGCCACGTTTTTTAAGTTTCGTTTTATGTAACGGTACAGGTATAACCACATCTACAGTTTTATAAGCATCTAAAGTTTGTAAATCGCCACCCAACCAATCGCCTAAAAATGTTCCAATAGGCTCTTGTCCTTTATATTTTAACTGATGAATGAGTTTCTGAGTGATGCCTTTCTTCTCGAAACGTAGTAGGGCAGTAGCGTTTTCAACTTTCACTCGTCCGTAAAATATGTTCTTCACGCTGTCATCATTATTAAAATGAAACTGAGTAACGGGTAAGTTATGTCTGCAATCTGTACAAAGCGTCTGTTCACCATCGGCCAAAACATTCATACAACTGTAGCATACTTTAGGAAAGAAAATATTGAATATCGCTCCAAACATAAGTCCCAAAAGCATTAAATTACAAAATTTTACAATACTTTAAATAAAAGTTACGTTTAGTTTTCCGGCGTTTTATATTTTTGTAGCATGGCAAATCAAGATGATCAATTTAAGAAGGTAATTTCTCATGCTAAGGAATACGGTTATGTGTTTCAGAGCAGTGAAATTTACGACGGTTTAAGTGCAGTATATGATTACGCACAAAACGGTGTGGAGTTAAAGAAAAATATACGCGACTATTGGTGGAAAGCGATGGTGCAAATGCATGAAAATATTGTAGGCCTAGATGCTGCAATATTTATGCATCCAACCACTTGGAAAGCTTCCGGCCATGTCGATGCCTTTAACGATCCATTAATAGATAATAAAGACTCTAAGAAGCGTTATAGAGCAGATGTTTTAATTGAAGACTATTGCGCGAAAATAGAGAACAAAATAGAAAAAGAAGTAGCTAAGGCGGCAAAACGTTTTGGAGACGCTTTCGATAAAGCAGAATTTGTAAGTACAAATGGACGCGTTGTAGGATACCAAGAGAAAATCGACAGTATTTTAGCACGTATGGGTAAATCTTTAGAAAATGAAGATTTAGTAGATGTTAAAGCACTTATAGACGAATTAGAAATTGCGGATCCATTAACGGGGTCTAAAAATTGGACTGAAGTAAAACAGTTTAATTTAATGTTCGGAACAAAAATAGGAGCCTCGGCAGATACAGCAATGGATCTATATTTACGTCCAGAAACAGCTCAAGGTATTTTTGTGAATTTCTTAAACGTTCAGAAAAGCGGACGTATGAAAATTCCTTTCGGAATTGCTCAAACCGGAAAAGCATTCAGAAACGAGATTGTGGCGCGACAGTTTATTTTCCGTATGCGTGAATTTGAACAAATGGAATTGCAATTTTTTGTTAAGCCAGGAACTCAAAAAGAATGGTACGAGCAGTGGAAACAAACACGTTTAAAATGGCATTTATCGCTAGGAATGGGAGAAGAAAATTACCGTTTCCACGATCACGATAAATTAGCACATTACGCAGATGCAGCAGCCGATATCGAGTTTAAATTCCCATTCGGATTTAAAGAATTAGAAGGGATTCACTCACGTACAGATTTTGATTTAAGTCAGCACGAAAAGCACTCAGGAAAGAAATTGCAATATTTCGATCATGAAGACAATAAGAGTTATGTTCCTTACGTGGTAGAAACATCAATCGGATTAGATCGTATGTTTTTAGCCGTATTCTCTAATTCTTTAGTAGAAGAAGAGCTGGAAAATAATACAACTAGAACTGTATTAAAATTACCAGCAGTTTTAGCTCCTGTAAAAGCAGCCATTTTACCTTTAGTTAAAAAGGACGGTTTACCAGAAGTTGCAAAGAAAATTGTAGAAGATTTAAAATGGGATTTCAATGTGGCATACGATGAGAAAGATGCTGTTGGAAGACGTTACCGCAGACAAGATGCTAACGGAACACCGTTCTGTATCACTGTAGATCACGATACCTTAGAAGATAACATGGTTACTATTCGTCACAGAGACACTATGGAACAAACACGTGTTAAGATTGAAGATCTTCGTGATATTATAAAGAAAGAAGTAGATGTCCGTTCTTGGTTAATGAAAATGTAATAGAACCGTATATCGTATTATATAATAAACCTCAAGCTTATCGCTTGGGGTTTTTTTTAGCTATAAATTTAAGATTAGAAATAGGCTTTTAACTGCACACTTCCAGTATGAATACTATTACTTGTTTCTGTTTTTCTTCCAAAATAAGATAAGTTTAAATCTAAAAATTTGGTTATTTTTTTCTGAACCAAAACGGTCCAAGTAAAGTTTTTTCCAGGTTGTAAACCTTCCAACATTTGGTAGGCTACAGGTGTGTTTGCGTTTCCAAAATAGCTATTCGAAAAGTAATTAATTTCGGCACTAATAGCCGATTTCTGAACGTTAGAAACGGATAGTGAAGTCCCATATTTTTGCTGTTCTAATATTTCAAAACTCCCAATGGTGTTTTCTTTATTTGTGAATTGATAGAAGACATCAAACCGGGTGTTTTCATTCAGTAAATAGGTGAGTTTTGGATTAAATTGGGTTTCATCAATATTGTAATTTTTACTCACATAATTTTCGCTAATACTTTCGGTATTACTCGAACTGCTTAAAAGGGTAACCAACCAACTTTCGGCAAATTTATGATTGAAATTTAACTGATGACTTCGCACATTATTCTCAATAAATCCAATGGTTAAAATATTTCTCGCCTTGTTTCTTAAAAAAGTATAAGAGGTAGTATATCGTTGTTTTCCACGATTAAAAAACAGTACGTTTCTAATATTTAATTGCAAACCAAGTTGGTTATCTTCCTCTTCTTTAAAAGGATTAATTTGAAATGTATTACCGTCTCTATTCGATTTTCTATCGATTAAATAAGCTGTTTGATTGTAAAAATGAGATAAAAACGACTTCGAACTAGACTCCGAGTTTACCCACTGTTGCGGATTTAAAGTCAGCGTCTGGCTCAATCTGTTTTGATGTGTTTTTATATACACTTGATTTGGTAATAAAACGCGTATATATTTTCCTTCATCTTGAAATTGTGCGATTTCAAATTCCTCTAATTCCTGAATACCATTCCCGTTATAATCTATCCAAGTGTAGCTTCCTTGTCCGGGTTCTACTTCTACGTAGGTGAAATCTTGCTGAGGTAGCGTTCCTGAATTGGTTTCAAAAATAGTATTCCATTGCACCATTTGCTTAAAGAAACTTTGATTGTATATCAAACGAGAATTCAACGATTTTTCATTGTCTTCAAAAACGTTGTCTAGCGTTCTATAGTTTACATAAAGCGATAAATTAGTATTTGTGTTTTGTATTAGTCTTGAGTCTAAATAGTAGGTTTTAGAGGTATTAACGTGCTGTAATGCGTTGTTTTTAATACTGTCGTTTACTCGATATTTAAAACCTACTTCTGCAAAAATATTAGTGCTGTCCCCAATTCCTGTAAAGACTTCGTAACTTTTAAATTTCTGACTTAACGGTAAATACGTCTCTGTTATTTTGTCTTTTTGTTGATTGTTTTCAATAGCAAATTTTGCACCAACCCAAGGTTTCCCAAAACTGTAGGTCGCTGTGTTCGATGAGCGTAAAAAGGTTGAGGTATTGCTATTAGATTTAGAATCTAAATAACTTGAATTCGTAAAAAACTTAAACTTATCTAACTGAAGAAACCCACTAGCAACATGCCGGTTTCCATTAAAATTATTCTGATAACTTAAATGCTCGAACTGGTAGTTTAAAAATACGTTTTCAGGTCGTCGAAGTTGTAAGCCGGTAACCAATAATTTCTGGTTTCCAAACGTGTTTTCAATGTTCCAATCGCGATTAAATTCGGTGTTATAAAGCACTTCAATTGTTCTGAAATTTTCTTCGATATAATCAAAATCTGCAAATGCGTCAAGTTTCCAAAGGTTATCTTGGTCTATTATATTTTGATTGATTTTTAGCTTACCAGCAAACCCATCATTATTAGCATCGTCCAAATCTGAAAATAAATTTAAATCGTTTTTACTTCCTGCACCTTCAAAATAGATGTTTGTTTTATTAGAAGGTTTGTAGGTTCCGTTAACAACAGCAATTTGCAATTTTGTTGGCGCAACAAGTCGTGTTACTGGAGCATAATTTCCTTGAGATACTCCGTTTTCGGGAGCAATATATTCGTAAATATTATTAATGGCATTAATGTCGCTTAAAATATAATCACCTTGATTGTCGCCAACTAAACTGAATTTTACACTATAAAGCGCGTCTTCCACATTGTTAGAAAACACAAAGATTTCTTGAGAATTGAATACATCTTTTCTGTATAAAATACGATTTTCGTTATAGGTTTCTGGTGTTGCCGAAGGCGATATCATTTTAGAACCATCATCTCCTGCTTCAGCCAGGATTTTTACCTGATCTGAGGATAAATTTTGCTGAATAGGGCTGTTTTTGGAATCGTTTTCAGAATAAACTGAGGCTCCAATGCTAAATTTTTCACTGGTATATTGGCCACCACCGTACCCAATAATTCTGGAATAATTGCGCTCACTATATTGAAAATCGACTGTAATTCGCATTTCGGAAGTCACCGGAAATGTAGCGTTAAATATAATCTCTCCCGCATTATAATCTATAATATAATCGTTGGTTTCACCACGTTCTAGAGCAATTCCATTTACATATACGGTTTCGCTACCAGATACAATTAATACAAAAAGTTCGTCGTTAGGACCTTTTAGTTTGTAAGGCCCCTGATTACCTTCTTGAGCGGTAAACTGACTCCGAGTAAATTGTCCTCGAACAACAGCTCCTGCCGCAAATACATCGGTTTTAGAGTGTTCATGGTCGAAGGTTGCATTCAAGGAAAGTCCTTGCACACGCTTACTAAAATTCGCAAAAAAGGTTTTGGTGTTTTGTAAATCGACATCTCCAGCTCGGATGTTCCAACTGTCGCTAAATATTTCAATAAAGACTTGGTCAAATTCATCTAAACGTTGCGAATAGCCACTTTCCTGTAACGGAATATTAGCATCTTGAATGGAGGCACGCAACGAAATCTTATCATTAAGTTTACCTGTTATTTGTAAGTCGAGTTCACTGTTTAAAACCGAATTTTGATTGTTACCCACTGTAACACCTCGCGAAATACTTCCAGACGTCGATAAACCATCAAAAGGAATGTATTTTTTTGTACTTGTAGATTGTGAGAGTTTATATAATTTCTGCTGATTATTAATATCCGAAAGAATAATACTTTCGTCCAACTGCCTGTATGTTTGTGTTAGAAACTCAGGGAATTTTAAATAAGATATTTCAACAGAATCCGTTGCAATAGGCTTCTTAAAAGTCAATAATGCCTTAGGGAAGTTTATTGTATAAAAACTGCTGTCTATGTCTGTATTGTCTAGTGTTTTTAGTGTAAACCAACTGGGATTAATACTTACGCTATCTATAACTATACTATCGCTTACAGCTACCTTTGTTGTTTTGTAATTGGTGTTTAGCTCTTGCGCAAAAGTGCAAAGGCTAAAACAAAAACAGATTAAGGCGATTGTAAATTTCATGCAGTTTTTAAACCAGATTACGCTTATAGTTTTTACTCGCTAAACGTGTGTTAATGGTTTTATCGTTGTGTTAGTAGATTTCAGAAATTAGTTATAAAATCGTTTATAGATTAATGTGTTAAAAGGTCACTAAATTAATAGTGTAAAAGTAACGTATTATTTAATTTAGCTGAAATTCTATAAAAAATAAGCGCACCGAATTTAATTAACGCAAAAAGCGTTTAAATATTGATACAAACGCGCAATAAAACAGTAAAAATGAAGATAATCTCTTACAATGTAAATGGTATTCGTGCCGCCTTAAAAAAAGGATTTATAGATTGGTTAAAAAGTGCAAATCCAGATGTGATCTGTTTGCAGGAAATTAAGGCCAACGAAGACCAATTAGATTTAGAAATTTTTACTGAAGCAGGATATCTCTATAATTATTGGTATAGCGCTCAAAAGAAAGGATATAGCGGTGTTGCTATACTGAGTAAAATAAAACCAAACCATGTAGAATTTGGCACAGGAATTGAGTCTATGGATTTCGAAGGACGTAATATTCGTGCCGATTTTGACGATGTTTCTGTAATGAGTTTATACTTGCCGTCGGGAACAAATTTGGCACGTTTAGAACATAAATTCGAGTATATGGCCATGTTTCAGGACTATATTACCGAATTAAAGCAAGACATTCCAAACTTGGTTATTTGTGGCGATTATAATATTTGTCACGAAGCTATCGATATTCACGATCCAGTTAGAAATAAAAAAGTATCTGGATTTTTGCCAGTAGAGCGGGAGTGGATTGGTACGTTTATGGATAGTGGATTTATTGATTCGTTTAGATATTTCAATTCAGAACCGGATCATTACAGTTGGTGGAGTTACCGTGCAAACGCTAGAAATAATAATAAAGGTTGGCGTATAGATTATTGCTTGGTTGCGAATCCTTTGGAAAACAGATTGAAGCGTGCTGTTATTTTGCCGGAAGCAAAGCATAGCGATCACTGTCCGATTTTAGTAGAAATAGAATAGTTATAATTAACCTATAATCTTTATCGTATGAATTTTAAATTATTTTTATCGGCATTATCAATAGTGGTTGCTACAACATCTTGCGTAGCACCTAGGGTTTATAAAGATTTAGAAACTAGGCATGAAGCACTAAAGAAAGAAAATCAATCTTTAATGGATGAAAATTCGGAATTGTCTGCCGCCAAAACCCAATTGGAAAACGAATTAAGTGCATTGCAAAAAAATTATGACGATACTGTAGTGAAGCGAGATCGTCTGCAAAGTGAGTATGATGCTTTAAAAGCTAATAACGATCATTTACAAAACTCTTACGATGCTTTAGAGAAAAATAGTTCGGCTGCGATTGCGCAAAATGTGCAACAAAACAGAGAATTATTGGCTCAATTAGAAGCAAAAGAACAAGCATTAGCGGCAGAGAATACACGATTAGAAGAATTAAAGTCGCAGTTAGAATCGCGATCTGCACGTGTAGCAGAATTAGAGCGTGTTATTGCACAGAAAGATGCTAGTATGAAGGCTTTAAAAGATGCTATTTCTAGAGCTTTAACAGATTTTGAAGGGAAAGGTTTAACGGTGGAGCAACGCGACGGTAAAGTTTATATCTCTATGGAGAATAAATTGTTGTTTAGTTCAGGAAGTTGGGCGGTAGGTGCCGAAGGACGTAGAGCTGTAAATCAATTAGGGAATGTATTGTCGTTAAATCCGGATATAGCTGTACTTATTGAAGGACATACAGACGATGTGCCTTACAAAGGTAGTGGTCAATTATCTGGAAACTGGGATCTGTCTACAAAACGAGCTACTGCAATTGTGAATATTTTACAAGAAAATAAAGAAATAAATCCAGAAAGTTTAACCGCAGCAGGTCGAGGTGAATTTGCGCCAATTGCTTCAAATTCAACTTCGGAAGGTCGTGCTAAGAATAGAAGGATAGAAGTTATTTTAACACCTAAGTTAGACGAGATATCTAAACTTTTAAACGATATCTAAGAGCGTTTAAACTCTCAATGTGTTTACAGATAAACGCTAAATAGCTCCGTGTAATTTATATTAATTATACAGACATTTAGCGTTTATTTTTTTCTTCTTGGTTGAAATTAATTTTAACTTAGTAGCTTAAGTTAATTTCACATTTATAAAGAGTATGAAGCATGTTTTTTGGGTTTTCTGTCTGGTCATTCTTTCGGCCTGTAATTCTAAAACCAAACAATCAGATTATGTTGCTGTAGAAGATTTTAAATTACAACATAGAGATGGTTTTGTTGGAGATTCCCAATGTATGGAGTGTCATAAAGGAGTGTACGATGATTGGACAGGTTCTGACCATGATTTAGCCATGCAAATTGCTAATGATTCTACTATTCTAGGTGATTTTAATGATGTAAAAACCATAATTGATGGTGTGTCTTATCATTTTACAAAAGCAGATGATAAATTTATGGTACATGTAAAAGAAATTGATGGTAGTGAAGCCGACTATGAAATTGCATATGCCTTTGGGGTTAGACCGCTTCAGCAATATTTAATAGATTTTGACAGAGGAAGAAAACAAGTGCTTCGTGTCACTTGGGATACAGAAAAAAAGGTTTGGTTTCACCAATATAATGGCGATGAAATCGATCCGCACGATTGGTTGCACTGGACAGAAACAGCCCAGAATTGGAATACCATGTGTGCCGAATGTCATTCTACAAACCTAGAAAAAGATTACAATGTAGATACCGATACTTATAACACTTCTTATTCTATAATTAATGTGAGTTGCGAAAGTTGTCATGGTCCCGCCGAACGCCATGTGTATTGGGCAGAAAATGTGCAAGATAGTACGCATACAGAAAACACATATATTATACCTGGTAACTCTCAGTTTAGTCAGATGAATATGTGTGCACCTTGCCATGCAAGACGTTCACGATTAACCGAAAAAATGATTCCAGGGACTCATTTTGAAGATCAGTATTTACTGTCTAATATCTCTAACGATTTGTATCATGGAGACGGACAAATTGAAGATGAAGATTATGTATATGGTTCATTTCTTCAAAGTAAAATGTATCACGAAGGTGTAAAGTGCTCGGATTGTCACGATCCACATACTTTAAAAATTAAATTTCCTGGGAATGCAGCTTGTATTCAATGCCACGGTACAGAATACGATCAGCCTAGTCATCACTTTCATCAACGCGAAACAGACGGATCGCAATGTGTTAACTGTCACATGACCGGTGCTGTTTATATGGGGAACGATTTTAGACGAGATCATAGTTTTAGAGTGCCAAGACCAGATCAAAGTGTCGAGTATGGTACTCCAAACGCATGTACACAATGCCATCAAGATAAATCAGACCAATGGGCGGCAGATCAAGTTGTAGATTGGTATGGTCCTGATCGTGCAGATCATTATTCAGATCAATTATTAATCAGTAATAAATCGACTATAAGCGTTCAAGAGCGTAAAGGATTAGATATGTTTATAAATAATTTAAATTATCCTGCCATTGCAAGATCTACGGTAATTGCCGGCTTAGAAATAAGTAGTCAAGAACATGTCGATGCCTTACTTAAAAGTTTAGACGATCCTTCTCCAATGGTTCGATTTAATGCACTTCAGAGATTTAGAAATATGAATCCGCAAGATCGTATTGCTATTGCTCAAAAGCATTTAAGCGATACAACACGATTAGTTAGAATTGGAGCTGTACAATTATTAACGGGTATAGATTCTCAGGCATTAGCCACTATAAATCAATCAGGATATAGTAAGGCGAGACACGAATTGGAAACGATGATGTTTACGAACGCAGATTTTGCCTCTGGACGCCTTCAGTTAGGCGATTATTATCTTCAGAATAACGATGTAGATAACGCGATTGCTAACTACAAATTAGCTCTAAAGAAAGATAGTTTGTTATTACCCGTATATTCTAACTTAGCCACATCTTACAGTTTAAAAGGAAACGCTACTTCTGCCTTAGAGACTTTAAATATTTGGTTACGTAAAGAACCAAAAGCAGGACGCGCATATTATTTACGAGCTCTTTTAAATTTTGAATTAAAAGAAAATGATGCCGCGGTTTCCGATTTAAAACAAGCTATAAAATTAGATCCTCAGGATACGCGCTCTATGTATAATTTAGCGACATTCTATTACCAAAATAAAAAGTTTACAGATGCTGAACACTATATATTAAAAGCATTAAAAATATATCCAACCGATCAGGATTATCAGTATTTACTTGCTTTAGTTTACCAAGGACAAGGTAAAATGGAAGACAGTAATCGTATCATGCAGGCTATTCAAGCAAATCAAAAAAACATATAACGCGAAAGTTCAAAATGAAATATACAACATTACCTCATTCAGATATTAAGGTTAGCAAACTCTGTTTAGGAACCATGACTTGGGGAAATCAGAATACGCAAGAAGAAGGATTCGAGCAAATGAATTATGCTGTAGAACAAGGCATAAATTTCTTTGACACGGCCGAATTATATCCTGTGCCAGCACAAGAATCGACGTATGCAGAAACCGAACGCATTATTGGAAAATGGTTAAAACAGACAGGAAAACGAGAAGATATTGTTTTGGCTTCTAAAATTGCAGGAACAGGCGATTATACGGCACATATTAGAACAAATGGGTTTGCGCCAGAAGCGATTGAAAGTGCTATAGAGAATAGCTTAAAACGCTTGCAGACAGATTATATAGACTTGTTTCAATTACATTGGCCGGAACGTGAATCTAATTTTTTTGGAACACGCGATTATAAACACAATCCGAACGATCCTTGGGAAGATAATTTTAACGAGGTCTTAAACAGTTTAGATAAAGCCATTCAGGCAGGTAAAATCCGTAACATTGGAATATCCAATGAGAAAGCTTGGGGAGCTATGCGCTATTTAGAAGAGTCTAAATATAACGCGATGCCTAGAATGAAAACCATTCAGAATTCGTATTCGCTAATAAACAGAGGTTTCGAAACTGATTTAGCAGAAATAGCCATGCGAGAAGGTTTAGGACTTTTAGCCTATTCGCCAATGGCATTTGGAGTGTTGTCTGGTAAGTATGTAGAAGGTTTGGCAAATGAAAACTCGAGATTAAATTTATATCCGCGTTTTTCACGTTATAGTAGTGTGAATTGTACTAAAGCTGTGACACAATATTTACAAGTAGCGAAAGATCATGGCTTAAGTTTGGCTCAAATGTCTTTAGCATTTGTAACCCAACAACCCTTTGTAACTAGTAATATAATTGGAGCATCTAAGATGGAACAACTAAAAGAAAATATTGCTAGTATTGAGGTGGATTTAACAGAGGAGATTATTGCTGAAATTAATAAGATACATGAAGATATCCCTAATCCAGCAACTTAATTATTGAACGTTTAGAAGATGTGTTTTAAATTTATATGGAGTTGAAATTGGTTCAAAAGAGAGGCTCTAGAACTCAGGAGTTTGAATTGATTAATGATAGCGAATTATTAATTAAGGAGAAAAATTTTCTAAATTCTAAAGAATGGACTGTAGATATAGAATCTATTGGACATCAAAAAATTATAGAAGCACATTCTAGAAACGGATTACGAATTGTAGGTAGTTGCTTTATTTTAATAGCACTAACGAGTTGGATTGCTTTTTTTGTTGAAGATAACTTAAACGGAGAATTCGACGGGTTAATTTGGGGTGGCTTATTTTCTTTAGTATTAGGGATAACGTGTTTTAAGGCACCGCTTAATAATTTGCTAATTTTAAATGGAGGGTATTCTAATTTAAAGTTTTTTTTGGATTCGCCTTCCCGAGAAGAGGTAGAAGCTTTTGTGAATACATTAATAGCCTTGTCTAAAGATAAATTACGACAAAAATACTCTAGAGTAGATTCGGATATTCCAGAAGACACCTTTATGAATCAATTAAATTGGTTACTTAACTCTAAGTTAATCAGTGAAAAGGAATTCGAGGAAAAGAAAATAGAATACAAGCTTTCTAAATTAATTAAATAAGTTTGATTTAGTTTAGATCTTATTTTACAGTATAAAAAAAGCCTTACTTTAAATAAGTAAGGCTTTTCTATTAGTTGATTTGATTACCATCTTTATCAAAAAAGTGGTATTCTAGATATGTGTAAGCATCTCTGGGCATAATTTTTACCCATTTTTTGTGTTCAATAAACCATTTTGAACGTATGGATGGGAAGCCTGTTGTTAAAAAGGCTGCTATAAAAGGATGTGTGTTTAAAACGATCTTTTTATAGTCTTTTTTTAATAGTCGCTCAAGTTCTTGCGTTATTTTTTGTACCAATACTATTGGTGCTTCAACTTCTTCGCCTTGAACACCGTTTGGGTTATCTTCACGGGTTTTTATGTTCATTTCTGGACGAACACGCTGTCTTGTAATTTGTATCAACCCAAATTTACTTGGAGGTAATATTTTGTGTTTCGCTCTATCATCCTTCATTTCATCACGAAGGTAATTGTAGAGTGTCTTTCTGTTTTCAGCATTGGTCATGTCTATAAAGTCGACAACTATAATACCTCCCATGTCGCGCAGACGAAGTTGTCTCGCAATCTCTTGGGCGGCTATCATATTGACTTCTAATGCTGTGTCTTCTTGAGAATTGGCTTTGTTAGAGCGGTTACCGCTGTTAACATCTACAACATGCAGGGCTTCGGTGTGTTCTACTACCAAGTAGGCGCCTTTTGCCATAGAAACCGTTTTTCCAAACGACGTTTTAATTTGTCTTTCTACTCCAAATTTTTCAAAAATAGGAACATTAGACTGATACAATTTGACTATTGATTCTTTGTTAGGTGCAATAAGTTGCACATAGTCTTTAATTTGGTGATAAAGTTCTTCATCATCAACCTGTATGCTTGTAAAGGTGTCGTTAAAAATATCTCGTAATATAGACGAGGCTTTGTTTAATTCTCCTAAAACTTTACTAGGGTGATGTGCTTTGTTAAGTTTCTTACACATTGCGGTCCAACGACCAAGCAAATTTTGCAAGTCTTTATCTAATTCGGCAACTTTCTTGCCTTCTGCTACTGTACGAACAATAATCCCAAAACCTGGAGGCGTAATGCTTTTAACCAGACGCTTTAGGCGGTCTTTTTCTGCTTTGTCTTCAATTTTTTGTGATATTGAAATACGATCGGAAAAAGGAACAAGAACAATATATCTACCAGCAATAGAAAGCTCGGAGCTTATCCTAGGGCCTTTGGTAGAGATGGGTTCTTTTACAATTTGTACGAGTAATGATTGATTAGATTTTAAGGCGTCTACGACGCTTCCATTCTTATCAATCTCTTTTTCAAAAGGAAAATCTTTTAAAAAGAAATCTTTTAGTTTACCTGTGCTTACACTCTTTGTGAATTTTAAAAGTGAAGGAAGTTTAGGTCCCAAATCGTGATAGTGTAAAAAGGCATCTTTTTCGTAGCCTACGTTTACAAAAGCAGCGTTTAGTCCTGGAACAGTTTTTCTTATTTTGGCGATAAACACGTCACCAACAGAAAAGTTATTCCCTCCTTCGTCTTTATGTAATTCAATAAGTTTTCCATCTTTTAATAAGGCAAAATCAACATGTTGGGGATTAGATCTTACGATCAATTCTTTATCCATTTCGTTAATTTATATCCATACTATTAAGTTTGAAATTTAAAGTTTAAAGCTGAAAAAATAAATTTTCAACCTTAAACTTAATACTTCAAACCAAACTGTACAGATGGATTATACATTATTTTTTCACAGGATTTAATCTGTGGAGTTTCCTTTTTTTGCGAAAGGTATATCGCGGGGAAACTCATGTCAAAGAACAATTTGATAAAAACCAAAAAAGTAGTTATAAAACTACTTTTTGGGATTATTTTTTCTTTTTGTGACGATTAGCGCGTCTACGTTTCTTACGCTTATGCGTCGCTACCTTATGTCTTTTACGTTTCTTACCACTTGGCATAGATCTGTCTTTTTTAGGTTAATATTTAGTTTTTTGTTATTCTTTAACGTCTACATTGGTTTTTACACCTTCTACAAATACTTTTGCAGGTTTAAATGCAGGAATGTTGTGTGCAGGAATTTTAATAGTAGTATTCTTAGAAATATTTCTACCCGTTTTTTCAGCTCTAGTTTTGATGATAAAACTACCAAAACCTCTTAAATATACGTTATCACCAGCTTCTAAAGATGTTTTTACCTCTTCCATGAATGTTTCCACAGTCGCCTGAACGTCACCTTTCTCGATTCCTAATTTCTCAGAAATTTTCGCTACTAAATCAGCCTTAGTCATTATTTATTATGTTTAAAGTTATCAATTAATTATAAAGGGATGCAAATATAGTCATTTAATATTCAATATTTCAAACCTAATTCATTAAAATTTAAGATTATAAACGATTATTTTTGTCACGCCTAATTTTAATATATGACTTTTAGTAAAATCTTAACAGATTGGTATTCAGTAAATAAGCGTCAACTTCCTTGGAGACAGACAACTAATCCGTATTACATATGGTTGTCAGAAATAATTTTACAGCAAACTCAAATTAAGCAAGGGTTACCATATTATCAAGATTTTGTATCGGTATTTCCTACTGTTTTCGATTTAGCAAACGCAAATGAAGCCGAAATATTAAAACTTTGGCAAGGTTTAGGGTATTATTCTAGGGCTAGAAACTTACATGCAGCAGCAAAATATGTGGTAGAAGACTTAAATGGTGTCTTTCCAACAAATTATAAAGACTTGCTAAAACTTAAAGGTGTGGGCGATTATACGGCAAGTGCTATTGCTTCTATTTGCTATAACGAAGTGTCTGCTGTGGTAGATGGTAATGTGTACAGATTATTGTCGCGTTATTTTGGGATATATACACCTATTAATTCTTCTAAAGGAGCCAAAGAGTTTAAAGCTCTTGCTCAGGAATTAATAGATAAAAAAGATCCGGCTACGTTTAATCAGGCGGTAATGGAGTTTGGTGCCATACAGTGTAAGCCTAAAAGTCCTGATTGTACTGTCTGTCCGTTTAATTCTAGTTGTTATGCGTACGGTAAGGATGTGATTTCAGAATTACCAGTTAAAATTAAAGCAGCCAAAGTGTCTAAAAAGTATTTTAATTTTTTAGTATTTCTAACACCTAGTCAGACTACCATTTTAGAGCAACGTCAAGGAAAAGGGATTTGGCAAAACTTGTATCAGTTTCCTTTAATAGAATCGGAAAAAGCGTTAACATCTAAACAACTTCAGCAGGAATTGGAGCAGTTTGAGCTTTTAGAAGGTAAAACTTTTGAAGTGTCTTTATATAATAAAGACGAAATTGTTCATAAATTGTCACATCAGCATTTATATACCCAATTCTGGATCGTTGAGGTCGATGCAAATTTAGCAGGTGAAATACCTGTGTCTGAGGTGGAAGATTTCCCCGTTCCTATTTTAATTGGAAATTTTATTGAAGACTTTAATTTTTAACCTTTATTAATTTATATCTCATAATTTTTTTATTAAATTTAAAAAAGTTGAACTACAAAGTGTAATTTTGCAGTTCGTAATATAATAATTTATGGCTGGTACGTTAAATAAAGTAATGCTTATAGGGCATTTAGGAGATGATGTTAAAATGCACTACTTCGAAGGAGGTGGTTGTGTGGGGCGTTTTCCTTTGGCCACTAACGAGACCTATGTGAGTAAGCAGACTAACGAACGCGTTACAAACACAGAATGGCATAATATTGTTGTGCGTAACAAAGGAGCAGAAATTTGCGAAAAGTATTTAAGTAAAGGAGATAAAATCTATGCCGAAGGTCGTCTTAAAACCAGAAAATGGACAGACGAATCAGGACAAGAACGTTACTCTACCGAGATACAATGTACAGATTTTACCTTTTTATCAACTAAAAAAGAAAGTGGGACAAATGCAGAGCAATCTTCGCAAGCTACAACTCCCACAGAAAATAAACCGACAGCAAGTCAAAATGCAACTAAAGAAGCAGAAGACGATTTGCCATTTTAATTGTTTAACTAATTTTAATTTCCATTGGACCCCGACCCCTCGAGTATTTTAGCCCTGATTTCCATGATTAATGTCCCGTTAGTCTTTGGGATTGTCCTTTTATGTGTTTTACTTATTTGTTCTGCACTAATCTCTGGAGCGGAAGTAGCTCTCTTTTCTTTAACTGTAACCGATATTGACGAAGGCATAGAAAACGATTCTAAAGCCATACAGGTTATTGCTAAATTGTTAGAACGCCCTAAGAAATTACTGGCAACCATTCTTGTTGCGAATAACTTTATAAATATTGGTATTGTTATTCTCTTCGCGTATTTAAGCGATATTCTCTTTAGTGGTGTGACTTCAGAAGTGGTTCGTTTTGTTGTTGAGGTGGTACTAGTAACCTTCTTAATTTTACTATTCGGAGAAATTTTACCAAAAATTTACGCGAGTAGAAATAAAATGAAATTTGCTACATTTATGGCTGTTCCTCTTCAGGTTATGGACTTTTTGTTCGCGCCTTTAAGTTTGCCAATGCGAAGTATTACATTAGCAATTCATGATAAATTAGGAAAGCAAAAATCTAATTTAAGTGTCGATCAACTGTCGCAAGCATTAGAGTTAACCAGCGAAGAAGATACTTCTATGGAAGAGCATAAAATTTTAAAAGGAATTGTCTCTTTTGGAAATACCGATACCAAACAGGTTATGCGACCACGGATAGATATTTTTGCGCTGAACGAAAATTTAAAATATCCTGAAATTATTCCTGAGATTGTTGCAAATGGCTATTCTAGAATTCCGGTTTACGCAGATAATATAGATAATATAAAAGGTATTCTTTACGTTAAAGATTTACTACCTTATGTAGATAGAAAACAATTCGATTGGAATGCTTTAATTCGTGAACCGTTTTTTGTTCCTGAGAATAAGAAACTGGATGATTTAATGTCAGAATTTCAAGAGAAAAAAGTGCATTTAGCAGTCGTTGTAGATGAATATGGCGGAACTTCAGGTTTAATTTCTTTAGAAGATATTATTGAAGAAATTGTAGGTGAAATTAGCGACGAATATGACGATGAGGATTTGATTTATTCGAAATTAGACGACCATAACTTTGTGTTTGAAGGTAAAACACCACTGAAAGATTTTTATAAAATTATTAAAGTTGAAGACGATACTGTCTTTGAACAAAAAAAAGGTGAAGCAGAAACCATAGCAGGATTTGTGTTAGAGCATTCAGGTGCTTTTCCTAAATTAAATGCTAAGATACATTTTGAAAATTATCTGTTTACAGTGGAAGCCTTAGATAACAAACGCATAAAACGCGTAAAAGTTACCGTATCCTAATATGTTAAAATACATTCAAAATAGTTTTTTGCTTTTATCCCTTATTTTAGTAGCATCTTGTGCAGAAGATCCTACGCCAAAACCCAATGCGTATTTAAGATTGAGTTATCCGGAAGCGAACTATAGCGACGTTAATTTAGATGTTCCGTTTACCTTTCAAAAGAATAAATTTGCAACTCAGGTTGGCGTGAAAAAAATGGCGGGCGCAGATAATTATGGTGTAAATATTACCTATTCTAATTTAAAGGGAACTATATTTTTAACGTATAAAAACATAAATAAAGACTCCAAAAATTTGATGGAATTTATGCGAGATGCGCAAAATTTTACGCAGAAGCATACCATTAAAGCCGACGAAATTATAGAACAAGTTTACATAAACGAAGATCGTAAAGTGTACGGTATGTTTTATGAAGTAGGAGGGAACGCAGCGTCTCAATCTCAGTTTTATGTAACCGATAGCGTTAAGCACTTCTTAACAGGTTCGTTGTATTTCTATGCAAAACCAAACTACGATTCTATTTTACCGGCAGCTAAATATTTAGAAAAAGATATAAAGCAGATTATGGAATCGGTGACTTGGAAATAGTTCTTTCACTCCTTTTTTTATATCGCTTTTTTTCTATTCTTTGTTGTATTCTAGGCAAAACGTCTGATGGAGATTGTGATGCGTTTTAGTTGGTTTTAACTTCTTTAAATTACTCATGTTGTCCATTATGAATTGGTTTTATATGAATTAGAAAATCATTTTATTTTAGATTTCAAAAAAATGATTAATTTAAGGGGATGAAAAAACTAAAGAAAGAAGATATAAATCAGGAGGTTTTTGATTTATATGACGATTATGCCCATAATAAAATTGAAAGGCGTCAATTCTTAAAGAAACTATCACTTTATGCTGTGGGAGGCATTACCATGTCCTCGCTGCTTAGTTTTATTTCTCCGAATTATGTCGACCACATTTTAGTTAGTAAAGAGGATACGCGTCTAGATTCTAAATACATTACCTATAATTCGCCTAGAGGAGGTGGAGGTATAAAGGCGTTGCTTTCAACTCCGCAAACTGTTACAGAAAAACTTCCTGGGATTATTGTGGTTCATGAAAATAGAGGGTTGAATCCGTATATAGAAGACGTAGGACGGCGTGCTGCCTTAGAAGGTTTTATATCTATTGCTCCCGATGCATTAACACCGCTTGGTGGTTATCCTGGTAATGATGATGAAGGGAGAGAAATGCAAAAGAAACGGGATAAGAATGAGATGTTAGAAGATTTTATAGCCGCTTTTAATTATCTTAAGAATCATGAAAAATGTTCTGGTAAAATTGGAGTTGTTGGCTTTTGTTTTGGTGGATGGATATCTAATATGATGGCTGTTCGGGTTCCCGATTTGGGTGCCGCGGTGCCGTATTATGGGAGTCAGCCGAATGCCGAAGATGCCTCAGAAGTGAATGCGCCATTGATGTTTCATTTTGCGGAGTTAGACAAGCGTGTTAATGCAGGTTGGCCTACTTATGAAGAGGCGCTTAAAGAAAATAATAAATTTTATGAAGCTTTTATCTATCCAGAGGTAAATCACGGATTTCATAACAATACAACACCGCGTTACGACGAAGTTGCAGCAAGTTTGTCTTGGAGCAGAACAATCGATTTTTTTAAGGATAATCTAACATAGTTTTATTTAAATATAAATACAAGCATCTTTAACGAGGTGCTTTTTTTGTTTATTAAAATTGGGTAATCTACGTTTATGGCACATTCTCCTATTTGTGAAAAACAGAGAAAAAAGGTGGCTTAATTGTTGTTTAATTAGATTTATAGTATAATTAAAAGATATAACGAACAACATTTCTACTGTAATTGATTTATATTTAAGGGTTTCCAATTTAGGAAATGAAATAAAAGAAATAAGATACGCGTATGTGGTTACGGATTAGTTGTGATTTAGCTTTTACTATAAAAACGCCTACACCGTTTATTTTAATGTTACGTCCTCGTAGTGGGGAAGAACAGTGGATTGAGCACGATGAATTTAAACTATGTCCAAATGTACCTATTATAGAATTTACAGATGGCTACGGCAATCTTTGTCAGCGCCTTATTGCTCCATTAGGAGATTTTAGAATTCATACCACCTCGGATGTGCAAACTTCAGAATTTGTAGATGTGGATCTTTATGCACCTTTTGTAGAAATACAAAACTTGCCTAATAATGTGCTTTGCTTTTTATCGCCTAGTCGTTATTGTGAGTCCGATCGTTTTAATGATATGGCTAACACTATAACTAGTGGGAAACTTCCAGGATATCAACAAGTGCTGGCTATAGAAGATTGGTTACGTAAAACCATTAGTTATATTCCTGGTAGTAGTGAATACCCAATGTCGGCTATAGAAGTGAATAAGAAAGGTTCTGGTGTTTGTCGAGATTTGGCACATTTAGGGATTGCGCTGTGTAGAAGTTTAAGTATTCCTGCCCGAATGGTTGTAGGGTATTTACACGATTTAAAACCAATGGATATGCATGCGTGGTTTGAGGCTTATGTTGGTGGACGTTGGTATGTTTTTGATGCTACTCAAACAGGAGCAAAAGGAGGCTATGTGTCTGTTGGGTATGGTTTAGATGCTTCAGATGTGGCTATCTTTACTCAATTTGGACCTGAAATTGATATTATACAACAGCAGATTACAGTGGTACAAATTAAAAACTAAGCGAATAATCTTTAATCTGATATATAAGTGTTTGGTATAAACTAAAATAGCATCTCGGTCGAGATGCTATTTTAGTTTATGTCTATAAAAAAAAATTAAGCTTTTTTTGTCGCGCAACATCCTGCTTTACTTTCTGCAGTGCAAGCCATTGCAACCGCGTTAGATTTACTAGAACATTCGCCAGTACATTCGCCTTCACAGTCTCCTTTGCAAGTCATTTTTTTAGATGCTTCTGTGTTTGTTTCGTCTGCACTTGTTGTATCAAGTTCTTCAACGGTCTTCATGTCTTTAACGCTATACATATCTCCTGTTTTAGCTACAGTTTCTTCAAGAGTTGCAGGGGTCACTTTTGCAACATCGTATTCTACCATTGCTAATTTCTTTTCGAAATCTACAGTTGCAGATTTAATACCGTCAAGTTTAGATAATTTTTTCTGTATGGTATTTGCGCAACCAATTTGGCACGTCATTCCTTCAATAGTAAACTCTGCTTTTGCATAGGTTGCATTAGGATCTAATGTTTTGGTCGCAGTTTCTGCTGGAGCAGCTGTTTCTACAGTTTTTATTTCTGGCTCTGCTGTTTTGTCTTTACATGAAAATGCTAAAACAGAAACAAAAACTAGAGTGAGAAGAATTTTTAAATTTTTCATAAGAATTATAGTGTTTGTAGTGTCGACAAATTTAATAATTAATGTGATTTTCTGTGTTAAAAGTTTCATTTTTGTGGACTTAGAAAAAGCTTATGAGTGAAAATACTTTAAAATGGACTTACCTGTTTACATTATCTTTAATTTGGGGAAGCTCCTTTATTTTAATGAAAAAAGCATTAATAGGCGTAACGCCTTTTCAGTTAGGTGCTTTACGGACTATTTTTACAGCCTTGATTTTATTTACGGTAGGTTTTAAATATGTGAAAACTATAGATAAAACGGCTTGGAAATGGGTGGCTCTATCGGGTGTTTTTGGTTCGTTAATTCCTGCGTTTTTGTTTGCAATTGCAGAAACAGAAATTGATAGTGCCATTGCTTCTATTTTAAATTCCTTGGTACCACTTCAAACCATATTAGTTGGATTTGCTGTTTTCCAGATTTCTTCTACTAAAAGGCAAGTATTAGGAGTCGCTTTAGGTTTTATTGGGACTGCCTTGTTGGTTATGGAAGGTGCCGATTTAAATCCGCATCAGAATTATTTATACGCTGGATATATTGTTTTGGCAACGGTAATGTATGCTTTTAATGTGAATATTATTAAGAGTCATTTACAACATTTAAAACCGTTAACTATTGCTACAGGTAATTATGTAGTTATTCTAATTCCGGCTCTAATTGTATTATTGCTTTCTGGCTTTTTTGAATCTTCTAGTTTGCAAAAACCAGAATTAAAGATGGCACTAGTGTATGTGTTTATTTTGTCCTTTTTCGGAACCGCTTTAGCTAAAGTTCTATTCAATAAATTAATTAAAATTTCAACACCAGTTTTTGCATCGTCTGTAACCTATGTTATGCCAATAGTAGCTTTAACTTGGGGTTTTTTAGATGGCGAAGGATTTAGTGTGTTGCAGGGACTTGCCTCTTTAGTAATCTTGCTGGGTGTGTATTTAGCAAATAAAAGAGCATAAAAAAACCGAAGCGTGAACTTCGGTTTTAAAAATTTAAAACGGATTTAACTATTGAAAATCGGCGTCAGTTACTCCAGAATTTACAAGAACTTCCATTAATTTTGCATGTATTGGTTGTCCCATTTGTGTGCTTTCTTTTACCGAAGGAAATAAGATGCCTTCAAAAGCTTTATAGTCTTTAAGCAAAGAATCTTGAACTTGAGATTTTCCTCCCATACTGATTACTTGAGTTTCCTTAACCTTTAAACCGGTTTCCTTATCGTAATATAAGCTGTAAGATACTGTTGTCCCAGGAACTTCTATTTTATATGCTTCACTACCTTCTATATCTTCGATACCCGCTAATTTAGCAGTACCTAAGGTTAAGATGTTTTGTTCCATAAATAAACCAGAAGATATTCTCATGTCTGTAGCCATTTCTGCAGGGATTGGATTTTTAGCACCGCCTTGTTTTACAAAGACTTCTTCTGGTGTTACAATCATGGCCATCATTAAATTATCATTCATAAAAACATTCTGAGCTAATTTTCCAGAGGTACGTTTTTCTTCAGCAATTATTTTAGCGCCCATTGCTTCTGCTTCATATTTAATAGCCAACGTATTTACTTTGTCTAATTTTTCTTTACCACCAATAGCGGTTAAATAGTTTTGTAGAACTTGCTCGGCAGTGATGTCTGTTGGAACAGCACTTTCGTAATTTGGCTTGTCTATAGGTGTCGCGTATGCATCGTAATATTTAACAGGAATTCCTGTTTTTTCAAGGTTAGTTAAAACATCACTTCCTTTACCTACAATTATAATTCGCGCATTCTTAGATTGAAAATATTTGTTGGCAGCATTTTGTACATCCGTAGCTGTTAATGCATTTATTTTTTCTAAATAGGTTTCGTAAAAGTCACTTGGTAGATCGTTTAATTTAATATTTAGAGCATATCTTGCCACGGTTTCAGGTTTTTCTAAAGCCATTACAAAGCTTCCTATATATTTGGCTTTAGCACTTTCTAAATCTTTAGGGTCTACAGGTTCTGTTTTAATTCTGTTGATTTCGTTTAAAATCTGAACAGCAGCACTATCGGTTACAGCGTTTCTTACTTGAGAGCTAGCGGTAAAACGAGCACCATTGTAGCGGCTGTCACTAAGAGATGAATAAGCACCATACGTATATGCATGTTCTTCACGAAGGTTTTTAAACAGATACCCTTCACCACCACCACCTAAAATGTAGTTTGCAATTTGTGCCGCAAAATAATCAGGGTCATTCATTTTTAAATCAACATTATTAGTTACAACAATGTTAGATTGTACAGCGTTAGGCATGTCTACAAAATCTATTTGAGTCGTAGCTACGTTTGGAGTAACTGCAGGAAGTGTGGTTTTAATTTCCGCACCTTTTTTCCATTTTCCAAAATCTTTTGTGATTGCTTTTTTAGCTGTTTTAAAATCGATATCTCCAACCACTATTAAATAGGCATTATTTGGAATAAAGTAGGTGTTGTAGAAGTCTTTAACATCTTGAAGTGTGATGTTGTTCACGGTTTCTTCTGTAATAAATTCTCCGTAAGCAGTATGTTTTCCATAAGATAATGCAGATCCTACTCTAGAGGCAATTGCATCGACACTTTTTTCTTCAGATTTTAAACCTTCAATTAATTGGTCTTTACTTTTTAGAAATTCTTCTTCTGTAAGTAATGGGTTTATAGCGGCATCGGCCATTAATTCTAAAATACGATCGGTGTATTTTGTTAAAGAAGAGGCGTAAGCGCTCTGAGAGCCAAATCCTAATCTTGCACCTAAGAAATCTATTTCATCGTTAAATTCATCTTTAGGAATCGAGGTTGTTCCGTTACCTAACATGTCTGAAAGTAAACTCGAAACTCCAGCTTTATTGCCTTCAGTAACGGGTTTATTGTCTAATGTTAATGAGTATGTTACTTTAGGTAATTTATGATTTTCTACGACAAGAACCTTTATTCCGTTTTTTAACTGGAATTCTTGAGGTGTTTCTAGTGAGATTTTTGGAGCTGGTCCTGGTTCAGGTTGTTTAGATCTGTCTATTTGTGCGTGAACGCCAACAGACATTAAAAACAAGACTAATAATACTGATATTTTTGTTTTCATTTTTGTGTACGTCTTTTTTATTATTGCTTCTTTTCTTCTGGTAAGTATTCTAGTAATAACCTTTGGTTAGGGTTTAAATACTTTTTAGCAACGGCTTGAATATCTTCTCTAGTAATAGATCTGTATATATTAATTTCGTCATTAATTAAATTCACATCGTCGTAAAGTAAATAGTAAGTCGCTAAAGAGCTCGCAATACCTTCGACACTAGAATTTGAGTTGACAAAACTATTTTCGAACTGATTAAGTAACTTTTGGTGATCTCTTTCTGAAATTAAATTCGTTTGAATTTTTACGATTTCCTCATCGATTTCTTTAGTTAAATCGGCAAGTTTTACATCGCCTAAAGGAAGCCCGTAAACAATATAAGAACTGTAATCTTCTTGGCTAATATTCATAGCTCCGACTTGCATAGCCATCTTTTTTTCGTCTACAAGTTTTTTGTATAATTTAGAAGACTTTCCACCGCTTAAGTATTCAGAAATCATATTTAGCACGTAAGAATCTTTGTCTTTGTAAGACGGTGTTCTGTAGGCTTGAATAATGGCAGGGATTTGGATATTACTATCGTATGCCTTAGCATTAATTTCTTTAGTAATTGGTGTTTCTTTTGGTAAGTTTCGTGTTACAGGTGTTCCTTTTGGAATAGGACCAAAATAATCTTGAATCATTTTTTTTACTTCGGTCTTGTTTATGTCTCCTGCCACAACCAAAACGGCATTGTTTGGAATGTAAAACTTTTTGTTGAACGCTTGAAATTCTTCTAATGTAGCAGCGTCTAAATGTTCCATTTCACCAATTGTAGTCCATCGGTATGGGTGTTCTTTAAATAAGTTAACCTTAACTTTTTCTAAGAATTTTCCGTAAGGTTGGTTGTCTACACGCATGCGTTTTTCTTCTTTTACAACCTCATTTTGTGTGTCTACACCAATTTGGTTAATAATAGGATGCATTAAACGTTCAGACTCTAACCATAAACCAAGTTCTACTTTGTTAGAAGGGAAGACTTCGTAATAATACGTTCTGTCGTCTGTAGTGTTGGCATTAAATTTTCCGCCGTTAGCAGGAATAATTTTCATGAATTCGCCACGTTCAATGTTTTCTGTACCTTCAAATAAAAGATGTTCGAAGAAATGAGCAAATCCAGTACGCTCTGGGTTTTCGTCTTTAGCTCCTACGTGGTACATTACAGAAGTTGTAACCACTGGCGCAGTATTGTCTTGGTGTAAAATTACATGGAGTCCGTTGTCTAAATCGTACTCTTCAAATTCAACTTTTTGAGCTGTTGCCAAATGGCCTACAAGCAACAAAGAAGCTAAAGTAAATAAGCGTTTTTTCATTGTGCGTTTGTGTTTTGAGTGATTAGTTTTAATGTGAATTGTTTTTTTTGGTTAATTGTAATACTTTAAGTTGAATACTATAAAATGAGAATTTCATGTAAAAAATAGGTCTCAATTATAGCTAGCACAAAATATAATAAAATTGGGTTTTGTTACTGTTTTTTAATTGGTATTATTAAAATTTAGGATGTAAATATTTATCACCCTGAAATATTGTGAATTTCTGAAAATAATATTTTGAAAAAAAACATTATTGTAAAAGGTGTTGGGCGATTTGTATAAAATGCTTGTTTGAAAATGAAAGACTTATAAAGCTAATTGTTTTAATGTTAAGGCATAAAATCATTTCAAAAGCCATAAAACGTTTGTAGTTTAATTAATTAGGTGTATATTTGCACCCGCCTATCGCAAGATTGGCTTATTTTTGAATCAAATTAATTAATAAAAACGTTACGCTATGTACGCAATTGTAGAGATAGCAGGGCAACAATTTAAAGTTGAAAAAGACCAAAAAGTGTTTGTTCACCGTTTAGCTTCTGAAGAAGGAGATGCAGTATCATTTGATAATGTACTTCTTATAGGAGATGGTGACAATATTACTTTAGGCGCCCCGGCTATAGATGGAGCACAAGTAAGTGCAAAAATCTTAAAACACCTTCAAGGTGATAAAGTTATTGTTTTCAAGAAAAAGAGACGTAAAGGATACCGTGTTAAAAACGGTCACCGTCAGGCTCTTACTGAAATCGTAATTGAAAGCATCGATGCTTCTGGAGCTAAAAAAGCTGCACCAGCAAAGAAAGCTAAAAAGGCAACTGCTAAAGCAGATGACTTAAAGAAAATCGAAGGTGCTGGACCAAAAGCTGCTGAAGCTTTAGTTGCTGCAGGAATCGATACTTTTGCTAAAGTTGCTAATACTCCTGCTGAGAAATTAAGCGAGGTATTAACTGCTGCAAGCTCAAGATTATCTCACATTGTTACAGAAACTTGGCCACAACAAGCTCAGTTAGCTGCAGACGGTAAATGGGATGAGTTAAAAGTATTACAAGACAAATTAGACGGTGGAATTGAAAAGTAATTTTCAAATTCATTATTATTAACAATATAAAACCTTAAGACAATGGCTCACAAAAAAGGGGTAGGTAGTTCTAAAAACGGTAGAGAATCAGAATCAAAACGCTTAGGTGTTAAGATTTTTGGTGGTCAAGCTGCAATTGCTGGAAATATCATCATAAGACAAAGAGGAAATACACATCACCCAGGTGAAAATGTGTATGGAGGTAAAGATCATACATTACACGCAAAAGTGGATGGTGTTGTGAAATTTACAAAGAAAAAAGACAACAAGTCTTACGTTTCTATAGTTCCTTTCGAGGTTTAAGAAATAATTTTCTTTACAATATAAAAGTCCTTGTACATCTGTACAAGGACTTTTCTTGTTTCCATTAACTAATGTGTTATTCTGTAATTTATTTTAAGTTAATGCATAAAAAATCCCGAACATAAACTGCTCGGGATTTTTAATAGTTATAAAACAGTTACTAATACATTAGCAACATATGTCTATTTAGTATCTATAGTACTCAGGTTTGTAAGGACCTTCAACCATTACACCAATATATTCAGCTTGATCCGATTTTAATTCAGTCAGTTCAACACCAATTTTAGCTAAGTGTAATTTTGCTACTTTTTCATCTAAATGCTTAGGTAACATATATACTTCGTTTTTGTAAGCATCTCTGTTAGTCCACAATTCGATTTGAGCTAATGTTTGGTTAGTAAATGAGTTACTCATTACAAAACTTGGGTGTCCTGTTGCACAACCTAAGTTTACTAAACGACCTTCTGCAAGTAAAATAATATCTTTTCCGTCTATAGTATATTTATCTACTTGAGGCTTAATTGTATTTTTAGTATCTCCGTAGTTATCGTTTAACCATCCTACTTGGATTTCGTTATCGAAGTGACCAATGTTACATACTATGGTTTTATCTTTCATGGCTTTGAAATGCTCAGCACGAACGATGTCTTTGTTCCCTGTTGTAGTAATAACGATATCGGCAGTTGTAACAACAGTTTCTAATTTCTTAACTTCAAAACCATCCATTGCCGCTTGTAGTGCACAAATTGGGTCGATTTCTGTAACAGTAACAATACTACCAGCACCTTTAAAAGAAGCGGCTGTACCTTTACCAACATCACCATAACCACAAACAATAACACGTTTACCAGCTAACATAACATCTGTTGCACGACGAATAGCATCTACAGCACTTTCTCTACATCCGTATTTGTTATCGAATTTAGATTTTGTAACCGAGTCGTTAATGTTAATCGCAGGCATTGGTAATGTTCCGTTTTTCATACGCTCGTATAAACGGTGCACTCCAGTTGTAGTTTCTTCAGATAAACCATTAATTCCATCTACTAATTCAGGATATTTATCTAAAACCATATTGGTTAAATCTCCACCATCATCTAAGATCATGTTTAAAGGTTTTCTGTCTTCACCAAAGAATAAGGTTTGTTCTATACACCATTCAAATTCTTCTTCTGTTAAACCTTTCCAAGCGTAAACTGCAGTACCACCATCGGCAATTGCAGCTGCAGCTTGATCTTGAGTAGAGAAAATATTACAAGAACTCCAAGTTACTTCAGCTCCTAAAGCTTTTAAAGTTTCAATTAAAACAGCAGTCTGAATCGTCATGTGTAAACATCCTGCAATTCTAGCGCCTTTTAACGGTTGGCTATCTTTGTATTCTTCACGAAGGCTCATTAACCCAGGCATCTCTGCTTCAGCTAATTCAATTTCTTTTCTTCCCCAAGCCGCAAGCGACATGTCTTTTACTTTATAAGGTATGTATGGAATCGTTTTTGTATTCATAATTGTATATTTGTCTCTTAATTTAAGAGTGTAAAGTTACATAATAAGTACGAGAAATATAAATGCCAGTATATAAAACCCTACATCCAAACTCACAAACTACTGTTAAGATTTGGAAGATCACAGAATCTTATGATGAATTGTTTCAGGGAGTTAAGCTAAAACCTGAAAGTTTAGAACGTGTTTTAGGCATGAAAAGTGAGCTGCATCAACGCGGATTTTTAAGTGTTAGGCATCTTTTAATGGCATTGGGTTATTCCGATTTTGATTTGTTTTACGACGAAAATGGTAAGCCCTATTTAAAGGATGGCCGGCAAATTTCTATAACACATTCATTTACATTCTCTGGCGTAGTGATTAGTGATAATAAAACAGGCATTGATATTGAGAAAAATCGAGAAAAAGTTAAATTAATCGCCCATAAATTTTCAAATTATGAATTCTGCTATTTAAATAAAGATGAAATTGATTATGTAAAAAAACTTACCGTAATTTGGGGAACAAAGGAAGCATTGTATAAACTGTATGCAACGCCAGGATTAAGTTTTTACAATCATATTTTGGTGATTCCTTTCGATTTAGAAGCAGGCAAAACAGTAGCTTGGATTGATTATGAAAATAGCAAGAGTCGATTCGATATCTATTTTTTGGGATTGGAAGATTTTACTTGTGTATATACTATTACATAAATGAAAAACGTATTAAATAATATTCAACATAATATTTTCGTTAACAATAAACAGTTGGCGGTATTAATCGATCCTGAAAAAATAAGGTTGAGTGATGTTGAAGCATTCGTTAAGAAAATAAATAAATCTGTAGCGAATTATATTTTTGTAGGTGGTAGTACTGTCCCTGTAGATCTTACCGAGCCTTTGGTGGTCGAAATTAAAAAACATACAAACCTTCCTGTTATTTTATTTCCAGGCGATGTTGCGCAAATAACAAATAAGGCAAATGCCTTGCTATTTATATCGTTGTTATCGGGAAGAAATCCGGCCTATTTAATAGGTAAGCATGTTGAAGCGATTCCGCGACTTAAAGAAACTACTTTAGAAATTATTCCAACTGGATACCTTTTAATAGAGAATGAAGGTGTAGAAACTATGGTTCAGAAAGTAACTGAAACCGAGCCTATGCCAACAAAACAAATAGAAAATATTGTAAATACAGCCTTGGCGGGAGAATTACTTGGTATGCGACTAATTTATTTAGAAGCGGGAAGTGGTGCTAAAAATCCTGTGTCTCCAGAAATTATTAAGGCCGTAAGGGATGATTTAAGTATTCCGTTAATTGTGGGTGGTGGAATTAAATCTAAAGCACAATTAAATGCTGCGTTTGAGGCCGGTGCAAATATTGTGGTTATTGGAACTGCTTTAGAAAAAAACGACGAGTTCTTTGAAGAACTAAGACGCTGGTAAATTTCTAATTTAGTTCTGAATTAATTCTTATAAACTAAAATCCTTAGTATTTTTGAGTATTCTAAAAATGGTATTTTAAAACGTTTTTAGGTTAATCACTATTATAAATATTATGAAAATATCTGTCGAGTTAACGTTAATGCCTCTTAAGGAGGATTACGAGCCACCAATCCAAGAGTTTATAAAAGATTTAAGAGCCTCAGAATTTACTGTTTTAGAAAATCCGTTAAGTACGCAAGTCTACGGGGATTTCGATAAATTGATGCCGTTTCTAACCGAAGCCTTAAAAACATCTTTCCAAAGTCAAAATGGTGTTATAGCAAACATGAAAATTGTGAAGAGCGATAGAAGTGACTATGTCCCAAATTTTTAATTTTTTATTTGGACAATACGAGGGGTATCAGACTATAAATATCGTCCTAGAAATAGTGGCTGTTATTTTTGGGTTTTTATCCGTTTGGTATTCAAAAAAGAACAATATTTTGGTATTTCCTACCGGAATGATCAGTACCCTAATTTTTGTGTATTTACTTCTGCATTGGGGGTTGTTGGGCGATATGATGATTAACGCTTATTATTTTATTATGAGTGTTTACGGTTGGTATTTCTGGACACGTAAATCGGATAATGAAGCTGTCACACCTATTAGTAAAACAACAAAGAAAGAACAGAAAATTAGTGTAGCTATATTTTTTGCAACCATGATTTTTGTTTACATCGTGTATACTATATTCGATAAATTAACAAGTTGGGTCGCATGGATCGATATATTAACCACAGGTTTATTTTTTGTTGGTATGTGGCTTATGGCAAAACGAAAAATAGAGAATTGGATTTTATGGATTATTGCCGATATTATTTCCATCCCACTTTATTTTTATAAAGGATTCACTTTTACAAGTCTACAGTATTTAGGATTTACATTTATAGCAATTTCAGGATATTACGCATGGAAAAAAACCTTAGACAGGAAGATTCAGACCTCTTAAAAATAGTGTTGTTTGGACCAGAGTCAACAGGGAAAACCGTGTTGGCAAAGCAATTGGCAGAACACTATAAAACAGTCTATGTGCCAGAATTTTCCAGAACATATGCTTTAGAAAAAAATAAAACCAATCATGTTTTAACCGAAGAGGATGTGATGCCAATTGCAAAAGGGCAAATGTTTTTAGAGAATGAGTTAACCAAAACCGCTAAAAACCTATTAATTTGTGATACGAATTTGTTAGAAACAAAAGTCTATGCAGAAGTCTATTACAAAGGATTTTATAATGAAAATTTAACAGCCTCGGCGCTTCATAATTATTATAATTTGTACTTTTTAACGTATATTGACATCCCTTGGGAAGCAGACGAAGTTAGAGACAAACCTAACGAAAGAGAAACTATGTTTGCTGCTTTTAAAGAGGCATTAGACCATAACCATAAACCTTATGTTTTACTAAAAGGAACCTTTAAAGAACGTTTCGATTTGGCGGTAAAACATATAGATAAATTAATATTAGAACACGCATGAATTTTTCAGAACAAGATTTAAAACAGATAGAAGTTAAAGGGCTTACATTACAAAAAATAGACTCGCAAGTAGAACAATTTGTAAAAGGAATACCTTTTATAGATTTAGAATCGCCAGCAGTGCTAAACCACGGACTACTAAAATTTGACGATGCCGAACGTAAGTCTTATGTGGATGCTTACGATGAAAAACGTAAAGATTTATCGGTTTTAAAATTTGTGCCAGCCTCTGGAGCTGCTACTAGAATGTTTAAAAACTTGTTTAATTTTGTGTCTAAATTTAATCCGGAAGGCGACGAGACTTTTAATGACTATATAGACAAAACAAAGGATACAAATTTAGCTTCGTTTTTTAATGGCATAGAAAATTTACCTTTCTATAAATTAGTCCTAGAGGTAATTAATAAAAATTACCCTGAATATTCAACGTACAGTACCGATAAACAAAAATGGATTTTCGTTAATGTGATGTTAGACGAAAAATACTTGGATTATGGTTCGTTCCCAAAAGGGTTGCTACCGTTTCATAAATACGACGATCATATTTCTACGGCATTCGAAGAGCATTTATTCGAAGCGGCTTCTTATGCGTCTGCAAACGGTAAAGCGAAGCTTCATTTTACTATTTCCGAAACACATAACGATAAATTTGAAGCTGAATTTAATAAAATTAAGCCACTTGTAGAGAAGCGAACGGATTTGGAGTATAACATTTCCTTTTCATTTCAAAAACAATCTACAGATACTATTGCATTAACACCCGAAAAAGAACCATTTCGAGAAGACGACGGTACCTTATTATTTAGACCTTCGGGACACGGTGCACTGATAGAAAATTTAAACGACTTAAAAGCCGATGTTATCTTTATTAAAAACATAGATAATGTGGTAGTCTCTAAGTTTAAAGATAATATTGTAGAGTATAAAAAAGTGCTTGCAGGTGTGTTATTAGAATTGCAAGAACAAGCTTTTGCATATTTAAACGATTTAGATAAAAATGAAGCTGATGAAGCTGAATTAATCGAGATTGCAGAATTTGTAAAGCGTAAATTAAACGTTGATATTGCAATGGACTTTGAACGATTTGCAAACACGTATAAAACTGAGTATTTAAAAGAAAAACTTAATCGCCCAATCCGTATTTGTGGGATGGTTAAAAATGAAGGCGAACCGGGAGGTGGACCATTCTGGGTAGAAGATCATAACGGCAACTTATCGCTTCAAATCGTGGAAACAGCACAAATTGATCTGGATAATAAAATTCAGAAAGATATTTTAAGCGGATCGACACATTTTAACCCTGTAGATTTAGTTTGCGGTACAAAAGATTATAAAGGTAATGCGTTCGATTTATTAAAATTTGTCGACCCTACAACCGGATTTATTACGCAAAAAACAAAAGAAGGAAAAGAATTGTTAGCCCTAGAATTACCTGGATTATGGAATGGTGCTATGGCCAATTGGAATACTGTTTTTGTAGAGGTACCATTAAATACATTTAATCCTGTAAAAACGGTTGCCGACTTATTGAAACCTGCGCATCAGATGTAAATATGATTGATGAAGCGCTACTTATTTCAGAATTATCTTTTAAAGCCGTTCGGAGTTCCGGGGCGGGAGGTCAGCATGTAAATAAAGTGTCTTCAAAAGTAGAATTAACTTTTAGTATTATAGATTCTTCGGCATTAACCGAAGTCCAAAAAGAACGACTCATAGCCAAACTTCAGCCTCGATTAACAAATAATCAGGTGTTATTATTGCAATGCGACGAAAGCCGTAGTCAGCATAAAAACAAGGAATTGGTTATCAGTCGTTTTTTACAAACTATCCATAACGGATTGAAAGTCGCGAAGAAGCGACGTCCTACGCGAGTGCCAAAATCTGCTATAAAAAAGCGTCTTAAAGGCAAAAAAGTAACTTCAGAAAAAAAGGCATCTAGACGCAAACCAAACTTAGATTAGAATTTCGTAGAAATAATTAGAAGAAATCAGAATTGTTTCTAACTTTGCAGCGTTCTCATTAAAGGGGTGCCTAATATCGGCTGAGATCATACCCATTGAACCTAGAACAGGTAATGCTGTTTAGGAATCGAGCGTTAAAGAAATATCTAATAGATGTTTTTAACGAGTACGATAAAATCCAATGCTATTTAACTTCTAAATCGACTCATGTTCAAAGGTTCATGTAACGATTTAAAATAGGGAAAATATCAGATGTTACTATCGTGTTTGTTTAAGCGCTCAAAAATTAAATCAATTTAAAATACAGAATAAGGGCCTCTTTTTATTCGGTTAATATAACATCGAATGAAACATATAATTGTTTTTATATGCTGTGTAATTTACAATATTACCGCATATGCTCAAGTACAAAAACCGCAGGACTCTACGGTTACGAAGACCGAAACTTTAGACGAAATTCTAGTTACAGCAGTACGTGTAAATGCAACTTCGCCAATTACACACTCCAATGTAGATAAAGAAACTTTAGCAAAACGTAACCTAGGTCAAGATATTCCTATTTTATTAAATTATTTGCCTTCGGTGGTAACAACTAGTGATGCGGGAGCCGGAATAGGATATACTGGTATTCGTGTTCGTGGTGTAAGTGCTCAATCTACTAATGTTACAATTAACGGAATTCCTTATAATGATGCAGAATCTTTAGGTACGTTTTGGGTGAATTTAGGAGATATTGCATCGTCTGTAGAAAGTTTACAATTACAACGTGGTGTTGGGACGTCTACAAATGGTTCTGGTGCTTTTGGTGCAAGTATTAATGTACTAACAGATGCAGTTTCTAATGAGGCAAACGCAGAAATTTCTAATAGTTTTGGAAGTTACAATACCAGAAAACATACGGCCAAATTCAGTACAGGGTTATTAAATAATCATATTGAAATTGCAGGTCGGTTATCTGTAATTAATTCTGACGGTTATATAGATCGTGCCTCTACAGATTTAAAATCGTATTTCTTACAAGCGTCTTATGTTGACCATAATACCTTGATAAAAGCTATTACTTTTGGAGGTCATGAAAATACCTACCAATCTTGGAATGGAATAGAAGATTTAGATAAATTAAAGAACGACAGAACTTATAATTCGGCAGGATTGTATACCGATGAAGATGGGAATGAGCAATTCTATGACGAGGAAGTAGACGATTACCAGCAAGATCATTATCAATTACACTGGAACGAGCGTTTTAATAACAACTGGTCTACAAACTTAGGATTAAACTATACCAAAGGAAGTGGATATTTTGAGCAGTATAAAGAAGACGAATCTTTTGAAGACTACGGATTAGATAATGTTACCATTGGAGGAGAAACTATCGAAACCACAGACATTATTCGTCGTCGTTGGTTAGATAACGATTTCTATGTAGTTAATGCTAATGTGAATTTTAAAAATGATTATGTAGATGCCTTCTTCGGAGGATCGTATAGCCATTATGATGGTGATCATTTTGGAGAAATAATTTGGGCGAACTATGCTAGTAATAGCGAAAAAGATGACCATTATTACGATGGTAACGGAAAGAAGCAAGATGTAAGTGTGTTTACGAAAGCAACGTATCGACTGAATGGTAAGTGGAGTTTATATGGCGATTTACAATTGCGATTTATAGATTATAAAACAACCGGTATAGATTCAGATCGTTTACCGCTTAATATCGATGAGCAATACAGTTTCTTTAACCCAAAAGCAGGGGTAACGTACGAGTTAAATAATAATAACAATATGTATTTCTCTTATGCCCGTGCAAACAGAGAGCCAAATCGCGACGATTTTCAGAATAATCCGGACGTAAAGCCAGAACAATTAAATGATTTTGAATTGGGATGGAGACACGAAAAGCAACGCTTTAAATTCAACGCCAATGTGTATTATATGCAATATAATGAGCAATTAATTCTAACCGGAGGTATTGATGGTGTTGGGAACCCGATTAGAACCAATAGTGGAGAAAGTTACCGCTTAGGTTTGGAAATTGAATCGGCGATTGGTATCACTAAATCATTTTCAATTCAGCCTAATGTAACGTTTAGTACCAATAAAAATAAATCAATTTACCAGTCTTTCGATGGAGAGTTGAAAGATTTCGGATCTACAAATATTTCATTTTCACCAGATATTGTTTTAGGGAATGCTATAGTGTTTCAGCCAAACGATCTTTTCCAAGTGTCGCTATTAAGTAAATTTGTAGGGGAACAGTATATGGGAAATACAGATGCCGAACGTTCTAAATTAGATAGCTATTTTGTAAACGACTTAAACGTGACTTACGAGTTTAAAATGAAATCTATTTTTAAGTCCATTATTCTTAGTGGTGTCGTAAACAATATCTTTAACGAGAAATATGTGTCTAATGGATACTATTACACGTACGATGACAATTGGAGCGATCCAAACGCTGTAACAACTATAGAAGGTGCAGGATATTATCCGCAAGCCACGACTAACTTTTTAGTCGGTGCAACTTTAAAGTTTTAAAGAAAACAAAAGGCGATTCTTTTCACAGAATCGCCTTTTTTTAATTGTATACGCGAACAATATTACCGCTAACCTCTACTCGATACGGTTGCAAGGTGTAACCGCCGGTAGTTCCTGTTTCTGGCAGTCCGTTTATAATGTTATAAGAGTTATCGTCGTCGCAACTACAGCTGGCAATAATACCATTTACTTCTAATCTAGAACACGTAGTAATAGGATGGTTGGGATCACTCAACTCGAAAGCGACATATTGATCGCTTCCAAAATAATAAAGAACGACACCATTTATACCATCGTTATCTTGGTTAAGTATAATGTAGTTTCCAGGGAAATTCAATGCATTATATTGAGGTAAAGAGGTATTGATACGGTTACCGGTATCAAAAGAATAATCTGGTAAATTAGGATTATTTATTATGCTATCGTCTGAACTGCAATTCGCCATCACTAAGACAGTTATTACACAAAAAAAAAGTTTTTTCATAGGTGAAATTTCGATCTGCAATTTACAACAAAAAGTAGTTTGAGATAAATATTTTGTATATTTGTAACACAATCTCGTACTGCGAGATTTTTTATGTTTTATAAACTGAGGTTTGTGAAACATATTTTTTTGAATTAAAACGATGAAGTTATGAGTAAAAAATCTTATTACACTGCAGAAGGACTAAAGAAGTTAAGAGACGAACTAAGACAATTAAAAGATATAGAGCGGCCACGTGCCTCTCAAGCCATAGGTGAAGCAAGAGACAAAGGGGATTTAAGTGAAAATGCCGAGTACGATGCTGCCAAAGAAGCCCAAGGAATGTTAGAGATGAAAATTTCTAAACTAGAAGACGTTTTAGCTGGCGCTCGCGTAATTGACGAGTCGCAATTAGATGCTTCTAAAATATTGGTATTATCTAAGGTTAAAATTAAAAATCAGACTAACGGTATGGAAATGAACTATACGTTGGTTGCCGATGGTGAAGCCGATTTAAAATCAGGGAGAATATCTGTAAACTCACCTATTGGTAAAGGTTTGCTAGGTAAATCTGTTGGCGATGTTGCCGAAATTCAAGTGCCTAGTGGGATCATGAAATTCGATATAGTAGAAATTTCTAGATAGTAATCTGAAATAATTTTTTATAAGATTCCTAAAGTTTAAAACCTAAATTATTCGAGGTTAGAAGAAAACTCTAGGAATCTTTTTATAGTTACATACCTAAATTAAATATTATGGCTTCTATTTTTAGTAAAATCATTTCAGGAGAAATTCCATGTTACAAAGTTGCAGAAACTGAAGATTTCTTAGCGTTTTTAGATATCAATCCAAATGCGAAAGGACATACGCTTTGTATTCCGAAGCAAGAAGTAGATAAGATTTTCGATATGGACGATGCCTTATATATGGGGTTAATGAAGTTCTCTAAAGAGGTGGCTACTGCCATAGAAAAAGCGATACCGTGTAAACGTGTTGGAATGACTGTTATTGGACTGGAAGTACCTCATGCTCATGTGCATTTAATTCCTTTAAATACTATGGAAGATGCGCGTTTCTTACAAAAAACAAACGTGTCTAAACAAGAATTTCAAGACATTGCCTCTGCAATAGCTCAAGCTTTATAATTAGGAGACCGAAGGTTTGCCTATTGTTTTTAAAGTAATTTGCATGGTTGTGCCTTTGCCTATTTCAGACTGTGCGACTTTTATTTTCCCGTCATGAAAATCTTCAATAATACGACGTGCTAACGATAAACCCAATCCCCAACCACGTTTTTTTGTTGTAAATCCAGGTTCGAAAACTTGGTTAAATTGTGCTTTAGACAAGCCTTTTCCCGTATCGGTAACATTAATTTTTACATCCTGCTCCGATGCTATTATCTGTAACGACAGTTTGCCCTTACCTTTCATGGCATCTATAGCATTTTTAACTAGATTTTCTATAGTCCAACTATAAAGCTGTGCATTTAATTGCACCGGAATTTCATGGTTTGGTACATCAATACTAAATGCAATTAGTTTTGAAGAGCGTGATTTTAAATAGTCGTAAGATTCTAAAGTTTCTTTTACAATATCGGTTTTAGTTAGAGTAGGTACAGACCCTATTTTACTGAAACGCTCTGTAATAGTTTCTAATCTATTAATATCTTTTTCAATCTCTGCTATATATTCAGGATTCACTTCTTCCATCTTTAATATTTCAGTCCAACCAATTAAAGATGATAATGGCGTACCTATTTGATGGGCTGTTTCTTTAGCCATTCCAGACCATAATTTGTTCTGTGTCGCAATTTTAGTACTGCGGTAAAAATTATAGACTAATCCTGCAAAAAGCACAAGGATAAGTACAAAAGCAATGGGGTAATATTTTAGTTTGTTTAAAAGTGGCGAATTTCCGTAGTATAAGGTATTTAAAACTTTGCCGTCGTAAATAATTTCAATCGGTTGATTTTCCTGCTCAAATTCTAAAATAAGATCTTTAACGTAAGCGGTATCTTTGGCATTTTGTTCATCTAAATTATTGTGTTCAATATTACCATTTAGATCTACCATAATCATAGGCGTTGTGGTATTACTTTGTAAAATCTGAAGTGGTAATTCTCCGATATCACCGTCTAGATTATTGCTCTTAATTAAATCCCGTTGTGCGGCCGACCAATTTTCCATCTTTATACGTTCTTCAGCTTTAAAACTTTGAAAAAACATATATGTATTCCATAAAATAAGCGCAATAATTACAAACGAGAATCCGATAAATATCCAACGGATGAGGTTTTTATGTTTGGTAAAAAGCATGAAAACTAGTTTTAGTGGTAATATAATGCAAATCTGTTAATAATATTGTGCTATCAAGTGTTCAAATCATTTTTTGTTAATTGATAGAATAGTTACCTTTGTACCGTATTAAAGAATTAAACAGACGTGGTTTAAGGATAACTAATTATGAGTGCAAGGGTTAGCTTGTTTTAGTTGCTAATAACGAGTAAGCGTAATTAGGAAGTCTCATGAGTTTAGTTTTTTATAAATCTGGTTAAATCTATTATTTTTGGCGGTTTACTAGATAGTCATATTCTAATTAATTCAGAAAAACATACGGCGTTAAAGTAAAATATTTAATGTGGTTGTAATAAATATTGTAAATTACGACTTAGTACATTAGATGCCGTAAAATTTGTACTGAATATGAAAATGGCGATGATAAATAGATACACCGTTTTACCAAATAACTTAAGGAGTAAAGGTTTAAACGGAAAGCTGTATGTATTTAAAGGATGAATATAAAGAGAGTTTTTTTTAATAGAAATTTAATGTAATGGAAGTACAAGGAAAAGTAAAAATGATAGGAGAAACCCAAACCTTCGGGAGTAACGGGTTCAGAAAAAGAGAGTTGGTAGTTACAACAGAAGAACAATATCCTCAACATATATTAGTAGAATTTGTTCAAGATAAAACAGATTTACTAAACAGTTACCAAGTAGGACAAAACGTAAAAGTGAGTATTAATTTAAGAGGTAGAGACTGGGTGAATCCACAAGGAGAAACTAAGTATTTTAACTCAATTCAAGGATGGAGAATTGAAGCGGTACAAGATAGTGCTTCAGGTGCAGTGCCTCAAGGACCTCCAGCAGATGCTTTCGAGCCAGCTTCTAGTTTAAAAGAAGATGACCACGACGATTTACCTTTCTAGTAAAGGTATACTATGACTAATTCAAAGTGTGATTAACCTCAATATCTTACGATATTGGGGTTTTTTTATTTTATATCAATTCTTTTTTTAAATTAGAAGAATGAAATTTTTAAATTCTAAAATAGAGTTTCCGGATGTTAAGTACGCAACCCGAGAGGGAATTGTTGCTGTGGGGGGCGATTTGTCTCCAGAACGTTTGTTACTAGCCTATAAACGTGGTATTTTTCCGTGGTTTGAAGACGATAATGCCATACTTTGGTGGTGTCCAGATCCGCGTTTTGTATTGTTTCCAGAAGAATTGAAAATTTCTAAAAGTATGAAGCATGTGCTTCGAAACTGTAATTTTACGGTGACTATAAATCAGGCTTTTCCGGAGGTAATAGAAGCATGTGCACAGATTAAACGTAACGGGCAGACGGGTACATGGATTACAAAAAATATGACCGAGGCCTATATAGAATTGCATCGGATGGGATTTGCAAAGTCTATTGAAGTTTGGGAAAATGAAGCGCTCGTTGGTGGGTTTTATGGCCTAGATTTAGGCAACAATGTGTTTTGTGGCGAAAGTATGTTTTCTAAAGTAAGTAACGCTAGCAAAGCAGCATTTATAACCTTTGTGCAAAACACCAATTATAAGATTATTGATTGCCAAATCCACACCCACCATTTAGAAAGTCTCGGGGGGTGTTCAATTTCTAGAGAGGCGTATTTAAAATATTTGTAACCATACTTAAACTTCATTGTAACGAAAACAATTTACTTCGTGGTCGTTAACCATTCCTGTAGCTTGCATATGTGCATATACCACAGTGGAGCCTACAAATTTAAAACCTCGTTTCTTTAAATCCTTACTTAAAGCATCACTTAAAGGCGTGTTTGCAGGAGCATCTTTATAATGCTTAACTTTATTTTTAATCGGAGTGCCATCTACAAAACTCCAAATGTAGGTGCTAAAACTTCCAAATTCTTCTTGAATTTTAATAAAAGCCTGCGCATTAGTAACCGTGGCTTTTATTTTAAGTTTATTTCTAACAATTCCAGCATCTTGAGCCAAATCGTCCATTTTAGTTTGTGAGTATTTAGCTATTTTTTTATAATCGAAATTATCGAATGCCTTTCTAAAATGTTCTCGTTTTCTAAGAATTGTAATCCAACTTAAACCCGCTTGAAACGTTTCAAGAATTAAAAATTCGAAGAGTGTGGCATCATATTTTACTGGAACGCCCCATTCTTGGTCGTGATAAGCTTCATATAAATCATCATTTTTACACCAGCCGCATCTGTGCTTTTCCATCTTGTAAGGTTTTTAATTAATAGCTACTAATGTAACAACAGTTACCTTAAAAAAGATATTTATAAATTAAATTTGTAGGGTAAAACAAAGAATTTTATGGAAGTTACACGCAGTATAGTTAAAAATGAGGTCGTTAGAAAAGGTTTAGATAACGCCATGTCTTATCAGGATTTTAGAATTTTAGTAAAAGATTTATCTAAAACAGGAGGAACAACAGGTATCGAGCAAACCGAAGCTTTGGTAGGATATACAAAGGTGAATGAAAGCCGTATGAAACGTTGGGACAAAACGCTTAAAGTGTCTGAGCAAGCTACAGAAGCGATACAAAATTTTAAGGGTGATATTACGTGGTTGGTTATTGCCGAAAGCTGGTGTGGAGACGCTGCTCACGTTTTACCTATAATGAATAAGGTTGCAACATTAAACGAAAATATAGACTTACAAGTTGTGCTTCGAGATACTAATGACGACTTAATGGCTATGTTTTTAACAAACGGAGGAAAATCTATTCCAAAGTTAATTATGATAGACAATACAACTGGCGAAGTGGTTAATACCTTTGGACCAAGACCAACTGTGGCCACAAAATTTGTAGCCGAATATAAAGCCGAACATGGTGTGTTAACTCCAGAATTTAAGGAATCTTTACAAACATGGTATAACCTAGATAAAGGTCAAAGTACCATTTCCGATTTATTAGAATTGTTAGGGGTTTAATTTTTGCCTTCAAAATAAAATGTAATCGAGCCAATCTGTGACGGTTTCGAGGCATCTGTATTAAAACGTGCTTTTTTGGCGTACTCCAAAGCACTGTCAATTAAGCACTCGTTTTTAGTCGTCGAGGATGTATTTACATAAGTATCGACAACATTTCCCGTAGTATTTACAGTAATATTTATAACCACTTTACCGCTAGCTTCGCATAAATAAATAGGCGTTGGTAAATACACATGTGTTCTGTCTTTAAGAGAATAATGCATACTGCTATTTTTATTTACAGACGGATTTATCGCTATTTTACCACTAGTATTATTTCCGTTCGACGCGTTTGCTTTACTCTTATTTCGAGCGGTCGCGTTTAAAATGCTATTTACGCTATTAAAAGACGATATTTCGTCTGCATCTATACTGCTCGATTCAGAAGTTGAGTTGGTTTCCTCTGTTGGCTCTTGAGTTTCTGTAAGATCTTCTGTTTGTGTAAATCTAGATTTATCGTATACTTTGGGAGGTGCTATAGGCGTGTAAGCCTTTGCAAAATGCTTGTTATCTTGCGAGGCATTAAAACCTTTGTTGGTTTCTGCCTTAGCTTGTAAAGCTTGCTCCTCAAGTTGTTTTTGTTCCAATGCCTTGGCTGTTTCTTCTTCAGATGGCATGGTATAATAAGTTTCGGAAATTAAAGTGTCGTGTTGCGTTAAATGCATATTAAACATGGTAAGCAATACAATTCCCGCAATAAGAGCTGTAATTAGTGCTGCTTTATGTTTATCGATTAATTTCAAAAAAGTGCAATTTTTGGGGTGAAATCAAAACTAATATACGAGTTTCCCGAAGGTTTAGCCTTTTAATTGCTCTATAAACTGTTCAGGACTTAATGCATTATCGACATTAAAATCGCCAATTTTAGTACGACGTAAAACAGATAAGTGTCCTCCAGAACCTAGAGCCTTACCAAAATCGTTTGCTAAAGAGCGTATGTAAGTTCCTTTACTGCAAACTACTCTAAACTCGACGTTATTTTCAATAATATTAGTGATTTCAAATGCCGCAATATGGATGGTTCTTGGTTTTATTTCAACGTCTTCACCAGCACGAGCAAATTCATACAAGCGCTTACCATCTTTTTTTATAGCCGAAAACACCGGTGGATATTGCTCAATGTCTCCAATAAACTGTGTGGTGGTTTCGTGGATTAATTCCGGAGTAATATGAGCTGTAGGAAACGTTTCATTAATTTCGGTTTCTAAATCGAAAGACGGTGTAGTACCTCCTAAAACAATGGTTCCTGTATATTCTTTAATTTGCCCCTGGAAGGTATCTATTTGCTTGGTCATTTTACCTGTGCAAATCACTAAAAGGCCAGTAGCTAAAGGATCGAGCGTTCCGGCATGACCCACTTTTATTTTCTTTATATTAAAGGCTTGTCGGATTTCCCAACGCAGTTTGTTTACGGCCTGAAAAGAAGTCCAATGTAAAGGTTTGTCAATTAATAGGATTTGTCCAGCTTGGTAATCGTCTAATGTCTTCATATTAATTTAAAACGGTATAACCAATGGCAACACAACCAACAATGGCACAATAAATAGCGAAATAAGATAGCTTACTTTTTTTAACTAAAGAAATCATCCAAGTACAAGCGAAAAGACCACAAATAAAAGCCGTAATAAATCCAGCAGAAAGCGCTGTGATGTTTGTGCTGTCAAAATTTAATTCACCTCCTAAAATGTCTTTAGCAATTTTTCCGAAGATTAAAGGAACAACCATTAAAAATGAAAAACGAGCCGCTTTAGTTTTGTCATTTCCAAGTAAAACCGAAGTCGAAATTGTGGCTCCAGATCTTGAAATTCCGGGCAACATGGCAATGGCTTGAGAAACTCCTATAATAAATGCATTTTTAAACGTTACCGGTTTTCCTGTGTCTTTTGCTTTATCTGCAAGGAATAGTAAAACAGCTGTTACAATAAGCATAGCGCCTACCAACAATAGGTTCCCTCCAAAAAGCGATTCTAATTGTTCTTCGAAAAATAAACCAACAAAAACGGCAGGAATCATGGATAAAACAATTTTAGAAACAAATTGTAAATCTTCATTCCACTCGAATTTTAAGGCCCCTTTTATAAGGTCTAAAATATCTTTTCTAAAAATAACAATGGTACTTAATGCGGTTGCAAAGTGAAGCACTACAGTAAAAAGTAAGCTTTCTTCGGGTACAGAATGGTCGCCTAAAATGGCTTTTCCAATTTCTAAATGGCCACTAGACGATACAGGTAAAAACTCTGTAAGACCTTGGATTGCCCCGAGGATAATAGCATCAATAGTTTCCATTATTTTTTATTCGGATTTAAAAGTATAGCATAAATCTGAATTCCAAATCCTATTAAAACTAAGGTTGGAGCCAATCGAATTCTTCTGAAACTAAAAATATCTGGACTAAATACATTCGGGTCGTCACTACCGCCACCAGACATTAATATAAAACCTAACGCAATTACGCCAAGTCCGATAAGCATAAACTTATAATTTTTTTTTCCGAAGATAAACTCCCCTTTACTTAGGTCTTTATTTTTTTGTTCTCCCATGTTTATTTTAATAATGCATTAGCTTTGAAAGCACTGCAAATTAACGGTTTTATTTAAAAAGAATCCTTAAAGCTTACTTAAAATTACTCTAAGTCTATCGAGTCTATAATCTCGTGCAGCACTGCTTTTTCTTCTTCGTTGGTGTACGATAATATAAACGATAAACTGAAGCCATAACGCACGATGCTGTAAAATTCTTGGTTCACTGGATAGCCACCAAAGGTTGCTTTAGCGCGCATTACATCAAAAGTTTTACCTCCTAATGTTTTAGTATCAAAGTCTTCTTCAAATTCAAAACCAGCAGGCGTTTCTTTTAGTAACTCTCTAGAATTAAATAAATAATCGCGACCACGAGTAATTTTAGGGTTTCCACCTACATTTTCTGCAATCACACTTAAAGACGCATTGTAGCCTTGAGGTTCTTTTACCGGATATTTAAAAAGTGAAAATAAATAGGCCGTATTAATTTGTGAAGCCTTTAAAATAGACCCCATTTTGGTGTTTTCGCGTGCTAAATACTTTTCACCTTTATCGGTAATCGCTTTAATGTCGTGTTTAGATTGCTGATACCATGCTTCAGGATAATTAAAAGTCAATCCAAAATAAGCATTAGTATATGTGTTGTCTTTTGTATTACCAAAATCAAAATCTTCAGGTAAGTTTTTAACCTCTTTTTTACAGCTAATTACGCACAAAAAAAGCAGTGATAAGCAAATAGATTTCATCATAATATTAATAGTATAATTGGTCGGTTTTTAAATTCAGGAAGCGTTGCGTGGCAATAAATGTACTAATCCAGGTGATTAATATTCCTAAAATAAAGATGGTTACAAATAGGCCTCCAACTAAAATCGGATTGTTTAATAATTGTAAATCCGGGAATGTTTCATTTAAATAATAGAATACAATAGCCATTCCAATTAAAGCTATAATAGCACCAATAATACCTAATTTTACACTTTTCCAAACAAAAGGTCTTCTAATAAAATGCTTGGTTGCACCTACCATTTGCATGGTTTTTATAGTGAATCGTTTAGAGTATACAGAAAGTCGGATTGAGCTATTTATAAGTAGCACGGCTATTAATGTAAATATACCGCTAATGACTAAAATCCAGAAGCTAATACGCTTCACGTTTTCGTTCATAAGGTTTACCAAATCGTTGTCGTAACGCACTTCTTCCACAAACGTTTTTGCTAAAGCTTCGTCAGATATGGTTTTTAAATGTTCAGACGTTACAAAGTCTGCTTTTAAATGCACATCGATAGAATTTTGAAGCGGATTAAAACCTAAGAAATTCATGAAATCTTCACCGTTTTCAGCCTTCATAAATTCGGCTGCCTGTTCCTTAGAAACATACTCGGTTGTCTTTACGTATTCGGCCATCGATAAGCTTTTTTCAAGTTGTTTGGTTTCAACTTCTTTTGCCGAATCTTTTAAATAGATAGTAACCACCACTTGTTCTTTAAAATGGTCGGCGACTTTCTTGGTGTTAAGCACGAGCATGCCTAGTAAACCAAGTAAGAATAATACTAAAGCAATACTCAAGACCACAGAGAAATAAGACGATATTAATCGGCGTTTTTGATAACTTTCAAAAGATGAGCTCATATAAGGCGTAAATTTGTTTGTAAAAATATAAAAGAAATCTATTTCCTTTAGGATAACAACGTTTAAACTTTCAACATTGTTATAATAAGCTTAAATTTGCGCCTTTATTAAGCGGAATACGACAATATGCAATACCATTTTAACGACATAGAAGCCAAGTGGCAAAAATATTGGGCAGAACACAAAACGTTCGAGGCCAAAAATCAATCTGAAAAACCTAAATACTACATCCTCGATATGTTTCCTTATCCGTCTGGAGCTGGATTACACGTTGGGCATCCGTTAGGGTATATTGCTTCAGATATTTATGCACGTTACAAGCGCCATAAAGGATTTAATGTGTTGCATCCGCAAGGATACGATAGTTTTGGTTTGCCGGCAGAACAATATGCGATTCAAACGGGTCAGCATCCTGCTATTACTACCGAAACAAATATCGCCACCTACCGTCGTCAATTAGACCAAATCGGATTTTCTTTCGATTGGTCTCGAGAAGTACGTACTTCGAATCCGGAATATTACAAATGGACACAATGGATTTTTGTGCAATTGTTCAATTCTTGGTTTAATAACGATACCGCTAAAGCTGAAGATATTTCAACTTTAGAAGCCGTGTTTTCTAAAGAAGGAAACGCCTCTGTAAATGCGGTTTGCGACGATAATATCGTACCGTTTACTGCTGAGGAATGGAACGGATTTTCTTCAGAACAAAAACAAGCTGTTTTATTACAATACCGTTTAACGTATTTGGCTGAAACCGAAGTAAACTGGTGTCCAGAATTAGGAACTGTTTTAGCAAACGACGAGATTGTTAACGGTGTATCCGAACGCGGTGGCTATCCTGTAATTAGAAAGAAAATGACACAATGGAGTATGCGTATTTCTGCTTATGCAGAGCGTTTGCTTCAGGGTTTAAATGATATCGACTGGACGGATTCGTTGAAAGAAAGTCAGCGTAACTGGATTGGAAAATCTGTTGGTGCTTCGGTAACGTTTAATGTAAAAGGACACGACGATAAAATTGATGTATTTACTACTCGTCCTGATACGATTTTCGGAGTAAGTTTCATGACTTTAGCTCCGGAACACGAATTAGTATCGAAAATTACTACTGATGCTCAAAAAGCAGACGTTGAAGCGTATATCGAAAAAACGGCAAAACGTAGTGAACGTGAGCGCATGGCCGATGTAAAAACCATTTCTGGTGTGTTCACGGGAGCGTATGCCGAGCATCCGTTTACTAAGGAACCTGTTGCGATTTGGATTGGAGATTACGTATTGGCAAGCTATGGAACAGGAGCTGTTATGGCGGTGCCTTGTGGTGACCAACGCGATTACGATTTCGCAAAACACTTCGATATTGCTATCCCAAATATTTTTGAAGGTGTAGATATTTCTGAAGAAGCATTCGCTGAAAAAGGAAATACTAAACTTACAAATAGCGATTTCTTAAACGGTTTGTCTTATAAAGAAGCAACTCCAAAAGCTATTGAAGCCTTGGAAGCAATCGGACAAGGTGAAGGAAAAACAAACTACCGTTTACGCGATGCCGTGTTTAGTCGTCAGCGGTATTGGGGAGAGCCATTTCCGGTGTATTACGTAAATGGAAAACCACAAATGATTGCAACCGAACATTTACCAATTCGTTTGCCAGAAGTAGAAAAATATTTACCAACCGAAACCGGAGAGCCACCTTTAGGTCGTGCCGATGTTTGGGCTTGGTGTACAGAAACACATACCGTTGTTAGCAACGAAAATATAAATCATACCACTGTATTTCCATTAGAATTAAACACTATGCCAGGTTGGGCGGGAAGCTCTTGGTATTTCTTCCGTTATATGGAAGAGGCTTCAAAACGAGGCGATGCCTTTGCTAGCGAAGATGCGCTAAACTATTGGGAAAGTGTCGATTTATATATTGGTGGTAGCGAACATGCAACCGGTCATTTATTATACTCTCGTTTTTGGGTGAAATTCTTAAAAGACCGCGGATTTGTAAACATTGAAGAACCTTTTAAAAAGCTGATTAACCAAGGGATGATTTTGGGAACTAGTGCTTTTGTGTATAGAGTTGATTTTTCACATCACACATCTACAACTTCAAAAGAGTCTAAAGAACCTAGCTTAAGTAAATCTCTTTATGTTTCTTATGATAGCGTCAAGAAATTTGAAGATTTGTATAACTTTATTCTAAGTTCTAAAATTTCCGCGGAAGATAAGAAGACTTTCGGAATGGGTAATGGCTTCACCAAAGGTTTAGCTAGTGTTATTGAAGATACTGTGTTTTTTGATATATTAAACGACGAGCAAAAAGAAACTGTAATTGCTTTTCAAGAATTATATAAAATTGTTGAAAAAGATATATATAATCAGAATTTTGGGGTAGTTGTAGAAGGACTTAAATTTTCACCAATCCACGTAAAGGTTCAGTATGTAAATGCTTCAGATGAATTAGATATTGAAGGATTAAAAACTGATGGCGAGTTTGGAGAAGATTTTAAAGATGCCGAATTTATTTTAGAAGATGGTGTGTATAAAGTAGGTCGTGAGGTCGAAAAAATGTCGAAATCTAAATACAACGTTGTAAATCCAGACCAGATTTGTGCAGAATACGGTGCAGACAGTTTGCGTTTATACGAAATGTTCTTAGGGCCTTTAGAGCAGGCGAAACCTTGGAATACAGCAGGAATTACAGGAGTACATGGTTTCCTTAAAAAGTTGTGGAAATTATACGTTGGTGAAAACACTGTAAATGTTACAGATGCAGAACCGACGAAAGACAATTTAAAAACGCTTCATAAAACCATTAAAAAGGTGCAAGAAGATATCGAGAATTTCTCTTTTAATACATCTGTATCTACGTTTATGATTGCAGTAAACGAATTTAACGCACAAAAATGTGTGAGTAAAGCGGTGTTAGAACCGTTCTTAGTTTTGTTATCGCCTTATGCACCGCATATTGCAGAAGAATTATGGAGCAAGTTAGGAAATACAGAATCTATTTCTGAAGCACCGTTCCCAGAATTTGACGGTAGTCATTTAGTAGAGAGCAGTAAAGTGTATCCAATTTCTTTCAACGGAAAAACACGTTTTACTTTAGAATTGTCTCTAGACTTAAAAAAGGATGAAATCGAGGAGATTGTTATGGCACACGAAAAAACCCAAGAGCAATTACAAGGACGCACACCTAAAAAGGTAATTGTTGTACCAGGAAAGATTATTAACATTGTAGGATAAAAACAGTTGTAAAATTGTGAAAGTGGTATAGAAATTGAATTAAATTTCTATAGCCTATATTTTTTAAGGGGTTAGTGTAGTGAAAGTGTAATTTTTGCTACCTGACCCCTATTTTTTTACGGGGTGTCGTTAAAAAATACGAAATTTGACTGATAAAATATATTATCATGAAAATAGGTATTCCAAAAGAAATTAAGAATAATGAAAATCGTGTTGGTATGACGCCAGCCGGAGTTTACGAATTGGTTAATCTAGGGCACACGGTTTATGTGCAATCTACAGCAGGGGAAGGCAGTGGGTTTTTTGATGACATCTATCAAGAGGTTGGTGCTGTTATTTTGGAAACTATTCAAGAGGTTTACAAATCCAGCGATATGATTGTAAAAGTAAAGGAACCCATAGAGGAAGAATATGCTTTAATTCAGCCACAACAGATTGTGTTTACTTATTTTCATTTTGCGTCTAGCGAAGCATTAACCTTAGCGATGTTAAAAAGCAATGCGGTTTGTATTGCCTACGAAACCGTAGAAGATGATGATGGAACCTTACCTTTATTAACACCAATGTCTGAGGTTGCTGGTAGAATGGCCATACAGCAAGGTGCAAAATATTTAGAAAAACCTATTAAAGGTAGAGGGATTCTTTTAGGTGGAGTGCCGGGAGTTTCGCCAGGAAAAGTATTGATTTTAGGGGCAGGTGTTGTTGGAGTACAAGCAGCAAAAATGGCCGCCGGTTTAGGTGCGCATGTTACTATTATGGATGTGAATATGAAACGCTTACGCTATGTGAATGATATTATGCCTAGCCACGTTGTTACAGAATATTCTAGTGTTTATAATATTAGAAAACATATACAAACGCACGATTTAATTATTGGAGGTGTCTTATTAAAAGGAGGGAAAGCTCCAAAATTAATCACCCGAGATATGTTAAAATTAATGCGTCCGGGAACGGTATTGGTAGATGTGGCCGTAGATCAAGGTGGGTGTATAGAGACTACTAAAGCCACTACGCATGAAGACCCTACGTTTATTATTGATGATATTGTACACTATTGTGTTGCTAATATGCCAGGAGCAGTACCTTATACATCTACTTTAGCGTTAACAAATGTTACTTTGCCGTATGTTTTAAAACTAGCAAATAAAGGTTGGGCCGGGGCTTGTGCTGAGGATACAGCGCTTCAAAAAGGATTAAACATTGTTGGTGGAGAGATTGTTTATAACGAAATAAACGATGCTTTTGACTGGGGAGTGAAACAGGTTTAATAGCTGACAAAATTTCTTAATATGTATTTGGCGCATTATTTGATATAATATATTAAATTTAACTTTTTAAAAATTAAGAAGATGTTCAATTATTATATACTTATTGGTGCCATTGCTTTAGTGAGCTGGTTGGTTAGTAACAAGCTTAAGTCTAAATTTAAGACCTATTCTAAAGTGCATTTACGTAATGGAATGACGGGAAAGGAGATTGCAGAAAAAATGCTATCCGATAACGGTATTCGCGATGTAAAGGTGTTGTCTACTCCAGGGCGATTAACCGATCACTACGATCCGAGAAATAAAACGGTAAACTTAAGTGAATCGGTATATATGGAGGCTAATGCAGCGGCTGCGGCGGTAGCTGCTCACGAATGCGGACACGCAGTGCAACACGCACAAGCGTATAGCTGGTTAACCTTACGTTCGCAATTAGTGCCTGTGGTTAGTGTGTCGTCTAAAATGTCGCAATGGTTAGTTATTGGAGGTTTAATGTTAGGAGCTGCTGCTGGAGCCGGTTTAGGATTCTGGGTTTCTGTTTTAGGTTTATTAATGATGGGAATGGCAACGCTGTTTAGTTTTATAACTTTACCAGTAGAATACGATGCGAGTAACCGTGCGTTAGCTTGGTTAAAAAATAAGAACATGTTAGCGCCTAATGAATACGATGGTGCTGAAGATGCTTTAAAATGGGCTGCAAGAACCTATTTAGTGGCTGCCATTGGTGCCTTAGCTTCATTATTGTATTGGGCTTTACAAATTTTAGGAAATAGAAACTAAGAACAAATTTAAATATAAAAAAAGGGTCAGATTTTATAAAATCTGACCCTTTTTTATGTTCAATACAATGTATTAAAATAATGTTTAATTAATAGATAGTATTATCTATTAATGGCACCACAGGCAATACGTTTTCCTGCATCTCCTGTAGGTTGTGTGGTAAAGTCGTCTGTACCTTCATGGATAATAATTCCGCGACCTACAATGGTCTTAGTTTCGTCTTCGCAATTTAAACACCATTGATCGGTTTCAAAAGTTACAGTCGCATTTCCATTTTCATCGGTTGTAAAATTACCTATATCTCCACGGTGGTAACCTTCTGCATCACCCCATTTTCCATGTTTAGAATCGGTTGGATTCCAATGTCCGCCAGAAGATTTAGCATCGTGAGCCGAGCAATCTGCAGTTTCGTGTAAATGGATGGCGTGTTCTGTGTTTGGTTTTAAGCCTTCTAGCTCACCTAACATTTTTACAGTATCATCTACTTGTGTAAAAACGATATTTCCCGATACTTTACTATCGCTTTTTGCTTCCATAGTCACCTGTATCTGAATGGCATTATCGGTAGATGCATCTTTCGCGTTTTCAGCGTTTTCTATAACGCTTTCTTTGTCGGGAGTGTGCGTTGGGTTAGACATAGAATTATTGTCCTTCTTTTTATTCTCACAAGATGCAAGACCTATAACGCACATAGCAATTAATAGTGTTTTGTGTAATTTCATAATGTTGATTTTTAATTGTTTACGGCGAAATTATAACATCAACACTAAAGCGATTAATGGAATTACATATAAAATTAACTCAAATCAAAGCCAATTTTGTTATATCGGAATTTGTCTGTCTATTTGTTGTTGTAGGGAAATAAAAGTTTCTGTTCTTGAAACACCAGAAATAGATTGAATGTCCTTGTTTAAGAGTTGCATTAAATGTTCGTTATCACGACAGAGAATTTTAATAAAAATACTCCAGTTTCCTGTTGTATAATGGCATTCGATAACTTCAGGGATTTTTCTTAGTTGTTTCACTGCTTCTGGATTGCTCATGGCTTTATCTAAGTAAATACCAATGAAAGCCATGGTTGTGTATCCTAAAATCTTTGGGTTTATAGTAAATTTAGAGCCAGAAATAAGTCCGCTTTTTTCTAGTTTACGTAAACGCTGATGGATGGCCGCTCCAGAAATACCTACACCTCTAGCAATTTCTAAAATGGGTGTTCTCGCATCTTGCATTAAAGCACGAAGAATTTCTTTATCTATTCCGTCAATTTCAATATTCTGGTTACTAACTTTCATAATGGTTTATGTTCTATAATTGCATATAAAAGTAGTAAAAGGGTTTTAATCCGGAAGCTTATTGTTTATAAAGTTAAGGGATTGTAACCTAGATAAGGTACTTCTTTCTCAGTGAACTTTATTTCGAAGTTTTCTAATTCTTTTAAAATAGGAGTGTAGACTTCTTTTGTAATAGGACGTTGCACACCTGGAGTAGTGATTTGTTTATTTAATATGGCTAAGGTGGCAATGGCTACAGGCAGTCCTACGGTTTTTGCCATGGCTGTGTAAACTTGATCTTCTCCTTTTGTAACCATAGTCGCATCTATTTGATGATTTTTACCGTTTAATTCGTATCCGAATTTATGATACATCACAATCATGTCTTTGTCGGCCTTGTTTAAGGTCCAAGACTGTGTTAATATATGTTGTAATATCTGCGCAGGAGTGGCTTGTTTAAGGTTCGCTTTTTTATGCGGATTAAAGAGGTCTAATTCTAAAAATTTGTTCCAAACCACATCATCTTGGTCAATTTTTAATTGATGTCTAAATTTTATTTCAACCGAATCTGAGGGGCTATATGGTAAAAATGCATTTACGAAGTCGCGATAGCTTAAGTGCTCGCTGTCTTCCATAATATAACTGTCGTCTGTCATTCCCAATTGCACGAACATATTCCATGCTCGACTAAAGCCAACGCGTCGCATGGTGCCCCGATATAACGTTTTTATATTATCCAGACCATAAACACTTTGGTATTTTAATGAATCGCGATTGGCATAAGCCTCAAATTGCCCATAACCATCTATTTCTAAAAATTCTGTGCGTCTAAATAAGCGATGATATGGAATGTATTTATAGGTGTTTTCTTGCAGAAATTTTGCTGTTCCTCCCTGACCAGAGACCACAACATTTCTAGGATTCCATGTAAATTTATAATTCCATAAGTTGGTGTCGTGTTCCGGGGCTACTAAACCGCCTGTAAACGATTCAAATAGTATCAATTTTCCACCTTTAGAGCGAATGCGATTTATAACCTGCATGGCACTCATGTGGTCCATACCAGGATCTACTCCAATTTCATTCATAAAGATTAGTCCCTTTTCTGTTACAGCGTCATTTAGTGCTTGAAGTTCGTCGCTAATGTAGGATGCTGTAATTAAATTTTTACCAAATTTCAGACAATCTTTTGCGACTTTAATGTGGAATCTTGCAGGGAGCATGGAGATAATAATATCTGCATTTTTAATCAGTTTTTTACGGGTAATGTCGTCAAAAATGTCGAACTTTATAGTAGAAACATTAGCATGGTTTTTAGTTCGTTTTTTAGCATAATCTATAGTAATATCAGCAATTGTTAAATGGATGTTTTCGGCTTCAGATTTGTCTAATAAATACCAGATTAAATAAGATGTCGATTTGCCTGAACCAATAATTAGAATATGTCGCATAACGGTTTGAGTTTACTAGTTTTATAATAAGCAAAAAGTGATATGATCTATAAATGTACTAAATAGTAAGTGCGGATTCTTCTAAAATTTGATTTATATGAATAAAAAAATTGTGATTACTGGAGGTGTTCTCGGACTGTTAAGTGTGGTTATTGGTGCTTTCGCAGCACATGGATTGAAGCCTTTAATTTCGGCAGAATCTATACAAACTTTCGAAACAGGAGTACGTTACCAGATGTATCACGCTTTATTCCTGTTATTTGTGGGAAGTACAACTTTAATTCCGAGTGCTAAAAAGGCGGTGATTTTTTATCTCGTTTTGGCAGGTGTTATTTTGTTTTCTGGATCAATTTACGGTTTAGCCACCAATGACCTTACAGGATTCAATTTCAAAAGCATTGGCTGGATAACTCCAATAGGAGGATTGTTAATGATTGTAGGCTGGGTAATTATGATATTGTCATTTTTAGGACTTAAAAGTGGTGATAATTAAGAATATAATATTTAACTCAAGTTAATTTGTGTAAATATGTAAATCTTTTGATAGGGTTCTAAATTAAAATTTACATATTTGTACAGCAAAATTAGTATTATTATGGCAGATAACATTCAAATTACGAAATCGATTTCGTTAGAATCTTACGGAATCAAAAATGCTGAAGTACAGTATCAATTATCCTCAGACGAATTACATGATTTAACTATTGAAAGGGGCTTAGGTGTAGAATCTTCTTCTGGAGCCTTGGCAGTTAATACAGGCGAATTTACTGGACGATCTCCTAAAGATCGGTTTATAGTGAAAGACGATATTACTAAAGATCTGGTTTGGTGGGGCGATGTGAATATTCCTTTTAAATCTGAAGATTTTAAAGCGTTATACGACAAGGTTGTAAACTATTTATCCGGAAAAGAAGTGTTTGTTAGAGATAGCTATGCTTGCGCCGATCCAAATTACAAGTTAAACATTCGTGTAATTACAGAGTTGCCTTGGAGCAATATGTTTGCACATAATATGTTTTTAAGACCAACAGAATTAGAATTAGAGAATTTTGAACCTGAGTGGACTATAGTCTGTGCGCCTAAATTTATGGCCGTTCCAGACGAAGATGGTACACGCCAGCACAACTTTGCCATATTAGATTTTACTAGAAAAATTGCATTAATAGGGGGAACAGGATATACTGGAGAAATTAAAAAAGGAATTTTTTCAGCCTTAAACTTTATTCTTCCTGTCTTTAAAAAAACGTTGCCAATGCACTGTAGTGCAAATGTTGGAGAACAAGGCGATACAGCTATTTTCTTCGGACTTTCAGGTACGGGAAAAACAACGCTTTCTGCAGATCCGAACCGTAAATTAATTGGAGACGATGAACACGGGTGGACCAACGAGAATACAGTTTTTAATTTTGAAGGTGGTTGCTATGCAAAAGTGATTAATTTATGTAAAGAAAATGAACCTGATATTTATAATGCGATTAAGAGAGGTGCAATTCTTGAAAATGTAATATTAGATAAAGAAGGGCATGTAGATTTTGAGGATACATCTATTACTCAAAATACGCGAGTGAGTTACCCGATTAATTTTATAGACAATATACAAGTACCTTCTATTGGTAAAAACCCTAAGAATATATTTTTCTTAACGGCAGATGCTTTTGGGGTTATTCCTCCAATATCTAAATTAACACCAGCCCAAGCTGCGTATCATTTTATATCCGGATATACGGCAAAGGTTGCTGGTACAGAAGCAGGGGTTAAAGAGCCTGTGCCATCGTTCTCGGCGTGTTTTGGAGCACCATTTATGCCATTGCATCCTGCAAAATATGCAGAAATGTTAAGTAAGAAAATGAAAGACGCTGGCGTAAATGTTTGGTTAATTAACACGGGTTGGACTGGTGGTGTCTATGGCGTTGGTACACGAATGAAATTAAAATATACGCGTGCCATGATTAATGCAGTGCTAAACGGCGATTTGGGATTATATAATCACCACGATTACCATATTCACTCTGTGTTTGGAGTAGCGCAACCAAGAACTTGTCCAGGAGTACCAACATCGGTTTTAAGTCCGAGAGCAACTTGGAACGACGACGAGGCTTACTACACAACAGCTTTTAAACTATCGAATGCATTTAGAAAAAATTTCGAACAGTTTGAGAGTATAGCTAGCGAAGAAATAAGACGAGGAGGACCACAACGTTATAATCCTTAAATGTATATAAACCAATAGGTGTTAAACCAAAAAAGGCGATTCTTTAACAGAATCGCCTTTTTATATATAATATTAAATCAATCTACTTTCCTTTATTAGCCTTGTCAATATATTTGTCTAAAGCCATAGTCATAGATGGAGTTTCTGGTGTTGGTGCAGATATATCTACTCTTAACCCTTTTTCTTCAACAGCTTTAACCGTGGTGTTTCCAAATACAGCAATTCTTGTATCGTTTTGCTTAAAGTCTGGGAAGTTATGGAATAAAGATTCAATTCCTGATGGGCTAAAAAATACTAACACATCGTAAGATACATCAGCTAGATCTGATAAGTCACTAATAACGGTTCTGTAAAATACAGCTTCTTTCCAGTTAATGCTTAAACCATTTAAGATTTCAGGGATTTCATTTTTCAATTTATCCGAAGCTGGAAGTAAGAATTTTTCGTCTTTATATTTTTTAATTAAAGGCGTTAATTCTGAAAAAGTACGCTTCCCAACGTAAATTTTTCGTTTTCTATAGACCACGTATTTTTGAAGATAATATGCGACTGCTTCAGATTGACAGAAATATTTCAAAGAATCTGGAACTTTAAAACGCATTTCTTCAGCAACTCTAAAAAAGTGATCTACCGCATTACGGCTCGTTAAAATAATGGCAGTGTAGTTGTTAAGGTCTACTTTTTGCTGTCTAATTTCTTTTGCAGGTAATCCTTCTACATGAATAAAAGGACGGAAATCAATTTTTACTTTTTGCTTTTCTTGAAGATCAAAATATGGGGAATTTTCTATTTTAGGTTCTGGTTGAGAGACTAAAATTGTTTTCACTTTCATATGCACTTTTAATTAAGATGACCTCTAGTAAAGTGTAACAAATTTGTACAAAAATACATAGGGGGCGATTTCGAGAGTGCAAAGATACAAAATAAAATAAAAAAGGTTCGGTTTTATTAATTTTTGATAACGTTTTAATGATGTGCCCAAACTTACCATAAGAACCATCAATAAAATAGGTAGAATAATATATAAAATTGTTTTTGAAGGCGTTAAACCGTAGATTAAAAACGCATTAACGGGGATAAGTAAGATTCCGAAGAAGTTTTTGTAACTCGTTTTCTGGAAGATATAATTATCTATAATATCATCTATATTAAAAAGATTTGCCACAAGACGTTCAAAAAGCGCTTTTATTATTAAAAACACGCCAATACCTAAAATAAATCTTGGCAGAATATCTGGACCTACTTTAATTTGATCACTTAAAGCTTTAAAGCAAATAAAAATAAAAATGGCCGTCGAAATAATAAAATTTAAGAAGAGTAAGGCATCAAACCAATCTAATAGTTTTTGATCGCGAGAATAAATATTTAAATATTTTGAACGTGTTAAAATACCAGCAAAATCGTTAAATCTGTTTGTAAATGCGACTTTAGCAATAGTGATAGCTATTAGTCCAACCATTATTAATATGGTAAACATTTCGTTATATGTAACTTCTCGAAGCATCTGCCAAAATTATTTAAAATAATTGTAGCCACATTCAATTATTAAGTAATATTTAAAAAAAAGAAATTGTGAAATAATGTACATTTGTAAACTTAATAGCAATTTTAAGTGAGAGACTCTATAGTCATTATCCCTACATATAACGAGATTGAAAATATCGAAGCCATAATCAGGGCTGTGTTTTCTCAAGAAAAGGAATTTGATGTTCTGGTTGTCGACGATAATTCGCCAGATTTAACTGCTCAAAAAGTAAAAGAATTACAACATGAGTTTCCCGGGCGTTTATTTTTAGAAATCAGACAAGGCAAATCCGGTTTAGGAACCGCTTATATTCATGGATTTAAATGGTGTTTAAAACAGAACTACCAATTTATCTTTGAAATGGATGCCGATTTTTCTCATAATCCAATAGATTTAGTGCGTTTGTATAACGCTTGTGCTAACGAAGGTGCAGATTTATCTATCGGATCGCGCTATGTAAAAGGCGTAAACGTAGTAAATTGGCCTATGAATCGGGTATTAATGTCTTATATGGCATCTAAATATGTGCGGGTAATTACAGGAATGAATATTCACGATACCACAGCAGGTTTTGTATGTTATAAACGCGAGGTGTTAGAAACTATAGATTTAGATAAAATTAAATTTGTGGGGTATGCCTTCCAAATTGAAATGAAATTTAAAGCGTACATTAAAAAGTTTAAAATTGAAGAAGTTCCTGTTATTTTTACCGACAGGACAAAAGGGGAATCTAAATTAAGTTCAGGGATTATTTCAGAAGCCATTTTTGGAGTAATTACAATGAAATTGAAAAGTATATTTTAAAGACAGTAACATTATGCAACCAAAACAAGTACTAATTAAGAATGCTAAGATTGTAAATGAAGGTAGTATTTTTGAAGGCGATATTTTAATTGAAGGCGATTTGATTAAAGAAGTTGGAGAATCTATAAGTGCAAAATCTTCTAATGTACAAGTTTTTGATGCAGAAGGAAAATATGTGTTACCTGGTGTAATAGACGATCAAGTACATTTTAGAGAACCTGGACTCACTGAAAAAGCAAATATAGAAACCGAATCTAGAGCCGCAATTGCTGGAGGTATTACGTCATTTATAGAAATGCCTAATACTATACCGCAAACAACAACTATAGAAAAACTAGAAGAGAAATTCGCTATTGCTGCCGAAACTTCTTATGCCAATTATTCGTTTATGTTTGGTGGTACAAACGATAATTTAGAGGAAATTTTAAAAGTAGATACCAAAACTGTAGCCGCTTTAAAACTATTCTTAGGATCGTCTACCGGAAATATGTTGGTAGATAACCCAAAAGTTTTAGAAGAGATATTTTCTAAAGTAGACATGTTAATCGCCGTGCATTGCGAAGATGAAGCAACTATTAGTGCCAATTTAGAAGCTTTCAAAGAAAAATATGGCGATAATATTCCAGTTAAATATCATCCAGAAATTAGAAGTGAAGAAGCGTGTTATTTATCGTCTTCTAAAGCAATAGAATTAGCAAAGAAAACAGGGGCGCGTTTACACGTGTTTCATCTATCTACAGGAAAAGAAACTCATCTGTTTTCGAACAAAATTCCTTTAAAGGATAAGAAAATTACTGCCGAAGTTTGTATTCATCATTTATGGTTTACCGATGCCGATTACGAGAAAAAGGGAACCTTTATAAAATGGAACCCTGCTGTTAAAACAGAAAAGGATCAAGATCAGCTCTGGAAAGCATTATTAGATGGACGTATAGATGTTGTCGCAACCGACCATGCACCGCATACGTTAGAAGAAAAACAAAATATTTACACCCAAGCACCGTCTGGAGGTCCATTAGTACAACATGCATTGCCTGCCATGTTAGAAATGCATCATCGTGGTAAAATTTCAATAGAAAAAGTGGTGGAGAAAATGAGTCATAATCCAGCCATTTTATTTCAAGTTGAAAAACGCGGATTTATAAAAGTAGGGTATTATGCCGATTTAGTTTTAGTCGATTTAAATAATCCATGGACGGTAAACAAAGAAAATATTTTATATAAATGTCAGTGGTCTCCGTTTGAAGGGACTACTTTTAAATCTCGTATAACGCACACCTTTTTAAATGGTGAATTGGTATATCAGAATTTTAAATTTAATGATGTTAAAGCAGCAAAACGTTTAACTTTTAACCGATGAACCGTTTAATAGGACTATTTTTTGTACTTGTAAGTGTAACCGCTTGTCATCAAGTTAATAAACCAGAGCCACCAGAAGATCTGATTCCTAAAGATAAGATGGTGAATATTATTATAGATATGAGTTTGTTAACTTCGAGTAGAGGAGTGGATAGGCATGTGTTGGAAAAAAATAACATTTCTTTAGAAACCCTCATCTACGATAAATACAATATTGATAGTCTTCAACTTGTAAAGAGTAGTGAATATTATTCTTATTATATGAAAGAATATGAAGGTATTTATCAGATTGTGAACGATAGCTTAACAAAGCTAAAAGACAAGTATACGCTTGAAAATGAAAAGGTAGAAGAGGTAAAGAAAAGTATTAAAGATTCGGTATCAAAACCCGTAGACTCCCTTAAGCTTAAAAAAGAGAGGGCAGAACAAATGGCTGTGTTAGATAGTTTAAGTACGTCGAAAAAAAAGGATTAATTATCGCTTTTATAGTGTTTTGAGATGGTCTGTATACAAGCTTCTATAGGCGTCCAATTGTAATGTAATAGCGAGGTGATTTTTTCGTTGCTATAATCGGACTTCGAATTTATTGTTTGTGCCAATTGTTTACTTAAAAATCGGTCGTGTCCGGTTAATTTGTGGCGTAACCAATCTAACCTCCACGCGAGTTCTGCTTGCCAAGGTTGTACCTCTTTATTTGGTAAACTTACCCCTAAATGTGTTGCCATATTTTGTAGAAATTGTTTGTAACTCCAATGCTCTGAAACCAAAATATAGTTTTCATTTTTTATTTCAGAATTCATGAGTAAAATCATGATCTCTACTACATCCATAACAGCAACAAAACCTGTAACTCCATTGGTGTAGTATTTAGAACCCATAAATACACGGTTAAATAAATGCCCTGTGCCATGGTCCCAAATGCCACTCCCTAAAATAACACCAGGGTTTACAATAACGGCATCTAATCCTTCCTGAGTACCACGCCAAACTTCCATTTCTGCGCCATATTTAGTAATCGCATACACATTGTTATCTTCTTCAGGATTCCAAAAGGTGTCTTCTGTAATAGGAGCATTCCCTAACGATTTACCTAAAGTTGCTACAGAGCTTACATAACATAGTTTTTTAACGTTATGCGATAAACATAAATTTACTATGTTCGCTGTGCCTAGAGTGTTGGTCTGCTTTAAAAGATAGTATTTGTTAGGTTCGAAAGATACCAAAGCGGCACTGTGATACACATGGGTAATGCCATTAAAAGCTTCGGTTAAATCTGGAATATTTAGCAGGTCGGCGTGCACCCATTCAATGCGATTAAAAAGTGGATCTACCTGATCTGTATAATAGGAAAAGACTTTTTTTACTATATCAAGTTTTTGCTCCGATCTGTAAATTGCTCTTATTTTATCGTTGTTGCTTGCTAATCTGTAAAGTAGATGTGAACCAACAAGTCCTGTGCCTCCTGTAACTAAAATCATAAAACTAAGGTAAAGAATTATTTAATATAGGGGTAATTATACCACGATTTTTATCTTTGCAGGAGATTATTAAAATTTAGAACTAATGACTGGAAATTTTGTTGAAGAATTAACATGGAGAGGTCTTGTGCATGATATCATGCCTGGAACCGAAGATCAATTAAAGAAAGAAATGACAACAGCCTATATTGGCTTCGATCCTACTTCAGATTCTTTACATATTGGAAGTTTAGTCCCAATTATTATTTTGGTTCATTTAGAAAAAGCGGGTCATAAACCTATGGCTTTAGTAGGTGGAGCAACCGGAATGATTGGAGATCCTTCAGGGAAAAGCGACGAGCGTAATTTGTTAGACGAAGAGGCTTTAGCAAAGAATGTCGCGGGAATTAAAAGTGTATTATCTCGATTTTTAAATTTCGATTCAACTGCTGAAAATGCGCCAGTTCTTGTAAATAATTACGACTGGATGAAAGATTTCTCTTTTATCGATTTTGCACGTGATGTTGGTAAACGTATTACCGTAAACTATATGATGGCGAAAGACTCGGTTAAAAAACGTTTTTCTGGGGAAGAAGGAAGCATCGGAATGTCGTTTACAGAATTTACTTACCAATTAATTCAAGGTTACGATTTTTATCATTTACATAAACACCACAACTGTTTATTACAAATGGGAGGTAGCGACCAATGGGGAAATATTACAACAGGAACCGAATTGGTAAGACGTATGAATCCAGGTGTAGAAGCCAAAGCATACGCCATGACGTGTCCGTTAATTACAAAAGCAGACGGTTCTAAATTTGGAAAAAGTGAAGGCGGAAATGTGTGGTTAGATGCCGATAAAACTTCGGTTTACAAATTCTACCAATTCTGGTTAAACACGACCGATGAAGATGCTGAAAAGTATATAAAAATATTTACGTTTTTAGACAAAGCAACTATCGAAGCTTTAATTGCTGAGCACAAGGAAACGCCACATTTAAGATTGTTACAAAAGAAATTAGCCGAAGAGTTAACCACATTTGTACACTCTAAAGAGGAGTTTGAAAATGCTGAAAAAGCATCGAATATTTTATTCTCAAAATCATTTAAAGCGGATATTAAAACTTTGGACGAGAAAACATTTTTAGATGTGTTTGAAGGTGTGCCAATGGCAGAAATAACAAAAGCCGATCTTGAAGATATCGATATGATAGCTGTACTTGCTGCAAAAACAAATTTCTTAGCCTCTAATAGTGAAGCTAGACGTGCGTTAAAAGAAAATGCAGTTTCGGTAAATAAAGAAAAAGTAAAAGAAGATTATAAAATTAGCGCAGACGATTTAATAAACGATAGTTATATCATTATTAACAAAGGAAAGCGTAATACGTATATTATAAAAGTGGTTTAAAAATAATGAAGCCGGATTATAAAATAATCCGGCTTCAAAAAACCAACTAACCATTAAAAACTATCTTCGCTTTACTACGAAAGCTCCGAAGTATTATAATAGTCGTTGTTATTTCAATAAACTTTCAGGCTATTTTGTGAAAAATGTGTTAAAGTATTAAGGACTAAAATAATAGCTTAAAGCGCCATTAAATTACATCCTCGAATATCAGAGTTGTCAAAACGACCAATCACTTCAAAAGCATTATCTCCCGTAATTTTTCCTAAATCTTGAGTCGCTATAAAGGCACAAGAATTTACATTTGCCAAATCAATTACATTAATTCCTCCTGTTTTACCGTCTGTTTGTATGGTAAGTGCATCTTCTGGATCTCGTGTTAAAATTTTCATCCATGGCGGACAGTTAAACACGCCATGACCTTTAGAATAGCCTTGGCTTAAAAGTTCTGTCATGCCATATTCACTATGGATTTCATTAACCCCAAAACCAGCTTTTAAAATATCGTGTAATTCTGTTCTTATCAGTTCTTTTCGTCGCCCTTTCATGCCTCCTGTTTCCATAATAATGGTATGTTTTAATTGAAACTGATGGGCTTCAACTAAATCTAACAACGCAAAAGATACCCCAATTAATAGTACCTTTTGTCCGCTGGAGTCTAATTCAATTAACTTCGATTTTAATTCCGATAAATTATTCAAATAAAAGCCACTTTCTGGGTGTTCAGATTGGTTAATCATATCGTTAACCATATAAATTAAGGAGGAGCCATTGCGTTCTAAATAAGAAGGCAACAAGGCAAGAACCACATAATCTTTAATATCACCGTAAGCTTGTGCAAATCCTTTTCTAAAACTGTCTTCGTAAATAGACGTATCGGTAACTAAATGTTTACTAGTCACACTTCCCGTAGTACCGCTACTAGAAAATGTACATTGTACGGCTTCAGTAGAACTTAAAATGTCTCTGGTTTTAAAAAATTCGATGGGTAAAAACGGAATGTCTTTATAGTGTTTTATATCGCTAGGGTGAATGTAAAGCAAGTCGCAAAACGACCTGTAGGTTCGGTTATTCTTAAACTGAAATTTAAACACATTTAATGCTTGTTCATTAAATTGAGCTTCTGTTTTAATATTAAAAATATCCTGAGTATCCATCATAGTTTATGTAGTGAAAACAAGAGCAAAAATAGTTAAAATAAAAAAGCATTGCCAATAGCAATGCTTTTAATATAGGTTTCGATACAATTTTGTAAAAACTGTAATTTTATCGTACTACAAGTTTTCGAGTTGTAGAAATGTTGTTTTCTTTAATCTTAATAATGTAAATCCCTGCATTTAATTTAGAGATATTCATTTCTTTACCAAAAAGCGTGGTTTGTAAAATAGATTTTCCTAAAACATTAAAAATCTCAATATCTTTGGTAAGGTTCTTCTTAGTTACAATGTATAACTTACCATTACTTACAGGATTAGGGTAAATAGAAAGATCCTCTATGTTTTGAGTAGTATCTGCATTTACAGCCTGTGCCTGTATATCATGCGATATCATAAAAAACAGAGAAAAAAATAAAAAAGTAAGTAAGTAGTTTTTTACCATAAAAATCTAAATATTATGTAAATATACGAAAAAACGGAATCAAAATCTATGCCTAAAAATGTTAAACCGTAGTTTTACGTGCTCCAGATTATTACAGTGTAAGATTCAAGTTACGTTATTGTTATTAAAAGAATTGTTTCCTATAAATGAATGTTATATATTTTACCTTTGAAGATTGAAATAACATTTTAATAAAGTAAAAATGAATATAAAAATTTTGTTGGTTGATGACGAGCCGGATATCTTAGAAATTGTAGGTTATAATTTGTCTTCTGAAGGTTACGAAGTCGTTACAGCAGAAAACGGAATTGAAGCTGTAAAAAAAGCTAAAAAAGAAAAGCCACAACTTATCATTATGGATGTCATGATGCCAGAAATGGATGGTATTGAAGCTTGCGAACAAATTAGAAATATTCCTGAATTAAAAGATACAATCATTACGTTTTTAACAGCTAGAGGAGAAGACTACTCTCAAGTTGCTGGATTCGATGCTGGTGCCGACGATTATATTACAAAACCTGTAAAACCAAAAGTTTTAGTAAGTAAGGTTAAAGCTTTATTAAGACGTTTAAAAGAAGAAACTGTTAACGAATCTATTGTAAAAATAGGAGATCTTATTATTAACAGAGACGAATATAAAATTGTTTTAAAAGACGAAGAAATAGTATTACCAAGAAAAGAATTTGAACTTCTTTCGCTATTAGCATCTAAGCCTGGAAAAGTATTTAAACGTGAAGAAATTTTAGATAAAGTTTGGGGTAACGAAGTTGTTGTTGGTGGCCGTACTATAGATGTGCATATTCGTAAACTTCGTGAAAAAATTGGAGACGACTGCTTTAAAACAGTAAAAGGTGTTGGGTATAAGTTTGTAGATTAATGGCCAAAACAATAAAGAAAACATACAAGTTTGCGTTTAAAACCGCATTCTTTTCTGCTGTGTTAGTCGCCTTATTACTTACTGTTTATTTATATTTTTTTTTTACTGTAAACATACTACATATCTTAGGGTTTAGTCTGTTCTTTTATGTGGTCGCTTTTATCATTATACAATATCGCGTAGAACGTTTTATTTATAGACGTGTAAAGAAAATATACGACGATTTAACACTTCTGGAATCTACAAGTCTTCGCAAAAAACCAATCACCACAGACATGGTTACGCTTACGCAAGAAATTGATAAGTACGCCCGTGATAAAAAGTTTGAAATTGAAAGTTTACAAGTTAGGGAAGAGTATAGAAAAGAATTTTTAGGAAATATTTCACATGAATTAAAAACGCCTCTTTTTACGGTACAAAGCTATATTTTAACCCTAATTGATGGCGCTGGAGAGGATAAAAATATTAGAGAAAAATATTTAGATCGAGCAAGTAAAGGTGTAGAACGTCTTATTTTTATTGTGAACGATTTAGATATGATTACCAAATTAGAAGTAGGTGATTTAAGTCTGAAGATAGAAAAATTTGATATCGTAGAACTGATTTCAAATGTGTTTGAAATGTTTGAAATGAAAGCTTCAAAAAAACGCATTACGTTAACTTTCGATAGACTGTATACAGAGCCTATTTATGTGAATGCCGACAAAGAACGCATCCAACAAGTATTAACAAATTTGGTTGTAAATTCTATAAAGTACGGTCACGATAAAGGAACGACAGAAGTTAGTATTGAAAATCTAATTAAAAATAAAGTTATTGTTCGTGTTACCGATAACGGTGAAGGGATTACACAAAATAATATTCCGCGTTTATTTGAACGTTTCTACCGTGTGGATAGAAGCGGATCTAGAAAAGAAGGTGGTTCTGGTTTGGGGTTAGCCATTGTAAAGCATATTATCGAAGCTCACGACGAAAAAATTTATGTGGAGAGTGATCTTGGAGTAGGGAGTGAGTTCTCATTTACTCTAGAAAAGACTAAATAAATCTTTAAAATCTACATTCGTATTCTGTCCGTTTAATCCTTTGTAGTGCTGAATGGTTTCTAATTTATCGATTGTAAAATCATTCTGTTTACAATATGGTACAAGGTTTAATTCTTCTAAACGCTTGGCTAAATACTCTTGCTCAAACTGACCAGGAGTAGGGATAAAAAATGCTTTTTTACCCAGAACAGAAAGATCCATAACTGTAGTGTATCCCGAACGGCAAAGTACTGTTTTACTCGCATTTATTACATTCTCTAGTTGCTCGCCTGCCATAAAATTATAGATCGTTATATTGCCTTCTGTGGTAACGGTTTGCTCGTTTTCTATGACGCCACGAACACATAAAATACGTCGCGGATCGCCTTTAAATGCATTCAATAATTGGACTTCCAAGAGTGTGCGTTGTGGTTCTGGTCCAGAAAGTAAAATTAATAAATGGTAAATTTTTTCCAGCGGTTTTCTTTGGAATCTACTTAAGGGGCCTAAATATTTTAGCGGAATTTCAATGCCTTTCATATGGCCAAGTTTTCCACTCAAACTCGGTTCGTCTTCGTGATCGGGTACCCAACAGGCATTAAATTTTTCAATCACACGCTGGTGCATTTTTGTGCTTAGCCAAGTGGTGGTTCCGCTTAACACTTGTAATTGATGCGTTATAAAAACCGAAGGGATTTTTTTGCTGTGTACCCCAAGACGATTATCTGAAATTATGCCATCTATATTATAAGTGTCTATAAGTTCTTTTGTTGCTTTTTTTTCAGCTTTTATAGCTTTTAATAGTTTTGGAGAATCTTTAAGAAGTTTCAATTTAAAAAAATGTCCTTTTTTGGCATAAGTAATGTCGTAAGCAGGAAGTTCTATAGTTTCTACAGTAGGAAATTCTTTTTTTAAAAGTGCCAAAGCAATACCATCGCTAGCAATTACAGGTGTGTAATTATGTAAAATTAATTGGTTTATAATCGGGATGCATCGTGTGGCATGCCCTAACCCCCAATTTAATGGTGCGATAAGTATTCGTTTCTTCATAATAAAAAAAGCAAGATAAACCGTGCTATGTGTTCTGGTTTTGTACCCTATCTCTTGATAAGGATGTTTAAATATCTAAAAAATGTTTTATTTAAATATGTCTAAAAGCTTATAAAACGGTTTATAAATCATTAAATTTTAAAACTAAAGGAGAAAAAATTGTAAAGTAGAAAGAGTCTGACGTATTTTTGTCCCTGATTTTACAAGAAAAATTTTTAAAAGTGGGGAGCAAAAACAAACTTAAGCGATTTAGAGAAAATGAAACCTTTGATAATGTGTTTCAGCCAAGTCGCGAAGAATTAGTCGAAGAAAATTTTGAATTAAAGGGACACTGGAACGAAAAAGTGTTTAAAAACAACAATCCTTTAGTTTTAGAATTAGGATGTGGTAAAGGTGAATATTCGGTTGGGTTAGCTCAGAAATTCCCAGATAAGAATTTTATTGGTATCGATATTAAAGGCGCTCGTTTTTGGAGAGGAGCCAAAACTGCTGTCGAAGATGGTATTCCAAATGTTGGATTTTTAAGAACGCAAATAGAATTAATCCAACATGCTTTTGCTGAAGGAGAAGTTGACGAAATTTGGATTACGTTTCCAGATCCGCAAATAAAATATAAGCGTACAAAGCACAGAATGACCAACACCGATTTTCTTCAGAAATATAAAAGTATTTTAAAACCTGATGGAGTTGTAAATTTAAAAACCGACAGTGAATTTATGCACGGTTACACTTTAGGGTTGCTACATGGTGAAGGACATGAGGTTTTATATGCAAATCACGATGTGTATAAACAAGAAGGAAGCCCGGAAGAGGTTACCGAAATACAAACGTTTTACGAATCTCAATATTTGTTAAAAGGTAAAGCGATAACGTACATTAGATTTAAAATTAAATAAGGTTTGAATATTACGCTAATCTTCTTTTTAGGATTTATAGTGTCCCTCGTGGGCGTTATTCCACCTGGTTTGTTAAATATGACAGCAGCCAAAATCAGTTTAAAAGAAGGAGCTAATCGAGGTATGTTTTTCTCGATAGGTGCCTGCGTAGTTGTATTGATTCAAACATTTATTGCCGTTATTTTTGCAAGATTTCTTACACAGCGTCCCGATGTAGTAGATGTTTTACAACGGGTGGCACTTGTGCTTTTTATTCTATTATCGGTATATTTCTTCTTTATTGCTAAAGGAGATGGTGATGTAGAGAGTACAGACGCTCCAGATATTCGTAGTAAGAAAAGTAGATTCTTTCAAGGCATGCTTATGTCTGCCCTAAATATGTTTCCCATCCCATTTCAGGCGTACATGAGTGTTACACTCGCTTCTTTTGGATGGTTAACTTTCGAACAGTCCGATATTTTATCTTATGTGTTTGGCGCTGCTACAGGCTCTTTCGTAATGCTTTATATGTACATGTTCTTTTTTGATAAAATTCAGAGTCAGCGCTTTAAGTCACAAAAAAACATGAATAGATTAATAGGGACTATTACTGCTGTAGTAGCCTTGGCAACCTTATTTCAAGTTATAAAAGATTCTTTATGAAACCGGAAACACTTCATTTTTTCGACAGAGTATATGAAGTCGTTAAACAAATTCCTTCTGGTAAAGTAACTAATTACGGAGCAATTGCTCGGTATTTAGGTGCTGCTAAAAGTGCTAGAATTGTAGGCTATGCCATGAATGCATCTCATAATATGGACGATGTTCCCGCCCATCGTGTAGTAAATAGAAATGGCTTACTTACAGGGAAGTTTCATTTCGACGGTACAAATCTCATGCAACAATTGTTGGAAAACGAAGGCGTAGAGGTGAAAAATAATCAAGTTAAAAACTTAAAAGATTACTATTGGGATCCCAACGAAGAACTAAATCTTCACGATACTATTTAAAAACCTTAAACACACAAATCGCTATGAAAAGATATCTCATAATTTTTTTAATATTTATAAGTTTTGTGTCCTGCCAAAAAGAAAAAGACGTTAGTTATACCGTTAATCCTGGGGTGTCTTGGGAATTAGCTCAAGCTAGAAAAGCAAGATTGTCGGATATTAATTACCACCTAAATTTTAATGTGCCGAAAGAAAAATCTGAACCTATTTTAGCCACATTAGAGCTATATGTTACAATAAATGATAATTCGACGCCCTTAGTTTTAGACTTTAATCCTAATAATTCCAGTGCACCTAGAGTACTTATAGATTCGGATACTATTGAAAGTATTCAGAAAGACGAACACCTTATTATTCCTGCCAAATATTTAAAAACAGGAGAGAATAAATTTCTAATAGAATTTCAAGCTGGCGATCAGTATTTGTATCGAAACGACGATTATTTATACTCATTATTGGTACCAGATCATGCACGAGGTTTATTTCCGTGTTTCGATCAGCCTAACTTAAAAGCGGTCTTTAATTTAGAACTTACAACGCCTAAATCGTGGACGGTTTTAAGTTCTACTTATCCTAAAGTGGTTTCAGAAACCGAGTTTAGTTCTACTTACATTTTCGATACATCTAATGTAATGAGTACTTATTTGTTCTCCTTTGTTGCCGGAGAGTTTGATGAGGTTGTTCGAGATAATCATCGGTTTTTGTATCGTGAACACGATTCCCTTAAAATAAAGGAAAGTTTAGATCCTATTTTCGAATTGCATAAAAAGTCTTTCGATTTTTTAGAAGGCTATACAAATTACGATTTTCCGTTTAAGAAATTAGACTTTGTAGCGATTCCATTCTTTCAATTCGGTGGTATGGAACATGTTGGTGCGATTCAGTATAAAGCATCATCATTGTTTTTCGAAAACTACATGCCTAAATTAAAACATTGGGGGCGAGCAAAATTAATTGCACACGAATCTGCGCACATGTGGTTCGGAAATTTAGTAACAATGGATTGGTTTAACGATGTTTGGTTAAAGGAGGTCTTCGCGAATTTTATGGCAGCTAAAATTGTAAATCCCAATTTCCCAGAACTTAATTTCGACCTTTTAAATTTGGTTACTACAGCACCAAGTGCATATAATGTAGACCGTACAAAAGGGACAAACGCTATTCGTCAACATTTAGATAACTTAAATGATGCCGGAAGTATGTACGGTGATATTATTTACAAGAAAGCTCCAATAATGATGAATCAGTTGGAAATGCTATTGGGCGAAAAACAATTTAAAATAGGCGTGCAGGAATATGTAAAAACTTATGCGAATTCCAATGCAACTTGGGACGATTTAATAGCCATTTTCGATGCTAAAACCGATACAGATTTAAATGCTTGGAGTGAGGTTTGGGTAAACCAGACGGGAAGACCGGTGTTTACAAACCGTATTGTTTACGAGAATAACAGTATTCAATCTTTAATTGTGGAGCAAACGGCCGAAGATGGAAGCGATAAATTATGGCCTCAAAAATTGGAGATTGCTTTGGTGTATCCCGATTCTATCGCGCGGAGAACTGTTTTAATAAATGGTAAATCTCAAGAATTAAAGGCGTTCGCGGGCATGCCTAAACCGCAATCGATTGTTTATAATAGCAATGGTTATGGTTATGGTGTTTTCCCGATAGATTCTACTACGGTATTACATAATTACAAAATTCAGGATGAAGTATTAAGAGCTTCGAATTACATTAATACATACGAAAATGCACTGTCTGGTACTATTCCTATTAAAACAGCTTTGGATGGGTTTTTAAGCGGATTAAAACACGAAACTAACGAATTAATTATTGGGACATTATCTTCAAATTTCACAAGTTTATATTGGAACTTTTTAAATGAAGACGAGCGTTTAAAACTGCAAGGTGAATTTACATCAATCCTATGGCGTAGATTAAATATGGATGTAACAACATCGGTTAAGAAAAGTATATTCGGAGCCTTCTCGAGTTTGGCGTATCAAGGCGAAAGCTTAAATCAGCTTTATCGTATTTGGAATAAAGACATCACGATTAAAAATTTAAAGCATAACGAAAAGGATTATACCAATTTAGCGATGAAGCTGGCGTTATACAATCATCCAAAACGGGATGAGATTCTAGAGAAAGCAGAAACACAAATATCTAGCCAAGACGATAGAGATCGCTTCGTATTCTTGTTGCCGGCATTATCAGCGAAGGACGAAGAGCGAAAAGCTAAATTTTTGTCGTTTAAGGATGTCGAGAACAGAAATCATTCAGATTGGGTAGGAACGGCGAGTCATTTTATTCATCATCCCTTACATCAAAAAGACGCCATTCATTATGTTTCGGTAAGTTTAGAGATTTTAGAAGATATTAAAAATACCAGCGATTTGTTTTTTCCAAAGAAGTGGTTAGATGCTACAATTGGAAAATATCAAACTAAAGAAGCGCAAGATATTTTAGAAACTTATTTAAAGGCAAACCCTAATTTAAATCCGCAATTACAGGCTAAAATTTTACAGGCTACAGATAATCTAAGTCGTTATCAGAAAGTGATTACAGACTAGTGTTTTTATCGCTTAATTTTAAGTAATCACTTGTAATTGTGTGGTTTTTTATAAGTACAGATTTTTAGGTTTTTATTGCGGGCAAATTAACAGTTGTAATTAACAAATTTTTGCTAATTAAGTGCTTCAGTTTCTAAACAATTCACAGTATATTTGTGACTTAGAATAAATCTAAATAAATAATTTCTGAAAATAATGTAAGGGTTTCAGTAATAGCTCTTCTAAAAGCTTCTCTAGCTTTATAATTTCACAAATAATATATTAAAATGAAGATACAAAAAGAAGATGTTTTTAAAGCATTACAAACTATAACGGTTCCTGGAGAAGGACAAAATATGGTTGATAGTGGGGCTGTTAAAAATGTAATAGTTTTTGGTGATGAAGTTGTTGTAGATATTACCATTGCAAACCCGAGTTTACAAGCTAAAAAAAGAACTGAAGTCGATATTTTAAAAACCATTCACGAATTAGTTTATGAGAAAGCTAAAATTAAAGTGAATTTAAAAGTTGAAGCTCCAGCGGCTAAGCCTAAAAATGAAATTAAAGGGAAGCAAATTCCTGGTATTAAAAATATAGTTGCAGTAGCATCTGGTAAAGGTGGCGTAGGGAAATCTACAGTAACTGCAAATCTAGCGGTAACTTTGGCGAAAATGGGATTTAAAGTCGGTGTTTTAGATGCCGATATTTATGGACCTTCTATGCCAATTATGTTCGATGTTGAAGCCGAACGCCCGTTATCGGTTACCATTGATGGAAAACCAAAAATGAAACCGGTCGAAAATTACGGTGTTAAAGTATTGTCTATCGGATTCTTTACAAAGCCTGATCAAGCTGTGGTTTGGAGAGGGCCAATGGCTGCAAAAGCGTTAAATCAGATGATTTTCGATGCACATTGGGGAGAACTTGATTTTCTATTGTTAGACTTACCTCCTGGAACAGGGGATATTCATTTAAGTATCATGCAATCGTTGCCAATTACGGGAGCAGTTGTGGTAAGTACGCCACAAAATGTTGCGCTAGCCGATGCTAAAAAGGGTGTTGCAATGTTTCAGCAAGAAAGCATTAATGTTCCTGTATTAGGAATAATTGAAAACATGGCGTATTTTACACCAGAAGAATTGCCAGATAATAAATATTATATCTTTGGTAAAGAAGGTGCTAAACACTTAGCCGAAGATTTACAAGTTCCGTTTTTAGGAGAATTACCATTGGTACAAAGTATTCGTGAGGCAGGAGATGTTGGTCGTCCAGCAGCTTTACAAACAGCTACTATCTTAGAGAAATCTTTCGAAAAAATTACACAAAATGTAGTGGAAGAAGTAGTGAAAAGAAATGTTGATTTACCACCAACAGAAGCAATTAATATTACCACGATGGCTGGTTGCTCATCAGTTAAAAAATAAGTTATGACTTCAGAAGAAATAAGATTAAATGTAGAGAAAGCATTAGATGAAATCCGTCCGTTTTTAGAGAGTGATGGAGGAGATATTTCTCTGATTTCTATAGAAGACGATAAATTAGTTCGTGTGCAACTTCAAGGTGCATGTGTAGGATGTAGCGTAAATCAAATGACGTTAAAATCGGGGGTAGAAATGACTATTAAGAAGTATGTGCCTCAAATAGAGCAAGTGATAAATGTAGAATAAAAGAGTAGAGATGCTTTTTTTAAGATTATTATAAATGATTAAAACTGATATCTTAATTATTGGGGCAGGCCCAACTGGATTATTTACCGTTTTCGAAGCTGGATTGTTAAAATTAAAGTGTCATTTAATTGATGCTTTACCACAAGCTGGCGGACAATGTTCAGAATTATATCCTAAAAAACCGATTTACGATATTCCTGGGTTCCCAGAAATTCTTGCTGGAGATTTAACTAAGAATCTTTTAGAACAATCTAAGCAATTCGAACCGGGTTTTACTTTAGGTGAACGCGCAGAAACAGTAGAGAAACAAGAAGATGGTTCGTTTATAGTAACCACAAACAAAGGCACAAAACACCAAGCTCCAGTTGTTGCAATTGCAGGAGGTTTAGGAAGTTTTGAACCTAGAAAACCGCTTATTCCCAATATCGCTTCATTTGAAGATAAAGGTGTGGAGTATTTTATTAAAGATCCAGAAGTGTATCGCGATAAACGCGTTGTAATTTCTGGGGGAGGAGATTCTGCTTTAGATTGGAGTATTTTCTTGGCAGATATAGCTTCAGAAGTGACTTTAATTCACCGTAGAAATGAATTCCGAGGCGCTTTAGATTCTGTAGAAAAAGTGCAGGAATTAACCTCGAAAGGGAAGATTAAATTAATCACCCCTGCCGAAGTCATTAATGTAATTGGGCATAATAAAGTCGAGGGTGTTGTTGTTGCACAAGCACAGCACATCGATAAAGAATTTATTATTGAAACAGATCATTTTATTCCGCTTTTCGGGTTATCTCCAAAATTAGGTCCTATTGGAAATTGGGGACTTGAGATAGAGAAAAACGCTATTAAAGTAGATAATGCTTTAGATTACCAAACCAACATCCCAGGAATTTTTGCTATTGGAGATGTCAATACATATCCTGGAAAGTTAAAATTAATTTTATGCGGATTCCATGAAGCTACTTTAATGTGCCAGGCCGCCTATCAAATAATTAACCCTGGGAAAAAATACGTGCTTAAGTATACTACTGTAAGTGGTATTGATGGGTTTGACGGTTCAAGAAAAGAATCTCCAAAAGCTGTAGTTAAGGCTATTAAATAAAAAAATAAAAGTGTAGTTTTGGTCGACGTTTTATTAATCAACCAACCCGAGTAGTATAACTATGGAAGAGCAAGATATAAATATTAAGATTACAGATAGAGACGGGGTAACACACGATGTTGTGGCGCCTACAGATATGGCAATGAACCTAATGGAAGTGGTGCGTTCTTACGAGCTAGCTCCAGAAGGAACTATTGGTGTTTGTGGTGGAATGGCCATGTGTGCATCTTGTCAGTGTTATGTGGAGTCTGATACCGAATTACCAGAAATGCAAGACGATGAAGAAGCGATGCTTTCTGAAGCGTTTAATGTAAAAGATAATAGCCGTTTGGGATGTCAGATTCAAATGACACCTGAAATGGAAGGTTTAAAAGTGACACTTGCTCCAGAGAGTTAGATTATTTTTTAGACTTATATTTAAATAGAATACCCAAAAGAGCTTGGTTTAAAAGTTGTTTTGGGTATTGTTGTATGTAGTAAAGACGCAGTCAAATCTCTCTTTATGCTTATTCGGTAATAATCACTCTTTTAGAGCTTTCCAAACTGTTCTTCCCATTCTAAAAATAGGCTTCGTTTGTTGTGGAGGTGTCCCGTTTAATATATAGAAATGTCACCATTTATATCATATCTCTGTAACGCGAAGTGAAACTTGAGATCTAAATTTACTTAAAAGCATTTAATCCTGTAATATCGAATCCAGTAATTAAGAGGTGAATGTCGTGTGTGCCCTCATAAGTTATTACACTTTCAAGATTCATAGCGTGGCGCATAATACTATATTCTCCGGTAATACCCATACCGCCTAGCATTTGTCTCGCATTTCTGGCAATAGTTATAGCCATATCGACATTGTTGCGTTTTGCCATGGAAATCTGAGCAGAAGTGGCTTTGTTTTCATTTTTTAATACACCAAGGCGCCACGTTAGTAATTGTGCTTTGGTGATTTCGGTAATCATTTCGGCTAATTTCTTTTGTTGCAGTTGAAACTGTCCAATAGGCTTGCCAAACTGCATCCGTTCTTTGCTATATCTTAAGGCCGTATCGTAACAATCCATTGCAGCGCCTATGGCACCCCAAGCAATGCCATATCTGGCAGAATCTAAGCAACCAAGTGGCGCTCCTAGTCCAGATTTATTAGGGAGTAAGTTTTCTTTTGGAATTTTTACGTTAACAAAAATTAATTCTCCTGTTGCTGAAGCGCGTAACGACCATTTGTTGTGTGTTTCTGGCGTGGTAAAGCCTTCCATGCCACGCTCTACAATTAAACCGTGAATACGCCCAGTTTCATCTTTCGCCCATACAATAGCAATTTGTGCAAATGGCGCATTCGAAATCCACATTTTAGCACCATTTAAAAGGTAGTGATCGCCCATGTCTTTAAAGTTGGTGGTCATTCCCGACGGATTAGAACCATGGTCAGGCTCGGTTAATCCAAAACAACCTATCCATTCGCCACTAGCCAGTTTAGGTAAGTATTTTTTACGCTGTGCTTCATTTCCGTATTTCCATATGGGATACATCACTAAAGACGATTGCACTGAGGCCGTACTACGAATACCAGAATCCCCACGTTCAATTTCTTGCATAATTAGTCCGTACGACATTTGGTCTAATCCGGCACCGCCATAGGTTTCGGGTATGTAGGGACCGAAAGCTCCAATTTCTGCTAATCCGCCAATAATTTGTTTCGGAAATTCTGCATTTTGGGCGTAGTCTTCAATAATAGGAGACACATCGCGTTTTACCCATGCTCGCGTCGCATCGCGAACTAATTTGTGCTCGTCAGATAATAAATCGTCTAGATTGTAGTAATCGGGTGCTTCAAATAGATCTGGTTTCATATCGCGCATGTTTTAAGCTAAACGATTAATGTGTTTAGCTATAGTGAGTCATCTCAAATTTAACGATTACTAAGCAAAACATTACATCTTTAAATAGAAATCTTTGGTAAGCTTAATGTAGTCTTCGGTATAGATATGGCGTTCAGTTTCAATAATAAGTTCGCTTGTTTCGAGCTCAGTTTTTACGAATGATAACTGTATTAAACTGCGTTTTAGTTCGGAATCGGGATGACCTTTTACTTGTAATATCCTATTTGGAAACAAGTTTACTTTAGAAGCTAAGGCAATAATATTTGATTCTTCTTTAAATGGGACAATTAAGCAAAAAGTACCATGTTCCGATAATAATTTTGAGGCGCTTTCTATTAAATGATCAAAGGGCAACGCTTCTGTAAAACGTGCGACATCCCGTTGCTCATTATTTGTTTTATAATCTTCAGAATAGAACGGCGGATTTGAGATAATAAGATCATATTCGTCTTCAATTTCATCTACAAATTCTTCTAAGGAAGCGTGATAGCAAAACAAGCGGTCTGCCCAAGGTGCATCTTCAAAATTTTCTACACATTGCTCGTATGCTGCATCATCAATTTCAATAGCATCAATAACTTCGGCACGGCTTCGTTGTGCTAACATTAAAGCAATAATTCCTGTTCCAGCACCAATATCGAGTACAGAAAATGGATGGTGGTCTAAGCTTGCCCAAGCTCCAAGTAATACGCCATCTGTACCAATTTTCATGGCACAACGGTCTTGGTTAATGGTGAATGCTTTGAATTTAAACGGTTTGCTCATAATAAGGTTGTAGTGTATCCTTCGGAACGTTTAGGTTGCCGAAGGATTTTTTATTAAGAATGAGATTTATTCTTCTAAATACAAATCAATTAAACCCTCAGGAGTTTCTACGAAAATGGTTTTGTTGGGCTTGTCTACTTTAGAGATAAACTCGTCGTTCATCGGAATTAATATTTCAATACCATCACGATCTATTTCAAAAAGCGCTTGTGCTGTAGAGTCGTTAATAGATTGTACAATACCTACTTTACCAAAATTTATATCTTCGACCGTGAATCCTATAATTTCGTGAAAATAGAATTTATTACCTTCTAATTCCGGTAAAAAACTAAGCGGTAAATATAAATCCGATTTCATTAAGGCATCTGCATCGGCTTCAGAATCTACATCTTCAAACTTAATACGTAACAATTCTGATTTGTGAAGTTGAGACGACTCAATAAAAAAGGGAACTAAATTATTTCGTAAATCTATAAAGACAGAGTCCATGTCTTCGAATAATTCAGGCTCGTCGGTGTCTAGTTTTATAAGTAATTCACCTTTAAAACTATATTTTTTTACAATCTTTCCAAGAAAGAAACAATCTTCTTTTTTCATAATATTTTAAATAAAAAAACCTGACAATGAATTGTCAGGTTTTAAAAGTATAAAAAATTAATTTTTTATTCCTCTTCGTTTGAAGTTTCTTCTGCAGGAGCAGCATTAGCAGCTTCTTCAGCAGCCTTAGCTTCTGCTTCAGCCTCAGCGGCAGCAGCAGTTCTTGCATCGTTAACAGCTTTTTCAGCATCTAAAGCTTTTGCTTTAGCGTCAGCCTCAGCTTTAGCTAAACCATCTTTTTTAGAATCAACTTTACCTGTTTTTTCTTCTAACCAAGCAGTAAATTTAGCTTCTGCTTGCTCTTCAGTTAAAGCGCCTTTTCTAACACCACCAGCAAGGTGATTTTTTAGCATTGCACCTTTGTAAGATAAAATAGCTTTTGCAGTATCTGTAGGTTGCGCACCGTTTTGTAACCAAGTTACAGCACCGTTTACATCTAATTCGATAGTTGCAGGGTTTGTGTTTGGATTGTAGATACCTAATTTTTCTAAGTATTTACCATCTCTTTTTGATCTTGCATCAGCTGCAACGATCCAGTAAAAAGGTTTCCCTTTTTTACCATGTCTTTGTAATCTAATTTTTACAGGCATAATAATTAATTATTTGAGGTTCTCGACCTCGGTTATTAATAAGGCTGCAAAGATACTATAAATTTTTTATTTTCAGGTACTTAATTTAAATGAATTGGTGAACTTAATTTACCTTATTTTTGAATTCTTAATTAAAAAGAATCTTGAAAGATGAAAACTTGGTTTACAGTATGTGTGTTGTGTTTAATGTTTATTGCTTGTGATGATAATGTAGAATTTAATCAACCTGCATTTCAGGCAAATATAGAAGATGTAGTTTGGCAAGGGAATACGTATGAGGCTTCAAGAGTGTCTAATGTTTTAACTGTGTTGGCAACGCTTAATGGAGAAAAAATAAAACTAGAAGTGCCTTTCGAAGTTGGTGTAGATACATTAGGAGCGGGTAGAACATCTAACGCTACTTTTACAAATGTAAACGGCACAGAGTTTTCTACATTATTTAGTGCTGTAAACGAGCCTACGGTGTATTATTCTGATGGCCTTGTAAGTGTATCGGAAATTAATAGTGTAGAAGGCTATGTTAGTGGCGAGTTCTGGTTTATTGGTTATGATAACAATGGCCTAGAAAAGGTTAATGTAACTCAAGGTGTGTTTTTTAAAGTGCCTCTTGTAACAGAATAGATTTATATAAAATTTAGGATAATACTAAGCAACACAAAGTGTTGCTTTTTTTTGTTTATAAAAGGTTGTTAAGAGCGGTCGAAAACCCCTTAATAATTCTTACTTTTAACCTCCCAATTTTTTTAGCACAACAGATTTTATGTACTTAATATTCGATACCGAAACAACAGGTTTACCAAAGCGTTGGGATGCTCCCATTAGCGATACAGATAACTGGCCAAGATGTATACAAATAGCATGGCAATTACACGATGAGCTTGGAAATTGTATCGAGCATCAAGACTATTTAGTAAAACCAGAAGGCTTTAATATCCCTTATGATGCTGAAAAAATTCACGGAATCTCTACAGAGCTAGCCGAAGAACAAGGAATTTCGTTAGCAGAGGTTTTAGAGAAATTTAATATTGCGCTTAACAAAACCAAGTTTGTTGTTGGACAAAACGTAGGATTCGACCTTAATATTATGGGGGCAGAATTCTTTAGAGAAGGTGTTGCAAATCAACTGCAAGAGCTTCCTGTTTTAGATACCTGTACGGAATTAACAGCTAAACTCTGTGAGATTCCTGGTGGACGTGGAGGCCGATTTAAATTACCAACCTTAACAGAGTTACATCAGTTTTTATTTAATACACCTTTTGGTGAAGCGCATAATGCAACGGCCGATGTAGAGGCCACGACACGTTGTTTCTTTGAATTGATAAGACGAAAAGAATTTAGTGTAGAGGCTTTAGACGTTCAGCCAGATTATTTCGAGCGTTTTAATAAAGCAAATCCGCAAGAAATTCAGTTGATTGGTTTAAAACACATCAACTTAAAAAAAGCAAGTGCGAAGATTAATGAGCGCTTACAAAAAGCACAAGCAACAGATCTTTCTGCGGCCGAAATCAAACAAAATATTTCAGAGTTATCAGATGCTAATTTCGCGCATTTACATAACCATACACAATTATCAATTTTACAATCTACCATAAGTATTCCGAATTTGGTAGCGGCAGCGGCTAAACAGAATATGATTGGTGTCGCACTTACCGACCATGCGAATATGATGGGGGCTTTTCACTTTGTAAGAGCTGTTATTAACCATAATAAAGGTGTTCAAGCTAAAAATGAGGAGGCTATTGCAGCAGGAAAAGAGCCCACATTAAACGAAATGAAACCTATTTTAGGGTGTGAGTTTTTTGTTTGTGAAAATCATTTAGATAAAACAAGAAAAGATAATGGCTACCAAATAGTCATTATAGCAAAAAATAAAAACGGGTATCATAATTTAGCAAAATTGTCGTCTGCCGCCTTTACAGATGGATTTTATTATGTGCCTAGAATCGATAAAAAACTGATAGAACAGTATAAGGAAGACCTTATTGTTTTAACAGGAAACCTTTATGGGGAAGTACCAAGTAAAGTTCTAAATGTTGGAGAAAATCAGGCTGAAGAAGCCTTGATTTGGTGGAAAGAACAATTTGGAGACGATTTATATATCGAGTTAATGCGTCATAATCAGGAGGATGAAAATCGTGTGAATCCTGTTTTGATTGCATTTGCGAAGAAGCATGACGTTAAATTAGTAGCTACAAATAATACCTATTATGTAGATAAACAAGATGCCAATGCTCACGATGTTTTGTTATGTGTGCGTGATGGGGAAAAACAGGCGACTCCAATAGGTCGCGGACGAGGTTACCGATATGGTATGCCTAATCAGGAATATTATTTTAAGTCTTCGGAAGAAATGAAGGCGCTTTTTAAAGATATTCCAGAAGCTATAACAAATATACAAGGACTAGTCGATAAGATTGAAATTTACGAATTAGCCCGAAATGTATTATTACCTAAGTTCGATATTCCTGAAAAATTCCAGCATGCAGAAGATGAGATTGATGGCGGAAAACGTGGGGAAAATGCCTTTTTAAGAGATATAACGTATAAAGGCGCTAAGATTCGGTATGGAGAAGACCTCTCTCCCGAAGTTATCGAACGTCTAGATTTCGAGCTTTCGGTTATTGAAAAAACAGGGTATCCTGGGTATTTCTTAATTGTAGAAGATTTTATCCGCGAGGCCAGAAAAATGGATGTTTCTGTAGGTCCTGGTCGTGGATCTGCAGCCGGATCTGTAGTCGCGTATTGTCTGTGGATTACAAATATCGATCCGATGTTGTACAATCTGCTTTTCGAGCGTTTCTTGAATCCGGATCGTGTGAGTATGCCTGATATCGATATTGACTTTGATGATGAAGGTCGAAGTCGCGTTATGGATTATGTTATCGAAAAATACGGAAGTAATCAGGTTGCGCAAATTATCACCTACGGAACAATGGCCGCCAAGTCTTCTATCCGAGATACCGCTCGTGTACTCGATTTGCCACTTTTTGAAGCCGATAGAATTGCCAAACTAATCCCAAACATGTCTAAGCTGAATAAAATATTCGGACTTGATGAAAAAGGGTTAAAAGAAAAATTTAGAGCAGAAGATTTAGAGAAAGTTAATGAACTTATAGGACTTGCAGATGGTAATAATCTTGAGGCCGAAACATTAAATTTAGCTCGTCGTTTAGAAGGTTCTGTAAGGAATACAGGGATTCATGCCTGTGGTGTAATTATCACACCAGACGATATTACCAAGTTCGTTCCGGTGTCTTTGGCTAAAGATTCCAACTTGTACGTCACACAGTTCGACAACTCTGTTGTGGAAGATGCGGGGTTACTAAAAATGGACTTCTTGGGGTTAAAAACGTTGACCCTTATTAAAGACACGGTAAAAATTGTAAAAGCTAAGCATGGCATACAATTAGACCCAGAGAATTTTCCTCTAGATGATATAAAAACATACGAGTTATTCCAGCGCGGAGAAACAGTTGGGGTATTCCAATATGAATCTCCTGGAATGCAAAAACACATGCAGTCGTTAAAGCCTACCGTTTTTGATGACCTTATTGCCATGAACGCCTTGTATAGACCAGGTCCAATGGAATATATCCCGAGCTTTATTGCACGTAAGCACGGGGATGAAGAGATTGAGTACGATTTACCAGCGATGGAAGAGTACTTAAAGGAAACCTACGGAATTACGGTATACCAAGAGCAAGTAATGCTTTTATCGCAAAAGTTGGCAGATTTCACCAAGGGTGAAGCCGATGTCTTGCGTAAGGCTATGGGTAAAAAGCAAATTGCTGTACTGGATAAAATGAAACCTAAATTCATTGATCAAGCGAGTGCAAAAGGTCACGATCCTAAAAAATTAGAGAAGATTTGGAAAGACTGGGAAGCCTTTGCAAGTTATGCCTTTAACAAATCCCACTCGACCTGTTATGCTTGGATTGCTTATCAGACTGCCTATTTAAAAGCGCATTATCCTGCCGAGTATATGGCCGCTGTATTATCGAATAACATGAACGATATTAAGCAGGTTACGTTTTTTATGGAAGAATGTAAGCGTATGAAATTGGATGTACTCGGGCCGGATGTAAATGAGTCGTTTTACAAGTTTTCGGTAAACGACGATTATGCTGTGCGTTTTGGTATGGGAGCTGTTAAAGGTGTAGGACATGGTGCCGTAATGACTATAGTAGCGAACAGAGAGAAAGACGGACATTATAAATCAATTTTCGATTTGGCTAAACGTATCGATTTGCGAGCAGCCAATAAAAAAGCATTCGAGAATCTTGCATTAGCGGGAGGATTTGATTGTTTTACAGATACACACCGTGCTCAGTATTTTCAAGACGAAGGCGATGGTATCACATTTTTAGAAAAAGCAGTTAAATACGGAAACAAGCATCAGGAAAATGAAAATTCTGCGCAAGTAAGTTTGTTTGGAGAAGCGAGTGATGTGCAGATAGAAGAACCTTTAGTGCCACCAGCAGAAGAATGGGGAACTATGGAAAAGCTAGCTCGAGAGAAAGAGGTTGTTGGTATTTATATTTCAGGACATCCGCTAGACGATTTTAAAATTGAAATGAAGAATTTCTGCAACGCAAATTTAAGCATGCTTAGAAATTTAGAAGCGTGTTTAAATGCCGAGCTTACCTTTGGAGGAGTGATTACAGATGTGCAACACCGGGTGAGTAAAATGGGAAAAGGATGGGCATTATTTACTATAGACGATTATAACGACAGTTTTGAGTTCAGGATCTTTGGTGAAGATTATTTGAAATTCAGACACTTTTTTGTGGTGAATAGTTTTGTGCATGTTAAGGTGTTTGTACGAGAAGGTTGGGTAAATAAAGATACTGGAAAGAAAAGTGAACCTAGAATCCAATTTAATAGTTTTCAGTTGTTGCATGATGTTATGGATCAATATGCTAAGAAATTATCTGTCCAGCTAAATATTGCTAACCTAACAGAAACTAAAGTGAGCGATTTAAAACATTTATTCGATACACATGTGGGGACAAAACTGTTGAATTTCCTTGTTTACGATCAAGAAGATAAAGTAAAGCTTCCTATGGTTAGTAGAACTCAGAAAATTACAATTTCTCAAGAATTGTTGCATGCTCTAGATGAACAAGAGGTGTATTATAAATTAAATTAATGCAGCAGAATTATAAATAATCAATTTCCTTAATTTGGTAATAAAGAAAACAAATGGGTGACGTGTAAGGTTTAGGAAATTTTTTGACTAATTTTGTACAATAACAAGAAGTAAAACTTTTAAAATATAATATAATGGCATTAGAAATAACAGACGCGAATTTTGAAGAAACTGTTTTAAAAAGTGACAAACCTGTAGTGGTTGATTTTTGGGCAGCTTGGTGTGGACCTTGCCGTATGGTAGGACCAATCATTGATGAAATTAGTACAGAATACGAAGGTAAAGCTGTAGTAGGTAAAGTAGATGTTGATGCAAATCAAGACTTTGCTTCTAAATATGGTGTGCGTAATATCCCAACTGTTTTAGTATTTCAAAACGGAGAAGTGGTAGAACGTCAAGTAGGTGTAGCGCCTAAAAAATCGTATACAGATGCTATCGATAAGCTTTTGTAATCGTATTTAAAACATATAATGTATTAAAAGGTTTGGCGTGATGCCAAACCTTTTTTATTTTTAGAAGGTATTAAAAGCAATTCATGGATTTAAAAGAAGAGTTACAGCATGTTGGCGGATTTGTTAATCTGGAATTGTTGGCTAAGCAAGTTGTTGAAGGCTTTATTGCAGGAATGCATAAAAGTCCGTTTCATGGGTTTTCGGCAGAATTTGCCGAACATAAAATTTATAATCAAGGGGAAAGTACAAAGCACATCGATTGGAAGTTGTTTGCTAAAACCGATAAATTATATACCAAACGTTACGACGAAGAAACCAATTTACGATGTCATCTTATTATAGACAATAGTAGCTCTATGCATTATCCAGAAATGCAGAAATTTTCTTTGCATCATCTTAATAAAATTTCATTCTCGGCCTTAGCATCAGCATCAATTATGCATATGCTAAAACGGCAACGCGATGCAGTAGGTTTAAGTGTATATAGCGATACTTACGAGTATTATGCGCCAGAGAAGGGGAGTGATAGGCATCGGCATATGTTAACTAAGGAATTAGAACGTGTGGTAGTATCAATGCCTCAAGCAAAAACTACCGATACCTATACGTATTTGCATCATATCACAGAAAATTTACATAAACGATCTTTGGTGATTTTGTTCACAGATATGTTTCAAGAATCGGCAAAGGATGATCAATTGTTTGAAGCGCTTCGTCATTTAAAATATAATAAACACGAGGTGGTATTGTTTCATGTATTCGATAAGGATAAAGAGATGCATTTTAATTTCGATAATACACCCAAGCGCTTTTTAGATGTCGAAACAGGATCTTACTTAAATGTATATGCAGACACGATTAAAGCAAACTATGAGACCGAAATTTTGAAGTATTTTGAAGCTTTAAAACTAAAATGTGCCCAATACAAAATTAAATATGTCGAAGCCGATATAAATAGTAGTTTCGATAATATACTGACTACCTTTATGGTAGAGCGTTCTAAGTTTTTATAAAACTAAAGCGTGATAAAAAAGTTTAATTTTTGTTTGTGTATTTCAAAAAGGAGTGTATATTTGCACTCGCAATAACGCAACGGTCTGGTAGTTCAGCTGGTTAGAATACCTGCCTGTCACGCAGGGGGTCGCGGGTTCGAATCCCGTCCAGACCGCAATATTGCTAAAAGCCTCAAGCAATTGAGGTTTTTTTTTGCAGTAAATAGTAGTTGTGTTGTTAGATAAATGTAATGTTTATCTAGGTTTAAGTTGTTAAACCAATGAAAGGCTTTCCTTTTTTCAAACTTGAAAATTGGGATGCTTTTTTATTTTAAGACCATTTTGTTTTTATGTTGCGTTTCCTTGGATCATTCCTGATAATCGTATTTATGCAAATAGTGTGCTTAATCCACAAAGATAGACTGACTCAATTTTGATACATCTAAACTATTCTTATATAACTTTAAAATTAGATAATTCCACATTTTCTGTTCCCTAGATCAGCCAAACCTCCTAGAAAGACATGACGTTTTATGGTTTTATATAACATGCAGAAGAGAAGTTAAGAGATTAAACCCTAATTTGTTATAACAATTATGAATTTACACCGCAACATGTTTAGTCGTAATTAATTGATTTGCATAATGTTATAGGTGTTAGTTTTTAATTATTTATTTAAATAATAAAATTTTTTAGTAATTATAGTTGTAATATAAAAAAGGGGTGTATATTTGCACTCGCAATAACGCAACGGTCTGGTAGTTCAGCTGGTTAGAATACCTGCCTGTCACGCAGGGGGTCGCGGGTTCGAATCCCGTCCAGACCGCAATATTGCTAAAAGCCTCAAGCAATTGGGGCTTTTTTTATGCAATACACGGTAGTTGTGTTGTTAGATAAACCTAGTGTTTGTCTAAGGTTTAAGTTGTTAAACCAATGAAAGGCTTTCCTTTTTTCAGACTTGAAAATCGGGATGCTTTTTTATTTTATAGACTTTTTACATTCACTATGCTATGATTTAGGAGTTCTTTTTCGCTATCATTTCTAATACTTAAAACAAATTACGGTCGTTTATTTTATCGAGATGTGCTACACTACAATTGAAGTATTAGGCTAAAAACAATAATTTTGATATGCTTATCGTACCACAAAAGATATATTTGTATTTTAAAACCATAGTTTTTTAATATTTTGGGACTTATTCCTTTAGAAATGATTCGTTTACCGTAGATGTTGGTTTTTAATTATTTGTGGAAATCTGTGGTTCAGTAATTTAAATTTATAATGAAGAATAAATATACAGTAGGAAGTTTATATGCAGGTGTTGGCGGTATTTGTTTAGGATTTAAAAATGCGGGTTTCGATTTGGCTTGGGCCAACGAATTTGATAAAAATGCTTGTATTACGTATCGGAAAAATTTTAATCATAACTTGGTTGAAGGTGATGTGATGGATATTGAAATTTCTAATCTAGAAAATGTAGATGTCTTAACAGCCGGTTTTCCTTGTCAGCCATTTTCTGTAGCAGGCCATAGGCAAGGGTTTGAAGATAAGCGTGGTAATCATTTCTTTAAAATTTTAGATTTTATCGATACCATGAGACCTAAAGTGGTGTTCCTAGAGAACGTTAAAAACCTAGTGGGACATGATAAGGGAAATACATTTAAAGTTATAAAAGAAGAAATTTTAAAACGCGATTATACTTTCAGTTCTAAAGTTTTAAATACCAAAGATTATGGTAATGTCCCACATAATCGGGAACGTATTTTTATAGTCGCTTTCGATAAGCAGTTGCTTAACGATCCCGATTTTAATTACAGTTTTCCTGAAAAAGAACAGTTAAGTAAAGGGGTGAAAGACCTATTAATTAAGGAGAAAGTAGACGATAAATTTTATTACGGAAAGGATAAATACATGTATGACATGCTTAGTGAAAGCATGCTTAGAGACGATACAGTGTATCAGTTTAGAAGACAATATGTAAGAGAGAATAAATCTAATGTATGTCCTACGCTAACGGCCAATATGGGTACCGGCGGACATAACGTACCATTAGTTAAAACAAAGTTCGGTTTTCGGAAACTAACTCCTCGAGAATGTTTCAGATTTCAAGGTTTTCCAGAGTCTTTTAAGCTACCAGAAATAGCAAATTCACATTTATATAAACAATCCGGAAATTCTGTTAGTATGCCAGTTATTTCTAAATTAGCTGTGTGTATTAAAGATATTTTAGATGGTGTAACTCTAATTCAACTAAAACAGCATTAGAATCGTCGAGCAATTGATTTTGAAATTATAATGCTTTTAGAATCTCAGTTAAACATGTCATCTCTTTAAGGTTCCCTGCCTGGATGTAATAATTATCTGCATCCATTTTTATTTTGCCATTTAGAAATGCGTGTTGCGGAAGAATATATTTATTTTCAATTAAACATTTTAAAGTTGCTAAGCTGCTCCAACCAGCAATGTCGTAGTACCAGTTTTTAGAATTTACTAGGTTCCATAATAGCGCTTTGTCGGTATGTTTTATGAAGAAGCAGTTTGTATTTGGTTGTATTCTAACCAGTATAAAATAATCGTAGTACGCTGTGAGATTTGGATCTTTACTATTAGGAATGTATGTTCCGTCCTTATCCCAATCTTTAGTTTCGAGAAGTAATAAGTTAGAATAATACGCAGCAGATTTAATACTTATCTTTTTCCCTTTGCAGATAATATCTGCATCATCCCAACGTCCTTTGCCGTAAATTTCAAAATCGAGTGGCTTGCAAATTAAATCTTTGTCTTTAAGGTAATAGTAAGCCATACATTCGGCTAGCTTCCCTTGAAGCGTGTTTTTAAAAATATCTTTTTCTGTTCGTTTTAGTCGACCTCCAGTTCGGTGGTTTCGGTGATGACCTTTTCCAAAAGCCATATTAAATGCAAATTCGAAACAATTCTTAAGCGTATCGTCAGGTATGGCTGTACCCACGAATTGTTTTTTATTGTTAATAAAATAAGAATGACCTGATTTTTTAAGTTTCATTATTTTTTAGCCTTAATAATGATGCATCTTAAATTTACAGAATTTTATAATAAGTTGCAATTAATTTACTTATTATCAGTTGTTTGTGTTTTGGTTTTTACTTATTAAGGAATATGTTTATGAAATATAATACGTCTTCGAGATGTTTCGACTATAATATAAATTTGAAGGATTTCTGAATTTAAAAGACTAATCTGAGGTCTAGATATATTCCATTTTCTGAGAGGAAAGGTGCAAACATGCCAATATAACCCTAAGGCCATTCAAACTAGGAAAGGGTTATAAATGCTGTAAATGTTCGAACTATTATAGCGTTATTACAAAGTTTGTAGTGAACTCCAATTGAACATAGTGCATAAACTGCGTTTGTTGCAAAGGCGCTTCATTCCAAGTATTATAATTGCTAGCTTAGTAAACGCTATGTTATTATTGATTCAGACTATTAAAAGAAAATAGAGGTTACAGCAACTGCTGCAATTAAGAGCAATAATAGTATGAATACAAAAAGAGAAGTTCGTTTTGTGATTTTATCTTTTTGAAAAATATAATTCCGAGTAGGATTTTCTTTATCCTTTACAAACTCGGTATCTTGATCGTGACCTAGGTCTTTTTTTGTGTTTGGTTTCATTTTTTTCAGTTTTAATACGTTTAAAATTACAAAGAACTAAAGCTGTACTTTAGCTTAAACGCATTAAATAGTAATGCAATAGATTACTAACGTGAAACTCACAAAACTAACTCTTCGAACAATCGCTGTGCTGTTTTTTCTAAATCATGGCACATGCCAGGGTGAGGTCTGGAGGTTTGAACGGCCGAGCTTCTTATTGCTGTAAGCCATCTAAATCGTGACGGAATATCCATTAAGGCGATAGGGCCTCCATCTGAAGTTCCGTTGGCAGTACAGGTAAAAGCCATCATGTTTTTTTGAAGCTGATCAATGTCAAAATCATCTGAAAAGCACTTTATTTTTTCAGTTGGAATGGTGTGTAATACCGTAATAAATTTGGCTTGTTTACTAAATAAGATGATACCAATATTTATAAATTCTTCGCGTTCTAATTTTGGAACCACGCGAATTATAGCATATTCGTATAGTTTAAGATCTTGCATGTTCAATTTCATTTACAAAGAGTTCAGAATGGGCGAGGCGTGTGTTTAAAAAATTGAAATAGACGTCACGAATGTCGTTAGGAGAATCGTTTACATCTTCCCATTGCAACCATTCGTCTGGGATGGTATCTACAATGTCTTTTAATATTTCTGGTGTTAAAAGGGCTTTAAATTCCGTGTCGACAGCTTTAATTTTCGAAGCCTGAGGTAAGAGCACATGGTCTTTAATAAGTTTAAACGGACTCTTAGCCGATTGCTCCCAATTGCTCCATGAATGATGAAAATATAAACACGCACCATGATCTATTAACCACAGTTCTTTATGCCACATCAGCATATTAGTGTTTTTAAATGTGCGATCTACATTCGTTATAAACGCATCTAACCACACAATTTTGGAAGCTAAAGTGTCGTCTACCGTTGTCACGGCAGGATCGAAGGTTATGGCGCCAGATAAAAAATGTAAAGCGAGGTTTAAACCTTGACTGCCTTGAAGTAAATCCTGAATTTCTTCATCGGCTTCTGTGCGTCCAAAAGCTTCGTCTAAATGAGCAAAAACCAATTCTGGTAATTGTAAATGTAAAGCCTTAGCAACCTGACCACCTATAAGTTCGGCTATTAATGCTTTGGTGCCATGTCCTGCTCCTTTAAATTTTAAAACATATTTAAAATCGTCGTCAGCTTCGGCCAAAGCAGGTAGCGATCCGCCTTCTCGTAAGGGCATCATGTACCGCGTTACGTTTACGTGTCTTAATTCAAAATTCTGTGTCATACTTAAAAACTAGATCGCAAATTTAGTAATAAGTTACACGCTTTGGCTTATAAGTTTAGGTAAAATGTAGGGTGACTAAATGTTTAGAACGGATAGCCGATACCGAAATTAAAGGTAGTTTCTTCGTATTGAAAATCGTAACGTTCGCCTTCTTTTAAAGTTGGGTCGTGCACTGGAGCAGCAAAATCGAAACGGATTACAAACCCTTGAACATCGACGCGTAAACCAACGCCAACACCAATCCCTAATTGCGACATAAAATCTGAGCTAAATTTTCCGCCTGGTAAGGCTTCATTTTCTTTAGAATTCCATACGTTTCCGGCATCTGCAAATAAGGCACCTTTAAAAAAGGAAAAAAGCGGAAAACGATATTCTACATTGGCCTCTAGTCTAATATTCCCCGTCTGATCTACAAAGTTGTTATAAGAACCGTCTTCGGTACCTTCGTAAGTTCCTGGTCCTAAAGAGCGAATACTAAAGGCTCTTACACTATTTGGCCCTCCTGAATAGTATTGCTTTATATAAGGCATTAAATCGGAATTTCCATAAGGCATTCCGTATCCTGCAAAGAGGCGAGTGGCAATTTTTTGATCACTATTAAAATTAAAATGATATCTAAAATCAACATCAAGTTTCGCATATTGAGCGTATTCTAAACCTAAAAATGTTTTGGTTCGGGTATCTGTATTGTTTTTTCCAAATAAACTAACCACATTTCCGGCAATATCAACTGTAGTGTTGGCGTAAATTTGATGCTTCTTATTAACGTCTACCATCTCGTTATATGTAAACGAATAATTTAAACCAGCTATAAATTCTTGATCGAAACTTTGCTGTAAAAACGGATTGTCTTCTAGAATTTCGTCAAATTCGGGCGTGGTTTTAATTAGGTTGTTGTAATTGATAGAAATCGGATTTAACTCATGAGTTGTATACCGATTCTCGTTCCATAAATATCCAAATTCGGCTGTCCCAGAGAGTAATCTGTATAAGTCTGATCGGTTTAAATAATCGATACCTAAGCTAGTTTTTGTTTTAGGAATGGAATAATCGAAAAAAGTGTCGCTAATTTTAAATGGGAATAGTACTTTAGGAAACAGTACTTCTCCTTTTACTCCTATTGAAGTACTACTAGCACTTGGGTTATTGTTACCGCCTCCCACTTGAAATTCGTAACCTAAACTTGTGCTCAGATTAAAAATTTCTCCTCCTTTAAATAAGTTTCTATTGCTATAGGAGAATTCTAAGGCGGGACCAGCAAAACTATTAGATTTTGTCACGGCCTGTAATTCTGCTTTTAATGCGCGTTTGTTTAAAGGTGATAGATATATATTGGCATGTAAAACAGCTGTGGAGTCTGTTAATAAAGAATCCATTTCTTGATACTGAATGTTTACATATTTATAAGTCCCTATGGTTGAAAGGCGTCTTGCAGTATTTCTAGATTCTTGCGGATTATAATAATCGCCTTCTTTAAGTGTAATAAACGGGTCTAAGTTTTCAGGATTAAAATACGATTCTGTTTCTATAAAGTTTTTATTATTAAATCGAATGGTGTCGTTGGTAGCGGCACTGTTTTCTATATCGTAATCGGAATAGATATTAATTTTTTCTACTCTGTAGGGTACTAGCGATTTTTTAGGAACTGCGTTTTTTAGTCTTAAATATAAATCGAATTGTCTTGAGGTATATCGTGTAGTGTCGGCTTCGAATATTAAGAAATCTGGGTTGAAATTATAATACCCTTTACTTTTTAAGTCGTTATCTATACGTTGGCGTTCGGTTTTTAAAAAGGCTAAATCAAATCGTAATCCTTTTTTAAATTGAGTTGTGTTTATACTACTTTCAATATCTGTGTAAATAGGTTCTTGTATAGAATCTAATTGATAAGATGCCAAAGTATAAGGTTGTTTTATGGAAACCGTATAAAGCGCTTCTCCTGTTTTATCTTCTACATTCTTTTCTAGTGTTGAAGCCGAGTTGCTGTAAAAGAAACCGTGGTTTTCTAATCTGTTTACTATAATATCGTCTACCTCGTAGGTTTTAACATCAGAGACATAAACAGGTTCTTCTCCGATTTTCTTATAAAGCCAATTGTTTATAAATCCAGGCTTTTCGCGTTGTGTTTTATAGTAATAATATAGTCCAGGATAGATTCCTAAAAATTTAGAGTTTGGTTCTGGTCTAAGTATGTTTTCTAATTCAGATTTAAGTTGATCTTCCTGCTCTAATATAGAATCTGTTTCTATAGCGATTTTACCACCGGTATATAGCAGTTCGTCTTCAGGAATATGTTTTTGTATGCTACACGATTGAGATACTAAAACTAACAAGAGCAGTGCAAAAGATAGTGGTCTATTCCATTGGGATAAACCGTTATTGCTTCTATGTAACGATATATATTTAATCACTATTCTTTTCTTTTAGTTTTTCTTCTTCTTCTTTTTTCTTTTCTTTAGCGAGCTCTTTTTCTTTTCGAAATAAGGCATCCCATAACTCCTGAAATTCGTTAAATTCTTGAGTGAATATTAGTGCTAGGCCACTTACAATAGTTTGTCCATCAATTACAGATTCATATTCATTTTTCTGAAAAGCTTTAAGGCGATATTTTCCAGACGGTGTAATTAAATATTCTAAACTAACATCTCCGATTAAAGGCGATTCTTCTCCGGTAGGATCGCTACCTTCAATATCTACAGCACTACCAACACGAACAATAACACGGTCGTTAAATAGTTTCTTTTGAGCGGCAATATCTAACTGTGTGCGCTGTTCCGAAGAGTCGCCTTGATAGTCTGTAAAGCTATTTAATCCGAAATCTAACTCTAAGCCAGAATTCCCCATAAGTTTGTCGGAGAACATATTTAGCTGGTCGGATAAGGCATCGTTTAAATTGTCTCTCGCAATAGAGGCGAAACCACCGCTACTACCATCGCTACCTGATTCTGGATAAAAACGATTCATGACTAATAGTGAAAACACCTGTCTGTTTAATTCCCCTTCTTGCTGATTTACTTGTTGAATGGTTCCGTAAACTTGTCCGCTAATGGCGCCGCGTTCACTCTCGGGCATATCCAAACTGAATGAAATTTTAGGATGTAAAAGTTCCTCTTTTATATTTAAATACACTTCAAAAGGTAGCACTTGTTTGTATTTATTTTGAGTCGTTGGGTCCGATCCTGATACTTGGGAAGCCATTAACGAAGAGGCCGATGTTTCTATATTATATAGCGCCTTAACATCTAATGTGGCGTCTAATGGATTTCCTGACCATGAAATTCTACTACCCGAAACTAACTCGAATTTACGATTAACAACCTCGTATAAACTCATTTCATAATGCCCGCCAGAAACGGTATATACTCCGGATAAATTCATGCGACCATTGGTGTCCATGGTAAAAACAAAATCCCCATTTCCGGAGGTCTGAAAATTATCTCCAGTAGATTCGTCTAAAACCAGTGTAATAACCGCATCATTTGTAATAGACAGATTGGTTTGAAGATCGATGCCTGTTACTGTGGCTTGTTTTTCTTGAGTTCTGCTTAAAATGGCATCTGGATTATCGCGATTAACAAAAACAACAACCCCGTCGCGTTCTTCAATATTCACGGCCGAAGACGGTAATACATAGGTTACGTTTGTTCTTGGGGTAACGGCTACATCCATTTTAACTATAGGTACATTTAAATCGCCTTTAATGGTCCCATTGGCATTAAAAGAAAGGAAACCATAATACATATCGTTTTCTTCCTGGGTGGCATTAAGCACTTGGAAATCGTTCGCATTAATTGTTAAATCGAATGTTGGATTTATTAAGGACTCTGTGCCTACTTTTCCATCGAGAACAAAGGCACTATTGTCTTCATCTTTTATGGTGAAATTAGACATGCTAATGCCACTATTATCAATATTTAATGTTTCATTGGCTAGTACGAAAAAACTATTCAGTTTTGTAATTTTAAACTTTGAATCTTTAAAAACCAAATCTCCAGCATATTGTAAATCGTCTAGGGAACCATCAATTTTAAAATTCCCGCTAAAAGCACCAGAAGATTCTGCAAGTTCGCCAAGTGAAAGCCCTTCTATGGCCTTCATTTTAATTTCATTTATGGCGAAATCGACATCCAAATTGGTGTCGGTATCTAGAGCGGTGTATTCACCTACAATATCGATATCGGCATCACCGTCTTTGGTAGATAAATTAAATGTGTAATCGTTTTTGGTTTTAGAATCCCCTTTTAAAGTTAAGGTTCCGAAATTTGTATCGATTACATTGAGATTGTTTATCGAGATGTCGGCTATATATCCGCGATTTTCAAACGGACTTTGAACCGTAACGGCACCGTTTAGCTCACCTTGTGCTAATTCGTTGTCTGGATTTAAATATGCGAGAAAGTCTTCAATTTTAAAGTTTTCAAGATCTATGGTAATCTGATCTTTTCCATCGCTAGCCGCTGTTTTATTTAAAATAGAAACTGATTTGTTGGTGTTCGTAAATTTGAAATTTTTAAAATCTAAGAGTCCTGGGCTGTAGGTTATCGCATTGTCGTTTGGGATTTGCCAAGGAGCTTTATTTAGAATTAAGCTTTCCGGTAAGACGTGGATTATTAATTGATCGTCTTCCTTTTTAATGTTAGATTTTAACTGCATTAAAACGTCTTCCTGGTCGTAAGAAATCATGGTAAAGTCCATGGCATTATTAACCTGATTACCGCTAAAATTTGTTCGTTTTATATGTATTGGCCCGGCCAGAATGTTGTTGAATCCGAGATCGAAAATAAATTTTTCTTTATCTGTATTTAATGTAAATGCTAAGCTGTCAATTTCATTTCCAGAATAATTAATGTGAGGTGCTAATATCTTGGCGTTTAAAAGCTTTTCAGTCTGATTAAAATCTAAAGCAATATTTACCGTATCAATATTTGTTAAACTCGGTACAAATACATCGCTTATTATCGGGGAGTCGTTTAATGTTCCTCGCAATTCTAATTGTACAGGTTTTCCACTTGCAGTTCTTATTGAGTCTGTAGTCGTGTTTAGAGAATCTACGCTAAAGTAGCTAGAAATATGCTCGTTTAAAGCTTTGCTAAAAGTGGCGGGATTGGCATTAGAGGCTAACTCTAAACTTAGTAGTTTGTTGGTTACGCTTACAAAAGTAGAATCATTATCTACATGTGCTTCAGCATTAATATCGCCTAGTAAATAGGTGCTATTGTCAAAAACAATTGTACCGTTATTTATGTTGCTTTTTAGGTCGAATTCCTCTGCATTTCCTTTAAATTCTGCATGTAATTTAAGTCCAGCACGTATGTCTTTTTGCATCGCTCCAAGGGCTTGCAAGTCTATACCAATAATATTTAAATCGGCAGTGATTTCGGGAGATATACTATCTAGAACAACTTCGGTTTTTAAATCTATATTTATGTTTCTGTCTTTGTAAGCCGATTCAATTTGGCCTTTACCATTTTCAATATTTCCCGTTATAGGTAAGTTTACAATGTCGTAATTTTTTAGTCTAAAACTCGAAATCATAGCGTCTAAATTGGCATCCATATCGTTAATGGTTTTACCGCTTCCGCTAGCTTTAAGTGTGACACTTAGCGGACCTAAAGTTTCATTTTGTAACAGCTCCTGAAGTTGAAATTCTTTAATCTCTAAGTCCGATGTAAAAGCCAACCCATTATTATCTGTATAACTAGCTGTTAGATTAGCAAGACCTTGAGATGAGGTTAATTGCGCCTTGGTTTTTATATCATTTAAACTTCCGTTAACAGTTGCAGTAAGTACAATGCTATCGGGTAGATGTAATCCCAATTCCTTCTCGTTCACTAATTGTAGCAAATCAGATCTTCTGGTTTGGGCTTTTATAGGAGAAATGTTTAACACTAAATTATTCGGATCTGTGGCGTTCTTTATTAAGCCAGTGGCAGAAATGCTAGTCGTTTTTCCCCAATTTAAGATGGTTTTGTTTAAATTGATCGCCGATAAATAGCCTTTAGCATGTAATTGTCCAGTGATTAATTTTCTGCTTAAACTATCTACATACGGATTGGTCTTTAAATCTGGCTGAAAACGAAAAGCGTCATTAATATCTAATTGAATAACTGGTATTTGTAAGTCTAATTTTGAAGCTTCGGGCGCATTGGTTAAGGCAGAAATATTGGGATACTCCATACGAGATGCTCCGGCAATTTTGTTGTTATTAAGCGCAATATCTAATCCTGTGAGCTCTAGAAATCGATCTGTAATTTCAACCTGTAATTCTCCTTTTTTAAGATGTAATCCGGACCCTTCTTTAAAAGAAAAGGTTTCTAAATGTAAACCTGCAGTTTTATCTTTTAGGTATATATTTTCTGCATTTAAAACAAATTGGTCCAAGTATATGGCGTTGGCATTAAACGTATTTTTTACGGGTTGTGCATTATCAACGGCATAGGTAATACTATTGTTTTCTATGTCTATATTATCTAAATTTAAAACTAATTCTGGCCACTCCATAGGGGTGGTTGGATCCTGCGGATTGTCTTCTGTTTCAATCTTCGAGGTGCTACTCGTGGTTAAAAACGCAATTTCAGAATTTTTTAAGCCCAGATTTTCTATCGAATAATTTGTATTTGGCAGGTCTATAATTGTGTTTTCGATATAAAATTCAGAAATATTGGTATTAAAGTCTATACCGTCTTCGGCTGATACGTAATGGGCCTTGGTGTTTTCAATTTTAAAATCTTCGAAAAGTAAATATGGTAAAGTTGTAGCTGTTGTGTCTGCAGAAGGAGGCACGGGACTTTGAATGTAGTTAATTTCAGAATTAGAAATTAAAACCTCAGATGTTCTAAAATCCATTGCGTTTAGGTCGAAAGTATCAAACTCCAATTCAACCTGACCAATTTTAAATTTGCTATCAATTCCTAAAACGGCATCATTAAAAACGATATTAAAATCTTTTAAATGAATGTCGCCAACAATTATATTTAATGGTTCGCTAGCAACTTCAGGTTGCGGTTCTGGGGCTGGAGTTTCCGAAGCAAAAGCATCGATTAAAAACTGAAAGTTATAACCAGAAATGGAATCTTTTCTTACCACATTGGCACGCAATCCTTCCCAATCTAAATCTTCAAGACCTATACCTTTCCCAGTAATTGCCGGCCATAATGGTAAATCGGCTTCAAGCGATTTAGAGTAAATTAAAGTATCTCCTTTAGTATCTTCTAAATACAGTCCTTTTAATTTTATGTCTCCACCAAAAGTGATAAAAAGATTATCTATTTCGACTTTGGTTTTAGTTTTATCCGAGACAAAAGACGTTGCGTAATCTACTATAATATTTTGTCCCCACGGACTTCGTATAAAAAGTATGATGGAAAGAAAGAGGAGAAAAAAGACGATGAAAACAGTTCTTAAGATTTTAAAAATCTTAAGCCTGGTAGATGGTTTTGTTTTGATTTGTTGTTTTTCTTCCAAAGTAAAAGTTGAATAGGCGCAAAAATATTATAATTATTTCACTAAAATTAACTCAATCTCAATCAATATTGAACCAAAATTGAATCAAATGTAATCATTCTGAAAAGCTAATTTGATTAGTTATTAAAGATTTAAGATAATAAGTTTCTTGCTAAATTTTGATATCTTCGGTAAAATGGAACATTCTACAAACAAACCTTTTTAATAGATTAATTATGACCACAAATAATTTATACGATAATTTAGAATATAACGACGATAAGCCCGCAATTAGTGTACTTCTGCAAACAGCATTTAGTAAAGAGATTCGTATCTTATTAAAGAAAGGACAGTTAATGAAGGAGCACAAAGCACCAAAGCCTATAGTTGTTGAGGTCTTTGAAGGTGAAATTGATTTTGGAGTAGAAGGCCAAACGCATGCCTTAAAAAAAGGAGATATATTATCACTAGATTCTGATGTGCCTCACGATTTATTAGCTAAAGCAGACAGCATTGTGCGATTAACATTGTCTATTCAGGATACTGTAGATCGTGTAGAACAGGTAGTTGAATAGCTTCCTGATTTACAATTTAAACCATTAAATATTATGAAATAGACTGAGCACAAATTGGTTTTTACTCCAGTTAGAAGTGCTTTGTCTAAGAAATCCAAGGGTGCTTTTTAAATGAGGTGATATAATATAACCCACTCCAAAGTACGCACGATTTCTATCAAAAATATCTACTTGTATATTATTACCAATATCTTTTTGTCCGTTAATAAAGATTTCGTCGTATACAGAAACATACCAAGTTTTAGGAATTAATAGCCTGTTATTTAGTGGTACATCTATACTTAAAGCATATCTGAATCGGGTTCTAAAATCTTGATTTTGAACAATGCGTTGCTCAAATCTAAAACGATGTGCTAAGTAAAAACGGCTTCCGATTTTTTGTGGGATTCTGGCTTCTTGGTAAATTCTATTCTCATGGTTCTGAATAGCGCTAGAATCGTAATAGCTAGATTGAATATAGGCATATCCGGCCGTAAGTTTAAGTCTGCTGTTTTTTGGTGTATAATGCACACCTCCTCTTAAAAGCAATTGCTCTAAGTCGCCAGAAACATTCCAATTTCTATGTTGTATATCCCCTTGAAAACCCCATTGGCTATCGTTTAATTCTGTATTAAAGGCATACATAAACCAACTCCCCATTTTTTTATCGTTAAATTGAGAGTAAATGTTATTCGAAAAAAATAGGAGAAAAGCAATTAGGTAAAGTTTAGAAATACTAGGCATTTTAGAATGTCTTTTAGAGTCGTTTTCAAAAATATAAAAAAAAGATAGAAAACGTAGAATCCGGACTATTATCGGCTAATAAACTTTAGCTGGTCTTGTTAAAATAATGTATTATCCTCTATACTTAATTGTGCTAATTTTTAATGCATTAAAGTGCATCATGTTAAAAAATAAGTTGGTTTTTGTAGTCTAAAGTTTTTAACCCTTTTCTGAACTTATTATAGTAGATTTATATATTTTCGTTATAAACCATTTCCATGTATTATGATTAAATCATTTGTCTCATTTATTTGTTTTTTAATCACTTGTGTTGTTTTTGCGCAAGAGCATTCAGCTATAGATTATACTAAAATTAAAGCCTCTATTTCTAATTATAAAAATGATGTAAGAGGACCTTATCGAGACATTCGTTGGTTTTGTGACGATGGCACTTTAAATATGCCAAAAGAACCTTGTGAGGATGGTGGTGTGCAACACGCGAGATATAAAGAAGACGTTATTGCTTTAGGGGAAAGTGCACATATTTATTTGGGCCAAATTTTAGCATCTACCAATAAAGATGATTTTTGGGATGAAGCCCATAATCATTCACGCTTAAAACAATATATTGTTGAAAAATATTTAAAATCTGTAGACAATGGTTGGATTAATAGACGTGCTCAATTCTATCGTGGTGCCATACAAGTCGAAGACGAGCAAGCATGGGGAAAAGCCTTTTTTAACTGGTTGTTAGAAAATGATGAATATATCGCTAAACATTTTTATTTAATACGTCAGGCCGTTAAAGATATCCCGCATTCCGACGACGATAATGTGGCGCAACTTATGCGTAGCCAATCTAAAGTTTTGGCCGAAGCATACGAGCCTTTCATGAATCTTAGAATTAAAATTCACGGTCAACCAGAACGTGCAGATATTGCTAAAGTCGAGCAGTTTAAAAAAGATCAGGCCAGTAAATTAACGCCACAATTAAACAAGGAATTAGATGAATTGGTGAATACCATGAACACCTATTTCGAGCCCGTAAATATTGAAAGTCTCTCGACGTATTTAGCTGGAATTTCTAATACAGATATAAGATCGCGATTAAAAGGATTTATAGACGGTTATAAAGGTGAAAATACAGCTACTAAAATTGAAGGTTCTGCCGAAACCATGTGGTACATCCGCGAGCATATTTTAGAAGAAAAATCGGCTACGGGCCGTTTGGCTTTATTCGATTTGTCTTTAAAATTAGAATTGTTAATCACAAAACAAATTAACGAATATCCAGAAGCCACATTAAAAGATTTAATTAGTAAAATATGCTATTTAAGTCATGCGTCTGCCGCTTCTGGTTATACCGAAATTTGGGAATGGCAAGAAGTTAAAGGTGCTTTATCCGTATCGGACGCGTCTACATTAACCCTAGAAACGTTAAATGTTATTCTGGAAGCTGCCCGTAAACAATTGGAATGGGGTACAGGAAAAAATAGTGCCGTTTTTGGAGATGTTGTTACTCTTTACGAAGGATTCGAACCGTTAGTTCATAGTTTTTTAGACGACAGAATCCGTGGTTCTGTGGCGCTTCCGTTAGGAAACAGTATCGGGAAATTAGGGACATTTATTTCTTCGGAATCTGCTTTAAATAATCGTGTTTTAAGTTTAGAGAATCAGAGTCACATTCACGGTTTAAACCCTGGATATGCAAAAGGAACGTTAATAGTTGTTGATGGTTCTGGCGAAAATATGGAAGTGGATCCCAATAACATTTACATCTTTGAAAGACCACCATCCGATTTAAAACCCATTGCAGGAATTTTAACCGTTTCCGAAGGGAACTTAGTATCGCACGTGCAATTATTAGCTCGTAATCTAGGGATACCAAATGCAGCAATTTCATCGGATAATATTCAAGAATTTAAGAAGCATTCTGGTCAAGTTGTATTTTATGCCGTATCCAATAAAGGCACGGTGATTATGAAGCAAGAAAGTGACATGACTGCAGACGAACAGCTTCTGTTCTCTAAAGCAGAACAAAGACATGATATGATTACTGTTCCCGTAGAAAAAATTAGATTAGATCGCACTACCATTTTAAACTTAAGAGAAGTGAATGCACATTCTTCAGGTATTTATTGTGGACCAAAAGCAGCTAATTTAGGGGAGTTAAAAGAAAATTTTCCAGACCACGTGGTTGAAGGGTTTGTAATTCCGTTTGGAATCTTTTTAAATCATATGAAGCAAACTATCCCAAATGAAACCACAACCTATTGGGACTATTTAAATAGCATTTTTAATGATGCTAGACAGATGAAAAACGATGGAAAATCGGCAAAAGAGATTGAAAGTTTTCAGCTAACCGAGTTAAGTAAATTGCGAAAATTAATTATAGATATGCCACTTTTGGATGGTTTTATTTCAGATTTAGAAGGCAATTTTGAGTCTGTTTTGGGAACAGAACTGGGCGGAACATCTGTGTTCTTAAGAAGTGATACCAATATGGAAGATTTAAAAAGTTTTACCGGAGCAGGTTTAAACTTAACCTTATTTAATGTGTTGGAACGCAACAAAATTATAGAAGGTATTAAAACCGTTTGGGCCTCGCCGTACACAGAGCGTAGTTTTAAATGGCGTCAGAAATACTTAACCAACCCTGAAAATGTATACCCATCTATTGTGGTTATTCCAGGAGTTAATAACGATTTTTCAGGTGTAATGATTACGAAAGGGGTTTCTACTGGAAAAACCGACGAAATTACAGTCGCTTTTAGTCGTGGTGTTGGTGGTGCTGTAGATGGACAAGCAGCAGAAACGTGGACTATTAAAAATAATGGTAACCATCACTTAATTTCTCCTTCTCGGGAACCGTCTTATTTATCACTGCCAAGCACAGGAGGTACCAAACGTAATGTAACTACTTTTGAAACGCCTATTGTAAGTTCAAAAAACAAACAAACAGTAAATGCTTTTAGTAAGGAGCTGGTTAAGAAAATGGAAAACAAAGGAATCCTTGGTCCTTACGATGTCGAACTAGGTTTTAAAGATGATAAATTATGGCTGTTCCAAGTCCGACCTTTTGTTGAAAACAAAAATGCCAAAAGCTCGACGTATTTAGAATCGATTACTCCCAAAGTGGACTTAAACAAAAAAATATCTATTAATTCTCCGTTATAATTATGAAAAAACTACTTCTACTTATTGTTATTTTAGGATGTTTTGGTTTTACAGCCAATCATTTCTACCCGATCGATGGTTATACCGTAACAGGAATTAAACGTTTGGTCTATTTAGAGCGTGTAAAACGCGGAGAAATTAAAAGCGATCGTATACCGCCGGGGGCGTTTAAAGATCTAAACTCTATACAATTAAATTTAGTCGATAGACGGTCTGAAGTCGAGAATCTTCCTGAAGTAGATAAAGCGCTTCAAGGCCGTGTAGAAAAACTGTTTAGAGGCTTAGATAAAAATTATTCCATGACGGTTTTAGAGATGACAAAAGGAGAGCCTTTGCGTTATGCTCAACATCGTGAATCTGTAGGATATCAGCCTGGAAGTGTTGGAAAACTAGTTGTTTTAGCAGCTTTTTTTAATCAATTATGTGAGATTTTTCCTGGCAGTAGTTTTGAGGAACGTCAGCAGTTATTAAAAAATAAAATTATAACCGCAGGAAAATGGGCATTATACGATCACCACACAGTGCCTTTTTACAATTTAGAAACTCAGAAGTTAGTAAAGCGTAAAGTTGTTGCTTCAGACACATTTAGTCTTTACGAGTGGTTAGACCATATGGTTTCTGTGAGTAATAACGGAGCGGCTAGTGTGGTTTGGAGAGAAGCGGTGTTAATGCATGTATTTCAAGACAAATATCCCGAATTAACGTTTGAAGAAAGTGAGGCATATTTTAAAAGCACTCCAAAAAGCGAATTGTCTAAAATGGCAATCGACTTAGTGAATGCGCCATTAAGAACATTAGGAATTACCGAAGACGAATGGCGATTAGGTAAGTTTTTTACAAGTGGAGCAGGAGAGTATATTCCAGGGAACGGGGGTAGTATTGGGACGCCAATCGGACTTATAAAATTTGTGATGGCACTGGAAAAAGGAGAAGTGGTAGACGAAAAATCGAGTTTAGAGATGAAACGTCTGTTGTACATGACAGATAGACGAATTCGTTATGCGGGCTCCAAATCGTTAGATAGCTCTGCAGTTTATTTTAAATCTGGTAGTTTTTATAAATGTGATAAAGACAAAGGCAAATGTGGCAATTATATGGGTAATGTTTATAACTATATGAATTCTGTAGCTATAGTCGAAAAACCAAATGGTAAGCGTTATGCCGTGTGTTTAATGAGTAATGTTCTACAGAAAAATTCAGCGTACGATCACCTCATGCTGGCCTCTAAAATAGATGCTATTATAGAAAATGAAGACCAAGATTAAGGCAGTTTTTTTAAAATATCTAATGTTTGCTGTGCTTGATTTCTAATACTTTTACTCGTGTCGTTTAGTACCATTTCAACCAGCGGAATAAAGGTTTTTTTATTTGTTTTTTCTATCAGATATAAAACCGCATGTTTAATTTTTATGTCGTGACGTTGAAGTAAAATCTTGTAACATTCAGCTTCCGAATACACTTTTAGGTTGAGTTTTTTAATAATCTCATAAGAGATTTCATTATTTATAAACGCAGATTCGGCTATAGGAATTAATTCGCGTTTTAAATGATAATCCAAAATATTGTCTAAAAACTCTATGGCATTGATACGTTGTTCTTCTTCGCCATTAATAATAATATCCAATATTGGATCGATTTCGTTTGGCGGATATTTAATTCCTAAAAATTTAAAAATACGGCGTAACTGACGATCTAACCGCTGTTCTAAAATATGCATTAAGCCATTTCTAGCTTCGTCCTCATCTTGGGTGTTTGCGTGATTAATTTTCTCTTTAAAATTAATAATGATTTGTGAATGAATTGAAGATAATGTGGTTTGGTAAACCTGGCATTCGTCTAAAATTTTATCAACAATAAAAGCATCCTTAACCTTTAAAGTCGGGTAGTTCCATTTTAACCGCTTTAAACTGTCTATAGCCTCTATAGTCACAGCATGTTCTGTGGTGTCAATTAACTTTAGTAGGGCATTAATTGCTTTTTGAGATGCAAAAGATTCAATTACTGCAGGGATTACAAACATATCATCTAAATCGTAATACTCTTCCAGTGTTTTGTGTATCAATTCGTCTATAATTTGTTCGTCGTAATTATGAAGTGCTTTAATGGCTTGCGTTCTTGTTTCTTTTTTAGAAAGCCAAGATACAATGGCATCTAGAAAGATATCGGACTTAGTTTTACCCGCATTTTTAAGAGCTATGTTAACAATATTTAAGTCGGTGTTTTGAAGCTGATTTCCAATTATATAATAAAATGGCTTCGCATGAATATTCCCGATAGCTTCTAAAATAATTTTAATTTTTACTGCCTTATATGCTGGATCTGTTGAGGTGCTCCATTCGTCTATAGCGATTTGTAGCCATCTATTAAAGTTAAAGCGCTCTTGTAAAATGGGGTTATTATTCAATTCTAAAGACAAGCCGATTAATGTTGCGTTTTTTATAGATTCGTCTTTACTATTCAGGTAAGATTCGAAGAGGTTTAAGGTATCTTTTTTTCGTTTATGAATTAAATACTGAAAGGCATTTGTGGTTAATTCCTGATCCGGATTGTAAACTAAAGGTTCTATTTGGTCGGAAAGGTCTTCAGTTTTTAAATAGTATAAATTTTCAATAGCTAAAGCTTTCACCTTTACAGATTCGTGTTGTAATAATGCTTTTGTTGCTAAAAATAAACGTTCGTCAGGCGACTCCAGAGTCCGTTGTAGCATATGTAAAATCTGATTTTCAGAGCCGTTTTCAAACACATCTTTTATACTGCTTATAATTGAAGTGACTGGGCGTATTGCTTTTTTAGGCTTGGACTTGTCCACATCTTTACTGCCAGAAGTATCTAATAAATTTTTGAATGCATTAATATAAGACACGCGTAATTTAAAGATTAAAAAGATCCATACTATTATAAGCAGTATGGTGATTATACTAACATAGATCGAGTGAATGTTAAGTCCGTTTATAAAAAATATAAGTATAAATCCGGCCAATCCAGTCGCTATACTATCTACTACAACATCGATAAACGTTTTGGTCTTCTTTTTTAAATCTATAGGAATTGGAATGGATAATAATTCGGTAGCCGATTTATTTACAGATTGCTTTAAACTGCCGTCTATTATTTTTATGAATACAATAACACTTAATTCTGGTACGAACAATAAAAGTATAGACCCCAATAAGATTCCGGTTGGGAGCCATAACAAGGATTTTCCTACGCCAAAAGTTCCAACAATACGTTTGGTTAAAAACAATTGGATAAGAAGAGAAACTACACTTAATGTAGAAAACCAAAACCCGAAGAAAGAGGTTAAATCTTCTGAGTTTACAATTATTTCTGAAGCAAAATGGCTATATTGATAATCGACCAGTTTTGCCACCATAACACTTACACCCATAACGAGTGCCATAAAGCTTAATAATTTGGATTGTCTTATAAGTTTTAAGGGCGATTCGCCTTTGTATATGGGTTTCTGTTTATGAGGAACAAATTCGGTTTTACTTACATTCTTTTTCCAGATATATCGCGTTATAGGTAAGCAGAAAAACAGTAAAAAGGCGGCGACAAATAATAGGTTTTCAGAATCGATAAATCGGGTTAAAACAGAAGTTAAATATCCTCCAAAAATTCCACCGGCTATAGCGCCTGCTCCAATAAATCCGAATACGCGTTTCGCTTCACGAATGTTATAAACGAGGTTGGCTAAAATCCAGAACTGAGAGGTTGTTAACAGTCCGTAAATAGCAACCCAGATATATGGAATGTATAATAAATAACCCAGATCTACATTTAGATTTAACGTGATACCGAAGATTATAAGCGACGCTAAACACCCTAAAATAGTTAGTTCTATAACTCTGTTTAAAGGAAAACGCTCCAGAAATCTATCATAAAAATAAGATCCAATTACGGCCGAAATAGCTGTTAAAATATAAGCTAATGGTAATGCATTGGCGGTAAGTGTAGAAAGAAAAAGTGAATTAATTGTGGGCTTAACTACTAAAAGTGTAGTTATTAGTAAAAATATATTAAGTTGCAGAAGCAAGGTTTTCTGTAACTCGTCTTCATTTAAGTCAAATACTTTAAGAAGGTAGGTTTTAACTCGTTTTAATAACCGCATTAGGCTTTATATTTATAGCTTTTTCAATTGGGGATATCAAATTACGAATAATTTGCTCTCCATTCGGATTTTCTATCAAAGCTACTAATATATATTTTCGTTCTGCATCCCAAACTAATACAGAATCGGCATGCCAATTTTTCCAAGAGCCAGACTTTCTAAATAATCTTGCATCCGGAGCTATTTTTTCTAAGGTATTTACAAATTTATGATGTAATTCAGGGTTCTCCATCATATCTAACATATGCTTAGAACGTTTTTGATTTACAAGTTTGCCGTGTAGCATTAAGTAATAAAAGCGACACACTTGTTCGGCCGTTGCGGCATGACTTAAATTTTTTAAGGGCTCTCTGTTTGTCGCTCCGGAAGCAGCATAACGTTTACCAACCCATAAGCCACCACCATTATCTTTATCGTATAAGTGATATTGTTCTGAAGTTAATACATCTTCAATTTTTTGAAACCCGACACGATCAATCATTCTTGTGGTTGCTTGATTGTTCGATTTGCTAATCATTAATCGCATATCGCTTTTAACTTCAGGCGTATCTTTTAATTCCCCGTGTTCAATAGCATCTTCAGCGGCTAGTAATACAGCAATTTTAGGTAAACTTGCGGCATACATCATCTCCTTTCCATTTAGGTTTGCAAACCTTGGAAATTCTGGATTGCTTAAGTCGATAACCCCAATGGCCATCTTTTTATCTTGTATAAGTTGTTTCCAACTCGAGTTTTTATAAATTTCTTTTTGTAATACCGAAGTAAATTCGGTGTCCGAATATAAATCTAAAGGTCTAAAATCTTCTTCGGGTGCAGTAAATGGTAAGTGTGCATAATTATCATCTGCATTAATGGTTATGCTTGTGTTATATTCTAATTTGGAAGCTAAAGCATTAGGATCTGTTTTATACTTTGCTAACGTTTTCGTGCCTAAAATAGAAGAAGTAATAATTATTAATCCAGCAAAAATAAATTTGTATTTCAGAAGAGACTGTTTTGCGTTTTCTTTTTTCATAAATGTTCTAACTCATTAAACACGAGTGCAATATTAATTTAAAATCAGTTAATAAAAAAAAACATTAAGTTAAAGTTTTTCTAGATTTTTATGAAGTTGGCTTCACGAAATTAGGTACTGTATTAATGTGTTGAGGTATGAAACGTGAATCTGGATTTTTTGGTATTCCATATTGTTATTTTAACAATATTTATTTTCCAGTGGGTGAAAATATATACTTGGTACATGTTTTTTATTGAAAATTGAAAGACACAAGAGCCGTTTTAAGAGCGCTGAAAGGCATAAAAAAAATAATAAATTTTGACGGTTCATCGAATAGGTTACTTTAAGGTGTCTATGTGCTTGTGTTTTGTGTTAAATTTGAGAAAAAAAATAATTGTGTAACTGATTCATAACCTTGTGATTAGTTGTGGTTTTTTATTGTATATATGATAAACATGTTCTCCTGCTTCTCTTTAAAAAAAGTTACATCTAATATTTATGCATTTTTATAACCTAAATAATAACCCTTAAAACATTTACTTATGAAAACTTTAAAATTTACAGTATTAGCCCTTTTATTATTTGGATCACTAACCGCTTGCGTTAATGAAGAAATGGACGACGACATGCTAGTTGCCCCAGATACTATCGAAGCAAGTACATCTGATACCGGAGGCGCAATCGACGAATTATAATAGATTAAACAGAATTAAAATAATAACAACCCTAAAAACATCACCTTATGAAAACTTTAAAATTTACAGTCATTGCTCTTTTATTATTCGGATCGTTAACAGCATGTGTTAATGAAGAAATGGATGACGACATGCTAGTTGCTCCAGACGCTATCGAAGCAAGTACATCTGAAACCGGAGGCGCCATCGACGAATTATAATAGATTAAACAGAATTAAAATAATAGCAACCCGAAAAACATTTACTTATGAAAACTTTAAAATTTACAGTATTAGCTCTTTTATTATTCGGATCCCTGACTGCTTGTGTTAATGAAGAAATGGATGACGACATGTTACTTTCACCAGATAACGTAGAAGCGAGAACAAAAGCACCAGTACCAACCGGAGGCGCCATCGACGAATTATAATAGATTAAACAGAATTAAAATAATAGCAACCCCAAAAACATCACCTTATGAAAACTCTAAAATATACAGTCATTGCTCTTTTATTATTCGGATCCCTAACCGCATGTGTTAATGAAGAAATGGATGACGACATGTTACTTTCACCAGATAACGTAGAAGCGAGAACAAAAGCACCAGTACCAACCGGAGGCGCAATCGACGAATTATAATAGATTAAACAGAATTAAAATAATAGCAACCCTAAAAACATCACCTTATGAAAACTCTAAAATATACAGTCATTGCTCTTTTATTATTCGGATCACTAACCGCTTGTGTTAATGAAGAAATGGATGACGACATGTTACTTTCACCAGATAACGTAGAAGCGAGAACAAAAGCACCAGTACCAACCGGAGGCGCCATCGACGAATTATAATAGATTAAACAGAATTAAAATAATAGCAACCCCAAAAACATTTACTTATGAAAACTTTAAAATTCACAGTATTAGCTCTTTTATTATTCGGATCCCTAACTGCTTGTGTTAATGAAGAAATGGACGACGATATGCTAATTGCCCCAGACACTATCGAAGCAAGTACATCTGAAACCGGAGGCGCAATCGACGAATTATAATCCCCTGAAATACATTTAAAATAATAACAACCCTAAAAACATCACCTTATGAAAACTCTAAAATATACAGCCATTGCCCTTTTATTATTCGGATCACTAACCGCTTGTGTTAATGAAGAAATGGATGACGACATGTTACTTTCACCAGATAACGTAGAAGCAAGAACAAAAGAATCAGCACCAGCACCAACCGGAGGCGCGATCGACGAATTATAATAGATTAAACAGAATTAAAATAATAACAACCCTAAAAACATCACCTTATGAAAACTTTAAAATATACAGCCATTGCCCTTTTATTATTCGGATCACTAACCGCTTGTGTTAATGAAGAAATGGATGACGACATGTTACTTTCACCAGATAACGTAGAAGCAAGAACAAAAGAATCAGCACCAGCACCAACCGGAGGCGATGCGATCGAATTATAATAGATTAAACAGAATTAAAATAATAACAACCCTAAAAACATCACCTTATGAAAACTTTAAAATATACAGCCATTGCCCTTTTATTATTCGGATCCTTAACTGCTTGCGTTAATGAAGAAATGGATGACGACATGTTACTTTCACCAGATAACGTAGAAGCAAGAATAAAAGAAACAGCACCAGCACCAACCGGAGGCGCAATCGACGAATTATAATAGATTAAACAGAATTAAAATAATAACAACCCTAAAAACAACACCTTATGAAAACTTTAAAATATACAGCCATTGCCCTTTTATTATTCGGATCCCTAACCGCTTGTGTTAATGAAGAAATGGACGACGACATGCTGGTTGCTCCAGACACTATCGAAGAAAATACATCTGACACCGGAGGCGCAATCGACGAATTATAATAGATTAAACGGAATTAAAATAATAACAACCCTAAAAACATTTACTTATGATGTAGAAGCAAGTACATCAACCGGAGGCGCAATCGACGAATTATAATAGATTAAACAGAATTAAAATAATAGCAACCCTAAAAACATCACCTTATGAAAACTCTAAAATATACAGCCATTGCTCTTTTATTATTCGGATCGTTAACCGCTTGTGTTAATGAAGAACTAGACTTTAAAACTCTAAAATATACAGCCATTGCCCAGCCATTGCAGATACTATCGAAGCAAGTACATCAGCCCTTTTATTATTCGGATCCCTAACTGCTTGTGTTAATGAAGAAATGGATGACGACATGTTACTTTCACCAGATAATGTAGAAGCAAGAACAAAAGCTCCAGCACCAGTACCAACCGGAGGCGCAATCGACGAACTATAATAGATTAAACAGAATTAAAATAATAGCAACCCTAAAAACATCACCTTATGAAAACTCTAAAATATACAGCCATTGCTCTTTTATTATTCGGATCGTTAACCGCTTGTGTTAATGAAGAACTAGACGACGACATGCTAACCGCATGTGTTAATGAAGAAATGGATGACGACATGTTACTTTCACCAGATAACGTAGAAGCAAGTACATCTGACACTGGAGGCGCCATCGACGAATTATAATAGATTAAACAGAATTAAAATAATAACAACCCTAAAAACATCACCTTATGAAAACTCTAAAATATACAGTCATTGCTCTTTTATTATTCGGATCACTAACCGCTTGTGTTAATGAAGAAATGGATGACGACATGCTAGTTGTTCGAAGCAAGCACATCTGATCGACGAACTATAGAAGAAATGGATGGACGACGACAGACACTATCGAAGCAAGTACATCTGAAACCGGAGGCGCAATCGACGAATTATAATCCCCTGAAATACATTTAAAATAATAACAACCCTAAAAACATCACCTTATGAAAACTTTAAAATTTACAGTATTAGCTCTTTTATTATTCGGATCGTTAACTGCTTGTGTTAATGAAGAAATGGACGACGACATGCTAGTTGCTCCAGACACTATCGAAGCAAGTACATCTGATACCGGAGGCGCGACGAACTATAATCACCTAAAATAAATTTAAAATAATAACAACCCTAAAAACATCACCTTATGAAAACTCTAAAATTTACAGTCATTGCTCTTTTATTATTAATCGTTAACCGCTTGTGTTAATGAAGAAATGGACGACGACAATAATCGAAGCAAGTACATCTGATACCGGAGGCGCAATAGACGAACTATAATCACCTAGAATAAATTTAAAATAATAACAAACCCTAAAAACATTTACTTATGAAAACTCTAAAATATACAGCCATTGCTCTTTTATTATTCGGATCGTTAACCGCTTGTGTTAATGAAGAACTAGACGACGACATGCTAGTTGCTCCAGACACTATCGAAGCAAGTACATCTGACACTGGAGGTGCCATCGACGAACTATAATCTTATGAATACTCCAAAATATACTGTAATCGCTCTTTTATTATTCGGATCGTTAACTGCTTGCGTCAATGAACAGATAGACGACAACATGCTAGTGGCCTTAGATCGGGTAGAAGTAGACGCACCAATCTTAATCGGCGGTGCCATCAATGAATTATAATAGACCTCAAAGAGTTACGATATTGAACGTTTTAATTCCATGTTATATTCAAAAAATATAAATATATTTGGTGAAATGATATCCTAAATCTTGACTACCTATTATAAAATTTTAATGTGTCTTGCGATATGTTTTAGCCTTTTCAATGTTAAGACTTTCGCACAAACTAAAGATGTTGATAGTATAGAGCGTCTACTTCAGAAATCGTCTAATTCTAAAGATTACGATTATAATAGCCGGTTTTTGTTTGCAAAACAGGCAGAACAACTCTCTAATAAACTAAACATAGACTCTTTAAAACTAAAGAGCAATATTGAAATAGCGAACTTGTACAAAGAAAAAGGTGCTTTTCAGTTATTTTTAAATGCGAACAACGATAATATAAAACAAGCCGAGCGTGCAGGAGATTCTGTATCCATAGCGTTGCTGTATCACGATACTGCTAATTATTATTTTAGACGGTCCACAGACAGTGCCTATAACTATTTTTATAAGGCAGAAAAAATTTATAGAGCATTAAAGGATAATTATAATACGGCATCTACCTTATTAGGAATCGCGATTATTCAAAAAAATGAAAAGGACTTTATTGGGAGTGAAGTTACTTCGGTAGAAGGCATAACGCTGTTAGATTCTTTACCCGATACTCAGAATATTATCCGTAAAAAAGCCTTTTTGTTTAATAATCTGGGAATTGTATTTGACGAGCTCCAACAGTACGATGATGCCATAGATTATCATAATAAATCGTTACAATTAAAACGCCGTCTAAATGGAGATAACAGTCATACCATTAGTAATTCTCTTAATAATTTAGCGTTAACTTATAAAAATTCAGGTGCTTATAATATTGCTTTAGAGTATTACGAAGATATTTTAAGTGATGCCACTTTAAAATCGCAACGTCCCCAAATTTATGCACTTGTTCTAGATAATTATGCGCATACACTATACTTAAATGAAGAGGAAGAACAGCTCCCACAACTCTATTTAGAAGCACTAAAGATTTGCGATAGTATTGGAGCGACGTATAATTCTATTATTATAAATCAGCATCTTGCCGAATTTTACAATGGTAGAGATCAGAAAGATTCAGCGAAATATTATGCCCACAAGGCGAAGGACATATCGGAGCAATATCACAACGACGACCTTTTAAAATCCTTATTGCTTTTATCGGAAATAGAGGTGGATAGTGTGGCGGTGAACTACTACAAAGATTATATTCGATTAAGCGATAGTCTTCATAAAAGCGAACGTTCTGTTCGTAATAAATTTGCTAGAATAAGATACGAAACAAAAGAAATAGAGCTTAAAAACGAAAAAATAACTAAAGAGCGGTTGCTGTTTATGTTAATCTCTGTGGTTTTATTAATCACTTCATTTTTAATTATAGTCATTGTATCTCAGCGTAATAAAAATAAAGCATTAGAATTTAAGCAAAGACAACAGAAGGCAAACGAAGAGATTTATAATCTTATGCTGTCTCAACAAGATAAAATAGAAGAGGCGCGCACATTAGAAAAACGTAGAATATCGGAAGAGTTGCACGATGGTGTTTTGGGACGCCTTTTTGGAACCCGTTTAAGTTTAGATAGTTTAAATGCTAGCAAGACAGACGAGGCTATAGAAACGCGTAGTAATTATATAGAAGAATTAAAGACGATTGAATTAGAGATTAGAAAAGTTTCGCACGACTTAAACATGGATTTTGTGTCTCATTCTGGTTATATAGATATTATTAAAGCCTTACTAGAGAAACAATCTTTAGCTTACAATTTAGAATGTGCATTGAAGTACGAGGACAATATTAATTGGGACGATATTTCTAACAGAATTAAAATTCATTTTTATAGAATTATTCAGGAAGCACTTCAAAACTCTTATAAACATTCTAAAGCAGATCGTGTGAATATTGATTTTTATAGAACAGACAACGATATTTGTTTAGACATAACAGATAACGGAATAGGGTTTGATATATCGAAATCCAGAAAAGGCATTGGCTTAAAAAATATGTCGTCTCGAGTGCATGAAATCCACGGCGTTTTAGTTCTTAAATCGGATAAGAATGGCGGAACCAAAATTTCAATTAAAACCCCAATCTTTAATTAAATTACAATAATCAAGAAATATGAGCGAACTTATTAGAATTTTAATGACCGACGATCATCCCATGATTCTTGAAGGGTATCAAAATACATTATTGTCTACCAAGAAACCAGAACAAGAATTAAAAATTGATGTTGCTAATAATTGCGATCAGTCTATAGAAGCGATGCACCGTAGTATTCGTAAAGAAGAGCATTACGATATTCTGTTTATCGATATAAAGATCCCACCTTCTTCAGACGATCAATTTACAAGTGGTGAAGATCTGGCAAGGTACGCCCGTAAGATTTTACCAAATGCCAAGATTGTAATTTTAACCATGTTTAATGAAACGTATCGTATTCATAATATTATAGAAGAATTAAATCCTGAAGGCTTTCTAATAAAAAGTGATTTAACATCTAGGGAGTTAGCAAGCGCATTCCAAGCCATATTAAATTTTCCTCCATTTTATAGTGGAACCGTGAACAAGTACCTGAAGCAAACCGTAATAAGTGATATTTATTTAGACGATAAAAACAGACGTATTTTATACTTACTATCTCAGGGTGTAAAAACTAAAAATTTAGCAGAACATGTAGATTTATCTTTAAGTGGTGTCGAAAAACGTAAAAAACAACTGAAAGTATTATTTAGTATAGAAGATGGTCAAGACGAAACTTTAATTAGTGAAGCCAAGAAATTAGGCTTCATTTAAAAAATAAATTAAAAAAAAGAGACGGGTTTTCAATAAAATGCAAAAATTACGGTTTTCCCGCAACTAAATATCAAACAGACTATTTATATTTGGGATAGTATCAACTAAAAGTTAATCCTTCCCTTTAAAATAGTTCGATAGTTTTAAAATTATATAAGCCTTATAACCCTCATTATAAGGCTTTTTTTTTAGAACAAACTAAAGCCTTCTTTGTGTTTCCAAAACACATTTAAAAATAATCCGAAATACACAATTCCCACTATAAATTTTAAAAGTGTCCCTGTTAAAAAGCCTAAGAAAGAACCAAAAGCGGCTTTGGTAGCGGTTTTATGGTTGGCTTTAAACAACATTTCTCCAACAAAAGCACCAATAAAAGGCCACACAATTATACCTAGAAATCCAAAAACAGGGAAAATTATGGAAACTACCAAGCCAACTGTAGTCCCAATAACACCATATTTACTGCCTCCAAATTTTTTAGTTCCCATGGCAGGGATGGCATAGTCTATAATTACAATAGCCATGGCTATGATAAATGTAATTGCAATAAACGTCCAATCGTTCGGGATTACTTTAGTTAAGTACAAAAGTAAAAGTCCTAACCAACTTACTGGTGGTCCTGGTAGTATAGGTAAAAAACTGCCCATCAAGCCTATAACCATGCATAAAAAACCGATAAAAACTAAAATAAAATCCATAATCTAAATTTAGCGTACGGCAAGTTACATATATTATTAATTACTTTTTTAGACTAAGAAATTAGTTTAAACTAAATAATTAGTTATATTTGTTTCAAGGTTAAACTAAAAACTTAGTTAAATGAAGGCGTTAACAAAAGCAGAAGAAGAAATCATGCAAGTGCTTTGGCAGTTAGAACAAGGCAATGTAAAAGCTATAATTGAAGAATTACCAGAACCAAAACCAGCTTACAATACAGTATCTACCATAGTGCGTATTTTAGAAAGTAAAGGCTTTGTAGATTATGAAAAGCAGGGGAAAGGCCATATTTATTTTCCGTTAGTCTCTAAACAAGACTATAGTAACCAATCGTTAAACACATTGGTAGATAATTATTTTCAAGGGTCGTTTAAAAGTTTAGTGTCATTTTTCGTGAAGAAGAACGATGTGAGTTTAAACGATTTAGAAGCCATGATGAAGGAAATCGAAAAAAATAAATAATTATGTTACACTATATCCTACAAACCATAGCGTTCCAATTGTTCTTTTTAATGGTGTACGATTTATTTTTAAAACGTGAAACCTTCTTTAATTGGAATCGGTTTTACTTATTATTTACACCAATTGCTTCATTTGTATTGCCTTTAATTAAAATTGAAGCTTTTAGAAATGTTTTGCCACAAAACTATATTGTGCAATTGCCAGCCGTAATCTTAAATCCAGATGCATCAACTATAGAAACACAATTATTACCAACGGTTTACCTTAAAAATAGCAGTTCGTTTTGGTCGTGGGAATTCATATTATATGTAGGTATTAGTGTGTCCGTTTTTATATTTCTTGTCAAAATGTTTAAGCTCTTTAAAACAATCAATATAAGTGAAAAGAATAGGGTTAACGGACTTACTATTATCACGTTAAAAAACAGTTCTGCGGCATTTTCATTTTTTAATTATGTCTTTTTAGGCGATGCCATAAATCCTGAAAATTATAGAGCCATTTTGGCTCACGAATGTGTTCATAAAAGTCAGAAACACAGTGCCGATTTATTGTTTTTCGAACTGCTTCGTATTGTGTTTTGGTTTAATCCGCTAGTGTATATGTACCAAAACAGAATGGTTACACTTCACGAATATATTGCCGATGCTTTAGTGGTAAAGCAACAAGATAAAGTGACCTACTATCAAAACTTGCTGAGTCAAGTTTTCGATGTCAATCATATTTCATTCATCAATCCATTTTTTAAACAATCATTAATCAAAAAACGAATCATTATGTTAACAAAAACGAAATCAAAACAAATCCATTTAGTAAAGTATGCCTTGCTTGTACCCATGATTTTTGCAATGCTGTTGTATACCTCTTGTGATAAAGAGGCGGAAAATTCTGAATCTACAATTTTAGAAGATGTTATACAGGATACTCCAAATACTACAATACATGTAGAGAAAGTTAATCCTGATGACGCTGTAGATATGGATATAGAAGTCCCTTATAGCGTTGTAGAGCAACCACCTGTATTTCCAGGATGTGAAGATTTAACAAAAGACGAACAACGAAAATGTATGTCAACCAAAATCTCACAATTTGTAGGAAAGAATTATAATACGGATTTAGCAGGAGAATTAGATCTTTCAGGAAGGCAACGTATTAATGTGGTTTTTAAAATTGACAAACAAGGTAATATTGTTGATGCGAGAGCCCGAGCTTCAGAAGACGCTTTAGCCGAAGAAGCGGTACGTGTTGTGAATTTATTGCCTAAAATGATTGCGGGAAAACAAAAAGGAAAAGAAGTTACTGTGCCATATTCTTTACCAATAGTATTTCAAGTAAAAGATTAAACCATTAATATATATGTTAAAAACCGAAGCTAATCACTTCGGTTTTTTTTGTTTCTAAGAAATTTAGAGCAAATAGATTGATCTTTATCAATTTCAGTCAAGAATCGCATTCGAAAAAGTGTTAAATACTAAAATTATTGTATTTTCGATTTTCATCTTAAACTATGAAGCATTTCGTATTTATACTTGCATTACTATTAATCTGCGCTTGCGACGATTTAAAGGTGAAAAAAACATCTACTGAAGCTATTCTAAACGAAGAATTACAATCGTTTACATGGAATGAAGTCGATGAATATCCTACCTTTTCATCTTGCGAAACATCGGCCACGCAACAGTATAGAAAACAATGTTTCGAGCAAACGTTAGCAACCACAATTTTAAAACGTTTGGAAGCCGAGCGCATTATTGTAAACCGCGATGTATTAGATACATTACTTATTCAATTTAAAATTTCGGATGCAGGCGATTTAAGTCTGCTAAACTTTAAAGTCGATTCCCTAACTCAAGCCGAAATACCGAATATTAAATTCTTAGTGACCTCTAGTTTAGATAGTCTGCCAACTATCGAGCCTGCTATAAAACGCGGACAAAAAGTGAATTCGGAATTTATACTTCCTATTATTATTAAAGTAAATTAAATTCTATTTCGTAAATGTTCTGTCTTTCCAAGCGTACGATGTAAATAACGATACTACGGCTACATACGAGCAAAATATAGGATATAATATAGCGATAATTATATACCATTTTAATCCTTTTTCTTGATTAAAAAACACAGCGCTTTTATAGATAAGCATAAAGTCTACTGCAAATTTAACGGCGCACAAACCTGTGAAATAAGTCGGTGAAAAATCTCCAAAACTCATACATATAAATAAACAGATTAATAAGGCATTCGTGCTTAAAACCAAGAGTCCGGTAATCTGACTAAACTTGTTTGTATAGGCTTTGGTTTTAGATGCCCAACGCTTACGCTGACTAATTAAATCTTTTAAAGTAGGTTGCGCATGTGTGTAAATTACAGCATCGGTAGATTTTAAATACTGAATACTTTCAGGGTATTTCTTGCTTATTTTTTCAAGTAAAAAAATATCGTCACCACTGGCAATAGCATCATTTTCTGCAAACCCGTTTACATCGTAAAAGGCTTGTTTTTTATATCCCAAATTAGCGCCATTACATAAAAAGGGTTGGTGTATTCCAAATCCGCCAATAGTGGCGCCTTGCAAACTCATCACATCAAACCACTGAAATATATTTAGAAATTTAGAGGTGGTAAAATAGGTAACAGGAGCCACAATTAATTGACAATCCGGATGCCCTTGAATAAAAGCATTAAAGGTGTTTAGCCACGTTTTAGGCAGTACACAATCGGCATCGGTAGTTAATATCCAGTTACATTTAGCATGAGAAATCGCTAAGCTAATTGCGTCTTTTTTAGGCGAGTTAGAGTGGCGTTTATTTTGGAGTAATGTAATTTGTAACTCACGATGTGTTTGTGTAAAATGGTTAATAATACTTTCGGAAATATCTTCAGACCCATCATTTATAAGAAGAATTTCAAAATGATTTTTAGAGTAATCTAATTCAGAAATAGAGTGTAACAATTCAGGTAAATGTTTGGCTTCATTCCTAAAGGGGATAACAATAGAGAAACTGGTTTCATTAGAGCGCGTATGAGGTTTAAACGTCTTAACTTTTGTAAATCCCCAATACAGACTCCCAATTAAAAAAGTATATAATGTTAATGTGATTAGACTAAAAATTATCATACGTTAAGATTTTGGAAGTTTAAAACGCATAACAAAATAGATTCCAAAAAGACTTGGTAAAACCACGTTTAAAATCCACATAAGTGTAATGCAACTTAATATAATAGTTCCATTAATGTCGAAAAAAGAAAATAAATACACTGCAATACTACCTTTTAAAACCACATCAAAAATAAAAACACTTGGGAGAATTGAAGCTAAAAGATACATGCTGGACAGAGCCATCATGGTGTTTAAATAACTTAAATCTACTTGAAATAATTGCAGTAATAGGTAAAATTGAAATGAAAAAATAAAATATCTTAGGGTAGAAAATAAGAGGGTTTTCATCAATAAACTAAGAGAAATAGCCGATAAAAAGCGTTTAATTTTTAAAAGCCATGTTTCTGGTTTTAAATAAGTTTTCGCTAGTACTATTAGAACTGTTACTAAGAGTCCGAAAATTAAATATTGCGACCAATGCAGTGTTTTATAATCGAAATGTATAGGAAATGTACTGCTAAAAAATAGTAAACCCAAACTTCCAAAAAAGGTGGTGACACACATTTGAGCGAAGTTTCCAAGTCCGTTTAATCCCATTATTTTCGCTCTAAGATTGGAAGGGAAATATAAGGCCTTCGCACCATAATCTCCAATACGGTTAGGCGTAAAAAGAGAAGCCGTATGTGCGCCTAAAGTTTGTTCGGTAGCGCGTTTTAAAGAGATCGGTTTAAAAATACTTACTAAATACTTCCATTTTAAAATTTCAAAAAACCAATTTAAACAAGATAATACCGTAATAAGTAGCAGGGATTGTATAGAGAAAACAGTTTCAGAATTTAAAATAGTCCAAAATTTCGCAAGCGATAAACTGTCGTTATGCACTAGTTTCGAGTAGATAAAGTAAAAACTAAAGGCAATTATACTTATCTTAACGAGATATATTAAGAATGCGTGCGATTTATAAATAAGTGCCTTGGCGTACATAGTGCAAATTAAACCTTTTATTGTAAGATGTCTTCTAAAATTAAAAAACAAAAATACATTTCTACCGTAGTTATTCTATTATTCTTCTTCTCGTTTCAGGGGATGTCTCAAATAGACGAGGACGTACTAAGACTAAAATTTGCAGTAGGAGGGAATCATGTAAGTAATTCAGGATTTGCCGAAGGTTATGGGGCCAAAGAATTTAATTTGCCTAGCGTCACTCTTGGAGCGCAATATATGTTTACCGAAAAATTGGGCGCAAAGTTAGATTTAGGATTTAGTCGTATTAAAGGTGAAAACGATGAATTTAAGATTAACTATACCCGCATAAACGGACAAGCGGTTTACGATTATACACCCCTTTTTAACTTCGATAAAAAATCTAATTTTCAATTTCAAGCTCATGGCGGTCCAGGTTTTACTTTAGTAAGACCTTTAGAAGGCCTTAGAGAGGTCGATCAGAGTTATTTTAATTTTATATTGGGAGTAGAAACACTATATGCCCTTAGTCGGACCACCGGGGTGTTTTTCGATGTCTCTTATATTCACGGATTTACAAAACCAGACACCTATACGCCTGCAATTAATGGATTGGGTGCTTTTAATGGCAGTATGTTTACATTTACTATTGGTGTTTCCCTATCTTTGAGCGGATGTTATTATTGTAATTAATGAGTAAAGAACGTATTATTTTAGGGATTGACCCAGGAACCACCATTATGGGGTTTGGACTGATAAAAGTTGTGGGGAAAACCATGTCTTTTTTGCAATTAAATGAATTAGATTTAAAAAAATACGATGACCATTACCTCAAGTTAAAACTTATTTTTGAGCGGACTATCGAGCTTATCGAAACCCATCACCCAGACGAAATAGCTATTGAAGCTCCTTTCTTCGGGAAGAACGTACAAAGTATGCTAAAACTGGGGCGTGCGCAAGGTGTAGCTATGGCTGCAGGTTTGTCTCGCGAAGTTCCAATTACCGAATATTCTCCTAAAAAAATAAAAATGGCGATCACCGGAAATGGTAATGCCAGTAAGGAACAGGTTGCTAGAATGCTTCAAAGTGTATTAGGATTAAAATCACTTCCTAAAAATCTCGATTCTACCGATGGACTTGCCGCTGCAGTGTGTCATTTTTACAATGAAGGTCGTGTAGAAGTTGGGAAGAACTATACCGGTTGGGATGCTTTTGTGAAGCAAAACGAGAAGCGCGTGACCGCTCCAAAAGTCTCAAAAACGAGAATAAATAGCATTAAAAAATGAATTTAAATACCGATTCTAATCACAAAGAACGTGTGGATGATGTTGGCATTTATATCCACATTCCATTTTGTAAACAAGCATGTTTTTATTGCGATTTTCATTTTTCTACATCCTTAAAAAAGAAGGATGAGTTAATAGATGCGTTAATTGTAGAATTAGAATTACGAAAATCTGAATTTGAAAACGATACGGTTGCTACAATCTATTTTGGAGGTGGCACGCCTAGTTTGCTATCTCTAGAAGAAATAGAAACCATTTTAAAAGCCGTATATAATAATTATTCAGTGATTGAAAACCCTGAAATTACTTTAGAAGCCAATCCAGACGATTTATCGGAAACTAAAATATTAGAGCTAGCTAAAAGTAACATAAACCGTTTAAGTATAGGTGTACAATCGTTTTTTGAAGCCGATTTAAAACTAATGAATCGCGCACACAATGCGACGGAAGCGAAGCACTGTTTAGAGTTAGCAACTCAGTATTTCGATAATATTTCGGTCGATTTAATCTATGGAATTCCAGGAGCAACACATGAGCAATGGCGGGAAAATATTCAAACTGTTTTAGATTTTAATATTCCGCATATTTCAAGTTACGCCCTAACAGTCGAACCTAAAACAGCTTTAGCTACCTTAATAAAAAAAGGAAAGATTGAAGATGTAGATGAGGTGCATGCAGAAGTTCAGTTTCATATGTTAATTAATCAATTAAAAGAGGCTGGTTTTATACATTACGAACTGTCTAATTTTAGTAAACCGGGGTATTTTAGTATTAACAACTCTGCCTATTGGAAAGGCAAAAAATATATTGGTATTGGTCCGTCGGCGCATTCTTTTTCTGGAGAATCACGCAGTTGGAATATCTCTAATAATTCAAAATATATTCAAGCAATTCAGTTAAAAACCTTACCAAGTGAAATAGAAATATTATCCGTTAACGATAAATATAACGAATATGTAATGACAGGATTACGTACCATTTGGGGAGTCTCTTTGGAAACGATTGTGGCTGTCTTTGGTTCTGATTTTAAAACATATATTTTAGCACAAGCAGATAAATATTTAAATGAAGAATTGTTGTATATTGAAGATAATAATCTTAAAGTAACCACTAAAGGTAAGTTTTTAAGCGACGGCATTGCGTCTCAGCTTTTTAAGATTTAAAATGTAGTATTTATTATGATTGCAAGCATACAAACTAATTCTAAAAAATATAAAATAGATTTTACAAAACCCATAGATATATCGATCCCATTGCGTGCGGCGAGTACCAATGTTTCGGCCTATTACCTAGAGCCTCCAAAGATCGATCCCGCGATAGACGATCAAGGGTTCTCGGCACAAGTTTCGGAAGGAGCATCTGTAAATTTTAATAATATTTCTTTTAATCCGCATGCGCATGGTACACATACCGAATGTGTGGGGCATATTACAGAAGACTTTTATTCGGTGAATGAAAATTTAAAACAGTTTTTCTTTTTGGCAGAAGTGATTACTGTTGTGGTAGAAAAAAAGGAAGACGATTTGGTGATTTCTAAAAAACAGCTTCAGTTCGCTTTAGGAAATAAAAAACGAAAAGCTGTGGTTATAAGAACAATTCCAAATACGTTAGATAAACTAAATAAGCAATACTCACATACCAATCCGCCGTACCTCTTAGAAGATGCAGCTACTTATTTACGAGAAAAAGGAGTAGAGCATTTGTTAGTAGATTTGCCGAGTATCGATAAAGAAAAGGATGAAGGCGAGTGGTTAGCGCACAATGCATTCTGGAACACAAATGGGAAGATTAGAAAGCATGCAACCATTACCGAATTTATTTATGTTCAGAACTTCGTAGAAGACGGTACTTATTTTCTAAACCTACAAATTGCCCCTTTCGAAAACGATGCAACGCCTAGTAAACCCGTATTATATCAGGTAATTACTGATTAGATTTATAGCTATGTTCGAAAATATATTAATGGTTCTTTTGGGAGTTATAACTACATATTGGGTAGTTACCTTGTTTAAAAAGAAGGAAAAAAAAGAACTGACTGAAAAGCAATCTGCCGTACTTTTAGAAAAGATAAAAAGTGTCTGTAAATTAATTACTGTAGAAGGCGAATTTGCCGAAATCTATCATCACGAAAATATTAAAGATCATTTTTTAGGTTTGTTATCTAGTAAACGAAAAGCCTTAATTGTTATTAATGCAAAAGTGCATATTGGTTATGATTTAACAAAGCTAAAGATGCATGCTAATACAGACGATAAAAAAATAGTAATTGAGCATATGCCACAGCCAGAGGTATTGGCCATAGAGCCCGATATGAAATATTACGATATTAAAAACGGTTTATTTAATAGATTTGCTTCCGAAGACTTAACCGTATTAAATAAAGAAGCCAAACAGCACATTTTAGATAAAATTCCTGAAAGCGGACTTATGATTACAGCTAGAAAAGAAGCACTTCAAGCCATTTTAATGATTGAAAAAATTGTGGAAACCATAGACTGGGAATTGGATTATTCTGCATTAAAAATTGAAGACAAAACCATCGAAAAACTACAATAAGTTGAAAACGATATTAAAATTAGAAGAAGTCGCCATGTTGGCTTTATCCGTTTGGATGTTTAGTGAGCTATCTTATTCTTGGTGGCTGTATTTAGTCTTGTTTTTTCTGCCGGATGCAGGTTTTGTGGGCTATGTATTTAGTAATAAAATAGGGGCGTTTTTTTACAATATTCTACATCATAAAGGTATTGCCATTCTCTTATATATTTTAGGTTCTTTTTTTGCTGTTGAAGGCTTACAACTGGCAGGTGTAATTATGTTTGGACATGCCTCTTTCGACCGCATTTTAGACTATGGTTTAAAATATAACGATAGTTTTCATAATACACATTTAGGCGTTATTGGGAAATCTAAAGACACGCCATGAATATCGAACAACTTCACTACTATTGTTTAAAAAAGGAAGGTGTAACCGAATCGTTTCCATTCGATTCTAATACTTTAGTTCTAAAAGTTTTAGGTAAAATGTTTCTTCTTACATCTTTAAAAGGTTGGGAAGAAGGTGAGCCAGCTATCAATTTAAAATGCGATCCTGAACGTGCAGAACACCTACGTGCAAATTACGATAGTATAATTCCGGGATTTCATATGAGTAAAAAACATTGGAATACCTTAAAATTAAATCAAGGCGATTTGCCTTCACCGTTTGTTTTAGAACTAATCGATCATTCTTACGATTTGGTGGTAAAAGGGTTGCCAAAAAAGTTGCGAGATAGTCTTACCGAGTCGTAATATAATTTAGTTCTGTACATTATCGTTTTGTAATATTCCAAGTACATCAAATTATGTGCTCTATTTTAATATTTTGGTAAGAGCAAGGCTTCTCCCAACGGATTATCTTATCTTTGAATTTGTAACAGTATACGCCATATTCCTCTAAATACAACACGATATTTCTAAGGTTGGGTATCCTAAGTTCAGTATGTTTTACATTCAAAAAAATCACCTTTAATTTAGATAACTTTCATCTAAACAGAATATATAATATGAGATATAAGCAGATTTCAAACACACTTTTTATAGAAAATAGAGACCGTTTTATAGCGCAAATGAAACCGAATACCATTGCAGTGTTAACATCTAACGATGTTAACCATAATAACGCAGACGATGTTATGGGATTTACCCAAAACAACGATCTGTTTTATCTTTCGGGAATCGATCAGGAAGAGAGCATTTTGGTATTGTATCCAGACGCGGCTAAGCCAGAAAATAGAGCAATCTTATTTGTAATTGAAACGTCCGAGCAAATTAAAATTTGGGATGGCGAAAAGTTAACCAAAGAACAAGCTACCGCCATTTCAGGAGTAGAACGCGTAGAATGGGTTCAGGATTTTGAGAAATTATTACAACTTATGGCGTTTGAAGCTGATGGCTTTTACCTAGGACACAACGAACATGTAAAGCGTGTAACTTTTAATCAGCAAACGCAACAAGATCGCATGATTTTGTGGGAAAAGAAAAATATCCATTGCATAATTTACATCGTGTTTCCAAAATTACACGGGATTTACGTCCAATAAAGTCTAAGGTCGAAATAGACTTAATGCAACATGCTGCAAATATTAGTATTAAAAGTTTTGAACGTGCTTTAAGAGCTACAAAACCGGGAATAAAAGAATACGAAATTGAAGCAGAACTAAGCTACAATTTAATAAAATCCGGGGCGACACGTCATGCGTTTAATGCTATTATTGCTTCAGGAAAAAATGCGTGCTCTTTACATTATAATACGAATGATGACGTCTGTAAAGATGGCGATATGATTTTAATGGATTTTGGGGTGTGTTATGCTAATTACAATAGTGATACCACGCGTTGTTTTCCTGTAAATGGTAAATTTTCGGAACGTCAGAAAGCCGTATATTCTGCTGTTTTACACTGCTTAAAAGAAGGAAGTAAGTTGTTTAAACCGGGAGTGTTATCTGCCGAATATGAACAACAAATGGGGAAATTGGTTGAAGCAGAACTTATAAAATTAGGTCTGTTAAATGCAGAAGACGTAACGAAACAAGATCCTAAAAAACCATTGTATAAGAAGTATTATATGCATAATTCGGCACACCATATTGGTCTAGACGTTCACGATGTAGGCTTGTATTCTCGTCCGTTTGAAGTGGGTATGGTTCTTACTTGCGAACCTGGAATCTATATTCCGGAAGAAGGTATAGGTTGTCGTTTAGAGAACGATTATGTAATTACAGAAGATGGTTGTTACAATTTAACTGAAGCTATGCCTATCGAAATTGAAGAGATTGAGGCACTAATGAAAAATAATTTATAACATGACAACATTAGGATTAGGAGGCTCGACCATTGAAGCCGAATTAGAAGAAATACAGCCAAAAGCACATTTAGTTGACCCGATACAAAAGGAGGCTTTTCCGGAACGTATTAATCGCGCTCTAAAAATAATGGCTACCGAAAATGTTTCGGCAGTTTATTTACACGCTGGGACCAATCTCTATTATTTTACGGGAACAAAATGGAATTCTAGCGAGCGTATGGTTGGTGCTTTGTTATTGCCTGATGGCAGTATTCATTATATCGCACCTCATTTTGAAGAAGGTACCATTTTAGATTTTATGGAATTTGAAGGTCCAGTTCACGGTTGGGAAGAACATGAAAGTCCGTTTGAATTGCTTGTTTCTGTTTTAAAAGAAAACGGAATTTCTAAAGGTAATATTGCAATGGACGAGGTAACGCCGTTCTTTATTGTGGATGGTATTTTAAACTGCCAAACCGATTATACATTGGTAAATGCAAAGTCCATAACAGCGGGTTGTCGCATGATAAAGTCTAAAGCAGAAATAGCTATTATGCAGACTGCGATGGATATTACAATGGATATTCATAAGGCTGTTGCACGTATTTTAAAACCAGGAATTGCAGCCCAAACCGTGGTCGATTTTATTCATGAAGCTCATAAACGTTACGGTGCTCCCGTAGGCTCTTACTTCTGCATCGTGTTGTTTGGTGTGGATACGTCTTTTCCGCATGGTGTGAAAAACCCGAAAGATCTAGAAGAAAATGATGTGGTGCTTATCGATACTGGTTGTAAGCTACACGATTATATTTCGGATATTACTAGAACTTATGTCTATGGCGATATTACAGATGAACAGCGTCGTATTTGGAATTTAGAACGCGAAGCGCAATTTGCTGCTTTTAAGGCTTCTCAATTAGGAAATACTTGTGGCTCTATAGATGTTGCAGTGAGAAAAACATTAGAAGCAAACGGCTTAGGACCAGATTATAAATTGCCAGGTTTACCACATAGAACGGGACATGGTATTGGATTAGATATTCACGAATGGCCATATTTGGTAAAAACAGATCAAACTGTTTTAGAAGAAGGTATGTGTTTTAGTAACGAACCTATGCTAGTGGTGCCGAATAAATTTGGGATACGTTTAGAAGATCATATTTATATGACCGAAAACGGACCAAAATGGTTTACGGAGCCAGCATATAGTATTGAAGATCCATTTGGGCTTTCAAAATAAAACGGATAAAAAAAGTGATTATAAAAATGGCATTAAAGATTAATCTGTAATGTCATTTTTTTTTGATTAAACGTGAAGGTGCAGATTTAAACTAGAGTATTCGTTTGTCGTAATTCGTTTTAAAACGTATTTTTACGATTCTAAAATAAATAAAATAATGAGTGTATTACAGACTTTAGAAGATCGTAGTAATAAAAGTTGCGAGCTTTGTACTTCAAAAGAACAATTAAAACAATATACTTTACCGCCATCATTAAACGAAAATGTCGATAACAGTGTGTTGGTTTGTAATACGTGTTTTGAGCAAATAGAAGGCCAGGTAGATATGGATGTAAACCATTGGCGTTGTTTAAACGATAGCATGTGGAACGAGCATGTTGCCGTGCAAATTTTGTCTTGGAGAATGTTACAACGTCTACGCGGAGAAGGTTGGCCAAAAGATTTAATAGATATGATGTATCTAGACGACGAGGCTATGGCTTTAGCGCGTGCAACAGGTGAACATGAAGACGAAAGTGCTAAAATAATTCATCGCGATGTGAATGGCGTGGTTTTAGAAACTGGAGATTCTGTAGTTTTAGTTAAAGACCTAAAAGTAAAAGGATCTAGTATGGTTGCTAAACAAGGAACCGCGGTGAGAAATATTCGTTTAGATCATGAAAATGCCGAATATATTGAAGGTAAAGTGGGTAGTCAGCAAATTGTGATTATCACAAAATATGTGAAGAAATTATAAGAATTATTTCACTTTATACGATTAAAAAAAACGGGCTGTAAATTAATTTTACAGCCCGTTTTTATTTTTAATTACACTAGTGTTTATATAAGTTAAGAATGTGCTTCTGTGTATTTATCTACATAATAGGTCGCGGCCAATAAATCCTCTAACGCATGACCAACAGATTTAAACAGCGTGATCTCAGTGTCGTTTTTACGTCCGGTTTTTAGATTCCCACACAGCTCGAATAAATCGGCTTGAATTTGTTCCTTTTTAAGAATTCCGGTAGTAAGCGGTATAAGAATATCTCCACTTTCTTTTAATCCGCCTTGGTAAGTGTCTATATACACAGACGATTTTAAAATGGCTTCGTCGTCTGCTTCGCGGGTATCTTTTTTATAAGCGCCAACCAAGTCAACATGCTGACCGGCTTTTAAATATTTCCCAAAAACAAGAGGTGTAGGCGATAAGGTTGCGACAGAAATAATATCGACTTCGCTTATTTTTTCTTCAATAGTTTTTACCGGCTCAACCGTAAATTGTGAAGAAGTAAATTGTTCGCAAATGGCTTTCGCTTTATTAAAATCACGGCCATAAACGTACACCCTTTTTATTGGACGAACACTGGCATGGGCTTCAATTAGATTGGTAGATAATGCTCCCGTTCCAATCATTAATAAGGATTCTGAGTTCTCTCTAGATAAAAATGAAGACGCCAAAGCCGAAGCAGCTGCAGTTCGTTTTACAGTTAAGCTTTTTGCTTCTAAAATCGCTTTTAATTTTCCCGTTACAGCATCTAGATAAAGATACGTTCCATGAATCGCTGGTAAATTGTATTTTCCATTTTCTGGACTAACGGTCGCTATTTTTACTCCAGCATGTTGTCCAGGATTCCAGGCAGGCATTAAAAGTAACGTAGAATCTAATTCTGATTCCGGATTAGGGAAATCATGATGATGGCGCATAGGCACTAAATAGTCGTTCGAGGAAAATCCTGTTTTTAGAGCGTCAACTAAGGTTTTAAAATGAGTTGAATCTTCAATAAAATCGGAATCGATTAAAGCTGTGTTTTTCATAGCTCTAAAATTAATAAATATCTTCTGGAATAGCCAAGTTTATCGCACAGATATCAAACACAGGCATAATCATATGATGTGATTATGATTCGTTTTTCTCAATTTTAAAGGTTTTTATTGATAATTTATCTTCAATTTTGAGTTTTTATGACGTATCGTTAATATGATTTCAAAAGGCTAAAAAACACTTCAATAAAAAATTAATTAGATTATATTTGAGTGTAACCATCTAACATTCATTAGAATGAATAAATCCTATTTTCTACTGCTTGGCTGTCTGCTAAGTGTTATAACGTCCTATAGCCAATCGGTTACCAATATTATTAATTCCGTAAATTTAGATTCCTTATCCCTTACTGTAAAAGAGTTTTCTGGAGAAGTACCAACGGTAGTTAACGGAAACACAATTACTATATTAGATAGAAGGCTTAGTAATAATAATTTGGCGGCGACCTACGTATTTGAAAAACTAGATAAGTTAGAAAACATGGTTGTAGAAACGCAGTTAATAAATGGCGACGACAACAGGCGTAATATTATCGCTACGCAACGTGGTACAATACACCCGGAAAAAGTATATATGATTTGTGCCCATTACGATGCTGTTGCGAACTATTGTGCCGATGATAATGCAAGTGGTGTCGCTGCACTGTTAGAGGTCGCAAGAGTATTGTCCGGGCAATGTCTAGAGAATACAATTGTGTATGCCCTTTGGGACGAAGAAGAAGTTGGATTAATTGGTTCTAATTATTATGCAGAACAAGCTAAAACTAATGGAGATGAAATTTTAGGTGTTTACAATCTAGATATGATTGGATACGATGGAGATAATGACCAAAGTTTTGATATTGACGTAAAACGCAATAATGAAGGCTCGCAAGGTATGAGCGACGATATAGTTGCAGTTTTAGGTTCGTATCCGTTTAAATTGAATGCGAATATTGTAATTCCAGGAACTGAATATAGTGATCATGCCAGTTTTTGGAATCGTGGATATCCGGCTGTATTAGTTGGAGAAGCATGGTCTGAAAAAGACCAGAATCCCAAGTATCATTCTAAAGACGATCGGTTTGAATTATTTAATTTAGGATACTTCCACGAAATGACAAAGTTATCGGCGGGTTATATGGCGACTAAAGCGTTGTTAACGGGAGTAGATCATACGGTAATCCAAACGGGTAATAGTTTAAAAGCCATTCAGGAGTCGGCAACGTACCAATGGTATAATTGTACTACTGGTGTAGCTATTGCAGATGCAACATTTCAGACCTATTTGCCTACAGAAAACGGAACTTATAAAGTTGAAATTACTTCGGGATCTTGTACAGAATTTAGTGATTGCTACGAGTTTGGTACTTTAGGTTTACCAACATTTTTACAATCGGAGCTTAAGTTGTATCCTAATCCCGTACAATCTCATTTAACGGTAGAACGACCTGTTGCCGAAAGTGCAGATTTTACTCTCTACGATGTGTCCGGGAAGTCGGTTTTAAATCTAACTTCGGACAAAGAAACTACCGAATTACAGTTGAATGATTTGGCTAAAGGGATTTACTTTTTAAGTGTAGAAAGTGCAAATAAAAGAGGAGTGTATAAGATTATTAAAGACTAAGGATGTAATGATTTTATAAAGTTGAAACAAGCCATAGGCTCTTGCGTTAGCGATTGCAGTGGCATCCTTTTTATGAGCTCATAAGAATGCATCTGAATTGAAGCCGAAGCATTTGTTTAGACTAAATAATACGCAGGTAAGTAAAAATGAAATAAAAAGATATAACGGAAAGCGCGACCTTTAGGTAACGCCGAAATGGGTGTAAATAAAAAATCCGTTCAATACGATATTGAACGGATTTTATAGGTTTACACTATCCTTAAGTTAAAACGTACTGTGTAGTTGCTCTATTTCATCGTGTAGATTATCCAAGGTTATTTCCTTAAAAACAAATTCTATATTGGGATGTTCTGCGGTTTTAGTTTCTAAACTTCCTAAGTATAATTTTCCTTGATCTTTTTTAATAGCTATAAGCACTACGTTTTCATCTTTTGGTACCCTTTTAAAATCGAATACATCACCGATTTTGCTACTTGGTATAATGGACTTTATAGATTTAAAAACCATGCTAACTCTAATGTCGTCGCCCGCATTTTTAATTTTAAGTTTAAATGGTATGTTGGTTCTTCTAATAAACCGATCGCAATTTATCCAGCCTAATTTTGAAGTTCTTAAAATATAACCATTTAGTTCGTATGCCTTAACGCTTGCGGGGTTCTCGATTAATTTATCTTCAAACTTTTTATTTACAATGGAATCTCGTCTTAGAGTTTCTTTTCGAGGCGTGCTTCCTGTAAGAGCAGATAGTTGATTGCTTTCGGCCTGAAAAACAATGGGCAAAGAGTAGGGGACGATTACCGTTTTTCCTCTTTGTTTCCCGGGTGTCATTTTAGGCAATAAGGCTATAACTCTGTTCGCTTCAATTTCTAATTCCGGTTCAGATGCTCTAGACGTGATAGATACAGGTCTGCCTTCTTGATTAATTCTAAAAATTGTATTAATTCTTTGTCTTCCTGTTAATCCCAAGTTCATGGCGATTTCAGTGTTAAAGTTGGCCATTACAAATTTACTAATGGCGACACTAGTGCATTTTTTGCTCGCCGAAGGTTCAAGATGTTCGCAACCAGGATATGCTGGAGGAATTTCAACAATCGAAAAGGGAACTTCTACCTGCTCTTCTTGCGCCATGTCTAATACGACTTCTTCAACTACAACGACTTCTGTGTCACTATTATTTTGAAGTGTCCAATTTATGTTTCCACTATCCCATGCTCCCGAAAAAAGTTGCATGCCTTTCTTTTGTGTTTTACTAGGAAATAAAATTTCAATGGTTGTATTTGGGGCCAAGTGTAAGGGTGCATTATTTTGGAAAGCTTTCATATTTAGCATGCCTCCGGTTTCTAAAAGTGTTTCATCAGACTGCGTAGATAAATGAGCTAATACCATATCGGAAAGCGTGTAATATTCTGTGACTTCTAAATCTATATTGCCTGTAATTACAGTGTTGTTTTTATCTAGAAAAGACCCTTTTTTTATTGTTAGTTTAGTGCCTTCTTTACAAACAATTGTGGTGTCTTTCTCTGCATTAAAAGTAATGGTTTGGAAAGGTTTCTCAGGTATTTTAACTTTAGCTATTTTTGTTTTTACCTCGGGTTTTACTACATCTGTTTTTGTTTGTTCTTGGGGGACTTTTGTAATCTTTTTTTCCACAACTGTGTCAGTGGTTGTTTTTAAAGATGTTAAAGTGTCTATTGAAAGAGTAGGAGTAACGACCTCTATAGTGCTGTTATCTTTTTTTATAACCTCTGAATTATTGGCCGTAGTAAAAATAAATACGGAAATAATAATTACCAATGCTAGAGTCGTGAATCCAAAATATTTAAGCCATTTGTATCTCGTGTATATTTTTTTCCCCGAAATAATTTCAGCTTTTAATTGTTGACGTTTAATGCCTTCTATAAGGGTGGTGTGCTCTTCAAACAAACTGTTGAATTGCGAATCTGTTTTTAACCGCTCTTCAAAAAGGAGTGTTTCTTTTTTAGATAATGTTTTATCTAAATACCCATTGATAAACGCGATGTCTTTTATATGATTTTCCATGATGTCTCGAATTAAGATTGAAGGGATTGATTTGTTTTATAGATGTCCTTAGCTTTGGTTAAGCACTTATACTTCTGGTTTTTTGCAATTTTTTCGGATTTAAATTGCATAACATGTGCGATCTCTTTAAAAGACATGGCTTTGTTATAAAACAGTTGTAAAAGTTGCTGACATCGTTCTCCTAATTCGAGGAATGCACGCTCGGCATGTTGGTATTTTTGTTCTTCTAAAACGCTTTGAGCCTGTTCTAGTTCTAGTGCGTTTAAATTTTGTAAGCTGTCTTTGGTGATTTTATTCTGAGTGTCTTTCCATATAAATCGTGAAACCGAATATAAATAGGTGTAAAAGGAAGACGTGAGTTTAAAATCTGACTTTTCGAGATTTCTATTCAAGATAATGAGCGCTTCCTGAAACACATCTGAAGCATCTTGTTTCTGACCACCTTTAGATAGAATTAAAGCCTCTATTTTTGGATATAAACTGTATAGTTTACTGAAAGCTTTTTCGCGTTGACCTTTTTTAAAAAGTTCTAAAATATTTTTATCGTTCATAAAACGTATTTATTACTTAATGGTCAATTTGCTAAAAGGTCTCCTATAAAATTTCGAGTAATTTACAAAAACAAACATGATTATTGTGTTTGCTCTATATTATAATGATTTGGACGTTTTGCGTTAGCGATAGCAGTGGCATCCTTTTTATGCCATGATACCGATATGTTTTAATTGAAGACTACAGTTGTTGGGATTAAACATGCTGAGGTAAGTGAATATGTAATAAAAAGATATAACGGAAAGCGCGACCTTTAGGTAACGCCCAAATGGAATTAAATAGAAAATCCGCTCAACACGATATTGAACGGATATTTTATAAATGAAGTCTAAAATTACTTAGACAATGCTGTAAAGTGTTTGTAGAACATGGGGATGGTTTCGATACCTTTTAGGTAGTTCCAGATTCCGAAATGTTCGTTTGGCGAGTGAATGGCGTCGCTGTCTAATCCGAAGCCCATTAAAATGGTTTTGCTTTGTAATTCGTCTTCGAAAAGCGATACAATAGGAATACTTCCTCCGCTTCGTTGTGGAATTGGCGCTTGCCCAAACGTATCGGTATAAGCTTTAGAGGCCGCTTGGTAACCAATACTGTCTATAGGTGTTACGTATCCTTGTCCGCCATGATGAGGTTTTACTTTTACAGTTACCGCATCTGGAGCAATACTTTCGAAATGCTTTTGAAACAAGTCTGTAATCTCTTTCCAATCCTGATTTGGCACTAATCGCATAGAGATTTTTGCAAATGCTTTACTTGCGATAACGGTTTTTGCACCTTCGCCAGTATAACCTCCCCAAATACCGTTAACGTCTAAAGTAGGACGGATAGAATTGCGTTCGTTAGTTGTGTAACCAGCTTCGCCGTAAACAGCGTCTATATCTAAAGCTTTCTTATAGTTGTCTAAATTAAAAGGCGCTTTAGCCATTTGAGCACGCTCGTCTGCAGACAATTCTTCTACTCTGTCGTAAAAACCAGGAATGGTAATGTGATTGTTTTCGTCGTGTAGAGACGCAATCATTTTGGTTAAAATATTGATTGGGTTTGCAACAGCGCCACCGTAAAGTCCAGAGTGTAAATCGCGATTTGGTCCGGTAACCTCAACCTCAACATAGCTCAATCCTCGTAATCCTGTCGTGATAGAAGGCACATCCTTCGCTATCATTCCCGTATCTGAAATCAGGATAACGTCGTTTTTAAGTTTCTCGTGATTGTTTTTTACAAAGGTTGCTAGGTTTACACTACCAACTTCTTCTTCACCTTCAATCATGAATTTTACGTTACATGGTAACTCGTCGTTTTTGGTCATGAATTCCAATGCCTTTACATGCATATACATCTGACCTTTATCGTCGCATGCACCACGCGCGAAAATAGCACCTTCGGGATGTGTTTCGGTAGTTTTTATTACAGGTTCGAATGGTGGAGACGTCCAAAGTTCGATTGGATCTGCCGGTTGTACGTCGTAATGACCGTAAACAAGCACAGTTGGAAGCGATTTGTCGATGATTTTTTCACCATACACAATGGGATGGCCATCGGTTTTACAAATTTCTACGTGATCGCATCCTGCTTCTTCAAGACGTGTTTTAACGATTTCTGAAGTTTTTAAAACGTCGTCTTTATATGCTGAGTCGGCACTAACAGACGGTACCTTAAGTAATTCGATAAGTTCGTTTAAAAATCTATCCTTGTTATTTTCGATGTAAGTCGAGATATTTTTCATGTGGAATTATTCTGTTTCCTACAAAAATACAAAAATGTTGAATTTTTTTTCAAAAGTTGAATTGTTTATTGAAAGTAATTTTTATATTTGCACACCTTATTGCGGGCGTGGTGGAATTGGTAGACACGCTAGACTTAGGATCTAGTGCCGCGAGGTGTGAGAGTTCGAGTCTCTCCGCCCGCACAATAAGAAAAAGCCGACTATTTATAGTCGGCTTTTTTTGTTTTATAATTTATGACTTATGTCTATGATTGTCAATTATATGAGTTATTACTTACCACCAAGTATGGTCCTGCCCTCGTGTCAAAACGAAAAAAATAAATTACTTCTAAACAGTTTATAAAATTGTTTTTCAAATCTAATTATTAATTTTTTTATTTACTTTTAACATACACTGGGTTATTATTCTATCTTGTTTTTATAAAGTGATATAATTTGAGCTCATAATTTATACCAATTAACCAACCTAAAACCAATGAGGGATTACAAAAAACGTCTCGTAAAACCAAAAAATAAAATTGTAAGTGGGATGATGTATTTGTTACCCATATTTATTCTTTTTATTGTCATTGAAAAATTATGGTACAAAGTCAGTCATCTCGGAAAAATTATTGTTCATAATTTACATTTAGACGATTTCTTCGGAAAATATTCTTTAACCATTACAACAGGTTTATTAATACTGATTATTTTCTATGTTTTTGGATATCTGGCAACCTTACCGCGTTTTATGAGATTTTACGATTGGTTTGAAGGTATGATGCTGGATGTTATTCCTGGATATAGTAAATATAAAACTGAGCTTGAGAATAAAATAAATCCGAAACCAGATAACAGGACATCAGTGTTGGTTAGTACACCAATGGGTAATAAACCAGGTCTTTTAATCGATGAAAAAACTAGCAGTTCGGTGGTGTTTTTTCCGAGTACAACAAATGCCTTAGAAGGCGAAGTTTTGGTTGTAGATAATAAAATGGTGCAGAAAATTGATATTGATGCAAAATCTCTACTCGGTATCATGAAAAAACAAGGAAAAGGTTTGCCTGTCGCCTAACGTGTTGGTGGTTGCAGAAAGGTTCTATTTTAAAAGCTATCTGTAAGATAAAAACTAGTTTGTAAATTATCGTGAAGCGATTCTCTGGTGGTTCGAATACCGTTTGAGTTCCTTATCTTTCAACCTCTGTTTTAGATTACATGTAAAAAAGTATAAACCCTGTGTTTTTTAGGGCGTTCGAGCGGAGTCGAGAACATAAAGCTGTAGAATTAGATCTTTATTTTTCGATTAACCACATAATTTTAAAACGCAACAATTAGGAATGATTCGTTTTTATAATGGATTAAAAACTACGCTCCGATTTAAGATGTGTTAACAACTCTATTGATAAAATATCTGGACATATAATTAACATCTTGATTTCTTAATTATCTTTAACTTAGAAATTGGTTCTTAGTATACATCGCTAGTATACAGGGATTAAAAGGGAATTGGGTGAAAAACCTAAACTGTTCCCGCAGCTGTAAGCTCTCTAAAATGTTTTACATTCTTTTAGTCACTGTTTTAATATTTTAAAATGGGAAGACGTAAAACAGGAGCGAGTCAGAAGACCTGCCAAATTCAAATCATGTCGAGCTTTCGGGAAAAAAGTGTATGGCATAGAATATTCTTATTAGAAATACTCTTAGCTTTTTGACGATTAACCTATCGATAAAACGGTCTGTTTATACCTGTTTATCGACTAATTAAAAAAAGAATGTATTACTCAAACATTCAGATTGCACTCCAAGAAGTTCCTGGAGAAATTAGCATTTGTTTTAGCATTTGTGGCTGTAAACTACACTGTAAAGGCTGTCATTCTCCTACGCTATGGAAAGAGAAAAATGGCGTACCACTCACTTTAGAAACCTATAAGCATACTTTAAACAAATACAAAGGGTTTGCCAGTTGTGTTTTATTTATGGGAGGCGAATGGCACGAGCCTCAACTTGTAAATTATCTGCATTACGCCCGGAAATTAGATTATAAAACATGTTTATACACAGGAGAGGACCGTGTAAGTACAAATATATTACGAGAGCTCACTTGGATAAAAACAGGGAAGTGGATTTCGGAATTAGGAGGCTTAGACACTTTATCTACCAATCAAAAATTTACACACGTACAATCAAATGCGTTATTAAATCACCTATTTATTAAAAACCATTAAGCCATGATTAGATTAACCCAAGAACAAGTCAGTAAAAAAATTAATTTCATTAGTAATTATATCAGTGCATCTAATGCCGCTGATGGCTCTAAAATGGATGCCAATGCTAATGTGTCTTCTAAAAATATAGCCACTATGGAAGCCGAACTGAATAAAGACATAAATATTCAGGTAAACAGGCAGTTGGTGAAAAATAAAATAGCAGACTTATTTGGCGACGATTTGGCTAACGAATATGTAAGGCAAATAGAATCGCATGAAATATATGTGCACGACGAAACCTCTTTAAAACCCTACTGTGCATCTATAAGCATGTATCCGTTTTTGTTTGATGGATTAACAAAGTTAGGAGGAGAAAGTAAAGCACCACAACATTTAGAAAGTTTTTGTGGCGAGTTTGTAAATCTTGTTTTTGCAGTGAGTTCTCAGTTTGCAGGTGCTTTGGCAACAGTAGAATTTTTGTTGTATTTCGATTATTTCGCACGTAAAGATTTTGGCAAAGATTATTTAATTAGCCACACTAAAACCATCGAAAATCATTTACAACATGTTGTATATGCTATAAATCAGCCAGCCGCTGCCAGAGGGTATCAATCTGTATTTTGGAATATTTCTTTATACGACAAAAAATATTTTGAAAGTTTGTTTGGTGCATTTGTATTTCCGGATATGAGCAAACCAGAACTCGAAAGCTTAAATAAATTACAAGAGTTTTTCATGACGTGGTTTAATGCCGAACGCGAAAAAGCAGTATTGACTTTTCCTGTGGTTACGGCGGCCATGTTGGTAAAGGATGGGGCACCTGTAGATCGTGATTTTGCCGACATGTGTGCATACGAATTAAGTGAAGGGAACTCCTTTTTTATATATCAGTCTGAAAGTGCCGATAGTTTAGCGTCTTGTTGCCGATTAAGAAACGAAATTAGCGATAACACCTTTAGCTATTCGCTTGGAGCCGGCGGAGTGTCTACAGGATCTATAAATGTGATTACCTTAAACATGAATCGTTTGGTACAAAACGGAGATGATTTAAAAACTGTAATTCAAAAAATACAGAAATATCAGGTGGCTTACAGAAGCTTAATCGAAGAATATAAAAATGCAAGTATGTTACCGGTTTATAATTCAGGTTTTATCGCTTTAGACAAACAGTTTCTAACCATTGGAATTAATGGTATGGTAGAAGCTGCAGAAAGTTTAGGTATTAACGCAGCGAATAACGAGACTTACAAATCATTTGTATCTACAAATCTTAAAATTATTTATGATGCCAATAAAGACGCCAAAAAAGAATTCGGATATATGTTTAATACCGAATTTGTACCAGCCGAAAATTTAGGTGTTAAAAATGCAAAATGGGATAAGGAAGATGGTTTATTTTCTCCTCGCGAGTGTTACAATTCTTATTTCTATGCGGTTGAAGACACTTCGGTAAACACTTTAGATAAAATTATGTTGCACGGCGACGACATTATTAAGTATTTAGATGGCGGTTCTGCACTGCATTTAAATTTAGAAGAGGCTCCAAATAAAGACGGGTTTTTAAAACTAATTCATGCCACAGCTAGAGCTGGCTGTAATTATTTTTGTTTTAATGTCAAAATCACAATTTGTAATACGTGCAATACTATCGATAAGAAAACACGTCAAACATGCAGTTCTTGTGGCTCTCAGGATGTCGATTATGGGACACGCGTTATTGGGTATTTAAAACGTGTTTCTAATTTTAGTTCTGCTAGACAACAAGAAGCGGATTTACGGTTTTACCATGTAAATTAGTAAAGCATAGTATCACATAAACCGTTTTCTAAGCCAAGAGGGGTTTGTGTGATATTTTCAAATATAAGATATCGTTAAAAAATAGTTGCTTTTAATATGTAGTGAGGATCGTACACCTCAGATAATTAGTTTACATAAGCTTAATATAGATGATGCTTGATTACTTGTTAACTTTGAAAAAAGTTATTATGTATGAATCAACAAGCTGAGCTTGATTTCGATGTTGTTTTTAACACCTATTGGAGTGGGTTGTATATTTATGCCTTTAATATTTTAAAAAACAGTTCTACTTCCGAAGATATCGTTCAAGATGTATTTCTCGATTATTGGAAGAGATCGTATTCTTCCGATATTTCTCATGTAAAAGCATACTTATACCAGGCCGTAAAGTATCAGTGTGTTAATGAATTAAAAAAGCGAAAAATTACCTCTGTAGATTTAGAGCACATCGAATCTTTATTTTTACACGACGATCTTCCCGCAGATTTAAATTACGATGAAAAAACGCTAAGTCTTATTAGCACCATTATTGACGAAAAACTTCCTTTAAAATGTAAAGAGATTTTTAAACTCCGATACTATGAAGATATTGCTCCAAAAGAAATTGCTAGTCGGTTAAATATATCGGTAAGTACCGTAGAAAATCAGATTTACAAAGCGTTAAGAATATTAAGATCAAACTCCGATCTTAATTTAAAAATTTCGATGCTAATCTTAATTCATCATTACTCAATACTACATTAAAGTTAATTCAGAGTTAAAGACTTTAAGCAATCGTTAAGCCTTAAAAATAACGTAGGTGTATTTTTAAAAATAGGTACTTAGTAGTAAACTGAGTACTTATGACCGAATATGAATTTAATGATTTGCTTAATCGTTACGCTAAAAATAAAACCTCCGAGAGAGAATCATTCGTAGTAGAAAGTTATCTAGATGGTTTTCAAAAAGGGGGCTTAAGTGAGAACGATATTAAGTTCAATTTAGGTGTAAAGAATAGGATTTATTCAAATATTTTAAAAGATAAGAGAAAAGCTTCAGTCTTTAATTTTAGAAATATAGCTGCAGCGGTTTTATTATGTATTACAGCCTCTATCCTTTTTAATATAATACAAGTAGACTCCAAACTTATAGAAGTCGTTGCCGAGAGAGGCGAGCAAACAAAAGTGTTTTTAACAGATTCTTCGGTAGTGTATTTAAATTCTGGAAGTACGTTAAAGTACCCGGAAACTTTTGCTAATAACACTAGGGAGGTAACGCTAGAAGGAGAAGCCTTTTTTAAAATAAAATCTAATCCCGAAAAACCATTTATCGTAACATCTCAAGCTTTCGAAACAAAAGTTTTAGGGACTGAATTTCTCGTGTCCAATTATAAAAATGTTACGCCTTCTGTTACTGTTAGTTCCGGTAAGGTAAAAGTGACCGATAACAGCAATCCTAAAAACACGCTGACTTTAATTAAAAATGAAAGAGTAAAACTTTCACAACCCACCAATGGTTTCATTAAAGAAACTGTGCAGGCCAGAGATTACACCACTTGGATGGAAGGCGCCTTAGTTTTCAATCAAGCGAATTTGGAAGAAGTAGTTAATATGCTAAATCAGAAATACGATAAGAGCATAAAAATCACATCCAAAACGTACTCAGAATGTACCATTAGCGGGACGTACAAGAATAAATCTCTAGAAGATATTCTTGAGAGTTTACATTTTATTTATGATATAGAATTTAAGTATCTAGATAATCAGCATATAGAAGCTATTGCTAAACCCTGTAAATAATAATGCCTATGTAAAAATAAGACCTAAAAAAAAGCCCGATAAGGAGTGCAATCCGTATCGAGCAGTAGTAAAAAACTAATCTGTGAAAATTAATTTAATATCAAATATATTCAAAATATGTATTTTGTTTCAAAAAAAAGTATAAAACGACTGCAATTCGGAATTGTTCTATTCTTGATTTGTTGTTTTCAAATTTCAAATGCAAAACCATTAAATCCAATTAATTTAAATCAAATAAAGGTTGTGTTAAACATACAAGACGCAACTATTATTGAAGTTTTCGAATCTATAGAAAACCAAACGTCTTTAAATTTTATATTTCCTGATGAGGTTCGAGACATTAAAAATACCATTTCGTATTCTAATAAAATAACCAATGTTTCTAATGTTTTGAATCAACTCGTGGTTCAAATGAACATCGACTACAGTATATCTAATAATACAGTTTCTGTAAGAATTAAAAAACAAAATGAATTAGAAGTACCCTTTTTAAGCAGAGGTTTAGTTACCGACGAAAATAATATGCCACTTCCTGGAGTAGATGTATTGTTAAAGGGAACGCAAACCGGAACCATAACAGATTTTGATGGAAAATTTGAATTGGAAATCAATGCGGTTAACGACATACTTGTATTTACGCATATAGGTTACAACAAAAAAGAAATTAAGGCTTCGTCGTATATTCAGGTTCGAATGATAGAGGATATCACGGGGCTTAACGAAATTCTTGTTATTGGATATGGTAAACAGAAGAAAAGAGATGTTACAGGGGCCGTAGCTTCTGTTAATGAAAAGGATTTTTCGGAAATTCCAGTTTCAAACCCTTTAAGTGCAATTAAAGGGAAAGTTGCAGGAGTCGATGTGTTCAATTCGAGTAACGAACCAGGTAGTTCTGTTAATATTAGTATCCGTGGAGATAATTCTATAGGCGCAAATAATAATCCGTTAATCGTGTTAGATGGTATTCCTTTAAATACAGGGTTCGACGATATTAACCCGAATGATATTGCTTCAATGGAAGTGCTTAAAGATGCTTCTGCAACTGCTATTTATGGCTCTAGAGCCTCCAACGGTGTCATTTTAATTACAACCAAACGTGGAAAATCGGGAGAGACTAGAACAACGTTTAGTACGTATTATGGGATTACAACGCCTATAAATAGTTTGGATTTAATGAATGGAGAAGAATTTGCACAGTTAAGAAGAGAAGCAAACCGAACTGTAACCGCAAATGGTAATTATCCTGACGACGAAGACATTTTTGATAATATCGCATTAGCGTCGATAGAGAACGGGACAGATACAGATTGGCAAGATTTTATTTACCATCCGGGGAATAAAGAAAATTATCAGTTATCAATTACCGGTGGTAAAGAAAATACCCAATTTGCTACATCCTTAAACTTTTATCAAGAAAGCGGAGTTGTGGATAATGCCGATTATCAAAGAGGTTCAATTAGAATTAATTTAGATCATAAAGTAAATGCATTCAAAGTTGGCGTGTCGTCTTTCTTAAGTCGATCTAAACAAAATGTGGTTCAGAACGATTTGTATGATAACGTTTTAAGATTAAGTCCGCTAGGGGTTGCTTATAACGACGATGGTTCTATACGTTACAGACCTACAAATGATGAAAGTCAAAGAGTAAATCCATTATCGGATTTAGCAAACTCTTTAGATGAAAGATATGTCACTCATGTATTTGCAAGTATTTATGGGGAATATGAATTTAACGATCATTTAAGTTATAGATTAAATATTGGTCCAGATTTAGAAATTGGAAATCGGGGTTATTTTTATGGCAGTGAGACCACAAATAATCAGGGTGGTTTATCTTCTGCGGGAATAAGCGATTCTGATACCTTTTCGTTTACTATTGAAAATATTTTGAACTACTCGAATACGTTTGGTGAGAAACATCAGTTTACGGCTACTGGAGTTCAAAGTTTTCAAACACAAACTTCCAAAACAAATTACAGCAATGTTAAAAATTTACCTTACGATTCTCAAGGCTATCACAATTTAGCCACTGCAGGAGAAGTATCTAGTGTAGGTAGTAATTATAAAGATTGGGATTTAGTGTCTTTTACGGGTAGAATTAACTATCAGTACGACGACAGATATCTTTTTACTGCTACAGCAAGAGCCGATGGATCTTCAAGATTTTCCGAAGGTAATAAATGGGGCTTTTTTCCTTCTGCGGCCATAGCTTGGAGAGTGTCTGAAGAAGCATTTTTTGATAATGTTTCTAAGAATGTGATTTCCGATTTAAAATTTAGAGTAAGTTATGGGGAAACCGGTAATACTGGAATCGATCCGTATCAGACCTTTAGTGTATTAGAAAAAAAGCAATATATGTTTGGCGATAATGGCGTGATTGGTTTTATCCCTAATTCTGTGTCTAATCCTAATTTAACATGGGAAACAACGAAACAACTCAATGTAGGTTTAGATTTTCAGTTATGGAAACAAAGGTTAAGTGGTTCTATTAATTATTACGTAGCAAATACAGACGATCTTTTGTTGCCTCGTAGTTTACCTTCTAGCTCAGGATTCTCTACCGTCCTAGAAAACATTGGTTCTACACAAAATAAAGGAATTGAAGCTAGCTTATCTATTAATAATATAATAAGTACAGCAGATTTTAATTGGAACATAGATTTAAACTTCTCTAAAAACACCAATAAAATTACCGAGTTATATGGCGATGGTACAGACGATATAGGAAATGAATGGTTTTTGGGAAATCCAATAAATGTCTTCTACGATTATAATAAACTAGGCATCTGGCAATTGGATGAAGCCGAACTTGCCTCAAGTTATGGTTTCGAACCAGGGCAAATTAAAGTGCAAGATGTAAATGAGGATGGTGTAATTAACGCCGATGATCGTGTGATTTTAGGATCGTCTACTCCAGATTGGATTGGAGGTTTAACCAATAGATTATACTATAAAGGATTTGGATTTTCATTTGTTTTATATACAAGACAGAATGTTAAAACCTATTCGGAATGGTATGGCAATAATAACAGGTTAGCAGGAAGGTATAACAACTTAGATGTGGATTACTGGACGCCAGAAAACCCGACAAACGAAAATCCTAGACCTAATGTTAGTCAGGAAAGTGTATATCTAGGCTCTACTTTGGCCTACAAAGATGTGAGTTTTGTGCGTGTTCGTAATATAGTATTAAGCTATGCTCTACCAAGTCCGATATTGGAAAAATTAAAAATAAGAGAATTAACCTTTAATGTTAAGGCCGATAATCCTTTCACTTTTACATCTTATAATGGTTTAGATCCGGAATTCGAATCGAATGGTGAAAGAGCCTTATATCCTTCTATTAAAACCATTTCAATGGGATTAAATTTAACCTTTTAACTGACCTAAAAATGAAAAAAGAATTTAAAAACGTTGTATTACTAACTTTCGGTTTGTTTTTAATTACAACCTCATGTAGCTTAGAAGAAGAACCTATTTCTGAAGCCACACCAGATGTTATTTATAAAACGGCTACAGGAATAGAAAATGGAGTTAATGGAACTTACTCTCTTTTAAGAGATATATACGGATCTCAAACAGGATTTACACTTACCACGTTTGGTACAGATTTATTTAGACATGGAAAAGATGGTGGTTATAAAGCCATGGATATGTATACGTCCGAGCTTAATTCATCCATGAGTTATATAAACAATCTTTGGACAGATTGTTATTTAGGAATTAATGCAGCCAATACTGTTTTAGAACGCATAGATGCTGTAGCAGATTTATCTGAAGCTAAAAAAACTACATTTAAAGCAGAGGTTAGATTTTTAAGAGCTCATTACTATTACTGGTTAACCCTGCAATTTGGAGATGTTGTTTTAAAACAAACCGAAACGAAAGGGGTAGAAACAGATGGTGTTAGAACGTCTAAAGAGACGATTTGGGAGTTCATGAAAGCAGATACCGAATTTGCGATTGATAATTTAGATTGGACATCTTCAAACATAGGTCGTGTGACAAAAGGCGCTGCGCTTCATCAATTAGTGAAGATTAATTTACTAATGAAAGATTATGCATCTGCCGAAAAAAATGGAATGGAACTTATAGAACATGGGCCATATCAGTTATTAAATACCTACGAAGAGGTTTTCGATTATAACAATCAAGTGAATAGTGAGATTATTTTTTCTGTGCAATACGGTACAGATCCATTAAGCAACGGAAGTGGTAATCAAGGCCATTTATTTTTTACTCCCGCTTACGATCAATTCCCTGGTTTAAGCCGAGATGTTACTCAGGGAGGGAGACCATATACAAGATTTAGACCTACAGAATTTTTTAGAACTTTATTTGAAAAGAATGATGCCCGTTTCGATGAAACCTTTAGGTATACATGGACCTATAACAATGCAGAATCAATACCCGATGGTATGGCAATAGGAGATACTGTAATATGGGAAGCAGAAGATGGGACATACTCTAAAATAGCACCAAATATAGATAAAATGCACTGGGGAATGAAAAAACACGACGATCCAACTCGAGCGAGTTTTCAGGATCAAGCTGGATTTAGAGACTTTTTCGTGAGTCGTTTGTCAGATACGTATTTGTTAGTCGCGGAAGCTTTGTTTTTCCAAGGTAAACAAGCAGAAGCAGTAAATTATATTAACACAGTTCGGGAAAGAGCCGCGAAACCTAATACGCAGTTATCTCCGGTTACTGCAAGTGATGTTACTCTTGATTTTATTTTAGACGAAAGGGCTAGAGAGTTGGGAGGTGAAGCCATGCGTTGGATGGATTTAGTTAGAACAGGTAAACTAGAAGAACGAGTAAAAAATTATAACCCAAATGGATCTAAAAACATTAAAAATTATCATGTTTTAAGACCGATACCTCAAGCCCAAATAGATTTAAGTGATGTTGAATTTCCACAAAATACAGGATACTAGAATGAAAAATAATATACTTTTTTTGTTAGCTATAACGATTATAAGCTTAACAAGTTATGCACAAAATACAAAGTTAGATAGTTTAATTACCAACTATAATAATCAAGACTATGTTATGGCTGTTGCTCATAGAGCAGTTCATGACAAATATCCAGAAAATTCTGTTGAAGCTATAAATGAAGCGATCAGGATAGGTGTCGATATAGTCGAAATAGATGTTAGAGAAACTAAAGATGGGAAGCTAATTATTATGCACGATAGTAGTATCGATCGATCTACTAATGGTACAGGCCTTGTTAAAGATTTAGAATGGAAAGATTTAAAGAACTTAAAACTAAAAATAGATGATAGTATTACAGATCAAAAAATTCTGACTTTAGCAGAAGTTTTTCAGTTTACCAAAGGGAAAATATTCTTAGATCTAGATTTTAAATCGTTATCAGAACGTGGTGCTAAGACTGCATTCAAACTCATTGAAAAGTATCAAGTAGAAAAAGAGGTTATTTTTTATTTGTATGACTACACAAAAGCTCCAAAAATTCACGCTATAAATCCTAATGTCAAAATTATGCCAAGAGCATATTCTGCCGAAGATGTAGAAAATATCTTGAAATACGATTACATCACAGTCATCCAGGTAGACGACAGATTTTATACCGATAACTTATTAAAAAAAGCTTTCGATAAAGGAATGCGAGTTTGGGTAAATGCCTTAGGAGATTATGACGATATGGAAACAGTGGAAAAATACTCTGGCTTTGAAAAGTGCTTTGATAAGAAATATATTAATGTAATTCAAACAGATCATCCGCAGCAACTTCTAGATTATTTGAATATGAAAGGTTATAGAAATTAATTTTTTTGTTTTGTTATTTGATTAGGACTCTATGGGTACTTAGTATTTGTAGGGTTCTTTTTTACTAACCATTTTCTCTAAAAGCTTAATTTTTTCACGCTCTAAATATTATATAATAATAAATAATATGAAAACAACTGGATTACTTTTTTCTATCGCATTACTTTTTATTTCATGCAAAGTGAAGCATGAAACAAATGAAATTAAACAAACAGAAGCGCATGGCCATTCGCATTATTCATCGTTGTCTCATGTCCCGGCTCATAAATTAATTTTCCCGTCTAAAACACCAGATCGCATTATCCTTAATTTAACCGAAGATCCGCGACATAGTGTGGCAATAAATTGGCGAACAGATCAAGATATAGACACGGCCTATGTTGAAATGGCGGAAGAAACGCATGGACCCGATTTTTTATTGAATAATAATGTCACCCGAGTTTCTGCAAAGACAGAATTTTTGGACTTAGAAAATGTTCGAGATAAGGAGCCGTTAGTTCAAGCAGCGTATCATTCCGTTACAGTAACAGACTTAAAACCTGGGGCAACTTATGTATATCGCGTAGGTGATGGTCAAACAAACGACGATACTTGGAGTGAATGGTTTCAAATTAAAATGCCTTCGAAGAATAAAAATGATGCCTTCAGCTTTATTTATTTTGGAGATGCACAAAATGATGTAAAATCTATGTGGTCTAGAGTAATTCGTAAATCTTATAAAATGTTGCCAGAAGTAGATTTTATGTTACACGCAGGAGATCTAATTAATCATAGCGAATCAGATCGTGAGTGGGGAGAATGGTTTTATGCTGGAAGTTTTATACATGCAACAGTACCTAGTATTATGACTCCGGGCAATCATGAATACGATAAGATGAAGGATAGAACAAAATTATCTAGTCTGTGGCGACCTCAATTTAATTTACCACAAAATGGCCCCACAGAAGCAGTAATGGAAACGTGCTACTCACTCGATTATCAGAATCTAAAACTTATATCCTTAGACTCTCAGAGTTTAGGCAATGATGATACTCCTAGAGATGCTCAAGTAAAATGGTTAGACTCTGTTTTACAATCCAACGACAAAAAATGGGTTGCCATTACAATGCATCACCCAGTGTTCTCTACGGCTAAGGGGAGAGACAACACCAAGTTAAGAGAAGCTATAAAACCTTTAATCGATAAATATAAAGTAGATTTAGTACTTCAGGGGCACGATCATACATATGCAAGAGGATACGATACAAACGAAACAACAGGAAAAACAATTGTGGAAGATGCAGGAGCAATCTATGCCGTTTCAGTAAGCGGACCAAAAATGTATGAATCTCAAGATAAAAATTGGATGGTTAAACGTGGCGAGTTTACGCAACTATTTCAAATTATTACGATAGATAATGATACTCTAAAATACAATGCTTATACCACTATGGGAAGCTTGTATGATAGTTTTCAATTGATTAAGGAAAACGGACGTAAGACCTTAATTAATAATTCTGATTTAAATGAATTTACACGTTTTAAAAAAGATTTTATAAAGGAATAAACAAGAGCTTGTTAAACGCATAATAATTAAATATCCTTAGGGTTACTGCTAATAAATTTGCTAGGTGTAAGTCCAAATTTCTTTTTAAATGCTGTAGAAAAATGTTGTGCGTTTTTATAGCCAATTACTTCGGAGACATCTCCAATAGAGATCTTATTTTCGATTAACAAATTTCTGGCTTTGTGCATTTTTAAATCCGATATATATCCAAAAACAGTGTTGCCAAAAGTAGACTTAAATCCTTTTTTTAAAGCAAATTCATTAGTTCCGAATTTTTTGCATAAAAACTCTAAGGTCATTGGCTGTGTGTAGTGGTAGTCTAAATATTCTTTAATCCTAATAATCTTTTTGGTATCGCAAATATGTATATCTTTTTGGATACCCTGATTAAACATATCTAATTGCAGTAGCAACAGTTCGAAGACTAAAGCATTCATATTAATTTTTCTGTAAAACCCTTTGCGTTTGGAATGAAGAATATTATCAATGATTAAATGCATTTGTGGGGTAATTTGATAATTTTGTTTTTCAAGCGTTCGGCTTTTGTTACGCTTAATTTGTTTTCTGAAGTTCTCAAATTTATGATCTGCAGGTAAAAACTGATTGAAAAAGTTAACCGAAAAATTTATACGAACTATTGATACGGTATTATCTGTAATTTCAATGACATCATTTGCACTTGTGTAATAAAATATATTATGCTCGTTGGTTTCGAAATGATTGGTGTATAAAGCGTTATTAACATTCATGCTTAAAGCTCCTTTTAAAATAAAAATCATCCCAATAGTTTCTTGGTTAAAACTGAATTTTATTCTTTTTTTATTAGCTCCATTTAAAGCACCATAGCCAATTTTAAAATTATCAAATATTTGCTCTTTGTACCATCCATTATATGTTCTATCTATAAATGAGGTATAAAAATCTTGAGTCCCACATTCGTCTATCTCAGCAATATCTGGGGTCTTATCGAAAATGGTTTCATTATTGTTTTCAATTATTACACTGTTTATCATGACCCTGTTTTACACATTTATCAATCGGTTTTTTGTCGGTTTAGCAAATGTATATTATTTATATTTAATCTAAATAAACAAAAAGTATTATTTTACGTAACTTCTCGTAATGCTCCGTTTCGCGTATAAAATATTCCGTTTAGCGTAAATTAAACGGCTTAAAAATATAATAATTTTGAATTTAAATTTATTTAGACTTAATATAATTAATAGTGTAATTCGACATAAAATGAAATTAATAAAATCACTATTTACGCTTCTGTTTTTTTGTGTTTATACTACTAACATGTTTGCTCATGCGCTATTTATAGAAACCAAAGACAAAGGGGAATTAGGAAAACCTCAAAACATTACTATTTTTTATGCCGAACCGGAAGATTTAAAAAAAGAGCGTATTGAAGATTGGTGGTCAGACACAAAAGAATTCACACTTTGGTTAACGCTACCTAATGGAATGCAAGAGAAGCTTGATGTAAGAAGTGGTCACGACTATTACTATACAGCATTTTTCACGCCTTTAATTCAAGGGCACTATTATGTGTCTATCCATCATACTGTTTCAACGATAATTAAGAATACCCAATACAAATTTAATACGTCTGTTAAGGTTACTGTGGGTGAACAAAATAAGGAAATAAGCTCTCAAGAAATGCCTTTAGGAAATGTGTTGTGTATGTATAAAACAGATACGCATAACACAAAACAAATTTCAATGATATTAGTGTCTAATGGGAAAGTATTGCCAGAGACCGCAGTAAAAGTTTTTGCTCCAAATGGCCTGCTACCAATAATAAATACCAATGTATTAGGAATCATTTCTTTTACACCTGAATCAGAAGGACAGCATGTGTTTGAGGCTTTCCAAAAAGAGGAAGTTTTAGAAGAGGCGTATTCAGAAAAGTTCAGAATTATTACTTCTGTTGTAAACTTCAACTAATTGTAAATGTAAGAGCTGTTTTTATAAAAAATCATTTCAATAATTTTAAAGATTCCATGATCACTTTAGCTTCAAGTTTTGCTTTACTAGGTTTTTACATGTTGTATAGCACGAGTAAACGTGCGCCATTATTACTTAAACTAGAATTCCAAAAGAGGATAAACGAAAATGTACAAATTAGTAAATACAGTGCTGGATGTTTCCTGTTAGTGAGTATGATACGTTGTATAATAGATTTAGGAATTGGGGCAGGAGTGTTCTCTTTTCTAGTCATTTTAATGACCGTTGCTAGTTTAGTGGTATTGGTAGCACCTCTTCGTTTTTTTAAACTTTCTACTGTAATACTAATCACAATTCTTTCTCTCGGAATTGAAATATACCTTTCTTAATTAAATATGCCAGCAAATAAAAAACATTTATCCTCGCCTTTGCAACGCGTAATTAAAATAACCGCAGGTTTTATTGGTGGTTACTTGGTTACCGAAGTATTTCATATGTTTTTAGTTGTATGGTGGGATGTCCCTAATGCGCTAATAACCGTTCGTTTTGCAGGTTTTATCCTTTGGACGGCCCTTTTTATTATTTCTTTTTTAGCAAAAAACGGATTAAAAATATGGGGCATTTACTTGCTCATAAGTCTTGTGTTTTATGCACTTATCTGTTACAAACAACCTTTCATTATTTAACAAATAGTCTTTATGTCTAAAAGAGTATATAATATTATGTTTCATACACATACTATTAGTGGTATAATTATTAGTGCTGCGTTGTATGTTATTTTTTTTACGGGGTCTATCTCTTTTTTAAGGGATGAAATTATTGCTTGGGAACGAAACGAGCCCGTTACCGATAATTATTTTAGTGAAGTCGATTTTGACAGTTTATTAAAATCTCTAGAAGGAGATCATGAATTAAGAAATAGAGATGTGTCATTTAATCAGCGTATTGAAGGCCAGATGGCATCGACACTTATATCGCCTCCAAAGAACAAGAAAGTCACTAAAAGGAGAGGACGACGGAATTTTTTTGTAACCAATCTTTCTACTTATAAAACCGAAAAATATGCCGAATCTTATACGCTAGGTGAGTTTTTTTATAGACTACATTTTTTTGCACAACTGAATCTTATTGGTCAATCGGGATATGTATTGGCTGGTCTTGTTGCCTTTTTCTTCCTTTTTGCCATACTTACTGGTGTTATAGTACATTGGAAAAAAATAATATCTAGTTTTTATGTTTTTAGACCCAATACCAAATGGAAAACAATTTGGACAGATGCACATGTGTCTTTAGGGATTATAGGTCTTCCTTTTCAATTTATGTTCGCCGTAACTGGAGCATATTTAATTATTGGATACAGTATTATGCTTCCTCCAATAGAATCTGTGTTATTTAAAAACGATTCTAAAGGTTTTAAAGAGGCAGTAAGTGCAGAAAAAATTATAGAATACAAATTAAAAGGTGAAGCATTAGATACCTCTGTTTCTTTTAACGATTTGGTTGCAAAAACTAAACAAAAGTGGCCCGAGATTAAGATTAATGGTCTCCAGATTTTTAACTATGGAGATAAAAATATGCATGTCAAGGTTAAAGGCTCTCCTTTTTATAACGATAAACTTTTAACTAGTGGCTATGTCACTTTTAACGCTAGAGATGGCAGTGTAGTAGATGAAAAAGATCCGTATGCAAAAACATCTTATTTAGAAGGTTCTACAAATATTTTAAAACGCTTGCATTTTGGCGATTACGGAGGCTATGGTATGAAGTTAATTAACTTTGTACTGGGGCTTATTACTTGCTTTGTTATTATCTCTGGAGTTTTAATTTGGCTAGTTGCTCGTGATAAGAGTAATGTGCCTGTGTATAAACAAAAATTCAACAGTTGGTTAGTGCATATTTATATGGCCATTTGTTTAAGTATCTATCCAATAACAGCATTAATCTTTATAGTTGTAAAGTGTTTTGGAGATGATTTTGAAGGCGGAAAAAAAGTATTAATATATAATGTATTCTTCTATGGTTGGTTGGCTTTAAGTACCATTTTTATAATTAAAAAAGATAATTATTTCACCAATAAGACGTCCTTAATATTAGGTAGTGTTTTAGGATTTTTTGTTCCTGTTGCTAATGGATTTGTTTCTGGAAACTGGTTTTGGGTCACTTGGCAAAAAGGATACACACAAATTTTTGTAATGGATATTTTTTGGATATTACTTTCATTAACAGCACTTGCAGTTGTGTTTAAATTAAAAAAGAAAACAGTATAAAAAACTGTTTTTTAAATATGTGGACTGATGTTGTAGAGGGTAGTTAAGTTTTTAATTGTGTAAATAGTTGTTTAATTGTGATTAGGGGAGTTCTAGGGCCGTTTTATTCTTACCAAGGAATTCATTTTTTAAGTGAATTTCCATGATTAATGTATTCCGTTTCACGTAGGTTTTTATCCGTTTTGCGTATGCTTTCAGAAGATGGTAAAACATAAGTTTGCATTTTATTAGTATTTAGACTAAATAAGAATAATATAAATTTAAAATGCAAATACAAAACATATTTCTTACTTTTTATTTCTGTTTGTTTTCACTTTTTAGCATAGCACAGTCTACCCAAGGGATCGTGACTGGTGTGGTTGTCGACGATAATAATAAAGCCATTTTAGGAGCGACAGTAATTATTAAAGAAACCAATCAAGGGGTGGTTACAGATCAGAATGGAATTTTTACCTTTTTTGGAGAGTACAACGGAGAGTATACCTTATTAATATCTTATTTAGGTTTTAAAACAACACAAAGCACTTTTAATATAAAACAAGGAGAAAGTAAAAGCTTATCGTTTGCTTTAAAGGCTTCAAATACCGAGTTAGAGGAAGTTCTTGTTACTGGAAAGAGTCAAATTCAGAAAGTAAAAGAGAAATCATTTAATGTAAGCGTTGTAGACGCCGAAAAACTGCATAATACCTCCTTGGATTTAGGACATGCCTTAGATCGTGTTTCTGGTGTCCGAGTCCGTGAAAGTGGAGGTGTAGGCTCTCAAATGAGCTTCTCTCTTAACGGATTTAAAGGAAATCAAGTGCGATTTTTTATAGACGGTGTTCCTATGGATAACTTCGGGTCATCGTTTCAAATCAACAATATTCCAATAAACATGGCAGAACGGATCGAGGTGTACAAAGGTGTTGTGCCTGTAGGTCTTGGAGCAGATGCGCTAGGCGGTGCTGTGAATATAATCACTAATACCTACACAAAAAACCACCTAGAAGCTTCATATTCTTATGGTTCATTTAATACACATCGATCTACCGTAAATGCGATTTATGTGGCTAAATCTGGTTTTGTCGCTCAGGTAAATGCATTTCAAAATTATTCAGATAATAATTATAAAGTGAATGTAGATGTAGCAGATTTAAATACTGGAGAGTATTTTCCAGATCAAACAGTCGAGCGTTTTCATGATACTTACCACAACGAAACTGTAATTTTTAATATGGGAGTAGTAAACAAAAAGTTCGCAGACGAGTTGCTGTTTGGAATCACATTAGGTCAAAACTATAAAGAAATACAAACAGGCGCCAGAATTGTTAGTGTTTTCGGAAAATGGCATACCAGAGGAAACATAATTATGCCTAGTGTAAAGTATAAGAAAGACGACTTTATTATTAAAGATTTGAGTCTGAAATTTAGTGCAAACATTAATCTAGGACAAGAGAAAAATATAGATACAGTAAATCGACGATATAATTGGTTTGGAGATTACAAACAATATGAAGGTGCAGGAGGAGAGCGCTCATATTCTTTATATAAATACAAAAATAACGCAGGTATTTCTACAGCAAATTTAAGTTATAACATTAATGAGCATAGTAGTGTAGTGCTTAGTAATACCTTTAATACGTTTAATCGAGTTGGACATAATGAATTGAATCCCGACAATGAAATTTACGAACAGCCTAAAAAAAATAAAAAGAATATAACTGGTTTAGGATTCGATTATAAGAGAACTAATTGGAATGCCTCTGTGTTTATAAAGCAATACTTTCAGCAAAACACATTTGCCGATTCTTATAATCCTACGGGAAATTATGGAGATATTGCTTACACCGATTACACAGACAAATTTCATGCTACGGGATACGGAATTGCTTTAACGCATTTTATTAACGAAAATTTCCAAGTTAAAGCTTCTTTCGAAGAAAGCTATCGCTTACCTGAAGCCAATGAAATTTTTGGTGATGAAGTAAATCTGGAGGGGAATAAGTATCTAAAACCCGAAAATAGTAGTAATTATAATTTAGGTCTTAGCTATTGGTTTTACATTAATAAAAAACATCAGTTCACTATTAATACAAGTGGATTTTACCGCGATGCAGACGATTTTATTCGCGAAAAGTTTAGTCCAAATCAGGCCACAACTACTATGGATAATCTAGGAGGTGTAACTAGCGCAGGTATAGAAGCAGAAGTAAGATATCATCTGGATAATCGTTTAATTATTGGTGCGAACGTAACCTACCAAAACCTTCGTAATAATACTAAATATGAAGAAAACCAAACGGTTGTTAGCATTGTTTATAAAGATAGAATTCCAAACATGCCTTATTTGTATGGTAATGCAGAAGTAAGTTATAATTTTTTTAATATTGGAAAAAACAACGGACACCTAAGTATCGGTTATAACGCATTGTATGTACACTCTTTTTACCTGTATTGGCCAAGTTTAGGTAGCAATAGTAGTAAGCTAGATATTCCAGATCAGATTTCGCACGACTTAACTGCAACGTATTCTTTTAATAAAAAACTTCAGTTTACCCTAGAGTGCAGGAACCTACTAGACGAAACCTTATATGATAATTTTAGTCTGCAAAAACCAGGACGGAGTTTTACGGGGAAAATAAAATATACTTTTTTTTAATATACCGCTGTTGGCTTCGTTTTCCTGACCTATAACAAGCTTCAAAAATTAAATTCAAATTACATAGAAATCTTTTCAAATTAATAAATTATTTACAATGAAAAACACACACATTCTTTTTAGTGTATTTGCCGGAATCGCATTATTTACATCATGTAGTAGTGATGACAATTCAAGTCCTGAGGAAGGATCTGAAAGCGCAGAGGCGAAATACATAATTACGGCTACACCAACGGCATCGGAAGGTGTAGCAGATTATATTCTTACAGCAGACGACCTAACCCAAGGTTCTATCTCTACCGTTGGAAATGGACTGGAGCAAGATGGAACGTATAGATATTATGTTACTAGTAATAATAAGTTTTTTAGTATGCTTTACGGGCAAGGGAACCCTGGAGCTGTAACAACGTATCAATTAAATGATACAGGATCTTTAGATAAATTATCAGATTTTCAATCGGAAACCGTTCAAGCGTTCGCTCCTGTTGATAATGATATTTTATTAATGAAAATCTCCAGAAGTTCGGACGATCCAACGGCGTATTGGTACAGTTTAGATACCCAAATTTCTCAATTCGTTGCTGAAGGTCAGATTAATACACAAGAATTGGCGGCTAAGGAAAACGGAGAGATTGCTTTCTTTACATGGATTACTCAGGTTGGTAACAAAGTCTATTTACCCTATTATACTATAAAAGGAACAGGCGACGATAGAAATGGTACATTGTATCCAGACGAAGCCAATATTGCAGTTTTCTCTTATCCTGAAATGGCTTATGAAAAAACAATTCATGACGACCGTACAAGTTTTATAGGACGTTACTTTACAAGTGGTTTAGCAGTTGATGAATTAGGAGATACGTATGCGCTTTCATCATCTATTGCAACATTTAATGGAGATTTTGTGTCAACAAAACCTTCAGCAATTACTAGAATAAAAAGTGGAGCAACAGAATTTGATACGTTCTATTTTAATATTGAAGAGGCTACAGGAGGGAAATATGCCACAACACAGATGTATTTAGGTAACGGAAAATTATTACTTAATCTTGAGGACGTTGCTAATAGAGGTGCTTACACCACTGGAAAAGAATACGCTATCGTAGATCTTTATAGCGAAACCCTAACTATGGTAACCGGTACGCCTAATGTAGAGGATATTGTAGTTGTAACATCTAGAAGTACTTATATTTCTGAAGATAAAACAACTGCATACGTAGGTATTACAACAAACACAGGAAGTTTTGTTTATAATATTGATGTCGCTACTGCTACAGCTACGCAAGGTCTAGAGGTTGAAGGTGGTGTTATAACTGCTATAAACAGATTAAATCCTGCAAATTAAGTAACGGTACAAACAATTGTAAAACCCAAACAGAATTAGTAGACAGTATTTTGTATTAATTATTTAAACTCTATGAATATATATTCATAGAGTTTTTTAGCTTTTGTTTAAAGTCAAAACAATTTTGTAGCCAACTTTACTAAACTCAAAAGGTAAAGCATGTGCTAAAATAGATGTACAATAAGCCCTAATCTTATTTTATGCGTCTAAAAGATTAGGGTAATCTTTAGAAATTGAGGTTACTATTTTTTTATATTCTTCTTTTAAAGCTAAGACGTAAGAAGACATTTTATCTTCTGGAGCACCATTATTAAGTATAGCTTGGCACAATTCTTTACCGGTATGATTAATTAACATCTCAAAAGAAGGTTTTACTGTATGCGAAATTTCTTTAATGGCATTTATGTCTGTGTTCGCGTTAACCGCTAGGGTTTCCATTTCGTCCATTTTCTCTCCTACAGTGAGTACAAAAGTTTTCAATATTTTTTTTATAAATGTCTCATCGTTATTAGAAAGTTCGTTTAAGTACGTTAATGAATAAGGCTGAGGTTTCAACAAATTTGCAGACACCTTTAAATGGTAATTTATAGCCTCTACAGTCGTAGCATTAAAAGGTTTTGAAAGCTGTACTATATTAGAATTAAGTTCTTCGTTGTTAGCCGTTTTAATTTCAATAACGTGTGTTCGGCTAGTTTTTATATCGTTTAAATAACTTTTAAGTTGTGCAGGTTTTAGTGGCTCTGAAAAATCAGATGCCAGAAGTAACCAATTAGAATCGGCTTCATTTTTTACAATTTGAAGCGCCTTAAAGCTATTAGTTAAATGGGTTACTTTCCAATTATTTTCTTTTCCAATATTTAAAAAGTCTTCTGCATCTTTTAAATTTGGTTCTATAAGAATAATTTTTGTCTCGGGCATGTATTATTATTTTAATAAAATAGGGTAAAGCTTATTGTATACCTTCATTGGTATAGTTTTTTAATAAATTCTGAAGTGTTTTAAAGCGTATAGGTTTTGTAAGATAATCGTCCATTCCTGCCTCAATACAGATATCTTTTTCTTCTTTAAACACTCTGGCAGTTAATGCTATAATTAGAATATGTTCATCTTCTTTTTCTAGTTTTCTTATAATTTGTGTGGCTTCAATCCCGCTAATTTCTGGCATTTGAATATCCATGAAAATTAAATCAAATTTGTATTTTTTATAAAATTCTACGGCTTCCTTTCCATTGTTAGCAATTACTATATTGGCCTCTGGGATTATTTGTCCTATTAATTCCTTTGCTAATAATTGATTAACAGGATTGTCTTCTGCTACAAGTATGTTGTTTAAAGCTCTATTGTGTTTTGCAATAATTTTAGGTAGTTCGATATCCGCATCTTTAGTAATGATGTTCGATTTACTTTGGTGCGGATTTATAATTCTTAATAATTGTACTAAAGTGATTGGCTTTGTATGGGTGTATTTTATATTAAATTCGTTAGATGCTTCTAGTATAAGTTTGTCGTCTGCAGTACTGTGAAGTAGCATTATTGGCAGTTTTTCATGATCTAGTCCTATGGTGTTTCTTACATATTTAATAAAGTCTATTCCATTCATATAAGGCATATGATAATCTACAATAAGCAAGTCGAATGTATTAGGCTGTTCTAGTTTTTCTATGGCTTCAATTGCATTAGATACAATTTCACTGGTGCAATTTGCCACGGTGAGCATGTCTTGTAAGATTTTTCTATTATTCTGATTATCATCAATAACAAGAATATTATTGTATTTTTTATCTAGGTTAAAAGAAAGTTTAGAATTACTATGGCATTTAAAATCTACTTTAAAAGAAAATGTACTTCCTATATTTAGTTCACTCGTAACATCAAGTTTACTATCCATTAAAGCCAATAGTTTGTTGCTTATGGTTAGGCCTAATCCTGTACCTCCATATTTTCTAGTGGTAGAACTATCTTCCTGATCGAAAGCTCCAAAGATTTTATCTAATTTTTCAGGTGTTATTCCCACACCAGTATCTCTAACTTGAAAAGTAAAGGTGCCTTTGTTAGTTTCGGTAGAAAAATTGCTTCGTGATATTTTTAATTCTATTTCACCATTTTCGGTAAACTTAACCGCATTACTTAATAAATTGGTTAAAATTTGTCTTAACCTAATAGGGTCTACATCTATATAACGACTTATAGTTGGCTCGATATCTAATAAGATTTCTAGATTCTTTTCTTCCGCCTGATATTTTATAATATCCACGGTTTGTTGGCATAATTCAAAGATGTCGGTTTTCTCTTCGTGTAGTTCTAATTTTCCGGCTTCAATTTTAGAAAAATCAAGAATATCGTTAATAACATCTAACAATAAGTTTGCAGAGCTATACACTGTTTTAACGTATTCTGCCTGACTCTTAGAAAGTGGTGTTTTTATTAATAAATCGGTAAAGCCAATAACGCCGTTTAGCGGTGTTCTAATTTCATGACTCATATTTGCTAAAAACTCAGATTTTGATTTATTAGCAACTTCGGCTTGTTTTTTAGCCTGAATTAAAGACGATTCGTAATTTTTAAGTTTTGTAATGTCTTGAAAAATACCATATACCCTTCTGTTTTTATTATTAATGCGTTCGGCCCTACCAATACTTCTAACCCATTTTGTTGTGTTGTTTGCAGTGATAATTTGAGATTCAACATCGAATGCTTCTCCTTTTTCTAAAGCTTCGTTAATGCGCTTCAAAATTACGGGTCTATCTTTTTCTAAGTAGAAGTTAATAGCTTCTTCCATATTAGGAGTGTAATCTTCTGAAACTTCATGGATTTTTCTGGTTACAGGACTCCAATAAATACTTTCCTTAATTAGGTCTATTTCCCAACTACCTATTAATGCAATTTCGTTAGACTGTTCAAGCATATTTTGCAGTCTTAAACGCTCCATTACGGTTTCTTTAAACTGGGTGATGTTCGCCGTATATATTAACAAGCCACCAATTTTATTTTCGCTTTCGTACCATGGTTTTATTTGCCACGTTAGCCATTGTATGGAGCCGTCTGCACGTTCGAACATGGTTTCGTCTGAAGAATTCTCTGCACCATTAAGGCATTCTTTATATATTTTCCTCCAGTCTTCTCCAAGTTCAGGAAAGATATCGTAATGTGATTTGCCAATGACTTCCTCTTGTAAGCTGTAATCTGTTAACCATTTTTTTGAAGCTGCTAAATACACCATATTCGTATCTAACATGGCAATAGCCGAAGGGGCTTCATCTATAAATAATTTGTTCTGATTTGTACTATTCTGTAAAGCTTCTTCGTATTCTTTTTGCTTTGTAATATCCCAATTGGTTCCCAAAATTCGAATTGGTTTATTTTCATCGTCCTTATATACCATCCCCTTGGCTCGTATATAATGAATAGATTTGTCAGGCCAAATCACTCTATAATCGGTATCGTATTCTTCTTGACCTTCAATAGTTTTTGTTAATTGAGATTCTATCCGATCTGCATCTTCTGGATGGATTCTGTTTTTCCAAAGATCAAAAGTATCCTCTTTTTCTAAGTCTTCTGTGATACCATATAACTGAAACATAGTGTCGTCCCAATTTAAAGAATTATCGATTAAATTTAAATCCCAAATTCCAATAATAGAGGCGTCTAATGCGGCTTGTAATTTGTGGTTTGCAACTTCAAGTTTTGTTTCTGCTTTTACACGTCTAGATATATCTCGAAATGCAACCAATGTGACAAAGCCATTTTTAGTGGTAATAGAATTTAAAGTCATTTCTACAGGAAACTCTGTACCGTTTTTATGCATAAACTGAATCTGTACCATTAACGAATTCATTTCGTCTTTACAATTAACCTTGCGGTCTGAACAGCCTTGTAGATATTGCATTAATTGTAAATTAAGCTTTTCTCTTAATCTTTCAGGGATAAGAGAGCTCATTTGCTTGCCTTCTAATTCGTCTAGAGTGTAACCAAATGTATCCTTCATTAAACGATTAACGACCTCGATTTCGCCCTGTTTGTTTAGGACAATCATGGGGTCTGGAGTGGCATTAAGATAGGTGTTGGTTATAGATAATTCTTCTTGGATTGAAAATCGTTCCCGTTCTAATTTATTAATAAATTTTACGGTAAACGTAAGGGCTATAATAATAATAGCAATAAAACATACACCTAAAATGGCTATAGCAAAATCTGCGGCCATGACGTCTCTTCGATAGAGATAAATAACAATAAACGAAAGGATTAGAGTAGAGGCTAGTAATTGGAAGAAAAGTCTTCTCATCATAAAATTTCCTAATTCTTTTCCTTTAAATAACCTAGTAAAACCTAAATATGGCATAGTAAGAGACACGGCGATACTTGCCATTAAAAAAGCAATTGACGTATGGATTGCCATGGACGAGATAAAGCTTAATTTATTTAATGTAGAAATTTTAAAGAAAAATGCAGTGATGGCTAGAAAAGAGATAATAGATATAAAATGAGCAAGATAAGCCGAAATGATTTTTAATCTTCTCCGTGAAGAATTTAAAAAAGCGAGTGTTAAACTCATTAATACAAAGCATATGGAGGTGGCCATAGACATTCTTCCTGGGTGTGCGTTTCCTAAAGATTTACTTTTTAAATCATTTATAAATAACTGATCAATGCCCAAATTAGAGTTAAAAACATCTTGGAATAGTGTCAGGGAAGCAATTGAAAACAGAAATAAATTTAGGGTTATCGCTACGTATTTGTATTTAATTTTTCCATAAAATAAAATAATAGTCGCTAAGAGCAAAAAGCAAAACGCTGTATTAAATTTCATAGTAGGTAATCCGGGAATAATTTGCGTAAAGAGGTCTATGTTAAAAAACCATCCCAGCATTACTATAATCGCTAATATAATTAAGGTTAAAGAAACATTTTTAGAAATTTTATTAAGTAGGGGCATAATTAAATTTTTTATTTTCTATAAAGCAGTAGGTTGCTTTTTTTAGTCTATCTCGTTTCCCTCCTAATACAAAATTTTATGTTGTTAATGGCTTTCTGCACGGCTGTATTGAAGCGTTCTTGTTTAATAGGCTTTACAAGAAAATCTACTACACAATTATGTTTTGAAGCATCAATAGCAAAGTTTTCATCTGAACTGGTTAAAATAATTTTAGGAGGGCTTTTTAACGTTCGGATAAAATCAAGTCCCGTTAATTCAGGCATTTTAATGTCTGAAAAAACAAGGTTAACCGTATTTTTATTTAAATATTTAATAGCTTGGATGGCACTTGAAAAACTGCTTTCAAGTGTCAGGTTTGGATTGTTCTTAATTAATTGTTCTAAAATAGCATTGGCTAATTCATCATCATCTATTATGATACAATTCATAGCGTTTTTATTTAGTTTACCACAAATGTTTAGTCACGATAGGTAAGATATACTCAAAATTTAATTCAAATTTAGAGTCGTAGTTCCTTCTAACTTAGACAATGGATAACTTTTAGGCACTAAAATACTCGTTTTATGTGTAAAACACTTCGTTGTTTGCGTGTTTTTTATTCATGAAATTCAATACTTTACTAAACTTTTAAATAATTATCCAAAATAAGAATTGTTTTTTAACACTTTTTTTAATCGAATTGGGGGTGGAATGCACAAAACGTTTTGTTTTTTATTGCTAGTGAAACGGAACAGTTGTAACGGATTTTATCTGTATTTACCATGTTTCTTGTCCTTAGTAAATCTTCAGAACTTACTCTAAAAAATAATGTACTCGTGTTAGTTTAATTTTTGTTTATCATAGGTTTACTAATGTAAGTCTAGTGTAAGTTGGAGTTAAAAATGATAAGAATGAAATGCGAAAAAGACTTTTGAATCAGTCTGATATCAAGATGTCTTTATTCATAGATATACAAGCGCTTAATGTCGGTCTACTCTGCTAATTACGTGTATTGAATGCAACAAGCGTTTAGCTTTAAAAAAAAATATTTTTTAACAGTTTTATGCCTAATATGAAAGTGCCAGCCTTAATAAATAGGCAGGATATCATATAAACGAATCAATATTTCCTTAAATCATATAAGTTCTTTCTATGAGCAATTTCGTATTAAAGGCACACATTGTGTATCTTTATGTAATTACAAATCGTATTTATTTCTACCCTAAATAATAAAAATATGTTCGGACTATTTAAAAAGAAATCAGAAAAGGAAAAGTTGCAAGCGCAGTACGAAAGTCTGTTAAAAGAGGCGCATAAGCTATCGACTACCAATAGAAAAATGAGTGACCAGAAAGCTTATGAAGCCGAAGAGGTAATGAAAAAACTTGAAAAATTAACCTAATCTGCGTTTTGTGAAATATGGCAAAAGATAAAAAACCAGATAATGTTGTTTATAATCCGGAAACTCAAAAATACGACGCTTCACTAAAGGCGTATGCTAGTAATGTTGGGGCTCCGGTAATTAAAGCTATAGATAATATTCCTTGGAAAAACAGAAGTATTAATAAAGTTAACCATAAAGTAAGCGCGAAGTATTTAGAACTGAAAGCCGAATATGAAGCGATGATGCAACAGTTTGAGTATAACAAACTTATTTTTGAAGCTAAATTTAATTTCGAGCCTATACTTGGTGAAACGTACCACCTCTACAAGCGAGACAATGGAGAAACGTTCCTTTCAATTATAGCTCCCGATCAGTGTCGTTTTAATGCTTTGGGAAGTTTTTATTTAAATGCAGATCAGATCTGGGAAAAAATTTAGCTTTAATATGACTACAGATATAAAAGAGTTTACAGAACGAGAATTAGATCGTATTATAGAAATGGCTTGGGAAGACCGTACGCCTTTTGAAGCCATCTTGTTTCAATTTAGTTTAACCGAAAAAGACGTTATTAAGCTCATGCGAGCTAATTTAAAAGAATCTAGTTTTAAACGTTGGCGAAAACGGGTAAATAGTGGGGTAAGTCAGAAACATCTTAAAAAGCGCAATCCAGATATTACGCGTTTTAAATGTTCCCGACAGAAAGCCATCTCAGGAAACAGAATAAGTAAACGATAAACTTTTCGTCTACATATACACATGCAACACCAAATCCGTTTAGCTTAAAAGAATGAATTACAGCAAAAAAGATATCGAAAATCTTGACCGTGTTACAAGATTAAAAATTATAAACTCGGTTACAGGAATAAAACCTGCTAATCTTATTGGAACCATAAATAATAATGGACAAACCAATTTAGCGATTTTTAGTTCTGTAGTTCACTTAGGAAGCGATCCTGCTTTACTAGGTTTTATTACGAGACCCCAAACAGAAGATGTTGGACATACCATTAGGAATATCCAAGAAAACCAGGTGTATACTATAAATCACATTCATCCTGAATTTATAAAAAACGCACATTATACCTCTGGAAAATTTGAATCGGAAATTTCTGAGTTCGATAGATGTCATCTTACCGAAGATTATATTCACAATTTTAAAGCGCCATTCGTAAAAGAAAGTCATTTTAAAATGGGACTTCGATTTAAGGAAACATTAAATATAAGCAATGGTACCACTTTAGTAGTTGGAGAAATAGAACAACTTATTCTTCCTGACCATGCGCTTTTAAATGGCGATATCGACTTAGAAGCCACTAATAGTGTTGGGATTTCGGGCTTAAATAGTTATTATTCGCTTAAGAAAATAGATAGCTATCCTTATGTGAGATTACCTGAAGTTCCAGAATTTTAAGGCATCAATAATCGCATATTAAGTTGTCTAGATCACTTAAACAACACCAAAATAAAACCTCAACTATGTTATTTAATACCAGTCACACAAATAAAGAGTATACAAAAGCAAGTGCAGAAATTTTAGGGGACACGTATTCTTTGCTTGAAAAGATTAAACTCGGCGGTGTGGGATCTGGTAGGTTTGTTATTTCTCAGTTAAGTGCGAAGCTTCAGCCTAAGAATATGGAAGTGGTTTCAGTAAATTATGCGAATATTGAATTGAGACCTAAAGGAATAATTGTTCATTTTACTAATAAACTTGACCGATATTCGTGGATCATTCCGTATTACCGTTTAGTTATTTATAATGCTCAAACATTTAGTATTCATGCTAATGGTCAATTTATAAAGTTTAGTAAAAACAAGAACTACCAAGATAATAGGGCGTTTGTAGATAAGATGATCGACACCAAAAACGACTTTTTAAATCTGGGATATTACGACGGTTAAGTCGGATTTCACTACGTACTCATCACATAATAATTATTAATAAAACTAAAATTTATGACATCAGAAATTATTTTTGATTTTAATAAAACAAGTACAACAGATAATTGGAAGGTTGTAGACGATGCCGTAATGGGTGGGAAATCTTCGGGTTCCTTTATTCTAGATCCAAACGGAAAGGGTGTTTTTGCAGGCCGTGTCTCTTTAGAAAACAATGGTGGGTTTTCTACTGTTAAATATAGTTTCGATAGGGTAAGCACAAAAGGGTTTTCAAAAATCAGTTTTAAAGTTAAGGGCGATGGTAAAACGTATCAGTTCAGAATAAAAAGAAAGTCTGACGATAAATATGCGTATATTAATTATTTCAATAGTAGTGAAGGTTGGGAAATGTTCCAGCTAACTTTATCTGAGATGTATCCCACTTATAAAGGACGACAATTGGATATGCCAAACTACGATCAGGACGGTATTGAAGAAGTCGCCTTCTTAGTAGGAAACAAAAAAGCAGAAGATTTTAAACTAGAAATAGAATCTATTGTTTTAAGCTAATAAAGCGTCTTGATCCTACTTTAAATGTTTAGTGATTTTAGAGCTCATGGGCTTTGTAATGGAATAGTAGTAATCTATTAAATTGCCACTAGCATCGACTAAATATTTCTGAAAATTCCATTTTACACTAGAACTCTTTTTGCCGTTTAAATCTTTAGAGGTTAACCATGTATATAAGGGATGTTGCAGACTTCCTTTGACGTCGATCTTTTCGGTTAGCAAAAAAGTAACGCCAAAGTTTATTGCACAAAATTCTTGAATTTCTGAGGCTTCACCAGGCTCTTGTTGCCCAAACTGATTGCAAGGCGAACCAATAACCACTAATTTTTCTTTGTAAGTATCGCTTAGAGTTTGTAATTCTTTGTACTGCTTTGTAAAGCCACACTCCGAAGCCACATTTACAAATAGTAGCCACTTTCCTTTAAATTCTGAAAGCGAAATCGGATTATTATTTATATCGTTAATTTCAATCTCATAAAGCGATTGAGTTTTGGTCTCAGACGATTTACGTGGGTACAGTTTTGCTTTGTCGACTATATTCATAACTATATTTTAAAAGATACAATACCACAATCCATTTCGAAAATTTGTCCAGAAAATGAAGCCGCTTTATCCGATAATAAAAACGCAGCTGTTGCGGCAACTTCGTCCGGATTTAAAAACTTTTTTAAAGGATGGCGTTCAGTAATACTTGCAATCATCTTTTCATTACGTAATAATTTAGAGGCAAGATCGGTATCTGTAACTGTAGGCGCAATAGCATTAACTCTTATGGTTGGAGCTAATTCTGCACCTAATGATTTTACCAAACCTTCTACACCAGATTTTGAAGTGGCAACACTCGCATGAAATGGCATGCCTAATTTGGAGGCCACAGTGCTAAATAATAATATCGAAGGATTTTCTCCTTTTTTTAGTTGAGGTAAATACTTCTGAACTGCTTTTACCGCGCCTAAAACATTAACTTCAAAATCGGTTCTAAAATCGTCTAAACTAAATCTGGAAATGGGTTTAAGATTTATACTTCCTGGGCAGTAGACTAGGCTATCTACATGTTCTAAATCTGGCAATTCATCAGTTAGAATATCACATGTGTAATGGGTTAAATTAGGGTGTTCCGTTTCGGGTGGTGTCCTGCTAATATTTATTACTTTATGGTTTTCTAGCATAAGGTGCACTATGCTCTTGCCAATACCTTTACTACCACCAATTATCGCTATAGTTTTCATTTGTTTTGTGTGTTAAGTGTAAGTTTTTATGTGCATATTGTTTATGCAATTACACCATTTATAGAGGTTTATACCATGCAAGATGAATGGTTATCTAGTCTGAAATGTATACGTTTATTTAAAATAAACAGATTTAGAATGTTTCATTTATTGGGTTTTAATAGCGCTATCAACTTTAAAGAAAATTGTTGTTTTTTATTATTTAAGACGTGTGTTGTGTCTATAATACTATTACAGTTGTCTTTTTTGTTATTTTAATATCATAAACAGCAATAAAATGAATATGCTTATATAAAATTATGAATAAATTTGAATATACAGTCAATATCATGAAGCCCATTTATAAACTTTGGGAATATTTTATGTTAATTAAAAAATATGATGTCATGTATTTTGAATCTAGTCTCTAAGCTTGATTCGTAGGTCGAAGACATTAAAAAAGCATTTAATAAAATTTTATACAGAAACGAATGGTAACACTTAAAAACAACCTCAACCTTTTAATTCTATTTTCGGTACTAACATTAAGTGTAGTAAGCTGTAAATCTAAAACCGAAAAGACATCTGCCGAAAGCAGTAGCGAAATAAACCAGCCTGTAGCTACGACTGTGAAATTCGCCTATCAGGATATTACTGGTATTGGAGAAGATAGTGCGTATAACCGACGTGATAATAGTGATATTATAAAGGTTGGAGATACATACTATATTTGGTATTCTAAAATGGATCATCCTGAAACTGCAGGATATTGGGCAACCATTTGGTATGCCACATCTAAAGACGAAGGCTACACATGGCAGGAGCAAGGTATGGCTTTGGGTTTGGGAGAAGAAGGCGCATTTGATAGTCATTCGGTATTTACTCCAAATATTCTAGCTTTTAAAGGAAAATATTACCTGTATTATACAGCCGTAAAACCGACACCTGGAAATCCGGATAATAAATTTGAAAATAATAGTACTACAGATGTTACGGCTATAGGTTTAGCGGTTTCAGACAGTCCAGATGGTCCTTTTACACGCATAGAGGATAATCCCCTTATAGAAGTTAGTAGCACACTGGAAGACTTCGATAGTTTTAGAGTAGACGATGCTAGTTTATTGGTTAAGAATAATAAAATCTGGTTATATTATAAAGGGCGTTCAATAATCCATGGCCGAAAAGGACCGGGCTTAACCGAAATGGGTGTTGCAATGGCCGACAATCCAGAGGGGCCATTTATAAAACATAAAGGATCGCTTTTAGATAAGAGTCATGAAGTGTTAATCTGGAAAGAAAACAATGGGATAGCGTCTTTAGCGTCTATTAGTAAAACTATTAATTATACCGAAGATGGGATTAGTTTTACACCTTTGTACGACAGTTTGGTTAAAATTCCTTCAGCTCCAGGTTTGTATAGACCCGATTTAGAAGATGGAAATCAAGCCACAGAAACACCAGGATGGGGGATTTCTTTAAAAGGTAAAAAGGGGTATGCGTATTTTGCGCGCTTCGAAATGAAACAGGAGTAAGTACACTGCAATCAAAGTTTAAAAGCCTCATTATTTTATGAAATAGTGAGGCTTTTAAATGTTATAGTATGAAGTTATTGGTGAGTTATAAATTAAACATCCATGTCTTAGTAAATATTTAAAGTTCTGTTGTCATTTCCACAGCATGAGACTCGAGTGACGAGAAATATGAAAAGACAGTGACTCCGGTTCGAGCTTCATTCGGAAAGACAAACTATGCTAACAAACAATGGAGTTGTGTTATAATACTATAAACTTCAATTTTATTGTTATTTACTTTAAAGAAGCTAGCGTCTTTAACGTGTGTTTTCGTAACTGTAGTAACCCGAGTTTATAATCCATTTTTATAGAGCAAAAAAGAAACCCAAGAAAAAAAAATTCTTGGGTTTCTGATATGTGTTATTGTATTAAATGCTTGGGTAAATCTTGAACTTTTTCGCAGCAAAGTTGTTCCATAACTTGCTGAAATTCCCGTTTCATTAAGGAAATTGTGTGATCGCCTCCGTCTTTGCCTAGTGCACCAACACCGTACATAAAACTACGTCCCATAAAGGTAAATTCGGCTCCATTGGCCATGGCTCTAGCGATATCTGGACCACCACGTAAACCTGAGTCTACCATGATTTTAATATCGTTTTTGTACTTTTTAGCCAAATGGGTCATGGGCACGATTGAAGATTGTCCCGCGTCTAATTGTCTACCACCGTGATTGGATACAATTAAACCATCGACCCCCAAATTAATGGCTTTTTGCGCATCCATTTCGTTCACCACACCTTTAATTACTAATTTCCCTTTCCATTGGTCTCTAATAGAGGCGATGCGATCTTCGTTAAGTCGCCCAGAAAAGGTAACATCCATAAATTCTCCTAACTTTTTTAAATTTAGGCCTTTAGGCATATAAGGTTCTAGCGTCTTAAAAGCAGGTTGCCCATGAATTAAAGTTTGAATAGCCCAATCGGGTTTTTTTAAAACTTCGATAATATTTTTCAGGCTCATAGAAGGCGGCATGGCTAAACCATTTCTTACATCTCTTGGTCGGTATCCAAACGTAGGAACATCTGCTAAGATGACTAAAACATCGGTTCCGGCATGTGCTGCCCGATCTAATAAATCGCGTTTTACTTTCTCTTCGGCAGGATGATATAATTGAAACCAAGATTTTCCTTCTGTCAATTCTGCTACGCGTTCAATACTAGAGGTTGTCACGGTACTTAAAATAAAAGGGACATTATGATTAAATGCGGCTTTGGCTAAAATTTCTGGCGAGTTTGGCCACATTAAACCTTGAAGTCCAACTGGTGCGATACCAAAAGGGGCATCGTAAATGTGTCCAAACAATTCAGTTCTTAAGTCTGATGTATCAAATTTTGATAAGTACTGAGGCATCAACTCAATTTTCTGAAGGTCGGTACGATTTTTATCTAGATTAATATCTTCGTTACATCCACCATCTAAATACTCAAAAGCAAATTTTGGCATTTTTACCTTCGCTCTTTTTCTTAAATCTGTAACCGAAGGATATTTTGGATTTATTTTTATTTCCATGCTAATAATTCTAAACTTTTAATTGATATATGTTTTCCATTAAAACCCATTTTTCTCCTTTTTTAGCAATTGGAAGGGCTTGTTGGTACGTCCACATTAAGGTTTCCCATTGGTCTATTTTTGCTTTTACCTGATCGGATTGTGGGCGCTCGTCTAAAGGTGTATTATTACCTTCTTCTGTTATCATAAATAGGCGATTACCTACATGATAGATTTCCATAACTTCTATGCCAGAATCTAAAATACTTTGTTCAATTTCTGGCCAAACGTTTTTGTGATACTCAATATATTCTTTAATTAATGTCTCGTCATCAACTAAATCTAATGCATAGCAATATCTCATATGTTGTTATTTATAAACTTTTAATGTTCTGTAGCCATAAAAAGCAATCACACAAAAACATATAAAAGGAAGAATAAAAGAAAAGTTTACACCAGAAAAAGGTCCTATGCTTTCCATATCTATTAAAGTACCTTGTAATATTGGCATTAATGCGCCTCCTACGATAGCCATAACTAAACCTGCGGCACCTAATGCTGTGTCGTCTTCTTCTAAACCGTCTAAAGCAATTCCGTAAATGGTAGGGAACATTAAAGACATAAAAGCCGATGTTGCTACTAATAAGTATAACCCTAATATCCCTTCAATTAAAATAACGCCTGAAATTGTAGCCATTGCACACAATGCGAAAATCATTAGTAATTTTTTAGCATTTACATATTTCATTAAGAATGTACTAACAAACCTGCTCAATAAAAATATGGTCATGGCAATAATATTGTAATTCTGCGCCTCTGCCTTAGGTATGCCTAGGTTACCTGCGTATTGAATGATAAAAGTCCAACACATAATTTGAGCGGCAACATAAAATAACTGAGCGAGAACACCTTCTTTGTATTTTCCGTTTTTGAATAATCTCTGAAAAGAAGATTTAGCACTAGTGTATTTCTTATTCTTCTTAGTGTCTGGCATTTTTGTTATTGAAATAATTACTAGCATGGCAATGACTACAAAGCCAAGAATAACATAAGGATCTCTAATAATCGCTAAATCGTGAGTTCTAATGATGGCTTTTTGCGCCTCGTCTAAGGTGTTAAAAATTAATTCGCCTGCTTCGTTTCTTTTATCAGAATCTAAGGCAACAAGTATGAATTTTGAAGCGACAAACATTCCGAAAAGTGACCCTATAGGATTAAAAGCTTGTGCTAAGTTTAGACGTTGGGTGGCGGTGCGTTCGTCTCCCATTGAAAGAATAAATGGGTTAGCTGTTGTTTCTAAAAACGCCAATCCGAAAGTTAAAATATAAAGTGATCCTAAGAAGAAACCAAAGACTTCAAATTCTGCCGCAGGATAAAATAATAAGGCCCCGATGGCATATAATGTTAATCCTAAAATAATCCCTGATTTATAACTGTATTTTCTAACAAATAATGCGGCTGGAATAGCCATTGTAGCGTAACCGCCATAAAAAGCGAGTTGCACTAATGCGGCCTTAGCTGTAGATATTTCCATAACGGTTCCGAATGCCGCTACCATAGGATTGGTAATATCGTTAGCAAAACCCCAAAGCGAGAATAAGGAGGTTATAATTATAAAAGGAATTAATACCTCTTTAGAAACTACAGGGATTTTTTCGGTGGTGTTCATAATGGTTATTTGGTTAGTTTGTTTAAAAAGCAAACACTATTCTGTGTATAGATACTAATTTCTCTACGAATTGAATAGTGTTTGCTAGTTTATATTTCTTAATTATATTATCTGTACTGCGCGTAGATCACTTTAGTTTGAAGATACTCTTCCATACCATGTTTTCCATCTGCTCCACCAATACCAGATTTTTTCCAACCTGCGTGGAATCCTTGAATGGCTTCAAAATGTTCTCTGTTAATATAAGTTTCTCCGTATTGTAGCTCTTCAGCAGCATGCATTACTTTGTTAAAGTTTTCTGAGAAGATAGAAGATGTTAATCCAAATTCACAATCGTTTGCCAAAGCAATAGCTTCGTCTAATGTGCTAAATTTCATGACTGGTAAAACAGGACCAAATACTTCTTCCTGAATAATTTGCATGTTCTGTTTTACATTGGTTAGTAATGTTGGTTGGTAAAAGTAACCTTTATCAAAACCTGGAGTTCTAGTGCCTCCAACAACAACTTCTGCACCTTCTTTTTTAGCGAATTCAACCATTTCCGAAACTTTATCCAATTGTGCCTTAGAGACTAGAGCACTCATATCTGGATTGTTTTTAGAGAAGGCGTCTTCTACTTTTAAAGATTTCATTTTTTTGGCAACCATATCCAAGAATTGGTCGTGAATAGATTCTTCTACATAAAGACGCTCTGCACAATTACATACTTGTCCGCTAAATGTTACTCTAGAGGTTACTACAGCGTTAACAGCCAATTCTAAATTAGCATCTGCACACACAATTGCAGGCGCTTTACCTCCTAATTCTAACGATACTTTTGTAATATTTTTAGAAGCCGCTTCCATTACCATTTGTCCAGCTCCAACACTACCAGTTAAACTAATAATACCTGTAATTGGACTAGAAGAAAGTGCATTACCTACAATACTACCTTTACCACAAACATAGTTTAGTACACCTGCAGGAACGCCTATTTTTGAGATTAATTTAGCGAATTCCATTACGGTGTTAGGTGCTATAGAACTTGGATTAATTACACAAGTGTTACCTGTAATTAAAGACCCTGCAACTTTTCTAGCCATAACAAAGAATGGGAAGTTCCAAGGTAAAATTCCAACGGCTACTCCAATAGGTGCTTTATGTAAAAAGATGTGTTCTTTACTTCTATCACTCTGAATAATTTCTCCTTCAATACGTCTAGCAAAACCTGCATAATAATCAAAATAGTCGGCAGTAACATCAATTTCAACTTGTGCTAATCCCATAACCTTAGCCTGTTCTGCAGCTAGCGTTTCTGCTAAAAACACACGGTTATCACGAATAACATCTGCCATTTTATTTAAATAGTTACCTCTTTCAATTGCAGGGAGAGATTTCCAAGCATGTTGAGAGGCTTGAGCAGCGTCCAATGCTAATTCAGCATCTTTAACACTTCCAATAGGCATTAATGATAAAACTTCTTCGGTGCAAGGATTTAAAATTTCAATGACATCTGTGGACGTCGATTTTACAAATTTTCCATTTATGTACTGTTCAAATGTTTTCATGTTCTATTTTTTTTAATTCAGTTTTAATTAGGTTTCGATTGTTTGTGATTGTATTTAATTTAAAGATAAAGCTAAATACTAATTGTATTGACAAAATATACTGACCAAATTTATATTATATTTATTTTTTATTAATTATCTATAACAATCAATAATATGTATAATTTAAACATTGATGATATTAAGGTTTTTGTACAGCATGTTTAGGTTTAATAGCTATAATTTGAAAATTTATTAAATAATTATTTTAGCTATTATATGGTCTGTGTACTCGAAATAAATATAATAGAAAATGGGCTTAAAACCCTTTGCAACCAACATGATACTAGTAATCTATAAGAAATATATATTTAGTATTTCTAAAATAAATAAGAGTAATTTCTGGTTTTAAGATGATGTTGTTGTATTGTTTCTGGTGATTGATTCTTCAAATTAATCCGCAGTAAGGACCATGATCTTAATAGATTTAGATCGGTTTAAAAATAAGATAATAAACAATCAGGGTGTAATTATTGGTAGGTGAAAGAGGAAATAGCAAATAAACTAAATGTACTTTTCCTCTTTGTAAGAAGCAGGCGAAAGTCCGATAACAGATTTAAAAACTCTTGAAAAATGGAAGCGATCAGAGAACCCTAATACAAAAGAAACTTCTTCAATAGTTTTGTTTGTGTGTTCAAACAGGACGCAAGCTTTTGCAATTTTTCTGTTCTGAATAAAACTATGTAAGGTTATATTCATCTCAATTTTAAATAATCTAGCAAAAGAGTTAGGAGCCATATTTGTAATGGCCGCCAATTCGGGATTACTTAATTTTTTATTGATATTAATTTCAATATAACGAATTACTTTTAGTACACGCTCGTCTATATTAATAGCCTTCCATAATTCTGGTCCTATATTAGTTAAGGCTTCTTTAATAAAGGCTTGTAGCTTTAAGTTAAAGGTTAGTTTGAAATCTGTATTCTCTATTTTTAATCGGCTAGTCAGGTAGTCTAAACGATCTTTTAAATAGTCTGTTAATTCTATTTTTAAAATCCCTGGATAAACATTGTCAAACGGCACCCCTAAATTAAAATGAATAAATAAATGTATTAACGAGGAGTCTACGTAATGGTCTTCGTTAATGGTACTAGTAACGTGTTTCCCGTTAACATGTATGCCGTTGGAATACACATGATTTTTTGTGAATCGGGACGAAAACGAAGTGAAGGGCGGTATAATATAAAGGCAATTGGGATCCATTTCGAATATATTATCGCGATGAATCAGTTCGCCTCCTGTATTTCTATTCCAATACAATCTCCAATACGGGAATACCATATCGTGACAATCCCATAAATCGAGTATCCAATATCGGCAACACAATACTTTTAAATTTAGATCTATAAAGTTTTGCTTGTTAGAAGACGGATCTCCCAGTTGGATATCTTTTACAATTTTCATTAAATCAATTAATGTTTGAATTAGATACAAAAATACAGATTTTAAATATTATTAAAATGATACTATGAAAGTATTTTTGTGTAATAAATTTTTATTTAAACATATATGAAAACTTTAAAACTCCCAATAGAAGTACAAGCCGAATTGAAAAAAGTATCTACGGTAGCTGGTTATTTATGGCAACGTGAATGGGCAGAGCGAAATGCTGGAAACATTTCAATGAACTTAACCTCTTTTTTTAGCAAAGAAGAAGTTCAAGGCATTGGAGAGGAAGTTCCTTTCGATTTTCCTAAGGAATGTGCAGGATTTGTAATTTATATTACAGGAACTGGATGTTACTTAAGAGACTTGGTAGATATGTTAGAAGAAGTGTCTTGCATTCTTTATATCAACGAAGATGCAACAGCATATTCTATTATTTGGGGAGGAAAACGCGATAATTTCGGACCTACATGCGAATTAATTTCTCATGCAAGTATCCACTTATTTAACTCGCAACACCACCCAGAAAATTTAGCGGTAGTACATACGCATCCTTTAGAATTGATTTGTATGAGTCACCACGAATTATTTGATGATGAAGAAGAATTAAACAGACAAATTTGGATGATGTGTCCTGAGGTAAAAGTATTTGTTCCAAAAGGAATTCACTGTACACCTTACGCATTATCTAGTACGGCAGCCTTAGCAAAAGTGACTATCGATGCCTTTAAAACTCGAAATGTGTCTTTATGGGAAAAGCACGGTGCTACCGCAACAGCTCCAGATGTAATGAAAGCTTGGGACTTTTTAGATGTTGCAAATAAAGGCGCAAAATTATTAATGATGTGTTGGGCTTCCGGGTTTAAACCAGCGGGTTTATCTAACGATCAGCTAACCGAATTAGAACAATTTACAGAATAGAAAAGCATTAGAAACAATGAGCAGATTAATAGGTAGGTTACCAAAAGTAGGAATTCGTCCAACTATTGACGGACGTGAATTAGGAGTGAGAGAATCTTTAGAGGTTCAGTGTATGGATATGGCCAAAGCGGCCGCAAAATTAATAGAAGAAACACTACGTTTCCCTAGTGGGGAAAAAGTAGAATGCGTTATCGCAGATACCACTATTGGTGGTGTTGCAGATGCCGCGGCTTGTGCAGATAAATTTAAAAGAGAAGGTGTAGAAGTGTCTTTAACAGTAACACCATGTTGGTGCTATGGTACAGAAGTTATGGATACAGATCCGTTAATACCTAAAGCCGTTTGGGGATTTAATGGTACAGAACGACCAGGTGCTGTGTATTTAGCAGCAGCCTTGGCCGGATATTCTCAAAAAGGATTACCAGCTTTTGGTATTTATGGAAAAGAAGTTCAGGATGGAGGCGATACGTCTATTCCTGATGATGTGTCTGAGAAAATTTTACGTTTCGTAAAAGGGGCTTTAGCAGTGGCCCAAATGAAAGGAAAATCGTATTTATCTATCGGGTATAGCTCTATGGGTATTGCAGGTTCTATGGTCGATGTTAACTTTTTACAAGACTATTTAGGAGTGCGTGCAGAATTCGTAGAATCTGTAGAACTTTTAAGACGTATTGAGCATAACATCTTCGATCAAGACGAGTATAAAAAAGCATTGGCGTGGACAAAAGAAAATTGTATAGAAGGTCCAGATCGTAACAGTAAAGAATCTCAAAAATCGGCTGAGGTTAAAGAGAAAGAATGGGAAAAAGTTGTGAAAATGACTTTAATCTGTAAAGATTTAATGAACGGAAACCCTAAACTTAAGGAAATGGGATTCGGAGAAGAATCTAAAGGTAGAAATGCCATTATGGGAGGATTCCAAGGACAACGTCAGTGGACAGACTACCAACCTAATGCAGATTTTACAGAATCTATTCTAAATTCGTCTTTCGATTGGAACGGTATTCGTCAAGCTTATATTTTTGCTACGGAAAACGATTGTTTAAATGCCATTTCAATGTTGTTTGGTCATTTATTAACCAATACTGCACAACTATTCTCGGATGTACGTACGTACTGGAGTCCAGAATCGGTAGAGCGTGTTACGGGTAAAAAATTAACTGGTTTAGCCGAAAATGGAATTATTCACCTTATTAATTCTGGTTCTACAACTTTAGATGCTACAGCACAGCAATTAGATGCCGATGGTAACCCAACAATGAAACCATTCTGGGATATTACCGAAGACGATGTTCAAAGATGTTTAGATAATACGAAATGGCCTCCAGCTACTGTAGAGTATTTTAGAGGTGGTGGATTTTCATCTAACTTTTTAACTAAAGGTCAGATGCCATTAACCATGTGTAGAATAAACCTTATTAAAGGAATTGGACCTGTATTACAAATTGCAGAAGGATGGAGTGTAGAGCTTCCAGAAGATATTCACAATGTATTAAACGATAGAACAGATCCAACTTGGCCAACAACTTGGTTCGTGCCAAGAACTACGGGTAAAGGTGCGTTTAAGGACGTATACACAGTAATGGCTAAATGGGGAGCAAATCACGGTGCTATTTCTCACGGACATATTGGAGCAGATTTAATTTCTCTAGCAGCGATGTTACGCATTCCTGTAAATATGCATAATGTAGATGAAAATGATGTGTTTAGACCAAGTGCATGGGCAGCCTTCGGAGAGCAATTAGAAGGAGCAGATTATCGCGCTTGTGATAATTATGGTCCGTTATACGGATTTAAAGGATAATATTTTTTTTTCAAGAAGACTCGTCTTTAGTTGTTTTGTAGTGGTTTATTAGTTTGACGAGTCTTTTTTTTTGTTTTTTTTTATTGGTAATGAATTTGTTTTCTCCAGTTGATGTTTATTCAACATGGAGAAAACTTTTCATTGCAAAATTTTAAGTATCAGTATGGAAAAAGTTATAGCAATTGTCGATATCGGAAAGACCAATAAGAAGATCTTTTTATTCGATAAAACATTTAGTATCGTGTATCAGAAATCGGTTAAGTTTGACGAAGTAACAGACGATGACGGATACTGTTGCGACGATTTAGATGCTATTGAAACTTGGGTTAAAAATGGTATTAAAACTATTCAGGACGAAGGTAAGTATCAAATAAAAGCCTTAAACTTTTCTACACATGGTGCATCATTGGTGTATTTAAATAAAGAGGGCGAGCGTATTACCCCGCTGTATAATTATTTAAAGCCATTAGATTTAAACGATTATAGTGATTTTTATAAGTCCCAAGGTGGAACAGCAGAGTTTTCAAGAAAAACAGCTTCGCCAGCCTATGGGATGTTAAATACAGGGATACAAATGTTGTCCCTTAAAAGAAATAAACCAGACATTTGGGAACACGTACATGCTATTTTACATTATCCCCAATACTTAAGTTATCTTTTCACAGGTAAAATTACAGCAGATTTTACGTCTGTTGGAGCGCATACAGCGACTTGGGATTTCGATAAAATGGCTTACCATTCTTGGTTAAAAGATGAAAACATTACGCTTCCAGCACCTTGTAAAGGGAATGAAGCTGTAATAACAAAAATTAACGGAGAGACTATTGCCGTAGGAACAGGTCTTCATGACAGCTCCTCTTCAATTATTCCGATTTTAGAAAACGAAAATAACAACGATTTTGTGCTGTTATCTACAGGAACATGGATTATAACCATGAATCCTTTTAGTAAAGAAACCTTAACGCAACATCAGCTACAAAATAATTGTTTGTGTTTTATGACGCCAGAAAAGCAACAAGTAAAATCTTCAATGCAATTCTTAGGACGTATTCACGAAGTCTATATTAAAACGTTAAGCGATTTCTATAAAGTAGATATAGATTATCACCTAGATTTAGTTTTAAACACCAGACTTTGTAAAGAGCTAATAGAACAAAATGCCCGTGTGTTTTTATCGGAAGGTATCGATACCGATTTCGAGGCACACCCAGAATATCTTCAGAATTTTCTGTCTTACGAAACGGCTTATTATCAATTAATTTACGAAATCAGTAAAAAAGTTATTTCGGCCATCGAATTAATTTCCGATGAAAAAGCAACGTTAAAAGACGTCTACATATCAGGAGGTTTTAATAAGAATAAAATTTTTATTGCCTTCTTAGAAATTTTAAAACCTAGCATAACCATAAAGATTTCAGATTGTAAAAATGAAAGTGCTTTAGGTGCAGCTCTATTGATGAAAGATTATTTAAAATAGAAATATTATGTTACAAAGTAGAAGAATTTATTTGCCACCATTAAGTTTAATTGGACCAGGAGCATTAAAAGATTTAAGTGAAGAATTAAAGGATTTACCTTATAGGAGGGCACTTTTTGTAACAGATAAAATACTGGTTAAAATTGGCGTTGCTCAGAAAGTTATTGATATTTTAGATAGTTCTAATATTGAAATGATACTTTTTGATAACGTTCAACCTAACCCGACAGTAAAAAATGTTAATAACGGATTAGCGTTATTAAAAGAAAATAACTGCGATGTTATTATTACCCTTGGAGGAGGTTCTCCTCAAGATTGTGGAAAAGCTATTGGTATTTTAGCTACAAATGGAGGAGAAATTTCTGATTACGATGGGGTAAATAAATCAACTAAAGCTTCATTACCTATTATTGCAATAAATACGACTGCTGGTACAGCTAGTGAAGTCACAATAAATTATGTTATTACCGATGTGGTAAAACATATTAAAATGGTTATGGTCGATAAAAATTGCTTGGTTTCTATCGCGGTGAACGATCCGGAGTTAATGTTGGGAAAACCAGCATCACTTACAGCGGCAACAGGAATGGATGCCTTAACTCATGCTATAGAATCGTATGTTACTAAAGGCGCTTTTCATTGGTCCGATGCATTGGCTTTAGAGTCTATTGAGTTAATCGCTACTAGTTTAGAAGAGGCTGTGCATAATGGCGATAATTTAGAAGCTAGAAGTAAAATGGCTTGGGGACAGTTTATTGCAGGACAGTCGTTTTCTAATGCGGGTTTAGGTTTTGTACACTCTCTTGCGCATCAATTAGGAGGCATGTACGATATGCCACACGGTGTTGCTAATGCTATCTTGTTACCGCATGTCGAGCGATTTAATATTCCTGCGTGTACCCATAAGCTTAAAAAAGTGGCACGAGCAATGGGCGTAGAAGTGAATGATAAAAACGATTTAGAAGGCGCAAATGCAGCCATTCAGGCTATCGAAAAATTGTCTAAAGCTGTCGGTATTCCGTCTGGTTTAAGAGAATTAGGTGTTAACGAAGAAGATTTCGAACTTATGGCACAACATGCGCTAGACGATGTATGTACAGGAGGTAATCCTAGAGATGTCAATGTAGAAGATGCGATGGCTATTTATAAAGCCGCAATGTAATTTTCTGAAAGGTTAGAGAATTCAATTGAAAATTAAAATCTAATAAAAAAAGCTTTGCAGTATATGCAAGGCTTTTTTTAGTTCTATGCCGGTCTAATATCTACGGCTACATTCATTTTGTTTTTTCCTGTACTATATACTACGCCCTTTAAAGGTGGTACATCGTAATAGTCTCTTCCCCAAGACACCGTTATGTGTTGGTCTTTCGGGATTTGATTGTTGGTGGGGTCAAAGTCTACCCATCCAAAAGTAGGAATGTAAACAGAGAACCAGGCATGAGATGCATCTGTTCCTACTAATTTTTCTTTTCCTGGTGGCGGTAAGGTTTCAATATAACCACTTACATAACGTGCAGGTAAACCTATAGATCGTACGCAGGCAATAGCAATCTGTGCAAAATCTTGACATACTCCTCTTTTCTCTTTCATCACTTCGTGAATTGGAGTGGCGATGGTGCTAAATCCAGAATCGAATTTAAATTCTTTAAAAATACGCTCCATTAATTCGTACGAGGCTTCAAAGACAGAGCGGTCTTGTTTAAAAGACACTTCGGCATAGGCCTTAATTTCTGAAGAAATTCGTGTTATAAAAATTGAATCTAATTTAAATTGATTGATATCTACCAGATCAAGTTTATTTATTTTTAAAAGTCTTAAGGCATCCTCTAAAGTAATAGATCGTCCCATTTCAGAGGTTTCAATATCAGGCTGAGAAGCGTACTGCCTGAGTATCCTGCTTTTAGCGGTTACCGTTAACTTTTTATGATATTCTTGAATGGAAAAACGAGTCACTACATTACCAAAAAAATCTAATCGCTCTGTTAATTCGGTCGGTTTTGGACTTATTTCGAGTTCGTAATCCAGTAACGTTTGCCCAGGCATGGTTTTGGGCTTTAAAGTGGCTATATTATGACAAAAGGTAACACCGCTATCGTAATCGTAACTTGTGGTATGAGAGACTTTAAATTCCATAACTAGAAAGGGAAGTTTTGATTAACCAATTGTTTTTGCTGATACGAATGATTGAAATACGCATCGGATAAGGCTAAAGACATTTCGTGCAGTAAATCGCTTAACTCGGTTAAACTATCGTCTAAATTCTGTCGGATAATAGTGTCATCCGTATTTAATTCTAAAAGTGATTTAATATCTAGATTTTGAATTTTATGATGTGCCTCTGCTATAAATTTCTGACATTTTGTGACCTCGCCAAGACTTTCGGAATGTGGTAATTTGTCTATATCTTTTTGAATGCGCCTAAGCTGATAGGTTAACGATTTTGGGTATTCTTCATTTAAAAGAATAAGATTAATTACATTTTCTGTGCTTAAATGCGAACGGTAACTGTATCTATAAATGTTTAAACTCTCATGACTATTTAAAAGGGCCTCTAAAATTTCGTATTGCGGTTGTTTATCGTGACTTATCACTAAAAGGGAACGGCATTTAGCAATATTCATCATGGCTTGTTCGCTTTGCAAACCAATAAAGTAAAGCAGTAAGCCTTGTTCTACCATTATGCTCTCTTCGATAAGAGCCATAAAGGCAATAAGCCTAGTAATAATTTTGTCTAAGATTTTTATTAGTGATTGTATCGAAGTGTGTTCGGCGGAATCTTCTACGAAGGCTTTCCAGTTTTTCTGAATGCCATCAAAAACACGCCACATGTCTTTAGACCATAGGTTTCTAAGCGTGAAATACGAATTGTTAAAACTATTAAGTGTTTGTGCAAAGCTACCAGATCTATGACTATCAATTAACACCGATAGAATTTCTTTTAAGGGATCTTCTAATGCTTTTTTACCTTTTTCGCCTATAAATCCAGGGAAGGTAGAGGTAATATGTGTCACCGATTGAAATAAACATTGTAGGCTCTTAGATTGCGTTTCTTGTTCGTTGTACTGCTCATTGCTCATTTTAATAAGTACAGTACGCAAATAACGCGCAGTCACTAAGGCACGGCCTAAATAGCGCCCAGACCAATATAAATTTTCGGCAGTGTTGCTAGGTAAATCGTTAATGCCAGAAAATGAAATTTCGAAGGAGCTGTCCCAAGTGTAATTCTGAACATTGGTTTGGGGCTCGTCGGTAATAACCCAAAAATCTTTACTTACGCCACCGCGTTGATTAGACACAAAAAGGTCTTCGCGCTCAGATGCGACACGCACTAAACCTCCGGGCATTACAGAATAACCATCGTCTTTTGCAATAGAAAATGTTCTACACATCACTTTGCGTGGTTCCAGCTTGTCTCCCGTAAAATCTGGCGCCGTCGAAAATAAAATCTTCTCTTGAGCAACAAACACAAACGGATTGTCAAGTATTTCTGCTTTCAATTTCTCTAACTGGGCTGGTTTTAAGAATTCACAGAAAAAGATGTTTTCCCGGTTAGATCTATCTATGCGTTTAAGTACTAGATTTTTCAAATTTTCTAGAACGTAATCGCGTTCTTTCTTTTGTCCGCACCACCAAGAACCTATTTGTGGCAGAATTAAATCTTCTTTAAAAAAGTATTTGCAAATCGCATTCATAAACGGGATCAGTCCCGAGTTTTCTAAAATACCACTTCCAATAGGGTTTATAATGGTGACTTGCTGTTCTCTTACCACATCTAGCAAACCGGCCACACCTAAATAAGAATCTTCGCGAAGCTCTAAGGGATCCATAAACACATCGTCTACACGTCTTAAAATAACATCGACTTGTTTGAGCTCTTTTAAAGATTTCATCCAGACCTTCCCATTTCTAACAACTAAATCGTTTCCTGCTACTAATGGATAACCTAAAAATGAAGACATATAAGCATGTTCAAAATAAGTCTCGTTTAAGGGGCCTGGTGTAAGGATAACGATGGTTGGATTCTCCTTATTTTGTGGCGCAGATTCAATTAACATTTTGTTGAAATCTGCAAAGAAAGGCGATGGTGGCTTCACGTGAATATCTTTGAAGATATCTGGTAAAATCCGGCTGGTGGCATAGCGATTTTCTAACGCATACCCCATGCCTGAAGGCGCTTGTGTTCTGTCGTTAACAATCCACATGCGACCATCTGGACCACGTGCTAAATCGGCCGAATGTATTAATAAATTCTTAGCCGTTTTATATTGAATTTGATCGCATTGTCTTAAAAAACCACGATGCGCATAAATAACTTCTTGAGGGACTATGCCATTTTTAATAAGTTCGCGTTTGCCATAAATATCTTTTAACGTCAGGTTTAATAATTCCGAACGTTGTTGCATTCCTTTTTCTATGGTATCCCATTCTTTTTGATGGATAAGAAAAGGGACGATATTTAATTGCCACGCACGGTGCATCCCTTTAGGATCGTTGTAAACATTATAGGTTACACCGTTTTCGTCCATTAGCCAATCCATTTCATCTTGTTTAGAGATTAGTGTATTGGTTCCCATTTGGGTAAGATTACCTAGTAATTTTTTCCAGTTGGGATTAACAGACATATTTGATTTAAGAACTTCGTCGTAATATTTAAAATCAGAAAAATAGTTCTCAAATAAAGTGTTTTTATCAATCGGCATTAATCGTTTATTTTTTTCTTAAATCTAGGGTGTAAGGGAATTCAGAATTAACGGGTTGTTCCTGATATTTATACTTCCTAGAACTGCCGTGAATTTCGACATTTCTACTCGAATTATTATCATCCTGTTCAATTTTTTCTACTTCAAATATTTCTCCTTGAGTGTGTCCAATATCCCAGAAACGGTTAATACGCCTAGATTCAGCTTCATAGCTGTTTATCGGGTACGTTTCGTATGATCGTCCGCCTGGATGCGCCACAAAATAGGTACAACCTCCAATGGCACGTCTGTTCCATGTGTCTATAATATCGAAAACCAAAGGCGTATCTACATCTATGGTTGGATGTAAAGAGGAGTGCGGATTCCAAGCTTTATAGCGTATGCTAGCCACAAATTCACCTTTTACACCGGTATTGTTTAAGTTGATTTTAACTCCGTTACAAGTTAAAACATAACGCTCTTCGGTAAAGTGATTCACCTTTACCTGAATTCGTTCCACAGAAGAATCTACATATCTTGCAGTTCCGCCTCCAGTCATTTCTTCTCCTAGAACGTTCCAAGGTTCTATAGCGGCGCGTAATTCTAAGTTAATATTATTGATTTCGACCATACCATGAAGCGGGAATCTAAATTCGAAGAATGGGTTAAACCAATCTTCCTTAAATTTATATCCGGCTTTGTTAAGCTGATTAACAATATCTTTAATGTCTTCTCTTACGTAATGTTCGGTTAAGAATTTATCGTGTAATTCTGTTCCCCAGCGTACTAAATCGTGCTCGTAAGGTTTTTTCCAGAACCAAGCAACAAGTGTTCTAACTAATAAGTTTTGCATTAAACTCATCTGCGGATGTGGTGGCATATCGAAAGCACGAAGCTCCAATATTCCTAAACGTCCAGACGATGAATCTGGGGAGTATAATTTATCGATACAGAATTCTGCACGGTGGGTGTTTCCTGTTAAATCGGTTAATAAGTGACGGAATAATCTATCGGTTAACCAAAACGGAACTTTTCCATTTTTCGGAATCTGACTGAATGCGATCTCCAGTTCGTAAAGATTTTCCATACGCGCTTCGTCAATTCGTGGCGCCTGACTGGTCGCTCCGATAAACGCTCCAGAGAATAAGTATGATAGACCAGGATGATGTTGCCAAAACGTTAGCAAACTTCTTAGTAAACTTGGTTTACGCAGTAGCGGACTGTCTTTAGGCGTAACGCCTCCTAAGGTTACATGGTTTCCACCTCCGGTTCCGGTGTGTTTCCCATCTAACATAAATTTTTCGGTACCTAAACGCGACTCTTTAGCAAGTCTGTAAAGGGTTAATGTATTATGCGTAAGTTCTTCCCAATTTTTAGCAGGTTGTACATTCACTTCTATTACACCAGGATCTGGCGTAATTTTCATGGATTCTAATCGGTTGTCTTTTGGTGGGTCGTAACCTTCTAAAACCACTGGGATTTTAAGTTCTTTTGCTGTAGCTTCAATAGAAGATACCAAGTCTAAAAATATTTCGGCAGTATCTAAAGGCGGGAAAAATAAGTGCATTTTACCGTCTCTAACTTCGGCACATAAACCGGTACGGATAAAATAATTATTGGTGTCTTCAGAAATACCATCTTCTTTAACTTTTCTAGAACGTCTTAAAACAATGTTCTTGTAGCTAGGAAGTTTTTTCTTTTTTGTAAAATTATCGGGTTGTTGCTGTGGGAATTCTCCAAATTCTGGATCTCTAAGCAATGAGTCTAAAGGTAATCGTAATCCGATAGGAGAGTTTCCTGGAATTAAGAATAAGTGTTTACGTCTAAAACTCCAAGCGTTAGTGTACCATGTCTCTGAGGTATTGTTTAAAGGCAATACATGGCCTATAGCTTTAGACTTTCCATCTTTAAGAATTTGCTTTAATTTATCTTTTACTAATAAAGCGCCATCGTCTACCGTTGGGTCTACATCTATAGGTAATTTGCCTTCTTCCCACATAAAATAAAACGCATCTTCGTAAGCAGGAATAATGTGTTTATCTGTTATATCTAATTTCTGGGTTAAGGTCTTTAAAAATAATTCTGAGGCATTTTCAGGTAAAGCGGGATTATCGGAAAACAGAGATAATAGCTTCTTATTATGCCAAATCTTTTTTCCGTCTTTTCTCCAACACAGTTCTATTTGCCAACGTGGTAATGGTTCTCCTGGATACCATTTTCCTTGCGCCTGGTGTAATACACTACCGTTATCGTACTCGTCGTATAATTTTGCGGCTAAATTTTTAGCAAGTTCGCGTTTGTGGGGACCATCGGCAGCTGTATTCCATTCTTCCGATTCCATATCGTCTATAGAAACAAAAGTAGGCTCGCCTCCCATGGTTAATCTTACATCGCCTTTCTCTAGTTCTTTTTCAACCTTAAATCCGAGTTTGTAAATGGCTTTCCATTGCTCGTCCGTATAGGGTTTTGTAACTCGAGGGGATTCAAAAATACGTTTAACAGAGTTTTCGAATTCGAATTCAGTCTCACAAATATCGGTCATTCCCGATACAGGAGCAGCACTTTCAAAAGAAGGCGTACAGGCTAGCGGAATATGGCCTTCTCCAGCTAACAATCCTGAAGTGGCATCGAAACCAATCCAACCCGCACCAGGAAGGTAAACCTCGGCCCAAGCGTGTAAATCTGTGAAATCTTCTTCAGGACCAGAAGGGCCGTCTAGTGATTTTTCGTCAGATTTTAATTGAACAATGTATCCCGAAACAAATCGTGCCCCAAAACCTAAATGGCGTAAGGTTTGGACAAATAACCACGCGTAATCACGGCAAGAGCCTGTTCTGTGATCTAGAGTTTCTTCGCAAGATTGTACACCCGGATCCATCCGGATGTTATATTTTAAATATTGGTATATTTTCTGATTGATATCTATTAGAAAATAGATTGTTTTTCTTGGAGTGGTATCAATCGTTTTAAGGAAATCTAATAATAATGGCCCTTTTTCAGTGACCTCTAAATAGGGAAGAAGTTCCTTTCTAATGGTATCTGTATATGTAAACGGATATTCTTCGGCACTTTCTTCGACAAAGAAATCAAACGGATTTATAGTTTTTAAATCGGCTATAATTTCGACCTCAACTGTAAGTTCTCTTGTTTTTTCTGGAAAGATTAAACGTGCCATATAATTTCCAAAAGGATCCTGTTGCCAGTTAAAAAACTGTTCCTCGGGTGTGATTTTAATGGAATAGGCTTCTATAGGTGTTCGACTATGAGGAGCTGGACGTAATCTAAAAATATGAGGGGATAACGAAACTAATCGGTCATATTTGTACTTTGTTTTGTGAGAAATTACAATTTTTAATGCCATATATAAATCTATTAAAGACATTACAATTTAGGTGATTTTTATTCAAAAAATAAATGAACACTAAGAAAAAAGTTAAAGATTGCGTAAAGCGCGTTTTTTTTGTGCTTAAAATGAGGTTAATACAATTTTTGTTCGAGATTTTGTGAAAAACGATGTTTCCAGGGTCATCACGAACTAAAATGAAGTGAGAAGCAATAGGGAATCTAACTGTTGGTTTTAAGGCATCAATTATTTTAGAATAATTTCACTTATACATTAAAATACTTTTTTTACTAAACGTTGCGGTTTTTCATTGGGGTTTTCAATAATTTCAAAATCAATAACACCAAGCAGTAATTCTTCTTCGGTTAAAACTTCTACTCGCCATAATCCTGATCTTATATTTTCTTTATACGTGTATCCACGGTAGCCATCGTTCCTGCCACCAGTAATATCGTAACTTATATTGTCTAAAATAATCCATTCCTCAGTTTTCTCATCGTACCATTTCCATCTATGAATAATGGATTTCTTTAAAGCCGTTGGAGCAAAAATAGAAGAGAAAACATACACCGGTTCGTTTGGGTTATGAATAAATTTGGAGCTGTGATCTCTCCAGAAAACGAATTGTTTTTTTTCTTCGTAAGTCACCTCATATTTTCCGTTTTCCGTCACAATATTATGAGCCACTAAACCTGTTTGTAAGGCGAGTGGCACCGGAGGAATGAGTTTAAAAAAGTAAAAAATATTTATTAGAAGGTAGATGGAAATAATAATTCCGGTTAGTTTTCCTAAATGAATTTCGGCTCGTGTACTTGGACTTTTTCTATAGATAAAGGTGATTAGTAATAGGGTACACGCTAGGCTAACAACACCAGAAATTATAAAAATAGCAGGATTCATTTGTTTGATGAATACCGGAATCATGAAAGAAAAAAAGGTAAAACTTATAAAATAATAAATGCTAAATTGAAGATATTTATTAGAGATACGCTTTTTTAAAAATTCGTTGGCAAACAATAAAACCACTAAGATTATAAAAAAGGATGCGGTTCTGGATAGAGAAACGCTTCTGGAGAAATATACCACATAAGCGCTAGACAGTCCGCCAAAGAAAAATTGAATAACCAATGGAAAATAAATTTCAAAACGTTCTAGAAAGGTGTTTTTCCATGCTCCATCGTCGGCTAGATTAAAAAGATATAAGGTGATGCTTAACGATGTCATGTGCATGCAAAGCACAGAGAGATCGTAGAGTCTGTCTATGCGCCCAAGCGTTAGCGTGTCGAAAATAAAACCACCAATAAAGAACAAAATAGGGGCGTATTTTTGATGCCTTCGAATAAATTTTCGGAGACCACTATTTTTAAATTTAGCCAAGGTGTGTTTCATACCCAATTTTAAGTAAAACAAATGTAATGGAATAAAAAAAGCTTCAGTTTAATTTCTGAAGCTTTATGCTTTTTGTAACAGTTATTAATGTGATAGATGTAGATTATTCGGGTGGCGTTTCTAGGCTAAAACACAACGATTTCTCTTTAAGAAGATCTAAGTCACTTTTAAATGTTAATTCTTGTTTGGCTCTATTAAAGGAAGTTTCGGAATAGGCTAGGGCTATGGCTTGCATCTCAGCATGATTTATGGTGGCAATAGACGCATATGCTTTTTGTAACCGGAGCATGACCTCGATGTTATTTGCGCCATCTCTGGAAATAGGGCGAAAAGCACTTTCGAAAAATTCCTGAGTAGGGAGTTGAGGCACTTCGATACGGTTATAACTGTGTAAATCGATTTCCTCTTTTGTGTACGTTGTGTTCCACAAGAAAAATAAGCGCACCTGACTTCCAATTATCTGTATGGCTGTTCCCGGATCGTTAATTCCAGGAGATAAAGCTCGACTCGCAATCTCTGATAAGGCAATAAGGCCAAAACGCGGATCTTCCTCAAAAAGTCTTGTACTACCAATGCGAATGGCTTCATTAATTTTTTTTGAAATGTCTTCAATATCCAATCCCTGAGCTGTCGAAAGGTAAACTAAAGGTGAATTATAATGAACATAGGCTCCTGGAGTGGCGTTAAGTTGTATTGTAATGTGATGCGCTTCGGCAAGTTTTTGCAGACTATCCATATCTATAAACTGGATATAACCAATTTTAAGGGGTTTCACAAAGACGCTTGTGTTGATTGTATTAGATACCGGAACACCTTTTAAAAGCGGATGCTTAATGTGATTTTCTAAAGATTTTAGTGCGACTTGTTCTACTTGACTAATGGTGTGTTCTAGGCGTCCCAACCTTGAAATTCTGTCTACCCAGCGTAAAAATGTTAAAATAACCGAGGCAAAAAACAATAATGTAAAAACGAAAAGTACAAAACGACCCGCATCGCCATAATAACCGTTTTCAAGCGCTACGGTAGATACGATACTAAAAATAAAAGCACCGATAAACATAGATAAGGCGTTCTTAGAAGCATCGTCTGTAACCACAATCTTAAAAGATCTAGGTGTTGCTGTATTACTCGCGGCGCTAAATGCAGAAATCATGGAAGAAACTGCGAATATGGCTATAACGAGCATACTAGACGAAATGGTTGTGAGTAGGCCAACAATAGATTCTGTTTTTATATTGGGCACCAGTTCTTTTAGTCCTGTACCATCGGCAAAGCGAGCTAGTAGTGCACCAATAATGGAAATAATGCAGAATATTAAAGGTCTAAACCATAACTGCTCGCGAAGGCGATTGAAATAAATTAAAACAGATTTTTTCATAAAATAATACCATTCCTATTATAGCAATTTACAATTTTTATATAAAATAAAAGCTCCAGAGTTTATCTGAAGCTTTTATACCATTATAAATTAGGATGCAATTTATTGTTTTGTGTACGTGTTGGTTTCCAATCCGTTTTCTATTTCTACTATTTCATTATCCGATTTTAATCTAAAATGAAATTCTAATTCTCTTTCTACGCCAGGCTCTCCATAATAGTTTATTTCGAACTCATAATCCGTGTCTGTAATTTCTTCATCTTCGACATAAACATCTAATTCAGATTGTTCAATTATGCTTTTGTAACAAGATTCTAAACCTGCTTCAAGTACACAAAAATCGTCTGTTGTAAATTTTACACCATTTAAATCTTGCGAACCTGCTTGAATCCATGTTCCTTGAATCCATGTTGGTGGGTGAAATCTTTGGTTTCCATTTCCATCGTCATCAGAACTGCATGAAAAGCATATAACTGCTACCAGTAAAATAAGTAGGTGTTTCATAAAATGTGTTGTTTTGGGCGCAATTTACATATTTTTTAGAATGCTTAAGTCCTAAAATAAAGAAACTCCATCTATAACAATAGCGTTTTATACCTTGGGAAAAAATGACTGACCTTTCTTTGGTTTCAAGGAATCGTTTTATAAAATTGATTAACTTATCGACGTTTTACTACGTTATTCAGTTTAAAATTAAGGATGCTTATGGTTTTGACTTTTAAAAAATGTTTTAAAATAGTAATTCTGCTTTCTGTTTTTGTCTCTTGTGGTGTACAAAATAAAATTATTGACAAGCCAATTGTTTTTAATGAAGAACGTAACGAATTAACGCTAGAATATCTTGATGAACATTACGGTTTAAAACAAACAGAACCTACAATAGTTCCAAAGATGATTGTGCTGCATTGGACGGTGATACCAACCTTAGAACAGTCTTACGAAGCTTTTAAAAATCCATTGCTACCTAATTTTAGAACAGAAATTAATAGTGCAAGTGCATTAAATGTGTCTTCTCAATTTTTAGTAGATCGCGATGGAACCATTTATAGATTAATGCCAGAAACCACTATGGCAAGGCATGTAATAGGTTTAAACCATTGTGCTATAGGTATCGAAAATGTTGGAGGCTCTAAAGACTTGCCTTTAACCGAACTTCAGGTTAAAGCAAACATTAAATTAGTTAATTATTTAAGTAAGCAATATCCAATAGAATATCTTATTGGTCATTACGAGTATTCAAATTTTGAAGGTCATCCATTATGGTTAGAAAAAGATAATGGGTACAGAACAGAAAAAACAGATCCAGGGAAAACATTTTTAGAAGCTGTTAAAGCAGGGACGCTTAAGAATGATTTTAAAACAACTCCGAGTAAAAAAAAATAAGACATGAAATATATATTAAACAGTATTCTTCTTATGATTACGGCAACTGTATTTGCTCAAAACATCAACTTTACTTCACAACTTTATAAAGAATATGATAAATATAAAGTTGAAGAGTTTTCTACAAGGCGTTTAAAACATAGCGATATACAACCGTTTATAAAAAGGTTGAGGTTAGATAAAAAATATACTGTAAAACATGTAGGGTCGTCTATCGAAGGTCGTGCTATTAATTTAATAAGTATAGGTAGTGGTCCGGTAGATGTTTTTCTATGGTCGCAAATGCATGGTGATGAAACCACAGCAACACAGGCTATTTTCGATATTTTTAATTTTTTAAATAGTGATGAATTTAAAGCTGAAAAAGCAGAAATTTTAAGTAAACTAACATTACATTTTTTGCCTATGCTTAATCCTGATGGTGCAGAAGTTTTTCAGCGTCGTAATGCTTTAGGGATAGATGTAAATAGGGATGCTTTAAGATTACAATCGCCAGAAGGGCAAATATTAAAGCGTGTTCGCGATAGTTTAGATGCCGATTTTGGTTTCAATCTTCATGATCAAAGCCGATATTATAATGCAGAACGTACAAGTAAACCTGCAACGGTTTCTTATTTGGCTCCTGCTTATAATTATGAAAAAGATATAAATGATGTGCGTGGAAATGCAATGAAAGTTATTGTGTTTATGAATACGATTATTCAACAATATGCCAAAGGGCAAGTGGGACGATATAACGACGATTTCGAGCCAAGAGCTTTTGGTGATAATATTCAGAAATGGGGCACGAGTGCCATTTTAATAGAATCTGGTGGGTATAAAAATGATCAAGAAAAACAGGAAATACGCAAGCTTAATTACGTGTCTATTCTTTCTGCAATTTATGTGATTGCAACCGAAAATTACAAAAAGATAGCTATTGAAGATTATGAAAAAATTCCTCAAAATGAGAGAAAACTGTTCGACCTTAAATTAACCGAAGTCACATATAACCTTTTGGGTAAAAACTATGTTTTAGACTTAGGTATTAATTATACGGAGAAGGATGTCGACGAGCATGTAAACTACTATAATGTGGGGCGTATTATTGATCAAGGAGATTTGAGTACATTTTATGGCTACGACGATTTTAATGCTAAAGGTTATACTATTGTTGAAGGAAAAGTGTATCCAGAAATATTTGCCAATGTGAATGATTTAAATTCTCAAAAAGTAAATGAACTATTAGAATCGGGTTATGCCTATGTAAGAGTGTCGGATTTAAAAGACTCTAAAAAGTATACACAACTTCCAATACATATTATAAGCGAAGATTATAAGGTTCCTGAATTTCGCATTGGTGTGGGAGTAAATCCTACTTTTATACTTAAGAAAAATGATGCCGTTAATTATGCTGTTATAAATGGCTTTCTAATTAATTTAAATAATACCAACAAAGTGTTTAAAAATGCTTTAATTCTTAAAGATTAATATGTGTCTCTAAGGTATTCGAAAATGTTTTGCATGTGCTTTTTTACTTCGCTAGTTGGTGTGGTGTAATGGTTATTCATAAAACTGAAGATTAGTGTTTTTCCGGATGCTGTAAGTAAGAAACCACTTAAAGAATAGTTGTTTCCTACAGATCCTGACTTAGCATAAATATAAGGTTCTGTTTGTCCAGCGTACGAATTTTTTAATGTTCCCGATTGACCTCCTGCAGGAAAAAAATGAAATAAACGTTCACGAGGAATTGTCGTGTAGAGTTTGTTTAAAATCTGAACAAAAGATAAAGGTGAAAACAAATTATATCGACTTAATCCAGAACCGTCAACCCAACGTGGTTTTTGCTTTAAATCATGTAAATGATGTTCTAAAATATAGTTTCTAAGGAAGGTTGTATTTAAAGTGTCGGTGATGGTACTCGAAGCTAAAACGAGCATTTGTTCTGCTAGAAAGTTATCGCTTAAATGCATCATTCGTTTGTATAAAGAGTCAGACGGAATGCTATAGGCTATTTCTGGAGTAGAATTAAATGGTTGGTGAGAAAAACTCACTTTTCCAGGTAGTAAATCGCTCCAAAGATTCTGAGTTGTTAGACTGTCTACTACAATTGGGATTTCTCTCGCTCTTGTAGATGTCGTATCGTAAAAAAAGATATTTTGGTTATATAAGCGACTGATTTTACCTGTTTTTTGAAAAACACTGTCTTTAAAATAGTTTGGACTAACTTCCAATTTATTCGTATTCGATATGCTCACCACATTTCCATACATTGGAAAACTGCTTCGTTCTGGACTAAAGTAGGTGTCGTAATCTTCCCAAGCCCAACCTGGACCAAATTTGTCATCGGTAAAGGTGTTTCTTAGAATGGATACGTGCTTATAATCTTTGGCCATTTGTAAAGCAGTACTATCCTTAAAATACGGATGTAAGAAACTAGGATCTCCTATTCCTCTTAATTGTAGCGTATCGTTAGATGCATGATAATAGAAAGCAGGAATGCTGTCTTTTAGTAATGTTAGTGCACTAAATAAGGTAACGATCTTGGTATTACTTGCTGGCGTGAAATATTTTTCTGCTTGGTGTTTATAAACCGTGTCTTTTGTTTCAGGGTCGTAAATCATAATTCCAGTAAACTGATTATCGTAAAATTCAGTAGAAATAGATTTTGTAATCGTTTTCGATAATTTTGAAGACTTACAACCTGTAAATAAAGTAAACCCAATAATAACACATAAGAATTTAAAAGAAGAAACGAGTTTATTAAATACCCTTGTATAGTACAAGTTTTGGTTTGATGCTGTAGGTGTACTAGTCATTTAAAAAATAATAGGTTTTACGTGTCATTAATTATAAATGTACTCATTTAAATATAACATAACGCCAGATTGTAACTTGAGAGGGTTGAAATACGTGATGTGTATTGATAAATTTTCTGTATTAATTATCAAAATAGCATTTCAGCTTTATAAAACAGGTATTGCTTATTAAGGATGTTTAGTTTAATTGAGAATTTTTATTAAAACCATGTTAGTGACGTATACTGTTAACTTTTAACAATGTTCTTGTGTATTTCATGTGAAATTTATGTTAAATTAACATAATGTTAAAACCAAACTAATATGAGAAAAACAATTACAATTCGGCTAACCCTTATTGTCTTTTTTACCTCTATGTTTTCTGTGCTTTATTCTCAGGATATAGAGGTTAAAGGAACTGTAAAAGATAATACTGGCATGCCATTACCAGGGGTAAATATTCAATTAAAAGGTACCTCAACCGGAACAATCACAAATTTCGATGGAAATTACAAGATTAAAACAAACATGGGTAATGTTTTAGTGTTTTCATTCTTAGGTTACGATAAACAAGAAAACACTGTAAATAGCTCTGTTTTAAACGTGACCCTCGTAATGGGAGAAGGTGAAGCTTTAAATGAAGTTTTAGTAACTGCTTTTGGTATCGAAAAATCTGCTAGAGAAGTGGGGTATTCAGTATCTCAAGTTAAAACTGCCGATTTAGATTTGGCAGGACAGTCTAATGCGGTTTCGGCTCTTCAAGGTCGCGTTGCAGGATTGCAAATAAGTCAGACTTCAGGATCTTCTGGAGGTGGTGTAGATATTTTAATTCGTGGAGTTACATCTGTAAATCCAGATAGAGATAATCAGCCATTAATAATTGTAGATGGTTTGGCACTTAATAATGATACGTTTTCGGGAAGTGTGTTACCAAGTACGGGGTCTAATTCACCAAGTAGTTCAGAACAATTTTCATTTTCAAATAGAGCTTCAGATATAAACCCCGAAGATATTGAAACCTATAACGTTTTAAAAGGTGCTGCAGCTACAGCATTATATGGTGTTAGAGCAGCCAATGGAGCGATAGTTATTACAACTAAAAAAGGAAAGTTGGGTAAAGCTAGAGTTAATATGACGGCGTCAACAACTTTTAGACAAATTAGAACAACGCCAGATTTACAAACTACATATAGAGAAGGGTTTAGTGGAGAGCCAAGAACATTGTATACACCAGAAACCGACACTGGATTTACTAGATTAGGAGGAACTTCTTTCTACTCTTGGGGCCCAGAATATACCGATGATTCTTATACTATGGATGACGGTACAGTGGTCGATTTAACAGGCGATCAGTTTTACGATCCATACGATTTGTTTAGAACAGGTGTGAATACCCAATTAAACTTTAGTCTTAGTGGTGCGACAGAACGCATAGATTATTTCTTTTCTGCAGCAAATAACAGTGAAGAAGGTGTGTTGCCAAATACAAATTACGACAAAACAACTTTCAGGTTTAAAGGAGGATATACTGTAACCGATAACTTTAAAATAAATACATCGGTTGCTTATACAAATTCTGGAGGAGCCCGAGGAAATGGTGGAGATAAATCTGTTTTTAGTGCATTAGCATATTATTCAGGAACATTCCCTATTAATGATTACCAAAACGCAGATGGTTCCGAAAGAGATTACTCGTTTGGTATTATAGATAATCCAAGATATTTATTAGAAAAGAGTCCGCTTTTAGATGATGTAAATAGATGGGTTGGAAATGCAACTTTAAATTGGCAACCATTGTCATGGATGAATATTACATATGCGGCTCAAGTTGATAATTACTCAGATCAAAGAAATCGCTTTGTAACTCCAGATTTAGATGCTGGATCTGCTGTAGGCGGATTTATTGTTAATCAGAATATAAACTTTTTAGGTTTAGAATCTAACTTTTTAGTGGCGATGGACAAAGAGTGGTCAGACGATTTTTCGACCACACTTACTGTGGGTAATCAAATATCCGATTCTAAAAGAGATTACACATGGCAGCGTGGAGAAACCCTTAACGTACCAGGTATAAACGATATCGCAAATACCATTAACTTATTTGCTGGTAAAACAGTAACTCAGCTTAGAAATGTTGGTGTCTTTGGAGAGTTAAAAGTAGATTTTAGAAATAAATTATTTTTAACGATTACAGGAAGAAATGACTGGATTTCAACCTTGCCAACAGAGAATCGATCATTTTTCTATCCGTCTGTAAGTATGGCTTACGATTTTCATGATTTAATGGACAAGGATAGTAACTTTTTTAGTTTTGGTAAATTAAGAGCATCATGGGCAGAAGTAGGTAAAGGCCCATTATTTGGTCAAGTAGGACACTATTTTATTGCCGATTCCAATTTCCCTTTTGGTGGAGCCGGTGGATATAGATCAAGTACGCAATTAGGAGATACTAATATGTTGCCTGAACGAAACCAATCTTACGAAATTGGAGCAGATTTACGTTTCTTTAAAAATCGTTTACGAATCGATTATGCCTACTATAAAACACGTGTTAAAGATCAAATATTTACAGTGGGAGCAGCCTATTCTTCTGGATTATCTGGTATAGTAAGAAATGCAGGAGATTTTGAAACTTACGGGCATGAATTATTAGTTGGATATGATGTTATTAGAACAGAAGATTTTAAATGGGAACTTATTTTTAACTGGTCTACAAACGAAGGAAAAGTACTTAGCTTACCAGACGATGTAGAATCTTTAATTTTTGCAGATGCAGGATTTGCAGGGATAACTTCAGAAATTCGTGAAGGTGATAAAATGGGAGATATGTATGGGTATACTTATAGATATGAAGATGGAGAACGTTATATAAACGAAAACGGATTGCCAGATGTAGATACTTCAGAGCGTGTAAAAGTAGGTAATGCGTTTCCAGATTTCGTCACGTCTTTAGGTAGTAATTTTAGTTATAAAGGCTTTGGTCTTAATGTTCTTGTAGAATGGAAAAAAGGAGGTGATTTATACGACGCTGGTAGACGTAATAGTTTACGAAATGGTGTTCTAGCCGAAACAGCTTATAGAGATGTATTAACGGTTATGGATGGAGTTATGGATAATGGCTCTGGCGGATATGTTACCAATACAACAGAGGTGCTAATCGATCAAGATTACTATAGAAGTAGTTACAATTTCAATTTAGCCTCAGAAGTTTTATTACAAGACGCATCTTGGGTAAAATTACGTAACATAGGGGTGTCTTATAGTTTGTCTGGAAATATTTTAGAAAGATTAAAAATGAACCGCATTAGTTTCTCTGTAAATGCTAATAATATTTTGTTATGGACGCCTTATAAAGGTTACGATCCAGAAGGAAATCAATACAGTGCAGGAAGTAACGTATATGGTTTTACAGGGTTAGGAACACCGCTTAGTGAGAGTGTGTCAATGGGAATTAATTTAGGATTTTAAAAGATGAAAAAGATGAACAAGTTTATAATAAAAATAGGAATGTTTGCACTGCTTTTAGTTGGATTCTCTGCTTGTAGTGACGAATATTTTGATATCAATACACCGTCTGGTACAGCACAAGAAGACCAATTGCGTGTAAGCGATTTAATGGCGCCAGTAATGTATAGAGTCTTGGCAGGGCAACATTCTGCAGAACAGGCTTTTGGAAATTATACTCAGTATTTTGTGGGACAAGGCGGAACAGCTTCGGGAGAAACAACCGCATCAGGGTTATGGTCTAGCGTGTATTTGTACACCTTACCAAATATAATCACCATAAAAGAAAAAGCAGAAGCTATAGATGCAATACATTACAGTGCAGTTGCCGATATTATTACAGCAATAAACCTTGGAATTGCAACAGATTCTTGGGAAAATATTCCATATTCGGAAGCGACAAACGGACAAGATAATTTGTTTCCTGCCTTCGATTCGCAAGAGTTTATTTATCAAGAAATATTTAATCTTTTGGATGGTGCTATTTCAGAACTTCAAAAAGTAGATGAGTCTGGAACTTATTTAGGAACAGACGATTTAATTTATGAAGGCGATATCGATAAATGGATTAGAGCGGCTTACACCTTAAAAGCACGTTACCAATTGCATGTAATAGGTAAAGGGAGTGTGACTGCTAGCGATGTATTAGCTACAATTGAAAATGGATTTGAATCTAACGCTGATGATTTTCAAATGTTTTACGACGATAAAAATCAAAACCCATGGTATTCTACAGAGGTTGTTGCTAAAGGATCAGGAAATTTTCATAACGATTTAGCGAGTCAATTAGTAAGTTCTATGAATGGTGATTACTTCCCTTTCGAAAGTAATGCTTTAACAATCGATCCGCGTTTACCGGTTTTTGGTGAGAATGATGGCACAGACGAGTGGAAAGGCTACGTAAGTGGTGGCGGCGGTTTGGCTCCAGATGGAACTTTAGGAAATACAGGTTTCTCGAATGGCGGTTTTTATACCTCTATAGATTCTCCTTTATTACTTATAAGTTATGCTGAAGCGCAGTTTATTAAAGCTGAAGCTGCTTTCTTAGCTAATGGCGGTTCTACCACAAGTACAGGTGCAAATAGTGTCGCTTACAATGCGTATTTAGAAGGTATTCAAGCAAGTATGTCTAAGTATGGTGTAGATGCTACAGCTTATATAGCAGATGGTGCTGTAGCTGTAGGTGAGTCTGGATTGAAATTGCAACATATTATGAAAGAAAAATATATTCATAATTTCTTAAATCCTGAAACTTTTGTAGACTTCAGAAGATATGATTTTTCTGATGATGTTTTTAAAGGTTTAAAAATAAGAGAAGAAGAAGATTCAGATGGAGATTATGCAGGACAATGGTTTAGAAGAGCGAGTTATCCGTCTACTGAAGAGTTTAGAAATCCAGAAAACGTTTCGGCGAATGAAGAAACGCCAGTAACTCCAGTATGGTGGGACGAATAAAGTTTAGTCTTTAGATACTAAAAAAGCACTTTCTTAATTGAAAGTGCTTTTTTTTATGCAAGCGTTTTAAGAGTGTGTTTCAGTATATCTATATCGGTTTTAGAATGATTTGCGGAAAGTACAATCCGACTTAAAACCGATTCAGGTGTTGGGTAATTAAAATGAGTGATAACGATGTTTTTCTTCAATAAAGCATTATAAAATTCAGGTTGAAAATTATAAATGTTAGGATAATGAGTGTTGAATATAAATCGATCATCCAAGTATAATCCATCGAAAAAATAGCGTAGATTCTCTTTTAATTTAGCCTTCTGATTTTTATAAATAGCTTGAGATTGCAGGTAAGCTTCTAGATAAGCTGGACTCATTCCTGATGCTGTAGAAAACATAACCGTAGATGTTATATTCTGTATAAACGATAGATCTCCTGCAATTAGTCCTCCGGGTAATCCCATAGCCTTTCCTAAAGAAGCAACCATAATTTTTTGATGTAAATGCGTTGTGGGAATACTACTAAAAATGCCCATTCCTATTTCTCCTGTAATGCCTATGCTATGCGATTCGTCTAGAAGTAAAGTGATTTGTTTTTGTTTGGAAATATATTCTAAAATACTAAAATCAGGCGGTGTAACATGTGCTGTAGAAATGGCATCTACAGAAATCACAATATTTTCTATAGTATCGGTTAAAAGTGATGGATGCAACTTATGGTCTATAAGTAGCGGTAAACTATTTGGAGATAAAATAGCAGGATGTGTATGAGGAAAATGATAAAACCTA